>CAWECD010000001.1:0-355882 GCA_963807575.1 uncultured Acidimicrobiaceae bacterium
TCCATGGCGATCGTGAGCTCCAGGCGCACCCAGCGAAGGGTGAGCGGCTCCATGGCGAACACGTCGAGCGGGGTCGTGTCCAACAGCAGGTACTCGCCCGGCCGGGTCGCCCGCAGCCGGCCGTAGGCGCCGGTTGGGCGCGCCGCGATCGACCGCTTCTGCTTGGTCGCGCCGACGAAGGCATTCGTGCCCCGGGTCAGCTCGGCGAGCACCGCCCGCGCCTTCTTCGGCCCGGGTGCGCTCACCATGCCGGGGCCGAACTCGGCGTCGAGCCGGGCAGCGACGCGGTCGACCAACAGCTGCTTGGTCGGGCGCGACGCGTCGGTGTGCTCATCCAACACCGTGCGGCAAGCCGTCAGCCAGCGCTCGTCCACCCCGGCGAACGGGTCGGCCGACCGCAGACTCCGACGGTCGACGAGACCGACCGGACCTGCCTCGCGCACTGCCGCCACCCACCGCTCGAGGGTGCGCACGGTAACGCCAAGTTCTGCGGCTTTCACCTCGTAGCGGTCCGCCAGCAGAAGCGACGGGTCGTAGCCGGATCGAGGCTCGCCTGGCCCGGCGAGATCCGCGCTGCCGGAGCGGTAGCCGGTCAGCACCTCGCGGACATGACCGAGACGCTCGGACAGCTGCTTTCGTTCCGCGTCGGACAGGTCATCGAGGACCGAGCCCATCGGTGGAGGAACGACCTCATGCGCCCCAAGCACCCGGGTGGTCGGATCGGCGAGCAGCGTGGCAGTGACCACCCGCTTGCGCGCCCCTCGGGGACCGGCGAGCACGACGCATCCGGCCTCCATGGCGACGACGGTCCACAGCTCACCGTCGTGGGCAAGGCGCGCCCCCACCTCGACAGTCACCGTCCACGCGCTCATGCCACCCGCTCCAGCACCGTCTCGGCCGACAGCGGCACCGAGAGGTCGGCCCGTATGACGCCGCGCCAGACCAGGTGCAGCACGGCTGCTCGCGCCTCGTCGCTCCGCTGGGGCCACGCCCGCTCGATCTCACAGAGCCGCACCGGCCCCTCCACTGTCTCGGCCACCGCCGAGACGACCACCGGGTCGAGCCGAGCCGGGTCGCGATAGGCGGCCAGGAACCGCACGTTCGACAACTGCACCGCCGACGCACCGGTCCAGATCTCGTGACGCCAGCCCCGCTCGGCAAAGACAGCACCGGCCCATCCCAACGCCTCGGCCACCTTCGGATCAGCGAGGTGACCCGCCGGCTTCACGTTCACCACGTTCACCACGCCATCACCACCGAGGAGCAGAAAATCAGGGACATGGTTCCGTTCCCTCCCATTCACGCACGCGGTCAGGTAAAAGGGCTGCGCGGCGATAGCAGCCACAGACGGATCGAAGTCGGCCAGCAGCAACCTGGCCAGCTCCAGGCGGCTCTCGTAGACGACGTGGCGACGCATCGTGGCCGCCCAGTACCAGCCCGAGAAGTGAGCCTGGCCGTGATGCCAGCGGAACGTCCGCCACGGGCGGCTTGCCGCCAGCACCGCTGAGGACGCCGAGCACAGGTCGGAGTGAATAATCTCCCCACCGCTGTCCCGGAAGCTCACCCGAGCAGCGGATCGACCCATGGTCGTTACGAGGAGCCGAACTCCGAGGCCACGTCCCAACGGTAGTGCCACGAAGCGCGCGCTCATGGGATTTGACCTTCGGAACCGACAAGAACCGCGCCCGACCGACATGCGGCCGACATAAGGCCCGCCCAACCGACATGAACTCTGCCTCCCTACAACGCAGCGCCATCGCGTCGGTCAGTTCCCGGTGTTGATGTTGTTCGCCGTGGTCAGCACCTTGGAAGCGATGACCGCGACCGCTCCGATGGCGAGCGCTACCAACAAAGCGGTGATGACGACCGTCTCGGTCGAGTAGCCGGCCTCGGGGTCGGCTCGGAGCACCTGCCATCGGGTGTGCAGGATTTGGAATAGGTGGCTGAGGATGGTCAGTTCAGGGAACACAGCAGGTCGCCTTCTTTCTCTTTCTTGATGGTGCTTCGGAATTCATGAACCCATCGCTTTCTCAGAGCCCGGTCAGGACGCGTTCGACGGCCGGGAAGCCGATGAAGAACAGGAACCCGGCGAACAACATGACGATGGGGAGGCTCATCCGCTCTGTGGCGGCCTGGTCGGCGGTCTCGGCCTCGGCCAGCTCGTGGGTACGCAACGAGGCGGCCTTGGCCGCGAGTGACGCCCGGACCTTCGCACCTTCGGTGCCGGCCAAGGCGACCGACGCGGCCAGCTCGGACAGCTCACCGATCCCGAGCTCGGTGCCCAGCCTCCCGAGGGCGGACCACGGGGTCTCTCGGGCAAGGCGGGCGCCGTCGAGTGCCCGGCGCATCAAGGCGAACGCCCAGCTGTTGCCGATGCTCGCCGCGTCGCCGAGCGCGGTCTCGACCCCGCCACCGCCGGCCAACGCGACGACGACCAGGTCCAAGAACGAGCCGAGGGCGTGGCGGAAGTCTCGCCGCCGGCGTCCCGCGTCGGCGCGGATGCCCACATCGGGCAGGACGAACCCGCCGACCATCAAGATGAGTGATGCCCACAACGGCACGGTCAGGGAAAGGTGCGCCCCGCCCAACAACAGAAGAGCCGTGATGGCCGGCGCGAACAGGAGGCCGACGAGAGCAAGGGTGAGCTTCTCGGCGAGGTGGCGTTCGGGGCTGCGGTCTAAGACCGCGAGGTCGCGGCGCACTCGTTGGGGGATCAGCCAGCCGGCACCGGATCGAGTGAGAGCACGGGCCGCAGGCCGGCCGGGCCGGGCGGCGAAGCCGCTGTCGGCTTCGGGGACGAGGACCGGGGCAGGTTCGGGCACCAGGCGTAACTGAGCGAGGGCCTGGGCGAGCGAGGGCCTGGGCGGGTACAGGCCACGGAAGATGAATAAGAGGCCGCCGCCGACCCCGGCGCCGCAGCAGAGGGCGAGTATCACGATCGCGCCTCAAGAAGTCCGTCACGAGTCGTGATCGCTGGAGTTTTTCGGTGAGGAACCGTTCGGGCTCCGCCGCGCGGGTCATCTTCGACAGCCACACGAAGCTCGCCGCGAACAGGCCGCCCACCAACAACAGCACGAACTGGCCGAGGGCGGAGCCATACGGAGCGAGGTAGCCGCGGTTTAACACGGCGAGGCCTAAGGCGAGACCGCCGGTGGCACCGACGATGACCTTGATCGAGGTGCGGGTCCGTGCCCGGCCGGCCTCCACCCTAAGTCGCATGGTGGCCTGGTCGCGGGCGGCTTGGGCAAGTGAGCCGAGCAGCTCGCCGAGGCGCTGGGCCTGGTGCTCGGCGGCGAGCACCAAAGCGGCGACGACGAGATCGCAGGTCGGGTCGGCCACCTCGTCGGCAAAGGCGCGTAGTGCCGGGGCGAGGCGCTCGGATTCGAGGCGCACCGCCAAGGTGGCGACCTCGGCCCGGATCGGCAACGGCGCCACCGCCGCGGTGGCGACGATGGCCTGCTCCAGGCCGGCGGCGCCGGCCATGGTGTCACGGAGCATCTCTGACCACCCGGCCACCGCCTCGATCCGCCCGACCGCTTCGCCACGTCGGTTGCTGCCGGCGAGCACCCCCGGTGCGCCCCACCCGGCCAGGCCCGCCCACAGGGCGCCCACGGGCCAGCGCGTGGCCGCCCCGACCAGCACGGCGGCGCCGACCGCCAGCCCGATCCGGAGCGTGGCCCGTTCTGCCCGCGGGCGCCCGACGGACCTGACGGGGCGAGGCAGCTCGACACCGCGCAGGCCCGCCACGATGACCACCAAGCCGAGGCCGACGATCGTTCCGCAAAGGCCAGCAAGCGCGGTCACTGCTCCCACCAGCCCTGGGGCCGCTCCAGCAGGCCGGGGTCGAAGCCGACCGCGGCGAGCTGGTCGAGGGTGTCACTGCGTAGCGGAACTCCGGGGACGGCCCGGCCGTCGGGGCCGGGACGGAAGACCTCGTTGGAGACCACCATCTGTCCCTCGGCATCGACGACCTCGCGGACAGAGGAGATGAAGCGCCGGTCGCCGTCCTGGGCCAGGTGGATGACGAAGTGGACGGCGTTGGCCACGAGGAGGTTGGTCGCCTCGAGCGGGAGGCGTTCGGGAGCCTGCACCGCATAGGTGGCCAGCTTGGAGAACGCCCCCTTGGAGGACGAGGCATGCAGTGTGGCCATGGACCCGTCGGTGCCCTGGCTCATGGCGTTCAAGAGGGCGAGGACTTCCTCGCCGCGGGTCTCACCGACGATCACCCGGTCCGGTGACATGCGAAGCGCCCAGCGGACCAGCTCGGCGAGGCTCACTCCGCCCTCGCCCTCCAAGTTGGGTTCACGGGCCTCTAGCGCGACGACGTCTGGGTGCAGATCAGGAAAGCGCTCGAGGCCCAGCTCCAAGGAGTCCTCGATGGTGATGAGCCGTTCGGTCGGTGGGATGTCGGCGGCCATCGCCCGGAGCAGGGTGGTCTTGCCGGCCCCGATGCCGCCGCAGATGATGCACGACTTCTTGGCCGCCATCGCCGAGCGGAGGAACTCGCGAAGCGCCAGATCGAGCGTGCCCTTTTTGATGAGGTCGTCGGGCGTGACGCGCAGGTAGCGGTGCCGGCGGATCGACACGCACGGCTGGGCGGCGAGGGCCATGAGGGCAAACAGGCGCGAGCCGTCGGGCATCTGCAACGACAGGCTGGGCGAGCCGAGGTCGAAGCGGCGCTCTCCGATCCCCATGCGGGCCGCCGCGGTGCGCAGCATCTCGACCAGCTCCTCGTTCGAGTCCGCGATCGGCCCGACTCGCTCCCGTCGGCCGTCGGCATAGCGGACCCACACGACGTCACAGCCATTGGCGTTGATGTTCTCGATCTCGGGGTCGTCCAACAGCCGCTGGAGCCGGTTCAGGCGGAACAGCGCGTCGAAGGTCGCCCGGGCCAGGTCGTCCTCCTCGTCGCTCGTCATGACCGGGGTCCCGACCGTGAGCGCCTCCCGGGCGCGGCGCTCCAACGCTTCGGCGATCAGCTGCCGCCCGAGCGCCTGCTCGTCACCAGTCCCGAGTCCCGGCCGGCCGCCATCGTGCAAGGCACGCTCCTTCTCCGACAGGGCGGCCAGCACCTCGGACCGCAGATCGGCCACGAGCGCGACATCGCTCGTCACCGGGACACCTCCTCGGGTGCCGAGCCGTTGGTCGACCGGGCAGCTGGCTCGGCTCGCCAGGCCCGCATCACCCTGATCCGTGACGGCGCGGCAGGTGAGGTCTCGGCGCGCTCCAGCGTGTCGGTCCTCGTCTTGTCATCGCTCAGCTGGTCGGCCAGAGTCCTCGCGGCTCGCACGAGCGGCGCGACTCGCAGCTCCCGAGCCGAGGCCGGGACTGATACCAGCGACGCCGCCGCGTCGGGGTCCCAGGGCAGCCGGGCCGCTACCTCGACGCCGAGCGCCTCGGCCACCTCTTGGTCGGGATAGGGGCCGTCGCCCACGAGCACCAGGCGCGGGTCTTGTCGGAGGATTGGGTTGGTCTCGAGAAAGCTCGCCAGCGCGTGCAGGTCGGCGAGGCGCGGTCGGGCCGCCAACACCACCTGATCGGCACCCGAAAGCACAGGGTTCGGAGATGCACCGGCGAGCCGGCCGCAGTCAACGAGCACGTCGGCGGCCAGCTCACCGAGGCGAGAGAGAAGACCGGTGAGCATCCCGAGGGCGCTACGGGCCTGGTCCGCCGAGCCCGGCCCGGCCAGCACCGCCGTCCCGTCCGCCAGCTCGTGGCAGTGCTCCCACACGAGCTCGGGATCACTGCCCCGCCGCGCCGCGGCAGCCAGGCTCACGAGTCCTGGCTCGGGTGGCCAGCCCGACGCGGCAGCGAGCGTCCCGCCCGCAGGGTCCAGCTCCGCCAGAAGCACCCGGCGGCTCGACGGCCACGTAGCGGCCAACGCCAACGCCAGGGTCGTCACCCCACACGAGCGGACCGCACCAAGCGCCACGACGCTCACCGGAGCCTCACCTCACCCGGCACCAGAGCCGACCTGGATAAGGCTCGCCTCGTTGGCGGCTGCGAGTGCCGCCACCTCGTCCGCGTCGCTCCTCGACACCTCAAGGGAGAACACAGTCGGGCTGTCCGATTCAACCGACGCGACGTCAACGGCCAGCACCGTGGCCGAAACCGGGCTCCCGGCAGGGGTGAGCGAGGATGACGATGGCGAGGTGACCGGCACGACCCGGACCCGGTCTCCGGGGGCGAGGTCCGGCGGATACTGGCCGGCCTTCAACCCGACCGCCACCACGTCTGACCCGGAGGCGACCGGAGCGGTCGAGCCCACCTCGGCGCGGGTCAACAGCGCCCCAGCTACGAGCGGCACCGCCACCGGGGCGCCGACGACGCTCGCCTCTTCGACGGCCGGGACCACCTGCAGGCCGGTGCCGGTCGATACGCGCACCGTCTCCAGGTCGCTCGACGTGATGACCTGACCCGCAGCGAGCGGCTCGGAGACAACCAGAACCTCCTCTCGGCTGCCGAGATGCAACGAAGCGTCGGCGAAAGCCAGGGCGCCGCCGATCACCAGCAGCACCCCGACCACCACGAGCGGGAGCTGGCGACGGCGAGCGGCCGGTCGACCGCGCGCACCGGCGGGCCGGGCACCGCTGAGTGCTTTGGTGCCATTGGTCCGGGTTGGCGCGGTCATGCTCGTCATCGGTCGGCCTTTGTCAGTTCCCGCCAGAGATCGGCGTGTTGATCGCCTGAGACTCGGTCACCCGCACCGCCATCTGGGCTGTCGGGCCGGGCTTGAGACCAAGGTTCCCGCCGCCCGGGGCGCCTACCGCCGTCCAGGAGACGGACCAGTAGATGGTGGCGCTCACCTGGTAGCTACCCGCCTGGGTCCATGTGTAAGAACAGCCGGTCGTCGCGTTCGGGTCGTTCGGGTCGTACGGGGTACCCGGGCCGTCACAGGTGACAGTGCTGCCGTCGCCCATCTCCCACACGACCTTGGTTGGGGTCGCGGTCGCCGTCGTGGTGACCGTCCCGGCGCTCGCTGTCGCGGTGAGGGTCTGCCAGGCGCCCGGCTCGATCCAGAGCCAGGTGGCCACCCCGACAAGCTGCTCTGAGCCGGCCGGGGGTGCCATCTTGATCGTCGCTGACCCGAGCGGCAGCTGTTGGATGGTTTGGTCGGCCACCACCACCGGATCGACTTGGACCGCGCCCGCAACGGGCTGAGCATTGGTGACCCAGATCGGCGGCATCGGGTTGATCGTCCCGGGGCCGGCGCAGGTTGGGATCACCCACTGGCCCGGCGTCGGCCCGCCTGCACCGAGCAGCTGCGTGGCGCTCGACCCGAGGACCTGGTAGGTGCAGTCGTAGGGCTGGTTGGGGTCCGGCTTGCCCGGCGACGGGTCACTTTCGGTCTGCTTGGCCCAGCTCGAGCCCGCAGGCGGGGTCCAGTAGGTCCCTCCGGCCTGCACCGTGAGCTGTCCCCCGTTCGCCGACGCACTGTCGCTCGTGCTGGAGTACCCACCCGACCCGTCACCCGCCCAGGCCGGCGACGTCACGCCGAGCACCACGATCGCCGCGAACGCGACGATGCCGAGCCTCGGGATCACGAACCGGCTGGGCATTGCCCCTCCGTGACCGACTGCTGCGAGACCTTCCACGTCGAACCGGACAGCACCAAGATCGACCGCACCCCGTCATTCTCCGGGGGCGTCACCGGTGGCACCGGCTTGCCGGTGGTCGCGTAGACGAGTTCGGAGCTGCTGTAGGTGCAGTCGACGACCGTGGCGGTCGTCGACGTGAGTGAAGTGATCTTCGGATGAAGCTCGACGTTCCCGCGCCCGACGATCCCGTCGTTCCGATCACCAAGCAGATTGCCGGACCTTCTGCAACAACGGGTCGACCATGGTCGCCGCCAGAGACGGGTCGTAGGCGTTGGCCGTCGCCAATGCTTGGTCGTAAGCGACCCAACCGGCACGGTAGGCCTGAAGCACGGCGGCAGACGTTGGGGCGAGGGTCGTGGACGTTGCAGGGATGCTCGTCGAGGCAATCGGTGCCTTGGTGCCCGTCGTCGAAGGGGAGCCGCTGCGTGTGCTGCCGCAAGCGGACAAGGCGAGCGACAGGCTCAAGGTGGCGGCGATCGATGCCGATCGAATACCTCGCCGACCAAATTGCATAGGTGAAGACCTCCCTTCGACCGATGGTCCTCGGTAACCCAGGATCAGCTGGTCGAGAACCTCCTGATCCGACAATCTCCACCAATACACCAGGGGAAATGGCACTTCAAAGAGAGCTGGCTTACTTCGAAGTACCCGTTCGCACTGCGGTGTGAGAGAAGTCGGACTGGTCTGATCGGACCTTGTGGCTTCGTCGGTCCCATAAAAGCCGGGCATCCTCGATGGAGCGCCAGCTCGAATCGGCCCATCGGTCGAGCGCACCGAGCGGCTCATCGAGGGAACGGCCGAGATCCGTGAGTTGGTACAGCGTCGCGGTCTCGACCCGCTTGGGATCGAGGTGGCGACTGATCAGCCCGTCCCGCTCCGCGCGCCGCAGCGTGTCGGTGAGGACCTTGTGGGAGATCCCGTCCAAGGCGTCATGGATGTCCCGGTAGCGCCGACCGCCATCGGCGAGCTCGGCGAGCTCGGCGAGCACGGCAAGAGTCCAACGGCCACCAAGGACGCGGACTAAGCGGTGCGGTTGCTGCCAGCGGTCAGTCACGTCGGACCTTGCATGTCGTGTGTTTCGGTGCGGACGGCCCCTTTGTTCGGCTCATCTGCCGGGATCGGCGGGTGCAGCGGGAGGCGCTGAGACGCGGACGCTGCGGTGACGGCTGGTTGGGCACAAGGCGCCAGAAGGTCTCGATGTACTCCGATCGTGGGTCGTGGCCGACCTCGTCGATCAGGTCATCGAGCCAGGGCGCGACACGAAGACAGGGCCTGTCTACGGCACCGGCTCGGACCGGCTCGTCGGCTCTGGGCGTGGCACTCTCTTCATGTTGCGAGAGCATCTGCGGACCTCCGTCATGGGTGGACGATGCGATCGCCCAGACGCTGCCGCCTGTGACTACCGCCTTACCTACCGTTCCTCGCAAATGGTCCGTACCGGAGCCGCGAAAACCAAGCAGTGCTGTGAGCACATGATCAGTGCGACGACCACACGGGAGTTATCCACAGGTCTCGATGAGTCCGCAGGTAAAACTCACATCGCGTGGACTAGCGATTGTAACCGCCGGTGTCGCAGGTTCAGGCGGTGCACGCTCGGCACAAACACACGACCCGCGGGTGCCGGGCGAGATGGTGGCACAGTGGACGCCAGGTCGTCGCCTCCTGGGGCAGCCACCGGGCGGACTGAGCTGTGGTTGGAAGGGAACCCGTACTCGCCGGTCCCGAGTCGTCTGCGGGGAGGTAGATAGGACCGCCCTCGGCGCACCAAACGTGGGCCGCCGAGACAGGTGACCGAAGCGCTTTCAGCGAGCAGCCTCGCCTGAGGCGCACCGAGCGCGGCCCCGGGGCCGAGAATGCCAGGTGTGCCGCTCAGCATCGGGGTTCGAATCCTTTAGCGCCCAACGCTCAGCGGGTGTGAATGCTGATCGAAAAGGGGAGCGCGCGCCGGTCGAAAACGGGAGCACTTTGAGCTTGAAGTTACTTGGTGATCGGAGCTTGGTCCACAGGCTGGCTGCCTGAGGAATCGATTGATTGCTTGGCTCGTCGGGTTCGAGCCTTGGCGTCTTGGAGCCGGTAGCTCTCGCCCTTGGTCTCGATGATGTTGCAGCGATGGGTGAGCCGGTCGAGCGTCGCCCCGGTGAGGCGCTCGGAGCCGAGGACTTCTGTCCAGGACTCGAAGGGGAGATTGCTCGTGACGATCAGGCTCGTGCGCTCATAGGCGGTCGAGATGACGTCGAAGAGCAGCTCGGCGCCGACCTTGGAGGCCGGGACGTAGCCGAGTTCGTCAAGGACCAGGAGGTCCAACCTCGCGAGCTGGCTCTTGAGCCTGAGAAAGGTGCGCTCGTCTCTTGCCTCGATCAGGGCGGTCACGAGCTCGGTGGTGCGAAAGAAGCGGACCTTGTAGCCCTTGTGGCAGGCCTGGACGGCCAGCGCCGTGGCCAGGTGACTCTTCCCCGTGCCGGGGTTGCCCACCATGATAACGTTCTCGCGCTTGTCGATGTACTCACAGCGCGCCAACTCGGCGATCAGCATCTTGTTGACCGACGGGCGAGCCGCGAAGTCGAAACTCTCGAGGGTCTTCAGCGTCGGGAACCGTGCTGCCTTGAGGCGTCGTTCGGCTGAGCGCTTCTCCCGGTCCAACAGTTCGAGCTCCAAGAGCTGCAACAGGTAGCTCAGGTGGTCGACGTTGTCGGCCGCCGCCTGTTTGGCCACCTTCTCGCACTCGGCACCGATGGTCGGCAGCCGGAGGGCCTTCAGGTGATGGTGCAATAACACGACGGACTTGGTCTCCAAACTCTTCACGGTGGTGTTTCCTTTCTCTTGATCGGCGCGATCTGCGCCGAGGGCGTGGGCCTCAGGCCCCGATCTCGGTGAGCGCCCTGTAGGCCCCGAGGTCGGGGGCCTCGACGGCGACGGCCTTCAGGTGCGGGAGTCCGTCGAGGCTGAACAGCCCGACCGGGGTCTCCTTTGAATGGGAGAGGATGAGCCCGATGGCGTCCGAACCGGTCGCCCCGATCGAGAGCGCCTGTTCGACAGCTCCGGTCAGTTCCTTTAACGTCGCCGATTCCATGAGGCGAAGCACCTTGATGTACTCACGGGTCCCCGCCGAGCCGAGGTAGGCCTCGAGACGCCGGCGAAGCACCGAGAAGCACTCGGGGAGCTCCCAGCCCTCTAGCGGGCGGGCGACGTCCAAGGCACCGGGCTTTCGTTCCAAGAGGGCCAGGTAGTGGCAGGGGTCGAAGCTGACCTGCTCTTTCGACCAGCATCGCGGGTGGGTGGCCACGACCTCGGTGCCGACGAGGAAGCGGACCTCTTCGATCCCGCCAAGGGCGGTGACGTCGTGATGGGCGAAGGCAGTCGGCACCGAGTAGTCGTTGCGGTCGAATCTCACGAGCGACAGTGAGTTCGCTCCGCGCTGTTCGACTCTTCGCGCCTCGAAGGACTCAGCCGGGAGCGCCAACATGGCGGCCTGGTCGATAACGAGGCGCTCTGCTTTCGTCTCGGGCTTTCCCCGGACCCGGCGGAACAGATCGGCATAACAGCACCCGGCGAGGTACTCGTTCATCTCGGCGAAAGAGGAGAACCTCGGCACGGGGACGAGCAGGTTCCGCCTCGCATAGCCCACGTGGGTCTCCACGTGGCCCTTCTCGTTGCCCCGCCCGACCCGGCAGAAGTGGTGGCCGAAGAGGAAGTGGCTCTCGAGCCGCAGGAACTCGGTGGTGAGCTCGCGCTCGCGTCCCATCACCTTCTTGACCGCGATCGAGGTGTTGTCATAGCTGGTGCGCACAGGCACGCCACCGAAGAACTCAAAGGCGGCGACGTGGCCTGCCTGGAAGGTCTCGGTGCACTCGCGGGGATAGGCCGAGACGAAGTAGGCGTCCGAGTAGGGAAGCGTCATCACCGCCAGCGTCGCCTTCACCTCGACGCCCGCGATCACCACCGTTGCCTCGCCAAAGTCGAACTGGGCGTGTCCCGGCGGGTGCGAGAGCGGGACGAAGACCTCCCTGGAGTAGTGCTTGGACCTGGACACGGCCCTTCTCACCTGGGAGGAGCAGCCCATGTAGCCGTATTCGTCTCTGAGGCGCTCATAGATGCGTTTGGCCGTGTGGCGTTGCTTTGGCGGTGCGGTCTTGTCGGACTCCAGGATCTCGTCGATCACCGGAAGGAACTGACCGAGCATCGGCTTCGGGCGAGTGGTCCTCTGGCGATAGCCGGGCGGTTCGGCGTTGGCCAGGATCTTCTCGAGTGTCCGAGCGCTGACCTGGTAGTCCCTTCGGATCGAACGCTTCGAAGCGCCCTCCACGAGCACCTTGCGCCGGATCTCTGTCCACATCTCCATGTCGGTGTGCACCCTTCTCCCGTCTCCTCGCCCAGCTCCAGGCGAGAAGCCTGAGGGCTGGGGCGAGCAAGACCAGGGATGGTCAGGTGCTCCCCTTTTCGATCAGCGCGTTCTGAGTCTCAGGTGCTCCCCTTTTGGATCAGCGTTTACACTTGGCGGGACCAGGGAGGACAACCCGCCCGCCACGGCACGTGGGGGGTAACGCTCCCGAGGCACTCCGCCCCGTCTCATTGCAGCTCGGATGATCCCGCCGGCACCTCGGGGCCCGGGCATGCCGGGCCGGCCTGAGGCTCCAGCCGCCCTCCGGCCGCAGCCGAGGGAGGTACGGGATGGGTCGAGCTCAGACCCGAGGATCGGCCCGTCTCGGGCGCTCAGGTACGGACAGACCACAGATGGGGTGCCGGCAACCACCTGGGGCCAATCGCCACACCGGGGCGCACACGGGGCCGCACGGGGCGGACAGGTGAAAAGGCGCGGGCGAAAGGGACCGGATGGCGACGCACGGGCCGGGCGCCGCGAGTGGTTGGAGGGGCGATCAGTCCCTGTGTTCGAAGCCGAGGACGCGATCGAACTCGGAGGCGCTTCTCGACGTCATCTCCAGCCAATCTCGGATCTCGGCCCTGGCCTCGTCAATGGCCTGCTTGTGTGAGATCTGCCGCCGACGAGCCGCGATTCCGAGCGCGTTGGCTGCGCGGACCACGTTCTGCGCACCGAGCGTCGGAGCGGGCAGAAGGATCGCGCCCGGACGCGTGCCACCCATGGCGCCTCGCTGAAGAAGTTTCTTGACTTCCGGCAGATAGGCGAGCAGCTGCCCCCACTCTCGAATCGGATCCTCCACGGACTTCTTCCAGGTGACGATCGTGAAGTGGTGCAGCCGTGACAGCACGTACATCTCGACCGGCTGGCTGATCTGGGATTGATCCCTCGTAACCAGAGCGTCGAATCCCGCTTCGGCGGCTCGGCAATAGAGGACCCAATCCGGGGTACTCGTCTCGGCGAGGGTCCGGTCGAACTTATAGAGCGACACGACCTCGAGAGTGCGATCGATTGCGCGTACCGTAAACCCCGGAGGATTCGGGAATCCTTGATCGAGCAGGAGCCTGAGCTCAGGCCGCGGCGACGTCGGTGGGTTCCAAGCCGCGGAGCCGCCGCTCCAGAAGGTAAGCGTCGTCGGCGGCTTCTATGGTCAGACCTGCGTACAGCTCGACAATGTCGCCACTCCTGAGATTTCGCTCTTCACGAAGCGCGTGGACCGACGCCGTCGGGATGCGAGTGCGAGTCACGCAGGGGTCACCCGCCATCACCCAGGGCGAGATGAAAGTAAACGAGCTGGGCGTCACCAAGTCGGGAGCCCATAGGCGCCGCAGTTCTCCGTGAGCAAGTTCCTTAACCGGATCTTCCAAATCGAACGTCCGAAGCAGGCCATATAGATCATCGAACGGAAGAAGGCTCTGCCCAGTGGTGCGGCTGATCCGTTCTTCGTCGGCGAGAAGCTCGGTCCTGGTTGCGTGGAGGTACCGGACACCTCGACCCGAAGCGATCTCGTTCCTGACGTTCCTTACTTGATCGGCCGCCGTGTGGCGTTCCATGCCGCCCTGTCGCAGCCAGGCAAGAAGCCGCAAGTAGACGAGATCGCGATAGGACCACGCCGTAGGGCTCTCATGGTCGTAGTCCGGCATAAAGACCCCGCTACGTCGCCACTCGTAGATGGTGCTTCGAGGAATTCCCGAGAGCTGCGACGTGCGGACGCTTTCGTAGCGGCCCCGGGGGTGTCGCAGGGCGTACGAGATGAGCTTCTGGCGTTCGTCATCGGGGCCGTTGGTGCTCATCCCTCAAGCCGCCCGATCGTGAGTAGGCGACGACCGATGCGCTGCTTTCGTTGTCGTGGCCGCACGACCGCAGGTTACCTGCCTAACCAGTCGAGAGCGACTCATCGGCGAGGCCGTGTCCGTTTCGCTATATGGGCATGCCCTGTTCGCCCACGTTGCGCGGGAGCTGGCTGGTGGTAGTCGTTGGGGCGGGTCTGCGCCCCGGGTAGGGACACGGGCGCACATGGGCTACAAGCGGAAGGGCACGAACCGGCCGTCCTCATACTGGCCGACGATGCCCGCACTGCCGCAGACGGGACAGGCAGCCGCAGCAACCGGCACACCGGGAGCCAGCGGTTGGGAAAGTCCGGCCTCATGCCCGCACGACCATCGGGTGACGGCGCCGATGACAAGTGGGGTCGTGCCATCGGGCTCCGTGGACGTCAGAGCCCGACGATGTCGGAGCCAAACGACCCCAGCGATGATGGCGACGACCACGAGCCCAATGACGACGAGGACTGTGGCTCCGGAGTACTCCGTTTGCTCGCCATCGGCTCGCCAGTCATCTGCATGGTCACCCGTGTTGCCGTTGCGCACGTGTGCCGGCACGTAGACGACACTCCGACAGGCTCCGCAACGAGTGCGTGCGGAGCCGGCGTTGCTCCACCACGAATGCCCACAGTTTCCGCAGGTCAGCTGTCCTGACATGATTGGAGAATAGAGCCATTCACTGCCGGGATGTGCTCCAAGGCTCACCCAACGTCATACACCCGCATCACCTCGTCGCCGTAGTGATTGATTACCTTCACGGCGATCTTGCCGGTCGAAGGAGCCGGGAACGGGCGGGACACGGTCGAATACAGGCTCTGCCAAGTTGCTTCGTCGATCTCAGCTCGCAGCGCCCGGCGGAGCCGCTCGTAGGGGTCGTCACCGCCGGTGAAGTAGGCGTGTCGTACGAAGAAGCTCTCCTGGTCGTAGTCGGTGTCGATGAACCAGCAGGCGATGTCCTCAGTCGACGAGGAGCGCACCTCCCCCGTCGTCGGGTCATAGATGTCGAGACCACGGAGTTCTACCGTGACATCACCATCCTCCGTCTTCACGAGCACGTCGGGCTCACCGAAGACCATGAAGAGATTGCCCGAGCCGGTCTTTTTCAACAGACCGGCTCCCATTGAGAGATCGGGGTTCATCTTGGTCGGGAGCACCGTGAGATTGCCGAACTCGCGGCCCGTCTCACCGACGGCCGCGTCAAAGGCGAAGCCGCAGACGATGAGCACGTCGAAGCCGACACCTCGAAGCGCCTCCTTGGCAGCCTCCTTCACCTGCACCGGGCCGACAGTGCCGTGCTCGGGGCCGATCGAAACGGCTACACGTCGGTTAGTACCTTCAGCGTCCGTGTAGTCGCCCGCCGCGTTGAGCCACTCGCCCGGCCACTGCTCGAGGCGATCGAAGACAAGCCGCTCGCCTCGCATGGTGTTCTGGACTCCAGCCTTTTGCAGGTTGTCGGTGATCATGGACACATAGCTGTCGGCTTTCTCGATGTCGGCGTTCAGCTCACCGACTGGCCGCTCGGAGGCTGGGTCGAGCACCCTATGAGGCGACAAACTCTCGACGGTGAACCGACCCGAGACACGAATTCGCTTCGAGTCCTCATAGGGTTGGTCGAAGAGGAGTTCGCTTTCGCCGTGACGGGCAAAGCTGGCCTCGATCTCGCCTGGGCTGATGCCGTCTCCGATCTCTATGTTTTGGGCGATCGACTTCAGCGTGACGTGGGGCACTCGGCGGCAGACGAAGCCTCTGCGAACATCCCCGTTGTTGCTCGCCCTTTCAGTCGTACGCACGCCTGATAATTCCGTCTCCTTGCTTGCTCCCTCCGAAGAGTCAGCCAGCAGGTAGTAGGAGTACCGCGCCGACATGAGCCGTGTCCGCGCGAGAGCAAGCGCAACTCGGGACGTATCGATCGTGATCCAGCGGCGGCCCCACTGTTCGGCCACGTACGCGGTCGTCCCAGCCCCGCAGGTCGGATCGAGTACGAGATCTCCCGGGTCGGTTGACATCAGAATGCAGCGCTCCACCACCTTCGTGTTGGTCTGGACCACGTACACCTTCGCCTCAGAGAAGCCGGAGGTAACGGTGTCAGTCCAAGAGTTCGTGAGGGGGAAGGCGGGAAAATCGTCGAGGTATCGCACGAACGTCAGCGTGTTTCCAATTGGTAGCAGTCGGTTGGCCGCCGCCAACGCCTGAAGGCCCTTGGCATCGGTCTTGAACGTGCCTCGACCGGGCTCAAAGTCGCGGCCCTCGTAGTGGAAGCTGCGAACGTCGCTGCCTTGCGCAGGACGCTGGCTGGTGAGCTGGTCTGGCCGAAAGAATCTGAGTTCTCGAGGCGGAGATGCGAGTTCTTCTTTCGTAGCTCGTCGCCGAACACCACCAGGCTCCTCTACCCAGGTGTACTGACCGCCGCCGAGTCCACCCACCTCCTTCTCGTAGTAGAGCTGCCTGTACTTGAGCTGGGAACGGTCACGCGAGTACCAGAGGAGGTAGTCGGAAATGCCGGCGAGCTCATCCGTTGACGCACTGCTCGTCTTACGGAAGGTGATGAGGCTGACACAGTTCTCGCTACCGAAGACTTCGTCGAGGATGCATCGGACCAAGTGAATGTTCTCATCACCGATCTGGACAAATATGCTCCCGCTTTCGGTGAGCAGGTCACGAGCGATGACCAGCCGGTCTCTGAGGTAGGCGAGGTATGAATGGATGCCAAGTTCCCAGGTGTCTCGGAACGCCTTCACCTGCTCGGGCTGCCGCGTGACGTCGGTGTCCTTGCCATCGCGAACATCTCGTCGTCTGGTAGAGACCTGCCAGTTCGACCCGAAGCGGATGCCGTAGGGCGGGTCGAGGTAGATCATCTGGACCTTGCCCCGGAGCCCCTCTTTCTCCGCCAAGCTCGCCATGACGAGGAGCGAGTCCCCGAGGATCATCCGGTTCGACCAGTTCGCCTCGTGGTGGTAGAAGTCAATCTTCTCCTCGAAGGAAAGCCCGTCGAAGTCAGAGAAGAGCTGCAGCTCCTGAGTCTCTCGCTGCTCGGCGCTGCGCCGGCGCAAGTCTTCGACGAGCACCTTCGGCTCGATTTTCTCCTGCACGTAGATCGGGACTGCCGGTACTTCGAGGTCGGCTCCGTTCTGCTCGTCCTTGCCCTTCCAGACGAGTTGTGGGTCAAGGCTCGGGTCGCGGGGGTAACGGAGCTTGGTCGGCGAGAGATCGGCCTCCGTCACAAAGTCACGAAGCTCGGTGGTCGGGATGTTGGCTCGCTTGTTTTGGTGACGCGTTGCCTCCACCTCAACCCCTGAGGTTGCCCGTCGTCGTGGTGGCATGGCTTACCTCTTTCCTACGAGCGCTGCGGGCTGGGCTGCAGCGAGATGCCGGCGGATCAGAGCCTTGGCATCCCAGGGGTCTCTAACCTCGATGTAGTCCCACCGGCCGAATGCTCCGGTCCCGTTTACCGCCGGGACCCACATCGTTCGAGTCGTCGCTACTTTGGCGGCCTTGTCCCGCCGGCCCGCTCCGGAGACCTCAACGATCAGGTTCAGCAGGTCGTCGTCTCCGTGCCCGTCCTGGATTCTGGCGATGAAGTCAGGGAGGTAGTTGTGTTCCTCGCCGTCAAGGCTGTAAGGGATGGCGAAGCCGAGATGCTCGTTCTTTACGTAGTAGCGCACTTCGTCCATCTCCTCGAGTGAGCGGGCAAGCTTCTGCTCCCATGAGCCCGTGTCACAGACGACGTGGCTCACGTGGCACTTCTCGCCCGTCCGGTAGGTGTCCTTTCGCGAGTCGAAGTTCACGAAGCGTGTCAAGCCAGTGGGCGCGAAGGGGTGGAGCGAAGGCCGCACGCCGACGACGTCCGGTCCATCGGGCCGGTGACGGGCGATGGCGCGGTAGATGCGATCGCATGCATCGTCGGCAATGCGATGGAGAAGCAGCATCTGGACGAACGCGTCGTCCTTGCAGCGCACCTTCTCGGCCATGTACCGGCGTGTGAGAGCGAGCAGCTGTGGAAACAAGAAGATCTCCTCGGCAGGCTCACCACCGACGCCGGAGTCGAGGAACTTCAGCTGGAGCAGGCGCTTAGCAAGTCGAAAGGCGACCTCCTGCTCCCTCTTGCTCTTGAGGTCGTCGAGCGTGTGTGTAGCCGTCTCGCCGACGATGCCGGCGAGGTCGGTCGTCGTCGGCACATCGCCCGCCGAG
Organism: uncultured Acidimicrobiaceae bacterium; assembly: GCA_963807575.1. Lineage (GTDB taxonomy): Bacteria > Actinomycetota > Acidimicrobiia > Acidimicrobiales > Bog-793 > Fen-455. The sequence goes on from CAWECD010000001.1 coordinate 17,985, forward strand.
AGGACGAGCATGGACTCCTTCTTGAAATGGGCGTCAAGGCGGTCGGCGGCGAACGCGTACCGGTAGCCGACGACCCGTGGGAAGGTGATCTCGGCTTCGGCACGCTCGTCCAACGCACGCACGTGAGTGGGCGGCGGAAGTATCTTCGGCTCGCCGACCGAGCCGGCGGCGGGGATGAACGAGAAAGGAACGCCGTACACCTCGGCGTACTCGGGCGAGAAGTGGTCCTCCTCGTCGGTGGCATGGCTTCTTCGACGAAGTGCTCGGCCGACGACCTGCTCGCAGAGCAATTGGGTTCCGAAGGCTCTCACGCCGAGCACGTGGCTGACGGTGTTGGCATCCCAGCCTTCGGTGAGCATCGAGACGGACACGACACAGCGCACGTCCTCGCCGAGACGACCCGGCTTGCCGACGGTGTTCATCACCTCGCGAAGCAGATCCTCGTCGGTCAGCTCCTCGACGTCGCGCCCGGGAAAGCGAGCGACGTACTCTGCCTTGAACTCGGTGATCTCGGTCGCGGCGAGGCGCTTGAACTCCTCCGACATGCCCTCTCCGGATTCGAGCTGAGCGGAATCAACAAGGATCGTGACTGGTCGCGCCATGAAGTTGCTGTCGGACACATTCGAGAAGAGGGCCAGCTCACCGGGGATCGCCACGGTCGTTCCGTCTGACAGCTCCTTCGCGTGACCGGCCACGTAGTCGTAGACGAGCTTCGAGGTCGTCGTGTTGTTGCAGACGACGATAAACACCGGCGGCGTCCAGCCGGCCGAGCGAGCGTCTTCGGAGCTTTCCCAGGCACGGTAGGCCTTCTCGTAGTTCCCATAGAGGCTGTGCAGGGCTCCCTGTAGCTCGGTCGGAAGCCTGAGCGCGGTCGACGGTGGGGCGGATTCGTCTAGCGCGACCGAGCCGTCGTCGTCGCCTCTCCTGCGCCGGCCCTTCTTCGGAAGTGCCTCGCGGATCCGAATCCAAAGGTCGCGGTAGGTGACCGTCGTCCCAGTCATTGCGTTGTCGTCGATAGGGACTCGCGGGATCTTCACGACGCCTGACTCGATCGCGTCGATGAGCGAGAAGTCAGACACTACCCATGGGAACAAGGTGCCTTCCGAGTATCCCGAACCTCGGAGGAAGAATGGCGTCGCCGAGAGGTCGTAGATCGTCTTGATGCCGATCTTCTCTTGCACTGAGGAGAGCCCGGTGATCCAAACCCGTGCCTCCTCTTCTCGGATCTTGGCCTCCCGGAGATCCTCCCCGGCGAGCTTCAGGTCCTCCGCCTCGTCCTCCTGACGGCGCCGGTAGCAGTGGTGCGCCTCGTCGTTCAGGACGACGATCTGGCGCTTGCTCCCGAGATCGCGACAGACCCGGTTCACGATCTGGGCGGGCGTCTCGGTAAACGGGCTCGGTCCGTTGCCGGTTGAGAGGAGCTCCTTCGTGAGCTTCGAGGCCTTGCCAATCCCAGTCTCTCTCGCTAAGAAGGCGTGGAAGTTGGTGATGACGATCCGCGCTCGGCCGAGCTGGTCAGCAAGGCCTGCCGGCACGAGGTCACGTTCGCGGTAGTAGTTGCCGGGATCGGACGGAAGAAGCACTCGGAGCCGGTCCCGGATCGTGATCCCCGGCGTCACGACGAGAAAGGCGTCGGTGAAGCGGGCGTCTTGCGGGCTGGCGACCTTGTTGAGCGTTTGCCAAGCGATCAGCATCGCCATTAGGACGGTCTTCCCGGTTCCGGTGGCCATCTTGTGGGCGACCCGAAACAGCCCGGGGTTGTGGCGCTCGGCGTCCTCCCGGAGCTTGTTGACGATCCATTGCCCTCCCAGCTTCGGAGCCGCCTCGGTCAGGTAGATCGCCGTCTCGGCCGCTTCCACCTGGCAGAAGAAGAGCCGGTTGTCCCTCTCAGGCTCTCGCCAGTGCTCGAGCAACAAGCGGGTCGTCGGAGTGACGCCCGGATGGCCCTGGCCTCGCCAGTGCGCCACCAGATCGCGGATCCGGTTGACCGTCTCGTTCTCGGCTACCCGGTCCTTCGTCCACTCGGTGTCGAAGGCCTGTTGGCCGCCGCGACGTCGCGCCGCTGGGATCGGAACGAAGTAGGAGCTGAGGCGGCGCGACTCGGCGATCTCGTCGGTAATGCCATCGTCATCGAAGCGGAAGTGGCGCGTCGGCTCGGCGTAGGCCGAATTCAGGATCGGGTTCTCGATGACGACTGGCACGATCGCCGGCGCCCCTTCCGTTGCCGTCTAGACGGCTCAAGGATAGGGAAGCGGTGATGGTCGCGACGGGTTCGTCCGGCGTCAGGGTCGCCAGGCGCCTCAGGAGACTGTGTCGAAGGGTGCGACCTTCGCACCCACGAGTTCGGCCAGAGTCGGCCAGTACGAGGAGTGCGGGACCGATTTCGCGTTGCGGTACCCGGATGCCGTTGCCTTCGTCACACCGGCCGCCTGCATGATCTGCCGGAGCGGAAGCTCCTTCAGCTTCGGCGTGATTATGGCGAGGAAGTCGGCCCGGTCGAGCACGGCGTCGGGATGCTCTGCTCTCCAGGCTTCTCGAGCCGCCCGAGCTACCGAGATCGCCTGTCCGCGCTGACGCCGAACCTCTTGCAACTGCGTGGGCGTCTTCTCCCAGCAGGAAGGGCAGCGCAGATGCCGGGAGCGGGCGAGCAGATGATGGACTGTTTCGCCCCTACACCCGACCACAAACACGTCATCCGACGGACAGTTCGAGCAGGTCAGAAGCCTGTGGAGGTTCGGCAAGCACCAAGTCGCGCCAAACTCCGGTCTGCTGGCCCTGTCGGCTGAGTGGTGAGTTCTACTGCGCGGCCTGCCGGGAATTCTTTGCAAGAAAGGCGTGACGCTGGGCCTTGATCCACCCCTCTAACTCTGACCCTCCGGGTGCCAAGGGGGTTTCAAGCTCTGCCGTGATCCGATGGAACATGTCGTCAACGTCGAAGCCGACGTCCACACGCTGCTTCATGCCCAGGTGACGTATTTCCCACGACCGGGGAGAGACACTGTCCGCCGGAATCAACAGCCAGCCAGGGTTCATCGCCGGAAAGATCAGTACGGCCAACACACCCGTCCGCCCTGGAGTACGAATTCCGTCGAGCTCACGCTGCGTCAACGAAATCTTCGTCTTGTCGCTCGTCTTGACCTCCACAGCGATGGTCTCGCAATGACCGTCAGTCATCGGAGAAGTGGCCGTGAAGTCGGGCACGCCGACGGCATTCTCAACCACATGAAAGCCGGCCGCTTCGAACCCGCACGCAAGCACCTGCTGCATAACCCGCCCAAACTCCTGGGGGCTCAAGCGTTTGTACAGCGAATCCAACTGGTAGATCGTCCGGTTGACACTACCCCGGTCTCCGTTCGCTTCACCCATCTTCAGCGACGACCGCTGAGCCGGTCAGGGGAAACCACGCCAGACGCCTGCGGTGGAACGACTCCTTGGCCGCAGAAGTTCCTATCAACTCGTCCAGTTCCGAATCCTGCGTACCGACGAGTACTTGGAGTTGGGGGGCGAGGCGAGACAGAATGCCGACGAGAGCCTCTTTATGTTCGGTATCGAGATTCTGGCTGGGATCATCGAGAATGACGAAACCAAGGTTGTGCTGTAGCTGCGTGCCCAGAGCCAGATACACACTCAACGCAACACAGTTCATCTGTGCCGTGGACAACCGTGAGCTTGCAAGTGTCTGGCGATTATCCGTCGACGAGTGCGTACGGATGAAGTAGTTATTGCGTTCAATGCCCGAAAGCAGTTGACTCTCTACGGAAATCTGGATGTTGTCGAAGTAGGGATGATTGCACAGTTCCTTGTAGAGCTTTGCGATCTCCACTTGTGCGCTATCCACAGCATCACGCGCCCTCGTGCTTGCTTCGGCTGTGACGACATCCGCAATCGTCCGGATCCCGCCTTCAAGTCGGCTCAAAGATTCAATCTGCTGCTCAGCGATCGACGAGTCTTCGTCGGGATTACCGAGCCGTGAGGACGCCTCCTGATAGTTAATGTCCAACTCTAGAAATCGTGCAATCTCCCTCAGCCGTCCCATGATTGTTTGGATGGCTTCGATTTCCTCTTCCCGTTTGTTTCGTTCCGCATCAACGGTTGAAGCTTGCTGAAACAGCTTGCCCTTTTGAGCGTCTAGCGCATCCTGCAAGTCGTCGTCGGCTACGTCGCTTGGCAGGAACGCACGGGCAGCAAGACGAGCTTCCGCCATCTGCTCGCTGTATTGCTTGCTGTCTGTGAGCAACCGATCTCTCTTGGTGATGGCAGCATCAAGGTCACCGATCCGTCTTTGCTGCTCGCTCTGAGCCGTTCGAGCCGCTTGCATCTCGCTGCGAATATCACTGCTGAGATGGCCCTCAAGACGACCGATCAGCTCATCACGTTCAATTTCCTGTCCACAGGCTGGACAGTTGTTCTCGTCTAATGACGCTTGCAGATAAGCAAGCGTGTCCTGGACGATGCGTTCGGATATGCCAAGCTTTTCCTGCGCTTCTTGAAACCGCTGAACCGCTGCCTGAGCCGTCGCCTTCTGTTCATCAAGAGTATTGGGGCTGCCGTACGTCTCCTGTAGCTCCGTCAAGCTATCGCCAACACCGTCCAGAAGGCCAGAGACTCTGCGCAGCGTGGTCAACGCCCCATCGACGTTGGCGATCTCCTTCGAGGTGTTGGCCGCTATGGCTGCATTCGTTGCTGTCTGTCGGATGACCTTGATTGCCTCAGTGACCCTCCGGCTGTAACTATCGACGCCATCGATATCTGCTGGTTCTGACTGCTCTTTGATCACTGCGTCCGTCGCTGCAGCCAGCTTTGTCAGACTGTCAGTCACCTGCCGTGCCAGTTCACTGATGGCGCCAAAGGTGAGGTCAGCTTGGGACAGGCCCTTCTTCCTGGCATCATCCAGGGCACGCTGTCGTTGCTCTTCGACCTGCCCGACTGCGCCGGTCAGCCGAGCGACAGCAGTGCTCTTACTCTTTTCCAACTTATCGAGAGCGTCACGGACTGGCTTGGTTGAACCAGACAAAGCTTTGAGCATGTCCCGCAGTTTCTCGACACCAAACAGTCGGTCCAATGCTTCGTTGCGCACTCTGGGGTCGTCAGTCAAGAGACCACGAATGCTCTCCTGATGCAGGTATACCGCACGATAGAAGTCCTCAAAGGTCAGGCCGAGCACTCGAAACAGTGCGGTGTTCGCTTCAGCGCCGATGTACTCCTCGCCATTAGGGAGCCGGACGATTGCCTCCGCCGCACGCTTGCCTGCCTTCTTGGATCGGGTGATTGATACGATCCCGTCGTCATTTCCGAGATCAACGGTGACAGTGGCGACCTGCGTTCGGTGGCGGATGTTGACAAGCTCGTCGTTGGTTGCATTTTCTTTGGGTTGATATTGCAGCTCACCAAAGAGTGCCCATTCAATGGCACCCAGGATCGAGGTCTTCCCCGATCCGTTGGGAGCCGAGAGCACGGTCGTCTGTTGGTGGAAGTCGATATCGAGCGGGTCGCAGATGCCCCGGAAACCTTCTGCCCGCAGTCTGACGAGTCGGAGCTTCTGTGAACTCATTTTGTCGTCCTCTTGCGAGCAGCTACCTTCTTCGTAGGACTGGCCTTCTTCCTTGTAGCAGTGCTCTTCGTGACAGACCGTGTTTGCTTCAAGTCCTTCTCGACTGCGAGCCTCGATTGCCGTACCCGGTCATCGATCACGCCCCTGACCGCACTGGGACCGCCCTCGTCGAAGGCCGCTCGGATATCAGCCCACAGGGTTCGGGTATCTTCATCTGGCGATGCCACCCGGAGTTTGGACTCAACGTCGTCGAAGATTGACCCGGGAGTTGTCGTTGTCTCGTCAGTTGGGTGATCTGCGCCACCGTAGTTTGGAGCCTCGTCGGCCGCATGCTGGGGCTCCGAGATCATCTCAGGCACAGGAAGGCGCCGCTCCTCGGTGCTGAGGCACAGGGAAGGTCCAGGTAGACATGGGTCGATTGTACGACACCGGTGTTCGCCGTGGCCGGGTAGCAGGTCAGGACAAGGAGGTCGAACCTCTGCACACCGGTCGGGAGGAGAGCGGGTCCCAAGGTTCCAGTGCTGCGAAGCCCGGCAAACGCGGGCTCGCAGTCGCTGTAGTTGACCTCGACTCGGCTACGTCGAGGGTCGGCTCTGCCGTCTCATGGCCTCAACACCCAGGGCGATCGCTGCACTCGGCGCCTCTGTCGCTGCCCACTCCGTCCAGAACTGTCGAGTGGCGGAATCCGGCTTGATCTGTGGTGGATCAATGTGAATTCTGGTCGGTAGGACAACCGCATCACCAAGGACAAGTGCCTCGCCCACGTCCAGAAGCGGAAGTATCGCCGTCAGACCGCCCATGGACTCTGGCATGAGGTGCTGAACCACAGACTGATCCTGGTCATTCGTCAGCCTCAGGACAATGAAATTGTTGCATTGACTGAGGACGGTTCTACTGACATCCGCTGGACGCTGGCTCACGATCAGAAGAGACACCCCGTACTTTCGTCCCTCTTTGGCGATCCGCTCGAATACTTCAACGCCTCGTGTCGCCACAGCGTCCGCGCTGTCACGGACTGGCATATACAGGTGGGCCTTCGGCCATTCGGCTAAATCGTTGCCGTTGCCAGGGCGCCCAGACCACGAACCCCGTTACGAAAGTCATCCTTGGCTTGCTGAACGTCGCTGAGGGTCGGCACGCCAGTGACCTCGATACTCGCCGAGAATCCCATCCGTTTCCCTACCTGCCCGATGGCAGTGTTGAGCTGTTCGATGATGCTGTCGCGCACCATGACCTTGAACTCAAGGAAGCGAATCTTGCGCCAGACGGAGAATGGCTCCAGTTGGTCATCTTTGAAGAGATCTCGAACGTTCCACCCAATCGGCTGCGTGACCTCGGCAAAGAGCCTTCCCTTCTCGCGCAGGTGTGCTGAGAAGTTGTAGGGCGTCGTCTCCGTCATGGATTGCCGTGTGAGTTCAAACTCCTTCCCCTGCTCACGACTCGCAGTCATCAGGAACTCAATCAGTGTCCGGACAGACGCTACCAAGTCCGCAGGAAGCGTGAAGACCACGAGTGTCGATGGGTCAAGGGTCACGTAGGAAAGACCCGTCGAGTCACGTGTCTCGGAGATGGTCGGGAGCACGTATTGGATCGGTGCACCATCCAATGCCCCCAACGTCCCTGGTTGGATCAGCTCAAGTCCGAAGGCGGCGGGCTCATCGTCGCTGTCGGTATCTGCCGGGTAGAGGTAGTCGATCTCGTACGTGCAGGGACCACCAAACACGAGGTACTGGGCGGTGGAGCTGACGAACTTCCGGACCCCGTCGTCGAGGGACGGGAAGGACCGTTCCGAGAGGGCCGCTGCGATGAGCGGCGAGGCATGTTCGGCATCTGGTCCGACGATCTGGACACGAGGAGAGGTCCAGCCGAAGCCATACGGGAAGACGTGATCCAAGTCCTGGAAGAGGAGGTAGGTGTAGTACCCCTCGACGGGAACGGCGGCCTGCATCCTCTCGGTGAGCACAGGATCATCCATCGGGTAGTACGTGTACGAGCGGCGGGTGCCCCGCAGGCGGTCATCTCTATGCATCACCGGCGGTCCCTCCTTCGTCGTCTACCGGCGGCCTGGCTCGTCGACGTTGGTGCTCGATGGACTCCCGCAGCATCTCCGCTCCCCTTGGAATCTCCAGGCCAGCGAGGTCTGGGCGAAGAGCGAGGTACTCGACGATGAAGAGGTCGGCCAGGTCGTGATGGATGCCCATCAAGCCATCCGGTGCGAACGTTGCGACGATCGGGTCGTGGTGCGGCTCAGTGTGCGGCTCGCCCCACAAGTGCGCCTGACCCACGATGCCTCGGGCCGTGAGGATGCGTGTCAGTTCCATCTGCCGACTGGTTCGGCCCACCCCGCCGCTGGTCAGGGCGAACACGTTCTCCTGGAGTGTCAGAACAGCCGTCAGCTGTCGTGCCAGCTCGGGAGCAGTACCCGCGTCCAGGATGGAGTCCCAGACGGCTCGAACCGTCGGCCAGATGCCGGCGTCGGAGACCAAGCACATGAGGAGGGCGTAGCCACTCAACTCCATCATGTCGACAAGGGGCTCGGTGCCGAAGATCGCCTGCTGGCGCATCCTCTCTCCCGCGAGGTCGTGGACGAGCCGTTGGCGTGCTCGGTCTGCGATGGCAATCGTGATCGGGAAGAGTTGCCGTGCGATTTCGTCGCGGCCCTCAACGATCGCATGGAACGTTGCATCAAAGAGGCGGCGGTACGCCTGCCCGAAGAGGTCCGGCGTGGACTCGTCATGGGGAGTCGACGGAAGCCCAACCGCTGCGGTCCCCAGTTTGACGAGCAGCTGCTCCTCTAGTGCTCGGGGCTTGTCGTCGGGAAGAACCGCATCGGGCCACAGCTCGTCGGCGGACGGCTCATGACGCAGTGTCTGCAACGAGTCGAGGGCAGCGTGAACGGTCTGTAGGTGGAACTCGATCTTGTGGAGCAGTTCGAGCAGGTCGAAGATCCGGACAGCGGTCGTCTCCGGATCCGAGTCGACCTCGGCTACGAGGGGCGTGACCAGCGTGGCCTCAACTTCGTCGACGAACGTGCAAACAGCGTCCTTGATGGTCGCTGCGTAGACACGTCCGCAGAGGTGGTGTACCCACCAGTCGGGAGTGATCCGCTCGTGCTCAACCTTGCGCTCGAAGGCAATCCCACTCGCAATGTCTTCGAAGAGGCTGAGGAGATCCCGCGGGGCGCCAGCTTTGTAGGCGTTTGGCAAGCTCTCGACGGCGGTGTCGAACCTAGCCGTCAGGTTCTCAAGGTTCAGGAATTCGAACGGCCGAGCGAGGCCGAGCCAGAGCGACGTGAATCCAAGAACCTCTCGTTCCGCCAGCGCCAGCCGAAGCATCTTCCGGTCGCCGGAGATGTCTGTCGCGCCCTCGGCATCGACCAGAACAGTCCGGCGGTACTCTCCGATCGTCTTCAGCAGCAGAAATGCCTCCTCAACTTGCAGGCGCTTGGCAAGCTCGAAGATCAGTTCGTTGGCTGCATTAATGACGGAGATCAAGCGGCCCCACTCGTTGGTCGTACCCAGCGACGGGAGGAGTGCGCCGACAAGGGACGAGAATCGGCGCTCAATCCAGAGTGGATCGGGCACCAGGGTTGGCTGGATGCCCGTGCGGGTCTCCAGCGCGGTGCTCAGTCGGTTGTGCTCCATGGTGAGCCAGTTGGGATGCGACGGCGTCCGATGGAACCACTCGCTCTTTGCAGGGATGGAGGACTTGAGGGCCGAATTCAGTCTCCAACAGCCCAGGAGTTGATACGCGACCTTCTGTGGTGCAGTCGAGTCCTGGATCTCTCGTGCCGTAATGAGGGTGACAAGCTGCTCGTATCGCCTCAGGAACCGGGCAGCTCGATCGTGAGCGGCCTTCTGATCGACATCGTCCGGAACGTGCTCGCCAGCCGCTGAAGCACCGCGAACAGCACGGACGAACTCGGGATAGATGCGCTCCGTGAGCGCTGACGGATCGAAGAAGTTGAAGAGGCGGCGACCGAGGATGACGAGACTGAGGACCGAGAAGAGGGAGAGAAGCGCGAAGAGAACGACGACAAGGGCACGGAATTGGTAACCCGACACGACGGGTAGGGCCAGCAGGGTGATGCCAACCACGAGCGCAAAGGCGACGTTCCAGACGTAGATCGTCGAGGTGCGCTCGCGCACAAAGAGTTGGCGGATCTCTCCGGGCACGCGCGCATATGCAGTAGAGGCAATGACGCCGACGGTGGTGAAGAAGAGGGCCAGGAAGGTTGCCTGTGCCCCGACTGCGGCACCAACGAACGTTTCGTAGCTGCTGCTCGACACTGGCCGGAACAGCGATCCCGAGTGGAAGAAGTGATTGAGCAGGGTGGCGATGGCCTCGACGACCACGACCAGGAGCAGTGCGACGACGACGCCTGTGAGGGCGCTGGCAACCAGGGCGAGTACGTCCTTCGCCCCCTGCTTCGTCTGGTCCGATCGCTCACGAATCCCGAGGATGGCGATCGACAGCGTCCGCCGTGCTTTCTGGCGCCGTGCCAGTTGCGACCAGTGACGCATCTCGTCACTGCGCAGCAGTTGGCGCTCGGCCCGTCTCTCTCGACCCTTGAGGCCGCCTCTACGCCACACGATGGTCGCGATTCTAAGAGGCACGATTGGTGGACCAGGAGCAGAAAGCGCGCGTCGGCGAAGCCCTCCGCGAGCTCGGACTCACGCGAGAGCGCCGCGGCAAGCTCCTGCTCGCGCCGTGCCCCGGAGCGGTCCTCGACCGGGTCCTCGAGCCGCCGCTCGGGGTGGGCCCACAGCCACCCGAGCGACGCGCCGAGGTCAGCTGCGAGATCACCGGTGAAGCCCGGCGGCGGATCAGTGCGGGTTGGTTCCTCGTTGCGCATTTTCGTCGCTCCTTTCTTGCGGGACGACGACGATGTTGCGCCCAGGGACTCACAGCAACACTCACAGGACTACTCACAGCAACACTCACAGGAGGAGAAATTGCGCGGTTTCCTGTGGCGTGAGGACGCCGAGCCACCTCGGGAGACCGAGAGCGGCGCTCGTCTCGGCATTTCGAGCAAGTGCGGGCGAACCTCCGGCGATCGAACGGCCGGCGATCACACACTCGGCACCGGAAGCTCAGGCCAACGAACACGTGGGTCCCCGCGAGCCCTACACCCGCGCCGGCCACGGCTCGCCTAAGGGCGGTGGTCGAAACGGCGCCTGTGGTCGTAGAGGTCGGTCGCGGCGCCGGGTTTGCCGTCCCGCGGTTCGCGAACGCCACGGGCTGGCCGTGCGCTCGAACCGCTGGAGCGCCGGGGCGCCATCGCCTCCGGTGGCGAACCGGGACGCCGACGGCGCATGAGCGCTTCGTAGAGCGCTCGCGTCTCGGGGTGCACAGATTCGAGCGGTTCGACGTCGTCCTCGAGAACGGCCGCAAGACGTCCCATGGCCGATCGGATGCCCGCAGTACCCCGCCGGTACCTCACCAATTGATTAGGCAGCTGCGTAGGGCTGCGGTAGGGCAGCCTGGGGCACCTCGGACTCAGCCGGGACAAATTACCGAAACCCGCAGCGTGTTGCAGGGGTGGCGGCGCGCCACCCCTGCGTAGCGTGCATAACGCAGTTTTGATAACCCACCGAGAAACTCACCCGATAAACCTGTGGATAACCGCAACTAGCGAATACAAACCCGCAGGTCAGCGGAGTGGGCATGCGCACGAGGGCGCAGAAATCCGAATTATCTAGTGGCGGGGGAAGGATTTGAACCTTCGACCTTCGGGTTATGAGCCCGACGAGCTACCTGACTGCTCCACCCCGCGGCGGTAATAGGAGACTTTATCAGCCTCGCCAACCCCGTCGCCTTCGCCGTCCGGCCGCGCACCTGCCCTCACGCCCAGCGGTGTGCCACGCCCTCGGCCGCGCTCAAACTCCGCCCGCGGTGCTCAGGAAGGTCGAGCCACCTGCCGAAATGCCACGCCTCGACAGACGTGCCCAGCTCCGCGCCGATCGCGAACGTCTCGGTACCGAGGTACCGCATGCCATATGACCAAGGCTGGAACCAAGGAACCCTGATAACCCCGCCGTCAGGTCCCTAAGGGCATGCGCAGCATTTACTTGGACGATTCGGGCAGGAGCTTGTAATTCCACTCGCCGTGCCACTCGTCCCTGACGAGGGGTAGAGCCGCCATCTGCTTGTTGGAGACCTTGACTCCTCTCGGGTAGGAGTTTTCGTCCCGTCCGGCGTTCACCCTCAGCCCCTTGGTGTTGGTGGTGTTGGCAATCAGCTCGACGATCACGCGGTAGCTCGTGAGTGGCCGCCCCCGCCAGTTCATGGTGATGAAGCTGAACATGCGGTGCTCGATGCGGTTCCACTTCGATGTCCCCGGCGGGTAGTGGCAGACACTGATCTCGAGGCCCGTCTCTTTCGCCAGCTTGGCCAGCTGCAGCTTCCAGGCCCGTATCCGGTAGCCGTTCGAGCCACCGGCATCGGCGCAGATGAGGAGCTTTGTGGCCTGCGGGTAGCGGGCCTGGCCCATCTGGGCCCACCAGTGCTCGATCGTCGAGACGGCAAAGGCGGCGGTGTCGGCGTCCTCGCCGACAGACACCCAACCCTCGTCGGCGCCGAGGTCGTAGACCCCATAAGGGATGGCCTTTCCCATCTCGGGGTCGATGAAGTCGTGCACCTTGGTCCGCGTTGGCTTCCCCTTAGGCTGCCACTCCCGCCCGGCGTTGGAGTAGTCGCCGACGAGCTCCTTCTTCTTCGCGTCGACGCTGATCACCGGCTGGCCCTCGGCCAGGAAGGCGACGGCGGTGTCGTTGATGTGGCGGAACTGGGCATCTCTGTCCGCGTGCTGGGTGCCTTCGAGCTGCTTGGACGTGGCCTGAAGGCTATAGCCCATCTCGTGCAGGAGCTGGCCGACAAGGCCGGGGCTGGCAGCGAAGCCCTTCTCCTTTAGTGACCTCGACAGGCTGTAGGTCGACTTTGAGGTCCAGCGCAACGGCGACATCGGGTCTCCGCGGGCCTCGGGCGAGACGAGATCGTCAAGCTCGATCAGCAGCTCCGGCTGCTTGTCGATGTTCGCTCGGCGTCCTCCGCCAGGGCGTCGCAGCCGTTCTCTCGGGGCAGTCTTGCCGTCGGCGATCTCCTTGGTGCCCGTAATGACCGTCGTGCGTGACATCTTGCCGGCCCGTGCCACCGCCGTCGAGCCTCCTCTGCCCAAAAGTCGCGCGGTTGCTCCGGCCACGAGGCGCCGCTGCCGCTCGTCCAAGAGGGGCCCGACAACCGAGAAGAAGTCCGAAAGTCCCTTCTCGCTCACCTCCACTCCGCAAGACTACAACGCGCGAGTTAATGATACGTGGACCCTAAGCGGGCGAGCGCGTCGCCTTGATCGCGTTGACGGCGGTCGGTGTCTTGCTCTTCGCCAGGTCGGACTCGGCCTCTGCAACCAGGTCGCCAACGACCTTCATGTCCGCGGAATATGTCGTCAGGTCTTCGCTCCTAAGTGCCGCGATCCCTTGTTCGTAGTAGCTCTGCGCACTCGCGATCAGGGCTCGGACCTGGGCCGGTATCTGGCCGGTGGGGCCTCCGATACTGCTCGTCGCTGCGCCGAAGACATCGGCGAGAGCGGCACCAAGGGTGTCCTCCATCGCGACATCGTTGCCGTAGACGACGATGTAACGGGTCAACTGCGGGTACGGGTTCTGTGACGAGCTCACGTACAGCGGCCGCACATATATGACGGAGTCGTCGACGGGGATGATGAGCGTGGTGCCGAGCGAGACCGTCGAACCGGCTCGGCCGACGAGAGTCACGTACTGGGAAACCTTCGTGTTCGACTGGATCTTCGAGTTGACCACGGCGGGGCCCGCTGTCGCGTTCCTCGTCGGCGTCACGTAGGCGGTGAGCTGGCCGTAGTCCTGGTAGTCACAGGCGGCGGTCATGAGCGCAGCCAGCGTCTGGATCCGGTCGCCCTCTGACAGCGGATCGAGCGGCTCGATGACGGTGAACCCGGGCACGGTTGCGCCGGGGAGCTGAAGGAGCTCGTACTCGGGCACGAAGCGCAGCGTGTTCCCCGATGCATTGACGGGTAACGCTTGCTCGGGCGACCCGGTGCCGGACGTCGGCGCGAGCTCCCAGGCGTTGTTGGCGATATAGAAGGAGGAGGGGTTCGTCAAATGGTAGCGGCCGTACATGGTGGCCTGAACCATGAGCAGGGCCTGCGGGTAGCGCAGGTGCGCCCTGAGCACCGGGTCCATGTTGCTGAGGGGCTTGAACATGTTTGGGAAGATCGACTCCCAAGTGTTCAAGATCGGGTCGCTGTTGGTCACCGCATAGAAGGTCATATCGCCCGTGAACGCGTTGACGACCACCTTGACCGAGTTGCGGACGTAGTCGAAACTGCCCGCCAGGCCGGTCCCGCCGGGAAGCTCGGAAGTAGTGGCCCGCTGGGCATACGGGTAGTAGGTCGTGGTCGTGTAGGCGTCGACGATCCAGTCAATCTGGCCGTTGTCGATCACCGGATACGGGTTGCCGTCTACAGCAAGAAAAGGCGCCACCTTGGCAACACGGACACGGACGTCCTGGTTGAACATCAGCCTCGAGCTCCTCGTAACCAGGTTCGATATGAGCAGGTTGAGGTCGTGGAACTTCAGCGCGAACGCCGCCTTCACCCAGAACGAGCCGATGGGCACGCCCCCTTTGCCCGCGTAGTGGCTGGAGACCGTGTTGCCGTTCGTGTCCGAGTAGTCGACTTCGCTTTGGGCCGTGTCCGCGACCACGTAACCCGATTGGCCCAGGCCGAAGTAAACCGCTGCCTGAGTGATCTTCGGAGCGCCATGGCTCGAGCTGGGTGGTACGCCCGCGATGTCGAAGACCGGGTTGCCACCGCTCTGCTGGTTCGCCGGCGAAAGCACGGCTCCGTAACCGTGGGTGTACTGCAGGTGAATGTTGACCCATGAGGGGGTCGGCAGGTCTGCGGCATTGACCTCTCGGACACCGACCACAAACGGGGTCAGGGTGCCGTTGATCCTGTAGCGGTCAAGGGAGAGCCCGGCGATGGTGAAGCCGGTCCCGTTCTGCTGGAGCTTCTGGTAGGTCTGAGACGTGATCGAGGGCTCCCAAAGCGGAAGGTTGTCCAATGTCGCTGCGGCCCCTGCGACGACTCCGCCCGTCAGGTTCGAGACTCCCGCGAACGCGTGCTCCTGAATGCTCGAGAGCCCGAGCGCGGCGCGTGTCGCTTGGATGTTGCGGCTGATATAGGGAAGTTCGAGCTTGCTCTGGGCAGGCGTGACCTTGAGCGCCTGCACCGCTGCGGGGACGATCACGCCGGCGGTCAGCGCGACGAGTATCCATAGCCCGGCTCCGATCGCGGGAAGCGCCAGGCTGCGTTGGTAGACGTTGAACACCATCAGCACGAACACCGCCAACGCCACGACAGCGAGGAGCTCGATCGCCGGCAGGCGCACGTGCACGTCGGTGTACCCGGCGCCATTCACGTAAGCGTCCTTCGCGAGCACGAGATTGAAGCGGTCGACGTAGAAGTACCCCGCGGCCCGGACTAGCGCCATAGCGCCGAGGATCACCGACACATGAGCCGTCACGCGCGGGTCGACCCGTGGAGACGGGCCTTGGAACCTGAGCCCACCGTTGAGGTAGTGGCCGACGCCTGTAATGATCAGGATCACCAGGAGCGCCACAAGGGTCCAGTCGACGAGGAAAGACAGGAACGGCAGCTTGAACACGTAGAAGCTGACCGACTTGTGGAACTGCGGATCTGTCACCCCAAAGGGCTTGCCACTGCGGAACAGCAGCCAATGCTGCCACTGGTCGCTCGTCGAGGCCCCGACGATGAGAGCCAGGATGAGGGACACGACGGTGCGCAAGGCAACCGTGTGCCTGCCGACGATCTGCTGGTAGCGGCGAACGATCTCGAGCTCCGGCGAGACCAGCAATGCTCGCGGGGCAACGCGGTCGACCACCCAGAGGCTGATCCAGCAGGCAACGAAGAACACGCCTATGAACACGCCGGCAAGCTCGAGCTTGGTCTCGATCAACAGGCGCCACACTGCCGTAAAGTTGACCGAGCGGTACCAGAGGTAGTTCGTGTAGAAGTTGGCCAATCCCTGGATCACGATCAGGGCCACGATCACAAAGATCACGGCCCCGACGATCCAGACTTGGGACCGCCGACCCGGGTTCATCCGGGACGGTAGATCCGTCGGAATTCGCATCCGTTGGAGCCTACGACCGAACAGGCACTAGAAGACAGCGACAACCCGGGTGCACCGGTGGATGAGCGTGCCCGGTCGGGAACTCCGCACCGGGCGGCTGTGGGCCCGCGAGTGAATTGTCGTCGCAGTCGGGGCAAGAGCCACCACCGTCGTCGTCTTCGACAGCCCAACGCAGCAGCGGCGCTTCATCTTCTCCAAGCACGCTCAGAACCGCGAGCTCACCAACAGCGAAGGCTCGGGTTGTGAAATCACCAGCCAGCCCTTCGACCCGGGTCCCCTTCCATTCCCGGTACGCAACACCGGCCGCGTCTGCCGAGCCCTCCGAGCTGCCTTCCAGCTCGGAAAGCGAGTCTTCGATCCTCTGTCGCAGCATTCCGGCGAGGTCATCCGCGAGCTCGGCGGCGAGCAGGGCCCCAGCCTCAAAGGCAACCGCCGCGCTCGGAGCCGGTGCCGTCACACAGGGCCCTGCCACGGCGTCACCCGTGACGAGGAAGGCTGCGCCTGCCTCATAGGCCCTGGCCAGGTGATCGCTGGCCGCAGCGACGAACCTCTGGCGCTGGACATTCGGGGGGGCCAGCTCGTCCAGCACTGGCTTGCGCGAACTTTGGCGCAACGCGTTCAGGAGGTCGTTCTGGTCGTCCTGGAGCGCTCGCTTCAGCGCCCGACCAAGCTTGGCCGTGATGGACCCGAGAAGGTGGTCACGTCGGGCCAACGACTCAACGTCCGGCTCGGTGATCGCATCGGCGTCGGACGCCGGCCCGACAACCTCGGTGATCTCGGCCTCAACGGCAACATCCAGGCTCTCCGCGGCCTCTTCCCCGTCACTCACTACTACTTGCGCGCCCTGGTCGGCCCCCCCCACCTCCGGGGATACCTCCCCTGCGAGCTCGGCTTGTTCGGTGACCACGAGCACGTCCTGGGTGATCCCCACGACTTGCTCGGGCTCGGCTCCGACGGGCACGGAGGCCGCCGCGACGGCAGCGGCCTCTTCCGCGGCACGGCTCGCACGAATGCGGGCAAAGAGCTCGTCGACACTCTGACGGCTCGCACTCGACCCGTCCTGATCTCGTTCGCCTTCCACTCCGCTGTCCCCCGCGGGCGGCGTACCCGCAACGGCATCGCGCCCGGCTGCCGCCGCGACACCACTCGAGGCCTCTTTGTCCCCGCCGAATCCGTTGCCTCCAGGCCCGCTGCTGACTGCGGCGAGCTCTTCCTCGAGCTCAACGAGGTCACCGTGCCCCAGTTCCTGCGCGACGCGTTGGCCTGCTTGTTCCGCCGCGACGCGCGCCTCGTCCTCGGCGGAGGCGAGCCGCTCACGCAACTCCTCGACTGACGCCCCGACAACGTCCACGACCTGCAACAGCGAGTCCTTCCCGGCACGGAGCTCCTCGAGCTGTACACGCAGAGCGCGTCGGCGGGCAACGAGATCGGCGAGCGCGCGGTTTCGCAACCCGCGCGCTTCTGCCACCATGCGCCGGCATTCTTCCTTCGTGGCATCGAAGAGCTCGACGGCGTCGGCGTGCGCCAAGTTGGTAATGGAATCGGCCTCCGCCTTGGCCCGACTCGTGTACTCGGCAGCCTCCTGTTCGGCTGCGGCGCGGATCTTGAGCGCCTCGGCTTCGGACGCCGCCGTCTGCCGAGCGAGAACCTGTCCCGCCTCCGCGATCAGCTCGGCCGCTCGCTCCTCAGCCTTCGCGACGAGGTTGCCAGCTGCATCGTGGGCGGTCCAGAGGATCTTGGCCGTCTCGACGCCAACTGCCCGTGTGAGCGTCGCCTCGTCCAAGACGGGGTCCTCCGCTCGGCGCTCCGCCTCGACAACGCGCTCGCGCAGAACCGCCTCACGCTCTATCGCTCCTCGTAGCTCGGCGGCCACCTTGCCGAGAAATATCCGGACAGCCTCGCCATCAAGGCCCCGGCGTGCTGAGGGAAAGGACTTGCGTGCGACCTCGTCAGGACTGAGCGGCGTACTTGAAGAGATCGAGACGACCTGAGGATCCTCTGACATTGCCAATAGCCTACGACGCCGTTCTCATCCAGCGGGGATGGGTGCGATACGGCCCCCGAGCGACTCGAGAACGTGAATCGCCTGCTCGATGGTGCTCACGGCGTACACCTTGAGACGCGGGCCTGCGTGTGCCTTGGCGACCGCGTACTCCTGCGGGGGCACCAGAAACACGCTCGCACCTGCCCCGCGCACAGCGACCGTCTTCTGGGCTACCCCACCGACGTCTCCGACGGTCCCGTCTATCGACATCGTCCCGGTTGCGGCAATCTTCAGCCCACCGGTCAGGTTGGCCCGGTCGATCTCCTGCATGAGCCCGAGCGTGAAGGCAAGGCCAGCTGACGGACCGACGATCCCCTCAGAGGACAGGTCGACCTTAACCGGCAAAGGGCCTATCTTGAAGGCCGTTCCGTCGACCGCGGCACCGCCACTTCCCTGCGGGTAGATGCCCAGGCAGGCAAGGGGATGAGACCTGCCACCTTTGAACGTCGCGAACAGCGCGATCTTGAACTTGGTCCCCTTGCCCTCCGGCAAGCAGGCGAGCGTCGCGTCGGCCCCGGTCCCCTCGATGCGGAACACTCCGAGCCTGAAGGTCACCTTTCGCGGCTTGCCTGCCGGGTAGGCACTCACCACGAACTGAACGGCCGTGCCCGGGGCGATGCTCTCAAGCTGGTTCTGGAGATCCAGGTAAGTCCTCACTTTGTGACCGTCGACCTTGCTGATGACATCACCCACCTGGAGCGACGAGGCCGCCGGTGACCCGGGAAGGATGCCGTAGATCAGTGCCCCGAGCTCCACGACCGGGACCTTGTAGCCGAGTTCCCTGAGGGCGACAACCGTGGCGGCCTGTTGGGCCGTCGACATGTCGATATCGCCCTCGGTCGCGTACTGAGCTGTGGACTCGCTTCCGAGTATCGAGGAGCTCGAATAGATGGCGGCGTTTGAGTCCAGCCAAAAGAACGGGTAGTAGAGCGCGCGCATGGGAGTGAGCTCCACGTAGACGAGGAGCACCGAACCGCGGTGCGAGTGCCGATCGGCAGACGGGACCTTTATGAGACTGCTCACCTCGGGAGCCGAGCCCGGCGTCAATGCGTAGTACGGCAGCCGGATGAACCACGCGATGACCGCCCCGACAAGGATGAGGATGAGGATCAATGCCAGCGTGTGAGCTGCAGTCCAAGTAAGCCGATTCCGGCGCGCGCGACGCCTACCCTCGCTGCCAGTCCCATCGCCGTAGACTTCCATCGCGACATCGGGCGCGTCGCTCAGCCTCTCGCCCTCTACGCTCGTTCCATCGTGCAATGGATCCACCAAGCCGTAGCCTGCCATGATGCTGCAGCGCGCGGGCACCACCAATGACCGAACCTGGTAGCCAGGCATCGATCGATGCGGCTCGCCGGCGAGGGGCTGCCGCTTTCGCCGGACATGCCGGTGACGAGCCAACAGCCCGTTCGTTGCTAGCCGATGCGGACCCCGAGGTACGCGCGACCGCACTTGGGGCGCTCGTGCGAATGGGACGTGCGACACCAGCAGACTCCGCGACCGCCCTCAGGGACCCCGATCCCAGGACCCGCCGGCGCGCGTGCGAGCTCGGTGCCACCTTGGTGGGTGCGGACTTCGCAAGATTGCTTGATGACCCAGACTCGGCGGTGATCGAGGCGGCATGCTTCGCAGTCGGCGAGGTCGGCGACGTGCTGGCTGTCCCCGCTCTCGTGCAGATCGCTTCGACACACACCGATGCACTCTGCCGGGAGTCGGCCGTGGCCGCCCTCGGGGCAATTGGCGCGCTAGAAGGCCTCCCCGCGATCCTTGCCGGCTTGGAGGACAAACCGCAGATCCGGCGCCGAGCTGTGATCGCGCTCGCGGCGATCGAAAGTCCGCAGTCCGATGCCGCCCTCCGGAGGTGCCTTGAGGACCGGGACTGGCAGGTCCGTCAAGCAGCCGAGGACTTGCTCGGCGTCACCACCGGCGACGGCTGACCGATTCGGCGGTGTGGCCCATCGTGGCCATGCACAAAAGGGCCCCGGCAACGGCGCAACGCTCGGGATTCTCGACGAGGTGGACCGGGATACCCGTCGCGGACGCAAGCCGCTTGCCGAAGCCGCTGAGGAGCGCGCCGCCCCCGGCGAGGTAGAGACCCCGGTTCAATAAGTCGTTCGCCAGATCGGGAGGTGCCGAAGTGATGCATGCCACGGCCGCGGCAAGGATCCGGTCCACGCGCGGCGCTATGGCGTCGGCCACTTCCGTCCGGGTGATGACCACCGAGCGCACGATGCCGCTTGAGACATCGCGCCCGCGAACCTCTACCTTGTCATCCTCTTCCACCCATGCACTCCCGATGGCGTACTTGATGGCCTCGGCAGTCGTCAGGTCGATTGCGAGCTCGAAGTCTCGTGCGCAAAGCCGTTGAATTGCTTCGTCAAAGTCTCCTCCACCGACGGAAACAGACGCGTGGGTCACGAGACCGCCGAGGGCGAGCACTCCGATCGCGGTCGTGCCGGCACCGACGTCCACGACCATCGAGGCGACCGGTTCCTCGATGCGCAGCCCGGAACCAAGCGCCACTGCGACTTGCTGCTCCACGAAGCGAACGCTCCCCGCACCCGCCTCTTTGAATGCCCTGTCGAGCGCTCGCCGCTGGACACCTGTTGCCGCACCGGAGGCACAGCACAGCACCGTCGGCTGGCTGACCGACCAGGTCCTCCCGAGACGCAGCAACTCCCTGGCTACTGCCCAGGTGAGATCTAGATCGGCCAGCTGGCCGTGGCAGACCGGCCGGACTATCGCCACCTCACCCGCACAACGGCCGCGCAGACCGACGGCGTCGGTGCCGAAAGCCACAAGACGATTCCGCCCAAGGTCCACGGCGGCGATCGTTGGCTCGTCGACGATGATGCCGCGGCCGGGGACTGCCACGAGCGTGCGCGCGGTCCCGAAGTCGACTGCGAGGTCGGCGCCCACTACTGGCCAACCTTGGGTGGCGGCTCGATGGGCCGGGTTGCCAGGCTCCAGTCGCTCCCACCGTCCCATGTCTCCCGCTTCCAGATTGGAGCGGTCGCCTTCAAGGTGTCGATCAGGTAACGGCACGCTTCGAACGCCTCGGCCCGGTGCGGCGTCGAAACAACCACGACGACCGATGCCTCTCCGAGCTCGACACGACCGACCCGGTGCCAGACAGCGGCCCGGCCGAGGTCGGGCCAGCGCTCGCGCGCTGCAGCCACGATCGCCTCGAACCTGGGCAGCACTTGTGGGGCATAGGCCTCGTAGTCGATCGCGCGTATGCCCGTCCGCCCTTCGGCGTGGTCACGAACCGTGCCGACGAAACACGCCACCGCTCCGCACGACGGCTTCTCCACCCACGCGACAGCACGCTCACTCGGCAAAGACGCGGCGGTCAGCTCGAGCCAGTTGTCCCCTTTCGCCGACGCGAGCACGTGAGTCATGGTATGCGACCGGTCGGCCCCAGGCGGCCTCCCGGAAGGAACCCGACGCCCCAACCGGACCCACCTTCAGTATCCTCGGTGACCGTGGTCGAACTGGGAGACGACTTCGACGACGTTCACGATGAAGGCCCTTGTGGTCCCCTTCTGCCACCTGACGACCGTCTCTGGCGACACCCCTCCGAGCTCGGTGAGCACCACGTTCCGATCACCGCGGATGCGCTTTCAGCCCGTCGCAGCTGGATGGCCTCGACGCCATCGCGGGCCGGGGCTTGGTCGGCTGGCATCGTTGGCGCGCTGTTGGCGACCGGCGTAGTGCTCGTCGGCGGTCACCTCACTCATCTGCTCTCGTCGCCTTCGTCAGGGACGTCGACTTCGGCGGTGACACACCGCTACAGCGACGCGCCGATGACTTCGCAGTCCTCGGCGGCCGTCGACGTACCCGTTTCGACGACAACAACGGCCTTGGTGGGAGTCGAGCCTGGCCTTTACGAGCTGGCATCCCGGGTCGCGACAGCGATGCCGGTCGTTCTCGACGGCAACGCGAGCGGTGTCGGCGTCGTCGTGAGCTCGAAGGGCTACGTCCTCGTGCCCGCCTCGCTCGTCACTGAAGCGGACGATATTTCGGTCGTCATCGACGGCCAGCAGCTCGTCGCGACGCTGGTCGGAACCGACCCCGGCACCGGGCTCGCAGTCGTGCGCGTGCATGACCCGGACACCCTCACGGCAGCACGTTTCGTATCGAGTGCGGCGATGGGATACGGCTCGTTCGTCGCCCTTGTCTGGGTTGACGACCACGGGGCCCACACTTGCTGGGGTAGCGTCAGCGAACTCGGTGTCCAGCTGACCTCAACAAGCAGCAGCCCGCCGCTTCTGGACTCTTTGGAAACGCTCGATCCGCCCGCAGGTGTGCAGGCTGGTGGCGTCGTCCTCGATGGTGCCGGACGCCTTATCGGGATGGTCACGAGTGTCGCGGCCAACCGGTTGGTAGTGACGCCTGGGTGGCTGACCGCCATCGTCTCGGAGGACCTGATCTCGAACGGACGGGTCGTCCACGGCTGGCTCGGGATCACCGGCGAGACCACCTCGGTGTCCTCCTCAAACACCGCTGTCGAGGTTCTGTCGGTCGAGCCGGGCGGTGCGGCCGCCAAGGCCGGCGTGGAGCCAGGCGATCTCATCGAAGCCGTGAACGGCAAGCCCATCAGAACAATGTCAGGCATCGTGGCGGCGCTGTATTCGTTGCAACCGAACCAAGCGGTCGTGCTCGACGTCGTGCGGCGTGGTCACATCTGGGATGCCCATGCTCGGCTCACGGCGGCAGCCTGAGGCCTTCGCCACTCGCCTGAGCGATCCGGACCTTGCCTGAGCGGCCTCCCCTCTAGCATCGGACAAGTGAGCGATCCTCTCGCACCCGGCGGCGGCGACTTCCTCCGCAACATGCTGGGCGACCTCCTGCGGTTGATCCGGACCGAAGGACCACTCCAGTGGGAGCTCGCCTTCCAACTGGCGACCAGCGTGGCCGCGGGTGACGAGCCTGACCTCAACCCCGACCCGATTGCGCGCATTCGTCTCGAGGAGCTGAGCGCGATCGCCGAGCTGCACGTGAGCGACGTCACCGGCATGGCCCTCGGCTGCGGTGGCTCGAGCCTCAAGCTCGTTCCGACCACGCGCGTCGAATGGGCTCGGAGGAGCCTGGAGGCCTGGCGCCCACTGCTCGACCGCCTCGCCTCAGCATTGACGACTACGGCTGGGTCCGCTGGCCCGGGCTCCGGCTCGGGCGCGCCCGGGCCGCTCGGCTTCAAACCTGTAGCAGACGCCTCCGCCACGGGCTCTGAGCCTGGCAGTCGGGCACCCGATGCTCCCGCAGGTGACGAGGACGGGATGCCAGTAGATCCCTTCCTCGGAGACCCGTACCTGTTCAGGGGTGCAGAACCTGCCGACAGCGCGGATGCCGGAGATGCGGATCTTGCCGAGATGATCGGCCGATGGACCTCAGCCATGGCCCCGGCGATGGCGGCGATGCAGGTCGGCTCCGTGGTCGGTCACCTCGCACGGCGCTCCCTCGGACAATACGATCTGCCGTTGCCACGTACCTCGTCGAGCGAGATCCTCGTCGTTCTCGGCAACCTGGACCGTGTCGCCGAGGAGTGGAGCCTCCCGACCGACGACCTGCGGCTATGGCTGTGCGCGCACGAGATGGCATTTCACGCGGTACTCAACCGGCCGCACGTCGCGAGACGGCTCGAGGATCTCGTGGTCGCCCACGTCAAGCTCGTTCGCCCCGATCCGCGCGACTTCGAGGGGCTTCTACAAGGCATCGACCCCGGGTCCATTCCCGGCCTTTCGCAGATCATCGGTGACCCCTCGCTCCTCAGCGAGGCTGATTACGGCCCGTCGCCCGAGCTCGAAAGGGTGCGTACCCAGCTCGCCTCGCTGACAGCCGCGATCGCCGGTTACGCGGAGTACGTGACCTCCGTCGTCGCCTCCCGTTTGATCGGAGGCCATGCACCTATCGGCGAGGCGATGCGCCGACGCCGCGTTGGACGTGGTGAAGGTGAGCGCGTCGCGGAGTCCCTGTTCGGCCTGCACTTGGATCAAGAGGACGTCGACCGCGGCGCGGCTTTCGTTCAAGGCGTGCTCGGGCGTTCGGGAGAACTCGACCTGGCACGACTATGGCTCGACGAGGAGCACCTGCCGACGCCGGCCGAAGTCGAAGCCCCGGGGCTGTGGCTCGCCCGCATCAACCTCGAGGAGAAGGACCTCTAGCTCCGATCAGGCGAGCCCAACGTCTTCTTCCGGCACGCCGAAGTCCCACTCCAAAATGAGGTTCTCCCTCTCGGCATCACGGACGATACGCTCACGGTTCCTGCGAAACTGCGGATCGTGGGGCGGCAGCAGCACAAGGCGCGCGAGAGCGCGCTGGCGGAACTCCTCGATGACGGCGCGGTCACCGAACTCCGATTCCACTTCCCAGTGGGGCGCGACTGGACCGAGATAGACCATCCGTATATGCCCGCGTGGGGGCTCGGGCGGCTGATGTTCCTCCGGGTTGATCAAGCTCATTGTCTCTCCTTGGCGGCAGAACCGGCCGAAGTGTACCGGGCGACACGACTATGAGGCTTCCCGCGAACGCCTGGTCGCCCGGTCAAGACAGGCCGGCATGTTGCAATATCTGGGCCACAATGGCACGGATCTCGTCAATCGCGATCGCGAAGCCAACATTCTGCGCCGGTGCATTGCCCTGCGAGCTGGTTGCGACAGCCGTGTTCATTGCGACGACCTGTCCGGACGAATTGACCAGTGGGCCGCCCGAATTGCCCGGGTTAATGGGTGCGTCGGTCTGGATCAAGCCGGTCAGGTTCTCGGTCGTGCCGTTGTCGGTCGTGGCAGTGAGCGACCGGTTCAATGCCGACACGATGCCCTCGGTCACAGTTGGACCGCCGGCGAGCGCGAGCGCGTTGCCGATGGCCAGCACACCGTCACCCTGTTGGGCTGAGTTGGAGTTCCCGAACCGGACAGTTGGCAGCGAGTGACCCGCTCCTTCCACCTGTACCAGCGCAATGTCCTTCAGGGCATCGGTTCCGATGATCTTGGCGGGGAACTCCTTGACTTGCCCGTACAGAGTGACGGTGACGGTCTGGGCCCCTTCGATCACGTGGTTGTTCGTGAGGATGACGCCGCTCGGCTCAATGATCATGCCGGTACCCGCACCTTGTACATAGGCACCGAGGTCACCGGCGCCCCGGAAACTGCTGGTATCGATTGAGACGACGGCTGGAAGAACTGACGCAAGAATCGACTGGACGTCGCCGACTTGCACCTTGCCGCTCTTGGTCGGGAAGTACTCCCTGACGATCGTCTGGGGAGATCGGCTTGTGAACACCGCGACCAGGCCACTACCGACCACCGCTCCAACCAGGGCCGCCACAAGGGCCACGCCGAACCATCCGGGGAGGGTGCGCGGAGGACGTTTCGGCGCCTTGGGCTTCGGCCGCTCGCGGTGAGCCCACTGGCTTGGCCACTGTGGTTGCGAGTAGCCCGGTCCGGGCCAAGCAGATTGCTCGTAGCGGGCTGGCTCGTAACCCTCCCGGAGATGGGGACTCCACGGGTGTCCAGACCAGTCGGCTCCCGTCGCCTCCGAGCCCGGCTCGCCATGGGTCGTCTCGCCGTACCCGGTCTGGCCGAGAGCATCCCACTCACCCTCAGGGGCGGTGGTGTCATTGCCGGCGTCGGGCTCCACGGCTCCGATAGGCCCGTTGGGAGCATCATCGCTCGACATGCTGCCGCTCGTGTCTTCAGGCTCGCCCCAACTCAGCAGCTGGCTCAGCGGGTCGGCGCCGACAGTGTCGTCGCCACCCGAGCTTCCTGGCACTTTGACAATCTACAGGTCGCTCGGCGCAGGCATCTCCGCCGCCCTGCTCGCAGCCGGATGAACAGGACTTCAAATAGAATCTTAGGATTTCCTGCGAATATCCTCACCCCCATAGCGTCGAGTCCTGGAACGGGTCACAATAGTGTCGTGGACACTTCGTGGATGGGGAGGGGGAAGTGCCGGGAGATGCCTCCTGACACGTTCTTCCCGAGTGATGGTGTGGGAGTAGAAGTGGCGCGACGGGTCTGCGCTGACTGCCCGGTGAAAGAACCCTGCCTGGAATATGCCATGGTCAACCACATCGACCACGGCGTCTGGGGCGGGACGTCAGAGCGAGAGCGCAGGCGGATCGCCCGTCATCGTCGGCTCATTGGAGTTCGGTCGAGCTGAGCTGCCAAGCGGTCCTTTTCACACCTCGACGACAGCGGCCTAGGAAGCTGTATTGGCCGTCTGAGCCAGGACACGAGCCCTGCGGACTCTGCGGCGCTCCCGTTCGCTCATGCCGCCCCAAATGCCGAACTTCTCGCTATTGGCGATCGCGAACTCGAGACAGTCGCCTCTGACCACGCAGCCTCGGCAAACCTCTTTGGCCTCGCGGGTCGATGCTCCCCGCTCTGGGAAGAACAGTTCCGGATCGACGCCCATGCAGTTAGCACGACCCTGCCAGGTCCTGTCGAGGCCACCTTCGAACAACGCTTGGAGTGCCATCTTTGGCGCCCCCTCCCCTGACAACTCGCAACCGTGTAGTTACAAGATGGTGATTATCATGGACCCTCGCGCGATCCGATGCAAGAGGGAGTTTCGATTTACCCGCAAAAGGCGCTAGGCACGGCTGCCAATCGCGTTCGCGATCGGCTCGTCCAACCTTCAAGAAGTGGGTTATGCCCCTCAGGAGCGCCTTGGTGACACCTGCAGACGGTTCTCCATGAAGTCGACAAGGAGCCGGTGATCATCATGGTCTGTCTCGTGCCATGGTTGCGCGCGAGCAGCCGCCGGGCCAGGACAAGCGCGTGCTGCATGTTCGTGCCGGCTGTCCTGGACGGGGCGATTCGGACATTCGGCGAGACTACGGCCGTGGACTCGCAGCACCTGCAACCCCGGTGCAATGATGATCGCCACGTCGCATAGAGCTTGTGAGGACATGTCCGACGTACGCTCGGACGAGATCGATCCCCACGGAGGCAACTGATGAGCGTCATCGAGGACGTAACGTCGCCGGCGCCCGGGCCGCAGCCGATCCCTGTCCGTATCGGTGCTCCGAGGGCTGGCCCCTCGAGGTCCGTAGTGCTCCGCAAGGATCCCTGGTGGGCACAGCCCCTGGTCACCGGGCTCGGTCTGCTCGCGTTCGTCGTTTACGCGACATGGGCCGCGTTCCGCAACGGGCACTACTTCGTCGGCCCCGACATGGGCCGTAACTACCTGTCGCCGTTCTATTCGCCGTGCCTTGCCGCAAACTGCCCATCTGCGGTGCGATGGGGACCGATCACGCCGTCAAACTCGGGGTTCTCACCGGCGCTCATCATCTTGGTCTTCCCACTGGCCTTCCGCCTGACCTGCTACTACTACCGGAAGACCTACTACCGGGCATTTTGGCTCTCGCCGCCGGCCTGTGCCGTCGCCGATGCCGGTTCCACTTCGGCCAAGCCCAAAGGCTTCCGCAAGCGCTACACCGGCGAGACCCGCTTCCCGCTCGTGCTCCAGAATGTCCACCGGTACACCTGGTACTTCACGTTCGTCTTCGCCGTGCTGTTGAGCTACGACGCGATCGAGGGGTTCCGCTTCCCCGGCGGCATCGGCATGGGGGTAGGCACGCTAATCCTCGTCGCAAACTCGGTGCTCATCTGGGCCTACCAGCTCGGCTGTCATGCGTGCCGTCACCTGAGCGGAGGGAGTCTGAAGAAGTTCTCGAAGGCGCCGGCCCGGCGGTGGATCTGGACCAACCTCACGACACCGCTGAACAAGCACCACCAGCTGTTCGCTTGGCTGTCACTGATGACGATCGTGGTGTCGGACCTGTACATCTACCTGGTGTCATCTGGTGCCTTTAGCGATCCGAGGATCTTCTGATGACCGATACAGAGCGGTACGACTTCGACGTCGTCGTCATCGGTGCCGGTGGAGCGGGGCTCCGGGCGGCTATCGAAGCGCGCGAGAAGGGAGCCCGCACAGCACTGGTGTGCAAGTCCCTCCTTGGCAAAGCACACACAGTGATGGCCGAGGGTGGCATCGCCGCGGCGCTCGGCAGCGTGTGGCCGGAAGACAACTGGGAGGTTCACTTCCGCGACACCATGCGTGGCGGCAAGATGCTCAACAACTGGCGCATGGCTCAGATCCACGCGCTCGAGTCCCCCGACCGCGTCCTCGAGCTCGAGGAGTGGGGCGCGTTGTTCGACCGCACGCCGGACGGCCGGATCCTGCAGCGAGACTTCGGCGGTCATCGCTACGCGCGCCTTGCCCACGTGGGTGACCGTACGGGTCTCGAGATGATCAGGGCCCTGCAGCACCGCGCCGTTTCCATCGGGATCGACGTCTTCATGGAGTGCAAGATCATCCGGCTTCTGCAAGACGGGACAGGGGCCGTGAGCGGAGCGGTCGGGTTCTGGCGGGAATCGGGACGTTTCGTGACCTTTGGCGCCAAAGCGGTCGTTCTCGCGACCGGCGGCCTCGGCAAGGCATGGAAGTTCACCACCAACTCATGGGAATGCACCGGTGACGGGATGGCCCTCGCACTGTGGGCCGGCGCCGACCTCGTCGACATGGAAGCCGTTCAGTTCCACCCGACGGGGATGGTCTGGCCGCCTTCGGCGCGCGGCCTGCTCGTGACCGAAGGCGTGCGGGGCGACGGTGGCGTCCTGAAGAACCGGGATGGTGAGCGGTTCATGTTCAACTACATCTCGCCCTTCTTCGCATCCGAGACCGCTGAGACGATCGAGGAGGGCGACCAGTGGTACACGAACAAGAGGGACTTCCGCCGGCCGCCTGAGCTGCTTCCCCGCGATGAAGTCGCCCGGGCGATCAACTCGGAAGTGAAGGCGGGCCGGGGAAGCCCGCACGGCGGTGTCTTCCTCGACATCGCGAGCCGCCGTACCCCAGACGAGATACGCCGCCTGCTGCCCTCGATGTACCACCAGTTCAAGGAACTGGCCGACATCGACATCACGACGACCCCGATGGAGGTCGGACCTACCTGCCATTACGCCATGGGAGGCATCCGCGTCGACGCCGACACCGAGGCCGCCACGGTTGCGGGCCTCTACGCCGCCGGCGAGGCCGCAGGTGGGATGCACGGGTCGAACCGGCTTGGGGGCAACTCGCTTTCGGACCTTGTCGTGTTCGGTCGCCGGGCCGGCCTCGCTGCCGCCGAGCGGGCCCAGGAAATGCCGAGAGCTCCGGAGGTCTCAGAGACTCAGGTTGCCGACGTAACTCGACATGCGAGGTCGTACTTCGACAATGAGGGCACCGAGGACGCCTACGCCGTGCACCGAGACCTCCAGGAGACGATGCAGGCACTCGTAGGAATCATCCGCATCGAGAGCGAGCTTCTGCAAGCGAAGGAGAAGCTCGCCGAGTTGGCGGACCGCGCCTCGAAGTGTGCCGTCGAAGGCAACCTGCAGTTCAACCCCGGTTGGCACCTCGCCCTTGACCTGGAGTCGATGCTCGCGGTCTCCAACTGCACGACGTTGAGCGCGATCGAGCGTCGCGAGAGCCGAGGAGGCCATACCCGCGATGACTACCCAGGCTTCAGGCCTGAATTCGAGAACGTGAACATGATCACCCGCCTCGTTGACGGCGAGTACAACGTCGCGAAGGAGCCCAAGCCTCAGATGCCAGGCGAGCTGGCGAAGCTCTTCGAGGAAGGGGCGCACTGATGACAATCGATACCGGATCGGCCCCTGCCACACCTCCGGCACAACCAGCGCAAGCAGCGCCCAAGGACCTCGTGATTCACCTGTGGCGCGGCGACGCGAGTGGCGGCCGGTTCCAGGAGTACCGTGTCGCGCCTCAAGAAGGCGAGGTCGTGCTCGACGTCGTCCACCGCATCCAGGCGACCCAGGCGCCCGACCTCGCGGTGCGGTGGAACTGCAAGGCCGGAAAGTGTGGCTCCTGCAGCGCCGAGATCAACGGCCGACCGTCCCTGATGTGCATGACAAGGATGAGCACGCTGCCCACCGACCAGCCCGTCACGGTCTCGCCTATGCGCGCCTTCCCGATCATGCGCGACCTTGTCACCGACGTCTCCTACAACTTCGAGGTCGCCAAGCTGATCCCTGCCTTCAAGCCCGGGCCAAGGGACCCTGACGGCCTGTACCGGATGGCTCAGGTCGACATCGACCGCGGCCAAGAGTTCCACAAGTGCATCGAGTGCTTCCTCTGCCAGAACGTGTGTCACGTCATCCGGGACCACGAGGAGAACAAGCCCCGGTACGCGGGTCCTCGTTTCTTCGTGCGCCTGGCAGAACTCGAGATGCATCCTCTCGACACGCTGGACCGGCGCGACTACATCCACGAGGACATGGGCATCAGCTATTGCAACATCACCAAGTGCTGCACGGAAGTGTGCCCCGAGGACATCCACATCACCGACAACGCGATCATCCCTTTGAAAGAACGCATCGTCGACTCGCACTACGACCCAGTCGCGTGGCTGGGGCG
Source organism: uncultured Acidimicrobiaceae bacterium (assembly GCA_963807575.1). Classification (GTDB taxonomy): domain Bacteria; phylum Actinomycetota; class Acidimicrobiia; order Acidimicrobiales; family Bog-793; genus Fen-455. Next base: position 48,190 of record CAWECD010000001.1, read on the forward strand.
CAAGATCTTGGGACGTCCGACGCCGCTGCGCGCATCGGAGGCTCGCAAGCACACGGGCGCGGCGCACAAGCAGCGGCCTGCGGTGGCTTCGCCAGAGCCCGGTGACGGTGCCTGACTTCCTCAGCGAGCAGTGGTTCGCAGCACTCAGAGCTGCCCTGGAAGAGCTCCCGGTCAAGCACTCAGCGGCGGACGCGTCGGCGGGCGGTCTTGCCCTGGGCCAGATCATCACCGGGGTGCCTGACGGGACCGGTATCGCCGGCGCGCAGAACGGCGAGGTTCGCTACACGCTCGTGCTACGTCAAGATGGCTCGGCGATGCTGGTGCCCGGCTCGACCGAACCGGCGGACGTGACTCTCGTCGAGGACTGGTCCACCGCAGAGGCGATCGTTTCGGGCAGGAGATCCCTGCCCGATCTCCTGACTGCCGGGAAGATCAAGCTGAGGGGCAACTCGAATGCGCTGGTCTCGGCCGGAGATCTTCTCGCGCGTATCGCGCCACTGATCGCCGCCGCACTCGAAGAAGGAGGCGCTCAGACGCCCCCGTAAGCTTCGGGCGATGGACGATGTGTTCGCCGCTGGAGACCGCTTCTTGCTGAGCCAGGCGCGCCTGCTCGAGCGGAGACTGTTCGCCACCTGCTTCCTGGGTGCATCCGCGAACCGCGTCCTCGACGTTCTGCGTGGCTACCAGAACGAAGACGGCGGCTTCGGCCATGGGATCGAACCGGACACCAGCTGTCCTGCCAGCCTCCCGATCTACGTCGAGACCGCCTTTCAGGTGCTGGCAACAATCGCCACCGTGGACCGATCCAGGGTCCTTCGGGCCTGCGACTTCCTGGCCCGCTCAGCGGTCCAAGCCGATGCAGGGGGCGCCGTCCCGCTGGCATTCCCGATCATCGAGTCCTTCCCCCGCGCAGAGCACTGGACCGAGTGGGCCTACGAGCCCGGTCTCAATCCGACCGCCGTCTGGTGGGGTTGCTCTACGAGCTCGGCGTCGAGCATCCCTGGAGGACGGACGCGACCCGGTACTGCTGGGAACGGCTCGAATCCGGCACGATGCCCGACAGCGCACACTCGCTTTCCGAAGTGCTGGTCTTCCTCGGGCACGTTCCCGAGCGCGACCGTGCAAACGACTGTGCAGAGGAAATTGCACGTCATCTGGAGAAGGTCCCCGGTCTCCATCTCGACCCCGAAACGCCGGGCTATGGGCTATCACCCCTTCACTTCGCACCAACTGCAACCTCGCGATGGCGCAAGCTCTTCACCGATGTCCAGATCAGCGCTGCCCTCGAGCACCTGTTGCGCAAGCAAGAGCCCGACGGCGGATGGCCAATCAGTTGGCAAGCCCCTAGCGAGGCTGCCACCTTGGAGTGGCGGGGAGTCGTCACGTTTCTAGCCCTGCGAACTCTCACCTCGTACGGCTGCGTCAACGCAAGCCAGGCGCCCGCGACGGCCGATTTGCCACGACTTTGAAGGGTAAACACAGGATTGCACACGTCCGCGCCGCTCACCCCCTTTGAGTGATACACCCCCTGCATAGGGTTTGCTCATGGACCAAGAGGTCTTCGCCGGTGCTGACAACGACGAGCTCGCTGAAGTCATCGTCCGGCTCCACGCGCTCTTGCAAGCCACCGAGGTACAGCTCCTTGCGGCGATCGAGTGTTTCGCACAACGGAACGCCTTTTCCGAAGACTGTGCCGTGTCGATGGCGGGATGGCTGACCGAACGTCTCTTGGTGTCTGGATCGCGCGCAGCCGCGTGGGCCGGCGTCGCACATTCGCTCAGCTCGTTGCCCGTCCTCACCGCCAAGTATGCCGCCGGCGAGCTCACCTTCGATCAAGTAAAGCCACTCTCGCGAGTCGCGACGTCCGAGACCGAGCAGCTGCTCGCTGACCGAGCCGTCGGACTGTCAGTGGCACAGTGCGAACAGTTGGCGAGGCGAGCACGGCCTGTCACCTTGGCAGAGGCGGAGGCGGACCACGAGGATCGTTTCTTTCGCTTCAGGTGGCGCCGCCGGAAGCTGTGTTACTGGGGTGAGGCGAGCGACGTCGACGGTGCCACACTGCTGGACGCCTTGTTCAAGGAAGCGGACGACTCATCAGTCGACCCCGAGACCGATATGTACGAACCGTTCGAGCGACGCATGGCTGACGCGCTGGTGGGCCTCGCCTCCGTCCGGCTCGGCGAATACGCGGAGGCCGGGCGTGCGACTGTGATATGTCATGTCGACGCCAATGTTCTGTCGGGCCTGGACGGCGAGGCCGAGCTTGACGCTGGCCCTGCAGTCGCGGCTGAGACCGCCCGCCGGATCTGCTGCGACAGTCGTTTCCAGATCGTGCTCGAGCAGAACGGCAGGGTGATCGGGCTCGGCCGCACGATGAGGACGGTGCCACCCTGGCTCGCCCGGCAGCTCAAGCGCCGCGACTCCGGGTGCCGCTTCCCCGGTTGTGGCCGAGCCCACTTCCTGCACGCACACCACATCGTGCACTGGGTCGAGGGCGGCCCGACCGACCCTGACAATCTCGTGATGCTGTGCACGACACATCATCGGGTGCTCCATGAACGACATTGGCGAATCCTCGGTGATCCGCACGGCCCGTTGACGTTCCTCCGTCCCGACGGGCGCGCCTATGACTCGAGACCGACACCTCTTCGGTCGGACCTCGCCGAAGTTCTCCGGACACGGCTCGGCACTCCTGGTCCCCCTCTGTCCCCGGCGGCCTGATCTGCTCTGGTCACGCAATTGTCACGCGACCTGCGTTCCGCCGCGCGAACCCACGGGGGTACGCTGCATCAACAGCAGTCACGAAAGGGGACCAAGGTAATGACCTTGACGGGCGTGGTCGACGATCACATGCTGAGCCAGTACCGCGTGTTGCTCGACCGGGAAGACGCGGCGTTCGACGAACTCGAGCATGCCTACGAGGACGGAGACCGCGATCACTTCGAGACCGACTACAACGACTGGATCCAGGCCATGAGCCGTCGCCTTGCTTATCTGAGGCGCCTTGGCATCGAGGTCAACGTCTGATCCGCTTCATCCCTCACCGCTGACACGTGAACCATACGAGCCAGGTTCAGGTCGGCACTGTTCCACTTGCGAGCTGGGGGGTTCGTGCCGTCGGGGCAATTGCCGACTCAGTGGTCGTCGGTCTCGCGACCTATGGGATCGATCTCGTCACCGGCATCCGTGGCCACACCAGCTACCTGTACCTCGATTTGGCGGTGGCTTTCGCTTACTCGTTCGTCCTGGTCGGCTTCTGGGGTCACACTCTCGGCATGGCGTGGATGCGGCTCGACGCCGTCGACGCAGTCGAAGGGCGCACTCCTATCGGCCCCGCCAGGGCAGCGATCCGTTCGCTCAGCGCCGGGCTGCTGACCATCATCCCGGTCACGGCTTTCCTCGACCTCCTCTGGCCGTTGTGGGACAACCGCAACCAGACGCTCCACGACAAAGCCGCTGGGACAGTCGTCTTGCGCCACTAGGTGCTCGGTCTAGCCTCCGAGCAAACCCTCCACCGCGGCCCGCTCCTCGAGCAGCTCGGCGATGTTCGACCGGATCTGCTGAGTCGCGAACTCGCTGTGCGGCTGGTCAGCAACCACTTGCCAACTGGTCCCGTCGGATCGCACCGGGAACCCGAACTGCAACCCCTCCGGCACCCCGTACTCTCCCCTGGACGCCACCGCCAGGGACACGCACTCACCGGGCGGTGTCGGTCGCACGATGCTGGCCACCGAGTCGACTATGGCGTGCGAGGCGCTCGCAGCCGACGACATGCCCCGGGCCTCCAGGATGGCCGCGCCGCGCCCCTTCACGGTCTGCAGGAACTCGCCCTTCAGCCACTCTGTGTCGCCTATTACATCGACCGCCGGACGACCCAGGATCCGCGCGTTCTCATAATCAGGAAACTGGGCCAGTGAATGGTTCCCATACACGACCAGATTCGTCACCTGCCCGTTGAACACCTGGGCCCGCCGGGCGAGCAGGCTCTGGGCGCGGTTCTGGTCCAGGCGCATCATGGCGAACCAGCGATCCTCCGGCACCTCGGGCGCGTTCGAGCGGGCGATGAGGCAATTCGTGTTGCACGGGTTGCCGACCACGAGCACTCGGACGTTTGACGCCGCAAAATCGGCGATAGCCCGGCCCTGCATCTTGAAGGTCCCCGCGTTGACGCCAAGTAGGTCTTTCCGCTCCATGCCAGGTTTGCGCGGAACCGACCCGACGAGGAGAGCGAAGGAGGACCTCCGAAAGGCAATCGCAAGGTTGCTCGTCGCCTCGATGTCTACGAGAAGAGGGAACGCGCAGTCCTCTAGCTCCAACACCACGCCCTCGAGGGCTTTCATAGCGGGCTCGATCTCGAGCAGACGCAGCGCAACGGGTTGCCCCGGTCCGAACATCTCGCCCGAAGCGATACGGAAAAGCAGCGCATAGCCGACTTGACCCGCGGCACCGGTCACGGTGACGTTGATGGGCCAGTGCATCCTGGCATCAGCGGTGGTTGTCACGGCAGCAGTGTCGGTCACGGCAGAGCAGACTAACCGCGCGCGGGCACGCCCCGTCGCCGGGCCACCCCGCACCGAACTCCCGGATCTGGGCCGGTCTGAAGCAGTCAAAGACGCTCGACGATGGCGTCGGCGAACTGACTGCAGCGGACCTCATGAGCACCCTCCATCAAGCGGGCGAAGTCATAGGTCACGATCTTGTCGGCGATCGTCCGCTCGAGCGCCGCGACGATGTCGTCAGCGGCCTCCTGCCAGCCAAAATGCTCGAACATGAGCACTCCGGACAGAAGCAACGAGCCTGGATTGACCTTGTCCTGACCGGCGTACTTCGGCGCAGTGCCGTGCGTGGCCTCGAAGACGCCGTGCCCGGTCACGTAGTTGATATTGCCTCCGGGAGCGATCCCGATACCACCGACTTGCGCCGCCAGGGCGTCGGACAGGTAGTCACCGTTCAAGTTCGTGGCCGCGATGACGTCGAACTCGTCGGGCCGGGTGAGAACCTGTTGGAAGGTGATGTCAGCGATCGCGTCCTTCACGAGGATCTTGTCGCCGGGCTGGCCGCCGCAGTCCTCCCAGCTGACCGCCACGTCGGAGAACTCATCACGCGCAACCTCGTAACCCCAGTTGCGAAACGCCCCCTCGGTGAACTTCTGGATATTCCCCTTGTGCATGAACGTGACGCTGCGCCGGTGGCGCCGCACCGCGTACTGCAGTGCGGCACGCACCAAGCGCTTCGAACCGGTCTCCGATATCGGCTTGATCCCGATCCCCGAGTCGGCCCGTACCGTCCACCCGAACTCCTCCTGGACAAAGGCGATCAGCCTGCGCGCTTCCTCGGTGCCCTCCTGTAGCTCGAGCCCGGCGTACACGTCTTCGGTGTTCTCCCGGAAGATCACCATGTCGACCTTCTCCGGGTGGACGACCGGCGACGGCACTCCGGCAAACCAACGCACGGGCCGCAAGCACACGTACAGGTCGAGCAGCTGCCGCAGCGCCACGTTGAGCGACCGGAAGCCGCCGCCCACCGGTGTGGTGAGCGGGCCCTTGATGCCGATCAGGTGATCCCGGAACGCCTCGACCGTCTCCGCCGGCAGCCACTGCCCGGTCGACTTGAAAGCCTTCTCACCGGCGAGAACCTCCTTCCAGGAGATGTGCCTGCCATGCTTGGCCGCCGCGGCGTCAAGAACGCGTTGCGCGGCCGGCCAGATGTCGACCCCGATCCCATCTCCCTCGATGAAGGGGATGATGGGTTCGTTCGGCACCAGGAGCGCGCCCGTCGGCGCCATCGTGATCTTCGTTGGCATAACAGCGAGCCTACTTAGCGCGACGCGCGTCGTTCGGCGGCGAGCACCGCGTTGCGCAGCAGCATCGCCCGGGTCATCGGGCCGACCCCGCCGATCCGCGGCGTCATCCAACCGGCGACCTCGGCGACGGACTCCTCGACGTCCGACAGCAAACGCTTGCCGTCGCGCGAGACCCCGGCGCCGACCACTGCTGCACCCGGCCTCACCATGTCGCGGGTCACCAGGTTCGCTCGCCCCGCTGCCGCCACGACGATGTCGCCCTGGCGGACGTAGTCACCAAGGTTCGCCACGCCGGTGTGGACGACGGTGACGGCAGCATTCAGGCCAGGCCGCTTCAAAGCCAGCAAAAGGGCCAACGGCCGGCCGATCGTCAGCCCCCGGCCGACTATCACGACATGTTGCCCGCCGACAGGAACGTCGTACGCGTGGAGCAGCTCGACGATCCCCGCCGGCGTGCACGGCAGCGGTCCAGGCGCACCCATAACGAGACGCCCGAGGTTCACGGGGTGCAGCCCGTCGACGTCCTTGTCGGGGTCCACAGCCAGCAGCGCCCGCTCCTCGTTCAGGTGTTTCGGCAACGGCAGCTGGATGAGCAGCGCGTCGACCTGGGGATTCGCGCTGAGCGACCGGACGACCGACTCGAGCCGATCCTGGCTCACGTTTTCGGGCAGCTCCTCATGCACGGACTCGACGCCGATCTCGGCGCAGTCTTGATGCTTCATCGCCACGTACCGGGCACTCGGCCCGTCGTCGCCGACGAGGATCGTCCCCAGCCCGGGGATGACGCCGGCCGCCTTCAGTTCGGCGACCCGCTTCGACAGCTCGCGTCGCTCCCGGGCCGCGAGCGCCTCTCCGTCCAACACGATCGCGGTCATCAGTGGCGGAAGTGGCGCTCGTCGGTGAGCACCATCGAGATCCCACGCTCGTCCGCAGCTGTGATCACCTCGTGATCGCGGACTGACCCGCCCGGCTGCACGACAGCAGTGACGCCTGCGTCGATCATTGCGTCCAACCCATCTCGAAACGGGAAAAATGCGTCACTGGCTCCCGCTCCCCCTTGCGCTCGTCCGGCAGCCTTGCGACCCGCGATGCCGGCCGCGTCCACGCGGTTCTGCTGCCCGCACCCGATGCCGACTATCTGCCCGCCGTAGGCCAAGACGATGGCGTTTGAGGAAGTCAGACCACAGACCCTCCACGCAAGTTCGAGATCGCGCCACTGCTGTCCGGTCGGCATGAGCCTCGTCACCACCCGCCACGTACCGGGTGCTGACCGGAATCGGTCGCGTTCTTGAACGAGAAAGCCCCCGTTGACCTGGCGAAGGCCGAGCCTCACGCTCGACGGGCAAGCGGCCGCGATCACGCGCATGTTCTTCCGCTTGACGGCGAGGCGGGCGAGGGCACCTTCGTCAAACGAGGGCGCTATGAGAAGGTCCGCGAGCGGGCTCGCGACGATCTGGTCCGCGAGCGCCTCGTCGACGTGGCCGCTGAGGGCCACGATCCCGCCGAAGGCCGAGACCGGGTCTCCATCCAGGGCTCGTGCATAGGCCGAGGCAAGGTCCTCGGCAACGGCAACGCCACACGGGTTCGTGTGCTTGACGATCACCGCTGCAGCGAGACCGCCTCCGAAGCTGAGGCCCTCCGAGCCGACCAGCGCGTAAGCAAGCTGCCACGCTGCATCCGCGTCGAGCAGGTTCAAGTAGGACAGCTCCCGCCCACCGTGCTGGACGGCCCCTTCCCACCAGCCGGCGGGATTGCCGCGCGCGCGGTAGAGCGCGGCCCGCTGATGCGGGTTCTCCCCGTAACGAAGCTCTTTGGCGCGCTCGAGCACCACGTGCAGGGTCTCAGGCAGCGGGTCAGCACCGTCACGGGCATCGTCAGTCTCATCGAGCCAGCGAGCGATCGCGGCGTCGTAAGCAGCCGTGTGGGCGAAGGCGGCACGTGCCAGTCTGCGACGCGTGAGATCGCTCACGACGCCATCGGCACCTAGCTCGTCCAGGACGATCCCGTACTCGGCGGGATGGACGACCACAGTGACGTACGCGCAGTTCTTCGCCGCGGCACGAATCATCGTCGGCCCTCCGATGTCCATTGTCTCGATGGAAGGCCGGGTCTCGAAGGGGTACAGGTTGCAGACGACAAGGTCGATCGTGGCGATACCCTGGGCGGCGAGGTCCTCGAGATGGGACTGGTTCGACCGGTCGGCAAGGATGCCGGCATGGATGGCTGGATGCAAGGTCTTCACGCGCCCCCCCAACATCTCGGGCACGCCCGTGACCTCGGCAACTTCGGTGTGATCGATCCCGGCCGCCTCGAGGGCTTTCGCGGTGCCCCCGCTGGCGACGAGCTCGACGCCGAGGGCTGTGAGGCCGGTCGCGAACTCCTCGAGTCCCGTCTTGTCATGAACAGAGAGCAACGCACGCACCCTGAAGGACGCTACCAGGGCGGTGGCGGGGACGACTGAGCTGCAGTTTCACAGGGCGCGCGGGACGGAAATGCGGTGCCCCACGCCCCGCGTCAGCCACGGGGATGCACCAGGGCTCCGCGGTAAGGAGAGTATTGTTGATTGATACAAGCCCCCGTTGCGATGTGTCACTCGCTACGCTCGACCGAGCTGTTCGGGACAGATGAGGAGTACCTTGAGCGACGACCTCCAGGACATCGGATGGTGGCTCGCGTCTGACGGCAAGTGGTACGCGCCGGACCTGCATCCGGCCATGCGCCCAATTTCTGCCGAACAAGCCCGCATCGCCGCCCTCCTTGACGCCACGATCGGCGTGGCTCAAGTCCGGGACAAGCTCTTTGCCCAAGTCCACGACCAAGGCAGGACCGGGACTTCCCCTTCAGGCGACCGTGGCGCCTATCCCGGCACACAGTATGTGAGCGCGGAGGACCGAAGCTCTGGCCAAGGAACCGGGGCGCGCCATGGGCCAGATCCCCTGCCGCGTTTCGGGCGGACAGACCGGCCGAACTGGCCCTTTGAGGCGCGGAGTCCTTCGGAGTCGGTCACACCGAGGCCCGAGACCCGGTGGAGACCTGACGCGCAGCAAATGCCGGACACCAGGCGACCACCATCTCGGACGATCTCCGGGCCTGACCGCCCCGCTCCCGTGCCACCCACGCTCGGGCAACCCCGCAGTGCGGTGCCCGCTCCTGCCCCACCGGTACCCCGCTGGAAGCCCAAGGACCCGCCCGCGCCCGACCGGCCGGCGGACGATCGGGGCCCGTCATTCGCACGTGTTGTGAGGGAACCTGAGGCTGCGCCGCCGCCCGCTCCAACCACCTCGGCAACCCTGGCGCCTCCAGAGCCCATAGCAGAGCCCCCGCCAGCTCCGTCGGCGCCCATGGCGGCGCTCGACAAGAGTCTGCTGCCGCCCACCGCCCGGCGGCGCCCCTCGGTGGCCAGGTCACCTACAGAGTTACGTCAGGCGGTCGCCGGCGCAGTTGCCCGTGCCGCGGCTCAGGGGCCACTCATTCCGCGGGGAACCGAAGAAGCGGAAGTCCCACCCCCACTGGCGCCCTCTGCGTTGGTCGCCCCCGCTGAGCCCGCGGCTTGGTCGCAAGCGCAGCCGACCATCGTCCCGGAGAGCCCCAGCCGCAGCCCCGGCGACGCCGGCCAGACGGCGCCTGGCACCGGGGAGGAACTTGCCGGGCGGACCGGCGAACAAGCTGCGCCCGGCATGGCCCCGCGGCGGCGTAGCACCCGGCCTCTGACCGCGTCGGCCCCGGCGGCAGGATTCGCCCATTCCGAGACGGCACCGCCTGACCTGCTGCCCACCCAGCCGGTCCCAACTGACCTCGAGGAGGCTCCAGCCGACTCGACGTTCTCAGGTGTCGCTGTTCCCGGCGCGCTCGAGCCGGAACTACACTTCCCCGGGCTGTCCAATACCGAAGATCCATCCTGGCCTCTCGGTGAACGGCGATCGTTTGCTCGCCAGGCTCGCAAACCGCTACCTGCGGCACTTCAGGCGGCGGTCGCATCCGAGGTGGCGCAAGCTGACCCCGGCACACCAGCATTGCAGCCGGTCGCGTCCAAGGACATCCCGGAGCCGGCCGGGGCGCTGCTGGGCGGAGCTGGAGCGAACACCGAAGCAAGCAGAGGACCGGTCACTGGCAAGAAGCCCAGCATCCTCAGCCGTTATGCCTCGGCTATCGCCATCGTCGCGGTCTTCGTCGCGGCGGGCGGCGCGGCAGCAGGCATCGCCGCGTTCCGGGGCCCGATCAACCGACCCGCACTGCCGACTCCCGCCCGGGACCAGGTCGCGGCGGACGGCGTGGTGCTGAGGGCCAGCGACTTCCCACCCTCGTGGCACGTTTCCAAGACCGGGATCACCGCCGGCTCGTACGGCGTTGGCTCGGGGCTCGTCACGCCCGCCATCGTCCACGCCTGGCTCACGACGCACCAAGCATGCGTCTCGGACCTCGACAGCGTCAGCGCCGCCCTGACGGCCTCTGATGGGGACGCGACGGCCGTGGCCACCTCACAGGCAACCACGAGCGACTCTCTGGGCGCTTCTTGGGAGATGGCGAACATCGTCACCTTCCACTCCGTCGCTTCGCAGGCGAGCACCGATCTGACCGCGATGCGCTCGCTCATCAATGAGCCGAGCGCGAGAGCATGCCTCAGCCAGTTCTGGGCGGCATCCCTGCTGGCCGGGCTGCCGCCCAGATCTCACGTCACGACGGTCGTGTCGCCGGCACAGATTTCGTTCCTCCCCGAGGACCCGCCCTTGTGGGCCATGTCGATGACCGGCACGGCCACCGTCCGGCAGATCGCGATCCCGTTCTATTTCGAATTCGCGTCGTTCGTGACCGGTCGCGTCCAGGTGTCTTTCGCAACGTCGTCCAAGCTCGCTTCACTCTCACGGGGCCTCGATGAATCGCTGCTCGTCACCTTGGCGATACGAGCCGAGCGTTACTCTTCTTGACCGAATCGCCCTGCTTACGCGCCCACGAACCGGGTCTTAGGCCAGGTAGCGGTACAAGGGCGTCCCCCTCGTAAGCTCGGCGACCCGACCGGCAAGGGATCCGTCGGGGTCCTCCCCACCACTGGCCAATGCGTCCGAAAGGATGCCTCCGACCTCCACGAACTGCTCACGGCCAAAGCCGCGGCTTGCGAGCGCCGTTGCCCCGAAGCGCAACCCTGAGCAATCCGGCTCCACCAGCGGGTCATAGGCCAGCGCGATCGCATTGGCAGAGATCCCGATGCAGTTGAGCCGCCGGAGTGTCGCCCAGGCCTCGCGGCGGCTCGGGGCCAGATCGACGAGCAGTTGGTGAACGTCGGTGCCGCCAGTGACGACATGGGCATGAGTCCTGTCCTCGGCCTCAACAAGCACCTGCGCTATCGTTCGCGCCCCTTCCAGAGTGCGTTCCATCCGCTCGCGGAAGGCATCGGTCCCGGCAAGCCTGAAGGTCACCGCCTTGGCGGCGATCACGTGCGGAAGTGGGCAGCCCTGTTCGCCGGGATACACGGCGGCGTCAACCCGCCCGGCGAGCCCCCGACGACACAGGATGGCCCCACCCCGGGCACCCCCAAGAGTCTTGTGGACCGTCATCGTGCAGGCGTCTGCGAACGGGACCGGGTCAGGGTGGACCTTGGCGGCAACCAAGCCGGCGAAGTGCGCCATGTCAACCACCAGCTTGGCGCCCACCTCGTCGGCGATCTCACGGAACCGCGCGAAGTCCAGGTGTCGGCTGTAGCACGACCAACCGGCAAACAGAACCTTTGGGTGGTGGTGGCGGGCGAGCGTCTCGACCTCGTCCATGTCCACGAGCCGGTCGTCCCTCCGCACGTGGTACGCGACCGCCCGGTAGTTGCGCCCAGCGAAGGTCTCGGCACCACATTGAGTCGGGTGCCCCCCGTGCGCGAAGTCGAAGCCCAGCACGGCATCGCCTGGCTCGCACAGCGCATGAAGCACCGCGGCGTTGGCGCTGGCGCCTGAATAGGGCTGGACATTGGCGTGATCGGCCCCGAACAGCGCCTTGGCACGCTCTATAGCCAGGCGCTCGATCTCGTCGACCCATTCGCAGGTGTCGTAGTCACGGTGGCCCGGATAGCCGTCTGCGTACTTCGCCGTCAGGATCGACCCCTGTGCCTGGAGAACTGCGAGTGGCGGCACGCTCTCGGACGCGACCAGGTCGAGCGTGGACCGCTGTCGGGCAAGTTCACCGGCAATCGCGGCACTCACCTCGGGGTCGACGCGCTGCAGGGTCTCTTCGAATGGGCTATCGGTCTCGTCTGATGGCATCGGGGCAAAGCTACTGGGCGCAAGCAGGCACCGGAACCGGGTCCGCCGTCCCTCAGGTCGCGGTGTGACTTGCCACACGGACGTCGAAGCCCGCTTCCCTCGCCGCTTCGAGAACCCCCTTGGCATGGTCACGGTTGCGCGTCTCGAGCACGATATGGACCGCGGTCTCGCGCACTTCCAGGTCGTAGCCCTCGCGCAGGTGCTCGACCGTGACCAGGTTCGCGCCGCTGAGCCCGAGGCAGGTGAGCAGGCGGGCGAGGCTGCCAGGGCGGTCGGGGATCCGGGCGAAGAACACGACCCGCCGCCCGGCGTTGGTCTCGTGGCGCCGGATGACCGGCGACAAGAGGCCGGTGTCGACGTTGCCACCGGACAGCACGACGACTGTCGTGCCGGATGCCGGCGGCCTGATCCGGCCGTCCATCAGCGCCGCGGCGCCGACAGCACCCGCTCCTTCCACCACGAGCTTGGAACGCATGAGCAGCATCACGATCGCGTCCGCAATCTCGTTCTCGCCGACGGCCACGATCTGGTCGACGTGGCGCTCGATCAGGCCAATGGTGATCCCACTCGGCCGTTTCACGGCGATGCCGTCCGCAAGTGTCGAGCCGCCGGCGACACCCGCGGTCCGCTGCGTCGCGCGTGTGGCAAGAAACGGAGCACACACCGCGGCTTGAACAGCCACCACTTGCACCTGCGGCGTAAGCGCGTCCACAGCGCAGGCGATCCCGGACACGAGCCCGCCACCTCCGAGCGGCACGACCACCATGGCGAGGTCGTCGACATCCTCGATGAGCTCGAGGCCGAGCGTGCCCTGCCCTGCCACAATCGCCGGATCGTCAAAGGGATGAACGAAGTGAAGACCGGTCTCCCGGGCGCGTTCCTCGGCCAGCAGGACGCAGTCGTCGAGCGAGTCGCCCTCGAGGTGCACCGAGGCTCCATAGCCGATCGTCGCCTCCGCCTTGGCGATCGACGCCTCCGCCGGCATGTACACCTCGCACCGCACGCCCGCCGAGCGTGCCGCCAGAGCGGCGGCCTGGGCGTGGTTGCCGGCCGAGGCCACGACGATGCCGGGCGCGGCTCCACTGCCGAGAGCAGCGAGCTTCGCCGACGCGCCGCGGATCTTGAACGAACCTGTCGGCTGGAGGTTCTCCGCCTTGAGGACGACGCGTGAGCCGGTGAGCTCGCTCAGGACCCGTGAAAGGAACATCGGCGTGTGCACCGCGATGCGCTGCACGGCGGGCCGGACGGCCTCGATGGCCTCGAGGCTGATCTCGTCCGGTCCGGCCCCGCCTGTCACCGCCTCGACCTCACAGGGCCCGCACGAGCTCGACCACGAGCTCACCGGCTTCCGTCGGGTTCTTCGCGACGAACACGCCTGCGGCCGACAGGGCCTCCATCTTGGCCTTGGCCGTCCCTTTCGAGCCCGAGATGATCGCACCGGCGTGCCCCATCTTGCGACCCGCTGGTGCCGTCACGCCCGCGATGTACGCGACGACGGGCTTGTCCATCGACGAAGCGATGAAGTCCGCGGCCCGTTCCTCGCCGTCGCCGCCGATCTCGCCGATCATCAGCACCGCCCGCGTCTCCGGGTCCGCCTGGAAGGCAGCGAGCACGTCGACGAACGTCGAGCCCGGCACCGCGTCGCCTCCGATTCCCACGCAGGTCGTCTGACCGACACCCTGTTGGGACAGCTCGTGCAGTGCCTGGTAGGTCAACGTGCCCGAACGGCTGACGACACCGACCGGGCCTCCGGGCAAGGCGATGTCCCCGGAGGTGATGCCTATGTTGCACTTTCCCGGCGAGATGATGCCGGGACAGTTCGGCCCAATTAACCGGACCTTGGGATAGTCCCGGCAGAGCCGGGCGTTCACGAGTGCCTCGTCCTTGGACGGGATGTGCTCGGTGATGCACACGACAACGGCGATTCCGGCTGCAGCCGCGTCGATGATCGCCCCCGGCGCCGCGCGCGGCGGCACGGCGATGAAGCTCGCCGTGACGCCGGTGGCGGCGACCGCCTCGGCAACAGTGTCGAAGACCGGGATGCCTTCCACGTCCTGGCCTCCCTTTCCGGGGGTCACGCCCGCGACCACTTTCGTGCCGTAGGCGCGGTTGCGCAGGCCATGAAAGCGGCCCTGGCTCCCGGTCAGTCCTTGGACGACCACGCGGGTCGTCTCGTCCACGAAGATGCTCACAGCTCCGGACCTCCTTGCGACTTGGGCAAACCCGCGAGCTCGACCGCGCGCCGCGCGGCACTCAGCATTGTCCGCTCACTGATGATCTTCTCCGAGGCGCGCTCGCCGATGATCCTGCGCGCCTCGGCTGCGTTCGTCCCGTCGAGCCGGAGCACTATCTGAGAGGCGATGTCCACCTTGTCGAGGGCACTGACAATGCCGCGCGCCACCTCGTCGCAGCGCACGATTCCGCCAAAGATGTTCACAAAGATCGCCCGGACGCTCGGATCGAGGTTGATCACCTCCAGCGCGCTCGCCATGCCATCCTCATCGGCTCCACCCCCGACGTCGAGGAAGTTCGCCGCCTTGCCACCCACTTGGCTCACCATGTCGACGGTGCTCATCGCGAGCCCGGCTCCATTCGCGATGATGCCCACCGAGCCATCGAGCGGTACGTAGGACAGTCCCTTCGACTTCGCGAGACGCTCGCGCTCGCTGGACTCGCCCAGGTTCTCTATCTCCGCCCATTCCGGGTGGCGAAAGGCCGCGTCGTCGTCCAGGGTCACCTTCGCATCGAGCACGCGAACCTCGCCCTCGGTCGTGAGCACGAGAGGGTTGATCTCCACGAGGTCGGCGTCACCTTCGATGTAGCACCTGTAGAGCTTCAGGAGGATCTCGGCGGCACCCTCCCGGGCTTCGGGGTCAAGACCCGCACGCGCGACCAGCTCACGCAGCGCTTCCAACGTCACACCGTCGAGCGGGTTCACATGCAGCCGCGCGACCGCGTCGGGGTCCTCTTCCACGACCTGCTCGATGTCGACCCCGCCACGGGCCGAGACCATCGCAAGATGCAGCTTCGCCGAGCGGTCGAGCGTGAAGCTCGCGTAATACTCCTTGGCGATGTCCGTCGCCTTCTCGATCCACAGGCGGCGGACGGTGTGGCCCTTGATGTCCATGCCGAGGATGGCCGTCGCATATTCGGTGACCTGCGCCGCGGAGCTCGCGAGCTTGATCCCGCCCGCTTTGCCCCGTCCGCCGACTTGCACTTGGGCCTTCACTACGACGGGATAGCCGAGCCGCTCGGCCACGGCTTGGGCCTCGGCCACGGTGTTCGCGACTTCTCCGAGCGATATGGGCAGGCCATAACGTGCGAAGTACTGCTTGCCCTGGTACTCAACGAGATCCACCAGTCACCTTCCTGTCGGTCGCTCTAAGTTGCTTCGGTCGCTTCAATCACCGGTGATCGCCGGCAGCTCGGCACTGGCTCGCTCGCGCGCGTCCAGTACTTCCTCCAGCCAGGAGGCGATCTGAGGCAGATGGGCGCCGGGCGTGAACACTGCGCTCACGCCTGCGGACTTCAACACCTCGACGTCGCGCCCGGGGATGATCCCGCCCACGACGACGATCACGTCTTCGAGCCCTTCGGCTCGTAGCCCCTCCACCACCCGCGGGACCAAGGTCAGGTGCGCCCCGGACAGCAACGAGAGGCCGACCGCGTCTGCGTCCTCCTGCAACGCGGTGCGGACCACCTGCTCTGGTGTCTGGTGGAGGCCCGTGTAGATGACCTCGAAGCCGGCGTCTCGCAGGGCACGGGCGATGACCTTGGCACCTCGATCGTGGCCGTCAAGACCGGGCTTGGCCACGACAATCCGGTAGCGGCGTTCCATTCCTTGGCGATACTAGGCAGCAGGGGGTACCTCAAGACCAATCGAGCACTCAGGACCTCACGGCAGGAAGCAGGACGAAGGCGATCAGACTGAGGTGCAGGGCGGCTGCGAGCACGACACACGAGTGGAAGATCTCGTGGTAGCCGAAGACCGAGGGCCACGGCTCAGGTCGCCTGAGGGCGTACACGACAGCACCGAGGGTGTACAGCAGGCCTCCTCCGAGCATGAGCGAGAACCCCAGCACACCGAGGTAGTGGAAGAACTCCGGCATCGCCCCCACGGCAATCCATCCGGCCGCAACATACGGCGTGGCGACGGCCCACTTCGGCGCGTCCAGCCACGCAAAGCGCATCACGATCCCGGCCACCGATGCCCCCCAGACCAGGCCGAGGACGATCCACGCGTCCGTGTCGGGAAGTGACAGGCCGGCAACTGCCGTGTAGGTGCCCGCGATGCAGACGAAGATCATGGAGTGGTCGGCCCGGCGCATGCTGCGGCGCGCCCGGGGCGACCAGCCGACCCGGTGATAAAGGGCGCTCGTCGTCAGCATCGCCGTCACGGCGAAGCACACGACCGCGGCGCAGACCTCGGCCTTGGTCCCGTTTGCCTCGAGACCGATGATCGGGCCGACAACGAGCATCGCGATCGCGCCGACCTCGTGGAACCAGCCGCGCAGAAGTGGCTTGGACCTCTCCACCGCCGGTATCTTCACCTCGGTGACCTGCGCCACGAGCGCACTCTACCTACTGGTCGGTAGGCTCGCCAGCCGGCGGCCGTTCGATCGGGCTGAGCGCCAACAGGAAGCGCTTTTCGCCGTGCTCCCTGAAACGGATGGCCGCGCGGGCATCTTCACCCTCGCCCTGCACCTCGGTCACGACTCCCTGACCGAAACGGGCGTGCACGACGGCATCGCCGGGCACCAGGCCGAGGCACTCCGCGCCGCTGGTCGCGGCTGCTGCCTGAACCGCAGGGTGCGAGCTGCCGCCCCGGCTGTCGCCGGGCGCTACTGGCCGGCCCCCGCCCGACGCGACTCCTCGTCCCCCGCCGATCACGATCCCGTCGCCGACGTCTTCGACGAGCTCGTCCGGGATCTCCTTCAAGAACCGGCTCGGGAAGCTCTGTTGGATGCTGCCGAACAGCAAACGGCTCCAGGCGTGGGTCAGGTAGAGCCGTTCGCGTGCACGGGTCACCCCGACGTAGCAGAGCCTCCGCTCCTCCTCCAGTTCGTCGGGCTCGCTCAGGCTCTGGGAGTGCGGAAAGATCCCCTCTTCCATCCCGGTGAGGAACACGACGCGGAATTCGAGGCCCTTGGCCGAGTGCAACGTCATGAGCGACACGCTCGCCCCGTCGTCGGCAACGTCGGTCGCGGCGACCAGTGCCGTGGCCTCGAGGAATGACTCCAAGTCGGCGTGCTCGGACGCCACGTTCATGAGCTCGACCAGGTTCTCGACGCGGCCCTCCGCTTCGACGCCATGACCACCCCCGATGGCGATCTCGGCCTCGAGCCCGTCGCTGTAACCGGTCCGCGTGAGCAGGGTCGCGATCAGCCGGTCCGGCGGGCTGCTCAGGAGATCTCCCGACCGGAGCTCCTCGAGCAAGTTGAGGAAGCTCCCGATCCCGGCCAACGCCTTTGCGGACGCGCTGGCCTGTTCGGCGCGTGCGAGCGCGGCGGCGAATCCGATACCGTGCTCGTTGCCGAAAGCGATCAGACGCGCCAACGTCGTGTCTCCGATGCCGCGCCGCGGCGTGTTGAGAATGCGGCGCAATGACACCTCGTCGCCGGGGTTGGCCAGGACGCGAAGGTACGCCAGCATGTCGCGGACCTCGCGTCGGTCGAAGAAACGGGTCCCGCCGATGACGGTGTAGGCGATCCCACGATCGGCCAGTGCTGTCTCCAGGGCGCGGCTTTGGGCGTTGGTCCGGTAGAAGACTGCGATCTCGCCGTAGCCGATGCCCTCGTCCCGGTGTAGCGCGGCGATCTCGCCCGTCACGAAAGAGGCTTCGTCCCGGTCGTCGCCGGCACGGTAGCGCCTGATCCGGTCGCCTTTGCCGAGCGCGCTCCACAGGTCCTTCTCCTGGCGGAGCAAGTTGTTGCCTATGACCGCGTTGGCGGCATCGAGGATCGTCTGGCTGGAACGGTAGTTCTGATCGAGCACGATCATGCGGGCATCGGGGAACGCGTGCTCGAACTCGAGCAGGTTGCGCATCTCGGCACCCCGGAACCTGTAGATGCTCTGGTCCGTGTCGCCCACGACACAGACGTTGCGGTGGGCCTGTCCGAGCTGGATCACCAGCTCGTTCTGCGCAACGTTGGTGTCCTGGTACTCGTCCACGAGGACGTGCTCGAAGCGTTCCTGATAGTGCTCGAGCACGTCGGGATGCTCGCGGAACATCCGCACGGTGCGAACCAAGAGGTCGTCGAAGTCCATCGCGTTGGCCGCCACGAGACGCCGCTCGTACTCGGCGTAAGCCTGGGCGATCCGCCGCTCGTAGATAGTCCCTGCACGCCCGTCGAAAGCCGCCACGTCCACCATGTCGGACTTCGCCGAGCTGATGACGCCGAGGACGGCCCGGGGGGGAAACCGTCGCTGGTCGATGCCGATGTCATCGAGGACGTGTTCCACGAGCCGGCGGCTGTCGCCCTCGTCGTAGATCGTGAACGAAGGCCGATAGCCGATCCGGTCGGCGTTGCGGCGCAGCATCCGGACGCACGCGGCATGGAAGGTGGACACCCACATTCTCTCGGCGTCCGCGCCGACAAGCTCCACGACGCGACGGCGCATCTCGTTCGCGGCCTTGTTGGTGAAGGTGATGGCGAGTATCCGCCAGGGCGGCACACCCGAGATGACGAGGCGGGCGACACGGCGGGTCAGGACGCGGGTCTTCCCGGACCCGGCACCGGCCACCACTACAAGTGGGCCGCCCTCGTGCAGGACCGCTTCGCGCTGAGCAGGGTTCAGGTCCGCGACAAGGTCTGCGACCTCCCTCGCCACCGACTCTGCGGATGCCGCGGCCTGCTCCTGCTCGGCTTGGGCCGGCAGCCCCCCGGTCCGGCGCCGGCCCCCTAGCGGGGGCAGGTCACCGAGGAGGTCCCACTCGTCGGCTCCCCATGTGCCGGCAGCTCGCGGGGGCAAAGACGACATCGCACCCGACACTACCGGCGCGCCTCACCGCTCCCGGGATCGCAGTTCGGTCGAGGTGCCGCTGTCACTCCCACTCGATCGTCCCGGGAGGCTTGGAAGTCACGTCGTAGAGGACGCGGTTGACTCCTCGCACCTCGTTGATGACACGGCTCGATATCCGTTCGAGCACGCCGTGGGGCAACCGGGCCCAGTCGGCCGTCATGGCGTCCTCGCTCGTGACCGCACGGACGACGATCGGGTAGCCGTAGGTCCGCTCATCGCCCATCACACCGACCGAACGAACCACCGGCAGCACGGCGAACCACTGCCACAGCTGGGTGTCGAGCCCGTCGCGCCTGATCTCCTCCAGGACGATCTCATCTGCCGCCCGCAGGATCTCGACACGATCGGGAGTCACCTCTCCGACGACCCGCACCGCGAGCCCCGGCCCGGGAAACGGCTGACGCCACACAATCTCGGCCGGCAAGCCGAGCTCCTCGCCGATCGAGCGGACCTCGTCCTTGAACAAGAGCCGGAGCGGCTCCACGAGATCGAGGTTCATCTCCTCAGGGAGCCCACCCACGTTGTGATGCGACTTGATCATTGCGGCCTCGGCCGTGCCCGACTCGATCACGTCCGGGTACAGGGTGCCCTGTACCAGGTACCTGGCGTCTTTTCGCTCGAGCGCGACCTCCTCGAAGAGGCGGATGAACAGTTGGCCAATGACCTTTCGTTTCTGCTCGGGGTCCGTCAGGCCGGCCAGAGCGCGAAAGAAGCGCTCCGCGGCCTTCACGTGCACGAGCTCCATGGCGAACTGCTTCAGGAACGTCGCCTCCACCTGGTCGCCCTCGCCGGCGCGCATCAGTCCGGTATCGATGAACACCGCCGTCAGCTGGTCGCCGACTGCCCTGTCGACCAGAGCGGCCGCGACGGCCGAGTCGACACCCCCGGAGAGCGCACACAGCACATGACCCGACCCGACCTGCGCGCGGACCGCGTCGACCTGCGACGCGATCACCGAGGCGTGGGTCCACGACGGCCGGCAGCCGCAGACCTCGAACAGGAACCGCCTGAGTAGGTCCTGACCACGCTCGGTGTGAACCACCTCAGGGTGGAACTGGACGCCGTACAGGTTCCGGGCCCGGTCCTCGAACGCGGCGACCGCGACGGTGGCGGTTGCCCCAGTCACCGTGAACCCCTCGGGTGCGCTCACGATCGAGTCCGCGTGGCTCATCCAAACCTGTGTCGGCTGGTCCCAGCGGTCCATCAGCACCGAAGCCGACCGTGTCAACAGCTCGGTGCGCCCGAACTCACCTGTGCCGGTCCGCGCCACCCGCCCTCCGAGCAGCTGGGCGAGGAGCTGAGCTCCGTAGCAGATGCCGAGCACTGGGACGCCCGAAACGAACAGCTCAGGGTCGATCGACGGGGCCGAGGGCTCGTTGACGGACTTCGGGCCACCCGAGAGGATGACACCACGCGGATTGCGGGCCAGCATCTCGGCCGCGGTCGTCCATGCGGGGACGATCTCGGAGTAGACGTGCTCGGACCGCACACGCCGAGCGATGAGCTGCGCGTACTGGGCCCCGAAGTCGACAACGAGGACGGTGTCGTAACCAGCCGCGCGTCTCATTGCCCGGTCAGCTCCCCATGCCGATCGACTGGGCCCGTTGCAGCTGCTTGCCCTCGGTCTGCAGGGCGGGGGCCACCATGACCTCCACCTTGTGGAACTCGCGGATCGTCTCGTAGCCACAAGTCGCCATCGCGGTCCGGAGCGCACCGAACAGGTTCATGCGCCCGTCGTCCTCGTGCGCCGGCCCGAGAAGGATCTCTCGGATCGTCCCGCGGCGCTCCAGCTTCACACGTGTGCCCCTGGGCAACGTCGGGTGGAAAGCGGCCATGCCCCAGTGGCAGCCGCGGCCCGGCGCCTCGTGGGCCGCCGCCAGCGGTGAGCCGATCATCACCGCGTCGGCCCCACAGGCGATCGCCTTGGCGATGTCACCGCCGCGGCTCATCCCGCCGTCGGCGATCACGTGAACGTAGACGCCGGTCTCCTCCAGGTGGCGCGACCTGGCACCCGCCACGTCCGCGATGGCCGTCGCCTGCGGCACGCCAATGCCGAGCACACCACGGGTGGTGCAAGCGTTGCCAGGGCCGACGCCGACAAGCACTCCTGCCGCACCGGTGCGCATGAGGTGCAGCGCCGCCTGATAGGACGCACAGCCCCCGACGACGACAGGGATGTCGATCTCGCGAATGAACCTCTTCAAGTTGAGCGGCTCCGCGTTCTTCGAGACGTGCTCGGCGGAGACCACCGTGCCTTGGATGACCAAGAGGTCGAGCTCGGCCCCGAGCACGGCGGAGGCAAGCTCCGCCGCCCGCTGAGGGGTGACCGAGCCGCAGGCAGTGACGCCGGCCTCTTTGATCTCGCGGATGCGCAGGCCGACGAGCTCGGGTTTCAACGGCTCGAGGTAGATCTGCTGCATGCGGGCGGTCGCGGTCTCCACCGGGAGCTCGGCGATCTCGGCCAGCAGCGGCTCGGGGTCATCGTAACGGGTCCAGAGCCCCTCGAGGTTGAGGACCCCCACTCCGCCCAGGTGGCCGATCGCGATGGCCGTCGCAGGACTCACGACGCCGTCCATCGCGGCGGCCATCAAGGGCAACCCGAAGCCGAACGCGTCGATCTCCCAGGAGATGTCCACGTCCTCGGGGTCGCGCGTGCGCCTCGAGGGGACGATCGCAACGTCGTCCAGGCCGTAAGCCTGTCGCCCGGACTTGCCGATCCCGATCTCGACCTCACCCACGCCGGTTCTCCCCTTCCGCTCAGCTCGAGGCTACTTCGGAGCCGGCGTGCCCAGCTGTGGCGCGGATCAACGCACGACCAGCCGCGCGGCAACGGCGAAGGGCAGCGCGGCAAGGATCAGGACAACGACTCGCAGCCACAGCGGCGATCCGGCGGTCGCGAAGATTGCCTCGTGCAAGGCGGCGACGGGGACATTGGGAAGCGTGCTGTGGCCCGCGAGGATTCGCGGCAGGAACCCAGTCGCGATCAACGCCGCGAGTGCCGCCAGTGGCGCGGCGACAAGTGGTCCCGTTGCGACTACTGCAATCCCGGCGGCGGCAAAGGCCAGCACGGCGACCCCCGCAGCAACGCCGTGGGGCAAGTAGAAGAAGGCCGCGACACCGAGGGCGGCCATCACCAACGCGACCAGTGCACGAACGTGCAACGTCGTCCGGGCGGCGAAGATGAGCAGGAGCGCTGTCACACCGGGCACGAGCACCGCGAGAAGTGCCGTGACCCCGTCGATGAGGCGCAGCGAGGCGCCGTGGCTGGCGGCCGAGCGCACAAGCGTGTGCCCCCCGCTGCCGACGATCCTCTGGGCGGTGTCGCAGAGCGACGTTGCCGCGCCGGCAAAGTAGGCGAGCTTGCCGACCCCGACGGCAACTCCCACGGCGATGCCGACGAGGAGCCACATCCTGCCCTTTAGTGGCCTGATCCGTGGCACGCTCGCCTCCTGCACTCGACACTACGCGCCACGATTGTGGCAGTCCGCGAGTAGGGTCGCCACGTTGTCGACCCTCGAGATGGAACGCGACACGGCCACAGCCGCCGTGGGAGGTTGAGCCCCATGCGAATCACCCGTTTTGGCTTACAGATCCCGAATTTCACCTTCCCCGGCGTCGCGGACGGGGAGCTCTTCGAGCGCGTCGCCCAGATCGCGGTGGCCGCCGAGGAGTCCGGCTTCGACTCGGTGTGGGTGATGGACCACTTCTACCAGATCACGGGCGTCGGGCCGCGCAGAGACCCGATGCTCGAGGCCTACACCCTCCTCGGAGCGATCGCCGCCCGGACCGAGCGCGCCGGCCTCGGCACGATGGTGACCGGCGTCACCTACCGCAACCCTGCCTACCTGGCCAAGGTCGTGACAACTCTCGACATCATCTCCTCGGGTCGGGCCATTCTCGGCATCGGCGCGGCTTGGAACGACGACGAGCACGCAGGTTACGGCTTCGGATTCCCGCCAGTCACCGAGCGCATGGAGCGCCTCGAGGAGGCGCTCCAGATCTGCAGAGCCATGTTCACGCAGGAGGCTCCCAGCTTCACCGGGCGCCACTATGCCATCACGGCCGCCCTGAACCGGCCGCGGCCGATCCGACCCGGGGGGATCCCGATCCTCATCGGTGGTGGCGGCGAACAGAAGACCCTGCGGCTCGTGGCCATGTACGCCGACGCCTGCAACATCTTCGGCGACGTGACGACGGTCAGCCACAAGCTCGAGGTGCTGAACCGCCACTGCGAGGCGATCGGTCGGGATCCGGCCGAGATCACCAGGACCCGTCTCGGAGGCCTGGTGATCGCGCCGACCAATGCCGAGGCCGAGCGCAAGGCACGCCTGGTGGCCGAGGCGCGTGGGATGGACGCGGCCCGCATGCGCGACTACCTGGCAGTCGGCGACCCGGACTCGGTGTGCGAGCAGCTGGCGAAATACTTCGACGCCGGTCTCGACGGGATGATCTTCAACATGCACGATGCGCAGGACCTCGACCCGGTCCGCCTGGCCGGCAAGACTCTCAGCGCCGCCTTCGGCTGAGCGAACGCCGCTCAGGGCCGGCCCGGCATGATCTCCGGCCTGCCCAGCAGGCGTAGTAGCAAACCGTGGAGCATCTGGGCCGTCGCGCCCCAGATCACGTCCTCACCCAAGTCGAAGAAATGCATTGTCCTGGCCGGGCCCTCGGCGTGGTCCCATCGCTCCTGCCAGTAGCGGCCTGGGGCGACGAGATCTGCGAGCGACACGACCAGTACACGGTCGACCTCGTCGGGGTTCGCCTCGAGTAAAGGGCAGGAGCGCACGGCGGCCACGAACGCAAGGATGGGAGCCGAACCGGGGCGACGACCCAGACCCGAGAGCTCGCCGAGAACCTCGACGGCGTCCGCGGGCAGGGCCACCTCCTCCTCCGCCTCCCGCAGCGCTGCGGCGAGGGGCGCTTCACCCGGCTCGATGCGGCCGCCCGGGAAGGCGATCTCGCCCGGGTTCGCACGCAAGTGTGCCGCCCTGCGGATGAGCACGACCGAGGCGGCCGGGTCATCGTGCTCGTCGCAGGGCACCAGAGCGATGAGCACGGCCGCACCTGCGGCAGCTGCGGTAGCTGCCGCAGGGATGTCGCCGGCCGCCGCTGGCGCGCGTGAAGAGCCGGAGGGGGTCACGCTGCCCGCAAATACGCGCCGCGCGCCGCCCAAGGTGAGCTTCACAGCCGCACCCGCGACCTCGGGACTGTCAACCGGGGAGTCGACCCGCTCGGCCCAGGCAGGCCGGGGAATCACTTGGCGGATCATCCGCGCAGTGTAAGCCTGTGGCCGATCGCGCCGGCAGCCGGGCACATGGCCCGGCTGCCGAAGTCCCGCTTTCCAGGCCGCTGCGACAGGGGCTACATCATCCCCATGCCGCCACCACCAGCCGCGGCAGCGGCGGCGGAGTTGTCGGCCTTTTCCGGCTTGTCGGCGATGATCGCCTCGGTGGTGAGCAGCAGGGCGGCAATCGACGCCGCGTTCTGCAACGCCGAGCGGGTGACCTTCGCCGGGTCGATGATGCCGGCCTTGACGAGGTCCTCGAGCTCTCCGGTGAGAGCGTTGAGGCCGATCGTGCCCTTGGCACGCTCGACCTCTCGCACCATCACGGCACCCTCGAAGCCAGCGTTGATGGCGATCCACTTGAGCGGCTCGGCGAGCGCGCGCCCGACGATCCCGGCACCGGTGGCCTCGTCGCCGGTCAGACCGGCGATCGCCTTGTTGACCGCTGCGCGGCTGCGCACGAGGGCTGTGCCGCCACCGGCGACAATGCCTTCCTCGATCGCCGCACGTGTTGCGGAGAGCGCGTCCTCGATGCGGTGCTTCTTCTCCTTGAGCTCGATCTCGGTCGCCGCGCCCACTTTCACGACGGCGACGCCGCCTGCGAGCTTGGCCAGCCGCTCTTGCAGCTTCTCGCGGTCCCAGTCCGAGTCGGTCTCGTCGATCTCCCTTTTGATCTGGGAAATCCGGCCCTTCACCTCGTCGGCGGCGCCTGCACCGTCGACGATAGTCGTGTCGTCCTTGGTGACCACGACACGCCGCGCCCGACCCAACAGGTCGAGCGACGTGTTCTCGAGCTTCAGCCCTACCTCCTCGGAGATGAGCTGCGCGCCCGTGAGGACGGCGATGTCGCCGAGCATGGCCTTGCGTCGCTCACCGAAGCCAGGCGCCTTCACCGCGATGGACTGGAACAGGCCGCGGATCTTGTTCACCACGAGAGTCGCGAGAGCCTCGCCCTCAACGTCCTCGGCGATGATCAGCAACGGCTTGCCCGTCTGCATGACCTTCTCGAGCACGGGGACCAGGTCGTGGACCGAGGAGATCTTGCCGTTCACGATGAGCAGGTATGCGTCCTCGAGGGTCGCTTCCTGGCGCTCCGGGTCGGTCACGAAGTACGGCGAGAGGAAGCCCTTGTCGAACTGCATGCCCTCGGTGAACTCGAGCTCGAGGCCGAAGGTGTTGGACTCCTCGACCGTGACGGTCCCGTCCTTGCCGACCTTGTCGATGGCGTCGGCGAGCACCTCGCCGATGGAGAAGTCGGCTGCAGAGATGGCCGCGACCTGCGCGATCTCCTGACGACCCTCGACCTCTTTGGCCTGGTGCTGGATCGACTGGACGGCTGCGGCTACGGCCTTCTCGATGCCACGCTTCAGCGCCATCGGGTTGGCACCCGCAGCCACGTTGCGAAGGCCCTCGCGCACCAGCGCCTGGGCTAGCACCGTCGCGGTGGTCGTCCCGTCGCCTGCCACGTCGTTGGTCTTCGTCGCGACTTCCTTCACGAGCTGGGCGCCCATGTTCTCGAAGTGGTCCTCGAGCTCGATGTCACGGGCGATCGTGACACCGTCGTTGGTGATCGTCGGCGCGCCGAACTTCTTGTCGAGCACGACGTTGCGGCCCTTCGGGCCGAGTGTCACCTTGACAGTGTCGGCGAGCTTGTTGACGCCGATCTCGAGCCGGCGCCTCGCATGCTCGTCGAAAGCAAGCATCTTCGCCATCAGGAGATGACCTTCGCCAGCACGTCACGACTCGAGAGGATGAGCAGCTCCTCGCCGTCGTGGGTGATCTCAGTACCGCCATACTTCGAGTAGACGACCTTGTCGCCGACGGCCACGCCCATGGGCACGAGCTCACCGGTGTTCTCGGTGCGCCGACCCGGGCCTACCGCGAGAACTTCACCCTGTTGGGGCTTCTCCTTCGCCGTGTCGGGGATGACAAGGCCAGACGCGGTCATCTCTTCTGACTCGCTCGGCCGAACGACGATGCGGTCGTCCAGGGGCTGCAACTTCATTTCAGGGGCCTCCTGTCTGGCTCCGTTAGCACTCTCGACTTACGAGTGCCAACGATACCGCCGGTGAGCGCCGCTGGCAACCTGGCAGGCAGAGTGCTACTTCAAGCTGCGAAGTTGCAGGTCAGGGATGGCACCGGCGTCCAGCGGCGTTGGCCCGGAACGCTGGAGCTGGAAGTAGCCGGCGGCCGCGATCATGGCGGCGTTGTCAGTGCACATCGCTCGGCTCGGGAGATAAGACGCCATTGCGCGCGCGTCGAAGGCCTCGGTGAAGCGCGCCCGAAGCAAGGAGTTGGCCGCCACTCCCCCGGCCAGGCAGGCGCCCCGCGCCCCGACCTCAGCCGCCGCCGCGACGGCCTTGGCGACGAGCACGTCGACTACCGCCTCCTGGAACGATGCCGCCACATCCGCGTTGGTCACTTCCGGATGGGCCCGGACGTAGCTGACGACCGCCGTCTTGAGCCCGGAAAAGGAGAAGTCGAAGGCCCCCGCGGTCGTCGCCCTCGGGAAACGGATCGAGGCGGCGTCGCCCGAGAGGGCCAACCGGTCGATCTCCGGGCCGCCCGGGTAGCCGAGCCCCAGATAGCGGGCGACCTTGTCGAACGCCTCGCCGGCCGCGTCGTCGACCGTGGCCCCGAGCACGCGATAGCTGCCTGGTGCCTCCAGGGCGACCAGCAGCGTGTGGCCACCGGACACGAGGAGGACGACCACCGGCACTTCGAGCTCGGGCGCCTCCAACATGGCCGCGTACAGATGGCCTTCGAGGTGGTTCACCCCGACGAAGGGCACGCCCCAGGCGAAGGCGAGCGCCTTGCCAGTGCTGACGCCGACGAGCAGGGCCCCGATGAGCCCGGGGCCGACCGTCGCCGCCACGGCGTCGACCTCGACCGGGCCGTCAGGGTGCTCGCAGCTGCGCCCACGGCGGTCGAGGCCGGCGCCGGCCAGGGCGTCGGTCACAACAGGCAACGCGAGCTCGACGTGCGCGCGCCCTGCCAGCTCGGGCACGACGCCCCCGAATCGGGCGTGCAGGTCCACCTGGCTCGAGACGACCGAGCTGACGACCGTGCGCCCGCGCTCGACCACCGCCGCAGCCGTCTCGTCGCACGAGGTCTCGATGCCGAGGACGCGGCCGCGTGCAGTCACTTCTCGTGCGGGACCGGCGCCTGCCCGGCGCCATGTGGTGGGCCCACCGGCCTGAGACGCGCCTCGATCGCCTCCAGGCGCAGGCGGTAAGCATCGGTGTCGATGTCGTGGGCCCACATGACGAGCGCGTCCTCGTGCACCTCGGAGTAGTAGTTCTTGCGGACACCCACGGGCGCGAAACCGAACTCGTAGTAGAGGGCCTGAGCGCCCACATTCGACACCCGCACCTCCAAGGTCAAGTGCTGCGCCGAACGCTGCCGCGCCTCGCGGGCGAGCTGGAGCATCAGCCGGCGCGCGACACCGTGACGTTGCCATTCCGGGGCGACGCCGATATTGGTCACGTGCGCCTCGCCGACAACCACCATCATGCCTGCGTAGCCAACCACATCAGCCCCTACGCAAGCCACGTAGTACGCGCGCGTCACCGGCTGGGTGATCTCGCTCAAGTAGAGCCCGAGCGACCAAGGGCTCGGGAAGATCCGTCGTTCGATCGCGATCACGGCCTTCAGGTGCGATCGCCGCATCGGCACGATCTTGACCACCCGTTCACCCGCGGCCTGAACGGCATCCGACTTCCTCGCGGCGTTGGCCGCCCGGCGTGAGCGCAGGCGGAACATGTCGCGGACGCTCGTCACTCAGCTCACCGCCTCACGGCCGTCACGCGCGCTCCAGTTGATCCGCGCGTCGGCCTCTCGCCCGTAGAAGGGACGCACAGCGGCAGGATCGCAGCAACGCCCGTCCTTCATCGCCGCGATCGCCAGCACGGCCAGCGAGGCTACTGGAGGAGCGGCCAGTTCAGTCCCGGCGAAGACCGCTGCGGTCCCGAGGGCGCTCTCGAGCAGCTTGCGGTGGCGAAGTGCCCCGTCGCCGACGAGGAGGACCCGTCCGGTGCCCCCCGCCAGCTCCACCAGCCCCATCAACTCTGCCGCGAGCTCGGCTGGAGCGCCGACGCGAACCTCCGAGGCGGGCCTTGCCGGCATCAGCCATGCGACCTCGCCGCGGCGCATGTCGATGACCGGGATGACGGCACCAAGGACCGACGGGCAGGCCGCCTGAAGCACCTCGAGGCTCGTCGAGGTGACGACCGGAAACCCCAAGGCACCAGCGAGCGCCTTGGCCGCGGCGACGCCGACGCGAAGACCGGTGAACAGCCCCGGACCGATGTCCACCGCTATGGCGTCGAGCTCGGCCGGCGTGAGTCGCGCGATCCGGCAAACGTCCTGGATCGCCGGATGCAGCGTCTCGGCCTGGCGGCGACCGGGACGAGCAGTGACACTCGCCAACGGGCCGGTCTCGTCGGCCACGGCGACGCCGACCTCGATGGTCGCCGTTTCGATGGCGAGGATCCTCATTCCGCGCCCGCCGTGCCTGCGATCGCCGTTGCCGTGCCCACTGCTTCGCACAGCCCCGCGGCCCGTGACCTCCAGGACGCACCCCGGGCCTCGATGGCAATGGTCCTCTCGTCGTCGGACCGCCCCCAGTCGAGGTGCACGACGAGCGCGTCGGCGCCGTAGAGCGGCTCGGCCGCTTCTCCCCACTCGACGACGATGACGCCGCCCTCGTCGAGCTCCTCGTCCAACGCGAGGTCGACCACCTCCTGCAGGTGCCCGAGGCGCCAGAGGTCGACGTGGGTCACCGGCGGTGAAGTCCGGTACTTGTGGGCGAGGGTGAAGGTAGGGCTCGTCACGGGCTCTTCTCCCCCGAGCGCTGTCACCAAGCCCTGTACGAACGTGGTCTTCCCGGCGCCGAGCGACCCGACGAGCAGCACCACGTCGCCCGCGCTCAGAAAAGGCGCGATCCCGGCACCGATCGCCCGGGTCTGTGCCGCGCTCGCGGCTGAGACCGGCCTCACAGGAGAAACCTCTTCGCCCGTATGAGATCGGCCCGCATCTCGGCCACCACGACGCCTCCTCCCCGGAGCGCATAGGCGGGGTGGAAGGTCGGGACCAGCACCGTGGAGCCGTAGGTGTAGGCCCTACCGCGCAGGGAGGTCACGCCCTCGGTGACACCGAGCAGTGTGCGGCTCGCGAAGTTGCCGAGCGAGACGATCACCTTCGGCGCCACGATCTCGACCTGGGACTCGAGGAAATGGCGGCAGGTGGCAACCTCGAGGGGCTCCGGGTCCCGGTTGCCGGGAGGCCGGCACTTCACGACGTTCGCGATGTAGCAGCCGGTCCGGTCGATCCCGAGCTCCTCGGCGAGCAACCGGTCGAGAAGCTGACCGGACCGCCCGACGAAAGGCTCCCCGACCAGGTCCTCGTCACGGCCCGGTGCTTCACCTACGAGCATGAGAGCCGCGGCGGGGTTCCCTGCTGAAAAGACCACCTTGGTTCGCCCTGAAGCAAGGGGGCAGGCGACGCATCCAAGCGCCACCGCCTCTAGGTCGGCGAGGGTCGTCACTAAGCGATGATCGTAGCTACCACAGCCCTGCGCGGCTCGGGGCCAGGGCGCTAGGTTGCTCCCGGGCCGGGAAGAGTCGGAAAGGGGTCCGGTGCAGGCACTGCTGTTCCAGCACAATCTCGCGAGGGAGGCCGCGGCCGTGATCGGCGGTCGTGTCGACAAGCGGGCCTACGTTTCGAAGTACGCGCCCATTAGCCTGGAGGAGGTCCCCGAGCCCGTCCCGCCTGCCCCTGGGTGGATCAAGTGCCAGACCGTCGTGAGCGGCGTCTGCGGCTCGGACGCCAAGCAGATCTTCCTGAACGGCCGGAGGGACAACGCCCTCACGGCGCTCGTCTCGTTCCCTCATGTCCTCGGTCATGAGGCGGTGGCGCACAGGCTCGACACGGGGAGCCGCGTCGTTCTCAACCCGTGGCTGTCGTGCACGCCACGCGGCATCGAACCGGTGTGCGAGGCCTGTGCCGCGGGGCGCTATCCCTGGTGCCGGAACTTCCGCAACGGCGACCTTCCCGTGGCCATCCACCTCGGCAATTGTGCGGGCGCGGTCGGTGTGCACGCGGAGCGTTTCTGTGCGCATGAGAGCCAGCTGTTCGACGTGCCCGAGGAGCTCAGCGACGACGCGGCTGTCTTGTCCGACCCGGTCAGCGTCTCGCTCCGCTCGATCCTGCTCAGCCCCCCGGAGACATCGCGCCCCGCCCTCGTCTACGGCTCGGGCACGCTCGCGTTCGCCGCCATCGGCCTGCTCCGCCACCTCTACCCCGGCCTCGAGATCTGGGCGGCCACGCGGCCCGGCTTCCGGTCCTCCCTGGCAGGCAAGCTCGGTGCCGACGCCGTGCTGAGCTCCGAGCCCGACACCCTCGTGCGCGAGGTGTCACTCCGGACCGGTGAGACCGCCCTCACACCCTGGAGCGGCAAGGACTGGCTCCAGGACGGTCCAGGCGTCGTCTACGACACGATCGGCAGCACCGAGACCGTCGAGACGTCCCTGCGGCTCCTGCGCACCGGCGGGACACTCGTGGTAAGCGGTGTCGAGCCGCCGAAGCGCTTCGAGTGGACGCCCATGTACTTCAAGGAGCTCACGGTCATCGGCTCTAACGGCTTCGGCATCGAGGAGGTGGGTGGCGTCGCCAAGCACGCCTTCGAGCACTACTTCGACTTCGCCCGGGCCGGCTTGGACCTCACTGCGGTCGTGACCCACCGCTTCCCCCTGGCCCGCTGGCGCGAGGCGGTGCTGACCCTTGCGGACTCCAGGCACACCGGGGCCGTCAAGGTTCTCCTCCAGCCGTAAGCCTCAGGCGACGCCCACCCCGGCCGACAGCGACTCGAGCAGCTTGTTGATCTCGTTGCGCCGCTCGTACATGAGCATGTGACCGGCGCCGTCGTACTCGTGCAGGCTGACATGCTCGAAGCGTGTGACGAGGCGCCGCGCGAACATCGGGGGCGTCAGGTGATCGCTGGAGCCGACGGCCACGACAACGGGCACCTCGACGGTGCCGAACGCCGTCCTTTCCTCGAAGCCGAGCACCTCACCGACGAGTGCGGTGAGCACCTCCGGGTCCATCGCCCTAAGCATCCGGAGCGTCGCGGCGACCTCAGCCGGGCGCGGCCGGCGCCCGAAGCCCAGGCGGGAGGCGAGATAGCCGGCGTCGCCGGTGGGCAGCGCCGGCTGGCCCGGGCGCCAGATGCCCACACCGGCACCGGCCACCCGGCCGACCGCGGCCGCGAGCAGGCCCCAACTCGGGACCGGCAGGCCCAGTCCACCGCTGGTCGCCATCAAGGCGACAGCTCCGATCCGTGTCCCGAGCAGCTCCGGGTGACGCCGAGCCAGGCGCAGGCAGACCATCCCTCCCATGGAGTGACCCGCTAACACGACCTGGCCGAGATCCAGTCCCGCCAGCACTTCGGCCACGTCCTCGGCCATCGCAGAGATGGTGACGCCCTCGCCACCGGCGGCAGAGAGCCCATGACCCCTCATGTCGAGGGCGATCACGCGGTGGGTCCCGGCGAGGTCCCGCAGCTGGTAGCTCCACACCGCAGCCGAAAGATTGGCCCCATGCAGCAGCACCAGGGGTGGGCCTTCGCCCGTCTCGATCAGGTGGGACTCGCCTCCGTCCCGCATGGCGAGCACACGGTGCACGACGTCGTCGGGCACCGAGAGCTCAGGGTCGGCGGGCGCGGACGAGCCCTTGTACCTTCTCGTGTACCGGTGCGCGAGGGCCAAGCCGACACCCGCCGCGCTGAACACCCCGGCTGTCGCGTACGCGGCGGCCCGCTTGCCGGCGGACCCCACTAGAGCGGTCCGGAGCCGCCGCGGACGTGCCGGCGGGGCAGGCGGGGCCCTATCCGGCAAAGGATCTCGAAAGTGATCGTGCCGATCCGGTCGGCCCATTCCTGGGCAGTCACCGTCTCGGCACCCTGGGAACCGATCAGCACGACCTCGTCACCACAGCGCACGCCGGAGTCCGAGCCACAGTCGACCATCAGCTGGTCCATCGTCACCGTGCCTGCCACCCGCCGGCGGCGGCCGCCTATGAGCAGTTCGCCCCCGCCTTGGAACAGGCTCCTCGGAACCCCATCGGCGTATCCGACCGGCACCGTGGCGATGTCGGCCCTCTCCGGCAGCTCATACGCGCGTCCGTAGCTGGTCCGTTCCCCGGCCCCCAGCTCTCGCACATAGCTGACCTGGGTCTTCCATGTCAGTGCCGGACGCAGCGCCCCGGCCCCGGCCGCCTCGAGGGGCTCGGGGGAGACCGCTGCCGAGGGCAGGTAACCGTAGAGGGAGATCCCGCAGCGCACGAGGTCATAGCGTGACGTCGGATGGGCGATCGCCCCTGCTGAGTTCGCGGCATGAACTCGGGCCGGCGACGGGAGCCCGGCTCCTTCCAAGCTCGCGCGAAAGTCCTCGAAGCGCGCCAACTGCTCGCCGGTGAAGGGGTCTGCAGGCTCGTCTGCGACGGCCAGATGCGTCCAGAGCCCCGCGTAGCGCAATTCCGGCGCCTGCACGACCTGCTCCACGATCCGACGCGCCTCGTCGAAATCAGCGCCCACTCGGTGCATGCCACTGTCGAGCTTCACCTCGACGTCGACCCGGCGCGAGGCCCGGACGGCCGCTCTGCGAACCGCGTCCAAGCCGGCCTGGGTGTAGACGGTCGGGATGAGGTCACGCGCGACTACCTCCCCCATTGCCTCCGCCGCAGGCTCGGAAAGAAGCAGGACCGGCACC
This sequence comes from uncultured Acidimicrobiaceae bacterium, assembly GCA_963807575.1. Classification (GTDB taxonomy): domain Bacteria; phylum Actinomycetota; class Acidimicrobiia; order Acidimicrobiales; family Bog-793; genus Fen-455. The sequence goes on from CAWECD010000001.1 coordinate 81,310, forward strand.
TCCAGTCCCGCCTCGCGCAAGACCACGCCCTCTTCGACCAGCGCGACCGCGAGTGAGGTCGCACCCCCGGCGAGCGCGGCATTGGCCACCGGAACCGCTCCGTGCCCGTACGCATCGGCTTTCACCACTGCACACAAGGCGGCGGGCGAGGCCACAGACCTGAGCACGCCCGCGTTCGACGAGATGGCGTCAAGGTCCACCTCCGCCCAGGCGCGCCGTTGCCAGAGCTCAGCCATGGGCACCTGAGATCACGAGCGCGACGAGCTCGGGCAGGTCACCGGCGACCAGCCCCTCAGCGAATCCGAGCCCAGCTGCGCGCCCGTGCACGTGAGCCCCGAGAGCGGCGGCCCGCAAGGGATCGAGTCCCCTGGCGAGAAAGGCACCGATGACTCCGGACAGCACGTCACCGGTCCCGGCCGTCGCAAGACGAGCCGATCCGGACGTGACGAGAAGGACCCGGCCGTCAGGCGCGGCGACCGCTGTCGTCGAGCCCTTGAGGAGCACAACGGCGCCGAGACCCCGGGCAAGGGCCCGGGCCGCTTCGACACGGTCGCCACCCGGGCGGCTGTCCACACCAGGTGCCGTGGCAGCAAGCCGCGCATACTCGCCGTCGTGCGGTGTGAGCACCGCTTCGACCTTGCGCCCTGCCAACACCTCGCGTGCGTCCTCGAGCGGGCCGAGCGCACCCAGCCCGTCGGCGTCGACGATCACAGGGACCTCGGCTTCGGCGACGAGACGACGCACCGAAGCGACGACCCCCGGCTCCGATCCGATGCCGGGGCCGATCACCAGCGCCCGGCACCTGCGCAGCTCGCCGAGCACCGCGTCGGCGAAGTCCGTCGCCGGCACCGAGAGCGCGACGGCTTCGGAGGCCGGCAGCTCGTCGGGCGACGCGCCCGGTACGCACCAGCGCACCATGCCGGCTCCTGCCCGCTGGGCTGCGCTGGTCGAGAACCGGGCCGCTCCGATCATCCCGGGAGACCCGGCGACCACTAGACATGCCGAGCGCCACTTGTTGGTCCCGGGCTCGCGGGCCGGAAGCCAGCACGCGATGTCGGCGTCCTCGACGAGCCAAAGCTTGCCAGGCGCCACGGCGATCCCGATCGGTGCCACCTCCACCCTTCCGGCGAGCGCGGGACCGTCACCCATCACAAGCCCTGGCTTGAGCGCTGCCATGGTCACTGTCACGGTGGCCGAAACGGCGCCCTCACAGGCGAGGCCGGTATCCGCGTCGAGACCGGACGGGATGTCGATCGCGAGCACGGGCGTGCCGGCCGGCACGGCGGGAGCACGGTATTCACCCCTGAACCCCGTCCCGTACGCGGCGTCGATCACGAGGTCGCAAACCGGCAGCGTCGCGGGCAACGCGCCGGGATCGAGCTCGGTGACCCTGACGCCTCGGCGACGTAGCACCGACGCGGCCACGCGCCCGTCGTCGCCGTTGTGACCCCGGCCGGCGACAACTACGACCCTCTTGCCGTAGGCAGTGCCCAACAGCCCGATCGCACCATGGGCCACCGCAGCGCCGGCACGTTGGACAAGGGTGTCGAGGCCGACCTCGACGATAGCCGCTTGGTCCGCGGCCCTCAGCTCGTCACGGGTGTGGACCGGTTGCATAGGTGTCCCCTTCAGTCCGCCGCGACGACGGCGGTCGCGACCGAGTCGGTGTGGGTGAGCGACACATGCCAGGAACGGATGCCGAGTGCTTCGGCGCGACTGGCCGCGAGCCCGGAGATCTCCAGTCGTGGCGCTTGCGAGCCACCACCAAAGACCTCCACGTCGGCGAAACGCACGCCGCCGATGCCAGTGCCGAGCGCCTTCATGGTGGCCTCCTTGGCGGCAAAGCGGGCCGCGAGGCCCGGCACCGGGTCGATCCGCCCGGAAAGAAAGGACCGCTCTGCGTCGGTGAACATTCGCTCGAGTGCCTGGGGTCGCCGGGCCAGGAGCCGGCGAAAACGCGTTATGTCGACCGTGTCGATGCCCATCGCGATCACCTGCCGGCCCCGTTCACTCGACCGTGACGACCTTGGCAAGGTTGCGCGGCCTGTCGACGTCGTTGCCGCGCGCACGCGCGATCCCGTACGCGAGCGCCTGGAGGGGCACGATCGCCACGACTGGCGACAACATCTCGGGCACTGCGGGGATCTCCAGGAAATCGTCCGCGACCGCCTTGGTCGCTTCGTCGCCTTCGTCGCACAGGACCACAACCCTTGCACCGCGAGCCTTGACCTCGGCGATGTTGGCCATGACCTTTCCCCAGAGGTCACCCCGAGTGGCGATGGCGACGACCACGGCACTCTCGTCGATGAGCGCGATGGGCCCATGCTTCATCTCTCCGGCCGGATAGGCCTCTGCCCGGACGTAGGCGAGCTCCTTCAACTTGAGCGCACCTTCGAGTGCGACGGCGTAGCCCAGACGACGACCCAGGAAGTAGACGTCCTGCACCTCGGCAAGCCGGTTCGCCACCGTGAAGTAGTCATCCATCCGAGCGACTGCACGCCCGACGAGCCCCGGCAGGGCAAGGAGCTCAGCGGCTAGCTCCCGGCCCTGTTGAGGCGCGATGGCTCCACGTTGGCGTGCAAAGTGGAGGGCGAGGAGCTGGAGCATCACGATTTGGGTTGCGTGGCACTTGGTGGACGCCACCCCGATCTCCGGGCCTGCTCTTGTGTAGAGGGCGCCGTCCGCCTCGCGTGCCAGCAGCGAGTCGACGACGTTGGTCAGCGCGATGGTCTTGGCACCGCGACGTCGTGCCTCGCGCAGCGCGTGGAAGGTGTCAACGGTCTCCCCCGACTGGCTGACCGCTACGACGATAGTCTGCTCGCCGAGAATCGCGTCCCGGTAGCGGAACTCGCTGGCGATCTCGACCTCGGCCGGCATCCGGGCCCAGTGCTCCAAGGCGATCCGACCGCTCAGGCAGGCGTAGTACGCGGAGCCGCAGCCCATCAGCACAACGCGCTCGATCTCGTCCAGGTCGGGTCCCTCGAGGCGGAGCTCCTCGAGCTCGGTCGTGCCGTCGCCGTGGAGCCTTCCCATGAGGGTGGCTGCGAGCGCCCTTGGCTGCTCGTGGATCTCTTTGGACATGAAGTCGTCGTAGCCGTCCCGGCGCGCGGCGACAAGATCCCACGTGACATCGAGTGGGACCAGGTCGCGCGGTTGGCCGTCGATACCGACGACCGAGATCGAACCGGGCCTGACCTCGGCGATCTCGTCATCCGCGAGCTGGTAGAGCTCTCGCGTCGTCCCGAGGAGTGCCGCGATGTCGGACGCGACCAAGCCGGTCCCGTCGACCCGCCCCAAGATGAGCGGCGAGGTCCGCCGTGCCGCCGCGATCACCTGAGGCTCTCTTGTGCTCACAGCCGCGAGCGCGAAGTCGCCACGAAGCTCGCCCACGCACCGTCGCAGCGACTCGGCGAGACCGGCTCCGGTTGCGAGCTCGCGCTCGAGCAGGTGGGCAACAACCTCTGTGTCGGTCTCGGAGGACCGTGTATGGCCCTCGGCGGCCAGCTTGCCCCAGAGCTCCTGGTGGTTCTCGATGATGCCGTTGTGCACGACCGCCACAGTGCCGGTGCAGTCGCAATGCGGGTGGGCGTTGCGCTCCACCGCAGCCCCGTGGGTCGCCCACCGCGTGTGGCCGATACCGGCGGTCATGTCCGCGGGCGCGGTACGGGCGGCCTGCCGGAGCGTTTCGAGGGAGTGCCCGCGCAGGGCGTCGCGCCTGCGCCACAGGGTGTTGTCACCAACGAGAACCACCCCTGCCGAGTCATAGCCGCGGTACTCGAGCAGAGCCAGCGCGTCCAGCATCACCTCCAACGGATCAGCCGCGCCGGTGACGCCGATGATCCCGCACATGCCTGAAGGCTACGACCTGTCGGCTTGGCCGGTGACATCAAGCTCGCGAAGCACAACGGTGACGAGCCGATCGACCACTTCGCTGGCCTGCTCGCGTGTCGGCGCCTCCGCCATGACCCGAACGAGTGCTTCGGTCCCCGACGCCCGCAAGAGCACGCGGCCGTTGTCGCCGAGCTCCGTCTCGACGAGCGAGACCTCGTCCCATACTGCCCTGGCCGAAGCGAGCCGGGACGGGTCGGCGACGTGCACGTTGCGAAGCACCTGCGGCAGTCGCGTCATCGCCTCGGCCGCGAGCTCCGCGAGCGGGAGCCGGCGCCGGGCGACGAGCTCGATGAGCAACAGTGCAGTCAGGATCCCGTCGCCTGTCAAGCCGTGCTTGCGGAACACGAGGTGCCCGGACTGCTCACCGCCGAGCTGCAGGCTGTTGGCTTCTATTGCGTCGCTGACGTACCGGTCTCCCACCGGGGTCTCGACGATCCCGATCCCGCGTGCCGCGAGGGCCCGACGAAGCCCCAGATTGCTCATGACAGTCACGACTATCGACCTACCGGCCAGCAGGCCGCGCTCGAGGAGGTCGAACGCGAACATGGCGAGCAGCTGGTCGCCGTCCACGAGCTCACCGGCATGGTCGACGGCGAGCACCCGATCGGCGTCGCCGTCGAGCGCGACGCCGAGTGCCGCCCCGGAAGCCACAACGGCCTCCTGCAGCGGTTGCAGGTGGGTCGAGCCGCAGCCTGCATTGATGTTGACGCCATTCGGCTCTGCAAAGAGGACCTTGTGGGAGATACCGAGGCGCTCGAGCACGGCCGGCGCGACAGTGCTCGCGGCGCCGTTTGCGCAGTCGATCACGACCTCGAGACCGAGATGGGCAGCCCCACCGACGGCGTTCGCGAGGTAATCGGCGTACGTCCAGAGCCCATCGGGGTCCGCCCGCACCGTACCGAGACCGGCGCGGTCAGGTCCCCGGCCACGCCGTGACGGCGCGTGGCCGGCCTCGGCTGACGCGGAGAGCTGGTCGAGCTCGTCTTGGATCGCGATCTCGAGCTCGGCGGCGAGCTTGGTCCCACCGGCGCCGAGAAGCTTGATGCCGTTGTCGACGAACGCGTTGTGCGAGGCCGAGACCATCGCGGCCGGGACACCGCGATCGGCCGCGAGCCAAGCGAGCCCAGGAGTGGGGATGACCCCGGCGTCCACGACGTCAATGCCCTCGGCGGTGATGCCGGCGGCAAGCGCCGACTGGATCATCGTCCCCGATTGCCGGGTGTCGCGTCCGAGGAGGAACGGCGAGCTCGGCAGGGTCCGGGCCGCGGCCCGTCCGAGCGCAAGGGCGAGCTCGGGCGTCAGGTCGGCACCGGCGACGCCCCGAATCCCGTCGGTGCCGAACCGCGGCGCCATATGTGCTCAGCGCTTCGAGTACTGAGGAGCCTTGCGGGCTTTCTTCAAGCCGTACTTCTTGCTCTCCTTCTCCCGCGCGTCGCGCGTGAGCATGCCGGCCTTCTTGAGGTTTCCCCGGAGGTCGGTGTCGAGCTCTATGAGGCCCCGCGCGATCCCGAGGCGGAGCGCACCTGCCTGACCCGCGATCCCTCCTCCGTCGATCGTCGCGTCCACGTCGTAACGGTCGGCGGCACCGGCTATGCGCAGCGGCTCGGTTGCCAGCGTCCTGTGGGTCTCGGAGGGGAAGTACTCCTCGAACGGGCGCTTGTTGATCGTGATGGCACCTTCACCGGTGCGCAGGCGCACACGGGCGACGGCGCGCTTGCGGCGGCCGGTCGACTGGACGAGTGGCTTTGCCATGAAGCAGCGGTCCTTCGGGGCTAGGAAGCTCGCCGAGCGGCGGGCAGATCGAGGGGGATAGGCATCTGAGCGGCGTGCGGGTGCTCGGGACCGGAGTAGACCTTCAGCTTCCCGAGCATGCTGTGCCCGAGCGCGCCTTTGGGAAGCATGCCCTTGATCGCGCGCCGGACGACCTCTTCGGGCCTTTCCGCGAGCTCCTGCGCATAGGTGGTCGTCCGCAACCCGCCCGGGTAGCCACTGTGGCGGTATGAGAACGACCTGTCGCTCTTGCCGGCAGTCATGAGGACCTTGGCGGCATTGACGACGATCACGTGGTCTCCGGTGTCGATGTGAGGAGCAAAGATCGGGCGGTGCTTGCCGCGAAGCACGCGGGCGACCTCGCTCGAGAGCCGGCCGAGAACAAGGCCGTCGGCGTCGACAACGCGCCAAACGCGTTGCAGCTCGCTCGGCTTGGGGGAATACGTGCGCACGACCGTCCTTTGTAGAAGTCAACTCGTGGTGCTCACCCCGAGCATTCCGCGGCCACCGGTTGAAGGGCGCGAACCTCAAGCTCAGCGGGCAAGAGCCAGGCCTTAACGATAGAAGACGCCGAGGCCATGGGCAAGCCGGTGCCTCACCTGGACGTGACGGCCCAGTCGCCACCTCCGCTCTGCCAGGTCCCTCCGGGGATCAGCCGCTCTGGGTACCTGACACCCACCAGGCAAAGCCCTCGGGAAGGCGCCGGCTCGCCACTGCGAGACCGGTCGCCGCTACGCACGATCGCGAGAAGCTCGCCGGCGGGGATGCGTCCCCGCCCCACCGCGACGAGCATCCCGACAATTGAACGGACCATTTGGTGGCAGAACGCGTTCGCCTCGATCTGGAAGGCCCACATCCGGTCATCACCCGGGGACGACGACCAGCTGGTGGACAGCACACGCCGGATGATCGGAGCCGACCCACCTTGTGGGAGCCGGCAGAAGGCGGAGAAATCGTGCTCGCCCAACAGGGCGTCCGCACCGATGCGCATTGCGGCGAGATCGAGCGTGCCAGGCACGTGCCATGAACAATGGTGGAGCAGTGGGTCGGGCCACGGCGTGCGCAGCAGGCTGTAGCGATAGCGCCGCGCGACCGCCGAGTGACGGGCGTCGAAGCCTTCGGGCGCGACCCGAGCCTCGATCACCGCGACAGCCGGTCCGAGCTGGCGGCTGAGCGACCGTCCGAGCCGCTCCAGGACCATCCCCGGCTCGGGTTCTCTCGCCGCCCACTTCGTGACGACGGTCTCGTCCAGATCCGCGTGGACGACCTGTGCCGACGCGTGCACCCCGGCGTCGGTCCGGCCGGCACAGGTGAGCGACACCTCATGGCCGGCCATGGAACCCAACGCCACGGCGAGCACGCCTGCGACCGTGCGCTGTCCTCGCTGAGCCGCAAAGCCGTGGAACGACGTCCCGTCATAGGCCACAAGGAGCATTACGCGACGAAGCGGCCCGCTCGGGGCCGCTTCATTCCCAGGCTCGAAAAGCCTCACACAAGCTCGACGCGCGCCATCGGAGCGTTGTCTCCCTGACGCGGCCCAAGTTTGAGGATCCGGATGTAGCCGCCGGGCCTGTCGACATAGCGAGGGCCGATCTCCGAGAACAGCTTGTGCGCCATGTCCTTGTCACGGATGAACGCCACCACCTGGCGTTGGTTGTGGACACCGCCCTTGCGCGCCTTGGTGATCAGTTTCTCGGCTACGGGCCTCATCGCCTTCGCCTTGGTCTCGGTCGTGACGATCCATCGTGGGTCTGCCGCGATGAGTGAAGCGATGAGGTTGCCGAGCATGGCCTTCTGGTGCGCCGCATCTCCGCCGAGACGCCGGCCCTTCTTCGGGGTGGCGGGCATCTCAGACGCCTGCCTCGCGCAACGACAGGCCCCTCTCGTCGAGACGCTCGAGCACCTCGTCGAGCGACTTCTGACCGAAGTTGGTTATGGCCAGCAGGTCCTCCGCCGAACGTTCGATGAGCTCGCCAACAGTGTTGATCTGCGCGCGCTTGAGGCAATTGCGCGGGCGCTCCGGCAGGTCGAGATCCTCGATGGGCAGGTCCAGATCCGGCGAGCCCGTGACGGCGACGCCAACCTCGCCGAGCTCCAAGCCCCGGCCCTCACCGGCGAGCTGAGCGACGATCGAGAACAGGCCGCGCAGTGTCTGGCCAGCCGACGCGAGCGCGTCGCGCGGTGAGATCGAGCCGTCGGTCTCGATGTCCATGACGATCCGGTCGAAGTCGGTGGAAACCTCGACGCGTGTGGGCTCGACAACGAAAGCGACCCGGCGCACCGGCGAGAAGATTGCGTCGACCGGTATGACCCCGATGGTGGAGGCCGCCTGCTTGCGCTCGGCTGGCGCGTATCCCTTGCCCTGTTCGACGGTGACGTCGATCGCAAGACGTCCCTTGGCGTTCACCGTCGCGATGTGGACCCCGGAGTTGAGGACCTCGACATCCGAGGTTGTGCGCAGGTCGGCGCCGGTCACATCGGCCGGGCCGCGCACGTCGATTCGCATCGTGACCGGCGTGTCCGACTCGCTCCGCAGCACCAGGTCCTTCAGGTTCAAGATGATGTCGCTCACGTCCTCCTTCACCCCGGGGAGGAACGTGAACTCGTGGAGCGCGTCGTCGAAACGCACCTGGGTGACCGCGGCCCCGGGGATCGACGACAAGAGCGTGCGCCGCAGCGCCGCCCCGAGGGTGTGCCCGAAACCGGGATCAAGCGGTCCGATCGCAAAACGCTGATGGAACTGGTCCGGCTCGCCGATCGGTTCGACGGTGGGACGCTGGATGATGAGCATGTGGTTATCGGGCTCCTATGTGGATCGGTGCGCTGGCTACTTGGAGTACAGCTCGACGATGAGCTGCTCGCGCACCTGGGTGTCGATCTGTTCCCTGAGCGGGAGCGAGAGCACGCGGACGGCACTGCCGCTGTCCTCGACCTCGAGCCACGCCGGGGGCCGGCGATCGATGGTGTCGAGATTGTGACGGACGACGATGAACTCGCGCGACTTCTCGCTGAGCTCGACCTTGTCGCTCTGGCGCACGCGGTAGCTCGGAATCGTCACACGCTTCCCGCTCACACGCACATGGCCGTGACGTACCAACTGCCGGGCCTGGCTACGGCTGGCTCCCCACCCGGCGCGGAACACGACGTTGTCAAGGCGGGACTCCAGCATCCGGAGCAGGTTGTCGCCCGTGACGCCGGCCTGACGGTTCGCCTCCTCGTACATGTTGCGGAACTGGGTCTCGAGCACTCCGTAGATGCGGCGTGCCTTCTGCTTCTCACGAAGCTGGGTGTTGTACTCGGAGGGCTGGCGCAAACGATCGCGCCCGTGTTCTCCCGGAGGGCTGGGACGCCGCTCCATCGGGCAGCGGACCGTCTCGCACTTGGGTCCTTTCAGGAAGAGCTTGACCTTCTCACGCCGGCAGAGGCGGCAGACAGGTCCGGTGTATCGCGCCATCGTCGTCTCCCTACCTAGACCCGGCGCCGCTTCTTCGGGCGGCACCCGTTGTGCGGGATCGGCGTGACGTCCTTGATCCCGGTGACCTCGATGCCCGCACTGGAGAGCGAGCGGATGGCGGTCTCACGTCCTGAGCCGGGACCGCGAACCAGCACGTCGACACGGCGCACACCGTGCTCCATCGCACGGCGCGCGCACTGCTCAGCTGCCATCTGGGCCGCGTAGGGCGTGGACTTGCGAGACCCCTTGAAGCCGACGTTGCCGGCCGATGCCCAGGAGATGACGTTGCCCTCCTGGTCGGAGATCGAGACGATCGTGTTGTTGAACGAGCTCTTGATGTGGGCGACGCCATAGGTGACGTTCTTGCGCTCCTTGCGGCGAGGCCGCCGACCGCCAGGCTTTGTCGTCTTTGCCATCAGCGGCGGTCCGAACGTGGGCGATTGATCGTATGCAGGGCCATGGTTACTTGCGTACCTTCTTCTTTCCGGCGACGGTCTTCTTCGGTCCCTTGCGGGTACGGGCGTTGGTGTGGGTGCGCTGACCGTGGACCGGAAGCCCTTTGCGGTGGCGAATCCCCTGGTAGCAGCCGATCTCCATCTTCCGCTTGATGTCCTGGGCGACGTCACGGCGGAGGTCGCCCTCGACCTTGAAGTTGGCGTCGACACAGGCCCTCAGGCGGGCGACCTCCTCGTCGGTCAGGTCACGGACCCGGGTGTCGGGACTGATCCCGGTCTCGGCGCAGGTCTGCTGTGCCCTGGTCTGGCCGATGCCGTAGATATAGGTCAGCGCGATCTCGAGACGCTTCTCGCGGGGATGTCGACGCCGGAAATTCGGGCCATGTACTAACCCTGCCTCTGCTTGTGTCGCGGGTTGGTGCAGATCACCATCACGCGGCCGTGCCGGCGAATGATCTTGCACTTCTCGCACATCGTCTTGACGCTCGGTCGAACCTTCACTGTCTCATGCTCCACTCGACAGGGCCGGCGTTGCCGACCCGCTCCCGCCCCGGCAACGCTTGCTGCCCGGCTCCTACTACCATCCGCCTTCTCCCGGGCCTCGAAGCTGCCGGGACTTCCGTTCACTTGTAGCGATAGGTGATCCGCCCCCGCTTGAGGTCGTACGGAGTGATCTCGACCTGGACACGATCACCCTGCAAGATGCGAATCCGGTGCATCCGCATCTTGCCCGAGCTGTGTGCGAGCACCTTGTGCCTATTCTCGAGCTCGACACGGAACATGGCATTCGGGAGCGCCTCGACAACCGTTCCTTCCAGCACGATCGCATCTTCTTTGGGCTTGGGCAGGACAACCTCCTACAACTGATCCGACTTCTTTGACACCTACGCGACAACCGCCGTCGAGCAGGTCTTTGCGGCGGGTTCTCGCATGAATGCCGCGCACTGTCCACCGGTTCGTGGCGCACGAAAGCATAGCCGCCGGCCACTGGACCCGAGGCGGGACCATGATAGCCGCTCAGGCCTGCGTGAGCACCTCCGGACCTCGCTCGGTGACAGCAACGGTGTGCTCGAAGTGAGCCGAGAGGCTCCCGTCCGCGGTCACGACGCTCCAGCCGTCTTCGAGCTCGATCGTGTCGGGGGTCCCGATGTTCACCATCGGCTCGATCGCGAAGACGTTGCCGACCTTGATCCTCGGACCTGGCGCACCGGGCCAGTAGTTCGGCACCTGCGGGTCTTCGTGCATCGCGGTGCCGATGGCGTGCCCGACGTACTTGCGAACGACCGAGTAGCCCGCGGCCTCGGCCACGTCCTGGACCGCCTTGCCGACGTCGTGAAGACGATTGCCGTCCCGAAGCTGGGCGATCCCCGCCCACAAGCTGCGTTCGGTCACCTCCAGCAGTCGAGCGGCCGCTGCGGAGATCTCACCGACCGCAGCGGTATAGGCGGCATCACCGTGGTAGCCCTCGATGATCGCCCCGCAGTCGATCGAGATCACGTCTCCTTCCTCGAGCACACGGGCACCCGGGATGCCGTGCACGATCATGTTGTTCGGCGAAGTGCAGATCACAGCGGGAAAGCCGTGGTAGCCAAGGAAATTCGACCTTGCTCCGCGACGCTCGAGCACCTCGCGCGCGACCCGGTCGAGGTCACCGGTCGTCACGCCCGGCCTGATCTTGAGCCGCGTCTCGGAAAGCATCTCGGCGACCACCTTGCCGGCGCGGCGCATCTTCGCGATCTCTTCGGGTGAACGTCTCATGAATGCCCCCGCGGCGTGGGCGGGAAGAAACCGCCACCGTGCTGGTAGGCGTCAACCACCGCGTTCAGGGCGTCGGCGACCTCGCCGGGGCTCCCTTCGCCCGACACCTCCACAAGCTTGCCGAGGGCCTCGTAACGTGCGATGAGCGGGGCCGTCGAGGAGTCGTAGAGGTCGAGGCGGTTCTTGATCGCCTCCTCGGTATCGTCCTCGCGCTGGACGACGTCACCTCCACAGAAGTCGCACGTCCAGTTCAATTTCGGGGGCGTGAACGTCGAGTAGATCGCACCGCAGTCCTCGCACACCCGCCGGCTCACAAGGCGGGCCAGCACGAGCCCGGTCGGCACGACGATGTCGAGCACCATGTCTATGGAGACCGGCTCCAGCAGCTCGTCGAGACCGTCGGCCTGGGCCACCGTCCTCGGGAAGCCGTCTAGCAGGAAACCACGCGTCCTCGTGTCGTCCTGATCGAGCCGGGCGGCGATCATCGCCAGCACGACCTGGTCGGGGATGAGGTCGCCCGCGTCGAGATAGCGACGTGCCTCGAGACCGAGCGGGGTGCGAGCCTTCACCGCCGCCCGCAGCATGTCCCCGGTGGAGATGTGGGGGAGCACATAGCGACGCGACAGCCGCATGCACTGGGTCCCCTTCCCGGCTCCTTGCTTGCCGAGGACAATGAGCCTCGCGCCCGGTACCACTTACTGCAGGAACCCCTCGTAGTTACGCATCATCAACTGGCTGTCGATCTGTTTCATCGTCTCGAGTGCCACACCGACGCTGATCAGAAGCGTCGTGCCCGCGAACGGGATCGTCGTGATGTTCCACAGGTGCAGGAGGACCGACGGCGTCAACGCCACGGCGGCGAGGAACAAGCTCCCCGGGAGCGTGATCCTGTTCAGGATCCGTGCCAGGTAGTGCTCGGTCGGCGCCCCGGGCCTGAAGCCGGGGATGTAACCGCCCTGTTTACGGATCGTGTCCGCCTGCTGGTAGGGGTCGAAGGTCACATGCACGTAGAAGAACGTGAAAAGGACGATGAACACGCCGTAGAAGACGATGTACCAGGCATCGGTCGGGTTCAGCAGGTTGTGCTGCACCCAGTTGCGCAGCGACAACCAGGGCACGACGTTCGACAGCAGGACGGGGATGTACAACAGGGAGCTCGCGAAGATGATCGGGATAACTCCGGCCTGGTTGACCTTGAGAGGGATGTAGGTGCTCTGGCCGCCGTACATGCGGCGTCCCTGGACCCGTTTCGCGAATGTGACCGGGATGCGCCGCTGGCCCTGTTCGACAAAAACGATGGCGACCAGGAGCAGGAGCACCACGAAGACGATCACCCCGAGCCCGAACCAGCCCTTGTCCGCTTTCACCTGTTCGCCGTAGATCGGCAGCGCCGCGACGACGTTGGAGAAGATCAGGATCGACATCCCGTTACCGATGCCGCGCTGGGTGATGAGCTCGGCGAGCCACATGACCACGGCCGTGCCGGCGGTGAACACGAGGATGATGAACAGCACCCGGGGAGCGTTGAAGACCTTGATCAGGTCGATGTTGCTACCGCTGCCGAAAAGTTCACCCGAGTGGAACAAGAACACCAGTCCCGAGCTCTGCATGACGGCCAGCGCGACGGTGAGGTAGCGGGTGGCCTGGGTGAGCTTCCGCTGGCCGACGGCTCCTTGCTCGCGCCACTGCTCGAACTTCGGGATCACCGTCTGGAGCAGCTGGACGATGATCGAGGACGTGATGTAGGGCATGATCCCGAGCCCGAAGATCGCGGCTCGGGCGAGCGCACCGCCCGAGAACAGGTTGAGGAAGCCGAGCACGCCACCGGTCTTCTCCGCGGCGCTGATGGTCTGGATCTCGGCGAAATTGACACCAGGCACCACGATGTTCGCGCCCAGCAGGTAGACGCCGATGATCAGCAGGGTGAACAGGACCTTGTTGCGGAGGTCCGGGACCTTGAACATGTTCCGCAGACTTGCGAGCATCAGATCCTTTCCTCACTCGGCGCGTTCATGATCGCGCGGTTGCCGGCGAAGCCTCGACGACGCCCAAGAACCCTAGCGGTTGGCGAGGGCATTTCCCTTGGCGGGAGGCCGCCGGTCACCGTAGGGCGGTGGGACTACCGTCACTGACCCGCCCGCGCCCTCGATGGCTGCGACAGCGGACCGTGAGAAGCCATGCGCGGACACCCTCACCGCCCGGTGCAGTTCGCCACGGCCGAGGATCTTCACAAGGCCCTTGTGCTGGACGATCCCCCCGGCCTCCAGGCTCTCGGGCGTCACCTCGTCGAGCCCGAGTTCGTCCAGGACATCGAGGTTGACGACGTTGTACTCGACCCGGAACGGGTTGGCGAAGCCGCGCAGCTTCGGGATCCGCTGGGTCAGAGGCAGCTGACCGCCCTCGAACCCGGGCTTGATGTTGTTGCGGGCCTTCTGGCCTTTGGTCCCCCGGCCGGCTGTCTTGCCGCCCTTGCCGCCGGTGCCCCTGCCAACGCGGCGCTTGGCGCGGTTTGAACCGGGCGAAGGCGCGAGATCGTGCAACTTCATGCGGGCTGCTCCTCGGAGACGGTGACGAGATGAGGGACGCGGGCGATCATGCCGCGAATCTCAGGCCGGTCAGGGAGATCGTTCGACTGGCCGATCCGGCCCAGCCCGAGTGCCCGCAAGGTCCCACGGTGCTTCGGCTTGGTTCCGATCGCGGACCGGACCTGTGTCACGAGAAGTCGCCCCTCCACCTTGGCGACAGCCTCGGCACCCTTGGTGCTGCGGCGAGGCGCCACGGTCAGCTCACCTCTCCGGAGACACGACCGAGTCGACGGCGCTCCTCATAGGCGCGCAGCACGCCGGTCGGGGTGACCTCCTCGGCGGTCTTGTCGCGCAGGCGTGCTATCTCGTCGGGACGGCGGAGGCTGCTCAAGCCGTTGATGGTCGCGTGCGCGACGTTGATCGCGTTCGAGGTTCCGAGCGACTTGGCCACGACGTCGCGGATGCCGGCCATCTCGAAGATGGCCCGGGCTGCCCCGCCGGCGATGACGCCGGTACCGGGAGCGGCCGGCTTCAAGATGATCCGGCCGGCACCGGCGTGGCCCAGCACCGGATGGACGATCGTCGAGCCCGCGAGCGGAACGTCGAACATGTTCTTGCGCGCCTCTTCGATCCCCTTTTGGACAGCGAGGCCGGCTTCCTTGGCCTTGCCGTAACCAAGGCCGACCCGGCCGTTGCCATCACCGATCACCATGAGCGCGGTGAACGAGAAACGCCGTCCGCCTTTGACGACCTTCGCGACACGGTTGACCTTTATCGTGCGCTCTTCGTACTGTGACTCGACCATTACAGCTCCAATCCGGCTTCACGTGCGGCCTCGGCGAGCGCCGCGACCCTACCGTGGTACCGGGACGCGCCCCGGTCGAACACGACCTTGGTAACTCCCAATGACAGCGCACGGCTCGCCGCGAGCTTGCCGATCTCGGTGGCAGCAGCGACATTGCCCGTCGGGGCACCGCGTTGGCCTGCCTCGAGTGTGGACGCGGCGACCAGGGTGCGGCCGGCGGTGTCGTCGATGATCTGGACCACGATGTGCTTGTTCGAGCGGAACACCGAAAGACGCGGCCGTTCGGCCGTACCGATCACATGCTTGCGGACACGACGGTGACGCCGGATCTGCAGCTCGTGGGTGCGCAGTGTCTTGCTCATGGCTACTTCGCCGCCTTCCCGGCCTTGCGTTGCACGACTTCGCCCGCGTACCTCACGCCCTTGCCCTTGTAGGGCTCCGGCTTGCGGACCTTGCGGATGTCGGCAGCGACCTGGCCGACCGCCTCCTTGTCGATGCCCTTCACGATGATGCGCAGTGGGGTCGGCACCTCGAAGGAGACACCTTCGGGCGCGTCGATGAAGACCGGATGGCTGAACCCGAGCGCCAGCTCGAGCTGGGTCGGGCTCTTCAGCATCGCTCGGTAGCCGACACCGACGATCTCGAGCTCCTTGGTGAACCCGGCCGTGACGCCGGTCACCATGTTCTGGATGAGGCTGCGGGTCAGGCCGTGAAGAGCCCTGTTGGCCCGCTGGTCATCGGGCCGCTCGACCAGCAGCTGTGCGTCGGATCGGCGAACGGTGATGCTCCCGGGCAGGTCGCGCTCCAGACTGCCCTGTGGGCCCGACACCACCACGCTGCCGTCGCGCAGCGTCACTTCGACGCCAGAGGGCACCTCGATGGGGCTTCTTCCGACTCGGGACATCAGCTCGTCACCTTTGGGTCACCAGACATAACACAGCACCTCACCACCGACACGCTGCTGGCGTGCCTCGCGGTCGGTCATGAGACCCTTGCTCGTAGAGAGCACTGCCACCCCGAGTCCGCCGAGAACACGTGGCAACCCGTCGGCGCGGCAGTAGATCCGCAGGCCAGGCTTGGAGACACGCTTGAGCCCGCCGATCACGCGCGCGCGGTCGGCCGTGTACTTGAGCGAGATCTCCAGCACCTCCCCGGGATGGCCCTCTCGTGCGATCGTGCTGAAGCCCGCGATATAGCCCTCGCGCTCCAAGATCACAGCAAGCGCTTCTTTGACCCTCGAGCTGGGCATACGGACCGTGTCGTGCATCGCCACGTTCGCGTTGCGAACGCGGGTCAGCATGTCCGCGATGGGGTCAGTCATGGTCATGAACGATCCCCTCCTCTCACCAACTGGCCTTTGTCACGCCCGGCACCTCACCGGCATGCACGAGCTCGCGCAAGCAGATACGGCAGAGCCCGAACTTGCGGTATACCGCTCTCGGGCGCCCGCACCGCCGGCACCTCGTGTAGCCGCGCACCTTGAACTTGGGCTTGGCCTGTTGCTTTTGGATCAATGCCTTCTTGGCCATGGGTCGGCTCTACTGCCCTTCACGTCGGAACGGGAACCCGAAGGCGCTGAGCAGCGCTCGTCCTTCGGCATCGGTGCGGCCGCTGGTCACAATCGTGATGTCCATGCCGCGAGGGGTGTCGACCTTGTCGTAGTCAATCTCGGGGAATATGAGCTGCTCGGTGACACCGAAGGTGTAGTTGCCCCGACCGTCGAACGACTTCGGCGAAAGGCCCCGGAAGTCTCGGATGCGTGGGATCGCCAGGCTGATGAGGCGATCGAAGAACTCCCACATGCGGTCGCCCCGCAAAGTCACCATGCAACCGATCGACATGCCTTCGCGGAGCTTGAAGGCCGCGATTGATCGCCGCGCCTTGGTGATGACGGGCCGCTGGCCGGCGATCAGCTGGAGGTCTCCGACAGCGCCCTCGAGCAGCGACTGCTGCTGGGTGGCCTTGCCGACGCCCATGTTGATGACGATCTTGGACAGGCGCGGCACCTCCATCACATTTGAGAGGCCAAGCTCCAAAGCGAGCGCCGAGCGGATCTCATTGTCGTAACGCTCACGGAGACGAGGACGCTCGATGACAGCCGGGCTCACAGGTCACCCCCGCACTTGCGGCAGACGCGGATCTTGCGGCCCTGGTCGTCGACTCGGAACCCGATGCGCGTGGGCCCGCACTCCGAGCAGACCACTGCCACGGTCGAAGCGTGCACCGGCATGTCCTTGTCGATGATGCCGCCCTGCATGGTCCCGCGCTTGGCCTTGGTGGAACGCTTGGCGACGTTGACGCCATCGACGATCACGCGGTCACGGGTAGGGATGACCCGCATGACCTCGCCGATCTTGCCCCGGTCCTTGCCCGTGAGCACCTTGACCCGGTCCCCTTTGCGAATACGCACCTAGATCACCTCCGGAGCCAGGGAGACGATGCGCATGAAGCGCTTCTCCCGCAGCTCTCGTCCCACCGGGCCGAAGATCCGCGTGCCGCGTGGCTGCAGCTGATCATTGATCAGCACCGCCGCGTTCTCGTCAAAACGGATGTAGCTGCCGTCAGATCGGCGGTTCTCCTTCTTCGTCCGGACGACGACGCATCGCACCACATCGCCCTTCTTCACAGCCGCGCCGGGCACGGCGTCCTTGACCGTGGCGATGAACATGTCACCGATCCCTGCGTACCGGCGGCGGGTCCCGCCGAGCACTTTGATGCAGAGCACTTCTTTGGCGCCGGAATTGTCCGCGACGCGCAGGCGCGACTCTTGCTGGATCACCGCGCACGCTCCACGACTTCGACCAGCCGCCAGCGCTTCAACTTGGAGAACGGGCGTGTCTCGGCCACGCGGACTCGGTCTCCGGTCGCGGCCTCGTTGTTCTCGTCGTGCACGTACAGACGCCGAGTCCGCTGGACTGTCTTGGAATACTTGGCGTGTCGCACGCGCTCTACGACCGCCACTACCGCGGTCTTGTCCATGCGGTTCTCGACGACAGTGCCCTCGCGGATCCTGCGCCGGTTGACACGCACCTGATCCTCAGTCGGCGGCGCACCGTTCGAGGCGCCCGCCTCTCCCTCGTTCTCGGCCATCACTGCTCCTTCGTCCCAGCGTCGCCACGGCCCAGGACCGCCCCAGTCGACTCGGCGAGCTCGATCTCGTGCGCACGCTGCACGGTCAACAGCCGCGCGATCTCCCTGCGGACCTGAGAGACACGCGCGTTGTTGTCCAACCTGCCCGTGGCCGCCTGGAACCGGAGATTGAAAAGCTCCTTGCGGGCTTCGACGAGCTTGTTCTCGAGCTCGGTCTCGTCGAGCTCGCGCAACTCGGCTGCAGTAGTCATCAGACCAGCACCTCCGCGTTGGAGCCGAGACCGGGCCGTGCGATCACGCGCGCCTTCATCGGCAGCTTCTGGATCGCCCGTTCCAGGGCCGAATGGGCTAGCTCCTCGTCCACTCCCGCCAGCTCGAAGAGGATCCTCCCGGGACGGACCACGGCAACCCAGTGCTCCGGGTTGCCCTTGCCCGATCCCATACGGGTTTCGGCCGGCTTTTGAGTGACCGGCTTGTCGGGGAACACCCGGATCCAGACCTTCCCGCCACGCTTGATGTGACGGGTCATGGCGATTCGAGCGGCCTCGATCTGGCGGGCCGTGAGCCACGCCGGCTCGAGCGCCTGAATCCCGAAGTCACCGAAGTTGATGGTCTCGCCACCCTTGGTCATCCCGGACGTTCGCCCGCGCTGCTGCTTGCGGTGCTTGACCTTGCGAGGCATCAGCATGGTCAGTCGGTCTCCTTGCGGAAGTGCGGAACATCGTGATGCTGCTCGCTGATCCGGCGCTCGATGTCTTCTTCCTCAGCGAGAAGCTTCTCCAGCGGATCGTCCAAGACGGCCGGGGCGGTGGGCTCTGGCGTCTGGTCGGGCGGAGGCACAACCGCCACCTCGACCTCGGCCTCGACCTCGACCTCGGCCTCGGCCTCGGGCGCCACGTCAGCCGCGACCGAGCCCGGCTCACCGAGCTCGGGCCTGCGACGGCCGCCGCCTGCAGTGACGATGCGCCTGGGGCGGGCCTGGCCGGACGTCTCTCCGACCGCCATGGCCGCCTCACGCGAGATCTTCTCTTCCGCGGACGTCTTGTAGGGCAGGATGTCGCCCTTGTAGATCCAGACCTTGATCCCGATCCGGCCCGTCGACGTCTTCGCCTCGCGGAAGCCGTAGTCGATATCGGCACGCAGCGTATGAAGGGGAACCCGGCCTTCGCGGTAAGACTCCTTGCGTGCCATCTCAGAGCCACCCAAGCGGCCGGAGCACTGGACGCGCACACCCTGCGCACCCGCCTTCTGAACCGTCTGGATCGCACGCTTCATGGCGCGCCGGAAGCTGATCCGTCGCTGGAGCTGGTCGACGATGCCCTGCGCGATCAGAGCAGCGTCGAGCTCGGGCTGCTTGATCTCCTGGATGTTGAGCTGCACGTTGGCGTTGTGCGTGATGCGCGCAAGCTGACGTCGTAGGCGGTCGGCTTCGGCGCCGCGGCGGCCGATCACGATGCCGGGCCGTGCGGTGTGCACGTCGATTCGGAGGCGGTCGCGCGTGCGCTCGATCTCGATCCGGCTCACGGCGGCAGCTTCGAGCTGGGTCATGAGGTAGTCGCGGACCTTCCAGTCCTCGACCACCGAGTCCTGGTAGTTCCGGTCGTCGAACCAGCGTGACTTCCAGTCGGTCGTGACACCGAGGCGAAAGCCGTATGGATTGACCTTCTGGCCCATCAGTCGCTCGTTTCCTTGTCGCCGGCGGCGTCGTCGTCGCTCTCGGCTTGCTCGTCGGTGTCACCGGCGGCGTCGTCGCCTTCGGCTTGCTCGTCCTCGTCGGCGGCGAGTGCTTGCTCGACCGCAGCGTCAAGGTCCGTGGTTCCTCCGGTGTCGCCCGCCGCCACGATCCCGAGAACCTGCTCGTCGACTGTGGGCGCCGCGGAGGTTCCGGCCTTTGCCGCTGCGCTCGCTCGCCCCTGACGACGCGCCCCGGCCACCCGGCGCGCCCGGCGGTCGGCCTGCTCTGCGGCAACGCGGGCCCGTCGCCGGTTCAGCTCGTCTTCGGGCAGACGCGAGACGATGACCGTGACATGACACGTCCGCTTGCGGATACGTGTGGCACGCCCACGGGCACGGGGACGCCAACGCTTCAGCGTCGCGCCCTCGTCTGCGTAACAGGCGGACACGAACAGCTCGTCGGGCTCGATACCGCCGTCGTTGTGGAAGGCGTTCGCGGCCGCCGAGTGCAGGACCTTGCCGATCACTGTCGCCACTTCCCGGTCGCAGTACTCGAGTATCTCCGACGCCCGCTGATATTCCTTGCCGCGAATGAGGTCGAGCACTTCGCGGGCCTTGTAGGCGGACACGCCCGAGTGCTTGAGGACGGCGCGCGTACCGGGCCGCTCGTTTGTCTTGACACCGGTCACGTCAGCGCCTCGCTGCTCGTTCTTGGCCGGCGTGATAACGGAACGTCCGGGTGGGGGCGAATTCTCCGAGCTTGTGGCCGACCATCGACTCGGTCACGTATACCGGCACGTGCTTGCGGCCGTCGTGAACCGCGATCGTGTGGCCGACCATGTCCGGGATGATCGTCGAGCGACGCGACCAGGTCTTGATGACACGCTTCTCGTTCAAGGCGTTGAGCGCGTCGACCTTGCGAAGCAAGTGGTCATCTACGAAGGGTCCTTTTTTCAGGCTACGAGGCATTTTGGCTCCGCTCGGCGGTCAACGGCGGGCGCCGCGGGTGCGGCGACGACGGATGATGAGCTGGTCAGACCGCTTGTGGCGCGGACGTGTCCGACCCTCGGCCTGACCCCATGGCGATACCGGGTGACGACCACCGGAGGTCTTCCCCTCGCCACCGCCGAGAGGGTGGTCGACCGGGTTCATAGCGACCCCGCGGGTCTGGGGCCGGATGCCCTTCCAGCGGTTACGTCCTGCTTTCCCTATGGAGATGAGCTCGGCCTCCGAGTTGCCGACCTCGCCGAGCGTCCCACGGCAGTCGATCGGGACCCGTCTCATCTCTGTCGAGGGGAGCCGCAGGGTTGCGAACACCCCCTCCTTCGCGACGAGCTGAACGCTCATGCCGGCGCCCCGGGCGAGCTTGCCTCCACCGCCGGGACGGAGCTCCACGTTGTGGATCACCGAACCGACCGGGATGTAGCGCAGGGGGAGGGCATTGCCCGGACGGATCTCGGCGCTGGGCCCGGACTCGAGAATGTCACCGACCGCGACACGGGCCGGCGCGATGATGTAACGCTTCTCGCCATCGAGATAGTGCAAGAGGGCGATGCGGGCGTTGCGGTTGGGGTCGTACTCGATCGCCGCGACCTTGGCGGGGATGGCGTCCTTGTCACGGCGGAAGTCGACCAAGCGGTACTGCTGCTTGTGGCCGGCACCACGATGGCGAGCGGTCTTGCGGCCGTGATTGTTACGCCCGCCGGTGCCCGGCTGGGGTGCAAGGAGCGTCTTCTCGGGAGTGGTCTTCGTGATCTCGGAGAAATCAGAGACCGTTTGGAACCGCCGTCCCGGGCTGGTCGGCTTGCGTTTGCGCAGTGCCATGACGATGCTCCTCAGCCCTCGAACAGCTCGATACGGTCGTCGCCGACAAGCCGCACGATCGCCCGCTTTGTGTCAGGCCGTTTCCCGAAGGTGGAAACGCGTCGTTGCCGCTTGCGTTTGCCCTTGCGCACCATCGTGTTCACGCTCAAGACGCGCACACCGAAGGCGTCTTCCACCGCGGCGCGGATCTCGACCTTGCTCGCCCTCGGATCGACTACGAACACGTAAGTGTGCTCGTCCATGAGCGCGTAGGACTTCTCGGAGATGACGGGACGCAACAGAACCGCACGACCGCCGCTCACTTGTCCTCCTCCACGTCGTTGCTCTCAGCGGGCCCCCCGGCGACGCCGTCGTTGGCTTGCGGCGCGACGACCTCTTCGACCTCTTCTACCTCTCCGGTGTCTTCGGCGACCGCTTTGGCGACCGGCCTCGTCGAGCTCAGGACGACGGAGCCCTCCGGCGCGTCACTGACCTCGCCCGGCACCGTCTCGTCGGTGAACACAACCCAGTCGGACACGACCACGTCATAAGCCGTGAGCTGGCCTGCCTCGACGATGTTGACGTTCGGCAGGTTCCCGAACGAGCGCTCTGCGAGGGCATCCTGGCTGCTGATGACGACAAGCACGTTGCCATCGAGGCCGAGAGCCTCGAGCGACCCGACGGCCTGCTTGGTCTTCGGCACCTCGAAGGACCAGCGGTCGACGAGGCAGACACGACCTTCCATCGCCCGGTCCGAAAGGGCGGCCCGCAGCGCCTGGCGGACCATCTTGCGAGGTGTGCTCTGGGCGTAGTCACGGGGCTTGGGGCCGAACGCAACACCTCCGCCTGCGAACTGCGGCGCCCGGGTGGTGCCCTGCCGGGCACGGCCGGTGCCCTTTTGACGGTAAGGCTTGGCGCCGCCACCGGAGACCTCGGCACGCGTCTTGGTGCTGTGGGTGCCCGAACGCTTGGCTGCGAGCTGTGCGGTCACGACCTGATGCAAGAGGGGCACGTTGACCAGAGCGCCGAAGTACTCCGGGTCTAGCTGGACGACTCCGAGGAGCTCGCCCGAGTCGTTGCAACGCTCCACGAGCATCGCCGGCACTACTTCAACCATGGTGTCTGCCATCACTTGCCGCCCTTCACGGCGTCGCGGATGTAGACCAGCCCACCGCGGGGTCCCGGTACGGCGCCCTTGACGAGGATGAGCTCGCGCTCGGGGTCAGCCAGCACGACCTCGAGGTTCAGCGTTGTCACGCGCTCGGAGCCCATATGTCCTGCCATCCGGGTCCCCTTGAACACCCGGGCAGGTGTGGCGCAAGCTCCGATCGAACCTGGGGCCCGGTGCTTCTTGTGCGTGCCGTGCGCGGCACCCTGTCCCTTGAAGTTGTGGCGCTTCATCCCGCCTGCGAACCCCTTGCCCTTGCTCACCGCGGTGACGTCGATCTTGTCGCCGGCCGCCAGGATGCCTGCGTTGATCTCCTGGCCGACCGAGTAGCCGCTCGTGTCATCGAGCCGCAGCTCGACCAGGCGGACGCCCGGCTCCACACCTGCTTTCGCGAAGTGGCCGGCTTCCGGCTTGTTGAGCTTGCTGGCGGCGCGCACGCCGTAGGTGACCTGCAGGGCGGAGTAGCCCTCCTGCTCGGGGGTCTTGACACGTACGACCCGAAGAGCCGCGACCTTGACCATGGTCACAGGCACGACGCGCTGGCCTTCGTCCCAGATCTGCGTCATGCCGACCTTTTCGCCGACGATCGCCTTGGTGGCCATGCTCTTTTTGCCTCAGCTCGTGATCGCGTCGGAGCTCGCGGACAGAACGGATGACGTCACCCGTTGTCGCCGTTCGCGCCCGACCGACTGTGGATGTCAGTCCCTTGTCGTGCGGACGCTCCGCCCGGAAACCCGGAACGGAGCGCACATCATGTCTCGCCGAAAGGTCCCCCAGAAACTACCTTGGGGCGCTCCCGGACATCGTGCTCGTAGACGCGACGGACAACGTGCCCGCCGAGTTCGAAAGCATAGCACTCGCCCGCCTGCCGGCCCAAGGCCGTGGGGCAGGCGGTGAGGCTAGACGTTCTGGATCTTGATCTCGATGTCGACCCCCGCAGGAAGATCGAGCCGCTGAAGCGAGTCCACTGTCTTCGGAGTGTGCTCGACGATGTCGACGAGGCGCTTGTGGATGCGCATCTCGAAATGCTCGCGGCTGTCCTTGTGTTTGTGCGGCGAGCGGATCACCGTGTAGCGGTGCATCTCGGTGGGAAGCGGGACGGGGCCGCGCACCTTTGCCTGGGTGCGAAGCACCGTCTCGACGATCTTCTTCGTCGACTGGTCGATGATCTCGTGGTCGTACGCCTTCAGCCGGATGCGGATCCGCTGTCGGGGGCCATCTGCCATGTCGCCTCGCCTACTTGAGAATCTTTGTCACGGCGCCCGCACCTACCGTGCGCCCGCCCTCGCGGATCGCGAAGCGGAGCCCCTCGTCCATCGCGATCGGCTTGCCCAGCTCGACGGTCATGACGGTGTTGTCACCAGGCATAACCATCTCGGTGCCTTCGGCCAGCTCGATGGTCCCGGTCACGTCCGTCGTGCGGAAGTAGAACTGCGGGCGGTAGTTGCTGAAGAACGGCTTGTGCCGTCCTCCTTCTGCCTTGGTGAGCACATAGACGTTGGCCTCGAAGTTGGCGTGAGGCGTGATCGAGCCCGGCTTGCAAACAACCTGACCGCGTTCCACGTCTTCCTTCTTCGTGCCGCGCAGCAGCAGGCCGACGTTGTCGCCCGCCTGGCCCTGGTCGAGGAGCTTGTGGAACATCTCGACGCCGGTGCACACCGTCTTCTGGGTCGGGCGAAGCCCGACCACCTCGACGTCGTCGCCGACCTTCACGACTCCCTGCTCGATGCGGCCCGTCACGACGGTGCCACGACCGGTGATCGTCATGACGTCCTCGACCGACATGAGGAACGGCTTCTCTATCTCGCGGGCCGGCTCGGGGATGAAGTCGTCGACTGCATCGATGAGCTGCAGTATCCCTGGTATGGCCGCTTCGTCACCTTCGAGCGCGTTCAGCGCGCTGATGCGCACGACCGGCGTGTCGTCGCCGGGGAAGCCGTACTCGGTGAGGAGCTCACGCACCTCAAGCTCCACCAAGTCCAGCAGCTCCTCGTCGTCGACCATGTCGACCTTGTTGAGGGCAACCACTATCGACGGCACATTGACCTGGCGCGCCAACAGCACGTGCTCACGGGTCTGGGGCATGGGCCCGTCCGCAGCGGACACAACCAGGATCGCGCCGTCCACCTGTGCCGCACCGGTGATCATGTTCTTGATGTAGTCGGCGTGCCCGGGCATGTCGACGTGCGCGTAGTGGCGCTTGTCCGTCTCGTACTCGACATGGGCGATGGCAATGGTGATTCCGCGCGCCTTCTCCTCGGGGGCCTTGTCGATCTGGTCGAACGCCGTGTAGGCGACGTTCGGGTTCCTCTCGTGTAGGACCTTGGTTATCGCCGCGGTGAGGGTCGTCTTACCGTGGTCGATGTGCCCCATCGTTCCGACGTTGACGTGGGGCTTCGTCCGCTCGAACTTCTTCTTGGCCATTGTTGCCGACCGCTCCGTTTGATCTGGGCTGCGCCCCTTGGGCGCCTCCATGTTGGTGGACTGCGTTCTCGATTGTGTCTCTTACTGTTCCCGAGGCGCCACCGGCCCGGGTCTTCCCGGTCCGACGGCTCCGATCAGTGGAGCACCTGGCGATTCAACTCGCTTCGGTGTTGACTCCCGGGCCGCTCACTCGCCGGTCACACGGGCGATGATCTCCCGAGAAACCGACTCCGGAACCTCCTGATAGGAGTCGAACTGCATCGTGTACGTCGCGCGACCCTGGGTGCGGGAACGCAGGTCGGTAGCGTAGCCGAACATATCGGACAGTGGGACCTGGGCCCGCACGACGTGGCTTGCGCCCCGCTGCTCCATGCCCTCGATCCGGCCGCGACGAGACGACAGATCGCCGATGACGTCGCCGAGATTGTCCTCCGGCGTGACCACCTCGACCTCCATGATGGGCTCGAGAAGAACCGGGTGGGCTGCCCGAACCGCCTTCTTGAAGGCCATGGAGCCTGCGATCTTGAAGGCCATCTCCGATGAGTCGACGTCGTGGTAAGACCCGTAGATCAGCGTGACCCGTGCGTCGACGATGGGAAAGCCGGCCAGCACGCCGGAGTTCATGGCCTCTTGGATGCCGGCGTCGACCGCCGGGATGTACTCCTTCGGTATCACGCCACCGGTGACCTTGTCGACGAACTCGAACCCTCCGCCGGGACCCGTCGGCTCGAGGTCGATCACCACATGGCCGTATTGGCCGCGCCCGCCGGTCTGGCGAATGTAACGCTCCTCGATCTTGTGGACCGAGTCGCGGATCGTCTCCCGGTAGGCGACCTGCGGCTTGCCGACATTCGCGTCAACCTTGAACTCGCGCAGCATCCGGTCGACCAGCACCTCAAGGTGGAGCTCGCCCATGCCGGAGATGACGGTCTGGCCGGTCTCCTGGTCCGAGCGGACTCTGAAGGTCGGGTCCTCCTCGCTGAGGGCGAAAAGAGCTCTGGACAGCTTGTCCTGGTCGGCCTTGGTCTTGGGCTCGACCGCGACATGGATGACCGGCTCGGGGAATTCGAGCGACTCGAGCACGATCGGGTGCACAACGCTACAGAGGGTGTCACCGGTGGTTGTCGCCTTGAGGCCGACCACCGCGACAATGTCGCCGGTGTAGACCGCGTCGCGGTCCTCCCGGTGGTTCGCGTGCATTTGGAGGATGCGGCCTATGCGCTCCTTGCGGTCCCGGGTCGAGTTGAGCACCGTGGTGCCCTTCTCGAGGGTGCCTGAGTAGACCCTCAGATAGGTGAGCTTGCCGACGAACGGGTCGCTCATGATCTTGAACGCCAGGGACGAGAACGCTTCGTCGTCTCGGTGGTGCCGCTCGATCTCGTTTCCCGTCCGGGGCTCGAGGCCCATCGTGGGCGGCACGTCGACGGGACTCGGCAGGTAGTCGACGACCGCGTCGAGCAGGGGCTGGACAGCCTTGTTCTTGAAGGCCGACCCGCACAGCACCGGGACCAGATTGCTCGCGATGGTCGCGGTGCGGATCCCCTTTCGGAGATCCTCGGCCGTGACCTCCTGCTCGGAGACATAGCGCTCCATCACGTTGTCGTCGAAGGTCGAGACGACGTCGATCAGCGCGTGCCGGGCTTGCTCAGCTGCACTCGCGAGATGTGCTGGTATCTCACGGGTCTCCCAGGTCTCGCCCATGCCCTCGCCCCACACGAGAGCCCTCATCTTCAAGAGGTCGATCACGCCCTCGAAGGAACCTTCTGCTCCAATCGGGATCTGCAGCACCGCGGGCGTCGCCTCGAGCCGATCGCGGATCATCGCAACCGTGCGGTCGAAGTCAGCGCCGACCCTGTCCATCTTGTTGACATAACACATGCGAGGCACGCGGTACTTGTTGGCCTGGCGCCAAACCGTCTCGGTCTGGGGCTCGACGCCGGCGACCGCGTCAAAGACGGCCACCGCGCCATCGAGGACGCGAAGGGACCGCTCGACCTCAACGGTGAAGTCGACGTGGCCGGGAGTGTCGATGATGTTGATCCAGGTGTCGCGCCAACGGCAGGTCGTCGCAGCCGAAGTGATGGTGATCCCGCGCTCTTGCTCCTGGATCATCCAGTCCATAACGGTGCCACCCTCGTGGACCTCGCCGATCTTGTAGGTGCGGCCCGTGTAGTACAAGATGCGCTCGGTCATCGTCGTCTTGCCCGCGTCGATGTGGGCCATGATCCCGATGTTGCGGGTCTTGGCCAGCGGGAACTCTCGGATGGATGATGGATTGGCCATCGCGTTGCTTCGTTTCTCTAGGCAGTAGTGGGGTTCGGCGTCGTTCCTGTCCTGTTCACCGACGGAGGCGAGATGCGCTCTCGCACCGCGGGCGCGCTATCACGCTACGCCGGACGCGTGGACATCGGGTTAAGACCGGGACAACACCTGGCCTGCCGCAGGCAATTACCAGCGGTAATGAGCGAATGCCTTGTTCGACTCCGCCATCTTGTGGAGGTCCTCCTTGCGCTTGACCGTAGCGCCGACGCCATTTGAGGCGTCGAGGATCTCGTTGGCGAGCCGGAGCGCCATCGTGCGCTCGCGGCGCTGGCGCGCGTAGCCGACAAGCCACCGGATCGACAGCGTCGTCGCCCGGCGCGGACGGAGCTCCACGGGAACCTGGTAGGTCGCTCCACCGACCCGACGGCTGCGCACCTCGAGCTCGGGTCGTGCATTGTCGAGCGCACGCTTCAGCAGCTGGAGCGGGTCGCCACCCGTCTTCTCGCGTACGACATCGAGGGCGTCGTACACGATGCTCTCGGCCAGCGAGCGTTTCCCCCGAGATAGGACCTTGTTGCACAGCTGGGTCACGAGCACCGACCGGTACACCGGGTCGGGGACCAGCTCGCGGCGGGGTGGGGGGCCGTTGCGGGGCAACTCAGGACTCCTTCTTGGCGCCGTAGCGGCTACGAGCCTGGGCACGGTCGCGCACACCGGAGGTGTCCAGAGTGCCACGCACGATCTTGTAGCGAACACCGGGGAGGTCCTTCACCCTGCCGCCGCGCACAAGAACGATCGAGTGCTCCTGCAGGTTGTGGCCCACACCGGGTATGTACGCCGTGACCTCCGAACCGCTTGTCAGCCGCACGCGCGCAACCTTACGAAGCGCTGAGTTCGGCTTTTTCGGAGTCGTCGTGTAAACGCGCGTGCATACCCCCCGACGTTGCGGCGCCCCCTTGAGCGCGGGAGTCTTCGTCTTCGACCGCTTGGATGTCCGACCCTTGCGGACGAGCTGGGCGATAGTGGGCACGCGAACCTCTCTGGAATTCCTTGTTGAAGAACCGTGGGCGCACGCTGACGCCGACACGACGAGCTGATGATAGGAGCAGGCATCGCTCCGCGGCAACATTGTAGACGGCGATCAGGCGGAGCCTTCCTCGGCCGGTCCGAGGTCGCTGAGCGGGTCCTCCTCGGCCACTTCAAGATCATCGGTTGGCCCGAAGCTCGCGTAGGCACTGTCGGCGGTCGCGTACGGGTCCTCGGGCTCGTAGGGAGCGCCGAACGCGGTCCGTCCGACATCTCGCAGCCACGAGGCCAGGTTGTCCGTGTTGGCCTCGCCTGCGTCGCCGGTCTCGAGGTCCGAAGACCAGAAGGACATGCGCTCGGCGTCGGGTGTCGACACCTCCACGCTGCGATAGTGCGCCATGCCAGTGCCGGCTGGGATGAGCTTGCCGATGATGATGTTCTCCTTGAGCCCGAAAAGCTGGTCGGACTTGCTCTCGATCGCAGCCTCGGTGAGCACGCGGGTGGTCTCCTGGAACGAGGCCGCCGAGAGCCACGAGTCCGTGGCCAGGGATGCCTTCGTGATGCCCATCAGCTCGGGGCGGCCTTCCGCAGCACGCTTTCCGGCTTGGACCAGCTCGCGGTTGACCGCGGCGTAGCGCTGGTTGTCCACACGCTCGCCTGGCAAGAACGGCGCGTCACCGGGCTCGGCCACCAGCACCCTGCGGAGCATCTGGCGCACTATGAGCTCGATGTGCTTGTCGTGGATCGACACGCCCTGGTCCCGGTAGACCTTCTGCACCTCTTCGACGAGGTACTGCTGCGTTTCCCGGATTCCCTTGATCTCGAGCAGCTCCTTGGGGTCCTTCGGCCCGTCCACGAGCGCGTCGCCCGGGCTCACTTCCTGGCCTGCGACTACCTCGAGGTGAGCCCTCGGCGACACCGGAACGGCCTCCTCGCTGCCGTCATCTCCGACAACCACGACGCGCCGGCCCGTGTCGTCCTCGTCGATGCGGATCACCCCCGGAGTGCGCGCCAGCACGGCGGCGCCCTTCGGCGTCCGGGCTTCAAAGAGCTCGACGACGCGGGGAAGACCGTGGGTTATGTCCTCGCCGACGATGCCGCCGGTGTGGAACGTGCGCATCGTGAGCTGGGTTCCCGGCTCGCCGATGGACTGGGCGGCGATCACGCCGACCGCCTCGCCGAGCTCGATGCTGCGACCGGTCGCCAGCGACTGCCCGTAGCACGCGGCACAGACGCCGTGGTTGGCCTCACAGGTCAGCACGGACCGGGCGCGCACGCGGTCGATCGCCGGGTCGGCAGACAGCTGCTGAACCTCGAAGTCCCGCAGGACGCGGCCGGCCTCGAGGACCCCGCCGTCGGAGAGCTTGACCGGCTCGATCAGGACTCGGCCGTAGAGCCTCGTCTCGAGGTAGCTCCGCTTGCCCGCCTGGTCCTGGTGGATTCCCTCGATCCAGATGCCGCGGGTGCTGCCGCAGTCGGCTTCCCGGATGATGAGCTCCTGGGCCACGTCGACAAGACGACGCGTCAGGTACCCGGAGTCCGCCGTACGAAGCGCCGTGTCCGCGAGGCCCTTGCGGGCGCCGTGGGTCGAGATGAAGTACTCCAGCACCGACAGCCCTTCGCGGAAGGAGGACTTGATCGGCCTCGGGATCATCTCGCCGCGCGGGTTGGAGACGAGCCCCTTCATGCCGGCGATCTGACGGACCTGCTGCGGGTTGCCCCTCGCTCCTGAGTCCACCATCATGTCAAGCGGGTTGAAGGCGATCGTCGCGAGCGTCTTCTCCATCGCACGCCCGACCTCGGAGTTTGCAGAGGTCCAGATCTCGATCTCCTTCTGGCGGCGCTCATCGTCGGTGATGATTCCTCGGCGGAACTGGTTCTCGGCCTTCTCCGCCTCCTTCTCGTAGCGATCGAGGATCTGCTGCTTGTCCGGCGGTGTCTTCACGTCGTCGATCGAGATGGTGAGCCCCGACCGCGTTGCGAACTTGAAGCCGAGGTCCTTGATCCGGTCGAGGCTCTCGGCCACGAGAACCTTCGAGTAGTGGGCCGCGATGTGCTCCACGATCGTCGCGATCGATGTGGCACGCTTTCCGATGACGTCGTTCACATACCCGAAACCGACGGGGAGAGCCTGGTTGAAGAAGAGGCGTCCGGGCGTCGTCACGATCTCGTCGGGCTCCTCGGTCGAAGGCGCGTCGCCGTGGCGGACTCCCCGAAGGGGGAACTCGAAGCCATCGGCTCCGCGACGAAGCCGGATCTTGGCATGAAGGGCAATGTCTCCGTTCTCCCAGGCCTGTTCCACGTCGTACAGGTGACGGAAGACGTGGCCCTCGCCTTTGGCCCCGTCGACCATGAGCGTCAGATAATAGACACCGAACACCATGTCCTGACCAGGCACTGTGATGGGGCGGCCCGTCGCGGGCGAGAGGATGTTGTTCGCCGACAACATCAGCACGCGGGCTTCGGCCTGAGCCTCGGCAGACAGGGGGAGGTGCACGGCCATTTGGTCACCGTCGAAGTCCGCGTTGAACGCAGTACAGACAAGCGGGTGGATCTGGATGGCCTTGCCCTCGACCAGGATCGGCTCGAAGGCCTGGATCCCGAGGCGGTGCAAGGTGGGCGCCCGGTTCAGGAAGACGGGGTGCTCCTTGATGACCTCGTCGAGCACGTCCCAAACCTGAATTCGCCGGCGCTCGACCATCCGCTTGGCGGACTTGATGTTCTGGGCGAGCTCGGTGTCAACGAGCCGCTTCATCACGAACGGCTTGAAGAGCTCGAGTGCCATGAGCTTGGGCAGGCCGCATTGGTGGAGCTTCAATGTCGGGCCGACGACGATGACCGAGCGGCCCGAGTAGTCGACCCGCTTGCCCAGAAGGTTCTGGCGGAAGCGGCCCTGCTTGCCTTTCAACATGTCGGACAGGCTCTTGAGCGGCCGATTGCCGGGGCCCGTCACCGGGCGGCCGCGCCGTCCGTTGTCGAAGAGGGCGTCCACCGCCTCCTGGAGCATCCGCTTCTCATTGTTGATGATGATCTCGGGCGCACCGAGGTCCAAGAGACGCTTCAAGCGGTTGTTCCGGTTGATCACGCGCCGGTAGAGGTCGTTGAGGTCCGAGGTCGCGAAGCGTCCGCCGTCCAGCTGCACCATCGGCCTCAAGTCCGGCGGGATCACCGGCACCGCGTCAAGGATCATTGCTCGCGGGTCATTGACCCGCCGGCCGGACTCGTCGCGACGGTTGAACGCGGAGACGATCTTCAGGCGCTTGATCGCCTTCTGCTTGCGCTGGGCCGACAACGGACGCCGGCCGTCGGTGGGCTCGATGTTCTCACGGAGCTTGAGCTCCTCCTCATCGAGGTCGAGGCGGTCGATCAGCCGGGCGATCGCCTCGGCTCCCATCCCGCCCTCGAAGTAATCGCCGTACCGGCTGTGAAGCTCCCTCCACAACAGCTCGTCCTCGATGATCTTGCGCCCGTGAAGGCCTGAGATCTCGTCGAAGGCACGGCGCGCCAGCGCGATGTCCTCGTTAGCCCGCTCACGGACGCCGGTGATCTCCTTCTCTGCGGCCTTCTGGCGGGCACGGATCTCCGAGTCCTTGGCACCCGCGCTCTCGAGCTCTGCGAGCTCACGTTCGAGATCGGCCAGGCGGCGCTCGGCCTCGAGGTCGCGGGCCCGCTCGATCTCGCCGATCTCGGTGTTGAGCTCGGCCTCCAGGTTCGGCAGATCCGCGTGACGCCGCTCCTCGTCCACATATGTGACGAGGTACGCGGCGAAGTAGATGACCTTCTCGAGCTGCTTGGCCTTGAGCTCCTCACGGGCCTCAGTGCCCATGAGAAGATACGCGAGCCACGAGCGGGTGCCACGGAGGTACCAGATGTGCACGACCGAGGCAGCGAGCTCGATGTGACCCATCCGCTCGCGGCGCACCTTCGAACGCGTCACCTCGACGCCGCAGCGTTCACAGATGATGCCGCGGAACCGGACGCGCTTGTACTTGCCGCAGTAGCACTCCCAGTCCTTGGTCGGCCCGAAGATCTTCTCGCAGAACAGGCCGTCCTTCTCCGGGCGCAGGGTCCGGTAGTTGATCGTCTCGGGCTTGCGAACCTCTCCGTGCGACCACGTCCGGATGTCGTCCGCAGTGGCGAGCCCGATTCGAAGTTGGTCGAAATCGTTGACGTCGAGCACCTAGAAGCTCCTCTCCGCAGCGCGGCGCGCGTCCTCCTCGTCGGACCCCCGCTCGGGCCGGCTGATGTCGATCCCGAGCTCCTCGGCGGTCCGGTAAACGTCCTCGTCCAGCTCGCGCATCTCGATCTCCTCGCCGGTGGTCGAGAGCACCTCGACATCCAGGCAGAGGGACTGCATCTCCTTGATGAGCACTTTGAAGCTCTCAGGGATGCCAGGCTCGGGTATGTTCTCGCCCTTCACGATGGCCTCGTAGACCTTCACGCGGCCGAGCACGTCGTCTGACTTGATAGTGAGCAGCTCCTGCAGGGCGTACGCGGCGCCGTAAGCCTCGAGTGCCCAGACCTCCATCTCACCAAAGCGCTGCCCGCCGAACTGTGCCTTACCGCCGAGAGGCTGCTGGGTGATCATGGAGTACGGGCCCGTCGACCGGGCGTGGATCTTGTCGTCGACGAGGTGCGCAAGCTTCAAGATGTAGACGTAGCCCACGCACACGGTGTTGTCGTAGGCCTCGCCCGTGCGCCCGTTGTACAAGGTCACCTTGCCGTCGACGCCGATCATCGTGTCGCCGGTGGGGTCGACGCAGTCCGGGAGCAACTTCTCGAACAGCTCCTGGATCGTCGGGTGCCTGCCGGCCTCTTCCTTCTCATCCCAGTGCGCACCGTCGAAGACCGGTGTCGACACCCAGATGGCCGGGTCCGTGCTCGGCCGCGTCTTGGTCTCGGTGCCACGCACGATGTGGTCGGAGAGCACACGCTTGTCGGCGCCCTTCCATCCCCACCTGGCCGCATAGCCGAGGTGCGCCTCCAGCACCTGGCCGACGTTCATCCGGCTCGGGACACCGAGCGGGTTCAAGATGATGTCGACCGGTGTGCCGTCAGCCAGGTGCGGCATGTCCGCGATGGGCAGGATCTTCGAGATGACACCCTTGTTGCCATGCCGACCGGCGAGCTTGTCGCCTTCGGAGATCTTGCGCTTCTGGGCCACATAGACCCGCACGAGCTGGTTCACTCCCGGCGGCAGCTCGTGGGAATCGTCGCGCGAGAACACCCGCACGTCGATGACCTTTCCGGACTCACCGTGGGGAACCTTGAGGCTCGTGTCGCGCACGTCACGCGCCTTCTCGCCGAAGATCGCACGCAGGAGCCTCTCCTCGGGCGTGAGCTCGGTCTCGCCTTTCGGGGTGACCTTGCCCACAAGGATGTCGCCCGCGTCGACCTCGGCCCCGATGCGGATGATCCCGCGCTCGTCGAGGTCCGCCAGGATGTCGTCGGAGAGATTCGGGATGTCGCGCGTGATCTCCTCGGCACCGAGCTTGGTGTCGCGCGCATCAACCTCGTGCTCCTCGATGTGGATCGAGGTCAAGACGTCATCGCGCACCAAGCGCTCGGACAAGATGATGGCGTCCTCGTAGTTGTAGCCCTCCCAGGGCATGAAGGCCACGAGTAGGTTCTTCCCGAGTGCCAGCTCGCCGTTGTGGGTCGAGGGGCCATCTGCCAGCACGTCGCCGCGGCGGACGTCTTGGCCCTCGGAGACCACCGGCTTCTGGTTCACGCACGTGTTCTGGTTCGAACGCTGGAACTTCGCGACTGGATAGATCTTCCTGCCGAGCTCCTGACGTGCCCGGTCCTTCTCGCCGGGCTTGTAATCGACTGTGACGAAGTCACCGGCGACCTCGACGACCTTGCCGGTGCCCTCCGCGAGGACGACCTCACCCGCGTCGCGCGCCGCCCGGGCTTCGACACCGGTACCGATGTAGGGCGCCTCGGGCACGAGCAGGGGAACCGCCTGCTTTTGCATGTTGGCGCCCATGAGGGCGCGGTTGGCGTCGTCGTGCTCGACGAAGGGGATAAGGGCCGTCGAGACCGAGAGGATCTGTTTGGGCGAGACGTCCATCAGGTCGACTTCCGACGGTGGCACGTAGTCGACCTCGCTCGCAGTGCCGTAGGACGTCGACGTCGCACCCACCCTCACGCCGGCGCCTTGCGGGCCGCGGCGCACAAGGACTCGGTCGCCGACGAAATGCCCGGACGCGTCCAGCGCAGCGGACGCCTGGGCGATGACGTACTCCTCCTCCTCGTCGGCGGCGTAGTAGACGATCTCGTCGGTGACCCTACTGTCGACCACCTTGCGGTAGGGCGTCTCTATGAAACCGTGGTCGTTGACCCGCGCATAGCTGGCCAAGTGGCCGATGAGGCCGATGTTCGGCCCTTCCGGAGTCTCGATCGGGCACATCCGGCCGTAATGGGACGTGTGGACGTCTCGGACCTCGAAGCCGGCGCGCTCGCGCGACAGGCCACCTGGGCCGAGCGCCGAGAGACGGCGCTTGTGGGCCAGACCCGACAGAGGGTTGTGCTGGTCCATGAACTGCGACAGCTGGCTGGTGCCGAAGAACTCCTTGATGGCCGCCACAACCGGGCGGATGTTGATCAGAGTCTGGGGCGTGATCGCCTCGACGTCCTGAGTCGTCATGCGCTCGCGCACGACACGCTCCATGCGCGACAGGCCGATGCGGACCTGGTTCTGGATGAGCTCGCCAACCGAACGGATGCGCCGGTTGGCGAAGTGGTCCTGGTCGTCGAGGCGGTAACCCGCCTCGCCGTTGGCCAGGTGGAGCATGTAGGTCGAGGCGGCGAGAACTTCGCTCGGGCTGAGCACGCCGGAGTGCTCGTCCGGGCGCTCGAGCGCGATGTCCAGCAGTTGGGAGATGCGCTCGATCTCCGGGCCGAGCTTGCGGTTCAGCTTGTAACGACCGACCCGGGTGAGGTCGTAGCGACGCGGGTTGAAAAACGCGTTCTCGAAATAGACGCGGGCCGCATCGAGCGACAGGGGTTCGCCCGGTCGTGCGCGCTTGTAGATCTCGAGCAGCGCCTCGTCCCGTGTCGCAATGAGCTCGCGCTCGCGCTCCCACTGGGCCTCAAGGAAGTCGAAATGGCGCACGAAGCGGCTCAAGAAAGCCTCGTCCTCGTAGCCGAGGGCGCGCAGCACCACGAACAGCGACAGGCGCCGCTTGCGAGCGACCCGTGCACCGGCACTCACATCGCGGTTCGGCTTCGCCTCGACGTCGAACTCGATCCATTCGCCCCGGTAGGGGTGGATCGTCCCGGTGACTATCGTCTTCTGGTCCCGACCGGGCTGGAAGATCACACCGGGAGAACGGACGAGCTGGCTCACCACGACGCGCTCGGTCCCGTTGATGATGAAAGTCCCACGGCTTGTCATCATGGGGAAGTCCCCCATGAAGACGGTCTGCTCCTTGATCTCACCAGTCGAGCGGTTCATGAACGACGCCCGGACGAAGATCGGAGCGGCGTAGGTGATGTCCTTTGCCTTGCACTCGTCGATCGAGAACTTGGGCGGTGGCCGTAGGTCCGGGTCGGTGGGATCGAAATCGAGCTTCAGGCTCAGCTGGTCGGTGAAGTCCGCGATGGGGCTGATGTCGCCGAAGGTCTCGGCGAGGCCTCGATCGAGGAACCACTCGAACGAGTCGCGCTGAACGGCGATGAGGTCAGGCAGTGGCAGTACCTCGTCGATGTTGGCGAACGAGTAACGCTCCGGAGTGCGGGGACGTAAGGGCAAGGGTCTACTCCTCGCGAGTGCTGATCGACCGGAAAACAGGGATGAGCGGTGCGTGGGCGCGCGTCAAGGAACTTGAAGTGGAACGGTCACTTGACAGGAAGGCACGGCAACCGTTCATGTTACACGTGCAGGGACGCGCAAGCAAGCGGCACACAGTTGTCGCCTCGCGAAGGGTACGGGAACCGCGCCCCCAGGTCAAGACCCTTTCGGCTCAGTCTCCCGACGGCCGTCTTGCTCGGTCCCCTGGGCACGCGAGCTCCCAAGGGCGCTACTTGAGCTCGACTGCGGCGCCAGCCTCCTCGAGCTGAGTCTTGGCCTTCAGAGCGTCTTCCTTCGACACCTTCTCGAGCACGGCCTTGGGCGCGCTGTCCACGAGATCCTTCGCCTCTTTCAGCCCCAGGCTGGTGAGAGCACGCACTTCCTTGATGACCTGGATCTTCTTCTCGCCCGCAGCGAGCAGGATGACGTCGAACTCGTCCTGTTCCTCCTCGACCGGCGCCACTTCACCGCCGCCGTTCGAGGTGACGGCCGCCACGGCCACCGGAGCTGCCGCTGTCACGCCGAACTTCTCCTCGAACGCCTTCAACAGCTCGCTCAGCTCGAGCACCGTCATGCTCGCAATGCCGTCGAGGATCTCTTCCTTGGTTGCCATTTTTCCTCCTGTTGTGCGAATGGTTGCCGATAGTGCTCGAAAGCCGGTTTGCCTTGAGCCCGCCCGTGAGTCAGCCTTCGGCGGGCGTAGCCGTGTCGGTCGCCTCAGCCGCTTGCGCGGGCGCTGCCTCGTCGGTCGCCTCAGCCGCTTGCGCGGGCGCTGCCTCGTCGGCCGCCTCAGCCGCTTGCGCGGGCGCTGCCTCGTCGGCCACGCCGCCGAGTTTGTCGATCAACGCCGACAGCCCATAGGCGAGGCTTCTCGGGAGCGCTTGCAGCAAGCCTGCAAACTGCCGCATCGGGGCAGCGATTGCGCCGGCCAGCTGTGCGAGCAGCACGTCGCGTGAGGGAAGGTCCGCGAGCGCGCTCGTGCCATTGGCGTCGAGCACCTGGGTACCGAGAAGCCCACCCTTCACGATGAGCTGCGGGTGCACCCGGCCGAAGTCTCGAAGCACCTTCGCGACCGCCCCGACGTCGTCGCGAACAAAGACGATCGCCGTCGGTCCGTTCAAGAACGGGTCGAGCGCTGCCCGGTCGCTCTCCGCGGTCGCGCGGCGTACCAGGGTGTTCTTGAAGATCTTGTAGTCCGCTCCCGCGGTCCGCAGCTGGCGGCGCAAGGTTGCCAGGTCGCCCACCTTGAGGCCGCGGTACTCGGTGAGGATCGCCGCGCTCGAGCTGTTGAGATGCTCGCGCACGTCCTCCACGACGGCGACCTTCTCAGGTCTCGGTCCTGCCATGAGCGCTCCTTTGATCACATGCCCCGGGCCGGCCCCGGGGATCAGGCTCCGGAGGGATCGTGATGCGCGGGACGTGGGAAGCGCTTGGCACTTCGCCTCGTCGGGCGGGCACGAAACCCTTTCAGCACCTCTCGGTGCACCGGAGATCTACGGCGAGTTGTTCAATTGGTAGCTGAAGCGTAGCCGACCTCCGCGCACAGGTTCTCAGCGGGCGAGGTCTGACCTGCTCAGGCTGTGGCCGCCAGCACCTCGTCGACAATCCGCGCCTTGGCCGGATCAATCTTCACACCCGGGCCCATCGTCGAGCTCACGGTGACGGACCTCAGGTAGCGACCCTTGGCGGCCGCAGGCTTGGCTCGGACGAGCTCGTCGATTGCCGACCGGTAGTTCTCGATCAGCCGTGCGCGCTCAAAAGACGCCTTGCCGATCGGGACGTGAACGTTGCCGACCCGATCGGTCCGGTACTCCACCCGCCCCGCCTTGAACTCGGCGACCGCCTTCGCGATGTCGGTGGTCACGGTCCCGGTCTTGGGGTTTGGCATCAGGCCGCGAGGCCCGAGCACGCGTCCCAGCCGTCCGACCTGAGCCATCAGATCCGGCGTCGCGATGGCGACGTCGAACGCAAGAAAACCCTCTTTCTCGATTCGGAGAACGAGGTCGTCCGCTCCGACGATATCGGCACCCGCGGCACGCGCCTCGGCGGCCTGCTCGCCGGCGGCAAAGACAGCGACGCGCACAAGCCGCCCCGTGCCTGCCGGCAACGAGAGTGACCCGCGGACAATCTGGTCGGCGCGTCGTGGATCGACGCCGAGTCGCGTCGCCAGCTCGATGGTCTCGTCGAACCGGGCCTTCGCGAGGCTCTTGACCAGTTCCAGCGCCTCGACAGGCGAATAGAGGCGCTCACGGTCATAGCCCTTCACCGCTTCGGCGTACCGCTTTCTCTTGTTCACTTGCAGAGCTCCCTTCGATGTGACGCGCCGCTCGACTGCGAGACGGTAGTCACTTGCGGACCGCGACGCCCATGGAGCGAGCGGTGCCCGCCACCTGGTGCTTTGCGGCCTCAAGATCGTTGGCGTTGAGGTCTGGCATCTTCTTGGAGGCAATCTCCGCGACCTGGTCGTCGGTGATAGAACCGGCGGACTCCCGCCCGGCGAGCTTGCTCCCCTTCTCGAGACCGGCCGCCTCCCGGATGAGGAAGGTCGTCGGCGGTGTCTTCAACACGAAAGTGAACGAGCGATCCTCGTAGATGGTCACCTCGACGGGGACGATCGTGCCTCTTTGACTATCGGTCGCAGCGTTGTACTGCTTGCAGAACTCCATCGTCTGCACACCATGGGGGCCGAGGGCCGTCCCGACAGGGGGTGCCGGCGTAGCGGCTCCCGCGGGCAGTTGGATCTTTACGATGGCGGCGACGCGGCGACGTGCCATGAAGGTTCTTCCTCTTTCTTTCGCGGCCAGGCGCTCAGAGCTTGGCGACCTGGCTGAATTCGAGCTCGACCGGAGTCTCGCGACCGAAGATGTTGACGAGCACCTTGAGCTTGAGCTGGTCCTCGTTGATTTCCGCAATCTGGCCGGAGAAGTCGGCGAAAGGACCTTCCTTGACTCGCACCGTGTCACCGACCTGATGCTCGAGGCGCGGCTTGGAGCGGTGTTTCTGGCCCTCAACCCCCTCCGGCCGCACCTGGAGGATCGCTTCGA
Organism: uncultured Acidimicrobiaceae bacterium; assembly: GCA_963807575.1. GTDB lineage: Bacteria > Actinomycetota > Acidimicrobiia > Acidimicrobiales > Bog-793 > Fen-455. Next base: position 120,254 of record CAWECD010000001.1, read on the forward strand.
CCTCGGCGCGCGGCAATGGTGTCGGCTTGGTCCCTGGACCCACGAAACCCGTGACTCCGGGAGTTTGACGGATGACCGACCAGGAGTCGTCGTCGAGGTCGCAACGGCACAGCAGGTAGCCAGGAAAGACCTTACGCTGCACGAACACCCGCTTGCCGGCCTTGATCTCCGCGACTTCCTCCATCGGGATCACGACCTCGAAGATCCGGTCCTCCATGTTCATCGACGAGATCCGGCTCTCGAGGTTCGACTTCACCTTGTTCTCATAACCGGCGTAAGTGTGCACGACGTACCAGCGGCCCGGCCGGTCGTACGGGCTGGGCTCGCTGACTGCGACCTCGTCGTCTCCTTGCGACGGCAGCTCGTACTCGAGCAGGTCGAAGCCACTCGACTTCGGACCAGCCCCGGATGTCTCTTCGGGGGCTCGCGATTGATCTGGGACTCGAGGGTCTTCGGAAGAGGTGTCCTCGGCCTTCACTTCTGGATGGATCGCAGTCAAGTCGTCGTCTCCGGGGTTGTCTTCGTCACTCACGAGCCGAAGAGGAAGAGCACGCCCTTGGCGAACCCGTAGTCAAGGCCGAAAACAAGGCTCACCATGAACACGAGGGTCACGAACACGACGATGGTGTACTTGACAACCTCTGGGCGGTTCGGCCAGGCAACCTTAGCGAGCTCGTTGCGAACCTCACGCGCGAACTCGACAATCCTCTCGGGAAGCCCCGGTCGATCGGGTGTCGGTGGTCGCCGTTGCGCAGTGGGAGGTGGCCGACGACCAGGCGCTGGCGCGCCTTCCTCGTCGATCTGGCCCTGTCGCTGCAGGAGACGCTTCGTTTGTCGGTTCACGCAACAATCCTCGGCTCAAATGAGCAGTGAGCAGGGCAGGAGGGACTCGAACCCCCAACCGCCGGTTTTGGAGACCGGTGCTCTACCAATTGAGCTACTGCCCTCCGGGCCGGGGTCGTGGCCCGCCATCTACTGAGCACCGGTCACCCGGGTCGGCATCACGATAGCACCACGGGCCGGAGCCTCCGCAGGCGGCCTCGGTGCACGACGGTTACCGCGACGATCACCGCGGCCGGAGCGGCAAAGGCTCCGACGTAGACGAGCCGCCGACCGGTGAGAAGAGAACGAATGACGCGCCGGTGAGCTGCCGCCTCGAGCGCGCCGAGCACGTCGGCCACAGCTCCAGGTGGTGGTTCGACCCTGTAGGACCGCAACTGGTTGAGCAGCCGCAACAGCTTGCGGTACCGGGCGAGCTCGGCTTGGCAGCGCAGACAGGCACCAACGTGCTGGACGACGACTTCGTCAGCCGGGGAGCCTCCCTCGAGGATCGACGGCAGGACGAGGGCGACCTCGGCACATGAAACGCTGAGGCAGGGCGAGCCGCGGGTGGCTCGGGCCCTGGAAGCCTCCCGGGCCGCACTTCCGGTGAGAAACACCTGTTCAGACCGCGGCTGCATGGCTGGCCGCCTCTTCGACTTGGAGCTCGCCGCAGATCGCCAACTCGGCGCACGAGCCGGCACGGGAGCGAGCGGTGACCAACGCCCCGTCTCCGACTCCGGCGGGGACCCGTGGACGCTGTCGCTGGCGGCTGAGCCCGCCCGCCACGCCAGCGGGTGCGAAGAGCTGCTCACGCAGGCGGCGGCGAGCCCGGTGCAGGCGCACTTTGGCCGCGGTCTGGCTGATGCCGAGCTCTCGGGCAATCTCCTCGTGCGCCAGGTCGTAGACGTCCCTGAGCACGACGACCATCCGCATCTGGTCAGGAAGCTCCGCCAGCGCCTCTACAAGACGCTCGCGGTCGTCAGCCGTCCCGGCCGCGGTCTCCGGGTCGCGCTCCGAACGCGTCTCGAGAACCTCGAGATCGTCGTCGAGCTCCACATGGGAGGTCCGCCGGCGCTTGGCCACAAGAGTCGCCGAGCAGTTCACAGTTATGCGATGCAGCCAAGTCCCAAAAGCAGAGTCGCCCCGGAATTTGCCCAGCTTGCGGAAAGCGCGCAGATAGGTCTCCTGCAGCACGTCGCGCGCGTCGTGCTCGTTGCCCACCAGACGCAGCGCCAGGGCATAGCAGTCGCTCGAAGTGGCACGCACCAAGCATTCGAAGGCCGCCCTGTCCCCGTGCCGGGCAAGCTCGACGAGGTAGGCGAGGTCGTCGGTCTCGCGGTTCAGCGCGTTTCCTTGTGAACCGTGTGCTGCCGGTCGAACTGGCAGTACTTCTTCATCTCGATCCGCTCACGGTCGTTCTGCTTGTTCTTCATCGTGATGTAGTTCCTGCGCTTGCAGACCTCGCAAGCGAGGGTCACCTTCACTCGCTTCTCGTTCTTGGCCACGTTGCTGCTCCTCTGCTCCACTCCCGGTAGCGGCGGCCGGACTCGAACCGGCGACCCCACGATTATGAGCCGTGTGCTCTTACCAACTGAGCTACGCCGCCGCGGAGCCCCCTGTCGGAATCGAACCGACGACACCAGCCTTACCATGGCTGTGCTCTGCCGACTGAGCTAAGGGGGCGGTGCCAGTCACCATCGGCTGGCGCTGCCGCGACGGCCGATCATATCCGCGACGGGCCGGAGAACCCAGCGGGCGCGTCATTACGATGCAGGGCGTGGACATTCGCCGGGCGAACCTGGCCGACGCCGAGGCCATCCGTGAGATCTACAACATCGAAGTCACTGGCTCGACCGCCACTCTCGATCTCGTCGCGCGCACACCTGAAGAGCAGGCAAGTTGGATGATCGCTCATTCGGGCGTCTACCCGGTGATCGTCGCCGACGACGGCAGCGACGTCATCGGCTTTGCGTCGCTCTCGCCATACCGGCCACGCCCGGGCTACGCGACGGCAGTTGAGGACTCGATCTATGTCGCGGCTGAACATCGTGGCAAGGGGGTCGGTCGCGCCCTGCTCAGCGAAGCCGTCGTCCTGGCCCGGACCCATGGTTTCCATTCCGTCATCGCTCGTGTCAGTGCCACCCAGCAAGCCTCGGTGGCCCTCCATCAAGCCTGCGGCTTCGATCTCATCGGCGTCGAACGGGAGATCGGCCGCAAGTTCGGCCGCTGGGTGGACGTGACCCTCTTGCAGCGGCTCCTTTGATAAACCAGCGTGCCTCAAGCCTGCGGCACCGCCGGCACGCGGTCGTCGTCGGGTGTGCTCAGTGCCCTTCTGGTCCTGATGACCAGCGGGATGGCGAGAACCAGGAGCATCGCAAGCGAGGCGAGGGCGATGAGGACCGGATTGGCCTCGCCGAACTGGACGACGAGCGTTCCGGCTCCCGGGAGGCCTAGGAAGCAGGCCACCGTTGAGAGCACGATCATCAAGACCCTCAGGCGGTGCTCCGCGATCGTCGCGAGAACCACCATGGACCAAGCGACGTACCACGGTTGCACCGCCGGTCCGAGAAACACGATCGCGAGGAGCGTCAAGCCCATCGCCCGCATGATCGTGTCTTCCTTGGACCGCCACAGCAGACGCACCGCGACGACCGCTGCGCACGCCAGCCCCAGGTCTTTCGCCCCACTCAGGAGCACTTGCTGATGATTCCCGAGCCCGAGCAGCTCCACCAGCTTCGCGGCGCACGAGGCTGCGATCGTCGGAGGATCGCTCCAGGACCTAACTGTTGAGCTGTTGCCCAGCGCAGTCACCCAGCCCCACCCGAGCCCGACCATCTGCGACACCCCCGCCATGACTACGAGACCGAGCCCGGTCGCCATGAGAGCCGGCCTGACCCGGGACCTCCACGGCACGTCGTCACCCAGCCAGCCCCAGCCGATGTAGACGACGCCGACGAAGGCCGGGACCTTGATCATGGCTCCGACCGTGCACAGCAGCACACCGACGACTGGCCGCCCCTCACGTGCGAGCCAGAGCCCAGCCAGGAGGAAACCGAGCATCAACGCGTCATTGTGCGCGCCCGCTATCAGGTGCAGCAGCACGAGGGGGTTCAACACGGCGAGCACGAAGGCGACGGAGGGATCGCGGCCGTACGAGCGTGCCAGCCGCGGCACGAAGGCCCCGATCAGCACGACCCCGGCGAGAGCCAGCAGCCGGAAGCCGACGACCGCCAGGAGCTCGTTGTGGTGGACCACGGTGGCATTGACTCCCGCGACCCAGAGGAACACGGGCCCGTACGGCGAGGTCACGTCGGCCCACAGCTTGTCGACCAGCCCGGAGAAGGCGTTCACTCCGAGCACCGCCGGCCCGAACAAGTACGGGCTGATCCCGCGGCTCATCATCTCGCCCTGGGCCGCGTAGCTGTACGAGTCCCGGCTGAACAGCGGCGCCACAACAAGAAGGGGGGCCGTCCAGGCAGCGAACACAGCTACAAAGGATCGGACGGGCAGGCCCCGGTGACGGCGCGCAATGCGGATCAGGGCAATCCAGGCCTGCAGCATCAGCACCATGCCCCCGTAAACGGCCACGAGACCGATGAACAGGTTCTTGTTCGCGGGCAAGGGCGCGCCGGCCACCACGGGCGGCGCCGGAATGCCGAAGAACCACGGGTGGCATACGGTGACCGAGCCCGGCTCTATCCCTGAGCAGGACTTCCACGTGAAGGGGGAGCTCGGCAACGAGGCGCCCCAGGCGATGGCAACAGCGCTCAAGAACCCGACGATCGCCGGGGCTGCCAGCAGCCGCGCCACCGGCGTCTCTTCTTGCACATAGGGCCGCACTTCGCCAAGCGGCGTGCGCATGCGGGCAAGGAACCTGACCCCCCGATCCACTTGCCCGCGGGCACGATCGATCAGCCCGCTCAGCCGACCGAAGAACGGCCAGGCGTGCCCAGGCCCGGAACTTCCTTCCTGGGGGTCGCGTTCCAAGGTCCTCGACGCCGTCATGGCGCGTCCTCTCGGTCTTCTTATGCGGAGCGATCCTACCCAAGGGCCCCGACGTGAAACGGCGCCGGCGTGACGCGGCCCGTCACTCGGACACGGGTGGGATTGGCTACGGTCGGGTCGTGCTTGGACCGCCAGCCGCGGTGGCGAGGGACCCGTCACGGCACAACCTGCCTGAACCACCATGACCCGAGCTCGCAAGGCCCGCTGGATCGGCCGTCGTGACACCGTCGCGGTTGCGCTGCTTGTCGGCATCCCAGTTGTCGCGCTCTCAATCGCCGCGCTCGCGGGCTACCCGCTGCTCACAGGCGACGACCTGACGCAGAACTACCCGCTCTCAGTGCTGTCCGGCGAGCTCATCGCCCACGGGCATCTTCCTGTCTATGACCCGTACCTCTGGTCCGGGACGCCGCTGCTCGCGGGCACGAGCGCTCACGCACTTCTCCCGGGCACATTGCTGTTCGCCTTCCTGCCCCACCTCACTGCTTGGGTGCTGACGGAGGCGTTCACACTCGCAGCAGGGGCCATCGGAGCATTCGTGCTCCTGCGGCGCAACGCCTGCCGGACTCTGGCAGCCGCGCTCGGCGCCGCCACTTTCGGGCTTGGCGGCTTCGTGTCGTCGCAGATCGTCCACATCGACTTCGTATCGGCGTCGGCATCGTTGATCTGGTGCCTGGCCGCCTTGGACGGGATCGCCCGCGACAAGCTCAGGCGGCGGGCACTCTGGGCCTTGGTCCTGGCAATCGCCGTCACGTGCATCGGCTTGTCAGGCAGCCCCGACATTGTGATCGACACGCTCGTGGCAGTCGTCGTCTACGGAGGTCACCTTCTGATCGCCGAACGTGGCCGCTGGCTTGGGTTCCTCGGCTGGTCCGCTGCCGGCGGTGTTACGGGCCTGCTGGTCAGTGCCGTCCAGTGGATCCCGACCGCCGAGTTCTTCGCCGTCACCGAGCGCGCCCACGCAAGTTATGCATTTGCGTCTTCGGGGTCGCTCTCAGCTGCCGAGCTGCTCGTCTCGCTCGTGCCGCACGTGTTGGGCGGTGGTCCCATCGGTCTCGAGTCCTACACAGGGCCGTACAACCTTGCCGAGCTGGACGCCTACTGCGGCATGCTCTCTCTGGTCGCCATCGTGGCGCTCGTGCCCAGATGGCGCTCCGAGCACGCCAGGCACTGGCGCGTCTGGTACCTCGTGGGTGGCATCGGCCTGCTGTTGGCCCTCGGCGCCAACACTCCGCTCGAACGTCTGGTCATCCATATCCCCATCGTGGGTGAGCAGCGGCTCCCGAGTCGCGCTCTTGTGATGTTCTCGCTCGCGTCCGCGATGCTGCTCGGCCACTGGATCGAGGATCAGCTCAGGGCGAGGCCCGGGCGCGTGAGCCTGCTGAAGGCGGGAACCGGAATGGTCGCGCCCGTTGCCGTGCTGGGCCTCGTCGCCGCTACGGCTTTGTCCGGCGAGCCCTACGGGGGACTCCTCCACGCCCTTGCGGGCTCAGGCTGGTCGTTGCGGGCCGTCGCCCCTTACCTGGTCGTCACCGTCGCCATCGCGTTGGCCGCAGGTGCCGTCGTGATCCTCGGCCCCTCCTGGCCGCGCCGGCGCGCGGCGTCAGCGATCGCCGCTCTCGTAGTGGTGGACCTTCTCTTGTTCACCGCGAACCAGTCTTCGCTCGCGCCCGTCCGTGCCCGTGCCCTCGACACCGTCAACCCGCTGCAAGCCCAACTTGCCTCTCGGCTGGCTCCCGGCGGGCGCTACCTCATCGTCGACCCCGCGCGCTCGGCCGGCATCGCTCTGAACCAGATCGGCGCACCTGACTCGAATGTGATGTCCGGCCTCGACAGTGCACAGGGGTACAGCTCGCTCACCTGGGGGCCCTATGCGTCGGCAACCGGGACTCACACCCAAGACGACCTCGACCCTGCGGCGTTGACGACGGGGGTCTTCGACTCCCTCGACGTGCGCCTGCTGCTCACGGTTCCCGACGAGATCTCCGTTCTCCGGGCGCACGCCGAGGTGTTCCAGCCCGGCACGAACACCCTGCCGGGCCTCGTCGCCCCCGCAATCGCCGGCGTGGGGCCTGTGCCGTCGCCGGTCGATCTCCGACCAGGCCAGAGCGCGAGCCGATGGTTCGGGCGCGAGCTCGTCGCGCGGACCGTCACCCTCGCGTTCTCGGGGCCTCGGCTCTCACGAGACGCCCTGCGTGCGCTCGGGCTCGACGCTCGTCTCGTGCTCGTGTCCGGAGGCAGTGAGCCCCCAAAGAAAGTGGGCGTCGTGATCGACAGGGCGGGCTCGCAGGAGGTCACCGTCGGTTTCGGAGGCTTGCTCGCCTCGGTCGGACTGGTCACAGAGGACCGGCTCGCTGTCGGGGTCCGGATCGCTTCGGTCGTTGTCACGACCCGCTCCAACACCTCCTACAGCCTTGACGGGCCGCTCTCCGCGTACCTGACGGCTCCGCACTGGGTGGCCGCTGGGACGATCGGGCCGTTCGTGGTGTTCTCGAACCAGAGGGCCCGCGGCCCGTTCTGGCTCGGGAGATCGACCGGGGACACAGGTGGCCTTCGGGTTCGCGTCGTCAGCTCCTCGCCCTGGACGCCGACCGAGACGGTGGCCATCACTTCGGCGGCACCTGCCACCATCGTCAGGTCCGTCGCGGACATCCCCGGTTGGAGCGCGACCGGCGAGCACGACGGCCGGTCCGGAGCGATCCTGCTGCGCCGCGACGGGCTCGTGCAATCTTTCGCGGTACCCGAAGGGACGACACTGGTCACTTTTGCCTATGCGGCCCCCGGGCTCGGAGCCGGGCTCGCAGCATCGAGGCTGGGCCTCGCGGCAATGGTCCTGCTCGGCCTTGCCGCCACCGCCTTGTCCCGCCGCCGAGTCACCTCCGAGGAACCAGACGACGCGGCCGGCGCCGGGCAGACCTAGGGCGCAGTCGGCGCGTCAGACCAGAGTCAGGCGAGGTCCGAGGTAGGAAGGCGTCAGGCGACGGTGGGCCGGGAAGGATTCGAACCTTCGAAGGCTGAGCCAGCAGATTTACAGTCTGCCCCCGTTGTCCACTTGGGTACCGACCCGTCGGCGGACACGATAGTGGCCCGAACGGGCACATTTCGCAAGGCGAGGACGTGACCAGCCTTGCTAGCGTGCGTGCGTGCCGAGCTTTGATGTCACCTCAGAGGTCGATATGCAAGAAGTGCGCAATGCGGTCGACCAGGCAAGTCGTGAGATTGCCACCCGTTTCGACTTCAAGGACACCGGCGCGACCGTGGAGCTGAAGGGGCACGAGATCGAGTTGAACGCGCCGACCGAGGACCGCCGGCGCGCCCTGGTCCAGGTGCTCGAGGAGAAGCTGGTTCGCCGGCACGTCTCTCTGAAGGCCGTCTCCTACGGCAAGATCGAGGAGGCGTCCAAGGGCACGCTGCGCCAGAGCGCCGCACTGAACGCCGGGATCTCGTCGGACCATGCCAAGAGGATCAACAAGATCATCAAGGACCTTGCATTGAAGGGCATCCAGTCCCAGACCCAGGGTGATCAGGTCCGCGTCACCGGAAAGAAGCGGGACGATCTGCAGGCGGTGATCGCAGCCCTCAAGGAACAGGACCTCGACATTCCCCTGCAGTTCGGCAACTTCCGCGAGTGAGATCTCAGCCGTAGTACCCGGAGTGGACATACAGGCAGGGGACGCCCTCGGACTCAAACATCTCGAGGTTCGCGGGATCGTCCTCCACGGCCAGTCGCACTTCGAAGCCGTACGTCCTCAGCTGCAGCGTCTCGATTCGCTTGAAATCGCGCGCCGGCCGCCTGTCTCCAACCGCGCGCATGATGAGCAGGTCGTATCCCAGGCCGTGGGACGCCAGCCACGCCAAGGTCTGTGCACGCACGCGTGCCGGCCGTGCCGTGAGCAGCACCACCACAAGCCCGGGCGCGAGCAGCTCGAGCAGCCGCGCGACCTCCGGGATGATGGGGTCCTCCCCACATTCGGCGAAGAAGGCATCCCAGTCACGCCGGAGACCGGCCAGATGGTGCTGACGGCCCGACGCGTCCGCGAGCACGCCATCGATGTCGAAGATGACGGCCCGACCCGGGGCCCTGGCGTCGACGCGCCAGGTCCAATTCCTAGGGCAGCCCGGCCCGGTCCTCATTCCTCGCCCGCACCGGCCGTGGCTCGACGGCGCAGCTCGGCCACGACCGCGGGGTCGGCCAGCGTGGTCGTGTCCCCGAGATCGCGACCCTCGGCGACGTCCCTCAACAGCCGCCGCATGATCTTGCCCGAACGCGTCTTGGGAAGATCATCGGTGAAGATGATGACCCGCGGCCGGGCAATCGCCCCGATCTTCTCGACGACATGCGCGCGCAGGACCTCTGCGTGCTCGTCGCCGACTTCGAGGCCGTGCTTCAAAGTTACAAAGGCGATGATCACCTGCCCGGTGGTGGCGTCGTTGGCGCCCACGACCGCCGCCTCTGCCACGCTCGGATGGTCGACGAGCGCGGACTCCACCTCCGTCGTGGACACGCGGTGACCCGACACGTTCATGACATCGTCGACCCGCCCGAGCAGCCATAGGTATCCGTCCTCGTCGACCTTGGCCCCGTCGCCTGCGAAGTAACGACCCTCGAAGCGGCTCCAGTACGTCTGCCGGTACCGCTCCGGGTCGCCGTAGATGCCTCGCAACATGGCCGGCCAGGGCCGCGTGAGGATTAGGTACCCACCACCGCGCGCCACGGTCCTGCCGGCGTCGTCGACGACCTCGGCTCCGATCCCCGGGAGCGGGAACGTCGCGCTCCCGGGCTTCAGGGTGGTCAAGCCCGGCAGCGGCGAGATCATGATGGCACCGGTCTCGGTCTGCCACCACGTGTCGACGACGGGGCAGCGGCCGCCGCCGATCTGGCGCCAATACCAGATCCACGCTTCGGGGTTGATCGGCTCTCCGACCGAACCGAGCACCCGCAGGCTCGACAGGTCGTGCGCGGCGGGGTAGTCGGTCCCCCACTTCATGAAGGTGCGAATGGCGGTCGGCGCCGTGTAGAGCGTCGTGACCCCGTAGCGCTCGATGATCGACCACCAGCGGTCACGGTCCGGAAAGTCGGGCGTCCCCTCGTAGAGCACGCTCGTGGCCCCGTTGGCGAGCGGCCCGTAGACGATGTAGCTGTGGCCGGTGACCCACCCGATGTCAGCGGCACACCAGTACACGTCGGTCTCCGGTTTCAAGTCGAAGACTGTCCGGTGCGTGAAGGCGACCTGGGTCAGGTAACCACCGGTGGTGTGCATAATCCCCTTGGGTCGGGCAGTCGTGCCCGAGGTGTACAGCAGGAAGAGCAGGTCCTCGGCGTCCATCGCCTCCGCGGGGCTGTGCGGGTCCTGGCCGGACACCAGCTCGTGCCACCAGTGGTCCCGCCCCTCTTGCATGGTGAGGTTCCTCGCGGCGTCGCCGAGGCGGCGAACAACGAGCACGTTCTCGATGGACCTGGCACCGTCGCAGAGCGCGTGGTCGGCGTTGACCTTCAGCTCGACGGCGTGCCCGCGCCTCCAGCCTCCGTCAGCGGTGATGAGCACCCGGGCGCTCGCGTCCTCGATCCGGTCGCGCAGGGCGTCCGCGGAGAAACCGCCGAACACGACAGAGTGCGCGGCCCCGATCCGTGCACATGCCAGCATCGCCACGGGAAGCTCCGGGATCATCGGCATGTAGATGGCCACGCGATCACCGCGCTCGATGCCGAGCGAGCGCAGCGCGTTGGCGCATCGACCGACTTCGTCGAGAAGCTGTGCATAGGTGATCGTGCGGCGGTCTCCGGGTTCGCCTTCGAAATAGAACGCGACCTTGTCGCCGCGACCGGCCTCCACGTGACGGTCGAGGCAGTTGAACGCGACGTTCAAACGGCCACCGATGAACCATCTCGCGAATGGCAATTGCCAGTCCAGCACCTGGTCCCACGGTTCGAACCAGGTCAAGGCCCTGGCCTGCTGAGCCCAGAACTCCTCGGAGTCGGTTTCCGCCTGCTCGTACAACCCCCGGTCGGACACGAGCGCCGCGCGGGCGAAGTCCTCAGGGGGCGGGAACGTCCGTAGCTCGGCAAGGTAGTCCTCGATCGCGGCGCCCTGCGCCTGGCCTCCGTCTCTGATCGCGTCGCCCATCATCGCCTCCCTCATAGCTGCGCTGGCACACGTCGATCTGCTCGCGACGAGCTGGACGTCGGCCCCACCGGCACCGGTCGCCCACCCTACCGACCGATGGCGTGACTGACTGCAACAATGAAGGGCACATGCCCGAGTTCGTGACGGTCGCCCGTTTGGCGGTCCCCTTCGGCTGGCGAGTGATCGTCGTGAGCGACCTTTTTCTCAACGCGAAGCGAACCCAGGCATCCGCATCCGCGTCGATTGAGCTCGCGCACGCTCTCGAGCGCGCCAAGGGCCCTGGCGCCGTTGTCGTAGCCGGTAACGCCTTCGACCTGCTGGTGCCGCCCAACGGCGACCCGGCAGCGGCGCTTGGCGCGCACGAGGAGCTCCGCGAAGCGCTCGAGCGCTACCTGGCGGCGGACCGCAGTCGCCGGGCCATCCTCCTGCCTGGCAACCGCGATCGGGCGGTCCTTTACGACCCGGCGGCGAACGCGGCAGTTGTCGACGCTGGTTTCGAGGTCGCGCTCTCAGCGCAGCTGCAAGTGGCCGCGGCCGCCGGGCCCAAACTGGTCTGTATCGAGCCCGGGTGGCGATTCGACGAGCGCAACACCTTCGTCGACCCGACCGATCGGCGCGACACGCCGCTCGGTCAACACGCCGTGGCGGAGATCCTGCCAGCGCTGGCCGGATCGACCTCGCCCTGGCTCGCCGGCATCGACCGCCTGGCCGATCCTTCCGGCCTGCCTCGCTTCGTGGCCTCGCGCCTCACCTACCGCCGCATCGTCCGGTGGCTGTGGTGGCTCCTGGTCCCCATCGCGGTCGCACTTTTGGCGAGGCTGCCCGACTGGTGGTTTTTCGGCGTGCCGAGGAGGCTCGAGCCCTTCTCGTCCCGGCTGCTCGGTCTCGGGCTCACCCTCGTGGCCGAGGTTATCGTGGCCGGGATCGTCCTGGCCGTGGTCAATCACCGAGTCTGGCATTCGGCCGGGCGATCGCTGCTCGGCCCCGCGGCCCACCACGCCAATGACAAGGCTCGTGAGGCCACGCGCCCGATCCTCGCCGCAGGAGGCGTCGGCCTCGTCACGGGCCATACCCTCCAACCCGAGCTCGCGAGGGTCGGGACGGGCTTTTACGCGAACTCCGGTGCTTGCGGCGAAGTCGTGGAGGAAAGGGCGTCGCGCCTCGGCCTGCCTCCGGTATTCGTCCACATCCAGCAGGTCTCCTGGGTCGAGATCGAGGCGGGCGCGCAAGTGCACGCGAGGCTCCTGCTCGCCCGCAGGTACCTGAGCCCGGTGACGGTGCTGGAGCGATTCGCGGCCGGGCGCCTCGTGCGCGAGTGCGGCGAGCCCGAGGTGGTCGCCTCTTTCCCCGGTGGGCGCGTGTGGCCGCTCCTCACCGATTCCGCCCGCAGCCTCAGGCGAGTACGGCGCCTCACTGCAGCCGGGATCGCGGTCCTCGGGCTCACCGACCTCATCTCCGCCGTCGTGCCACCGCAGGTCCGGGGGCGGCTGCATCCCTTGCTCGGCTACATCCCCCTCGGAGTGAGCGAGGCTGCAGGAGCTCTCGTCGCGCTCGCCGGCGTCGGTCTCTTGGCGGTCGCCCGCGGCGTGCGACGGGGCCAGCGCCTGGCTTGGCTCGTCGCGATCGGGCTGCTCGCCGGCACGGTGGCGCTTCATCTGATCCGCCACGGCGAGGTGGTCCAGTCCATCGCGGCCCTGGTGCTCGTGGCCGTGCTTTGGTGGGCGAGGAGATCCTTCCGGGCGCGCTTCGACCTGCCCTCGCTCAGGGCAGGCCTCACCACGCTCCTCGGTGGCGTCGTCGCGGTCACCTTGATCGGCGCGACTGTGCTGTGGAGCGTGATCCCAACCCATCGTGGCGGTCGCCCGATCACCTGGGACGAAGCCTGGTGGGCCACGGCCGGGCGCCTCGTGGGTGTCCGGACCGTGGCCCTCAATCCTCGGGTGGACGCGTTCTTGTACCCGGCCCTGCTCGCCATCGGTCTCGGGCTGGCGGCGGTGGCGCTCGTGCTGGCGTTCCGGCCCGTCGTAGACCGGCACCGCTCGAGTGGTCGCACCGACACCACCGAGCGCGCCGCCGACATAGTCCGGCGTCTCGGCGCCGGCACGCTCGACTACTTCGCGCTTCGCAGCGACAAGCAGGCCTTCTTGGATCGCGACGGCCTGGTCGCGTACGCGATCTACGGGGGAATCTGCCTGGTCTCGCCCGATCCGATCTGTGAGCCCGAAGAGCGCGACGAGCTCTGGTCGGCGTTCCGCCGCTTCGCGGACGAACACGGCTGGTCGGTGGCCGTGCTCGGCGCCGGCGAGGAGTGGCTCGGCGTCTACCGGCGCTCCGGTATGCACGAGCGGTACATCGGCGACGAGGGCGTCGTGGACGTGCGGACCTTCTCGCTGGAGGGCGGGGCCCGCAAAGGCCTGCGCCAGGCCGTCAACAGGATCGCGAACTACGGCTACACCATCTCGTTCCACGACCCGGCCCGCGTTGAGCCGGCGCTGGCGGACGCGGTCAGGGCCGTCATGGTGCAAAGACGTCGTGGCGAGGTCGAACGAGGCTTCTCGATGACGCTCGGGCGCATATTCGACCCTCGTGACCAAGGTCTCCTGCTGGCGGTCGCGCACGCCCCCGAGGGAGATCCGGTCGCGTTCTGCCAGTTCGTCCCGGCTCCCGGCATCCGCGGTTACTCGCTCGACCTCATGCGCCGAGACCAGGGCGACCACCCCAACGGGCTCCTCGACTTCATCATCGTGCGGACGATCGAACGGCTGCGTAACGACGGAGAAGACCACCTCGGGCTCAATTTCGCCACCATGCGGGCCGTCATCGCCGGCGAGGACGGGGGCGGCGTGCAGCGGTGGCTGCTACGGCGGATGTCGGACTCGATGCAGATCGAGTCGCTCTGGCGCTTCAACGCCAAGTTCGGGCCCGAGTGGCTGCCGAGATATGTCGTGTGGGACGCGGCCGAGAACACGCTGCCGATGGCACTGGCCATCGCGCGTGCTGAGTCGTTCTGGGAGCTTCCCCTGATCGGGAGGTTCTTCCAACCTCTGGGCGTCGACAACGACAGCCACAAGCTCGGCGCGTCCTCGCCCGGTGTGACACGTTCAACGCCGCCGCTGGATGATCGCTCAACCTGAACCGGTGTTTGAAGGGCCGGCCCCGAGGCCAACGCCTTGCAGGAAACCTCAGAAAAGGAACCCAGCGGCCCGCACAAAGTCGACCAGCGGCGCGGGCCAGATGCCGAACACGACGGTGACCACGACCGTGACGAAGATCGCGGCAGCCGTCGGGCCCGGCACGCTCACCGGCCCGAGGTTGACCTTGCGCGGCCCCGCCCCGTCCAACTCCAACTCGTCAGGGGGATCCCCCTTTGTCGCCAAGTTCACAGCGCCCTCATCGTCGCCCGTGCCGGCTGGGAGCCTGACACCGTACATGAGGAAGATGAGGCGCAAGTAGAACGCGGCGGCGATGGCCGCCGACAGCATGGCGATGACGGCGAGCGCATACGAGTGGGCCTTCACCGCGGCCGACACGACGTAGAACTTGGCCAGGAAGCCTGTGGTGAGCGGGATCCCTGTCTGGCCGAGAATGAGCACACTGAACGCGAGAGCAAGTAGCGGCTGGCGACGGCCAAGGCCGCGATAGACGTCGAGATCGTGGTCTTGATCTCCCCGCCCGCCGATGACGGTGATGACCGCGAAGCTCCCCAGGACCAGAAATGCGTATACGAAGACGTAATAGACACTCCCGGAGATCCCTTGGCTGGTCGCAACCGCAAGGCCGACGAGGATGAACCCGGCGTGATTGATCGAGGAGTACGCGAACATCCGCTTCACGTCGCGTTGGACAAGACCGAGGACCGCACCGAGCAGCAAGGTGAGGATCGCCATCGCCCACAGAAGCGGCTGCCAGTCCGTGCGGAGCACTGAGAAGGTCGAGAAAAAGACGCGCAGCAGCGCCGCGAAGCCACCAGCCTTGGCAAGGGCGGTCATGAACCCGGTCGCGGGCGTGGGGGCGCCCTGGTAGACGTCCGGTGTCCACATGTGGAACGGCACGGCCGAAACCTTGAAGCCGAAGCCGACGAGCAGCAGACCGAGACCCGCGAGAAGGACCCCGTTGGAAGTGATGATGTTGGTGCTCAGATAGGCCGCGATCTGCGGGAGGTTGGTCGACCCTGTTGCGCCGTAAACCAGGGCGATGCCGTAGACGAAGATGGCCGAGGAGAAGGCGCCGAGGACGAAGTACTTCATGGCGGCCTCACCCGACTCACGGCGCCTCGAGTCCATCCCGGCGAGGATGTAGAGCGGGATCGACATGACCTCGAGGGCGACGAAGATGAGGATCAGGTCGTCGGCCGAGGCCATGAGCATCGCGCCTGAACCCGCCAGCAGCGCCAGCACGTGGTATTCGGGGCCTTCTATCCCCTCACGGACCAGGAAGTCGTTGGCGACCGCCGAGGCGAGGATCAAGATGCACGACACGAGCACCAAAAAGGCGACTGCGAACCCGTCGACCGCCACGGAGTTCGCGATCGTGGTGAACGGCCCACGCGCCTGCACGTCACGCCAGATCACCAGCGAGGCGACGAGAGCCCCGGCCGCGATCGTGCCGGAGCCGACTGAGTAGAAGGCTTGCGGCACCTTCGCGGATACGAGCTGACCGGACACGAGCAGCACGAGCGCTCCGCCGATGAGGATCAGCTCGGGGAGGATCGCCACGTAGTTCAGGTGAGGCGTGGCAAAGGTCCCCGGGACTGCCAGGCCGGACAGGACCGAAAGGGCGGCGACGAGGCTCACGGCTGCGCTCCGTTGGACCGCACGGCTACACCGGGCACTCCGACCTGCGGCGGACGCTGGTGGGCCACAACCTCGACGTGTGTGACGACCTGGGTCACCGACGGGCCGATACGGCTCAACAGCGGCCCTGGGAAGATGCCCAGCAGCACGATCAGGATGACAAGCGGAGCGAGCGTGAGCCCCTCACGCCAGGAGAGGTCGCGGATCGCGCCCGGCTCGACATTGGGCTTGCCCTGGAAGGCCTGCTGGTAGGCCCACAGGAGATAGACAGCCGCAAGGACGACGCCCGCAGTCGCCACCACGGCCCACCACCTGTGGGTGAGGAACGTCCCGGCGAGGATCAGAAACTCCCCCACGAACCCGTTCAGCCCCGGCACCCCGATCGAGGCGAGCATCACGACTGTGAAGACCCCTGCCAGCACGGGCACACGGCGCTGCAGGCCGCGCATCTCCCTCACCGAGAAGGTGCCGAGACGCTTGTAGAGCACCGCGATGAGGATGAACAGCGCAGCTGTGTACAGGCCGTGGTTGACCATCTGCAGGACCGCGCCGGTCAACGCCTCGCGGCTGAGGGCGAACGCACCGATCACGATGAAGCCGAGGTGCGCCAGCGACGAGTACGCGACAAGGCGCTTCAAGTCACGCTCCACCGCCGCCACGATGGCGCCGTAGATGATGCCGATCGCCCCAAGGCTGAGCAACAGGGGCGCCAGGGTGACCACTGCCCTCGGGAACAAGGCGAGGTCGAAACGGATAATGCCGTAGGCGCCGAGCTTGGCCATGACCCCGGCGAGAAGCAGGGAGCCCGCTGCGGGCGCCTCGCGGTAGGCATCCGGTGACCACGTGTGGAACGGGAAGAGGGGCATCTTTACTGCGAAGGCGGCGGTGAAGGCCAGGAACAGGAGCACACCGGCGGTCCCAGACAGGTGCGTGTCGGTCAGCGCGCGCACGTCGAAGGTCGTCACCCCGGTCTGCGAGGCGTGAATCGAGACGAGCGCCAAGATGCCGACGAACAAGAAGGCGGACGCACCGAGGGTGTACAGGAAAAACTTCCCGGCCGCGTAGGCGCGCCGCTCATGGCCCCACCCGGCGATCAGGAAGTACACCGGCACGAGAGTGAGCTCGAAGAAGACGAAGAAGAGCAGCAGGTCGAGGGCGAGGAAGCCTCCGAGGCACCCCGCTTCGAGCATGAGTATCCAAGCGACGAAAGACTTGTCCCCCGCCCTGTCGCCTGAAGCCGCAAGAGCGATGGGGAACAGCAGAGCGCTCATCAGCACGAGGAAGAGCGAGATGCCGTCCATCCCGAGGCTCCATGAGATCCCGAACGCAGAGATCCACTGATGGCTGGAGACGAACTGGTAGCCGCCGTCGCCTGCGGTGAAGGCCACGGTCGCCGCCGAGGCGATGCCGAGCACGGCGAGCGAGGCGACGAAGCCAACCATCTGCACGACTCGGCGCTGAGCACTCGGAATCAGGGCCACGACGACCGCGGCACCTGCCGGCAGCGCGATGAGCGTCGTGAGGTAGGGGAACGTGCTTGTCATGACGCCCTCGTAAGCAAATAGGCGAGGACGAGCACTAGGCCAGCGGCCAGCCCCAGCGCGTAGTTGCGGACGTAACCGGTCTGAACCTTGCGCACCTGGCGACCCGCATCTCGCACGAGCCAGGCGAACCCGTTCACGGCGCCATCGATCCCCTTGGCCTCGACGACCGACGACGTCTCGACCGCGACGCCGGTCGACGGGCGTGCGATGAACCTGTCATAGGCCCAGTCGATGTACCAGGCGCGCCGCAGGAAGACCGGCTCGAATGCGGGTCTGTCTGAGGTACGGCCCCATACGGCCACAGCCAGGCCGACCCCGAGCATCGCGAGGGTGGCGTCGACCAACGCGAAGGTCCATACACCTCCAAGGCCCCAGTGGTGCTGGAACAGGCGCGATGCGAACACGGGGCTCAGCCACCGGTCCAGGAAGTCGAGATCGGGATGGATCGGCAGATTGATGAGCCCGCCGAGCGCCGACAGGGCCCCGAGCACGACGAGGGGAACGGACATCACCCAGGACGGGTCGTGTGGGGTGCACCCGGCCGTGTCACCGGTGTCTCTGGCCTCGACCCATCGCCGCTCGCCCCCGAACACCAGCAGATAGGCGCGCCCCAGGTAGTAAGCCGTCAGCACGGCGGTCAGCGCACCGACGGCCCACAAGCCCGGGCTGAACGCGTACCCGTTCAAGAGCACGTCGCCCTTTGACCAGAAGCCCGACAACACCGGGACGCCGCCGATCGAGAGCCAGCCAATGAAGAACGTCACCGCGGTGATCGGCATCAGCCGCGCGAGGGCCCCCATCGTCTTCACGTCCTGATCGTCGTTCATCGCGTGTATGACCGAGCCGGCCCCCAAGAACAGCAAAGCCTTGTAGAACGCGTGAGTGAGCATGAGGAAGATCGCGGCGTCGTACGCGCCGATGCCCGCGGCAAGGAACATGTAGCCGAGCTGAGAGATGGTGGAGTACGCGAGGATCTTCTTGATGTCGTTCTGCGCGCACGCGATCGTCGCTCCGAGCAGTGCCGTCGCAGCTCCGACGACCGCGACGACGTGCGCCGCGTCCGGCGCCCGGTAAAGGATCGGATTGATCCGGCACATTAGATAGACGCCCGCAGTCACCATCGTCGCGGCGTGGATGAGCGCCGAGACCGGTGTCGGGCCCTCCATCGCGTCGGCGAGCCACGGATACAGCGGGATCTGGGCGGACTTGCCGACAGCGCCCGCGAACAAGAGGACTCCGATCGCCACGAGCGAGGGCTCCCCGACACTGCCGAGGCGGGCGAAGACCGTGTGGTACTCGAGGCTCCCTGTGCGCTCGTATATCAGGAACAACGCGACGAGGAACGCGGCGTCGCCGATGCGGTTGAAGATCATCGCCTTCTTGGCGGCGCTCGACGCGCTGTCGCGTTCGAACCAGAACCCGATGAGGAAGTACGAGCAGACGCCTACGCCCTCCCAGCCGAGGAACAGCAGCAGGAAGTTGTCCGCGAGCACGAGCAGCAACATCGCGGCCACGAACAAGTTCATGTAGACGAAGAACTTCGAGAAGTCCTTGTCGTGACCCATGTACCCGATCGAGTACAGGTGTATCAGGGCGCTCACCCCGGTCACGAACGCCGCCATGGTCATCGACAACGGGTCGACGAGCAAGCCCATCGTGACGTGCAGGTGCCCCGCGTTGATCCAGGTGAACCAGGTCTGTGTGTACGACCGGCCGTTCGCGGGCAGCCGGAACAACCCGATGAACACCACGACGGTGACGACGAACGAAGCCGCCACCATCAAGGTTGCGAGCCAGCCGGCGCGCGGGTTGCCGAGCTTGCGGCCTGAGAGCAGCAGGACCACGAAGCCCGCGAGTGGGAGCAACGGGACTAGGTAGGCGACGCGGAGCATGGCAGCCGTCAGCCCTTCATCCCGTGGACGTCGTCCGCTGTCGCCCCGGGCCGTCGCCGATAGATCAAGACGATGATCCCGAGGCCCACGACCACCTCGGCGGCCGCCACGACAAGCACGAAGAAGACCGCAGTCTGACCTGCGATGTCGTTGAGCCGCCGGGCGAAGGTCACAAAGGTGAGGTTCGCGGCGTTCAGCATCAACTCGACGCACATGAACATCACCAGAACGTTCCGGCGGACGAGCAGACCGATCGCGCCGATGGTGAACAGCACCGCGGCGAGCGTCAGGTACCAGGAGGCTGCCACGCTCATGGCCCTGTGACCTCCGGCTCGGTGACCTCCGGCTCGGTGACCTCCGGCTCGGTGACCTCCGGCTCGGTGACCTCCGGCTCGGTGACGGCCGGCTCGGTGACCTCGGGGCCGTCGATCCCGTCGTCGGGCTTCGCGACCGCCCCGGTCGGCACGCCGCTCCCGCCGTTTGCCCCACGGGGTCGCCGCGCCAGCACGACCGCGCCGACTACCGCAACGACGAGCAGGGCGGAGGTCACCTCAAAGGCAAGAAGGTACGTGGTGAAGATCGAACGCCCCAGGAGCCCGACATTGCCGGCAGGGCTGCCGATCGCGCCGCTCACCGATGGTGCGCCGCTGGACCAGTGGCCCCGGGCCAGCAGGAGCACCTCTGCCAGGCCGAGGATCCCCAGGCAGATGGCGACGGGCCGCTGGGCGGGGAGGGGATCACGCTCAATGGCCTCTCTCTGGTCAACACCGAGGAGCATGATGACGAACAGGAACAGCACGACGATCGCACCGGCGTAGACGATGACCTGGACCGCCGCGAGGAACTGCGCGTCCTCCTCTACGAAGAGGACCGCCACGCCGAACAGGGTCATCACGAGCATGAGGGCCGAATGGACCGGGTTACGTGCCAGCACCACGCCGAGCGCGCCGAGGACACAAATCGCCGCGGCGATCACGAATGTGATCGCATCGGGGACGGTGGCGGCGAGAAACTGGGTCATGTGCCGCGCACCTTGCCCCCGAAACGCCGCGAGATCTTGTCCCGCTCGACGGTCCTGACCGAAATGTTCCCCGTGGCGAGGTCATCGCGATTGCCGCTCTGGCCGCCCTCCGGAGCGCGAGTCCCATAGCCGAGCTCGCCGGACCACTGCACGGCGCCCTCGTACTCGACAGCGCCCGACGGCGAGGTCGCGCGCATCCAGCCCGAAGTGTGATCGGCCTCGCCCGGTCGCCAGTCCTCCCACGGGAGGTGGCGTGGAAGGCCCTCGTCATCGACTACGAGCTCGTCCTTGGTGTAGATGGCATCGGAGCGGCTCGTGAAGGAGAACTCGAACATCTTCGACTCGGTGATCGCCTCTGTCGGGCAAGCCTCGACACACAGGTCGCAGTGGATGCAACGGAGGTAGTTGATCTCGTAGACGAACCCGTACCGCTCGCCCGGCGACACCGGCGCGTCAGGCGGGTTGTCAAGGCCGCGCACGTAGATGCAGTCCGCCGGGCAGACGGCTGCGCACAGCTCGCAGCCGATGCACTTCTCCATCCCGTCCTCGTAACGGTTGAGAACGTGGCGACCGTGAAGGCGAGGCGGCTTGGCCACCTTCTCGCCCGGGTACGGGGTCGTGACCCTCGGTTCGCCGACCTGCTTCAAGGTCACGGCGAAACCGCCGAAGAACCCGAGCGACATCTTTTCCCGCGGCTCTCGCGCCATCATCCACCCCCGTCGGGCTCGCGGACAGCCCGGAGGTAAGAATCAGCCGCGGGCCGTTGCCGTTCGGGTGAGCTCTGCTCAAGCGCCTCGCGGCGCCCACGCCCGACAAGGACCGCCTGCCAGAAGGCGCTCCCCACGATGGCAAAACCGAAGAAGACCCCGAGCCCCCAGACTGTCCCAACCCGGAAAGCAGCCACGACCAGAAGCCATCCGAGCGAGAGCGGGATGAGGACCTTCCAACCGAGCTCCATGAGCTGGTCGTAGCGGAGCCGTGGCAACGCGGCACGTATCCAGACGTATAGGCAGATGAACACCAGGGTCTTGCCGGCAAACCACAGGATCGGCCATAGCCAACGCGCGAAGTGGAAGCCGGGGCCGTCAGGCCCACCGAAGAACAGGGTCACCATCACGGCCGACATCGTGATCATGTTCATGAACTCGGCCAGGTAGAACATGGCAAAGCGCACCGACGAGTACTCGGTGTGGAATCCGCCCACGAGCTCCTGCTCCCCCTCGGTCAGGTCGAAGGGCGGGTGGTTGAGCTCGGCCGTGACAGCCACCCAGAACAACGGGAAGGGCAAGATGCCCAGGCGGAAGATGTTCCAGTGGAAGAAGCTGGCCGCCTGGGAGTCCACGATCGCCCGTGTCGAGAGCGAGTGGGTGACGATGACGACCATGGCGATTGTCAGACCCATGGCGGCCTCGTACGAGATCATCTGCGCGGACGCCCGGATCGATCCGAGGAGCGGGTACTTCGACCCCGACGACCAGCCCGCCAGCATCGTCCCGTACACCGACACCGATGACAATGCGAGCAGGAACAAGATGCCGATGGGAGGATCGGCCACTTGCAGCTCCACCACGTGGTGGGCGATCGTCACCACGCCACCCACCGGGACGATCGTGAAAATCAACAGGGCCGGCAACAATGCCAGGTAAGGCGCGAGCCTGAACACGAAACGGTCCGCCTGGTCCGGCAGCAGGTCCTCCTTGAAGAACAGCTTGATGCCGTCCGCGAGGGTCTGGAGGATGCCGTAGGGGCCGGCACGATTCGGCCCGATCCGGTTCTGCATGTCAGAGATGACCTTGCGCAGGAACCAGATGGTCAGCATCACCGTGACGAGGAGCACGCTGAACGCGACGAGAACCTTGACCGCGGCGATCACCACCGTGCCGAGATCGACCCCGTGAGCAAAGAGCGGATCGGGCATCAGGTCACCTTCTCCAAGCCGACCTCGAGCACCGGAACAGAGGAGTCGAGGAGTGCGGAGACGCTCATCTCATCAACGGGGGCCGCATTGAACTGAAGGAGAGCCACGCCACTGGGCACGCCGGCGTCGCCCGCGGCGGCGATAACGAGGTCGCCACGCGCCGCGCGCACGCGCACCTCGTCACCGGGCTCGACGCGGAGCTCCCTCATCGCCTGCGGTGCGAGACGCAGCTGCGGGGCTCGAGCCAGCGGGGCGAGCGACGCGGCTGACTGGATGAGCGTTCCGTGGTCGTAAAGCCCACGGCGAACGACCAGACGCCAGGTGTGCTCCCCAGCGGGCGAGCGCGGCACCGAGGCCTGCCACGCGCCGGGATCGAACCGAAGCGGGCCGGGCCGCGGGCTGCCACCGGAGTCGACGCCTTCTTCGCGCGCAGCCGGCTCGACGCCCGGTGACGTCGCCGCACCCGCGGCGAACGGCGCACCCTGCTCGGAGACCGACCCGATCCCGGGTGTCGCGATCGGGTCGAGCCTCAGCGGGCGTCCGGTGAGCTGCACGGGCGCGGCCTTGAGCGGGATGACGATGCCGTCAGCCGCCTCCACGGCCGCGAGCGCTGCGACCGTGCAGCCGGAATGTGCAGGAGAGACCCTTTCGATCTCGGCCCAGATCCCATCGAGGGACTCGAAACCGAGGTCGGCTCCAAGACGGTCCGCCAGCTCGGTCGCGATGACCCAGTCGGCGCGGGACACTCCTGGCGGCACGACCTTGGCCGCCAGCCGCGTGACTCGGCCTTCAAGGTTTGTCGTGGTGCCTCCGCGCTCCGCGTACCCCGCTGCCGGAAGCACGACGTCCGCGAGCATCGACGAGGCATTGAGCGCGGTCTCCACTGCCACGAGGAAGTCAACACGCTCGAGCGCTCGATTGGCCAGGTCGCGATCGGGGAAGTCCGACAGCGGGTCCGCCCCGAGCAGCACGAGCGTGCTGAGCTCGGCTGATGCGGCGGCCTCGAGCATCCCGGCAGTATCGAGCCCTCGTCCGGCCGGCACCGAGCCCCACTGCTCGCTGAAGAAGGCGCCCCCGTCCTCGAGGGTCACTCGCCCGGGGAGCAGCCCCGGAGCACACCCGAGGTCGATCGCACCATGGACATTGCCGCGCCGAAGCGCCGACAGGAAACGGGCGGACGGCCAGGCAGCGGCCAACACGCTTGCCGCCGCCGCGATATCGGCCGCCGGCTCGGCGAGGGACGGGCGACCGAGCACGATGACGACCCTGTCGCCGGGCTCGGTGGCGACCAGGGTCCGCGCGAGCTCGATGGCTTCGCCGGGCCGGTACGGAAGCCAGGTCGCCACTGGGCTCAGGCCCGTCGCGACCGGCGCGCAGTCGATTATCCGCAGCCCCTTGTTCGCTGCAGCCTGTCGCAACCTCAAGTGCAGCACCGGGAGCTCCTCGCGAAGATCGCCGGCAAGAACGATGACCGTGCTGGCTGCGAGCGTGTCCGCGATCGTCGCGCGTGGCAGGCTCGCCACGAGCTCGGCAGGCAGTCCGTCGCCGAGCTGAGCGTCGAAGTTGTCGGTGCCGATGACACCCTTCGCAAGCCTGACCCAGGCATAGGCGTCCTCGTTCGCGAGCCTGCTGCCACCGATCACGCCGATCGTCCCCGGACTGGAGGCGGCGAGCGTCTCGAGAACGCGGTCCGCGACCTCGCCGAGTGCCTCGTCCCACGTGGCGGGAACCAAGCCGGTCTCGGACCGCACAAGCGGGTGGCTGAGACGCTCGGGCACCTCAACCGCCTCGAAGCCGAACCGACCCCGGTCGCACAGCCAGCTCTGGTTCACTGGTTCCGAGTCCACGCCGAGGTACCGAACGAGCGCGCCTGCTGACGACTGGGCGACCATGCGGCAGCCGACCGAGCAGGTCGTGCATGTCGTCTCGACCTGCTCGAGATCCCACGGCCGGGACTTGAAACGGTACGGCCGCGCCGTGAGCGCGCCGACCGGGCAGATCTGGATCGTGTTGCCGGCGAAGTAGGACGTGAAGGGGTCACCGGGGAAGATCGCGACCTCGATCCGATCGCCTCGTTCCGCGAAGTCGATGAAGGGCTCGCCTGCCACCTCTTGCGCAAAACGGGTGCAGCGCGCGCACTGGATGCAGCGCTCCCGATCGAGCAGCACAAGTGGGCCGATCTCGCTGGGCTTGGCCCAGTGCCGTTTCTCTTCGACGAACCGGCTTTCTCCCGGCCCGTGAGACACCGCCTGGTCCTGAAGGGGGCACTCGCCTCCCTTGTCGCACACAGGACAGTCCAGCGGGTGGTTGAGCAACAGGAATTCGAGCACACCCTCCTGGGCCTTTCGGGCCGCCTCGGACTCGGTGAAGATCTCCTGGCCGTCGGACACCTCGACGAAGCAGGCCGGCTGCAGGCTCGCGCCCCGGGGCCCGGAGACCTCGATGAGGCACATGCGGCACATGCCGACTGAGGCCATCCGCGGGTGGTAGCAAAAACGCGGGATGAAGATCCCGGCCCGCTCGGCCGCCGAGATGATGAGCTCGCCTTTCTCCGCTTCCACGACCCGCCCATCGACGGTGATGGAGACGCCTGCCGGGACTTCGACGAGGTCAGCCACGGCTCACCACATCGGGAGGGAACGGGCATCCGCCCTCTTTGACGTGCACGAGCAGCTCGTCTCGGAACATCTTGGCCACCGAGACGACCGCAGAGGGAATCGACGGGCCCAGCACGCAGATCGTGGTCTGCTTCGGGGGCCATGCCAGGCCGGGCGAGAGGTTGTCGCAGGCATCGAGCACGAGGTCGATGTCCTCCTCACGACCAAAACCTTGTTCGATCCGGTGCATGATCTTCTCGATCCAGCCGCTCCCCTCCCTGCACGGGGTGCACTGACCGCACGACTCACGGTGGAAGAACCGGGCGATCCGCCACGCGACCCGAACCGGGCACGTGTCGGAGTCCATCACGACGACCGAGCCCGAGCCGAGCATCGAGCCGGCCTTCCCGACCGCATCCTGGTCCAGCCCCAGATCGAGCTGGTCCGGGCCGAACCACGGCGCCGAGACGCCACCGGGAATGAACGCCCGCAACTGCTTGCCACCACGTACGCCGCCGCCGAGCGACCGGTCGTAGATGAGGTCCCGGAAGGTGGTCTTGGACATCTCGACCTCGAACCACCCTGGGTGTTCGACGCGTCCGGAAACAGCGAAGAGCCGGGTCCCCGTCGAGGACCCCTCACCGAGGGCAGCGAATCCGTCGCCGCCGTGGGTGACGATCCAAGGCAGATTGGAGATGGTCTCGACGTTGTTGACGACCGTCGGCTCCCCGTACAGGCCGACGGCAGCGGGAAAGAAGGGGGGCTTGATCCGTGGAAAGCCGCGCTTTCCCTCGAGGCTCTCCAGCAGCGCCGTCTCCTCGCCGCATATGTAGGCCCCGGCACCGGGATGGATGACGACGTCCAGCGCGTAGCCGCTGCCCAGTACGTCGGCACCGAGCGCTCCGTAGGCGTAAGCCTCGTTGCACGCCTGCTGCAGGCGCTCCAGGCCGAGGGCGAACTCTCCCCGGCAGTAGATGAACGCCTCGGAGACGCCCGACGCGTAGGCCGCTATCGCGGTCCCCTCGATGACCTGGTGCGGATCGCCCTCGATCAGCACGTGGTCCTTGAAGGTCGCCGGCTCGCTCTCGTCGCCGTTCACCACGAGGTAGGTCGTCGCGGACTGCCTCAGCATCGACCACTTGCGGCCTGCCGGGAAGCCGGCTCCGCCGCGCCCAAGCAGGCTCGCGTTGTTGACCTCGGCAGCGACGTCTGCCGGTGCCATCGACAGTGCCTTGCGGAGTCCTTGGTACCCGCCTGTGGCCAGGTAGCGCTCCAGCGTGAACGAGTCCGCAAGCTCCACCCGGGAGGTGACGATCCGAGGCGCTTTGGTGATCACTCGGGCACCGCCCCAGTCACCGGACCGGTCGCCGATCGCGCCGCGCGGGCGGGCAGGCCCACGCTGCGGTCGACCCGGCTCAAGATCCCATGAGCGGGCACCGTGTCCGCGAGACGGCCCGAGC
The DNA here is from genome assembly GCA_963807575.1 of uncultured Acidimicrobiaceae bacterium. Lineage (GTDB taxonomy): Bacteria > Actinomycetota > Acidimicrobiia > Acidimicrobiales > Bog-793 > Fen-455. Next base: position 146,428 of record CAWECD010000001.1, read on the forward strand.
GCAGCTCCTCTGTCAAAGCGTCGAAGCCGTCGGGGTCGAGCGGGCCGAAGAAGCGGTGGTTCACCTGCACGCACGGGGCATGGTCGCAGCCCGCCAGGCACTCGGCTTCCTCGAGGGTGAATTCGCCGTCGGCCGTGGTCTGGCCGACCGAGATGCCGAGCGAGGCCTCTGCGTGATCGAGAACCTCGTACGCGCCGGCGAGCATGCAGGCGATGTTCGTGCAGACCGTGATGACGTGACGGCCGACCGGCTCGGTGTGCAGCATGTCGTAGAACGTCGCGGTGCCCCGCACCTCGGCCGGCGTGCACCCGAGAAGTCCGGCGATGTCCTCCATCGCCTCTTCGGTGAGCCAGCCGTCCTGTGCCTGGGCGAGATGGCACAAGGGTATGAGCGCGGAGCGACGCTGGGGATAACAGGCCACGATCGACTCGGCCCGCTCGAGGTTGGCAGCAGACAGGTGTGCCATCAGCGGTCCACCTCACCCATGACCGGGTCCACCGAAGAGATGACCGCGACTGCGTCTGCAATGAGACCGCCGCGCAGCAGCGGTGGCAGAGTCTGGAGGTTCACAAAGCTCGGCGCCCGAAAGTGCATCCGGTACGGCTTGTTCGACCCGTCCGCCACGAGATAGCAGCCCAGTTCGCCCCGGGGGACTCGATCGCGGTGTACACCTCCCCGGGAGGAACCTCGAATCCCCTCGTGAAGATCTTGAAGTGGTGGATGAGCGCCTCCATCGACTCGTCGATGCGCGCTCGCGGCGGCGGGGTCACCTTCTTGTCCTGGGCCCGGTAGTCCCCCAGCGGCATCTTCTCCACGCATTGGCGAACGATCTTGCACGACTCCCGGATCTCGTTCAGCCGCACCGCATACCTGTCGAAGGTGTCTCCGACGGTGCCGACGATGACGTCGAAGTCGACGTCGTCGTACGCGAGGTAAGGCATGGCGCGACGAAGGTCCCACGCCACCCCCGAGGCCCGCAGGATAGGCCCGGTTGCCGACATGGCGACGGCGAGATCGGGCGAGATGATGCCAACGCCTTCGGTGCGATGTCTGAAGATCGGCTGGCCGGTCAGCATCTCGTCGTACTCGTCCACGCGCCCGGGGATCGTGTCGACGATCGCCATGACGTCGTCCTCCCATCCGTCGGGCAGGTCCGCTGCGACACCGCCCGGCCGGATGTAGTCGTGGTTCATGCGCAGACCGGTCGTCTTCTCGAAGAACGACAGGATCATCTCGCGGTCCCGAAAGCCGTAGATCATCATCGACGTCGACGCGAGGTCCATGCCATTGGTGGCCATCCACAACACGTGCGAGGAGATGCGGTTGAGCTCTGTCATGAGCATCCGGGTCCAGGTCGCCCTGGGCGGGATCTCGATGCCGAGCAACGCCTCGACGGCCAGGGAGAAGACGAGCTCGTTGTGCAGGGGCGACAGGTAGTCCATGCGCGTGACGTTCGTCGCTCCCTGGACGTAAGTGAGCTCCTCGCCGGTCTTCTCCATTCCGGTGTGCAGGTAGCCGATGATGGGCTTGGAACGCAGCACAGTCTCGCCCTCGAGCTCCATCATGATGCGGAGCACTCCATGGGTCGAGGGATGTTGCGGACCCATGTTGATGATCATCGTTTCGTCCTCGCCGAACTCGACGTCGATGTCGCCCGGGTCAAGCATCGGTCCCTCCGGCAGGCGCAGGGGCGAGCCCTCCTCTATGGCGAGCGCGACCGGGGCGGTGCCTTCGCGCTCGCGCAGCTCCTGGAGACCTTCGGAAGTCTCCGCCTTGAGCTCCTCGCTGGTCAACGTGGACCTGGCGCTTGCTTGAACTGCACCGGCACGCGCCCCACCGAATAGTCCTTGCGCAGCGGGTGACCTTCCCAGTCGTCCGGCATGAGAATCCGCGTGAGGTCCGGGTGTCCCTCGAACCACACGCCGTACATGTCGAACGCCTCCCGCTCCATGTTCTCGGTTCCGGGGTAGATGTTGAACAGCGTCGGGATCACCGGGTCGGTGTCAGGAACCTGAACCCGGAGCCGGACCCTCTGGTGGTGCTCCAAAGAAACCAAGTTGACGACGATCTCAAAGCGTTCGGCCTTCACGCCTTCGGGCAGCGCACGCTCGAGGTGGCGCAGGTAGTCGACGGCGCACAGATCTGCGCACATCTCGAAGCCGGCAGCACGGAGTGCCCCGGCCACTTCGACATATCGCTCGCGCGTAACGTGGAGCACTTCCTGGCCGCCCGGGCCGAACGCGGAGGCCTCGCTCAAACCGGCCAGTTCGGCCGCGCTCGCGCCCACCGTCGCCATCAGCGAGGCGTTCCCAGGCGCACTCCCGAGGGAGGTGCGACCCATCCGGGCCGAGCGGGCTCAGTCGCGAGGTCGATTCCCGCTCCAGTCTCGCCGGGACGCCTGTTGGTGAGCTCGCCCAGGCGGATCTTCTCGTGCAGGGTCAAGATGGCGTGGATGAGCGTCTGCGGATTCGGCGGGCAGCCCGGGGCGTACACGTCGACGGGGACGATCTGGTCGACTCCCTGGACGATGGCGTAGTTGTTGAACATCCCCCCCGTCGAGGCGCACACGCCCATCGAGATGACCCACTTCGGCTCCATCATCTGGTCGTAGACCTGCCGCAGGACAGGCGCCATCTTCTGGGAGACGCGACCGGCGACGACCATGAGGTCGGCCTGGCGAGGTGAGCCACGGAACACCTCCATCCCAAAGCGGGCCAAGTCGAAGTCGGCAGCGCCGGCCGCCATCATCTCGATCGCGCAGCACGCAAGGCCGAAAGTGGCCGGCCAGACGCTGGAGCGGCGCGCCCACTTCACCAGCTCCTCAAGCGAGCCGGTGAGGAAGTTGTGGCTGAGGTCTTCGAGGCCCATGTCTCGTCGTCCGCCTACGCTGCCTCGTCGTTCGACGGCCCGATGTGCCGGACGGTCGACGATGAGGTTCGGACAGGCTGCGACGCGACCGGGCGCACCCGTTTGAGGGGTCCCCAGTCGAGGGCGCCGTTCGCCACGAGGTAGATGAAAGGCACGAACACCGAGGCCGCGAACACCAGGATCTCGACCATGCCGAACCGGCCCAGGTCTTGTGAGTCCACGGCCCACGGAAAAAGGAAGATGATCTCGATGTCCACGACCACGAAGGCCATCGCGACCAGGTAGAAGCGCACGGGAAAACGTCGGGCCGGCTCATGGGTCGGCACGATGCCGCATTCGTACGGTGCCTGTTTGGCGGCGGTGGGCCGTTGGGACGCCAGCAGCTTGGACGCGCCGAATGAAAGGCCCGCGAACGCGACCCCGAGCACGACCATGAAGAAGATTGGGAGGTAGCTGTCCAGGCTGCCCATAATGCTTGTGCGGTTCTACCACGCGCGCCCCGGCTGAGCCACATCAAAGCCGGCTGCCGGACGCCGCTCCTAACATGCTCGCATGACCGCACCCAACGGCGACTCGGTGGAGACGCAACCTCCCCGTCCTGACCGGTACGAGTGTGACGTCCTCGTCGTCGGTGGCGGCCCAGGAGGCGCCGCGGCCGCGTACTGGCTCGCGAGCTCCGGCGTGGACGTGCTCGTCGTCGAGAAGAAGCACTATCCCAGGGAGAAGGCCTGCGGCGACGGCCTCACGCCGCGCTCTGTCCACCAGCTCGAGGAAATGGGGCTCGGCGCCGAGCTGGCAGCACACCACCGCCACCGGGGCCTTCGGACAAACGCCTACGGGCGCACCATCGCGATGGACTGGCCCGACCACCCCAGGATGCCTTCGCACGGCTACGTGGTAACCCGGGCGGACCTCGACGGGCTCGTCGCCGCGCGTGCCGAGAAGGCGGGTGCAGTGCTCTGGCAGGGCGCCGAGGCCGTGGCACCGCTCTCGGCGCCGGACGCGCCCGCCGACACCGGTCCGGTCCCGGTACCTGCCGGTTCGCTGCTGCGCCCGGCCGGTGGCGCCATCGTGAGCGACAGGTCACGCGCGACCTTGACAGAAGTCAGGGCCCGCTATGTGATCGTGGCGGACGGGTCGCTGTCAAGGTTCGGCCGCTCACTCGGGACAGGTCGCAACAGGGGCTGGCCGCAGGGGATGGCACTTCGCGGCTACTACGGTTCGCCGCGCAACGCCGAGGCGTACATCGACTCTTTCCTCGACATCCGCGATGCTACCGGCAGGGTCGTGCCCGGCTATGGCTGGATCTTCCCGCTCGGCGATGGCCGCGTGAACGTCGGAGTGGGTCTCCTGTCCACAAAGGGCCGGGGCAGGCACATCAACACCTCGAAGCTGATGGACGACTTCGTCGCACAGGTGCCGGCGTCGTGGTGCCTCGACCCGGGAACCTCCTGTGGTGCACCGACAGGTGGCCGCCTGCCGATGGGCCTGGGCGTCGGCCCACGTGTCGGCCCGGACTCCATCGTCGTCGGCGATGCCGCGGGCGTCATCAACCCGTTCAACGGCGAGGGCATCGCGTACGCGTACGAGACGGGCCGGTTGGCAGCCGGGGCTGTCTCGGACGCGCTCGAGGCGGGAGAACCGGGGCTGCTCGCCGACTACGAACGATCCCTCGAAGACGTCTACGGCCTGTACTACAGGGTCGCCCGCGCCTTCATCGGCGTGCTCTCGCGGCCCGGGGTGATGCGGGTCTGCGTCAACACCGGCATGTACAACCGCTCTGTCATGGAGTGGCTGTTGAGGATCATGGGCAACTACCTGAGGCCGGACGAGCTGGGGCCCGCCGAGGCCGTGTACAAGGCCGTCGTCGCGCTGGCCCGTCAGATCCCCGAGCGCTAGGCGCTAGCCGCCTCGGCGACCTCCAGCGCCGCCTCGGCGGCGGCCTCGACCGTGCGGTCGATGTCCTCGGGCGAATGCGCCATCGAGACGAAGGCGATCTCGTATGGGCTCGGGGCGAGTGCGATGCCGCGGGCGAGCATGGCCCTGAAGAACGGGGCGTACAGCCCGGACCGTGCGGCGCGCGCCGCGCCCTGGTAGTTGCGCACCGGCGCGTCGGTGAAGAAAACCGAGACCAAGGTGCCGAAGGAAGGCACCTCGACTGCGAGCCCGCTTTGGCCGATGGCCTGGGCGAGCCCGGCAGCGAGCCGCCCGACACGGTCGGCCAGGCGAAGGTAAGCCTGATCGTTCAACCGCTCGAGCACGGCGAGGCCGGCCGCAGTCGCGACAGGATTGCCTGACAAGGTGCCCGCCTGGTAGACGGGCCCGCTCGGGGCCAGCAGCGACATGAGGTCGCGGCCGCCTCCGAGCGCGGCCAGGGGCAGGCCCCCACCGATCACCTTCCCGAAACACCACAGGTCGGGCTGCACGCCGAGCAACCCGGTGGCTCCCGCGCGTCCGAGACGGAAACCGGTGATCACCTCGTCGAAGATGAGCAGGGCCCCGGCGTTGTCACAAGCCGCGCGGAGCCCTTCGAGAAACCCCGGGGCAGGAGCCACAAGCCCCATGTTCGCCGCCACCGGCTCGACGATGACGCAAGCCACCGACTCGTCGATCTCGGGGACCTCGTTGTAGGGTGCCACGAGCGTGGCCGACACGGCACTCTGCGGCACGCCGGCCGAGTCCGGCAGTCCGAGGGTGGCCACTCCACTTCCTCCACCTGCGAGCAGCGCGTCACTGTGCCCGTGATAACAGCCGGCGAACTTCACGACCCGGTCCCGGCCGGTCGCGGCTCGGGCGAGTCGCACGACCGTCATGGCCGCTTCGGTCCCCGACGACACGAGACGGACCTGGTCGCAACCGGGCACCGCCTCGGTGATCGCCTCGGCCAGACGGACCTCGCCTTCAGTAGGGGCACCGTAGGTCGTGCCGCGCGCCGCCGCCTTGGCGATCGCCTCGAGCACGGCCGGATGGGCGTGACCCAGGAGGGACGCGCCCCAGGACTGGACGTAGTCGAGCAAGCGTCGTCCGTCGACGTCCTCGACAAAGGCACCCTCGGCGCGGGCGACGAAGTACGGCGACCCACCGACCGAACCGAAGGCCCGCACCGGCGAGTCGACACCACCGGGGATCACCCGACAGGCCTCGGCGAACAGCTCCGAGCTGCGCTTCCCGGCCGTCGACCTGCTCGGGGGACCAGCCTCAGCCACCAAGCACCTCGGCCACCTCGGCAGCGAAATACGTGAGGATCACGTCCGCACCGGCCCGTTTGATCGCTCCGAGATGTTCGAGCGCCACGGCCCGGCGGTCGACCCACCCGCGTTCTGCCGCGGCAACCACCATGGCGTACTCGCCGCTCACGTGGTAGGCCGCCACGGGGACGTCGACGGCTGCCCGCACGGCGGCAATGACGTCGAGGTACGCGAGCGCCGGCTTGACCATGACGAGGTCCGCGCCCTCCGCAATGTCGAGGCGCACCTCCTCGAGCGCCTCGCGCCGGTTCCGCGGGTCCTGCTGATAGCCCTTGCGGTCACCCCCGTCCGCGATCATCACGTCCACAGCGTCGCGGAACGGCCCGTAGAGCGCCGAGGCATACTTCGCCGAGTAGGCGAGGATCCCGACATCGTCGTGGCCGCAAGCGTCAAGTGCGGCCCGGATGGCAGCCACCTGGCCGTCCATCATCCCGCTCGGCGCTACAAGATGAGCACCGGCCTCGGCCTGGGCAACGGCAACTTCGCCGTAACGTAGGAGCGTGGCGTCATTGTCGACCTCGCCGCGATCGTTCAGGACTCCGCAGTGGCCGTGGTCGGTGTACTCGTCGAGACATAGGTCGGCGATGAGGACCATCTCGTCACCGAGGTCGTCGCGCAGCCGTCTGAGCGCGACCTGGACAATGCTGTCGCGCTCTGACGCGCCCGATCCGACCGAGTCCTTGCGGCTGGGCACTCCGAACAGCACGAGGGCTCCGATGCCGAGCGACACGAGCCTGTGTGCCTCGAGCACCAAAGAGGCGACCGTGTGCTGTGAGACTCCAGGCAGCGACGCGATCGGCACCGGAGCATCGATCGACTCGCGGACAAACAGGGGCGCCACGAGGTCGCCCACCTGCAAGGAGGACTCGGCCACCAGGCGGCGCATCGCGGGGAGTCGCCTCAACCGCCGCAATCTGCGAGCAGGGAAGCTCATCTCGCCGAGCCTACCTCTGACCGTCCGCTGCGCCTTGGTGCGTCGCCCACTGGGCGAGCGCCCCAACGAGCCCGTCGACGGTGTGCACCGCCGCCACGACGTCGACGCTGAGGCCTGCCTTCATCGCCGCACGCGCCGTGACGGGACCGATGCACGCGACGACCGGGGGAACGCGTCCGGCACCGGCAAGATCGAGATAGCCGGTCACTGTCGACGACGACGTGAACGTGATGGCGTCGGCACCGTCAAGGGCTCGCAAGCCCTCCGCGTCGAGCGCCGACGGGATGGTCCGGTACGCCTCGACCACCTCGACGCGCCAGCCTTTGGCACGGAGGCCATCGGGCAGCACGTCGCGCGCCTCAGCGGCGCGCGGCAACAGAACCGTCGCCTCCCCGGGGCGGGCCGGGCCCGGGAACACTTCGACGAGCGACTCGGCGACAAACCGCTCCGGAACCAGGTCAACGACTGTCTCGTACCCCGCGAGCGCAGCGGCCGTGCCGTCACCGACAACAGCCACCTTGGCCCCGCCAAGTGTCCGGCCGTCACCGAGGTATCGCCAGCAGCGTTCGACGGCGTTCGCCGAGGTGAAGACGACCCATTCGAAGTCCTCGATCCTCGACAGCGCCGATTCGAGGGCAACGCCTCCGTCGATCGGGTCCGCGATCTCGATCACGGGCGCCTCGACCGGCCAGGCTCCGGCGTTGGCGAGCCGCTCCACCAAACTTGAAGACTGGGCGCGCGAGCGCGTCACGATCACGCGCCAGCCCGACAGCGGGCCGTTCACCGGCGAGCGGTTCACAGCACCCGGGGGGTGCCGGAGAGGATCTCTGCGCCCCCGCACCGGTCGCGCATCTGGGCGGCCAGTGCCCGGCCCACTTGGAACGGGTCCGGACCGCTCATCGTCTGCCGGATCAGGACTAGGCCGTCCGAGCTCGCAATCAGGCCTTCCAGCTCCACCTCGCCACCTGAGCCGATCACGGCGAGAGCGCCCACGGGCAGCTCGCAGCCGCCGCCGAGCTCGCCCAAGAAGGCCCGCTCGGCGTTGAGGCAGCGATGCGAGGCGGCATCGTCAATCGAGCGTGCCGCCTCGGCCGCCACCTTGTCGTGAACCCGGCACTGGATCGCCAGCGCGCCTTGGCCGACTTGAGGGAGCATCGTCGAAGTGGGCAGAACCTCGGCAGCGAGCCCCGTGAGGCCAAGGCGCTCGAGCGCGGCGTAGGCGGTGACAACGGCCCCTGCGACCGGAACTCTTCCAAGGCGCGTGGCCATGTTGCCCCTCAGTTCCTCAAAACGCAGATCTGGCCTGAGCCAGGCGAGCTGGGCCCGCCTTCTGGGAGCACCTGTTGCGACGCGTGCTCCCGGGCCGAGGTCGGCGAGCGCCCGGCCCACGAGCGCGTCCCTGGGATCGGCCCTTGTCGGCACGGCGACGATCTCGAGCTCGCCGGAGCCGCAGCTGGACGGCAGGTCCTTCGCGGAATGGACGGCGAGCTCCGCGCGACCGTCGATCAGCGCCTGCTCGACCTCGGTCACGAAAGCGCCCCGACCGCCAATGGCACCAATGGGACGGTCCCTGTGCAGGTCGCCGGCCGTTTCGACAACCACGAGCTCGGTCGTGACCCGCGCGGTGGAAGTACTGGAGGCCCCAAAGGCGAGCGCATCGGCCACGAGCTCGGCCTGGCGGAGCGCGAGCGGGCTGCCGCGGGTCGCGATCCGGAGCGTAGCCACCTGCGCCTTACAGGTCGAACAGGTTGCGCAGCGCCTCGGCAAGCCGTTCACCGCGCCGCGAGCCAGCAGCTTGCTTGATTCGTACCGTCGGCTCGTGGAGGAGCTTGGCGACGGTGCGCTGGGTGACCGTCTCGACGATCGCACGGGCCTCGGGCTCAAGCGCATCGAGCCGCGCCCGCTGGCGGTCGAGCTCGGCGCGGCGGATCGACTCGGCCCGCAGTCGCAACGCCGCTACGACCGGGGCTGCGGACCTGGCCGCGGACGCGGCCCGGTAGCGCTCGAGCTCCTCGGTCAGGACCGCGCGGACCGCCGGGATCTCTCCCCGCCGCGTCGACATCTGAGCCTCCGCAAACCGCCGCACGTCCTCCACGTCCAGCAATCTGACGCCTTCGAGGTCGGCCACGGCGGGGTCGACGTCACGGGGGACGGCGACGTCGACCACCAACAGGGGCCGGCCAGGGCGCGACCGCATCGTCCGGCTGATGCGAGCCACGTCGAGCACCACATCGACCGCCGCCGTCGAGGTCATCACGATGTCGGCCCGCCCCAGCTCGTCGTCCAGCCTCGACAGGCTCACCGCCTCCGCGCCCGAGCGCCCGGCGACCGCGGCGGCTCTCTCGGCAGAACGGTTCGCCACCACGACGCGGGCCGGCGCCGCCGGCTGTGCGAGCGCCTTGGAGAACCCGGCTCCCATTTCCCCGGCCCCGATGACGAGCACGGTCCTGCCGACGAGCCCACCTTCGAGCTGGTCGGCCGCGAGCGCCACGGCTGCGTGCGCAAGCGATGTCGATCCTTGCGCGATCGCGGTCTCGCTACGTACACGCTTTCCGGCCTCGAGCGCGTGACGGAACAGCGGCCCGAGCACCCGGCCGGCAGCGTGCTCCCTCAGGGCCAGCTCGGAGGCAGTTCGCACCTGGCGGAGGATCTCGCCCTCACCGAGGACCGGGGAGTCGATCCCGGCCGCCACGTCGAACAGATGCGAGACGGCCGCGTCGTCGACCCAGCAGGAGAGAAGCTCGGACAGCACGTGCGCATCGGTCCCCATGGCGCTCGAACGCGAGTGGAAGAAGCGCTCGATGTCGGCGAGGCCGTCGTGGAAGCGCTCGACAACCGCGTAGACCTCGGTCCGCAGGCACGTGGAAAGCACGACCGCTTCGGAGACGTGCTCGCTGTCGCAAAGAACCTGGAGAGCCTTCGGCAGGTCGCGCTCGGATATGGCGCTCTGCTCGAAGACGTCGAGCGACACGTCCCGTTCGTTGATCCCCACGGCAACGATCGCCACGGCGCGGTTACCTCGTTTCTCTCCGGCGACAGCCTACGGCGGTCACAGTCCCGGAGAAGACGCGTCCTCTGTTTCGGCGGTGCCTTCCGGGTGCGCCACATAGAACGCAAGCACCTGCAGCTCGACGGAGAAGTCGACCTGACGCAGCTGCACAGCGTGCGGCACTGTCAAGATCGCCGGGGCGAAGTTCAAGATCGCCCCTACGCCGGCCGACACCAACTGGTTGCACACGTCCTGGGCGGCGGCGGCTGGGGTGGCGATCACGCCGATCGACCGGCTGATGCCCCCGACCACCGGCGCCAGCTCTGAAAGATGGCGAATGGGCAGTCCGGCGATCTCCTCACCGATCTTGTCGGGATCGACGTCGAACAGGGCCACGGCCCGGAAGTTCTGGGTCGAGAACCTCTGCGAGCGTGCGAGGGCGTGCCCGAGGTTGCCCATGCCGACAATGACGACCTCCCACTCCCGATCAAGGCCAAGCTCGCGGCGGACCTGGCCGAGGAGGAAATTGACGTCGTAGCCAGTGCCCGGTGTGCCGTAGGTACCCAGGTGCGACAGGTCCTTGCGCACTTTGGCGGCGTTGACCCCCGCTGCGTCTGCGAGCTCCGCGGATGAGACGGTGTGGACACCGGCGCCCGAGAGCGCCAGCAGGGCGCGCTGGTACACCGGCAGCCGCACGACGGTGGGCTCTGGAATCCGACGAACGAAGCGGTCGGCCATCGCGGGTGATGGTAACGACTTTGTGCTCTCGCTCACAAACCGCGCCCGGCCAGGGCGCGGTTTCGGCTCAGCCGGCTTCTGTGAAACGCTCCGCGAGGTAGCGGTCGACGTCCTCGTCACGCAGCCTGTACGACTTGCCGACACGCACTGCCGGCAGCTGTCCCGAGCTGATGAGTCGGTAAACAGTCATGTTCGAGACCCGTAATGCCTGGGCCACTTCGGCGACCGTGGAGAACCTTGCCTTGGCGTATTCGATAGTTGACAGATGCATCACCCCTCTCCGCCAGTCGCGAATGTACGCCAATGTGGCTGAAGTGCAAATTGGGAAGGTCATTCGGCGCCGGGATCGGAGCAGGTCCGACCCTGTGCCGGCACTCGGGTCACTCGCTGCGGCCGAGCTCCCGGGACCTGACCGCAGCGGCGGCAACCGCTTCAAGGACGGCCGAGCGAAAGCCGTGGGCCTCGAGGACCCGCAACCCGGCAGCCGTCGTTCCACCAGGAGAGGTGACCGCAGCTCGCAGAACCTCCGGCGAGTCACCGGACTCGGCAAGCAGGCGAGCCGATCCCAGCAGTGTCTGCACCGCGAAAAGGCGGCTCACTTCCCGGTCGAGGCCTTCGCTGACACCGGCATCGACGAGTGCCTCTGCCAACAGGAAGACGTAGGCGGGTCCCGAGCCCGACAGCCCTGTCACCGAGTCGAGCTGGTACTCGGGAAGTCGTGCGACGACCCCGAGCGCGGACAGGACACCTTCCGCCCAGGAGAAGTCCCCCTCGGTGACAGAGGTCCCGCCCGCGAGCGCCGAGGCACCGGCACCGAGCAGTCCCGGAGTGTTGGGCATCGCCCGGAGAACCACCACGCCGCGCCCGAGCCAGGTCTCGAGCTGGGCGATCGTGACGCCCGCCACGATCGAGAGCACAAGCGGGCACCTCGATCCCGCGATGGTCCGGCACCCGGCCTGGGCGTCGGCAGGCTTGACTGCCAAGACGGAGGACTCCGCGGTGACTCCGGTCTCGGTCACGACAACTCCCGGAAAGCGTCGGACGAGATCGGCCCGGGCCGAGGCAAGCGGCTCGACCACGGCCAGCTCGTCTGGGGCGGCCCAGCTAGAACGGATCAGACCGCCGATGAGCGCATTGCCCATCTTGCCACCGCCGACGACGACGAGACGTGTCACGACGCTGAGCTCAACACTCGACCAGCGACCGCGAAGTGAGCTTGGTGTACAGGCGGCGAAGCCGGCCTGCGGTTATCGACCAGCTGTAACCAGCCGCCATGGATGCACCACACGCGCCAAGCTCAGCCTGTAGCAAGGGGTCGGCACAAATGTCCGCGGCGAACCGGGCGTACGCCCCGGCGTCGCCGTTCTCAACCAGGTAGCCGGTCCGCCCGTGCTGGACGAGCGTCGTCAAGCCTCCTACCGCCGCGGCCACTACCGGGGTGCCGCACGCCGCGGCCTCGAGGGCGACGAGGCCGAACGACTCCGAACGCGAAGGCACCAGACAACAGTCTGCCGCTCTGTAGTACGTCGAGAGCAACTCATGCGGCTGAGGTGCCACAAAGCGCACCCGTCCGCCAAGATCGAGCGCCTCGACCATCGCGCCCAACGCCGTAACCTCCGCCTCACCCCTTGGGCCGCTCGGCCCGCCGACCAGCACGAACTGGGCGCTCGGAATCGACTTCACGAGGATCTCGAAGGCCTCGAGCGCCACTTCCGCGCCCTTCAGGGGCTGAATCCGCCCCACGAACAGCAGGAGCGGGCCGTCGCCGGAGAGGCCGAGCGCGCGTCTGGCGCACCCGCGATCACCAGGTGAGAAGAACGCGTGGTCGACCCCGAGCGGTACCACCTCGACTCGGTCCCGGTCTGCTCCATAGAGCTCCACAAGCTGGTCGACCTCGACAGAACATGAGGCGAGCAAAGCGTCCGAACAACCGATGATCTGTGACTCCGCTCGCGCCCGACGACTCGGCTCCGCGCTCTCGACCTCCTCCGGGCTCGCCTCGGCCTTCACCCGGTCCAGGGTGTGGAACGTTGACACGAGCGGCAGCTCGAGGCGGTGCTTGATCGCATGCCCGGCCAGCCCCGACAGCCAGTAGTTGGCGTGGATGGCATCCGCGGGCGCGTTACTCGCGCCAGGCATCGTGTGTGGCGGCCCGGTCATCCGGTCGATGACGGACTCGGTGAACTCCTCGACGTGGTCTTGAAGTGTCTCCTTGGCGACCACGATCGGAGGGCCGGCTGAGACGTGGTGCACGGCGAAGCCCGGCTCCACCGTGACAACGTCGGGAAGGTCCTTGGACCAGCGCCGGGTGTAGACGTCACAGGTCACGCCTTCTCGGGCAAGCGCCGAAGAGAGCTCACGGACATAGACGTTCATCCCGCCGCCGTCCCCCGTACCGGGCTGGGCCAAGGGCGAGGTGTGCATAGAGAGCACGGCCAGCTTGCGCATCGAGCCCAGCCTAATGAAGAAGTCCCAGCGTCAGGCCCTTGGCTCTTGCCGCTCGGTCTCGCACAGGCCGTTCTCGCGACGGAACGACGAGTAGATCCGCACGAGCGCCTGACGCTGCTCTTCGACCAGGTAGGGGTCCATCATGATGTGCCGCACGACGTCGTCGTCGCGACGCTCGTCCTCGAGAATCCCCGCTCTCACGTAGAGCGTCTCGGCTGAGATCCGTAGAGCCTTCGCGATCTGCTGGAGGATGTCTGCCGACGGCTTGCGCAAGCCGCGCTCGATCTGGCTCAGGTAGGGGTTCGAGATGCCGGCGATCTCCGACAGTCTCCGGAGCGACAACCTGGCGGTGTTGCGCTGTTGCCGGATGAAATCTCCAAGGTCCGCCCAGCGATCGGACGAGTCTCTCGTGGTCATCCGACCTTCACTTGAGCAGGGTGTCCGCGTCCGCCGCTCCGACTTTGTACCGTTCGACGATCGCCGTCTGGAGTTGGTCGATCTGATCGTGCAGCGTTCGGCGCCTCAGGGAAACACTGGTCTCCGCTGACCTGAGCAGCCCGGCAAGCGCGCGCAGCTCCTCGTCACCGAATGCTCCCAGATTGGCGCCCGGCAACAGCGGCTGACGCGTCTCGTCACCGTCCAGCTCGGCGACGAGAACCTCGACGACGAGGTCCTCGAGCGCGAGCTCCGACTGTTCGGTCCACCCCTCGGCCACCCCGGCCATCGTCAGGCGGGGCTCGTGAGCACGTGTTTGCGACGGCGCGTTGGCGCTGGTTCCTGCCAGGATCGCCGGCAAGTCCTCCAGGAGGCGTCCCGTGTCACCGCGCACGCCTCTACCGCGCGCCTCCAGCTCCGCCGCAACAATGTCGAGCTCGCCTTGTAGCAGTCGCCGCACATAGGAAAGCGCCACTTCGGCGCGCTGGCACGCGTCCCGGCGAGTCCTGAGCTCACCGACAGGGACCGCTTCCAGGTCGCTCGTCAGCTCAGGTTCCAGCAGCCGCTCAATATCCTTCTGGTGCATGGCCATCTCGAACGAGCGTACCCCTGCCCGAGCCGGACTGCCGGAGGAACCCGGCGCGCGCAGGTGGGAAGTAGCGGTAAACGGCTTTGCCGACGAGACGAGAGGGCGCCACGAGCCCGAAGGTCCGGCTGTCACGACTGGCGACCTGATTGTCGCCGCGCACGTCGAGACCCGCTGGGAGAACTTCCACCACCCTCTTCACGAGCAATCGCGCGGGCTCGGCCGGGTCCTGCAGGGCGACGAGATCACCCGCCGCAGGACGCCCGGCTCGAATGACGACCAGCCGGTCACCGTGGGCGAGTGCCGGCATCATGCTCGTGCCCTCAACCTGTACCCGCCGAAAACGCGCCCGCACCACCGCGGCCGACACGATCACCGCCGCTGCGCACGTGGCCCACAGACCTAGCTGCGAGGGCGCACGACCAGCGGGCCGCGTCTCTGCCCGGTCATTGCGGGGCCGGGGATAACGTGAGCGATTCTTAGCCACCGATGACCGACCAAGGAGCTTAAGCATGCACCTCACCTCGCGTTTGCTCACCCTGCTCGACCGCCTGAGCAGCCCGGTGACCGCCTACGCCCACTGCGACCTGCCCTGTGGCGTCTATGACCCCGCCCAGGCGCGGATCGAAGCCGACTCGGTCAAGGCCTGCATGGAGAAGTTCAACGCCTCGCAGGACGACGTCTTCAAAGCCCGGGCCATCTCGATCAAAGAAGAGCGTGCCGACCTGGTCAAGCATCACCTCTGGGTCCTCTGGACGGACTACTTCAAGGCCGACCATCTCGCGAAGTACCCCGAGCTCCACACCCTGTTCTGGACAGCCACCAAGACCGCCGGCGAAGCCAAGAAGACCACCGACGTCGCCGTCGGCCAGAAGCTGCTGGACCAGATCGCGGAGATCGACCGGATTTTCTGGGAAACCAAGAAGGGCTGACCGCCGCAGGGCGAAGTGCCCACGAGGACACTCGCCTCTCATCCGCCGGACACTGGCGGCAGCACCGCGACCTCGTCGCTGTCGCCAACTGGCAGCTCGCGGTCCGCGGGCTCACCGTTCAGCCATATAGCGCTATAGGCGATGACCTCGGTGAGACGCGTCCCGTAACGCTCCACGGCCGCGTCCAGCACCTCACCCACCGTGCCGCCGTCGACCTCGGCCTCACTGGTGCCGGCACAGTCGCGTGCCTGAGCGAACAAGCGAAGCCGCGCCAAGTTCTCAGATCCCGGGCGGAGGGCCCGGCGGGACCACCGGCGCGTGGTCCGCGCAACGCCGTGTCACCGCTGACCGTGCAAGGCGGTCCTCGCCGATCGCCCGGCCGCACACTTCGCAGATGGCGTAGGTTCCATCGTCCAAGCGCCGCAGGGCTCGTTCGACATCCTCGAGCGCGCCCTCGGCGAGGTCGAGCAGCCGGAGATCGCCCGGGTCCGCCTTGTCCACGTTGACGATCGTACCGGGGAGCGGCACCTGCCGGGCGGAGGCGCCCGAACCGCGCCTTGGCAGGAGGCGCCCGAACACGCCCCGGCTCAATCGTCGTCGAGCCACCTGCGAACTGCACCCACCACTTCCAGACCCGGCCGCGACCAGATGAAGCGCTCCACGGCATCGAGGGTCTCGACTACGACCCGCTCGCTGGCTGCGGCGGCGGCCACCTCGACCACTGATCGCTGGTGCAGATCCTGGTAGTCCGCCTCGGTGACGGCTACGGCGAAACGTGAACGGGCACCGTCGATGATCGGGCGGAGAACGGCACGTTTCTCCTTGAGAGAGTGGCAGGCGGGAAAATGGAGCTCGACAACCAGGGCGCCGATCACCAAGCAAGCATGCCCGAGTCACGGTACCGGCCGGGGTCACGGCCCATCACCTGGCGCCTTAGCACCGCACCCGCGATCTACGCGCCGGCCACCTTGGCAGTAGCATCCTGGCCCGAGAAGGCACCACCTGCCGCGCCAGTCGCGGTACCGACGAGGAGAACACGCCGTAATGGCACAGAGTGGCAACCGTCCCCCGCGGCGTGGCCAGTCGCAGAACCGTGATACCCGGCCGTTGAACCACGACCTGACCGCCGAAGGCGGGCGGGACGAATCCGCCGCTGAGAGGGCGCGCGAGCGCCTGGCTCAGCAGAGACAGCCCGGTCAGAGGCGCCAGACCGCCTCGCAGCGGGCGCGCTCGGGAGGGCCCTCGTCCCAGAAGGCCAGGGCGGACGCATCGGAGGCCAGGCGGGCGCGAACCGGCGGGGCCGCCTCGCGACGCGGGTCCGCGAAGAACGCCCCCAAGCGAAGCACCGCCATTACAGCGGGGATCTTCGGCACCGTGCTAGTCGTGCTGGCGGTTCTCGTCATCGTTCTCGTCTCGGTCACAGGCAAGACCACGACCGGTGACAAGGGTTTCGGCATGAAGCCCGCGCCGGCGAGCGTCGTGAACGCGATCAACAACGTCTCGCCGTCGGCTTTCTCGCAAGCCGGTTCTACGATCACCGCGTCCGGGCCCGACACGGGCTCGATCACGGCCCTCAAGAACCAGCCCGCGCTGGACAGCGGCGGCAAGCCGCTGATCGTTTACCTGGGATCGAACTGGTGCCCGTACTGCGCAGCGAGCCGCTGGCCGCTAGCGGTCGCCCTCGGCCGCTTCGGTACCTTCAAGAACCTCCGCATAACCGCCTCGGGGACAGCCACGAACGAGATCTATCCGAACACGCCCACCCTCAGCTTTTACGGCTCGACCTACACGAGCCCCTACATCACCTTCCTGCCCGCTGAGCAGTGCACTGACATCATTTCGTCCAGCACCTCGGCGGCGGTAGAGAATTGCAACGGCTACGAGCCACTGGAGACGCTGTCGCCGCTCGTCCACAAGCTCGTGCTCAAGTACGACTTCCCGCCCTTCGTCTCGTCGTCCAACGAGGGTGGGATCCCGTTCGTGGACTTCGGCAACAAGTTCTTCGAGGACGGTGCCTTCATGGACCCGTCCATCCTCGCGGGCTTCACCCACGTGCAGGTCGCGCAGAGCCTCGGCAACCCCGTTGCCTCGCCGGCGCAGCCGATCCTCGTCTCGGCCAACTTCTACACCGCCGCGATCTGCAAGCTGACCAACAACAAGCCGAGCGCGGTCTGCAAGATGCCGGTCGTCGAGCAGGCAGCCAAACAGCTGAAGCTGTGAGCCGCCGAAAAGCTTCGCGGCGGGCGCGCCCCGGCACGCCGGCGGCTCCACGGGCTAAGTCCCAGCCGGCGGTCGCGAAGCGCTTGCGGGCCGGCGACATTCTTCGGGGCCGGCCCTGGCGACCCTTTGCCATTGGCGGCATCTGCGTTGCCGGGTTCGCCATCTCGATCTACCTCCTGATCGTGCACTACCAGCCCGGCGCACTCATCTGCACCAACAGCGGCGTCGTGAACTGCTCCAAGGTGCTCACCAGCCCGTCGTCTGTCATCTTCGGCATCCCCGTGCCGATCTTCGGGCTCGTCTTCTTCCTCGGGATGGGCGTGATCTGCCTTCCCGTCGCGTGGCGCGTCGAAGCATCCTGGCTCGCCTGGGGACGGATCGCGGCGGCCATCGTCGGGATCGGGATGGTGATCTACTTCGTCGCCCAGGAGGCGCTCGTGCTGCACACGATCTGCCTGTGGTGCACGGGCGTCCACGTGCTGACGTTCGCGATCTTCCTCATCATCATCACCGGCTGGGAGGACACAGGTTACGCTCAGTCGCTGTACGAAGACTGACCGGTTTGCGCCAGGGGGCGTCGGGCCAAAGGCCACAGTCGGCCCTCCCTCGGGCGGGCGTAGAGGCCAAAGGTGAAACGGTCGAAGTCCATGCCCCAAGCTAAGTCGATTCGGCCCGGTTGCCGACAAGAACAGGAGTGGCCAGTCTCGTGCCTCTCGAGCCGGTAGCAGTCGGCGTCCTCGTCGCCGTCGTCTTCTTCGCCTGGGGCTGGGCGCGGGCGGCACGGTACCGCTCCGAACGGGGCAAGCCTCCTTGGGCGATACCGCCGACGGGGTGGGGCGTCATTCACGTTGCGCTGCTGCCAATTGGCTGGATCATCTACTCGGCGGCATCGCGAACGACAAGGGTCCAGGATCTCTCGCTCGCCTACCGGTCTGACCTCGCGATCGCCGACACGGCCGAAGAGCGCGAGAAGCTCCGAAGGATCCTCTTCGAGCTGCCGCTCCTGCGCCCGCCGCAACCGGCTTCACGCGGCTGGCATGCCGATCCATTGCACCAGCGCGGCTTCCGCTTCTTCGACGGTAAGTGCTGGACGCGCGACATCACCGACGATCCCGAACGATGAGCAGCCGGCCCGCTCGGCAGCGGCCACCACTGGCGTTTCGACCATTGGGCTTGGCCTGACCGGGTTCACGAGGTCTGCTCGTCGTGGTGCTCGCTCCGGGGGGAGGGCTCGAACCTCCAACATCCGGCTCCAAAGGCCGACGTTCTGCCGATTGAACTACCCCGGAAAGGGATCTCTCGCCCGTATGTCTACAACAGCAAGTATCTCGTACTCACCGCCCCGGGGTTGCACCTGAACGTCGGAGAGGCGCTCGAGCGCCGGCCTGGCAGGCGCGGCCCGAACCCGTCGATGGGCGCGAGAGCCGCCCGAGTTCGGCTAGCGTGCAGCCAGCCATGGGATCACTCATCAAGAAGCGCCGCAAGCGAATGCGCAAGAAGAAGCACAAGAAGATGCTGAAGCGCACCCGCTGGCAGCGGCGCGCCGCCGGCAAGTAGCACTGCTGCGGGAACCGCCCGGCAAGGCGCCTCGCCGTATCATCGCCAGGCTGCCCGCTGGACTGCAAAGCGCTCGTCACCGGTGAGCGGTGCTCTCTGCAGCGACGACGAGGGCCCGGCCGCGTTCGGCCCGCACTGCGCCTTGGAGCTCACCTACAAGGTGCGCGGCCGCCTTTGGACCGCGCTCGAGGTACCACGTGCCCCCGCTTCCCGCCAGCCGCGGCCGATCGCCCGCGACGCTCGAGATCAAGTCCCGCCACCAAGCCAGGCGCGGCTCGACGACGAGGGCCGCAGGTTCGAGGTCGTTGCCGTGCTCCCCCGTTGGGCCCTCAAGCGCGTCCCAGGCCCGGTAAACCTCTGAAGTCGGCACGGCTATCGAAGGTGTGACGAGCACTGCCGTGAAAGCCTCAAAACCGAGCGGTTCGACCACTTCCCCGATGCCGCTCACAAGCGCCCTTCCGCCGACGACGCAGAATGGCACGTCTGCGCCCAGCGCGGCCGCAACCGCCGGATCGCGAGCACCTGCCCAACGCAGCACGGCCGCCGCGTCCGCAGAGCCGCCTCCAAGACCGGCCCCAGCCGGGATGCGCTTTGTGAGCCGCACCCGGGCACGCCGGCCAACGGTGGCCAGTGCCCGGACAACGAGGTTCTCCGCCCCCAGCGGGACGTCCAGAGGCGCCCGATCAGCGGCGTCACGCCTGTGCTCGGCCGACAAGGGACCGTCGCCGGGGACCCAGGCCACTTCGTCGACAACTTCGAGACCATCGGCGCCTTCTTCGATCTCGAGCTCGTCCGCGAGATCGATCGTCGTCATCTCGGCCTCGAGCAGGTGGTAGCCGTCGCGGCGGACTCCAACGACCCGCAACGCGCGGGTCAGCTTGGCTGGTGCCCGAACATGATCGATCGACGACATACGACTAGCTTGCCCCACTCCTCGATGCCGAGCTCCTCGGCCCGGCAACGGCCGTCGATCCCGGCGGCCGCGAAGGTGGCCTCGTCGACGAGTCCCTCGAGGGACCGGCGCAACATCTTCCTCCGCCCGCCAAAGCCGGCCCGGACAAGCAGGTCGATCTCCGCGTAGCTAACCACGGCGGGGTCGACCGCTGGGGACTCACGGCGCACGATCTCCACGAGCACCGACTCGACATTGGGCCGGGGCAGGAAGACCTCAGGTGAAACGCGTCCAACAAGTACTGCTGTGGCGAAATAGGCGACCCTCACCGACACGGCACCGAAATTCTTCGCCTTCGGCACCGCGACTAGGCGTTCTCCCGCCTCGCGCTGCACCATCACGAGCATGCGGCCGATGGCCGGCACATCGCCGAGAAGGTCGAGAACAAGCGGGGTCGCCACGTTGTAGGGCAGATTGGCCACCAGTACCCACCGTGGCGCTGCTGCGAGCAGTCCGGCCCAGTCGCAGGACATCGCGTCGGCCTCGACCACCGTCACCCCGATCGGCTCGACCATCTCCCGAAGGACCGGGATGATGCCCCTGTCCACCTCGATCGCCGTCACCGCGGCCCCGGTCGCCGCGAGCGCGACGGTCAGCGAGCCGAAGCCGGCGCCGATCTCGACGACGTGATCTCCGGGACCGACCCGTGCAAGCCGGGCCAGGCGCTCGAGCGTGTTCGGGTCGGTGACGAAGTGCTGACTGAGCGCCTTCGAAGGATGAAGCCCGTGCTGGCGGAGCAGACGGGCAACCTCACCACGGCCAGGTGGGCGCCGCAACGGGACCGCTGGAGTGGCGCCTGAGGGCTCGGCGATGTCAGACCCCGAGCCCGAAGGCCCTCTCGGCGTTCATCCAGCTGATCGCGGCCAGGACTTCCGGCTCGAAGCCTTTCAAATGGCCTACCGCGTTCCCGACGACGGCGACGTTGCTCGGGCTGTTGCGGCGCCCGCGATGTGGGACCGGCGTCAGGAAAGGTGAGTCGGTCTCGATCAGCAGGCTGTCGAGGGGGCAATGTGTGACCACTTGGCGTAGCTCGTCGGCGTTGGCGAAAGTCACGATACCGCTGAAGGACAGGAGCCCGCCGACCCGCAGACATCGCCTCGCCTCGTGCTCACCACCTGTGAAGCAGTGGAAGATCGTCCTCTCGGGAACTCCTTCGTGCTCGAGGATCGAGAAGGTGTCGGCCCACGCCTCCCGGGTGTGGATGACGAGCGCGAGGTTGTGGCGATTCGCCAGGGCGACCTGGGCGGAAAAGACGTCGCGCTGGACCCCTCTCGGCGAGTTGTCGTAGTGGTAGTCGAGCCCGCACTCACCGATGGCCACGACACGGGACCGGCGCAGCCCCGCCCCCGCGGACAGCTCGTCGAGGAACTCTGTCACCTCGGCCAGCCCGGCCTTGGCGTCGTGCGGGTGCAGCCCGACGGTTGCCCAGACCTCGGTGCCGCGCGGGCCCGAGGCCTGGTTTTCCGACAGCTCGTTGGCCAGGAGCACGGCGCGACGGGACGACGCCGCATCGGTCCCGGCACACACCACCCGCCCCACCCGCGCCTCGCGAGCCTGCGCAATGGTCACGACCGGGTCCGGGTCGTCCTGCAAGTGGCAGTGGCTGTCGGTCCAGATCGCCACCGGCCGCGGCACCGGCGGAGGAGACGGCGACAAGAGCGAGGCCCCGGCAACGGGCTCTGGCCCAGCCGGTGCACTCGTCTCGCGCTGCGCCCGCCGGGCGGCACCACGCCGGCGACGTAGCCACGAACCCTCCTGCTGGGATTCCTGCCCGGTCTCGTCGCTCGAATCTTCCACGTCGCCTCTTTCGTTCAACTGTCAACGCTACGCCGCGCGAACAGCGGTGCACCCTTTATGACGTTGAGGTTCCCCGGGTAGCCCCCCCACGCGAGGCTGCCGTTCTCCCCGGCCGCGCCCGCCTCGTCGGGCCGGCCCGGAAGCCCTATCCGTGCCCATATCTCGGCCGCGGCGCTCGGCATCACCGCGGAGACGAGCACGGCCACGATCCGCAGCGTCTCAAGGGCGTCCCCGAGGGCGGCATCGAGGGCCGGGCCGGGCGGCAGCTTCCACGGCTCAGCGGTCTCGAGCTCGGAGTTCGCGGCACGAACGAGGCGCCAGGTCGCCTCGAGAGCTTCGTGAGCCGCAAACCGTTCCCAGGCGTCCCGGGACGCCGTCACCACCTCGGCCGCGACCTCGCTCAACCGAACACCCGGCGCGGCAGGTCTCGGAGCGGGACCGATCCCCCCGCACTTGCTCCCCACGACGGCTGCGACCCGTGCGAGCAGATTGCCGAGATTGTTGGCAAGATCGGAGTTGTACCTCGCGATCAAGCCTTCGTAGGTGAAGTCCCCGTCGGAGCCCAGCACTACGTCCCGCACCAAGTGGTAGCGGAGCGCGTCGACCCCGATGTCGGCGGCGAGCTTCACGGGATCGATCTGGTTCAGCCGCGTCTTGGACATCTTCTCGCCGCCCACGAGCAGCCACCCATGAACGATGTAATGGGCTGGCGGGTCGATGCCCGCGGCGAGGCACATCGCCGGCCACCAGACGCAGTGGAACCGGATGATGTCCTTGCCGAGCAGGTGATGAGCCGCCGGCCACCACTTGGCGAAGCGCTCCGGGTCCTCGCCATAACCGATGGCGGTGATGTAGTTGACCAGGGCGTCGTACCAGACGTAGAAGACGTGATCGCTGTCCCAGGGAACGCGCACACCCCAGTCGATCGAGGTCCTGGTGATCGAGATGTCCTGGAGCCCGCCTTTGATGATCCCGAGCGCTTCGTTGCGCCTGGACTCGGGGAAGATCGCGTGTGGGTGGCTCTCGTACCAGTCGAGCAACGGCTGCTCGAAACGGGACAACTCGAAGAACCAGTTCTCCTCGGTGAGCCACTCCACCGGCCGCTCGTGCACCGGGCAGACGCGGCCCTCGAGCAGGTCGCTCTCGGGGTAGTACGCCTCGCACGAAACGCAGTACCAGCCCTCGTACAGCCCCTTGTGCATGTAGCCGTTGTCGTGGATCGCCTGCATGAACCTCTGCACGCTCAGGTGGTGGCGCTCCTCGGTCGTGCGGATGAAGTCGTCGTTCGAAATGTCGAGGGCGGCCCAGGAGGCGATGTAGCGCCGGCTCGTCCGGTCGACCCACTCCTGAGGCGTGAGCCCCTGCAGCTGCGCAGCCCGGGCGTTCTTCAGCCCGTGCTCATCAGTTCCGGTCAGGAACCAGGAGTCGTCACCTATCAAACGGTGCCAGCGCGCGAGCACGTCCGCATTCACGGTCGAGTATGTCGTACCGAGGTGGGGGGCGTCGTTGACGTAGTAGATCGGTGTCGTCAGGAAGAAACGGTCAGGCACGCTCCCAAACTACTGGCCGTTGTGGGCGAGCGAAGTCTCGTATGCAAACCTTTTCGACACGCCGAGGTCCGCGGCCACCTCGGCCGCCGCCTGACGACGGCTGACGCCGGCGGACATGCGGCTCGCGACTGCGCTGTGAATCTCACGTCCACTCGGCGACGACCGCTCGGGAGCCGGCGCGGCTGCAATGACGAGCACGTGCTCACCGCGTGCCGCACTCGCCGCGCTGCGCTCGCACGCCTCGGCGAGTGTGCCACGCCAGGTCTCCTCGTAGAGCTTGGTCAGCTCTCGGCAGACCGCCACCTGCCGGTCACCTCCGCAGCAATTCGCAAGATCCCGCAGCGTCGCACTGATCCGCTGGGGCGACTCATAGATCACGCTGGGATGCGGCGCTGTGGCGATCTCGCCCAGGCGCTTGACACGGTCGGTCCCTCGTCTCGGCAGGAAGCCTTCAAATCTCCAACGTGCCGTCCCGAGCCCCGCGACCACGAGGGCGCTCACGGCCGCCGATGGTCCCGGCACGGTCGTGACCTTGTGACCGGCGGCGATCGCAGCGGAGATCACCCGTTCGCCCGGATCGGACACCGCCGGCGTGCCGGCATCGCTGACCAGCGCGACGCGCTCACCCCGGTCGAGCATCTCGAGCACCTCCGCGACCCGCTCACGCTCGTTGTGCGCGTGTACCGAAAGCAGACGGGAAGCTCGCAGGCCCAGGCGGGCAAGTAGCTGCCCGGTGTGGCGTGTGTCCTCGCAGCACACGACATCGGCCTGCTCAAGCGTCGCGGCGGCCCGCGGCGAGAGGTCACCAATGTTGCCGATCGGGGTCGCGACGACCACCAGCTCGCCGGGGCGCCGGTCCCTCCCGGTCACCCCTTGATCTCCAGGCTGTCGCCTGGGACGAGCTTCCACCGCTCGAAGGCGCCCGCCTCGGCCTCGAGCACCGCGCGTCCGCCTCGGCGCGGGAGCGCCACCCGGTACGGGTGCATGGTCGTGGTACCTATGACACGAAGGTCCTCAGCCAAGAAGGCGACATCGATCGCGAATCGCATCCCGATCGTGTGAACGGACCTCGTGTGGTGCAACAACAGGGCGCCCTCGAAGCGCTTCTTGCCCAACAAGCCACGCGATCTGGCAGCGAGCGACGAAGCGACCTCGACGCTCGCAAGCACCTCGCCTTCACGCAGGAGCCACGCCATTTACCTGTCCCCGTCGGTCCCCGAGCCAAAGAAGATGCCCAACGCTACCGAACGGCCAGCTCGCGTGGGAAAAGTACCAGCGTGGTAGCCACTACAATGTCCCGCTTGTGTCCAAGCGAACTGTGAAGCGGAAGCTCCGCAAGAAGAAGAAGGCCAACCACGGCAAGAAGCCGAACTGCGGTCGCGGCTGACCTTCACACCTCCCAGTTCGACCCAAGGCGGCTCAGCACACTCGCCAGCACCGACGGCTTGTCGGAGATGATCCCATCGACGCCAAGACCGACGAGACGCTCCATCTCGTCAGGATCGTCGATCGTCCAGACATGGACCGCGAGCCTGCTCGCGTGTGCGGCCTCGATAAAGCTCTCGTCCACGACGACGACGGGACCGAAGCGCACCGGGACCTGAAGCGCGACGTAGCCCTCGATGCCGTCTTGCGGCTGCTCGCCGGCATGCAGCCGCCGGTGGAACTCGGTCGTCGCCTCGGTGCCGGCTGCGATGCCGGTCGAGGGCGCGTACTTGGCGAACTCCGCGACCGCCTCGTCCGAGAAAGACGCGACGATCACGTCATCTTGCCGGCCGTGCTCGGCAAGCACACCGGCCAGCGCCTCCTCGTAAGGGACGACTTCTGGGGCGCTGCGCTTTATGTCCAGATTGAGCACGACACCTGGGAAGGCCTCCAAGACCTCCGAGAGCGTCGCCACGCCCAAGTCGTGATCACTGGGGGCCTTCCCGCGAAGCACGTAGTCCTCGGCTGGACGCCCCCTGACGGCGCCCTCGCCTGGGCAGAACCAAAACGCGTTGTCGAGGTGCCGAAGCTCCTCGGCACGGCGCTCGGCGATCTCGCCCGTGACGCCGGTCGTTCGGTCGAGCGTCGGGTCGTGGCAGACGACAAGCTCTCCGTCGCTGGTGGCGTGCACGTCGAGCTCGATGGCGGTCGCCCCGTGCTCGAGCGCTCGCCTGATCGCGTAAAGCGTGCTCGAGGGAGCCTCCTTGGCGCCGCCCTGGTGGGCGTAGGCGATGACTCGGCGATCGAGCCAGGGATTGTCACGCACGTCCGCTGTCTACCAGGCAAATGCGCCCCCTGCGCAACTGGGGGGTAGCCTCGGCTCGCAATGATCGATCACATACTCCTTGACGTGATCGCGGCCCTTCGCGAGGCGTTCGAGGCCGCGCTCTTGGAACAGCAGGCGGTGGAGGAGCGTTTCCAAGTCGACGTCTTCCTCGGCGACGTCGCCTTCGAGACCTCCTACAGCCTCCCCGGTGAGGACAGCCCACCTCGCGTCCGGGCGGACCTCAGCCTCGACTGGCCGACCTGGAGCCAGAGCGCCTACCGGTCGTGGTCGATCGGCGAACCTCCGGCCGAACCGCCGGAGCTCATCGTCGAGATTGCCCTTCGCGTGCAACGCCTCTCGGCTACGCCGGACCCCGCTCTGGTGCTCGCCGCGCTCGCCGGTGACGGGCCCGAGTTCGGCTCGGAGCGCCTCGAGCAGTCCGGGCCGATGATCGAGCAGCTCTACGAGCCCTCTTCGGATACCCCCGCCTGTGCTATCGAGGTCGCCTACCAGGGCAGCATCCGGCTCGAAGAGCCGCTCCTCGACGACCCGACCAAGCTCGACGGACAGGTTGCGGGCCTAGCGCGATGGGTCGCGTCAGCGCTCGTGCGTCTCGCGGATCTCGATCTGGCTTTCCTCCCACCCGACGAGGACAGCAACCGGGTCTGACCGAAGCCTGCGGTCCGCACACACCCGGCTGCACTCGTGCCCGGCTGCACTCGTGCCCGGTTGCGCGCGTGCCCGGTTGCGCCCGCGCAAAGCGGGGCCGTCACCAGGGCTCGGTGAGGCCGGCTTGCACGGCCAGGGAGTGCAACGAGACGTGGGGCTGCGCTCCAAGGTGGGAGACGACCTCACCGGCGGCGAGGGCTCCGAGCCGGCCCGCCGTCTCCAACGGCGCACCACGGAAAAGGCCGTAGAGGACACCTGCCGCGAATAGGTCGCCCGCCCCCGTCGTGTCGTCCACACGGCCGACCGGTGGAGCCTGGACGACTGCGCGGTCCCCGCCGCTCAAGAGCACGGCACCTCGCGCGCCGAGCGTCACTGCGGCTGTGAGCCCTGGTCGCTCCAGGGCGTCAAGCGCTCCCGGCAAGTCGTTTACCCCGGTGAAGCGCCGAGCTTCTTCCTCGTTGGCGAACAACAGGTCGACTTTGCCGTCGACAAGGTGGTTCAGGAGCTCACCGTGGCGTTCGACGAGAAACGGGTCCGACAGGCTCAAAGCCACAAACCCACCACCGGCCTTCGCGAGCTCGACAGCCCGCTCGACAGCGGCAGAGGTCCCGGGCGAGTCGAGCAGGTAGCCCTCGATGTACACGGCCGCCGCGGTTTCGCCGAAGGCCTGCTCGACGGCCTCGGCATCGATGACGACACCAGCGCCTAGATACGTTGCCATTGTGCGCCCCGAGTCGAAGCTGACCATCACAAGGCACTGGCCCGTGCAGAGGTCAACGGTGCCATGGCTCAGCACGCATCGGACACCGACCGACCCCAGGTCGCGCTCGTACTCGGTACCGAGCATGTCATGGCCCACGGACCCCACGAACGCCGGACGAGCCCCCAAAGAGGCGAGCCCCACCGCGGTGTTGGCTGCCGAGCCCCCGGCGACCTGGACCCAGTCATCCACGAGCCCGGCAAGCCTCGCGATCTGCTCGCCGTCGACGAGGGTCATCGCGCCCGGCTCGACGCCGGCAGCTTGGATCGTCGCTGCGTCCACGTGGGCGACTCGGTCGACGATGGCGTGCCCGATGCACACAACATCCATCTGCCGTCTGGCGAGCTCCTCGTGTGGGGCGCCCAAAGCGACGCGCGATGATCCGGGGTCCGGCACGAGTCGCGACGGTAGTCGGTAAAAGGCCTTCCCGACTTATGAGGACGCACACGACTAATCTTCGATGTCCGTGACTTTGAACACCGACGAGAAAGACTTCAGGCTCCCCCGCGACGTCGTGCCGACGCGTTATGAGCTGACGATCGCGCCCGACCTGGAGGCTGCGACGTTTCTCGGCCATGAGCGTATCGAGCTCAACGTCGTGTCGGTGACCAGCTCTATCGTCTGCAACGCGACGGAGCTTCAGATCTTCGATGCCACGCTGAGCCGGCTCGACGGTTCGCCTCAGCGAGTCGATCTCGGTATCTGCTTCGACGAGGACCTCGAGCGGGTCACCTTCAGCTCACCACACGAAGCCCTGCCGGGTACCTACGTCCTCGAGTGCGATTTCGCCGGTGTTCTGAACGACAAGCTCCGCGGCTTTTATCGCAGCACCTTCCGCGACGAGGACGGCAACGAGCACGTCATTGCGACGACCCAGTTCGAGTCAACCGACGCTAGAAGGGCTTTCCCCTGCTGGGACGAACCGGACCGCAAGGCCGTGTTCTCCGTCTCGCTCGAGGTCGAGGCGAACCTCCTGGCCCTCTCGAACGGTGCTGAACGCCGCGCGACAGAACTTCCCGACGGCAAGCGTCGCCTCGAGTTCACCGACACGATCCCGATGTCGACCTACCTGGTCGCCTTCGTCGTCGGCCCTCTCGAGGCCACCGACGCCGTGGATGTGGACGGAACTCCTCTTCGCGTGGTTCACACCGCCGGCAAGGCGCGGCTGACCACTTTCGCTCTCCAAGCCGGCGCGCACGCGCTGGGTTACTTCACGGAGTACTTCGACCAGCCCTACCCAGGTGACAAGCTCGACCTCGTCGCGATCCCCGACTTCGCCTTCGGTGCGATGGAGAACCTCGGATGCGTGACGTTCCGTGAGGCCGCGCTGCTCACCGACCCCGCCAACTCGGCCCGTAACGAGCTGGAACGCGTCGCCGAGGTCGTCGAGCACGAGATCGCGCACATGTGGTTCGGCGACCTCGTGACCATGGGCTGGTGGAACGGCATCTGGTTGAACGAGGCGTTCGCGACCTACATGGCCCTTTGCTGCCTGGACAACTTCAAGCCCGAGTACCAGTGCTGGGTGGATTTCAGTCGCGACCGGGAGATGGCGCTCGCCCTCGACGGGCTCCACACGACGCGCCCCATCGAGTTCCCTGTGCGTACGCCCGACGAGGTCGACTCGATGTTCGATGCCCTCACCTACGAGAAGGGCGGCAGCCTTCTTCGGATGCTCGAGCAGTACCTCGGAATGGAGCGCTTCCGCGCAGGCGTCCGCCGTTACCTTGCCGCTCATCGCTACGGCAACACCGAGACCACCGACTTGTGGGACGCGATAGAAGAGGCGGCCGATGGCCTGCCGATCCGCGCGCTCATGGACTCGTGGATCTTCCAAGGTGGGCATCCGCTCGTCACCGCCAGCGCGGTCGGCACCGAGGTGGTGCTCGCTCAGGAGCCCTTCTCGTACCTGCCGGCAGCGAACAGGCAGGCCGGCGGCGGGCCAAGTGCCATCGGCTCGAACTGGCTCGTCCCCGTGGCCATGCAGCACCGTGGCGACACGGACCATTCCGCCTACGCGCCGTACCACTACGAGCTCCTGCGGGAACGGCCCATACGCGTCCCTGCCGGGCAGGGGGCGCTCGTGGTCAACGCCGGAGGCAACGGCGTCTACCGACTGCGTTACGAAGGCGAGCTTCTCGACGCCGTCCTCGCCGCCTTCGACCGACTCGAGCCGCTCGAGCGCTTCCGGCTCGTGGCAGACACCTGGGCGTGCGCACTGGCCGGCTCGACGCCACTCGAGCAGTTCCTCGCCCTGGTGCGGCGTCTCGAGGGTGAGAAGGACCCGACCGTGTGGACGATGGTCGCGGGCGCGCTCGGGCTCTTGGACTTCGCGGTTGCCGAGGCAGAACGCCGGGCGCTCGAGGCCTTCATCCAGTCGCTGCTCAGACCTGAGCTCGAACGCGTCGGCTGGGACCGCCGTGAGGACGACGACAGCGAGGCGGCTCGGCGTCGTGCCGTTCTCATCGCAACCCTCGGCACGATCGGCGGCGATCCTTGCGTCCGGGCCGAGAGTCGCGACCGCTTCGTCGCGCTCGATGCGGGCGCGTCCTTGGACGCCGATACCACATCGGCCATACTCCGCGTCGTTGCGACCACTGCAGGACGCCTCGAGTACGACGCTCTCCTCTCGCATTTCCGTTCCCCCTCCCAGCCAATTGAGGAGCAGCGCTACCTCGACTCGCTCAGCTACCTCCGTGACCTGGACCTCGTAGCGGAGACCTGCGAGCTGTGCCTGACCGAGATCAGGAGCCAGGACGCTCCCTATCTCCTCCGGGCGCTGTTGAGCAACCGCGTCGTCAGCCCGCAAGTCTGGGAATTCGTCTCCGGTCACTGGGAGGCGCTCCTCGAGCGCTATCCGGCAAACTCGGTCACACGGATGCTCGAGATCTCGCGTCTTTGCCAACTGGACGCCGACGGCACGCCCGGGCTCTCGCGCAAGGTCACCGCGTTCTGTGCGGCTCATCCGCTCGGCGGCCAGCAAAGGGCGGTCGACCAGAACCTCGAACGCCTGGCAGTGAACGTCCGCTTTGTGCTCAAGCAAAGGCCGCTCCTCGGATCTCTTCTCGCCAGGCCATGAGCTTGCGGCGGGAGACGTGAATCTCGCCATCGCGGCGACGACTCTCGCACTGGTCATCCTGGCGGAGCTGCCCGACAAGACCTTCATCTCCTGCCTCGTGCTCTCTTCGCGTCACCGTCCGCTTCCGGTTTGGGTCGGCGCTTGCTCGGCTCTGGTCCTCCAGGCCGGCATAGCCGTGGTCGCGGGAGGCCTGATAGCCCTTCTGCCGAGGCTCGCGGTGCGGTCTGTGGTGGCAGCGCTGTTCCTCGGCGGTGCGCTCTACCTGTTGGTGACCACCGAGCGCGTCGAACAGGAGCGGGCCGAACGGCTCACCTCCGCTGAGGAGCGCTCACTGGCCCGCGAGCGCTCCAGCTTCTGGCGCGTCACCGCCATCACCTTCGGCGTGGTCGCCGTGGCAGAGTTCGGCGACATCACCCAGGTGCTGATAGCCAACCTTTCTGCGCACTACCGGGACCGCCTGGCGGTGTTCGCGGGCGCGGCAGTCGGGTTCGCGCTCGTTTCGGTCGTCGGTGTGCTTGCCGGGCGCACGATAACGCGCTGGGTGCCACTTGCGATCGTCCGGCGCCTCTCGGGCGTTGCCTTGCTCGGCTTTGGCATCTACTCAGTCGTTTCCCTCACCACAAGTTGAGGCGGGACGTTTTGAATGGGCAGGCACGAATGAACCCGGTCTCGAGGCCGCAGAGCCTGCTCGAGGCGGCTCGTGCGACCAAGGGCTTCATGCCCGATGAAGAGGGTCTCGCACTTGCCAAGCTCGCCGAGCGCGTCGTTCTGGCAGGTTTCTCCTCGATCGTCGAGGTCGGCGCCTACTGCGGCAGGTCCACCCTCTATCTCGCGTCAGGGATCGCCCGGGCGCTGAGCCTGGGAGCAGCACCCGCTGTGGTCTTCAGCGTCGACCATCACCGGGGCTCGGAGGAGAACCAGGCGGGCTTCGAGCACCACGACAACACGCTTGTCGACGGCGGGACCGGCCGCATGGACACCTTGCCGTTCTGGAGAAGAGCCATGGAAGTAGCCGGCGCGGAGGACCTCGCCATCGCCGTCGTCGGAGACTCACCCACCGTCGCTGCCCGGTGGAACGTCGCGGCCGGCCTGGTGTTCATCGACGGAGGACACGGAGACGCACCTGCATGGGCGGACTACCAGGGCTGGGCCCCCCGCGTGGCCGACGGCGGCTGGCTCGCCATTCACGACGTGTTCCCTGACCCCGCCGACGGCGGTCGCCCTCCGTTCGAGATCTACGCGCGCGCTCTCAGCTCTGGCGAGTTCGACGAGGAACACTGGGCACAAACCGGGAGCCTGCGCGTGCTCGCGCGGCGATCCCGCTCCTGTCCCACGTCGAGGTCGAAGCCAGCAGGGAGCGACCCGTCGACAAACAGCTGAGCGGCCGGACTGAGCCGCTGAACACAGTCTTCGGCCAGTACGACCGCAGCTGCCGTATAAGTCGACCGCTCGCCCGCCGGGTAGGTTGACCGCTCCGGGTACACGAAGCCGGTGGTGTACGAACCGTCCGGCCCACGGTGCTGTCGAGCCCATCCGAGCAGGGCCGCGGCCCGGTCACGGCGCCCGACCGCAACCAGGGCGATCGCACACTCCGCGGTCTCCGCGGCGGTCACCCACGGGTGGCCCGAGACGCACCGCACGCCCCGTTGCTCGATCACGAACTCGGACCAGCGCTCCGCGATGCGCTCCGACGCCCTTCTCGCGTCCAGCGCGCCGACCAGCACCGGGTAGTACCAGTCCATCGCAAACTCGTCCTTGGAGGCGAAGCCGCGTCCGTCGTGGGCGATGGCATGGCGCAGACGGCCCGCGGCGAGCTCCCAGTCCGGGTGCTCGTGCCCGAGCTGGGCCGCGCACGCGATGGCGCACCGCAGGCTGAAGTACGCCGAGGAGGAGCCGGTGAGCAGCCCATAGCTCCCCGGTGTCCCGTCGGGGTCGACGGACCACACCAGCTCGCCACCGGGCCGCTGCCAGCCGATGACGAAGTCGATGGCGCGCTCCACCGAGGGCCACAGATCCTCCAGGAAACCTGAGTCCCTGGTGGCGAGGAAGTAGTGCCACACTCCGGTCGCCAAATAGGCACAGACATTGGTGTCGAGACGGGGCTCCTCGACCTGGCTGTTCGCCAGGTAGTAGGTGTGCCACGACCCGTCGCTTCGCTGGGTCGCCCGTAACCATTCATAAGCGCGCGCTGCATCGTGGAGAGCGCCGCCCACGGTCAGTGCCATGGCGGCCTCGACGTGGTTCCACGGGTCGGCGTGGCCGCCCGCAAACCACGGGATCATGCCGTCGCGCAACTGGACCGCCCGGATCGACTCGATCGTCTCGGGGATCAATCGACCGCCGGTCACCCCTTGAGAGGAAGGGATCATCGCGTCGCGTGCCTCAGGTACAAGACCAGGCTCTTACCCAGCAGAGGGTTGAGGATCTTCTCGGGAATGCGCGTCAGCGGTGTCCGGGCCGTGATGTCCCACACGAGCAGGCGGTGGTAACCGCGCACGGCGAGGCAGTTCTCGTTCTCCACACCGACGAGGCACCGAAGCCACCAGTACGGGCTGTGAAGCGCGTGCGCGTGATGGGAGGCGACCAGCTCCAGGCCCGCGTCCTCGAGCCGTTCGAGCAGCTGGCTCCGGCGGTATATCCGCAGATGGCCGCCCGGGACACTGTGGTACTGCTCCGAGAGCGCCCAGTTGACGAGCTCCGGGCCGTACCGTGGCACGCTGATCGCCAGCAGACCGCCGGGCCGGAGCACCCGGGCCAGCTCGGCCATCGCCGAAGAGTCGTCAGCAAGGTGCTCGAGCACTTCGGCGCAGATGACCTTGTCGAAAGCCCCATCAGGAAACGGCAGCCTCAGCGCGTCACCCCTCACGCCCACTCCCGCCCCACCATCAGCGACCTCGCCGGCCCCGACCATCGCAACCATCATCCCGATGACGCCCTCGACCTCGACCGGGTCGGCGTCCAGGGCGACGACCACCGCACCTCGGCGAAGGCACTCGAAGGCGTGCCGGCCCCCGCCACAGCCCAGGTCGAGCACGCGCTCGGCCCGGCAGAGGCCGAGGCGGTCGAAATCGATGGTCAGCACGCCAGAAGCTCGAAGTACTGCTCGGCCGTGGCTCGCGCCGTGACCGGCCACGTGAAGCGCTCGGCAGCGCGCTTGCGGCCGGCTTCGCCCAGGCGCAGGCGCAACATGGGATCGCCGAGCGCGGTCACAATGGCCTGGGCGAGTGAGCCCGGGTCGTTCGGCCGCACGAGAAGCGCTGCGACACCGCTCGGCCCGGTGACTTCGGGCAATGCCCCGCCGGTGGTCGCGACGAGCGGGACGCCGCAAGCCATGGCCTCGATCGCCGGCAACGAGAAGCCCTCGTACAACGACGGTACGACGGCGATCTCGGCCTCAGCGTAGAGATCGGCCACCGCCTGGTCACTGAGCCCCGACAGGAAGCGGACCGCGCCCTGGAGCCCGAGACGGTCCAGCGCGCCAGGGACCGTGCTCCCGTCCCTCAGGCGGCCGATGACCACGAGATGGGCGTCCTGGCACTCTCTGCGAACCTCCGCGACCGCCTCCAGGAGCGGGACCAGCCCTTTCATCGGCACATCGGAGCTCGCCGTTGTCATGATCCGGCCCGGCACGCGCGGTCTGGAGGGCATCGGCCGGAACACCGCGGCGTCGACACCGACCGGGACGACCGCCATGCGATCGAGCGCGACGCCGAGCTGGTCTGCGATGTCGCGTCGCGAAGATTCGGAAACGGTCACGACCCGCCGCATCTGTCTTGCGACCCGAGCCTGCATCCCGACGAACCCGTACCAGCGCCTGAGCGTCAAGCGCCGCTGCCACCGGTCCGCGTGCGCCAGCTCCAGCTCGCGGTCGACGGTGATGGGGTGGTGGATGGTCGCGAGCACGGGCCAGCCGTCTTTCATCATGCCGGTGATTCCCGAACCGAGGCACTGGTTGTCGTGGACGAGATCGAAATCACCGAGGCGGCCGGCAAGGAGCCGGCGCGCCCTCAAGCTGAACGTGAGTGGCTCGGGAAAACCTGCGGTGCACATCATCGCGAACTCGAGAACGTCAACCGGGGAGGTGAACTCGCGCAGTTTGGGGACACGGAACGGGTCCGGTTCGCGGTACAGGTCCAGGCTCGCCACCTTCACCAGCTCCACAGATTCGGCCAGCTCCGGGTACGGGGGGCCCGAGAACACCGTCACCGAGTGACCGAGCGCGGCGAGCTCTGCTGTGAGGTGACGCGTGTAGACACCCTGGCCGCCACAACGCGGGTTGCCCCTGTACACGAGGAACGCGATGCGCAGGCGGCGAGGCCGAACTGGCTCTGGCATGACCGTCTAGCCTCCCCTGCGCATCTCCGATAAGTAAAGCGGCCGGCGCCGGCCAGCGGTGACAGACCCTTCCCAGCCCCGCGAAGTCTTCACTACTATGAAGCCGTGCGGATCGCCATGTGCCGATCGCGCTTGGCCTCAGTCTGATGGCCGCCGACATCATCCATCTTTCCGGCGTCGTCCACAGCCCGCTGCTGGGCAGTGACGGGGAAAAGATGGGCCGGGTCGAGGACGTCATCGCGCGCCAAGGCGAACAGGCACATCCCCCTGTGACCGGGATCGTCGCGAGAATCGGCCGGCGGGAGCTCTTCGTGCCGATCTCGCTGATCGAAAGCGTTCGCCCCGGATGCGTCCAGCTCCAGGGCGAGACGCTCAATCTCGCCCGTTTCGAGCGAAGGCCCGGCGAGCTTCTCCTCACCAAAGACCTGTCAGGAAGGCACCTGATCAACATCGTGGGCGCCCGGCTCATCCGTGCGAACGAGATCGAGATCGCGTTGGTCGACGGCACATTCGAGGTGATCGGGGTCGACCCGACCAGCCGGCCGGTTCTGCGCAGGATGCTTCCCCGCATGCTCGCCCAGCGCATCCCGGCGAAGGCCATCGTGGACTGGGAGAGCATCCAACCGTTCGTCTCCCACGTGCCGACGGCGATGCTCCGCATCCCGTACCGCAAACTTGCTCGCCTGCACCCGGCCCAGATCGCCGATCTCGTCGAAGCCGCGTCGCATGAGGAGGGCGAGGAGATCATCAACGCTGTCGGCCAGGACCTCGAGCTCGAGGCTGATGTCTTCGAGGAGCTCGACACCGAGCATCAGCTCGAGTTCCTGAGCACCCGGTCCGACAAGGAAGCGGGCCGGCTGCTCGCGACGATGGAGCCCGACGATGCCGCCGACCTGATCGCCGATCTCGATCAGGACCGCCGGCTCTCGGTTCTCGAGGCTCTCCCACAGCCGACGCAGTCGAAGGTCCGGGCTCTGCTCAGCTACAACCCGGAGACCGCGGGTGGCCTCATGAGCCCTGAATTCCTTGCCCTGCCAGGGAGCACGCTCGTCTCCGACGCCCTCGAGGAGATCCGTCGCAGCCCGGTCGCGCCCGGAGCCCTCGGGGTGATCTACACCACCGACGAGGATGGCCGTCTCACAGGCACGGCGTCGGTCGTGCGGCTCGTGAAGAGCCCGCCGGCGGCGCGCATCGGTGAGGTGGCCGCCCGCGACCCGGTGGCGGTCAGGGCCGACGCCGACCTCCACGCCATCGTCCGGAAGATGTCGGACTTCAACCTTTCCGCGGCGCCAGTCATCGACGATGAGCATCGGATGATCGGCGTCGTCACAGTCGACGACGTGCTGGAGCTCCTCCTGCCAACGGGATGGCGCCGCGACTTCGGGATGACCGCCGCCGACGAGTGAACTCGGGCCGGTGAGCGGTATCTGACCGCTGCGCGTCCCTCGGATACCGCCGCACCTAGCTCAGCGGGTAAGATCTGCCCGCAAGCAGCCACGCCTTGACCAGCAATGGTGATCTGAGTGCACTCGGCCCGCGCCGGGTTGAAGCCGGTACCCGTCGGCGTCACTCGTTCAGAGGCGGGCTGACGATGGGCCAGGAAACGGAGCACCCCTGAGTACCGACGGTTGGTTACCTGACCAACTTCGCGCGCACGTTGCTTTGGAGCAGGAGCGGCCGCTCCGCTGAGGCCGCTTGACCTCTGGTGTACGTGCGCGGTCAGCCACGCCTACGCACACCGACGACGCCTCCGGCGGCGCGAGAGGTCACCATGGTCGAAAACCTGCAACCTGGCGAGAGGCGCACAGCAGTTCTCGACAGCGCGCACGAGGGCGACATCCAGGGAGCCTTCGGCACGATCCGCGAGCACGACCTCGCTGCGCGGCGCTCGTGGGGGCGCAAGCTGCTCACGTTGCTCGCCATCGTCGGCCCTGGCCTCATCGTGATGGTGGGCGACAACGACGCCGGAGGCGTCGCGACCTATGCCCAGGCGGGTCAGAACTATGGCCTCACCCTGCTATGGACCCTGCCTCTGCTCATCCCGGTCCT
The DNA here is from genome assembly GCA_963807575.1 of uncultured Acidimicrobiaceae bacterium. Lineage (GTDB taxonomy): Bacteria > Actinomycetota > Acidimicrobiia > Acidimicrobiales > Bog-793 > Fen-455. The sequence goes on from CAWECD010000001.1 coordinate 182,825, forward strand.
GATCGTCAACCAGGAGATGGTCGTGCGGCTGGGGGCCGTGACAGGCGTCGGCCACGCCCGGCTGATCAAAGAACGCTTCGGGAAGTTCTGGGCGGCGTTCTCGGTCGGCGACTTGTTCGTCCTGAACTTCCTCACGATCGTCACCGAGTTCATCGGCGTGAGCCTTGCCCTCGGCTACTTCGGCATATCTTCTTACGTCTCGGTCCCCATCGCCGCGCTCGGGCTGATCGCAATAACCACGACCGGCAGCTTCCGCAGCTGGGAGCGTTTCATGTTCATCTTCGTCGCCGTGAACTTCCTCGCCATCCCACTGGTGATCCTGGTCCATCCCCACGCCGGCCCGATCGTGCGCGGGTTGTTGATCCCGGGGGCCGGGGGTGGGATGACCTCGACCGCGGTGCTCTTGATCATCGCGATCGTGGGAACGACGGTCGCGCCCTGGCAGCTTTTCTTCCAGCAGTCCAATATCGTCGACAAGCGGATCACGCCACGCTGGATCAACTATGAACGGGTGGACACGTTCCTTGGTTCGATCATCGTCGTCATCGCGGCCACTGCGCTCGTGGTGACGGCCGCCTTTGCGTTCCGGGGCACCGCTCTCGCCGGCCACTTCACGAACGCAGCAGGCGTGGCCAATGGACTCGAGCGCATGGTCGGGCACGGAACGGGGACACTCTTCGCGCTTGTGCTGCTCAACGCATCGGTCATCGGAGCTGCCGCTGTCACACTTTCGACGTCATATGCCTTCGGCGACATTTTCGGGATGCGGCATTCGCTTCACCGCAGCTTCGCCGACGCGAAGCAGTTCTACATCCTCTTCACCGCGCTGGTGATCTGCGCTGCGGGCATCGTCCTGATCCCCAGTGCGCCGTTGGGGTTGATCACGACCGCGGTTCAGGCGCTGGCAGGAATTCTCCTGCCGAGCGCGACCGTCTTCCTCCTCTTGCTCTGCAACGACAAGGAGGTCCTCGGGCCGTGGGTCAACCGCCCGTGGCTGAACGCATTGGCAGGGTTGGTTGTCTCGGTGCTGCTGGCGCTATCGCTCATCTTGATGACGACCACCGTGTTCCAGAACCTGGATGTCACCTCGCTCGCTCTCGTGATGGGAGCCGTCATCATGGCCGGGTTCCTCGGCGTGGGCTTGTGGACGCTGCTTCCCGGCCAGCGAGCCAAGCGCCGCGTCGCCGTCCAACGCGCGGAGGCCGCCGAACACGAGGCCAAGATGCGGCGCCAGACCTGGCGGATGCCTCAGCTTGCCCTCCTCGAGCGACCCGTATGGTCGCGCGGGCGCAACCTGTCGATGCGGGTCCTCAGCCTCTACCTGGTACTGGCAGTGGTCCTCCTCGTCGTGAAGGCAGTGCAGATCGGGATCGGTCATTGACATGAGCAGCCCGAAGCAACCTCCCGGCCGGCTCCGCGCCGAACCAGGACTTGGGTCAGGCGATCTCCGCGCTGTCGAAAAGCTCGACGCCGCCTGCGTCGCAGTGGACGGTGGACGCCTCAAGCTCGAGTGGGGCGTCCTCCAGTCGAGGCCGCCGGATCGGGTCAACGACTTCCTATGGATGCGAGAGCACGGCCCCGTCGGCTTTCTCGGCCTCTACGGCGACCGCCCCGACCAGGCTGAGATCTGCGGGATGGTCCATCCTGGCGCGCGCCGTCAGGGGGTCTTCTCCTCGTTGTTCGAGGCCGCGACAGCCGAACTGGAACAAAGGCGTGTGCCCCAGGCCCTCCTCGTGGTGGACCGCCTCTACGCTTCCGGGTCGTGCTTCGCCCGCCACGTCGGGGGCACGATCGAGCACTCCGAGCATCGCATGACGCTTCGCCGCGAGCCTGCCAAGGTTGTTGGCGATCCGCTCGTCACCATCCGCGAGGCAGTGCTGGGCGACGCACGCTTCGTCCTGTCCTGCCTGACCGAGGCGTTCGCCTTGCCTACCGAGGATCTGGAGGCCGAAGAGATCGAAGCCCTCGCCCGGCGGTTCCCCGGAACGCTTGTCATCGACTACGCGAGCGAGCCTGTGGGAACAGTCCGCGTCGACCGAAGTGATGACGCTGCCGGAATTTACGGGTTTGCCGTCCTGCCCGAATTCCAGGGACGGGGGATCGGACGCCAGGTGCTGTCGACCCTCGCCCGGGACCTCAAGGCCGAGGGTGTGGCGGACATAGGGCTCGAGGTGTCCTGCACCAACGACGCCGCGCTGCACCTGTACTTGAGCTGCGGCTTCGACGTCATGGGTACCGAGGACTACTACGCCGTGTCCCTGGGACGCCCGTCGAAGCCCTAACGTGGCCCCATGCGATATCGAACCCTTGGAGGAACCGGCATCCAGGTCAGTGCCTACTGCCTCGGCGCCATGATGCTTGGCGAATGGGGCAACAAGGATCACGAAGACGGGGTGCGAATCGTGCACGCGGCCTTGGACGCGGGCATCAACTTCGTCGACACGGCCGACGTGTACTCACACGGCGAGTCGGAGGAGATCGTCGGGAAAGCCCTCAAAGGCCGGCGCACCGACGTCGTGCTGGCCACGAAGGTCCATTCCGACATGGGCCCGGGAGAAAACCGCTCGGGCAACTCACGCCGCTGGATCCGCTACGAGGTCGAACAGAGCCTGAGGCGGCTCGACACCGACTGGATCGACCTGTACCAGATCCACCGCCCTGATCCCCGGACCGATATCGAGGAGACCCTGTCGGTGCTGACCGACCTGGTCAGGGAGGGCAAAGTCCGCGCTATCGGCTGCTCTACCTTCCCCGCCGAATTGATCGTCGAGGCGCACTGGGCTGCCGAGCGGCGCGGTCTCGAGCGCTTCCGGTGCGAGCAGCCGCCCTATTCGCTGTTCGCCCGCGGGATCGAGGCAGGTGTGCTGCCGGTCTGCGAGCGCTACGGCATGGGAGTCATCGCCTGGAGCCCGCTCGCGGGAGGCTGGCTCACGGGCAAGTACCGTCACGGCAGAGAGATCGACATGACCTCCGGACGGGCGTCGCGCATCCCGCAGCGCTTCGATCCGACGCTGCCTGCGAACCAGCACAAGCTCGACCTCGTCGACCAGCTCGAGGCCGTGGCCACCGATACCGGGGTATCCCTCACGCACTTGGCTCTTGCCTTTGTCGTGTCGCACCCCGCTGTGACCGCCGCCATCATCGGGCCGAGAACGATGGACCAGCTCCAGGACCTGATCTCGGGTTCCGAGGTCGCGTTGGACGATGCCACTCTCGACCGGCTGGACGAGATCGTCCCACCAGGGGTCACGATGAATCCCGCCGACGCTGGCTGGCAGGGCCAATCGATCACGCAAGCTTGGCGGCGGCGCCGGCCCCTGGACTCGCGGGCCGCGGGCTAACTGGGGTCACTCCCAGCGCGGTATGTAGCCTTCGCGGCCCAAAGCGGCACTCTCGAAGAAGTCCACCGAGTCGTCCACGCCACCTTTGACCTCGGTAACCCACGGTAGGCGCTCCTTCAAGAGGCGCTCGACGCCTCCTTGCAACGTCACCGCCGAGATGGCGCACGACCCACAGGCACCCTGGAGCTGCACTTCCACCACGCCCGAGTCGTAGTCGACTTCGACGAGGGCGATGTCTCCACCGTCGGCTTGGACAGCAGGGCGCATGAGCTCGACAAGGTCGTCGAGGGCCTCCTTGCGTCGCTCGCGCTCGGTCTCGTCGATCGGCTCTGCCGTGCCCTCCCGCATCGACCGACCTCCTCTCGTTCGCGCCGTTTCGATGTGCCTTGCCCACTGCGATGATAAGAGGCCGTAGGCTTCAGCCATGCAGCTCGTCTTGCTCGCAGCCGGTCACGGTCGTCGGTTCGGGGGCCTGAAACAGCTTGCTCCGGTTGGGCCGCACGGCGAGGCCCTCATGGACTTCACGGCCCGCGATGCCCTCGCCGCCGGTTTTGGCGGTGTCATCCTCATCGTGCGAGAGGAGATCCAAGAAGAGCTGCTCGACCACATCGGCTCGTTTTGGCCGGCGGACCTCCTGGTCGCGCCAGTCGTCCAGGGGGCGATCGCCGGCACCGCCCAGGCGGTGGCGTCGGCCCGACCGTTCATCGACGGACCTTTTGGCGTCGCCAACGCCGACGACTTGTACGGCGCGACGGCACTGGTGACGCTCGCGGGTCATCTCCGCGATGGCACTGCGGGCGACCATGTGCTCGTCGGTTATCACCTCCGCAACACGGTCCTCACCGACAGCCCGGTCATCCGAGGCCTCTGCGAGACCGACAAGAGCGACTTTCTTGCCCGCATCGTGGAACAGCGGATGCGGCGCCTCCCCGATGGGTCTTTTGAGGGATCTCCCATCTCCGGACCGGACGTCGGCCAGCTGCAGCGCTTGAGCGGCGAGGAACAAGTGAGCATGAACTTGTGGGGTTTTGCGGAGTCGATCCTCGAGGACCTCGACTCTGCTCTCGACGCCTTCGACCCCGAGACGGCCCCTCACGACGAAGGCAAGCCTCCGGAGCTCCTCTTGCCCGACGTCGCCGGTCAGGTCGTGACCGGAGAACGGGCACGCATCCGAGTCGTCGAGTCGAACAGCCGTTGCATCGGGCTCACGCACCCCGACGACCTGCCGCTCGTCCGCACGCTCATCGCAGAGGGGCTAGACGGCTGAGGCATCCATGACGCGATCGCGCCGGCTCGTACTGGCTCTCGTCGTCGATCTGATCCTCGTCGCAGTCGAAGCCACTGGCGGGGCCTTCGCTCATTCGACCGGCCTTGTGGCGACCGCGGGGCACGATCTTGCCGACGCCGCCGCGCTGGGGCTCGCCCTCGTCGCCACCCGGCTTGCACTCAGACCTGCGACGGCATCGAGATCCTTCGGATACCACCGGGCCACGATCCTCGCCGCCCTCGCGAACGCGACGGCGATTGTGGTCGTGGGCCTCGGCGTGGTCGCGCTCGGCGTCTACCGGCTCGCCCACCCGACACACGTGTACGGCGAGCTCGTGGTGATCGTCGCGGCAGCTGGACTGGCCGGCAACGGGGCCGCTGCGCTGCTGCTGAGCGAGCACACCAAGGACCTCAACTTTCGGGCCGTGGCCCTGCATTTCACCGGGGACGCGGCCGCCGCGCTGGGTGTGATCGTGGCGGGGGCCGTGATCCTCGCGACGGGACGCTACGAGGCGATCGACCCAGCCGTCGCGCTCCTCATCGCCCTTCTCATCGGGGCCGAAGCCTGGCGGCTCGTGCGCGCGAGTCTGGACATCCTGCTCGAGTCGACCCCACCTGACCTCGAAGTCGCTGCGCTCGCCCAGGCCATCTGCGCCATTGAAGGGGTGACCGCGGTCCACGACCTCCACTGCTGGAGCCTCTCCAGCGACGTCCGGGCGCTCTCGGCCCACCTCGTGCTGGACGGGCACCCGAGCCTGGAACAGGCCCAGGTCGTCGGGGAACGGGTGAAGACCTCGGTCCACGACCACTTCCGTGTTGCGCACGCGACCCTGGAGATGGAATGCGAGCCCTGTGCCGAGGACATCGCGGACGCTTGCGCAGTCGACACCCTCCATCGCAACGTCGATTAGGGCGGCCACAGCCCCGAGGCGGCGCTTGTGCTCCTGACGCGTCTGTGCCGATAGCGTTCGAGCCGATGTGTGGTCGTTTCGTCGCCAGCCGCCCCGTCGAGGAAATCGCCCGGCTCCTCGAGGTGGACAAGGTTGAAGTCCCCCCTGAGCTCCAAGTTCCACGTTGGAACATCGCCCCTCAGGCCACGGTGCTCGCCGTGACGGTGCCTCTGGCGGATCCAGGGGTCCGGCGTCTCTCGGCCTTCCGTTGGGGCCTGGTGCCGTGGTGGGCGAAGGATCCGTCGATTGGCGCGCGCGCCTTCAACGCGAAGGCGGAGACCGTCAAGGACAAGCCGATGTTCCGCAGCGCAATAGATCGGCGACGCTGCATCGTTCCTGCCGACGCCTTCTACGAGTGGGCCCCGGCAGCCAACGGCGACCCCACCAGACGCAAGCAGCCCTGGTGCTTCCGGGCTTCATCAGGCCCAGGATTGCTGCTCGTCGGCGGTCTCTGGGAACAGTGGCGGCCTTCGGACCAGGATTCCGCGACACCTCTGCACACCTGCACGATCCTCACCACGGTCGCGAATGAGCTCGTGGACCGCGTGCACGATCGCATGCCGGTGCTGATCGCCGAGGATGACCTCGAGGAATGGCTGTCTCCCGAGCCACTTGCCACAGCCGAGCTCGACCGGCTGATCCGTCCTGTGGCGCCCGGGGCGCTCGAGACGTTCCGGGTGTCGGCCAGGCTCAACGACGCACGTGAGGAAGGGCCCGACCTCGCAGCGCCCATCGCCGCAGGAGGGCCCGGAGATCCCGAACAGCCCGGTGACGCCCGGCTGTTCTGACGCCCGGCGGTTCTGACGACGGGTGCGCCGGCTTTACCCGGCACGGTCCTGTTGTCCAGCACCACTCAGCCCGCTCGGGCTATCAGCCCCGCTTCAGCGGCTCGGCCTGTTGGGCCTTCTCGATCCGCCGGCGCCGTGCGAGCGCCCTGCGCGTGACCTCGGCGATCCCAGTGCCGTCAAGGCCGAGCCGGGAAAGGATCACGTCGGGCTTGGCGTGCTGCAAGAACTCCGTCGGGACGCCGAGCACGGCGTGTCGTGGCCCCTCGAGCGCGCTGGCTTCGGCGACGCGATCTGCCTCGCCGACCAGGTACCAGCCGGCACCGCCGTGAACCAGCCCGTCCTCGACTGTGACCACGAGTCTCGAGTGCGCGATCAGCTCCAGCAGCTCGGGGTCGGCCGGACGGACGACCCGGGCGTCGAAGACATCTGTGTCGATTCCGTCGTTGAAGAGCTCATCGGCCGCGGCAAGAACCGCACGGGTCATCTTGCCGATGCCAACGAGCACGACCTCGCCGGTCCCCTCTCGGAGCCTGCGCGCGTTGAGACCGGTCCCCGGCTTGGCGATGGGACCCGGCGACGGCGTCTTCGGGAACCGGATCAAGCAGGGACCGGCGAGCTTGAGTGCCTCAGCAAGCATTGGGGCGATCTCGGCGGTCTCGGCGGGACAGAAGATCGTGCAGCCGGGTATTTGCAGCGCCTGGACAAGGTCGTAGATGCCGTGATGACTTGGGCCGTCATCTCCCGTGACTCCGGCACGCCCGGCGCAGATTACAACCGGCAGCTTGTGAAGCCCGATGTCGAGGTTCCATTGGTCCACCGCTCGGCCCAGGAATGTCGAGAAAACGGCGACGACCGGGCGCAGTCCCGCCATCGCCATCCCCGCCGCGGCTGTGAGCGCGTGCTGCTCGGCGATGCCCACGTCCATGAATCGCTCCGGATAGTGGTCCTGAAATGCCAGAAGCCCAGTCGGGCCGGGCATGGCGGCGGTAATCGCCACGATCCGATCGTCGGTAGCAGCGAGATCTACGAGCGCCGACGAAAAGACTTCGGCGTAGCTCTCCCCGGCATCGAGCGGACCGGGCAGTCCGTCGTCGTCGGTCGATCCATTCGCCTGAGACACGGCCAGCTGCTGCGACCCTGGACGCGCCGACGGGTGCCCGCTGGAGCGGCTGGCCTGCGTCGGAGGCGGTGGCTTCAAGTCGTGGAGGCAGGCGACCTCGTCAGCCTCCGCTGGCGCGTAGCCCTTCCCCTTGGTGGTGACGACGTGGAGGACGATAGGGCCTTGCCAGCTCGCAGCTCGGCGGAGGGCCTGCTCGAGCCCACCAATGTCGTGCCCGTCGATCGGTCCGGTGTAGCGGATGCCGAGTGCCTCGAAGAACATGCGGGGCTCGACCACCTCCCGGATGGCCGCACTGAGCCCATGGAACGAGGTGAACGCGAGCGACGAGACGCCGCCCGGAAGGTCCTCTACCAGATGGCGCACCCGGTCACGGACCTGCAGGTAACGGGGATCCAGCCTCAGCTGGGTCAGCGAGACCGACAACTTCGAAACCGTCGGCGCGTAGCTCCGGCCATTGTCGTTCAGCACGACCAGCACTCTGGTGCCGGAATGGCCGAGGTTGTTGAGCGCCTCATAGGCCATCCCACCGGTGAGAGCGCCGTCGCCGACCACCGCCACGACGCGACGCCCTCCGCCGGTCGACACACCGTCGTCCTCGAGACGAAGAGCCGTGGCGATGCCGTACGCGTAGCTGAGCGCCGTCGAGGCATGGGAGTTCTCGACCCAGTCGTGGGGGGACTCCGCTCTCGAGGGGTAGCCCGAAAGCCCGCCTTCCCGCTTGAGGCCGACAAAGCTTTCGCGGCGTCCCGTCACGATCTTGTGGACGTAGGCCTGGTGTCCGGTGTCGAACAGGAGAATGTCCTCGGGGGAGTTGAAGACCCGGTGCAGAGCGAGCGTGAGCTCGACAACACCGAGGTTCGAACCGAGATGCCCACCGGTGCGCGACACGGCCTCCACGATGAAGTCGCGGATCTCAGCCGCGAGTTGGTCACACTCGAGGAGTGAGAGAGCCTTGAGATCGGAAGGTGAGCTGATGGAGTCGAGGATCATGACGGGATGCCTGGTCCCAGGCTACCGGACCGGCGCCGCGCGACGCTGACCACCCTCCTGCTCGTCTGCACGCGGCGTGGCCGGCCCATCGCAGCGCCGAAGCCGTCACGGCTTCTCGGCGGCGGCGCCATAGGGCTCATGACCCCGGTGTTCGATCGCGTGTGAGCAGTTGCGCGACGAACCTCACAACTCGCTCGCGGGTCGCGTCTGCGCTCTCGATCGCGGGGACGTCGCCATCGAGATCCGCGACAACAACGCGGCGGCTGTGCTCGAGCTCGGGCCGGAGCGCCGCGACAACAGGGGCGTCGCGCCAGTCGGGGTGCTCGAGCAGGAGCAAGAAGGCAAGCAACGACTCGCGCTGCTCTCCGACGCACTCATAGGGCTTGCGTCCCGCGGCAAACAAGTCCCGGAATCCCTCGGCCTGCTGAAGATCATCGAGGAGGTTCTCGCCGAAGATGGCCGCGAGGCGACCAGGCTCGAGAAACGGCGCCAGCATCAAGAACACGAACCGGCACTTCGGGCACTGCCCACACCAGAAATCGGAAACACTGCCAGAACGATAAGCCCGATTGCAGCTTCTAAACCCCGCGTGGTAGGCGGGCAAATCCGCGAACCATCTTGCGATCTCGATCTCGCCGCACGAGCGCAAAGGTGAGGAGTACTCGATGGCGCGGGAGACCGACTCACGGATCACTGACCGCAACCCGAGCTCGCACTCGGTGCTCTTGCTCCACTGGTGGTTGACCGCGACGTCCCCGACGAACGAAGTGGCCTCGTCGGCCGAGCGTTCCAGCGCCATGAGCGTCGTGTCGTAGCCGTAGACGTACCCCGCTGCCACAACGATAAGCGACACGATTGCGGTGATCGGCACATGGCCGTTGAAGGCCCCGCCCAAGTTGAGCTCGAGCAGCCTGGGCGAGATGGTCCTTCTCACCGAGGCGAGGGGCAGTCCGGCAACGCCCGCGGTGCGACGCATGGCGGGCTGAGGGTTGACCGCAACCAGCCAGACTGCGAGCTCGGGTGGCGGGCTTGCGACCTTCAGGGCCTCGACCAGCACGATCGAATCCTTCCCACCGCCGATGGGAACGGCGATCCCCTCTCCGGGAGCGTCGTGACGGTGCCCTTCGACCGTCGCTGACAGTGGGCCTTCGCCAGGTGCCGCCGTCCCGGCCACTGGTCCGGGCTCGGGCCCGGCCTCCACCTCGAATCGGAGCGGGACGTCCAGGCTGTTCGCCTGCGCGAACTCGCGTAGGCCCTTGTCGTACAGGTCGTGCACGAGCCCTGCTTCCCCCCGGCTGAGTGGTCCGGTCTCGACGATGATCCTTGCCGGCGCCGCCGCTTTGTAATAGCTGACCCCGGCCGCGAGATGCACGAGCCGCAGCGCGCTCTCGATGCCGGATCCCGCACGCGATCCGAGCGGGGGCCCGCCGAGCTCGACAACTTCCTGGAAGCTGTGGGTGTCGTCGAAGGCGTAGTTGAAGCGGGCGGTGTTGCGTGCGGGGTCAAAGTCGAAGCTGACGATCCTGAACGCCTCCACACCCACCAGCTCAGGCGCCGTCACGGCGTCGCCACTCGGCTCGCGTAGCCTTCTCCGAAGCCCGCGACCTGCCTGAATCGCTTGCTGCGGTCGAGGTAGGAGCCTTCGTCATGCGGGGTCGGTGACGCAGGCGAGAACAGGACAACGCTTGTGCCCGCACGACAAGACGCCAAGTCGACCGCAACCTCGAGCGACGGCACCGACTGGCGTTGAACACCGCTGGAGATGTCGTCGAGGGCGGTCGCGATCGCCGCGCCGGCTTCCCCGATCCAGAAGACGACCGGCTGTGGCGAGCTTGAGTCGATCGTCTGGGCGAGCGGCTTGTAGTCGAGCCCTCGGTCGTATCCGCCGACGATCAACGCCACTTGCCTTCCGGAGAAAGCCTTCAACGCGGCAACCGTCCCCTCGGGGTTGCTCGCGAGTGCGTCATCGACATAGGTGACGCCATTGATGTCCCCGAGCGGCTCGAGCCTCGACCGCGGCGCTGTCACCGTGGAGAGCTCGCGTTCGAGTCGTCGTGGATCGGGCAGCTCCCCGGTAGCAAGGAGGGCTGCAGTGACGGCTCCGCAGGCATTGACGAGGTTGTGCTCCCCCAACAGCCGAAACTCGCCGAGATCAAGAGGCCCGAGATCGGACACCACGACCTTGGCTCCTTCGAGGCGTACCGGACCACTGTCGCCGTAGAGGACCCTGCCTGCCAACCGTGAGCTCCACGCGACGGCCTCGTCGCAACATCCGTTCACCGCAACGGGGACGCCAGCGCGACAAGAGAACAGGCGGAGCTTGTCCTCGTAGTAGTTCGTGAGGCTCCGATGCCAGTCGAGGTGGTCCGGCGCCAGCAACGTGAGCACGCCTACCGAGGGCGACACGGTCACGTCCGCAGCCTGAAAGCTCGAGATCTCCAGGACGAACACGTCGTGAGAGTCGTCGTCGTACAGTTCTGTCAAGGGACGGCCGATGTTGCCGGCAACCGCGACGTCGAGCCCGTAAGCACCGAGGGCTGCTGCTGTGAGCATCACGGTGGTCGTCTTGCCCTTGGACCCGGTCACGGCAACGACTCGCCTGTCTTCGAAGTCCTCCATGAACAGCGCGGTCGGAGTCGTCACAACCGCGCCGAGCCGGGCCGCGGCCAAAAGGCGCTCGTCGTAGCGCGAAATCCCGGGCGAGTGGACGACGAAGTCGAAACGGCGGTCTTCGAGGACCGACGGCGGCTGCACATCGATCCCGGCCGTGTAAGCCTCGACTGCTTGGCGAGGACCCGTGAGACCGCTGGCGTCCCCGGCAATGTCGTCGACGACGACCAGCTCGGCGCAAGTCGGACCGACACGTCGAGCAAAGCTCTGACCTTCCATGCCTGCCCCGAATACGGCGACGCGGCTCCCGGCGAGCGCCGCGACACCTCCTATCAGCGGCACGCCGCGATGGTACACAGAGCAACGAGCCGCTGGAGCCGATCAGGCCAGGGCCAAGCTAGTGTTGCGGGGTTCACAACAATCGAGCCGTCGGGAACGAGAAGGTGGCAGCCATGATCACTGAAACAGCCGTAGCCGCGCCGCGCCGACATGCGGCGGACCCGTCATGATCGTCGGAGTCCCTGCCGAGGTCAAAGTCGCGGAAGGCCGAGTCGCCATCACGCCCGACGGCGTCCGTGGACTGACTTCGCTCGGCCACAAGGTGCTCGTCGAGACGGGAGCCGGTACCGGGTCATCTCTCAGCGATGCCGACTTCTTCGCAGCCGGGGCCACCGTGGTCGACGCCGACGACGCGTGGTCTGCAGAGCTTGTCTGCAAGGTGAAGGAACCCCAGGAGTCTGAGTTCGCGTATCTCCGCCCCGAGCTGGTGTTGTTCACCTACCTCCACCTTGCCGCTTACCCCGCAGTGGCCGAGGCGCTGCTCAAGTCCGGGACCACCGGGGTTGCCTACGAGACCGTGCAACTCCCCTCCGGTGACCTGCCCCTTCTTGCACCCATGAGCGAAGTTGCCGGACGGATAGCGACCCAGGTCGGCGCGCACTTCCTCGAGGCTCCACATGGCACGCGAGGCATCCTGCTCGGCGGTGTCCCCGGAGTACGGCCGGCTCGGGTCGTGGTCATCGGTGCTGGCCACGTGGGATGGAACGCCGCCTGGATAGCCCAGGGCATGGAAGCCGAGGTCCTGCTCCTCGACCGGGACCTCGACCGGCTGCGCTGGGTCGACCAGATCCACCAGGGCCGCATCGTGACCCTCGCCTCGAACCGTGGGTCCATCGAGCGCGCGATCTCCGGGGCTGATCTCGTCATAGGTGCCGTTCTGGTCGCCGGTGGGCGGGCGCCGGTAGTCATCACCGAGGACATGGTCGCCGGCATGAGAGCTGGTGCGGTGATCGTCGACGTCGCCGTCGACCAAGGTGGGTGTGTCGAGACCACGCATGAGACGACGCACGAGAGCCCCACCTACTTCGTGCACGGCGTCCTCCACTACGCAGTGGGGAACATGCCCGCCGTGGTGCCGCACACCTCGACGTACGCGCTCACCAACGCGACCTTCCCGTACCTCGTCGAGCTCGCCGAGCACGGCGTGGCGGCAGCCGCGGCGGCCGATCCGGTCTTGCGCGGCGGCATCAACACCGTGCGCGGCCACTGCACGAACGCAGCGGTGGCCTCAGCCCTCAACCTCGAGTGGATCAACCCGATGAGTTTGATGCCCGGCTGAGGCGAGCACCTCGGACCACAGGGAGACACCTGCCAGGCAGGCCCGACGCGAGGCGACCGGTCTAGTGCCGCCCAGTGGCACGCCGCTCCCAGCCCGAACCAGACCTTGCAGCCAAGCCGAGCATCGCAAGGTGCTCGAGGGTGACAGCCGTGGTGGCGAGCCCCAGTCCGGAGCGACTGCACACGACCTCGAACGAAGTCGCGACATCTTCGAGAGCCCCCAGCACCGATTGCTCGTCCGGCGAAAGACCGGCAAGGACGCCCGGTTGGCAGCTCCGGGTGATGCCCGTCTGCTTGGATGACCCCACGCGCGTACCAAGAGGTGGGTTGCCACCGGCACGAGCCAGCTCCAGCGCCGCGAGCACGTCTTGGGCGTCTCTCGCCACGCCACAGCCATCTGCAATGAGGGAGTTGGTGCCTTCGGACGCGGAGCTCCTCACCGATCCCGGCACGGCGAGCACCGTCACGCCGCGTTCGTCCGCGGCCGTCACAGTGTGCAGCGCTCCGCCCCCCTTGTGGGACTCGACAACGACAACGACATGGGCAAGTGCTGCGATCAGCCTGTTGCGAAGAGGAAAGCGCCACCCTTCTGGTGCTGTACCGGGTGCCGCTTCTGAGAGGACGCCCCCGGAGACCTCCACACGCGCCCAGAGCCGGCAGCTGCTGACGGGATAGACCACGTCGACTCCCCCACCGACCACGGCGACCGGAGGTGCCGGGCGTTCGGGCGCGAGCGCGCCCTGGTGGGCCGCGGCGTCTATGCCTGCAGCCAAGCCCGAAATGACAACCACACCGACACCTGACAAGTCCGCCCCGAGCTCGGCCGCAACAGAAGACCCGTAGTGCGTTGCTGAGCGCGTGCCCACGAGTGCGACGCAGGGCCCGTCCAGTTGAGCGATCGACCCGCGGGCGAACAGGACCTCGGGCGCAGCCCGGTCGTCGACGAGACGAGACGGGTATCCCGGTGACCCTCGGCGATACGCCGCTGTATTCGTTGTCAGCAATCGATCCCAGACAAGGGTGGGGTCTGTGTCCATCGAGGCCCTGCGCCAAACATCGACGATCTGCGCGGCCCGCGGATTGCCGCGGCCCGGCGTCTGCTCGCCATGCATCAAACGCGAGACAAGACGCGTTCTCCGGGAGCGCAGATCTGCGAACACCTCCTCAGCCGACCGGCCGCGGAGCAAACGCTGAAGACGCTGCGGCGTCATCGAATCAAGCCCTGCCAACGTCGCCGCGTACGCCACATCAGGCAAGTGGCCTGCGTGCGGTGGAAGGCTTCCGGTGCCGCTCACGCTTCCCTCGATCCGCCCGACAAGGCGGCACGGCCAGCACGCAACTCCAGCGCGATCGCGACGTGGCTTTCGTCGACGGCCGTGTTCGAAGGATCGAGGTCAGCAAGTGTCAGGGCGACCCGCCGCACACGATCGAGACCCCGAGCCGAGAGCACACCAGAGCACAACTGCCGCTCGAGCAGGTCGCGTGCGGCCCTGGTGAGGGGCGCGTGCTGCTCCAGGCTTGCCGCGGACAAGGCCGCGTTCGCCGTCACACCCCTCCGATGCGCGAGCTCACGCGCACTGGCGACACGCTGGGCGACAGCACCGCTCGACTCGGCGGGTGCCGAGTCGAGGAGCTCACGGACGCTTGGCCTGCCGACCGCGACGTGCAGATCGAACCGGTCCAAGAGCGGTCCGGAGAGCCTTCTCGCGTAGCGGGCGAGCTGAGCAGCCGAGCAGACGCAGCTGCCGACGCCTCGTCGTTCGCCGCACGGACAGGGGTTCATCGCCGCAACCAGGAGGAACCTGGCCGGGAAGCTGACGGTCGCCCTCGCACGGGCGACTCGGATCACTCCTTCTTCGAGCGGCTGGCGGAGCATGTCGAGCAACGGCGAAGGGAACTCGCCGAGCTCGTCGAGGAACAGCACGCCGTTGGTGGCGAGGCTGACCTCGCCGGGGCGCATCCATGAGGAGCCGCCGCCGATGAGCGCCGGAGCCGAGATCCCGTGATGCGGTGCCCGGAAAGGGGGACGGCGCTCGCCCGGCGGTGGCAGTGGCAGGGCAGCTGCGGAATGGACCCGATAGGTCTCCAAGAGCTGACCCTCGTCAAGCGGAGGCAGAATGCTCGGCAGCCGCTCGGCCAGCATGGTCTTCCCTGAACCTGGAGGCCCTGACAACAGGAGGTGATGACCGCCGGCTGCGGCGACCTCGATGGCAAGGCGACCCATCGGCTGGCCGCGTACGTCCGCAAGATCGGCAGGCCCGCCAAGGTCGTGACCACACGGCGTTTGGGCGGTTACTGCGCCTGGCATCCGGCGCTCGGTTGCCGGAGCCGGTGGCGAGACCGCTCTTAACTCGGGCCAGGCGACCCGCCCTGCCAAGGCGTCGACAAGCTCGCGGAGCGACCGGGCCGTTCGCACAAGTCGCTTGCCGACAAGCAAGGCCTCAGGAACACACGCCGCAGGCACGACCACGGCAGGCGAGGTGACGGCATCGGTGAGAGGGAGGGCGCCTGGGACAGAACGGATCGTGCCGTCGAGGCCGAGCTCACCGACGAACCCACAGTCGGCGACCGCTGCCGGGTCAAGCTCGCCGGTCGCAACGAGCAGACCGATGGCGATCGGAAGGTCCAGACCGGCACCCGTCTTGCGGACACCGGACGGCGCCAAATTGACCGTCACCCGCCTCAGCGGCCACGGAAGACCACTCGAGAGCAGGGCTGCCCGGACCCGGTCCCGTGCCTCCCGGCAGGCGGCATCCGGCAGCCCGACGACGGCAAAGCCAGGTAGGCCGTTGGAAACGTGCACCTCGACGAGGACAGGACGACCTCGAACACCGAGCAGAGTGGCAGATGGGATGGAGGCGATCACGAGCGGGCTCCCGGCAGGACGGCTGGTTGTCTGCGGAACGCCCATGGGACCGGCGCGCTCGATAGCTCTTCGGACCGCACCCTACCGGCGGGGTGTGACACAAAGCGGGGACCGGGGTGGTTCCAGCCGCCTTAGGTCGATGCTTCAACGACATCATCGCTCTCGACGAGCGTGAGGAAATCGGCGACCCGCAACAGCCGCAGGATCTGCCGCTCAAGCGGGCGAACGCCGTGGCGCATCGGGTCGTGTACCAGCTGTGGGCTCGTCAGCACGAGCTTGTGGCCTCGTGTCCGCAAGCAGCAGCCTCCGGCAGCGAGGACATTGTTGACCCGGTCGCTGTGCACGCCGTAGGTGAGCGCGATGCGGACGCCATCTGGGGTCGGGAACACGTTGACGGGGGTCTCGTAGGCTCGGCCAGAACTCCGGCCCTGATGCACCACGACCCCGAAGCCCGGGGCCCAGGCAGCGACGTGTCGGGTGACCCGGTTGAGCCCGACCCGGTTCAGACGTGCAACGGTCCTGGGAAATGGCACCGTTCTCTCCCGTCGATCGTCCTCTGGACTCGCAGCAGCTCTGCGGTTCAGTGGGGTCCGGGTGACGACGCCGGCCCTGTGCCGGCACTTGTAGGCGGGAGCGGAGTCCCAGGACCGGCGGGCTGCGGTGAGACGACGACCGGCTTGTTCATGTGCGAATACTCGTGGTTGGTGGGAGGCATGAATGTCTCCTTGATCGATCTCGGACTGGTCCAACGGAGAAGGTTCAATTTCGATCCAGCCTTGTCGTTGGTACCGGAGCCACGGGATCCGCCGAAGGGCTGACGGCCGACCACAGCACCGGTTGGCTTGTCGTTGACATAGAAGTTGCCAGCGGCGAACCGGAGCGCGCGCTGGGCCTCAACGATCGCCGTCCTGGCGGTGGCGAACACCGAACCGGTGAGCGCGTACGAGCTCGTCGCGTCGATGAGCTCGAGGATCCTCGGGTAGTCGTCATCGGGGTAGACGAACACAGAAAGGATGGGGCCGAAGAACTCAGTCGTGAAGATCTCATGACGTGGGTCGTCGCCGAGCAGAATGGTCGGCTCGACGAAGAACCCTTGTCGATCGTCGGCGACGCCACCTGTGAGAATCTCCACGAGCCTGTCATGGCGTACCCGCTCGAACAGTTCACTGTGGTCAGCGAACGCGTGAGCGTCGATCACGGCCCCGCCGAAGTAGCGAAAGTCGGTCACGTCGCCATAGGAGACAGTCTTGGTCGTGTCGACCAGTGCTTCGCGGAGCCCCTGGTCCCACAGGGAGCGGGGCAGATAGGCGCGCGAGGCGGCGGAGCACTTCTGGCCTTGGTACTCGAACGCGCCGCGGACGAGCGCAGTGACCAAGGACGCCTGGTCGGCGGAGGGATGTGCAACCACGAAGTCCTTGCCTCCGGTCTCACCGACGATGCGCGGGTAGGCACGATAGCGGTCCAGGTTGTTCCCGATGATCCGCCACATCGACTTGAACGTCGCCGTAGACCCCGTGAAGTGCAGGCCGGCAAGGTCGGGGTCGGTCAGCACGGTCGTGCTCATAGCGGCGGCGCCACCGGTGATGAGGTTTACGACGCCGGGCGGAAGGCCGGCGGCCTCCCACAGCAGCATCAGGTAATGCGCGGCCAGCAGTTGCGTAGAGGCGGGCTTCCACACCACGGTGTTGCCCATCAGCGCAGGGGCGGTGGGGAGGTTGCCGGCGATCGCGGTGAAGTTGAAGGGCGTGATCGCGGTCACGAAGCCGTCCAGTGGTCTGTGGTCGGTGCGGTTCCACTCGCCGGGCGCCGAATTGGGCTGGTCAGCAAGAATGCTCCGGGCGAAGTGCACATTGAACCGCCAAAAGTCGATCAACTCGCACGCCGAGTCGATCTCCGCTTGTTGCACCGATTTTGACTGGCCGAGCATCGTCGCTGCGTTCAGCGTGTCTCTCCAGGGGCCCGCCAGCAGGTCGGCGGCGCGCAGGAAGATCGCCGCACGTTCGTCGAATGGGAGATCGCGCCAGGAAGACGCCGCCTCCTTGGCGGCGCGCACGGCTCCGGCCACGTCCTGCGGAGTGGCTTGCGCCGATTCGCCCAGTACGTGGCCGCGGTCGTGCGGTTGCACCACGCTGAACTTCTCACCGTGGGCCATCCGCCGTTCGCCTCCGACGGTCAGCATCAGCTCGTGCCGCTCGCCTTCGAGCTCGGCAATCCGGCGACGCAGCGCCTCGCACTGAGCACTGCCTGGCGGGTATTCGCGCACGGGCTCGTTGTAGGGAACAGGTACTGACGTGATGGCGTCCATAAGACGATTCGCCTCCTGCGGATCCGAGTCAGACTGGTCCTCGGCGATGCCCATCGGTGGCGGTGCCCACGGGGCAGACCGCGCGCACAGCTACGAAGGTCGGAAGAACCCGTTTCCCGGCCACGCTACCCGACGAGATCTCGACCTGTCGCAATGCAAGCGACGGGTCGTCTGGCCCTCTCCAGCGCAGCAGGACGCGAACGGAAAGATACCGTCAAGACCAGGCGGCTCGACGACGCTGGCTTTGCCGCTCGCCTCCAGGCCCTTCTCTAGCTCAGCCTCCACCTTGAGGGCGAACCGGGTTCTGGTTGGCGGGGCGATGTTCGCCCAGGCTTGGGGAAGTGGTCGTGAGCCGTCTTCACTCGTCTGTCTGTGCCAGCCGTGCTCTTCGCGGCGATCCTTGAGTGCGGCTGCCTCAATGGCCAGACGGACAAGGATCGATGACCCAGGGCGTCCGGACGACGATGCTCGTTCGCTCTGCCCGACGCCTCTCGAGAACCCAAGCCCCGAGGACCGACGCGCTACATGCCATGAGGTTGACGAGGAACACCACACTGATGTCGAGCGAGGACGACCATGGACTCGATCCGTCGGTAGGCCACACCCTGAGGAGCGTCAGCCACCAGATCACGAGCACGCCGACGACAATGAGTGTGACCGGCTCCCTGAAGCCCGACCGGATCGCACGGGAGGCCCAGTGCCAAAGCAGCGGTAGGAAGTACACCGTGTAGTACACGTGCGATACCGGCAGCAGAAGGATCACACAGCCGAAGCAGTTCCAAAAGGCCAAGGACGACCCCGGCTGGAGCTTCCTCAGGGTCAAGTACAACAGCCAGACGACGAACGCCGCCAGCAGAGCCGTAACGGCGACCTGCAGTGCGACCGAGTTGTCCAGGTAGTCACCATGGGCGTTCAGGGAGTACCACAGCTTGGGTATTCCCCACACCGAGTAGCTGATGAGGCTCTGCGATCTGGCGTCGAAGACGTGGCGCACCATGGACGTCAGGCTGCTCACGCCCCCGAACGCGAGCGCCGACAGAGGTGCGAGCAGCGATACCCCGATCAGGGGGATGAGCGTCCGCTTGCGGTCTTTCACCCCGCGCCCGAAGAGGTACACCAGACCGAGGACCGGCCACACCTTCATGAGACCGGCTACACCCATCAGGACACCGTGAGCTCGAGCTCTACCGCGCGATCTCGCGAGGGCTGCAACGCAGAGCAAAGAGAGGACGAGAAGGTCGGCCTGGCCAAGCACGAGCCCTACGGTCACCGGCCAAAGCGCGTACGCAGTGTTGGCACACAGGCCGAAAATCAAGGGACGTTGCCAGGAACGAAGGCCCTCGTTCTCAACCTTCGTTATACAGCCTGCGCCGATGGCGACACTCGCGAGTGAAACGACAGTCCAGACGCGTAGGACCGTGAGCGTCGGCAGGTGACTCAGAGGAGCAAGCAGGATCGCGAGTATCGGCGTATAGACGTATCCCGGCGACGGGGTTGTCACGAGGTACGGGCTCCGTCCGGCAGCCACGTACCTGGCCGCCCGGACGAAGATCGAGAGATCGACGGAACGAGCGTGCGCCATGACAAAGTCGTAACGGACGTATGCCGCCGCCGCAGTCCCTGCCAAGACAAGGGTCCAAAGCACCGCTGTCAGGTAGTCCGGCCGTTGGCGATCGTGAAATGTGGAGCTGGAAGATGGCTCGAATATCGCTGGGGCCTTCTGCCTCAATGCGCTATTGAACGCCACTACCTCGACTAACGCAGCTGGCGTCAAGGGGATCGTGGTGTCGGCGGCCGCTACCGAACCGACGGTAGCCCGGGAAACTCTGGGCAGCTCTCTCGTCGCAAACCCCCCATCACCACGCAGCCCGTGAACGCGGTGAGCTCCCGTTCTGGTCGTCACGACGGTTCGTGCATCGGGCATGTCTATCTCCCCATTGTGGCTACTGTTCGGAGCACGACAGGAGCAGGGCACGTGGCCAGCAACCCGGGGCAACGCTCTCACGCCGGTTCGTCAACTTGTATCGGCTAGTCGGACCTGCGACCTGAGCGGATCCGCCGATGAGTTTCCTTGGGCCTGCCATCGGCGGCGGCAAGCGGACCTGCGGGCGACCAGAACTTTGCCGCCGACCAGGATCATTTAGGCTACGCCTAAGCGGCGCGTGGCGAAGTCTGCTGACAACTTCTTCGTCGTCGAGGTGGACCCGACCTGTGTCATGGCGCGCGACACGACCCTTCACCGAAGCCCGTGAGCAGGCCAGGAGCTGTCCCGACCTGTGTGCCGGGACCTTTGCCAGAACCGTCCGCGGGTATCCTGTCGTCATGACAGAGAGCTTGGCTCGGCAGGCCGAAGAGATCGCCAAACACCAGGCCGAGGTGATCGCCAACGAGGCGGAGATCACCAAGCGGTGGGCTGAGGAGCTCCAGAGACAGACGACCGATCCCCTTGCCAAGCCTGTGGTACACGTTCGCGGGCGGTACAAGTACACCGCTCAGCTTCTCAACCACCCATTCAGCCACGGCGGTCAGTTCGGCAAATTAGCCGTGGAAAACCTTCTCAACGACATGGCGCAAAAGGGTTGGGAGTTCGTGGAGTCCATGCCCCACGAGGATGGGCGCCTGTTCGTGTTCCGCAGCCTCGGCGAGTAGGACCCCTTCGCCAAAGACGGCAAGAAGGGGTACCGCGCCGTGAGCCGGGACGCCTGTCGACCTCAGCCGGGTCGAAGTGTTGGCATGATCTTGGCTATGGTCGCTATGTCGCTCGAGCAGTTCGAAGAGTTGGTGGCCAACGCTCTGGATGGAATACCTGCCGAGCTTGGTGCGGTCATGGAAAATGTCGCGGTCATGGTGGACGATCGCAGCCCGCCTGGACGACTGCTCGGCCTGTATCAGGGCGTCCCGTTGACAGACCGAGGGACGCACTACTCGGCAGTCACTCCGGACCGCATCACGATCTTCATGGCCACGATCTGCCAGACATGCCAGACGGACCAGGAGGTTGTCGAGGTCGTTCGCCGGGTCGTGATCCACGAGGTCGGGCATCACTTCGGCATCGATGACCGGCGGCTCGAAGAACTGGGGTGGGGCTGAGAGGCACCGTCCGTTGGGGGAGCATGAGCCGGTAGTGCAGCCTCTGGCCCACAAAGGGGTTCGGTTCGCACCAAGGCGCGCGCCTCAGGCTCACGAGGACGTGAAGTTGGGTATCCCCACCCCGGAACGGATCGGGAGCACGTTCATCGACGACTGGTGGGGACAGACCTGCAACGGAAAGTTCTCCACCTCATCGGCCTCACCGGCCGGCTCAGGAAGGGTCTCGCCGGGTGGGACGACCCTGAGGCCTTCCGCAGCCACGCCCGGGCCGCCGCACAAAGCTCCGGTGTCCACGACTCCCAGGACTGCATGTGAGGTCGCGCCGGGCCGGAGCGTCACGGTGCTCGGTACGCCCCGGTGCGAAGCGGGCTTGCCGATCTGCTGGCCGCTCAAACTGACGGCCCACACGCTGGGGTAGCCGTGCAACGTGCAGGCCTGGTGCCCGACGTTGCTGACCTCCAGCTCGTAGTAGGTCGTGCCGGCGGTGCCGTCGCCTTCTACCGCCGCCCAGACTTCAGTCTCGGCGGCGGTGCAACTCGCCACCGCGGCCGGTGCGCCTGAGGCTGCCGATGCGACCAGGGCGGCCGTGGGGACCACGATCGCCCCGAAGGCCAGAGCGGCACCCACCGCGAGTCGTCGGCAATCACGCAGCGTCAGTTCCACTGTGGTTCCTCCTTGTTGTTCTTCCCCGGCATGTCGCGGACGTTCGTGGCGTCGGGAGGCATCCGAAAGCGGGCCTCTGCAGCGATGAGCGCGTTTGGTGACGTCGGGGACCATTCCCGCAATGCCCCTGGGTGAGTGCCCTTGGCCGTCATCGAACCTCCCTGTCCACTTCAACGCTCGAGCCGGGGATCGCGCTGCACCCAATGTCGCCGAACCTCTCTGCGGCAGGACTTTCGGGCGGCACTAACGTCGCGTGCAGATCGGCTTCGGTGATAGAGCCGCCAACGATCTGCCTGCGCCCAGTCGCCTCAAGCGGCAGAGCAATGGTCTCGACACCCGGCCTTGAACAGTGTGCGAGATCGAGGAGGTTCGCAAGGTGATACGCGCGGCGACTCGAGCGGACATCCCCGTCCTTGTCGAGCTGATCGGTGAGCTCGCGGACTACGAGCGGGCACGCGACGAGGTCGAGATCGACGACATGATGCTCGAACGCGCCCTGTTCGGGCCGGAGCCGAGCGCTTTCGCTCGGGTCGCGACCGCCCAGGACGTCGTGGTGGGTATGGCTTTGTACTACAGGAGCTTTTCCACCTGGACGGGACGACCCGGTATCTACCTTGAGGATCTCTACCTTCGGCCGGCGTACCGCGGACGTGGGATGGGAAAGGCATTGCTCGCGTCGTTGGCTCGTCTCGCTCTCGACGAAGGCTGCTCGCGGCTGGAGTGGTCCGTCCTCGACTGGAACGAGCCGGCGATCGCGTTCTACCGGTCGATCGGCGCCGTCGCGACCGACGAGTGGACCAGGTACCGCCTTGCCGGACCCGCGCTCAGGAACTTCGCGAACCCGGCTTGATCATGGGGAACCGGAAGGACCGGCTGGCTAAGGTCTCGACCATGACCATCGAAACTCGCACCCTCGGGCGTACCGGAGCAGCCGTGACCATCCTCGGGTACGGCGCCATGGAGCTGCGGGGCCAGCAGTGGGGACCGGCGATCGCCGACGAGGACGCAGGCCAGCTCCTCAATGCCGTGCTCGACGAGGGCATCAACTTGATCGACACCTCGATCGACTACGGGCGCAGCGAGGAGCTGATCGGCCAGCACCTGGTCAGTCGTCGAGATGAGTACTTCCTCGCGTCAAAGTGCGGGTGCCTCATCGGCGATCCACCGCCAGGCGCGACGCCTCCATTCCCCCACGACTACAGCGCGGACAACATCCGAGCGGGACTCGAGCAGAGCCTTCGCAGGCTCAGGACCGATCGCCTCGATCTCCTGCAGGTCCACATGTCACCGAGTCGAACCCAATTGGAGACCGACGCGACCATCGCGACGCTCATGGCGCTTCGGGACGAGGGCAAGATCCGTTTCCTCGGAATGTCCGCAACGCTGCCCAACCTGCCCGACCATATCGCCACGGGCGTCTTCGACGTCTTCCAGATCCCGTACTCGGCGGTCCAGCGCGAGCACGAGGAACTGATCACTCAGGCGATGACGGCCGGGGCGGGCACGCTCATCCGGGGCGGCGTGGCCCGCGGTGCACCGGCGGCGGAAAAGGGATGGAGCAAGGGGCCGCTCGGGCTGGCCGCGGGTGAGGCACAACGCCGGTGGGAGCTCTCCGGAACTGAAGACCTCCTCGGTGACATGAGCCGCCTCGAGTTCGTGCTGCGCTTCACGCTCAGCCATCCGGCTCTTTCGAGCACGATCGTCGGCACGTCTGACGTCAACCACCTCCGTTCGAACGTGGCCCTCGCCGAGAAGGGTCCCCTGCCTGCTGACCTCTACGACGAGGCCAAGCGCCGCTTGAACCTGCCCGGCTCGTAGGCTCCGCCGGGGCGGCGATCACTTCGACGGCCGCCTCGCTCGCCGAGCGCAGGGCTCAGGCCGACAACGACGCCAGGCGGGAGAACAGCAGGAGCTGTTGTTCGTTCGCGAGACCGAAATGGTACAGATGGAGCTCGTCGGCGCCCGCTTGAAGCAGCCGCCATGCTTGCCCATCGAGATCGCCGGGGCCGATGGGCGCCAGGAGATTGACGTAGGCCGCCACACCGGCGCCTGCCGGCACCAAGCGCCGGGCTGCCGCAACTGCGTCCGCGCCCTGCCGGGACGCCGCCTGGACAGGAACCAGCACCGCGTCCGCCCGCCGGGCCGATTTCGGCGTGAGCCCGGGTGAGGCTCCGGTGGCCCACGGGTCTGGCTGGGCGTGCAATGTGATTCGCAGGCCAGGCTCGATGCTCTGCAACGCAGCGAGCACCCCTTCCAAGAGCGCATCGGTGTGAAGCTGTCGGCAGCTCAGGAGCAGACCGGCCAGCGGTGTGCCGAGAACGTCTTCCGGTGTGGCATCGACACCGACAGCCTGGCGCTGAGCGGCTTCGAAGGCCTCCCGCAGTGCCTGCACGGTGGCGCAGGCGTCCAGACCTTCGGCTTTCCAGACTCGCCGGCAGGCGCCACAACAGCAGATCGACAGGATCAACTCGGCCAACGGTGTGTAGGCTCCGACCGTCTTCTCGTGATGACCACCGTGCGCCGCGCCCAATTGGCCGCAGGCCTCGAGCGAGAGCCCCTCCAGCGGAAGGCCACGCACGGCCTCGGCCGCGAGCAGGGCAGAGTACTCGCGTACCTCACCGTTGGCAGGGCAGAGCGCCCACTCGTAGCTGTCACCGAAGCAGTTGCTCACCACCAGGTCCCGGTGACTACGGCCCAAGGCGCTGTTGTGGGTGAGCACGACCCACGCGCTGACCCGCAGCCCGCCGGCACCGAGAACTTCGACCGCCCGCTGAAAGGAGTCTTCACAGCCCGTCCACGGCGCGCCCAACGGGCTGAGCCGGCGTCCCGCCCACACGGCACTTCGGACCGGACGGTACAGCGCGGCGGTCTCGGCGACGACGAAACGGTGCTCGGGATGCTGAGGCGTCGCTGCTCGCACGCTGTGGTAGGCAGCGGCAACGCTCACGTGCCGGAGTCCGGCGGAGACCAGTCGCGAGACCACAAGGGGATCACCCTCCAGATCCCATGGGTACAGGTAGGCGCTGACTTGCGGCTGCACGAGGATCGGACCTGGCCGGGAACCTTCAGGGCTGTCTCCGTGTCCCATCAACACCGCCTCTGGAGCCGGATGAAAGTACAGAGTATATTATGTGTTGTGTACGACACGATGGTACAGGACCGACTCGAGGCGAGCGTCCAGCCCCGCTTCGGGTCTCGTGGCGACCTGATCGCCAACGAGATCAAGAGAGCGATCCTTTCGGGCCGGTACGAGGCCGGCAGCCCCCTGACCGAGAAGGCCATCGCCGATGAGCTCGGCACCTCCAAGACCCCGGTACGCGATGCCCTCAAGGCCTTGAGCGGAACGGGGCTCGTGACCTCCAGCAGCCACCGGGGCACCTCGGTCAGGACCGTGGACGCCTCGATGGCCTTGGCCGTGTGCGACCTCCGGCTGCTCTTGGAGCCCGAAGCAGTGCGGCGCACGATCCTGCGCGGGCTCGACGCCGCAACTTTCAGGCCGGTGATCGCGCGCATGGTCGCCGCTGAGGACGGCCACGACGCTTACGAACGAAGCCTGGCGAACAGGGCCTTCCACCGCCGGCTCTACGCCGGCTGCGGGAATCCTGCCCTGGTCAAGGTGCTCGACGACCTGACCGACGTCAACGCCCTGATCAGCGTCACCGTGTGGGAGCGCGTCGGCGGGTGGGCCGGGGAGGCGGTGGAACACCGCAAGATGGCCAAGGACGCGCTGGCCGGACGCCCCAAGTCGGCGGCGGATCGGCTGCGACGGCACATCGAGGTGTTCCAACAACGCGTCGTGGATGCCCTGGGGCCACCTTGAGATGACAGTTCCGCACCAGGTCAACAACGACCCCAAAGACAAACTGGAGCAGGAATGAACTTCCAGCGACAAAGAGAGTCCTTGATCGGCGTCGTAGCCGTTCCGACGACGCCCTTCGGGCCCGACGGGGGCATCGACGAGGCGGGCTATCAGCGTGTCGTCCGTCGCCTCGTTGAAGGTGGTATCCGCACCATCACCCCCAATGGCAACACCGGGGAGTTCTACGCCTTGGCCCCCGCAGAAGCGAAGGTCGTCACCCGTCTCGGGCTGGAGGCAGCCAACCGTGACACGGCGGTCATGGTCGGCGTGGGCCACGATGTCGCGTCCGCCCGTGAGGCGGCCAGGGACGCCCAGGCGGCAGGCGCGGCAATGATCATGATCCATCAGCCTGTCCACCCGTACATTTCGGTCGACGGCTGGATCGAGTACCACAGGGCCATCGCGAGCCACGTGCCCGATCTCGGCGTGGTCCTCTACGTGCGCAACGAGGCGATCCCCGGCTCGGCTTTCGCCCGCCTCGGCGAGTCCTGCCCGAACGTGATCGGCGTGAAGTACGCCGTGACGAACCCGGCCCGTTTCGCGGCCGTGGCCTCGGATGCCGGCGCAGGCCGGTTCGCCTGGGTTGCCGGCCTGGCCGAGCTTCATGCCCCTGGATATTTCGCCGTCGGCGCCACGGGGTTCACCTCAGGACTGGCGAACGTCGATCCGGCGACGTCACTTCGCTTCTGGCACGCCCTGGCCAATGGCGAACACGACCTCGTGACCGAGATCTGGCACCGGGTGCTGCCTTTCGAGGAACTGCGCGCCGCCAACGCCGGCGCGGACAACGTGTCGGTGGTGAAAGAGGCGCTCTGCCAGCTCGGGATATGTGCCCGGGACTTGAGGCCACCGAGCTCACTGCTGCCCACAGAGACGCGGGCGAAGGTCAGTGCGATCCTCGGGCTCTGGGGTCTGCTCGGATGACGGGCGGTCACGAGGCGCTTCGCAGCAGTCGCTGGTTCGAGGGCGAGGGGCTGCGGGCTTTCAGTCACCGCTCACGTGCCCGCCAACTCGGCATCGGTGCCGATGAGCTCGCCGGCAAACCCCTCATCGGGATCCTGAACACCTGGAGCGACATCAACCCCTGCCACATGCACCTGCGCGAGCGTGCCCAGGCGGTCAAGCGCGGTGTCTGGCAAGCCGGCGGGTACCCCGTCGAGATGCCTGTCGCCACGCTCTCGGAGACCTTCCAGAAGCCGACGCCCATGCTCTACCGGAACCTGCTCGCGATGGACACCGAGGAGATCCTCCGCTCCTACCCCTTCGACGGGGCTGTCCTCATGGGCGGCTGCGACAAGTCCACACCGGCGCTCTTGATGGGTGCGGCGAGCGCCGACAGGCCGGTCATCTACGTGCCGGCCGGTCCGATGCTCACGGGTCACTGGCACGGAGAGACACTGGGCAGTGGCACCGACATGTGGCGTTACTGGGACGAAAAGCGCGCCGGGACCATGAGCCAAGCCGAATGGGACACCCTCGAGGCCGCGATGGCGCGCTCCCCCGGCCAGTGCATGACGATGGGCACCGCCTCGACGATGACTGCTGCGGCCGAGTCGCTGGGCCTCACCCTGCCGGGCGCATCGTCCATCCCGGCGGTCGACTCGGCTCACCACGCGATGGCCGCCGCGAGCGGGTCCCGCATCGTGGACATGGTGCGCGACGGCCTGAAGATGTCCGCGATCGTCGACAGGCGGGCCTTGCTGGACGCCGTCACGGTCGTGCTCGCCCTCGGCGGCTCCACCAACGCCGTCATTCATCTCGTCGCCATGGCGCGACGCTGTGGTGTGGAGCTGGGTCTGGACGACTTCGACCGCCTGTCCAGGTCCACCCCGGTACTCGCCAACATCCGTCCCGTCGGCGAGTACCTGATGGAGGACTTCTATTACGCCGGTGGCCTTCCCGCCCTCATGGCCCAGATCAAGGACCTCCTCCACCTCGAGCGGACGACGGCCAACGGGCGGACTCTCGGTGAGAACATCGCCCAGGCCGTCGTGCACGACGAGCGCGTCATCCGGCCCCCGGGGAACCCGCTGTCCCACCACGGTGGCCTCGCCGTCCTGCGCGGGAACCTGGCACCGGACGGGGCCGTGATCAAGCATCTGGCCGCATCGCGGGATCTCTTGTGCCACACCGGGCCTGCGGTCGTCTTCGAGGACTACAGGGACATGCAAGAGCGCGTCAACGACCCCGAGCTCGACGTCGGCTCCAACTCCGTCCTCGTGCTGCGCCACGCGGGCCCGCAGGGCGGCCCAGGCATGCCCGAGTACGGAATGCTCCCGATACCGGACAAGCTCCTCCGTGAAGGCGTCCGGGACATGGTCCGTATCTCCGACGCCAGGATGAGCGGCACGAGCTACGGCACCTGTGTCCTGCACGTGGCACCTGAGTCCTTTGTCGGGGGACCTCTGGCATTGGTGCAGGACGGCGACCTGATCACGCTCGACGTGCCTGAACGG
This sequence comes from uncultured Acidimicrobiaceae bacterium, assembly GCA_963807575.1. Taxonomy (GTDB): domain Bacteria; phylum Actinomycetota; class Acidimicrobiia; order Acidimicrobiales; family Bog-793; genus Fen-455. The sequence goes on from CAWECD010000001.1 coordinate 210,746, forward strand.
CGGCTGCACCTCGAGGTGACCGACGACGAGCTTCGCCGGCGGAAGCTGGCATGGACACCCCCGCCAAAGATCTTCGAGCGCGGCTACGGCTCGTTGTACGCCGAGCACATCGGCCAAGCCGACCAGGGCTGTGACTTCGACTTTCTCGCGCGCAGCGGAACCGCCGTGGAGCCGGACGCAGGGTGAGCGCATCACAAACCCTCGTCATCACCGGGGCCTCCGGGCGGCTCGGCACCTATCTGCGCTCGTCACTGGACGACCTCGCGAAAACAGCACGCCTGGTCGACATCGTCGCACCGCCAAAAGCCACAGCCGCTGAAGCCGTCGAGATCCACCAGGGTTCGGTCACCGATCCCGACTTGCTGGACTCGGTGTGCCGAGGTGCGGATGCCGTCGTGCACCTCGGAGGGTTCGCCGGCGATGCGCCCTGGCCGGACCTCTCCGAGGTCAACATCGGTGGGACCCGTCAGGTGCTCGAGGCGGCCCGCCGTCATTCGGTGAAGCGGGTCGTGGTTGCGAGCAGCAATCACGCGGTCGGCTTCCACGTCCGGGGACCCATGCCGCTCGCCGACGACGTCGCACCGCTGCCCGACAGCCTCTACGGCGTCAGCAAAGCGGCGGGCGAGGCTCTTTGCCAGTTCTACGCCGTGAAGTTCTCGATGAACATCGTCTGTCTGCGTATCGGGTCGTGTTTCGACACTCCCGAGAACCATCGCATGTTGTCCACGTGGCTCTCGCCCGCCGATTTCGTCCGGCTGACAAGGGCATCGCTGATGACCGCGCTCCCCGGCTTCCGGCTCGTGTGGGGAGTGTCGGCGAACACGCGCCGCTGGTGGTCCACAGCGGGCGGCCAGGCCATAGGCTTCTGTCCCGAGGACGACGCCGAAAGCTTCGCCGAGCTGTATCCCGGAAGCCCTTCCGAACCCGAGTATGTCGGGGGAGTGACGATCTAGGTACGCAGCCCGCGACTTGCCCGGCAAGCACCTGACACGGCACGCCACAGCCGCACATCCAAGACAAGCCCCCAGGGAGTACTCGTGAGTGACAGCGACACCGATCCCCCTCAGACCTCGTCTCTCGAGGTGTCCGATGTCGTCGAGAGAGCCGTTGCCGCCGCCCCCGTGTGGCGGGCCCTCGATCCGGCGACGAGGGCCGGAATGCTTCGTGTGGTCGCCGCTGCCTTGGACGGCGCGGACGATGAGCTGGTCGCCTTGGCTGTCGACGAGAGCCACCTGACCGAGACCCGTTTGCGCGCGGAGCTGTTCCGGACGACCTTCCAGCTGCGGTTCCTCGCGGGGGTGATCGAGGAAGGCGACTACCTCCAGCCGTGCATCGACACGCCGGACGACAGCTGGCCGCCAGGGGCTCGGCCAGATCTGCGTCGGTTGCTCCGGCCGCTCGGCCCGGTGGCCGTCTTCGCCGCCGGCAACTTCCCGTTCGCGTTCAGTGTCGCCGGTGGCGACTCGGCTTCCGCTCTCGCCGCAGGGTGCCCGGTGGTCCTGAAGGCACACCCCGGTCACCGGGAACTTTCCGCCCGTTGTGGGGAGATCGTACGTCGGGCACTGCGCGGGGCCGGCGCGCCGGACGGCACGTTCGCTCTGGTCGAGAGCGACAAGGCCGGGCGCGCGCTTGTCACCCATCCCGATATCAGCGCGGTGGCCTTCACCGGGTCGGCGAAAGTTGGGCGAATGCTGTTCGACATCGCCGTCGGCCGGCCCAAGCCGATCCCCTTTTACGGAGAGCTCGGAAGCGTCAACCCCGTGTTCGTGACCATGCGGGCCGCGGCAGCCCGCTTGGACGAGATCCTCTCCGGCTACGTCGCCTCTTTCACCCTAGGGGCCGGGCAGTACTGCACCCAGCCAGGTGTGCTGTTGCTGCCCGCAGGGGTCCTCAACTGTGAGCGCGTGCGCACCATGGTCGGTGCGCAACCTTCCACCCGGCTTCTCAACGACCGGATCGACGCGGCCTATCAGGAGGCCCTCGATGCTCTGCGGCAGCGCCCGAGCGTGGAGGTCATCGCCGAGGGAAGCAGACAGCCGGATGGCGCGCGGACACCCACCCTTCTCCGCACGACAACTCGGGACCTTGTCTCAGACGCCGAGCACCTCCTGGCCGAGTGTTTCGGGCCCGTCTCTCTCATCGCCGAATACGACGAGGAAGCCCAGCTGACCGAGCTTGCCGAGCTGCTCGACGGCCAGCTCACCGCGACCGTTCACGGCGAGGTCGACGACGCGATCGTTCCCGGGCTGCTCGACACCCTCGCCGAGAAAGCAGGCCGGATCGTCTGGAACAGCTGGCCGACCACTCTGGCGGTGACCTGGGCCATCCATCACGGCGGCCCTTACCCGGCCACGACTTCTCCGCTGCACACCTCCGTGGGGGCCGCGGCCATCGGGCGCTTCCTCCGGCCCGTCACGTACCAAGGCGTCCCCGACCACCTGCTTCCGGCGCCCCTGCGGGATGCAAACCCCCTTCATCTTCCGCGGTGCGTGGACGGCCGGTATCGCACCGGCTCGTCTCCGGCCTGACGGCAGTGGTTCAGGCGCCCGGACGCGGCTGCTTCCCAGCGCTGACGGGCCGACTGCGGCTCAGCTCTTTATCGCCACCCGGTGCCAGGCCACGCCCCCGTCCTTCGACTCGTACAGGTGGGTGGTTGCGTCGGGCGCGTTGCCTTCCTGGATAAGAGCGTAGGCGCGGGCCGGGTCGCTGAACCCGGCCCAGATGACCGTCGAAGAGCTCGAGGTCGAAATGACAGCCGAATAGCTCGCGCCTCGGTTCGTCGTGCGGTCCAGTGTGGCTATGGGTCCGTTTGTCTCCGGCCCGGGCCAGACGAGCGCGTCCGACGCCGAAGCGGCGGCGATGCCCACGCTGTTGGGGAACGCTCCACCCGGTGTGCCCATACGCCAGCTCCGAGCGCCGTTGCCCGACAGCTTCACTTCCGCCATCGTTCCGGTCGGGCAGGCGGCCCAGAGCGCCGGACTCCCGTTGGCAGCAGCCGTGACACGGCCACCGAGGCCCGGATAACAGGGGTCGACCCGCTTGGCGAAGGTGGCCGCCTTGTCAGCGGAGTAAAGCAGGACAAGAGGCGGCTCGTTCCCGCTCAGGAGGTACAGGTCTGAGCCGTTCACGGCGAACTGCGCCCCGTAGCCGAGCTTCACCGGCGTCGACACCTTCCGCCATCCCCGCCGCCCGACCGACGAGCGGAGGAGATCCATCGACTGACACTTGGCGAAGCCGGCGGGACAGGTGAGCGCATAGGCCTCCCCATCGGCGGTCTCGAGCTCGGCTACCGATCCCGGGGTGGCAACCTTCGCCCAGGAGGTTCCGCCGTTCGTCGTCTCCCAAAGCTCCGGGTCGAAGGCGTACCCGACGAGAGCGTTGGCGAAACGCAGCTGCGTGACGTCGCTCGGGCCCACCGGCGGGCTCGGGATCCCGACGAAGCGGGAGCCGGCGTCAGTTGTGCGCACGATGGCGCCGCAGGTACCGGTACCAGTGAGACACCGAGCGGTCCCGAGCAGCCACCACTCGTCGAGGCTCACCGCGGTGAACGAGCCGGGCTGGAAGTCTGCCGGTATCACGCCCCCACGCGGGCCGGTCCCAGTCACGGGCGACGTTGTCGCAGTGGAGGCCGTCGCGACCAGGCTCGAAGTGGTCGGCTCGTGTTGACCCTTCGCGCTGCGCGCGGAGCCGAAGCCGAACGCGTGCAGCCGCGGCAGCGGCACCAGGAAGACCACGACCGCAACGAGCACGACCAGTCCGGAAAGTGCACCCCTGCGACGTCTGGCAAACCTGCGGCGCTTGGTGCCCCGCTCGACCGCCTTGGTTGGATCGAGCACGTGCGCAAGCCCAGCGGCGTTCTGTGCCGCCTGCCTGAAGAGCTGATCGAGGTCGTTCGGGCTCTCGCCCATTGTCGTCACCTCCTGGTCACTAGAAGGGCTTCTGATTCGATCTGGGATGCGAGCGTGGTCCGGGCGCGGTGGATCCAGGAGCGGACGGTGCCAGGCGGCGCCTTCATCTCTTGGGCAACCTCGTCGACGGTGAGGTCGATCACGACGTGCAGTACGAAGGCGCGTCGCTGATTAGCGCTCAGCCCTGCCACGAGCCGGGCGAGGTCGAGATCGCGTGCGTCGAGCTGGTGGTACTCCTCGGTCCTGGACGGGGCGCGTGCGCTCTCGAGGGCGAGGTGCCTCCAGCGGCTGACCACCAGGTTGTGGAGCACGCGGCGGTTCCACGCGTCACGGTTGGCGTGCCTGGAGACAACCTCCCAGTGCTGCCACGCCCGGGCGTAGGTCTCCTGAGTCAGGTCCAGAGCCTCGTCCGCGTCGCCGACGTAGAGGAATGCTGCACCCATGAGGGCGTTTCGGGTCGCGAGGTACCACCGCTCGAACTCGCCCTGGTCAGCAGCCTCGACCACCGTGAGACCTCCCTGCCAATTACAACGCTTCAGTCGGCGACTTCGCTGCACCCGGCATTGCCAAGTCTCCCGGCTGGCGGGCGGAGATCGGTCAGGAAGCCTCAGAACACCTTGGAGAGGAAGGCTCTCGTGCGTTCGTGGCGTGGGTTGGCTATGACCTCGCGCGGCACGCCTGACTCGACGACGACGCCCTCGTCCATGAACACCAGCGAGTCGCCAACCTCGCGGGCGAAGCCGATCTCGTGGGTGACGACAATCATGGTCATCCCCTCCTCGGCCAGTGCGCGCATGACGTCGAGGACCTCACCGACGAGCTCAGGGTCGAGTGCGCTGGTGGGCTCATCGAAGAGCATGAGCTTGGGCTGCATTGCGAGCGCCCGGGCAATCGCGACCCTTTGCTGCTGACCTCCGGACAGCTGGTTGGGATAGGCCTCGACCTTGTCCGAGAGGCCGACCCGGTCCAGCAGGGCGCGGGCACGCGTCGTGACGACGGCTTTTGGCTCCTTCTTCACAAGTACAGGCGCCACCACGACGTTCTCGAGCGCGGTCATGTGAGGGAAGAGGTTGAAACGCTGGAAGACCATGCCGATCTCGGTGCGCCGGCGACATACCTCACGCTCGCGAAGCTCGTGCAGGCGCCCGCCGCGTTCCTCGTAGCCGACAAGGGACCCGTCCACGTACAGCCGACCCGAGTTGATCTTCTCGAGGTGGTTGACGCAGCGCAGGAAGGTAGACTTGCCCGAACCGGAAGGCCCCAGTAGGCACATCACTTCGCGGGGCGCGACCTCGAGGGTGATCCCCTTGAGCACCTCGAGCAGTCCGTAGCGCTTGTGCACGGACTCGGCACGAACCATCGAAGCGTCCATCTACCGTCCGCCCATCGCAGTCGACGAGAAGGGGATGCGGTGAAGCGTCGTCAGGTTGCGCCGGATCCGCTGGATCGGCGTGAGCGGGAGCGCGTACGAGGTGCCACGCGCGAAATAGCGCTCGACGTAGTACTGGCCCATCGTGAGAACCGTGGTCATGAGCAGGTACCAGAAGCTCGCCATGATGAGGAGGGGAATGGTCTGATACGTCCTGGCCGCGATGTTCTCCGTCTGGTACAGGAGCTCGGGGTAGGTGACGACAACCGCCAGCGACGTGGTCTTGAGCATGGAGATGGTCTCATTGCCGGTCGGCGGGACGATGACGCGCATTGCCTGGGGGAGCACGATCCGTCGCATCAGCGGCGCCCGGCGCATGCCGAGCGACTGCGCCGCTTCGAACTGCCCGTGGTCGACCGAGAGGATCCCGGCTCTCACGATCTCCGCGTAGTAGGCACCTTCATTAAGCCCGAGCCCGAGAAGTGCGGCCACGAAAGGGGTGACGATGGTGTTGGCGCTCATATGCACGAACTCAGGCCCGAACGGTATGCCGAGGCTGATGGTCGGCTGGAGGGCGGAGATCGCGTACCAGAAGAGGAGCTGCACGTAGACCGGAGTACCTCGGAAGAACCAGATGTAGATCCATGCGCCCCCCGAGAGAATCGGGTTGGGCGAGAGCCGCATCACCGCGAAGATCACGCCGAGCACGACGCCGACGACCATGGCGATGAATGTGAGCTCGAGGGTCTTCTCGACTCCGCTCACGACCGGGCTCGAGAAGAAGCTGGACCCGACAACCCCCCAGCCGAAACGTGGGTTCGTGGTGACGTCGTGGACGAACATCGCGGCCAGCACGAGCATGACCGCAGTTGCGACCCACCGCCCCGGATGGCGCAGGGGCACGGCCCGGATCTCCTCCGGGCCGTGCCCCTCGACGCTGTCGATTGTCACCGGCTCACCTCCGCTCGGGAGCCGTCAGTTCGTTCAAACGATCGCCGGGTTCTTGATGGCGCCGGCCTGGACTCCCCACTTGTCGAGGATCTTGGCGTAGATGCCGTCTTTGATGAGCACCTTGACGGCGGCAAGAGTCGCAATGTCGAGCTTCGAGGACTTTGCGAACGCGAAGCCGTAGGGCGCGACCCCGAAGGCCGGCCCATCCAGCTTGAACTGACCCTTGGCCTGCACAACGATGTAGCCCGCCACCTGGGAGTCGGCAAAGCCGATCTGGGCACGGCCGCTCGCGATGGCGAGGTTGGCCTCGTTCTGGGTCGAGAAGGCAAGCACGGTGTCGGCCTTCTTGTCGGCCTTCTTGCACAGGCCGACTGCGCTGTTGGCGTCGGCCTGCTCGGTCGTCCCGGTCTCGACGGCCACGGTGTGCCCGCACAGGCTCATGAGACCGTTGAGCTTCAGTGAGCTCGACTTGGGCACGTAGTAGCCCTCGCCGGCCTGGAAGTACGTGACGAAATTGACCTGCTTCTCACGTAGTGCCGTCACCGTGAAGGAAGAGTTCCCGACGTCGTACTTGCCCGCTTGCAGCCCGACGATGATTGTGTCGAAGGTCGCGTCGACATCGACCCACTTGACTCCCATGACGGCCCCGAGCGCGGCGCTGAAGTCTGCATCCATGCCAAGTATCGTCGTGCCGTTCGTCGCGATGAATTCGTCCGGTGGATAGCTGGCGTCCATCACCGACGAGACCGAGCCCTTGGCCCTGATGCTTGCCGGCACAAGGGCCGCCACAGCAGGGTCCTTCGGCGGGGTCGGGATCGTGACGGCCGCCGCGTGGGCGCGAGCCGGCGCGGCGAACGCCGTCCCGGCGCCGGGGACCAAGAGCGCAGCACCCAAGAGCGCGACAGCAACGACTGTGACCCGGGAGCTGCGGTAGTCGTGTAGTGACTTGTGACCGATTCTCATCTGCACTGCCTCCCGCCTAGATTGCGTCGTCCTTCATTCGTATGGAAAACCCGGCGCAAGATTGTCCGCGGTTATAACACCATGTCTCGCGCGTGTCGAGTTCGCCGCCGAGGATGCGCCGCGGCCAAGCGAGACCTGGGCACTCAAATAGTGCTGACCAACCTTTCGGGTCAATCATGCCCGCTTCCCAGCCGATACTCATAGAGTGACCTCGGCGCCACCGACCAGGCTCAATGCCGCCAACACGGGCGCGACAACGCCCGTCGGCTTCCGCGGGGCGCCGTGACCGCAATCGCCGAGCAGATGGTGGTAACCGAAGCCCTGCGCGAGAGCGAGGCCCGCCTGAAGGCGCTCCTCACCTCTCTCGACGATCTTGTGTTCGAGATCGACGAGAACGGCACTTATCTCAAGATCTGGACCGCCAACGACGCCCTGCTCGCCGTGCCTCGGGGCGAGCTGCTCGGCAAGACGCACCGTGAGGCGCTCGGTGAAGAGATCGGCCTCAGCCTGGCCAGAGTCATCAGCCAGGTCCTCGAGACGAATCATCCGAAGTTCTGGGAGTACAAGCTCGAGGTCCCGGCGGGCATGCGGTGGTTCCAGGGCAGGGTCGCACCGATCGCGGGACCGGAGGGCTCCTTGCGGAGGCTCTGCCTGTTGGTCCGCGACATCACCGAGCAGAAGGTCGCCGAACACGCCCGGGACGAAGCCGAGGAGCAGCTCCGGCATCAGGCCCTGTACGACGGGCTCACCGGCCTGCCGAACCGCATGCTCTTCCTTGACCGGGTCACGCACGCACTCATGGCAGCGCGGCGAGAAACCTGGGAGCTCGCACTTCTCATGCTGGACCTCGACCGGTTCAAGGAGATCAACGACACCCTTGGTCACGCAGCCGGGGACGACGTGCTCAGGGAGGTGGCCCGGCGGTTGTCGTCGGTCACGAGAAAGGGCGACTCGGTCGCGAGGCTTGGCGGCGACGAGTTCGCCATCCTGCTCCCGAACGCATCGGAGACGGAATCCGCCATGGTCGTCTCACGGGTGACGAGCTGCCTCGAGGAGCCGATCGTCGTCCAAGACCTGCCGATCAGAGTCGACGCCAGCATCGGACTTGCCGCTTTTCCGAAAGACGGCGGTGTTGCCGACCTCTTGATCCGGCACGCCGACGTCGCCATGTATGCCGCCAAGGCTGCGAACGGAGGGTTCGCTGCCTACGAGAACTCCGCCGATCCTCATTCACCGGATCGACTCGCCCTCATCGGAGAATTGAGTGGCGCGCTGGAGCGAGAAGAGATCGTCCTGTACTACCAACCGCAACTGAGCCTCTCCACAGGCACCATCGTGGCTGTCGAAGCCCTGAGCCGTTGGCAGCACCCTCAACGGGGCCTCATCATGCCCGATGAGTTCATCCCACTTGTCCAGGAGACCGGCCTGATCAAACCGTTCACGCACTACGTGCTCGACAAAGCGCTCCAGCAGTGCCGGTCCTGGATGGACCACGGTTGCCCGATAAGGGTGGCCGTCAACCTGGCGATGCGCAACCTCATCGATGCCGACCTGCCAACTGACGTTGCCGACCTGCTGGTGCTCAACGGCGTTCCCGAGGACCTTCTCGTGCTCGAGATCACCGAGAGCGCCGTCATCTCCGACCCGATGAGGACCGAGGCCGTCCTCGCGCGCCTCGCCAAGATGGGTGTCCGGCTCTCGGTCGACGACTTCGGAACGGGCTACTCGTCGCTCACGTACCTGACACGCCTCCCGATAGACGAGATCAAGATCGACCGGTCGTTTGTGACGCACATGGACGCGTCAGCCGATAAGGAAGTCGTCGTGCGGTCGACGATCGACCTGGCGCGCAACCTCGGCAAACAGGTGGTAGCCGAAGGAGTAGAGACAGCTGAAGTCCTGCAACGCCTTCAAGAGCTCGGCTGCCACCTGGTCCAGGGCTACTACGTGAGCCGGCCGCTGCCCGCTGAAGAGCTCGACACCTGGCTCGCCGGGTCGGCGAGCGTCTCTTCGGTGTGAACAGGGACAGCACCGGCACCGGTAAAGGCCTCCCGCAATGGCCGCCGGAGTCTCCTTGCCCTTTGCCTGTTCCGGCCCGTGCCCGCCTGCAACAATCAGTGACATGCCCAGACGGCCCCCAGACCGACACGCGCACCGGGAAAGTGCACCGGGGCGTCCGGATGCCCGCAGTCGCCGCCGCATAGGGGGCACGAACAGCCGCGCCACAGACTGGACGACCGCTGCCGAGGAGTCGTTCGTCGAGGACCCTATGGGTGCCGGCACTGCGCAGATCCACCGGATCCAGCCCTACCAGGCTGACAAGACCTACATCTGCCCGGGTTGCAACCAGGAGATCCGACCCGGAACCGGCCACCTCGTAGTTGTCCCGGTGTCGGACCCCACCGGCAGGCGCCACTGGCACTTGGCCTGCTGGGAGCACCGCGCCAGGAGACGCCCGACCGGGCGCTGAAGGCCCCGCTCCAGAAATTGTTCGCTCAGAACGCGTTCTCCAGGACCTGCACGCTTCCCGGTTGGACCGCCGCCACGTCAAAACGCACGTCGGTCGTGGTCGGGGTGGTCTCCAGAAGGTAGAGCGTGGCGAGGCGCCGGAGACGACGGCGCTTTGCGGAGGTGACCGCCTCGAACGGGGAACCGAACTGTCCGGTGGTCCTCGTCTTCACCTCGCAGATGACAAGGAGCCGCCCACGGCGGCAGATCAAATCGATCTCGCCGGCGCGACAGCTCCAATTCCTCTGGACGATCTCGTAGCCGTGCCGGAGGTACCAGGCGAGCGCGGCGTCCTCGCCCAGGCGTCCCAGCGCGGATCCTCCGGCATGGGGCGCCATCCTCAGACCTCGTCTTTGGGCAGTGCCTCCACGTTGACGTCTTTGTAGGTGACCACGTGCACCGACGATACGAACCGCGCCTGGCGGTACATGTCCCAGACCCACGCGTCACCGAGCTCGACCTCGAAGTAAGTGGCACTGGGCCCTGACTTGGGTGTGACCTTGACGTTGTTCGCAAGGTAGAAACGGCGCTCGGTCTCGACTACATAACGGAACATCGAGAACACGGCCCGGTACTCACGGTAGAGCTCGAGCTCCACCTCGGCCTCGAACTGGTCGAGGTCCTCCTCGGCGCTCATGGTCGCCTGCCTAGCACGTCCCTGGCTTCGCCGCCGGGCGGGCCGATGGTCTCGGGCACCTCAGGAGCCGGGACGACGAGCTCGCACAGCGTCTCAGCGGACGTCGCGCTTCTCCTTGATCTTCGCCGCCTTGCCGGCGCGATCGCGCAGGTAGTACAGCTTGGCGCGACGGACATCACCTTCGGTGACCAGCTCGATCTTGGCGATGATCGGTGAGTGGACCGGGAAGGTGCGCTCGACACCGACACCGAAGCTCACTTTGCGCACCGTGAAGGTCTCGCGGATACCTGAGCCCTGACGGCGGATGGCAGCACCCTGAAAGACCTGGACGCGCTCGCGGTTGCCTTCGACGACTCGGACGTGCACCCTCAAGGTATCCCCGGGGCGAAAGTCGGGGATGTCGTCGCGAAGGCTCTCGCGGTCGATGAGGTCGGTGGGGTTCATGACAGGTCACGCTCCTCGAGGCGATCGGACGGGTCGCCGGCAGTTTGCCGCTTACCGGATTCAGAGTCCGACCATTCGGCTCGTCCCGTTCCGTAGGCACCTAAAGGATAGCCGTGCTCGAGGAGGAGGCGCACCTCGTCGGCTGAAAGACCCCCTCGGGCGTCCAGCAGGTCCGGCCGACGCTCGAGCGTGCGCCAGAGTGCCGCAGCACGGCGCCATCGTCCGACCCGGCCGTGATCGCCCCCACGCAGGACCTCAGGAACCTCCCAGCCCCGGAACACCGCCGGGCGCGTGTACTGCGGGTACTCCAGCAGCCCGGTAGTGAAGCTTTCGTCGCCGGTCGAGGCTGCGTTCCCAAGCACCCCCGGAACGAGCCGAGCCGTGGCCTCGACGACGACCAGGGCCGCCAGCTCCCCCCCGGCGAGCACGAAGTCGCCCACAGACAGCTCGCCGTCGACGAGATGGTCGGCGATCCGCTGGTCCACGCCCTCGTAACGCCCGCACAAAAGCGAGAAGGCCGCCGGTCCGGGGCGTGGCGTGACACAGCCGAGGCCGGCGAGCTCGGCTGCAACAGATTGGTCGAAACGTCGACCTCCGGGTGCGAGCAGGTAGAGGGGTCGCGGCGGGTCAGCGAGCTCGACAGCGCCGAAGACGGGCTCGGGAGCGAGCACCATGCCCGCTCCGCCGCCGAAGGGCGCATCGTCCACGGTGCGGTGCGGGTCGGTCGCAGCAGAACGCAGGTCGTGAATCCGGAGATCGACGAGCCCGTCTCGCCTTGCGCGCCCGACGACGCTTGTCGTGCAGTACGCGTCGACCACTTCGGCAAAGATCGTGAAGACGTCGATGCGCAACGCCACCGCCCTGTGCCCCGGGGCGGCAGCGGGAGTGGTGGCCAGCGGCGCCGACGATCGTGGAACCTCGCTCCGGGTCACTCGAACAACCCAGCAGGCACGTCGACCACGATGCGGTCATCCTCGCGGGCGACCACGAATCTCAACGGCACAAGGCTCCCGTCCTCCATCACGAGCAGATCGCTCGCTGGGTTGGCCTGGACCGCGACCACCGTCCCGTGCTCGGTCCCGTCAACCTCGACGAGGGTACTGCCGACCAGTTCGTGCACGAAGAGCGCCTCAGGGTCTTCGATCGCGACCGCCGCGAGCAGTGCACCGCGAAGCCCGTCGGCCGCCTCGCGGGTTAGCACCCCCTCGAACTCGACCAGATAGCGTCCCTGAAAAGGCCGGGAACTCAGCACTTCGAGCTTGCGGGCACCTGACTGCGACGGCGGTCCTGACGCGTCGGCCGCCCCGGGCGCGGGCAGCGCGCCCGCCGCGTAACAGAGGAGCTCAGCTCCGGGAGCGAGCCGTTCGGTGCGATTGGTCACGAGCGCGACCACGACTGCCCCGGCCAGCCCGTGCGGCCGCGCGATGCGGCCCACCTCGAGCAGCGGCCGCCGACCCGCGTCGCCACCCGAGCTCGGGACCATCTCGTGCTCAGTCGACGATGTCGACCGACGCCTCCTGGCCGTCGCGGGCTGCTGCTGCACGCACGAGGGTACGCAGCGCCTGAGCGGTGCGTCCACGTCGGCCGATGATCCGCCCCATGTCGCCTTGGGCGACGCGAAGGGAAAGGCGGATGCCACTGCGGGACTCACCCACGTCGACCGCCACGCCCTCAGGGTCGTCAACGATGGAGCGCGCGACATGCTCGAGTACCGAGCGAGCCGTGCCGCCTTCGACGCGGTTGCCCGCGTCGTCCGAGGCGGCCGCGTCGGGCTCGCTCTCGGCCACGGCCCTCACGGGAACCTCTTCGAGGTCGTCGAGATCTTCGCCTTCATCGAAGTCGTCCTCGTCCTCAAGGTCCTCCGCGTCGCCGTCGCTGTAGGCCTCGCCTGGTGCATCTTCGGTGCTCGAAGAGCGAAAGGCACTGAAGTCCGGCTCAGCAAAGGGGTTGCTTCCGATGTCTGTCATCGCGTTGCTCAGCTTTCGGCTTCGGCTTGCGAACCACTTGCGGTGACCTGCTTGGCGGAAGCCTTGCCAGCAGCCACTTTCTTGGCAGGTGCCTTCTTGGCAGGTGCCTTCTTGGCAGGTGTCGTGGAGCGGCCCGGGCGTGCGTAGCGGTGGGATACCTGCTTGGGGGGACGATTCGACTCGAAACGCTCCCAGGCTCCCGAGATCACGAGCAGCTTGCGCACGGTCTCGGTGGGTTGTGCGCCTTTGGCCAGCCAGCCCAGGACCCGGTCATTGTCGATCTCGATTGTGGACGGTTCCATTCGGGGCGCGTAGGTGCCGACGGCCTCTATGAACCGCCCGTCTCGGGGCGAACGGCTGTCGGCCACGACGACCCGGTAGGTGGGCTGCTTCTTCTTGCCCATGCGCATGAGGCGGAGCTTGACGGTCACGGCGTTTCTTCCTTCTTTCGTGTGGAGACCATTATCGGGTCGGGCCGAGGCTCCTCGGCGATGGGGTGATGCGGCCACCCTTGACTTTCTTGCGGGCGCCCTTGCTCGACTTGGACGGGTTACCGGGCCGGCCACCTCCCATGAGCTTGGCCATGGGCCCAATGCCACGCATCATCTTCTGCATCTCCCTGAACTGCCGCAGGAGACTATTTACCTCGGTGGTGGAGGTGCCACTTCCACGCGCGATCCTGAGCCTCCGCGAACCGTCCAGCACCGTCGGATCGGTGCGCTCGAGGGGTGTCATCGAGCAGATGATTGCCTCGATCCTGCGGACATCGCGATCATCGACCTTAGCGTCGCGCATCTCCTTCGGAACGCCCGGCATCAGCGACAACAGTCCCGTCAACGGGCCCATCTTCTTGAGCTGGCGGAGCTGATCAAGGAAATCATCGAACGTGAACGTCCCCGCCTGGAGCCGCTCGAGGGCCTGTCCGGTGACCTCCTCGTCGTACTCGCGCTCGGCCTTCTCGATGAGGCTGAGGACGTCGCCCATGCCGAGGATCCGGCTGGCCAGACGATCAGGGTGGAACGTCTCGAAGTCGGCAACCCGTTCTCCGGTGGACAAGAACGCGATCGGCCGCCCCACGACCTGTTTGACCGAGAGGGCAGCGCCGCCACGCGCGTCACCGTCAACCTTGGTCAAGATAATGCCGTCGAGCTGCAGTGCCTGGTGGAAGGCCTCAGCGGTCTGCACTGCGTCTTGACCCGTCATGGCGTCGACGACGAAGAAGGTGTAGTTCGGCCGGACCGCTTCAGACACCCGCCGGACCTCGTCCATCAGCTCCCGGTCGATGGCGAGACGGCCCGCAGTGTCGACGATGACGACATCGCGCCCCAGTCGTTGGGCCTCGGCCAGGCCGCCGCGGGCGACCGAGACGGGATTGGTCGGCTCGGAGAAGACGCCGACGCCGATCTCGGCCCCGAGCACCCGCAGCTGCTCGACAGCCGCGGGGCGCTGCAGGTCGGCGCCGATCAGATAGGGGTGGCGCCCCTGCTGGCGGAACCAGCGAGCCAGCTTGGCGGCGGCTGTCGTCTTGCCGGAGCCCTGCAGGCCGGCGAGCAGGACGACGGTCGGGGGCTTCGACGCGTAGCTGATCCTCAGCGCTTCACCGCCCAAGGTGGCAGTGAGCTCCTCGTTGACCACCTTGATGACCTGTTGGGCTGGGGTCAGATACTTGGCGAGCTCGGCCCCCGTGCAGCGGGCGCGGATGGCCTCGATGAGGTCACGGACGACGGCCAGGTTGACGTCGGCTTCCAAGAGCGCGACCCGGATCTCGCGGAGAACCTCGGCAACCTCGACGTCGCCGAGCCGGCCGCGGCCACGAAGGCGCGTGAAGATTGCATCGAAACGATCGGTCAAGGTATCAAACATGGGTCAGCTCAGGTTAGTCGGGCCGCGGCCCAGGCAACGATGGCGGCACCGAGGTCGTCGCTGTCACCCGAACAGCGCCGAGACGAACTCCACCGGATCGAACGGCACGAGGTCGGCTGGGCCCTCACCGACCCCGACCAGCTTGATCGGCAGTCCCAGCTCAGATCGGATCGCGAGCACGACGCCACCTTTGGCCGTGCCGTCGAGCTTGGTGAGAACTATGCCCGTGACGCCGACCGCCTCGGTGAACTGACGCGCCTGGGCGACCCCGTTCTGACCCGTCGTGGCGTCGAGCACGAGGAGCACCTCGGTCAGCTGGCCCGGGGGTCGTTCTGCCACACGGCGCACCTTGCGCAGCTCGTCCATGAGGTTCACCTTGGTGTGCAGGCGCCCGGCGGTGTCGGCCAGGACGAGCTCCGCCCCCCGCGAGGCTGCGTGCGCGACGGCGTCGAAGATGACCGAAGAAGGGTCCGCACCGTCCGAGCCCTTGACGATCCGCGCGCCGGCGCGCTCGGCCCAGGACTCGAGCTGCTCCCCCGCGGCAGCCCGGAACGTGTCCCCAGCTGCCAGAACGACGCCCCGCCCCGCCTGGGTCTCCCGCAAGGCAAGCTTGCCGATCGTCGTGGTCTTGCCAACCCCGTTCACGCCGACGAAGAGCCACACGGTCGGCCCGTCACCGTCGGCGTAGGCAAGCGACTCGACATCGCCCTCGAACATCGAGACCAGATCGTCCTGAAGCGCCTGGAGGAGAGCCGCCGGGTCGGTGGCGGAAAGGGCACCACCATGGAGTTTGTCCCGAAGATCACCCAGCACACGTGTCGTGGTCGTGACACCCACGTCAGCGAGGATGAGCGCCTCCTCGAGCTCCTCGAACGTCGCTTCGTCGATGCCTTTGCGGCCGCGGACCTGGTCGAAGTAGACCGCCAGCAGGCCTCGGGCGCGTCCCAGCCGTTCTCTCAGCACCGGGCGAAGCGTCTGGACCTCAAGGGTCAAAGAGGTCTCCGGCTCTGGTGCAGGCGCGACCGGCGCCACCGTGGGCGGCTGCGGGGCACCGGGCCGCTGGAGCAGCTTGCTTCGGCGCAAGCGCGCGCCGGCGACGACTCCACTAAGGACGACCAGCACCACGACAACGACGAGGACGATCACAAGGGTCATGACGTGCGCAGACTACCTGGCTGCGAACGGGGTGCCGAGAGGCGCCCCGTCAGCACTGGCCGACCACAACTGGCCTCGCGCTATTCGCGGGCGGCACTGCGGACCGGTGGGCCTCCCATTCGTTCGCTCACGACCTTCGACGCTCCGCCCGGCTGCATGGTCACGCCGTAGAGGACATCTGCTGCCTCCATGGTGCGTTTCTGGTGGCTGACGACTATCAGCTGAGCGTCGGCACGGAACTCCTCAACCAGATCCAGGAAACGATGAAGGTTCACGTCGTCCAGCGCCGCCTCGACCTCGTCCATGACATAGAACGGCGACGGGCGGCTGCGGAACACGGCGAAAAGGAACGCGAGAGCCACGAGCGACCGCTCTCCCCCCGACAGCAGAGAGAGCCGCCGGAGGTTGCGGCCGGCCGGCCGGGCCTCGATCTCGATCCCGGTGGAGAGTAGGTCCTCGGGCTCGACAAGGCTCAGGCGGCCCGTGCCCCCGGGGAACAGCATCGTGAAGAGGCTCTCGAAGTGCCGGGCGACATCCGCGAACGCCTGGGTGAAGACGCCCACGATCTCCTCGTCGACAGCACGGATGACCCGTCCGAGCTCACGGCGAGCGCTCCGGACGTCCTCGAGCTGCTCGGCCAGGAATCGGTCCCGTTCCTCGAGAGCGGCAAGCTCCTCGAGCGCCAGGGGGTTGACCGGTCCCATCAGCCGGAGCTCGCGCTCGAGCTCGCGCACCCTGGCGTGCGCAGGGATGCCGGGCGGCAGCTCGGGGCACAACGCCGCGGTGGCCTCGTCCGGCTCGCACTCGAGCTCCCGGCGCAGTGTCTCCACCGCGGTCTCCAGCCGGAGCTTCGCCTCGGCGCGCTCCAGTTCGACGCGTTGCAGGAGCTCGCGCGCGCTTGTGAGCTCGCGCTCGGCAGCGGCACGTTCTTCGCGTAGGCGGCGGAGCCGGTCAACGGTGCTCGTAACCGTCAGCTCCTGCTCGGATCGCTCAGCTCGCAGGCGGTCCCGCGCCGCTAACAGCTCGACCTCCAGATGGACGAGCTCGCCCGCGATGCGCGCGAGCGCGCGCTCGGCGGTCTCGAGCGATTCCCTGCGGGCGGCGGCGTCGCAACGTGCCGCGTCGAGGCCGGCCAGGCGTCGCTCGACCTCGTCACGGCGAGTGGCGAGCAGCGTTCTGCGTTCGTCCAGTCCCGCGGCACGCACCTCGAGCTCTGCCTTCGAGCTGGCAATAGAACGGGCACGCTCGTCGAGTGCCTTACGAGCCCGGGCCACCTCCTTTGCCACGGCGAGCGCCTCGACCTCGGCCCCTTCGACCCTGGCAAGCTCGGCCTCTCGCAGGGCGACCTCCGCCTGGGCTGCCTCGAGCAGCTCCAACGCAGCCTCGTGAGACGACGCCACGTCGCTCCGCTCGATGTCGAGCTGAACGAGGCGCTGGGTCAGCTGAGCCTGGGCAACCTGTGCAGAAGCGCGCGCAGCAACTGCGTTGTCGAAGCGCCGAGCGAGCTCCGAGGCCGCCGCGCGGGCGCCGACAACCATCTCACGGTCGGTTTGCGCTTCGGCCACCGCGGCACTTGCAAGGCTCGCCGCTGACTCGGCGTCTCGCCGGACGGTGTCCAACGCGGCGCGCGTCGCTCCCGAGCGCGCTGCTCCGATGCGCCATCCCCGCGCCGAGAAACGATCGCCCTCGATCGTCACGATCGTGTTGCCCGGCAGCTCCTCGGCGAGGCGAAGTGCCTCGCCGAGCCCGCCCCGGCAGAGCAAGACGCCGGCCAGAAGCTGGTCGAGCACCGCGCTGAGGCCTGGGGCCTGTGACCTGACCCGATCACGCAGCAGTTCCGCCCTGCTCGCGAGCTGCGCGGGAAGGGGCCCTGGCGCGCTCCCGCTCACCTGTGGCCCGCCGGTCGGCAGCACCCCGCCGTGGAGGCCGGCGTCATGCAGATGGAGCAAGGCATCTCGCGCCGCGCCCGTCCCGTCCACCACGACCGTTCCGAGAGCGTCCTCGACGGCCGCCTCGAAACCGCGTTCGCAACCATCGTCGACGTCGACAACGTCAGCAAGCGTTCCGAGGACGCCTGGCTGACCGGCCAGGCGTTCTACGCCGGCACGTGCCCGGGTCTCGTCGAGTGCTGCTTGCAGCGCCTCGGCTCGGGCCTCGAGCGCGTGGGAGCGGTCGACCGCCATGCGTGCGCGGGACTCGCTCTCGCGTTCACGTGCCTCGGCAGCCTGTTGTGCCGCGACAAGTTGTTCGAGCTCGATCCGGAGTCGCTCGTCTGCGGTTTTGGACACCCCCAGCTCGGCGCCCAGCTCGGCCAAGCGACGCTCATGCTCCGCTCGCACGCGATCAGAGTTGGCAAGCCGCTCAGCCAGTCGCGCCACCGCCTCCCGGGCGGTTGACAGCCGGGTGAGCGCCGCGTCGTGCTGTTGACGGGCGACGCGAGCGTCCGAGAGCCCGGTGGTGCCGGACAGGTCCGCGGATCGCGCCAGGGCGGAGGCATTCGCAAGGTAACCCTGGTCTGCAGCGGCCTCGAATTTCGTCTCGTCGCGCCGCAGCTCGGCTTCGAGCCTCTCGATCGCCTCGCGTTCGGGCACGAGCGAGCCGGCAGCTGCCGCGGCGGCGGACAAGTCCACTACAAGGCGGGCCGACTCGGCCTCGAGCGATGCGACGACGTCCGCTTCCGTCACGGCCGCGAGGGACCCGGCGACGGTGCGGCGCCTCTCGGCAACCACATTCGCCACACCGCGCCGGCGTTCGAGGAGGCGCTCGGCACGCCCGAGCCGGTCCGCTCCGTCCCAGGCCTGCAGTTCGGTGAGCGCCGACTCCGTCGAGGCAACCAGGTCGTCCAGGCGCGCCAGTTCCTTGCGCTGGGTGACCTCCTGCTCGGTGAGCTCGGCATGCGAACGCTCGGCGCTCTCGAGGCGCCGCCCGAGCGAACCGAGCTCGCGGCCCGCAAGATACAGCCGCAGTGCCCGCAACTCGGCGACAAGCCCATCGTGGCGCCGGGCCGCTTCGGCTTGACGCTCGAGTGGTCGCAGCTGGCGGCGCACTTCGCGCTGCAGGTCCTGCAGCCGCAACAGGTTCTGCTCGCTCGATTCGAGGCGACGCTCGGCCCTCTCGCGGCGGCGGCGGAACTTGAGGATCCCGGCAGCTTCCTCGATCACCATGCGCCGATCCTCCGGGCGCGCCTGGAGCACCGAGTCGAGCTGGCCTTGGCTCACGATCACGTGCTGTTGGCGGCCGACCCCCGCGTCAGAAAGGAGCTCCTGTATGTCAAGCAGCCGGCACGGTGCACCGTTGAGCGCATACTCGCTCTCACCTGTCCGAAACAGCGTCCTTGTGATCGTGACCTCCGCCACATCCACCGGGAGGCGTCTCGAGGCATTGTCGATCGTCAGGGAGACCTCGGCACGCCCGAGGGCCGGCCGTCTCGAAGTGCCCGCGAAGATGACGTCGTCCATCTTCGTTGAACGGACCACCTTGGGTCCTTGGGCGCCCAGCACCCACGCCACGGCGTCCACGACGTTCGACTTGCCGGAGCCGTTCGGGCCCACGACCACGGTGATGCCGGGCTCCAGCTCGATTGTCGTCGGGTCGGCAAATGACTTGAAGCCCTTGAGAGTAAGCGTCTTGAGGAACACGTTGGGATCACGTTATCCGTGCCGGGGTGGAACCCCGGGGATTGGCCGGCGGCCCTGGCCCGTCACCACCACGCAGCACTCAAAGCTGGCAGCCTTCGCACATGTACGCGGCCCGCGCCCCGATCTTGACCCGTACGACCCGGTTCCCACAGCGCGGGCACGGCTCTCCTGCTCTGTCGTACACAGCGTGGCGTTCCTGATAGGACCCCAGATCGCCCGAAATGTCACGATAACCCAGGTCACGCAGCGACGAGCCTTTGGACGCCACGGCCTCGCGGAGCACGGCCCGGACTGCCCTGGCGAGAGACGCTACCTCGCCAGCGTTCAACGAACCGCCGCGGCGGTCAGGCCTGAGCCGTGCCCGAAAGCAGATCTCGTCCGCGTAGATGCTCCCGATGCCGGCGACGATCCGCTGATCGCTGAGCAGGCCCTTGAGCCGGACACGGCGGCCGGCGAAGTGGGCCGCGAGATAGGTGGCCGGCAGTCCCTCCAGCAGCGGGTCGCGCCCGAGATGCGCGAGCTCGGACGGGATGCCGCGACCGTCGACCTCGGAGGTGACGAACCACTCCCCGAAAGTCCTGGGATCGACGAAGCGCAGCTCCGTCCCGTCGTCGAGTCCCACCAGCACATGGGTGTGCGCGGCAACTGGCGGGCGTTGCTCGCCGCTCAGGTGAAGCAGCTGGCCGGTCATGCGCAGGTGGACGACCAGCACAGCGTCATCGTCGAGCGCCAGCATCAAGAACTTGCCACGGCGGAGCGCTGCGGTGACCGTCCGCCCCACGAGACGGGTCGTCAGCTCGGCCGGCGACTGGCGCCTCACGGTCCGGCGCCCGAGCACTTGAACCTCGACGATCCGGTGCCCGACGACCATGGCCGCAAGTCCCCGGCGAACCGTCTCGACTTCGGGAAGCTCGGGCACCTATGGGGCAGGGCAGTCGCCCTGCCGGTCCTCGATGCTCTTGAGCGCGGCAGCCGCCGCGACACGCTCGGCGATCTTCTTGGAAGCACCGCTGCCCCGGCCCAAGACCTCTCCGCCCACGGTCACCTCTGCGGCGAACACCTTGGCGTGGTCCGGGCCCTTGTCGGTCACCTGGTAAGACGGGAGGTCGAGGTTGAGCTGCGCCGTCAGCTCCTGCAACCGGTTCTTCGGGTCTCCAAGCCGGCCCTCGGCGGCGACGCCCGCGATCAGATCTTCGAGGAGCCCGACGACGAAGCTGGTCGCAGCCGTGAGCCCGACGGAGAGGTAGACGACAGCGATGATCGCCTCGAGGCAGTCAGCGAGGATCGACTCCTTGGTGCGGCCGCCCGTGGCCTCCTCTCCCTTGCCGAGCAGGACCGCATCGCCCACACCGATCTCGGCGGCGACCGGCGCCAGCGCCTCGGAGCTCACGACCGAGGCGCGCAGTCGGGTGAGGTCTCCTTCGGGCAGTTCGGGGAAGGCCAGGTACAAGTAGTCAGTGACGACAAGGCCCAGGACTGCGTCGCCTAGCAGCTCGAGGCGTTCGTTGGAAGGCCGCCCGCCCCACTCGGCGCAGTAAGAACGGTGGGACAACGCCTGACGCAACAGGCCGGTGTCGACGGGATACTCGCGAAGCGCCCAGCTCAGCTTCCCTCTCTTCGCCTGTGGAGCGTCTGTGGGATTGCTCAGGCCGCTTCGACCTTCGCGCTCACGTAATCCACGGCGTCACGCACGGTACGAAGGTCCTCGAGATCCTCGTCGTCGATATGGAAGCCCGGCAACCGGTCGCTGAGCTCCTCCTCGAGCGCCTCGACCAGCTCGATCAGCGCAAGCGAGTCGGCGTTGAGGTCGTCGGCGAACGACGAGGACTCACTGATCTCCGACATGTCGATCTCGAGGATCTCCGCGAGCTGGGATCGGACAAGGTCGAGCACCTCTCCGCGGCTCATGATCGCACCGGTCCTCTCGGCCACATGGGCTCCTTCGTCTGGCACTCGCACAATGCTAAAGCCTGGCGAACAAGCGCGCTCGTTGTCCACCACCGGCGCTCGGGGCACCGCCGCGCAGGGCGCCGTTGCTCCGGCAGACGCGGCACTCCCGGTGAGTCGGGCGTTCAGGTCGCCGCGACCGCGAGGCGCAACGACCCCACCAGGTCGCCGGTTGCCGCTTCATGGGCGACGCGCACTGCGTTCAGGATTGCCCTCGACGACGAGCTCCCGTGGCTGATGACACATACACCGTCCACGCCGAGCAACATCGCTCCGCCGGTCTCCTCCGGGTCGAGCCGTTTCGCGTAGACAAGGAGGTCGGGACCGAGCACGTTTCCCGCGGCACGCGTCTCGGGGGACGCGCTGATGACACGGCCGAGAACGTCGAACAGGGCCCGCAAGGCTCCCTCGAGCGATTTCAGCGCCACGTTGCCAGTGAAACCGTCCGTCACGATCACATCGACGTCGCCGTCCAGGAGGTCCCGTCCCTCCACGTTTCCCACGAAGTCGAGTCCGACGCCGGCCGCCAACAGCGCGTGCGCCTCCTTGGCAAGCTGGTTGCCTTTCGTGGGCTCCTCGCCGATGGACAACAGCGCGACCTTCGGGACGGCGACGCCGAACCGCCGTGTCATGAAAGCAGACCCCATCTGAGCGAACTGGACCAGCCACTCGGGACGGCAGTCGGCATTGGCGCCGGCGTCGACGAGAGCCGCCGGCCGCCCGCTCACCGCCGGGATGAGCGCGGCGATCGCCGGGCGGGCGACCCCGGGCAAACGGCCCATGCGCAATAGGGCACTGGCCATGGTGGCGCCGGTGTTGCCTGCGCTCACCATCGCGGACGCCCGGCCGTCGCGCACGGCCTCCGCGGCTCGCACGAGAGTCGAGTCCTTCTTGGTCCGCACGCTCTGGGCGGGATCGTCGTTCATCGCTATGACCTCGAAGGCCGGCAGCACCTCCAGCCCACCGGTGTCACCGAGCGAGCCGTCGGTCGGACCGACCAGTACCACGGGGATCCCCAGCTCCTCAGCGGCACGCCTGGCTCCGGCGACGATCTCGGCCGGGGCACGGTCCCCGCCCATGGCGTCAACGGCCACGGGAAGCGAAGCGACAGACGGCGACCCGGCACCCGCTTTGGTCGTCGGCGCCACGACGGTCAGCCGACCTCGACCGCCTGGCGACCCTTGTACCACCCGCAATGCGGGCAGACGACATGCGGCAGCTTCGCCCGGTTGCACTGGGGACAGAGGCTGCGCGAGGGCGCCTCCAGCGTCCAGGCCGCTGCTCGCCGGCTTCGGCTCTTCGACTTCGAGGTCTTCTTCTTGGGGACTGCCATCGTCACTTTCTCCACTCGGGTATCGCTTCGAGTGCACCAAGCCCGGCAAGGCCGGCCCACCGTGGGTCGGTCTTCTCCATGCAGGTACAGGTCTCGTGGTTGAGATTCACGCCGCACCCGGGGCAGAGCCCGAGACAATCGGGCCCACAGAGCGGCGCGAGCGGCAGCTCGAGAATACAGGCATCGTGAGCAAGGGGCTCAAGGTCGAGCCAGTCATCGGTCATCGAGTACTCGATGTCGGGATCCGCCTGGTCGGTGTAGACCTCACGAACCGGGGCGACGAGGCGTCCGGTCGCGGGCTCAAGACATCGGCTGCACTCGCCCTGCCAACAAGTCGACACGGTGCCCGTGACGACCATGCCACCGAGCACCGACTCGAGCACCACGTCCAAGTCGACCGCGGAACCCGGCTCTACCCGGGAGTTGCACACGTCGAGATCGACGATCGGGCCGCTGACTTTCAGCCGGCGCAACGTTCCTGGATGCTTGCGCAACACGGCCACGGCGACAACAAAAGGGCCGCCTCGGCCGGTCCTGGTCACTCCAGGTCCTGGTCGAAGAACCCCTCGCCCGAGAGCCAGGTGTCATCGCCGAGCTCGCCCTTGGGCTCGTCGCCGGGCAGGGCCTGAGGAGGCGGCACCGAGGCAAGCCGTTCGCGGCCGGCCCGCACCGTCTTCAGCGTCCGATCGAGCACGATCTCGAAGCCGGCGAGCTTCTGGTCCACGTAGTCCTCGGCTTCGTGGCGCATCTGGCGCGCCTCGGCCTCGGCATCCTCGACGATCCGCACGGCTCGGTGCTCGGCCTGGCGGACGATCTCTGTCCGCTGGACCATGCGCTCGGCCTGGATCCGGCCGTCGCTGACGATGTCGGCTGCCTCCCGTTTGGCAGCGGTCAACAGCTCCTCATGGTCCTTGAGCAGCCGACGGGCCCGGCGGAGCTCCTCGGGCAGTTCGTCGCGGATCGCCTCGAGCAGGTCGAGGACCTCGTCCCGGGTGACGATCGCCGACGATGAGAGCGGCATCGACTTGGCGGTTGTGATGATCTCGATGAGCTCCTCGAGCAGGTCCTCAGTGCCGCCCGGTTCGCCAACCGGTTGGATGCCGGCTCCGGGCTCGGCGTCTTTGGTGTCGTGGATGTCGGTCACGATCGCAGCTCCTTCAGCCGGCGGGCAACAGGAGGCGGTACGAACTCGCTCACGTCGCCTCCATAGCGGACAACTTCACGGATCAGTCTCGAGGCGACGAACGAGTGGGACGAGCTCGTCGGCAGGAACAGCGTCTCGATGCCCGAGAGGTGCTGGTTCATCTGCGCCATCTGCAGCTCGTTCTCGAAGTCGGACACCGCTCGCAGGCCCTTGACGATGACGTTGGCACCGACCTCGAGGGCGACCTCGACGGCCAAGACCGACATCGCCACGATCCGGACCGATTCCAGGTGCGCAAGAGACTCGGCGATCATCGCCTCGCGCTCTGTCAGGTCGAAAAGGGGCTCGCCCTTTTGTGGGTTGGTGACCACGGCCACCACGAGCTCGTCGAACAGTCTCGAGGCGCGCTCGGCTACCTCGAGGTGCCCGTTGTGGAACGGGTCGAACGAGCCGGGGAACAAAGCAACGGTCACACGGTGTCCTTCTCGGTGGTCCTCGGGTCATGAGGGCCAAGCCCTCGGGCTTCGACGAGCGTCACGAGCGTACCGCCGTAGCGGTACTCGCGGCGGACCAGGAACCTGCCTCCGGGCGCGACAGGAGCGGACGTCTCCAGGACGGCGAGGTCCGCCTGCAACAAGTCGAGCAGCGACGGCCAGGCGTCGAAGGAGTAAGGAGGGTCGACCAGAGCGAGGTCGTAATGCGTGGCGTCTTCGCGGGAGAGGAACTCGAAGACCTCCGCCCGTACGACCCGTACGGCCGGCGAAGTGCCGAACCCGGTCGAGTCGAGATTGGCACGAATGGCGGCGACGGCCCGGCGATCGGCTTCGACGAGACAGACAGACCCGGCTCCACGAGACAGCGCCTCGATGCCGAGGGCACCCGAACCCGCGTAAGCGTCGAGAACCGAAGCGCCCTCGACCGCCCCGAGACTGGACAGGATGTCGAAGATCGCCTCCCGCACGCGATCGCTCGTCGGCCTCAGGCCCGGCACGTCGGGAACACGCAGCTGGCGCTGCCTGGCCGTACCAGCGATCACACGCATGCTCCTACGGTAGAACCGCGGGGGCTGCAGAGTGCTCGAGGGCCGCAACGCGTGTTACCTCCCCAGCTCAGCCCTTCAGGACGAACTCCTCCGACTCTTCGGTCACGAACAGGTGGACCTCTTCGGCGAGCAACGGGTGCGCCTCGAGGGCCGGGTCCTCGTCGACGATCGCCTCGGCCACCCGCCGGGCCGCACGGACAAGCTCCTTGTCCCGGCGCAGCGATGCCAGGCGGAGGTCGCTCCGGCCTTTCTGCCGGGTCCCGTATATGGTGCCCTCGCCCCGGAGCTCGAGGTCGACCTCTGCGAGCTCGAAGCCGTCGCTGGTCGCCTCGAGAGCACGCAGCCGCCTTGTGGCACCGGGTGTCACGGCCTCGGCGAGCAGGTAGCACCAGGACTTGTCCGCTCCGCGGCCGACTCGGCCCCGGAGCTGATGAAGCTGGGCGATGCCGAAGCGGTCCGCGTCCTCGATCACCATCACGGTCGCGTTCGCCACGTCGACACCTACCTCTATGACCGTCGTGGCGACAAGCACCTGGAGCTCGCCGCGCCGGAAGGCGGCCATCGTGGCTTCCTTCTCCTTCGAGGCGAGCTGCCCGTGGAGCAGACCGACCGCGAACCCGGCGAGCTCGCCGGAGGAAAGCCGCGCGTACTCCTCCACCGCCGACTTGGGCGGTTGTTTCGCAGTCCCGCCGGGCGGCAGGTCGAGGCCGAGACCGACGATGGGCAGCATCGGGACCCGGACGCGCCCGTTGCCCACCTCGTGCCCGAACCAGTCGTCCCCGGGCCCGTCGTCCCCGGACCCCTCGCCCCCGGACCAGTCGTCCCCGGGCCCGTCGTCCCCGGGCAGGGGTTCTGGCTCCTCGTCCTCGGGTTGTCCCCCGCCCACCAGCGGGCAGATGACATAGGCCTGGTGACCGGCCGCGATCTGCGTGCGCACCCGCTGCCATGCAGCCGCGTGCTCTTCGGGCCCGTTCAACCAGACGGTTGTCACCGGCGTCCGCCCGAGCGGCAGCTCGTCGAGGACGGTCTGGTCGAGATCACCGTAAACCGTCATCGCCGCGGTGCGAGGAATTGGGGTTGCAGTCATCACGAGCACGTCGGGATGCCGGTAGCCCTGCTCGGCCTGTGATGCCCCGCTCGGGTCCTTGCCGTCCTCGCCACTGCCGTCGGCGACGGTCGCGGGGCCCTTTTCCCTCAGTGCCGCCCGCTGTTCGACGCCAAAGCGGTGCTGCTCGTCGATCACCACGACCCCGAGGGAACGGAAACGGATGTTGTCGGTCAACAAGGCATGCGTCCCCACGACAAGATCAAGGCTCCCGGCCATCAGCTCGGCTTGGATTCTCGCCCGCTCGCCGCCCGTGGTCCGGTTCGTGAGCAGTGCGACTTCCAGTGGGCGCGCTCCTGCCATGCGAGCACTGTCTGTGACTTCGAGCCCGGCGAGAAAGCTACGCGCGGCAAGATAGTGCTGCTCGGCGAGCACCTCTGTGGGGACCATGAGGGCGCCCTGATGGCCGCCCTGCACGCCGTAGAGAAGGGTCGCCAGTGCCACCACTGTCTTACCGGCGCCGACGTCGCCCTGCAAGAGGCGGTGCATCGGGTGTGAGCCGGCAAGGTCAGCGGCTACTTCTCGGATCGCCCGCTCCTGGGCGGCTGTCAGCCGGAACGGCAGGCGCCCGAGGAACTGCTCGACGAGGCCCGCCTCACCCAAAGGGGGCGTTACGACGTGAGGGATCCCGGGGGCTTGGGTCGCGGCGGCACGTTTCTTCATGACGAGAATGAGCTGGAGCCTCAGCAGCTCGTCGAAGGCGAGGCGGCGGCGAGCAGTCTCTCTCTCCTCGAAGCTCCCGGGGGCGTGAATCCACCGGAACGCCTCGGTGCGCCCGGCCAGGCCCAGTTCGGCGATGAACTGCGACGGCAGGACTTCCTGCAGTCTCTTGGTGCGCTCCAAGGCCTCGGCGACATATGTCGCGATCTCGGGTGAGCCGATCTTGGCCTTTCCTGACTGCGGGTACACGGGCACGATCCGGCCCGTCTGATCGCCGACAAGGTCCACGATCGGATTTGTCATCTGACGACCGCCTCGGTAGATCTCGGTGCGCCCGAAGACGACGACCTCCGATCCCACCGCCAGACGCGCCCGCCAGGGCTGGTTGAAGAACACGATCGTGAGGCTTCCCGTCGCGTCCGCGACCACGATCTGCACCATCGACTTGCCGCCTTTGGTACGGCGAGTGGCGACGCGTCGCACGCTCGCGGTGACCATCGCCTCCTCGTCCTCGGTGAGGGCCCCGATCTCGGACTGGTGCCGGCGGTCGATGTAGCGCCGTGGGTAGTGCATGAGCAGGTCGAGCACGGTCTCGATGCCCATCGACTGAAGGCCGGCGGCCTTTCGCGCCTTCAGCTTGCGCAGCTCGGTCACGCTCTTGTCCTGGAGAAACCGCAGCGTGCGGCCTCCCGCCGCCTCGCTCACTCGACCGAGACGAAGTAGGGGTAAAGCGGCTGGCCCCCGTGGTGCAGTTCGAGGGAGATGCCGGGCCGATTCTCGTGCAGCCACTCGGTGACCCGCCGGGTGTCGGCCGCGGTCGCGCCGGCGCCCTCGATTAGGGTCACGATCTCGTCGCCGTCACCGAGCAACTTGGCGAGCAGATCGCACGTGGCCTCCGGGAGCGTCCCGGCGATCGACTCGATCCCGCTGCGCGACAGCCCGATCCAGTCCCCCACGGCGATACGGCCCGCCGCGGAGTCGCTCGCACGGACTGCCTGAGTCACTTCCCCGGCGCGTACCCGGCCGGCAGCAGCCCGCATTGCGCTTGCGTTCTCCTCGCCTGTGGCCTCAGGGTCGTAGTCCAAGAGCGCGGCAAAGCCCTCCTGGATGCCGGGGGTACTGACGACGAACGCCGGCTTGCGCGAGAGCGCACAGGCCTGCTCGGCCACAGGCACGATGTTCTTGTTGTTGGGGAGGATCACCACCTCGGCGCCAGGCACGGACTCGACGACCTCGAGGATCTGTGCCGTGGAAGGGTTCATCGACTGCCCCCCGCCCACGATGTGGTGGACACCGAGCGAGTAGAAGATGCGGCGGATCCCGTCGCCCGTCGCCACGGCGACGACCGAGGTGACCGGAACAGGCTCCTCGGCACTCGGCGTTGAGCCTGCGTCGAGCTCGGCCGCGCGTCGTACCCACGACTCCTCCTCGACCTGGTCGAGCAGGTCGGTGACGCGGATGTCGCGCGGGCGACCCACGTCCAGTGCCGCTTCGACTGCCGCCCCGATGTCGTCGGAGTGGATGTGGCAGTTCCAAAAGCCGTCACCACCGACGACCACGATCGAGTCGCCGATGCCTGCCCAGACGCTCTTGAACGCCGCGAGCGTCTCGTCGGGAGCCTCGAGGAAGAACATGACCTCGTAACGCGGGCCTGCGCCACTTGCAGATTCGCCACCGGTCAGGCGCGCGGGTCGAGACCCTGGGCCGGAGTGATCTGCTGAGCCCTGCCCGGCCGCGCCTCGACCCGCCTCGGCGAAGTCGCCGGTGTTCTGTCTGGATTGGTCACCTGCAAAGCCGCCTGCGATCTTGTCGGCGACCTCGGGAGGCAGAGGTAGTCGATCGACGAGGGACCGCCCATCGATCACGTGCAGGAAGGCGTCGTACAGCAGCAAGAGGCCTGCTCCGCCAGCGTCGACCACGCCGGCCTGGGCGAGCACGGGCAATAGCTCGGGCGTGCGCCACAGTGACGAGACGGCGGCTTCCCGCGCAGCCTCGAACACCTCCAGCAGGGTCCCGCCACCCTCCGCCTCGGCTTGTTGGGCGGCGGCGGCGGCGTCGGCTGCGACGGTCAGCATCGTGCCCTCGACGGGACGCATGACCCCTGCTCGCGCCGCGGCGCTGCCCTCTGCAAGGGCAACGGCAGCCTCATGGGCTCCGACCACCCGGCAGGGAGCAAACGTGCCCGAGATGCCGCGGAGGATCTGGCAGAGGATGACGCCCGAGTTGCCTCGCGCCCCCATGAGCGACCCACTGGCGATCGCCCGGCACGCGGCGCCCATCGCGCCGCCGTCGGCGGTCTCGAGGTCCAGGCCGTCGAGCGCCTTGACGACGCTCTCGACCGTGAGGGCCATGTTCGTGCCGGTATCGCCGTCGGGGACCGGGTAGACGTTGAGCCGGTTCACGACGCTACGGTGGAGCTCCAGCCCCTCGTAAAAGGCGTGCATCACCTTCACCAAGTGCTCGGGAGTCAGACCGGCTGTGAGATCGGCTTCAGCGCGATGAGCGGTCACCGGTTCACAACGCGGCATGGCACTGCCGGTGGTCGCGGATCAGTTTCGCACGGCGCCATTCCAATGGATGCTAACGTCACACTTCGTCCATTTGTAGGAACTCTCTATCGAGGAACGCGTCAACGTGGCAGCCGTATGTGAGTTGTGTGGGAAACGCCCGGGCTTCGGGATGAACGTGTCCCACTCCCATCGGCGTACGAAGCGCCGTTGGGACCCGAACATCCAGCGCGTTCGCGCGCTTGTGAACAGGACCCCGACCCACCTGAACGTCTGCACCTCGTGCATCCGTGCGGGCAGGGTCGTCAAGCCGCCGCGACGGGTCCTCCCCGAGCACACGGCCTGAGACTTCCTCGCCTGACGGCGGCGCCTACAAGCGCCGCGCCCTCATCTCACGACGTGTTCCCACCCTGAGGCCGGTAGGAGCTCGGCCCCGATGAGCCGGAGACCCGGGTCCGAGACGCACCTACCGATGGGGATGGGCGGTCGCAGCCTCGCGGCCTCGAAAGCCCTTGCGACAGCACCAGGGTCGCTGGCGGCGAAGGCGAGCTCGTAGTCCTCGCCACCGGCGAGCGCCTCGTCAAGGGTCGCCCCCTCCGCCGTCGGGACCGTGTCCAACACGACTCCGACTCCCGAAGCGGATGCAAGGCGGTCGAGATCGATCCCGAGCCCGTCGGAGATGTCGATCATCGCCGTTGCCCCGCCTGCCGAGGCTGCCAAACCCTCGGCCACTCGGGCAACGGGCCGGCGATGAGCGGCGACGAGGTCCAGGCACATCGCCGCAGCGCCGCCGGTTTGCGCCGCCTCGGTGAGATCTGCCGGCACTGTCGTCCCACGGCCTGCCTGCGCGCGCAAGGTCCTGAGCCCCGCCGCGGAACGGCCGAGGGCGCCAGTGACAAACAGCAGGTCACCTGGGTGAGCGTTGGAACGAAGGACCGCCTCGCGATCCCCCGTTGTGCCGGTGATGGCAACCGACACGACAAGGCACGGGCCGGAGGAGAGGTCGCCGCCGACGATGGCGCAGTCGTAAGCCGCTGCGGCCTCGGCGAGCCCGCGGACCAGCCCCTCGATCATGAAGGCAGTTGCACCCACGACCGTCACAAGCGCGTGCAAGGGTCTTCCTCCCATTGCAGCGATGTCGCTCACGTTCACAGCCAGCGCCTTCCAGCCCACGTCCGCCACGTCGACAAGATCGAGGTCGAAGTGCACGCCCTCGACCACGGTGTCTGCGGCAAGAAGCAGGGACGTGCCGGCAGGTCCCGCGACCACCGCGGCGTCGTCGCCGATCCAGGTCTCTCCCTCGGGTGGCTCCGGCAGGCCGCGCCGGATGGTCTCGATAGCGGCGATTTCGCCTATCGCGCCTGGCACAAGTGCGGACGCTACCTCCCGCAGGAGGCTCTTGGCCCGACGCCGAGAGCCGGCCGGGCGAATTGGGTGCACAAAGTACGGTCGTCTACGATCCCTCAATGGCAGAGACACGCAACCGCAAACTCCTTGACTGGGTCGACGACATCGCTGCGCTCACTCGACCCGACCGGGTCGAGTGGTGCGACGGCTCGGCCGACGAGTACGAGCGGCTCTGCCGGCTGCTCGTGGACCGGGGAACCTTCGCCAAGCTGTCGGATGCAAAGCGCCCGAACAGTTACTGGGCCCACTCGGACCCGGCGGACGTCGCCCGGGTCGAGAGCCGTACCTTCGTCTGCTCGAAAGATCCGGACGGCGCGGGCCCCACCAACAACTGGGTGGATCCCGCCGAGATGCGCGCGACGTTGAGGGACCTGTTCCGCGGGGCGATGCGGGGCCGGACAATGTACGTCGTGCCTTTCAGCATGGGCCCGCTGGGATCTCCCATCGCGCACCTCGGCGTCGAGATCACCGACTCGCCGTATGTCGTCGTGAACATGCGCATCATGACGAGGATGGGCGCCACGGCGCTCGCGGTGATCGGCGACGAGGGTGACTTCGTGCCTTGCCTTCACTCGGTCGGGGTCCCTCTCGCTGCCGGTCAGCACGACGTCGCATGGCCCTGCAACCCCGAGCACATCTACATCAGCCACTTCCCCGAGACGCGCGAGATCTGGTCCTTCGGCTCCGGCTACGGGGGCAACGCCCTGTTGGGCAAGAAATGCTTTGCGCTGCGGATCGCGTCGGTGATCGCACGCGACGAGGGATGGCTCGCCGAGCACATGCTCATCGTGAAGCTCACCTCACCTGCAGGTGAGGTGAGATACGTGACTGGGGCCTTCCCCTCGGCCTGCGGCAAGACCAATCTCGCCATGCTCGTCCCGACGGTGCCGGGCTGGAAGGTCGAGACGGTAGGCGACGACATCTGCTGGATGAAGATCGGGCCCGATGGGATGCTGCGGGCGATCAATCCGGAGGCCGGCTTCTTCGGGGTTGCCCCTGGCACCAACACGGTGACCAACCAGAATGCGATTTTCACGCTCGCGGCCAATTCCGTCTTCACGAACACGGCGCTCACCGACGACGGCGACGTCTGGTGGGAGGGCCTCACCACCGAGCCGCCGGCTCACTGCACCGACTGGCGGGGCAACGAATGGACCCCAGGTTCCCCGACGCCTGCTGCACACCCGAACTCTCGCTTCACCGCTCCAGCCGACCAGAACCCGGCGATCGCCGACGAGTGGGAGGACCCCGAAGGTGTGCCCATCTCGGCCATCTTGTTCGGCGGAAGGCGCGCATCGGTGGTCCCACTGGTCTACGAGGCTTTCGACTGGGCGCACGGCGTCTTCTTGGGCACGATCATGGCCTCGGAGACGACTGCCGCTGCCACGGGGGCCGTGGGCCAGTTGCGACGTGATCCATTCGCGATGTTGCCTTTCTGCGGCTACAACATGGCCGACTACTGGGCGCACTGGCTTTCCTTCGGGGACCGGATGGATGAGGCGAAGCTGCCCCGGGTGTTCTATGTCAACTGGTTCCGGAAGACCGCCGACGGAAGTTGGCTTTGGCCCGGCTTCGGCGAGAACTGCCGCGTGCTCGAGTGGATCTTCGAACGCTGCGCCGGCCGCGGTGAACCTGTCGAGACGCCTATCGGCTACCTTCCGGCGCCGGGCGCGATCGGCACAGAGGGGCTCGACATCGCTGAGGAGGACATGATCGAGCTGCTGCGGGTCGACCGCGACGAGTGGCGGGCGGAGCTGCCGTCCATCGTCGAGTACTTCGCCCAATACGGGGATCGACTGCCACCGACCATCTCCGAACAGATCGAGGCGCTCCGTCGGCGCCTCAGCTGAGACCGCGCCGACACCGCCGGGCCCACCTGCCCCGGCCAGCGCTCGCCGCGTGGTTGAAGGCCGCGGATGGCCGGTGCGGCTCAGTTCGGCGACGAACCCGGAAGGCCGGCCCGGCCTGTCTGGCGCTGAGCGCGACTGCTCTGGATCACGGCGCGGCGCATCGACACGTGGAACCCGGCAGCAACGGCACAGGTCACGCCGATCAGCACGTCCCCCGCTTGAAGCGAGAAGCCGACGGCCACGGCCAAGAGCGCGCACAGCACCCAGACCAGCTGCAGCTGTGTCTCGAACCTGGCGAAGGCGCGCCCGAGCAGTGCCGGCGGCACGTGCCGTTGTGCGATCGAGTCGAACGATGGCTTGGCCGCAGTGGTTGCAAAGCCGATGGCGAGGGTGAGCAGCGGCTGTGCCCACAGCGAGCCCAGGACCGCGGCGATGATGCCCACGAGCCCGGACAGCACCAGCGAGTAGAGGATCAGCTGCTGCTCGGACAGGTACCTGCGCAGAACGGGCACGAGAAGCGACCCCAACAACGAACCAATGGCGCTGGTCAGGAGCACGAAACCGAACCACCACGTCGCGGCGTGGAGATGGCGCAGCGCAAAAGCCAGGAAGAAGGTGAGGAACCCCACCGATCCCCTGATCACCGACATCGCCGCCAGCGAGAGCACAACCTCTGGGACGTACAGCGGAAGTCCCAGGCGCTGCCGCTCGCGGGCGACATTGATCCGTGCCTGGCGTTCCCGGTTGGCGGTTGGCGGGCGCTCGTAGAGCGGGCGCCCCGCTCCCTGCGGCGGGCGCCCTGTGTCGGCAAGCGGCGGTCCCAAGATGGACCGGCCGTCGGGCGTCGTCGCAGCGGGCTTGGTGAGGACCGCGTCGGCCGTCTTCGGGAGCCGCATCGCGGCCACGGCGCCGAAGAGGAACACGACGAACGCCAGCCGTAGCACCCAGGGTGCCCCGAGCTGAAGCAGGCCCACCGCCACGGGAGAGGACACGAAGCCAGCGAGCGTGGCGAGCACGGCAAGCTTTGCGTTCGCACTCGCGAGATCGTCCTGCGTCTCGGTCATGGAGGGCACTAGTGCGGCCTTGGCAACCAGGTAGAGCTTCGAGAGCACCAGGACGCCGAACGCCTCGGGGAACAGGAGCAGTCCCTTCAAGTCAGCGGCCATCATCAGGACCAGGACCGCGCTTCCAACCGATGCGACGGCCATGGACGTGCGTCTTGCGTAGCTGCCCCGGTCGAGCAGCGGGCTGAGGGCGGGCGCGACGACAGCAAACGGCGTGATCGTGAGCAGGAGGTAG
This sequence comes from uncultured Acidimicrobiaceae bacterium, assembly GCA_963807575.1. Classification (GTDB taxonomy): domain Bacteria; phylum Actinomycetota; class Acidimicrobiia; order Acidimicrobiales; family Bog-793; genus Fen-455. The sequence goes on from CAWECD010000001.1 coordinate 244,443, forward strand.
AGCACGACCTTGCCCTTGGCTGCCTCGGGCGAGATCGTGAAGAACAGGGTCCCCGCGAGCGAGATGGTCACCAGCGTCGTGCCCATCGAGAAGACCGTGTGGACGAGCGCCAGCCTGCCGAAGGGCTGGGACTGGTCAAAGAGATCGTGGACGGCGCTGCGAACCAGTCTGGTGAAGCGAGCCCAACGCGCCGAGCTGACCACGTTGCCATGGTACGTGTAGGCCCATCGCTTCGAGACGCCGCTACGATGCGCCCACACCGAACGAGGAGGTCGTCAGTGGGAGTTCGTGCCTACGTGCTGATCCAGACAGAAGTTGGCAAGGCGGCGACAGTCGCAACGAAGGTGGCCGAAATCCCCGGGGTGGTGCAGGCAGAGGATGTGACCGGCCCCTACGACGTCATAATTCAGGCCGAAGCCGAGACGGTCGACGAGCTGGGCAAGATAGTCGTCAGCCGGGTGCAGCTCATCGATGGCATCACGCGCACCTTGACCTGCCCCGTAGTCAACCTCTGACCAAACCGTAGCCACACCGGTCGCCGGCGCTCGTCGGCGCGCGCTCTCTCACCGGTGAACAGGTCCCTGTCCGCGCCCTCACAAGCCGCCCGGAAACATCTCGCCAATGCCCAGCCCACTGAGGCCGGGGTCGCCGAGTACCGCCCCTGTGGGCGTTCCGGAATCCTCCCGGTAGGTGACGTAGCCGGTCCGCTCGAGCTCTTCGGCCAGCTCAGGTCCTCCGCTCGCGACGATCCGGCCCTCTGACAGCACGTGGACACGTTGAGCAGGCAGCTCAACGAGCAAGCGGCGGTAATGGGTGATCGCGATCACGCCGAGGGGAGGATCGCCTTCGCGCGTGGCCCGCTCGATGCGCCTGGCCACCTGGCCGAGCGCGTCCACGTCGAGGCCGGAGTCGAGCTCGTCCAGAATGGCGATCCGCGGGCGGAGGATCGAGAGCTGGAGGGTCTCGTTGCGCTTGGCCTCGCCACCGGAGAGGTCGACGTTCATCGGGCGCGCAAGTATCCCAGGTGATATCCCCAGCTCGGCGGCCTCCTCGGAGAGTCGGGCACCAAGTGGCCCGGCCTCGGCCTCTGCGGTGCGGCCCGCTGCGAGGAGCGCCTCGGTGAGCGCCGACGCGAGCGGCACCCCAGGCACCGCGATCGGGTACTGGAACGTCAGGAAGAGTCCCGCTTGCGCCCTATCAAAAGGCGCCAACCCGAGCAGCTCGATACCGTCGAGCTTCACGCTCCCGCTCGTAACCTCGTAGCCGGGACGACCCATGAGGACGTGCGCGAGGGTGCTCTTGCCCGAGCCGTTCGGGCCCATGACCGCATGGATCTCCCCGCTGCTGACCTCGAGGTCGATGCCCCGCAGGATCTCCCGGGAGTCGACACCGGCGTGAAGACCGGAGATCTTGAGCACGCTGACGGTCAACTGGTCACCGCGTAGACGTAGCCGGACTCGACCTCTATCGTCACGACCTTGACCGACTGGGTGGCGGGCAGGCTCTGCGGCGAGCCGTCCAACAGCGAAAAGGTGCTGCCGTGCCGGAGGCACTCGATCTCGCACACGTCGGCGAATACCTCGCCCTCTGAGAGCGGGTAGTCCTCGTGGCTGCAAACATCGACGAGCGCCCGGAACCCGGAGTTGCAATGAACCAGCGCGATCGCGCCTGCATCGATCTCGAAACGGCGTACCTGTCCCACCTCGAGATCGCCTGTCGCACAAAGCCGAACCCTCACCCGATCACCTCCCACTCGTCACACCGTCAAGCTGCGCAGCGACCGCCGCAGCGAGGTGGGCCCGAACGCCCGGCGCTGCGACGCGCACCCAGAGGTCCTCGAAGAAGCCCAGCAGGATCAGGCGCTCGGCAACAGCGGGCGGGACGCCCCGGGACTCGAGGTAGAAGCGCTGCTCACGGTCGATCTGGCCGACGGCCGAGGCGTGAGAGCACCGGACGTCGTTCTCCTCTATGTCGAGATTGGGGACCGAGTCGGCGTGCGCGCCGTCGCTGAGCACGAGATTCCGGTTCGTCTGGAAGGCGTCAGCGCCCTTTGCTCCATGCCGCATCCTGATCAGCCCCGAGTACACCGAACGCGCCGTGCCACCGACAGCGCCTTTGAAGACAAGGTCACTCTTGGTGCGCGGCGCTGCGTGTTCCTGGAGCGTTCGGAAGTCGTGCATCTGGGTACCGCCACCAAGGTAAGCGGCCAAGAGCTCGGCGCTACCGCCCTTGCCCGCCAGGACCGACTCGGTGCGAAAACGTGCGCACTGGCCCCCGAGCGAGGCCGTGAACGTGCGGATCGTGGCGTCGCGACCCGCGCGGATCCGCTGATGCGCGAGCTGCCACGCTTCGGCGCCGAGCTGCTGGACAGCGTTGTAGGACAGGACGGCCGCGTCCCCGACGGCGATGTCGACGATCGGCACTACCAGAAGTGAGCCGTCTCCGGACACGAACAGCTCTATCACGGTCGCTTCGGCCGCCTCGCCGAGCTCGATCACCGTACGCGCGAACACAGCAGGGGCCTTCTCGGCGGCCGAACGCGAACCGAGCAGGTGCACGATGACTATCGGGTGATCGATGCGCGCCCGGGCTGGGACCGAGAGCACGACCGCATCTCGCAGAAAGGCGTCGGCAAGATGATCGAACACATCGGGCGCGTGCTCTTCCTTTCCGGTCGCCGAGTTCAGCCTCGTGACATGGTCGAGGACTTCCGGGCCCCGGGGATCGTCGAGGACGCTGCCGAGAAGGGTCCCGGTCGCGCCGGCCGACGCGGACAGTTCGAACGAGACGGGAGCGCCGTCGACGACGACGGCCAGACCGGAGCGCTCGCCGACGTGCTCGAGAAGGGCCGCCGACTGTGGCCAGGCGTCAGCTTCGAGCACCGGCGGCAGCCCCGCCATGGCACCGGTCCCGCTCGGCACGTACTGGTCGAGGTCGAGCTCGGAGATCCGGCTGTAGCGCCAGAGATCCTCGTCGACCACTGGCGGCCGGCTCGCGGCGAATTTGCCCAGTGCGTCAAGGCGCCGTTCGACGAGCCACTCCGGGCCACCGAGGCTCCGCGCGGCTTGAGCACTGAAACAAGCGGGCTTTTGCATCTTGATCAGGGCAGAAGGCTACCGGTCACCCGTTACCGGGCAGGCGGCGAGCCTTTGCGCTTGAACCAGCCACGGGGACCCGAGCCGCCACCTGCTCCTGAGCTCCGCTCCTGCTTGCGCTCTCGCTTGCGTGCTTCTGCGACTGCCTCGGGTGCCGCCGCAGCGATGATCTCTTCGGCGTTCTCGAGCAGGTCAGCAGCGTCCGCGGCGGGCACGTCCGCCGGCTCTTGTTCGATGGCCGCTGCGGTGAGCTTGCCATGGGTCCAGCCCGCGTCGGCAAGGCGCCGTTCGTACACCGGGCAGTTGTCCGGGCACCGCCACGGTGCGTCCGGTGCCATGTCGAGCACGCAGAACCTCGCGACCTCTCCGTTCGCGTAGGTGCGGCTCTGATAGTGACGACAGTCCTCCCGCATCGGCATGGGGATGGACGTTACCTCGCGACACCAACGCAGACACGGGCAGGCCCGGACGGCGCGACGCTCACAGGATCTCAGCCAAGGGACCCGTCCATCTGGAGCTCGATCAGACGGCTCCATTCGACCGCGTACTCCATCGGCAGCGTACGGGTGATCGGCTCGATGAACCCGTTCACGATCATGCCCATCGCCTGGGTCTCGCTCAGGCCGCGGCTCATCAGGTAGAAGAGCTGGGCATCACCGATCTTGGACACGGTTGCCTCGTGGCCGATCTCCGCGTCACGCTCACAGACCTCCATGTACGGCTTGGTCTCCGAAACCGAGTCCTCGTCCAGGATGAGCGCGTCGCAGCGAACGAATGACTTTGCCCTCCTGGCGCCTTCGTCGACGTGCACCTTGCCTCGGTAGGTGGCGTGGCCGCCCCCCTTCGAGATCGACTTCGAGATGATGGTCGAACTGGTCTCGGGCGCGCAGTGGAACATCTTCGCCCCAGTGTCGAGGATCTGGCCTGCCCCTGCGTAGGCCACGGACAGGACCTCACCCGACGCCTTCGGCCCCATCAGGTACACCGACGGGTACTTCATCGTGAGCCGTGAGCCGATGTTCCCGTCGATCCACTCGACGTGCGCCTCGGCTTCGGCGCGCGCTCTCTTGGTGACGAGGTTGTAGACGTTGGTGGACCAGTTCTGGATCGTCGTGTAGGTGATCCGGCTGCCGGGCAGTGCCACGAGCTCGACGACGGCCGAGTGGAGCGAGTCCGACGAATAGACCGGAGCCGAGCAACCTTCGACGTAGTGCACCTGGGCACCCTCGTCGGCGATTATCAGGGTCCGCTCGAACTGGCCCATGTTCTCGGCGTTGATCCGGAAGTACGCCTGAAGGGGCATGTCCACGGTCACACCGGGCGGGACGTAGATGAAAGACCCCCCCGACCAGACGGCCGAGTTGAGGGCCGCGAACTTATTGTCTCCCGGCGGGATGATCCGGCCGAACCACTTGCGGACGATCTCCGGGTGCTCGCGGACAGCTGTGTCCATGTCGGTGAACAGCACACCGAGGCGCGCGAGATCCTCACGATTCCGGTGGTACACGACCTCGGACTCGTACTGGGCGGTCACTCCGGCCAGGTACTTGCGCTCGGCTTGTGGGATGCCGAGCTTGTCCCAGGTGTTCTTCACCGACTCGGGCAGCTTGTCCCAGTCGTTGACCTGGCCTTCGGTAGGCTTGATGTAGTAGTAGATGTCATCGAAGTCCAGGTCAGGCATCTTTTCAGCGAACCAGCGCACCATCGGCTTTCGCTCGAAGCGGCGCAGCGAGGACAGCCGGAAGTCGAGCATCCAGCCGGGCTCGCTCTTCATGGCGGACATCTCGCGGACGATCTCCTCGGACAGCCCCTTACGCGGCTTGAAGACGTAGTCCTCGACGTCACTCCAGCCCAGCTGGTACTTGCCGAGATCGAGCTCGGTGATCGCCATCAGGCATTCCTCCCCAGGGAGTTTCTCCTATGCACATAGTAACAACTCCCGACCGGTCCGCCTACCGCCAGAAGGCGCCGACAGCCGCCGGCTGTCGCCTCGCGGGTGCGGCCGGCGACGCCTCAGCCCGAGGCCGGGGTGAGCTCGACGTTGTAGGGCTGAGTGATCCCGCTGGGGAGCTCTGCCACCAGTCCGTTCACGGTGAAGCCGATGTAAGCCGGGGCGCCGAGTGTCATGACGAGCGCGCCCGATCCTTTGTAGGTCGCGGTCTGGCCGGCTCTCAGCGTCTCGGCAAACAGCCACGGCCCCGCGGTGGTGTGCTCGACACCTACCCAGCAGGCCCCGCCGGTGGCCTGGAACGCCAAGGTGTAGCTCCCCGACGGCACGGTGAACGCGATGACGGACGGCGACACGGGCGTGGGCTTGAGGCTCGTCGGGAGCGTCGTGGTAGTGGAGGTGGTGTTATGCCCGCCACTCCCGCTGCGAACCGTCGTCGTCGGCAACGTCACACGATGGCCACCACCGCTGCTCAGCGAGATCGTGGCGACAACGACTGCCACGACCGCCACTGCTAGTGCCGCACCGGCCGCGGCCCGCCGAACCATCACCTGGCGATGCCGCTCGGCTGTTGACTTGTATGCCTGTCCGCGAGCACGGGCCTCGGCCATGCCGGGCACCTTTGCGCGGGCAATTGTGGACGGCACACGGGCGCCGGCGACTGTTCCGCCGGTGGCCGGCAATCCGGCTTGTTGGCCGTCGCCTTCCTGATCGCCCGTTTGTTGGTGTGCTTCCGGCATGCTGCCGGGCATCCGGTTCGGACCGGAGAAGCGGAGCTTGGGCTCGCCGGCCGGGGCCAGCCGCGAGGAGGACAACGGGCCCTGGCCAGGCGTGCGTGCGTCCCGGTGGGCCGTCGGGGTCTCCTCGCCCGCCTCGTCGATGGGTCTGCCGACGTGAGGCCGACCGGTCTCCTCGTGGGGAAGGATGCGGAATCCGGCGGACTCGGTACGCTTGGAAACCTCTCCGAGCGCGCCGAGCGCTCGCTCGTAGGTCTCGACGGACTTGGCAGCGGACCTGGCCGAAGCGACGCGAGTCCAGGCGATCGCGGCTACGACGAGCACCGCAAGGACGACGATGACGAGCGCTATCACGCTCCTCAACTCCACAGCTGGCTGCGCACGCTCCCATTCAAGCCGAATGCCGGCACCGCGGCGTCGCGCGCGTTCGGAAATCGAACGGTGATCAGGTCCTCAGGCCGTATCGCGGGCGGAGGTGGTCCGGGATCTCGCAAAGGCGTGGGTTCGCCCGGTCACGTGCCGACACCATCGGGTCCGTGACACGCCAATCGGCCTTCAGCTCGGGGTCATCCCAGGCGACACCGAGCTCGTCGCCAGGGTTGTAGTAGGAGTCCACGAGGTACGTGAGCGTCAGGTCCGTGACCGCCGCGAACCCATGGCCGACGCCGGGAGGGATGAACAACCCACGGTCGTCGTGCTCGCCGATCTCGAGGATCTCGGTGGCCCCGTCGGTCGGCGAGCCGAGCCGGAGGTCGTACAGAACGACACGAGCCCGGCCCCGGGTCACGTACCAGTAGTCAGACTGGTGGAAGTGGTAGTGAAGACCGACGACGGCGCCCTGCTGACGGTCCGAGCGGTTGCCCTGGATCATCTCGCGCCCAAGGGGGAACCAGTTCCTTCGATACGTCTCGATGAACCGTCCTCGGCTGTCTCCGTAGACGTCGGGAATCACGGTCATGACGTCCGCGATCACCGTGGACGCTTCGACTCTCGGCAACGGTCGCCCTCCTTCCATCGATCATGAGACTTGGCGAATCGGCCTCCGGCAGGCTAGTGCGGCGCGGCAACAAGACCAAGAAACGAACGCTCGGACGAGCTGGGGCACCCCGGGTCACAGCCCTCGCCCTCACAAGGAGCCTCTCTTGGCTCGTCACTGCCCGGGCAGCTCCCGTGGGGGCCTCGTGGAAAAGGCAAGCTCCCAGTCGCCCTCGCTCTCGCCATCGATGGTGAGACGCCAGGTGAAACGGGTGTTGTCCGGGAGGGGGAGCGGGCTGAAATTGACCGCGACGGCCACGTCGACAGGGCTCCCTTCCGGCACACCTTCGGGCCGCCCCACCTCGAAGTCGCCTCGCACCTCGATCGGCTGAGGACCATCGGCGCCCTCGATGATGACCGGCCGCCCGTCCTCGTCCATCAAGAAGAGCTCCCAGTGGTGCGGCCGCGTCGCCTCGTGCCACCCCACGTCCACCTTGATCGCGATCGCAGAGGGCATGGGCTCGGGCCCGATGAGGCTCCAGCCTCCTCCGAGGATGAAGAGCTTCCCGTCTGCCACCTGAGCCGCGTCGCACAGCATCATCGTCACTCGCACGAAGTAACGGTAGCCCGGCAAGGTGCCGGCGGATCAGCGGAGTTTGGGTACCGTCGTCGCGATGGGCGAGCTCGGGCTGCGCAACGACATCTATCGGCGACCGCTTGCAACTGCGCTCGGACGCCTGGGCCTCGAGGCCGGGTGGCGGTGCGTAGACGTCGGCGCCGGCGCCGGTGACGTCTCTGTGGCCCTCGCGCAGCTCGTGGGGCGGGAGGGACGCGTCTATGCAGTTGACAGCGATCCCCGCGCTCGGGACGAGGTCGCGGCGGCCGCGGCGGCCACCGGAGGGGCCCAAGTTATCGCCATAACCCAGGCCGGCGAGGACCTGACACTGCCGGAGAGCGTTGACCTCGCATACTGCCGTTTCTTGCTGATGCACGTCCTCGAGCCCCGTGCGGTCCTCGAGCAGATGGTCGCGTCACTCAAGACCGGGGGCTATCTCCTCGCGCAGGAGCCGATCACCTCGGCGGGGCGGATCGACGGCGCGGCGATGTCGATGCCCGGGGCCAGGCACCCCGATGTGGGAGCGCTCCTCCCCGGAATGGTCCGTGAGGTCGGCCTCGAGCTCGTCGACGCCTGGGCCGAGGCTCCCGCGGGTGCCGGGCCCGGACCGGTGGCTACCTACCTCGAGGAGCTCACCGAGGTGGAACCGGGCGATGCCTCCGTGGTGCTGCCGCTCCTAGTCACGGTCATGGGCCGCCGCTTGGCCCCTCAAGACGCCCAGCGCCGTCGCTAGCCCCGATCGGGCTCCTGCGGGCTCACCATCGCCGGCATGTCGGTGGACTTCGGCGCCGGCTCAGCCGACGAAGGACCGGACCTGGTTGACCAGCTTGTCCTCGATCTCGAGGTTCCAGGCCGTCTCGGCCACGTCGACCAGGAGGAACAGGTCCGATAGGAGCAGAGTCTCGAGGGCTGCCGTCGCGAGGTGCTGAAGCCACTTGCCGATGCCAATGCGCACGAGGCAGTCATCAGCCGAGCCCGAAACGGTGATCGTGAGCGCGCGGTCGGCGTCGATCACCGACGCCAGGAACCTGCCCTTCCTCGCCTGGATCACGGTCCCGTGGGCACTGCCCGCAGAGCTCTGCACCGTGAAGCCATCTGACTTCAGGTATTCCTCGATCTTCGACTCCAGGTCGGCCAGGTCGACGTTCTTGCCCTGGAACTGCAGGGCTCTCTCACCTATCACTTGGGCTCCTCTCGGGCCTCGAGGTGGGCTTGACCGCCCACCGGCGAGCGCCCCGCCGCTGGAGCGCTCCCGAGCACGCTACTGGCACCGGCTCATCACCCAGACGTCGTCCCAGCAGCGGTCACTTCAACAGGCGCGACAGACGGCGGTCCGCAAGAACGCGGCCTTTGGTCTGACAGCGCTTGCAGTAGACGACCTCGTGTGACTCATAGGAGACCCTCGCCAGAGGCTCACCGCAGACAGGGCACGGTTGGCCGACTCGATTGTGAACCGCAAAGGCGGTGCCGAGCCTGGGCTCCGACAGGCCCCCGGTCCGCCGGCGCTCCAACGCGGTCGCGTCGGCCAGGACCGACCGGACCTCGGCCACCAGGCGCCGGCGGTCCGCCTGGCTCAGCGAACTGAGGGATGAGAAAGGCGACAAGCCGGCGCGGTTCAGCGCGTCGTCCGTGTAGCCCCGGCCGATGCCGGCGACGAATCTCTGATCCCGCAGGAGGGTGTGGAGATGCCGCGTGTCCTGGCTGATGAGCAGCAGATCCTCGAACGCCCCGTCCGGCGGCTCCGGGCCGAGGCTGCCCAGAGGGCCCTCGTCGCCGGCATCGAGCACCCACCAACCGGCCTTGCGCTCGTGGCCGTGCTCGCGGACCAGCACGCCCGTGCCATTTCCCAGCACGAAGCGAACAACAGAACCCCGGGGCCTGGTGTGCTTCGTCGGCACTTCGATGTCCAGACGACCTGCCTGCGACAGGTGAACCAGGACGCGGCGACCCGAGGAAAGGCCTATGACGAGGTACTTGCCCCTGCGCCCCACCCCCTTCAGCATCTCGCCCTCGAGGCCCTGGCCCAGTGGCACAACGGTCTTCAACCCTGAGAAGCCCAGCAGCTCGACCTGCATGATGACCGCTCCGCCGACCGCTGCGTCGAGACGCTCGGCGAGTGCCTGCATCTGGGGAAGCTCAGGCATGTCGGACAGTCCCGGGCGACTCTGCCGGGATGCGCGAAGCCTTCTCGAGAAGACGCCGGCTCGATCCCGGCACCGGCAGGCACGACGGGCGGGGCAGGTTACGGGAACGCTCGAACACGACATCGATGGTATGACGACGTCCTGAGCGGTCGTCGCGGCAGCGCTTCGGGCCGGTCCTGTGCGGCGCGGCTCTGCTGCGCCGGTGCCTTCTGGTCCATCAGTTATCAAGCTGGTCCATCAGATCTCTGGGAGTGAGCTGCTCGGTGACGAGGCGGGTGAAACGGGCCGGATCGCCTTTCACGAACGCCCGGCACAGCGGCAGGCCCTCGACGTAGCAGGATATGTAAGACCTCCAGGTCGGGTGCAGGAGGAATTGAACCGCTTTCTCCGCCCTCACTCTCGAGATCAGCTCGAAGTGGACCACCTCATCGATCACGGTGTCGGGATCGGCCCTGTCCTCCCACAGGCGAAAAGCCGCATTCGCTCGTACCCGGGCAAGCGTCTCCCGGGCCTGTCTCATGGTCGTGACCACGTCCGGGTCGTAGGCGATCCCGAGCGGGGTCAAGTGCTCGGCCACGACGGCCTCCGGGGAGGGACCCATCGCCACCTCGAAACCAAGATCGGCGAGTCCCTCCGAGATCAGGTTGCGCGGCGTTCCGATCACGACGATCGACTCTTCCCAGCAGCGGTAGCGCCGGAGGAGCCCCACCTCTTTGAGGACGTGCTCGGTGTGGTGGCCGGGATAAGCCTCGTGCGCCACCAGAGGACCGAGAGAAGTCGAGAGGACCGGGAGACCCGTGTCGATCTCGACTCTCGATAGCAGCCCTCCCAGGTAGTAGTTGAAGCCGCTCCACGGCTTGCCCGTGACCAACGCGAAGTCGACTCGCTCGCCCTCGGGCAGACTGAACATGAGCCGGGTCCGGTCCCGGAGGTCCTCGGCGAGTGAAGCGATCGCCGCCTCCAGCCGGTCGGCAGGCACCGTCCGCGACTCGCGCCATGCCACGCAGCGTTCCAGGAGCGGCCCCTTGCCCGGCACCACCTCGTCCAGACGGCGGCGTGCCGCCTCGAACTCGTCTTGCTCGAATCTGCGTGGGCGCACGCCGTAGCAGCTCTCAACCTCGTCCGCGTAAGCGATCGGCTCGCCGGAGAGCTTGCGCGCCGTGGTGAGCAGGCCGATCGCCTGGGCACGCAGGTAGTGGCGCCTCGCCGCGTCCCTTCCGGCATCGGGCGCAGCCTCGAGCTGGCGGTGGGCCGGAACTGCCGGTTCGTCGGGATCGCCGAACGGTTCGCCGGCATCAATGGCCGCAAGAAGCGCTCGCGCCTCGGTGACAAGGTGCTCCGGCGGGGTGATCGGCGCGGCGGCAACGCGGGCTGCGATTGGCTCAGGCCCGTAATAGGAGTCCACGAGCCCGCGCGCGTGGCGGTCCATTGCCAAGCCGAGAGCGAGGTAACGCTCTACGACCTGCGGCGTCATGGCCGCTCAACCGATGCGGGAGCGGAGGAACTCAGTCGTGCGTCGCCAGGCGAGCGCCGATGCCTCGGCGTCATAGACCTCAGGTCGCGTGTCGTTGAAAAAAGCATGGTCGGCTTCTGGGTAGATGTGGATGTCCACATCGTCATTGCCTGCGGCCCTTAGGGTGCGCACGAGCGCCCGGGCCGTGTCAGGACCCGCCGATTCGTCCTTCCCGGCGAAGTGGCCGAGGACCGCACCGGTCAGCGCCGAGTAGTCGGGCTGCGCACCCTCCCACGGCACGACACCGTAAAAGGGCACCACGGCCCGCACCTTGTCGGGACGCTGCGATGCGAGCATCAGAGCCAGTCCGCCGCCCATGCAGAACCCGACGACCCCGACTCCGGCACCACTCGCCCGGGTCGCGACCTCGTCCACGGCACCGCTCATGTCCCTCCCCGCCCGGTCCAGCTCGAGCGCCATCATCAGCTTCGCGGCCTGGTCGGGTTCGGCCACCTTGCTGCCGTGATACAGGTCGGGTGCCAGTGCCACGAAGCCTTCAGCTGCGAAGCGATCGCACACGTCCTTGATGTGATCAACCAGGCCCCACCACTCCTGAATCACGACGACTCCCGGTCCGCTCCCGCCGGCGGGCAAGGCCAGGTACCCGACGTCAGTCGAACCGTTGCTCGGAAACTCGATAACCGATCCCATGGCAGCGAAGCTACTCCCCTGCCGCACGGCCAGCTCGGGAATCGGCTCGAGCGGCGCGAGTATTGACCCGATGCCCGCGAGCCGTCTGCCAGGGACCTTGCGCGTCCTGCTCGCGGCGAGCTTCGTGTCATCGATCGGCAGCGGGCTGACAATGCCGTTTCTTGTCATCTACCTACACCAGGTCCGGCACATCACTCTCGGGGTCTCGGGCCTGTTGATCGGGGGCGTCGCCGTCCTTGCACTGCCAGTCAGCCCCTTGGCCGGTGCCCTCGTCGACCGCGTCGGTGCCCGGGAAGTGGTGCTCGTGGCCAACGTCGTGCAGGGTCTTGGCATCGCCGGCCTCGCGACGGTGCACAGCGTGTTGACGGCCCTGCCCGCCATGTTCGTGTACGGGCTCGGCCAAGCGGCCGCTTGGCCGACTTGGAACGCCCTGTTGGGAGTGATGGTCAAGGAAGACAAGGTCAGCATCTTGGCTTTCGCACGCAATTTCCAGCTCTTGAACCTGGGTCTCGGCATCGGTGCGATCGTCGGCGGTCTCGTCGTCCACGTCCGGGAGCCGGGGACCTTTGTGGCGGTGTACCTCATCAACGGCGCTTCCGCTTTGGTCGTCGTTGCGGCGCTCGCGCTCTTGCCGCGCAGCGCCTTCCGCCCGACGCACCAAGGCCATGGGCCGGCATTGACGAAAGAGGCAGGCTCCGAGGCCGGTTCTCGCGGTCCGCGCTCCCAACGTGGATACCGGGTCGTGCTGGGCGACGGCCTGTTCCGCCGATACCTCGTGACGACGACCATCCTCATGATGGCCGGCTACGCCGCCTTGAACACCGGCTTCGTAGCCTTCGCTACCTCGGTGGCCAAGGCCGGCCCCGGCACCATCGCGGCCGCGTTCGCGGCCAACACCGGCTTCATCGTGCTAGCGCAACCGCTGGCCCTGAGAATCGTCAGCCGAACGAGGCGCACAACGGCTCTCAAGTTGGTGGCAGCAGCGTTCGCAGCTTGCTGGGTCGTGCTCGCATTCGCCGGTCTCGTGCCAGGGTCCAGCGCCGCCAGGGCACTTGTGATTGCCACCATGGTCGTGTTCGCTGTGGGCGAAGTGCTCCTGAGCCCCGTCAGCGGGCCTCTCGTGAACAACCTTGCGCCGCTCGCGCTGCGCGGACGTTACTTCGCCGCGTCCGCAATGTGCATCACGGTGGCCAATGTCGTAAGCCCCGCGATCTCAGGAGCGGCGATCGGTGCCGGCCTCGGCATCTTCCTGCTCGGCTTCTTCGTCGCCTGCTGCGGCGTCGCGGCGCTCGGCGCCCATTGGTTGGGCCGCGCGCTCACGCCGGCACAGGACAACGCACCCGAGATCCGGTCACTGGTCTGAGGCCGGCCCGAAGGAGGACGGGCCGGTCGCGCAGCATGCGGCCGGCGCCAAGGAGCTTCGCGTCGCTCCGATCCCCGACCGACTCGGCTCAGCCGACGATCCCGCCCTTGGTCATGGCCAGCACGTCCAGAGCCCGGTCGACTTCTTCCTCGGTCAGCAGCCCCATCTCCAGCACGACGGTCCGCAGGTCCCTTCCTCCGGCCACGGCCGTCTTCACCACCTTGGCCGCCTGCTCGTAGCCGATGTAGGGATTGAGCGCCGTGGCAATCGACGGGGACGAGAGCGCATAGGACCGGCACTGCTCCTCGTCGGCGACGATCCCAGCGACGCACTTGTCCGCCAGAGCAACGCTCACCGCCGAAAGCAGGCGGATGGACTCAAGCAGATTGCTCCCAATCACAGGCATCATCACGTTCAGCTCGAAGTTCCCCGCCGAGCCCCCGAAGGCCACCGCGACGTCGTTGCCGACCACCTGCGCCACCACCTGGCAGACAGCCTCAGGGACCACAGGGTTCACCTTCCCCGGCATGATTGACGAGCCCGGTTGGAGATCCGGCAGGTGAATCTCGCCCAGACCGCACCGCGGGCCGGAGGACATCCACCGAAGGTCGTTCGAGACCTTGTAGAGCGACACGGCGATCGTCCGGAGCGCACCAGAGGCTTCGACGAGGGCGTCCCGGGAACCCTGGGCCTCAAAATGGTCGCGGGCCTCCGTGAGCGGCAACCCGGTCGCGTCAGCGAGCCGCGTGATCACCTTGGCCGCAAAGCCCGCCTTGGCGTTCAGCCCGGTGCCGACGGCCGTCCCGCCGAGCGGCAGCTCGGCCACGCGGCCCAGCACGGATTCCAGGCGTTCCACGCCGTACTCGATGGCGGCCGCATATCCGCCGAACTCCTGGCCGAGTGTCACGGGCGTCGCATCCATCAGGTGGGTGCGCCCGGACTTCACAATCCCGGCAAACTCCTCCTGTTTCGCGCGCAGGCTTGAGGCCAGCCTACGGAGGGCCGGAATCAGGTCGCCGACGATCCCCCTGGCCGCCGCCAAATGGATCGCCGTAGGGAACACGTCATTGGTTGACTGTGAGGCGTTGGGCTCGTCGTTCGGGCGCACCTCCCGCCCGAGCCGTTCTCGCGCAAGACTCACCAGCACTTCGTTCATGTTCATGTTGGTAGAGGTCCCTGAACCCGTCTGGAAGACGTCGATCGGGAACTGGTCAAAATGGCGCCCTGCTGCCACTTCTTCGGCTGCTTCGGCAATCGCCGCCGCCACGTCTGAGCCGATGGTGCCCATCTCGGCGTTCACCACCGCCGCCGCGCCTTTGATCATCGCCAGAGCCACGAGGAGAGCGGGCTCAACGGTCTGGCCCGAGATCGGGAAGTTCTCGACCGCACGCTGTGTCTGTGCTCCCCACCGCGCGCTCTGCGGTACCCGGATCTCACCCATGGAATCGTGTTCGATGCGATACCCGACAGCAGCGTCGCCGGCACCTTGTGAATCCCCTGTAAGAGTCATAGATGCAACGTAGCTGTCAGAATGACGGTCGTAACAATTCAGGCGCGATTATCGTAACGACGCTGTAATGTCCATATTCTTGGCGGGAAAGACCTGCACCGCAGGTGGGACCTTGCGTGCTTGCAAAGTCTTTGGTCACCGGGTTAGGTTGCGAGCACTGTGAGACCTGCTGCTGGGAGCCTCATCGCTGAGGCTGCGCAAAGCTTGGTCGACGCGCCGAATGCGCCTGCAAGGCGCCGCCGGCGTGCGACGGTTTCGCTGGTCGTCTCGGCAATGTTGCTTGCCGGCGTTGGCACACCGCTTGTACTTGCGGGCGTGCCCGCTGGTGCCGACCAGGTCGCCACCTTGCAACAGCGTGCTCAGTACATCGCCGCCGAAGTCCAGGCCGCCAACGTCAGATTGACCATCCTGGACGAGAGCTACCTGCAGGCCAAGGCCCGGGTCTCGTCGCTCGCCCAACAGGTCGTCAACGCGACACGAGCAATCGGCCGAACCGAGAAGGCGCTGGCCCAGGACCAGGCGCACCTTCGCGAGGTCGCGATCGAGGCCTACGTCACCGCAGGCGCGTCACAGAGCTTCTCCGTGCTGCTCAACAGCACCCAACAGACCGCCGGCATGCAGCAGGCCTATATCCAGGCCGCGTCCGGCAACCTGGACGAGTCCGAGACCACAGTGTTGATCGGCCAGCGCGCCCTGTCGATCGATCGGACCGCTCTCAACCACGCCAAACAGGTTGCACAGGGCAACGAGAACGCGATCTCGGCGGATCTGGCGCAAGCCCAGGCCATCACCGCCAAGTTGGCCAACGAGGAAGCCAGCGTAAAGGGCCAGCTCGCAGCCGCTGTGGCAGCGGTTGAACAGGCTAGAGCCGCTGCCTACGCCGCAGCCTTGGCCAAGGCCGCACAGGCCGCCGCGGTTGCCCAACAACAACAACAGCAGCAGCAGCAGTCGTCTGTGTCCCCGGCGCCGATCCCCACGCCATCGCCTGCGCCGCCGCCGGTTTCCGGCAACAACGCAGGTCAGATCGCCGTGAACGCCGCCCAGGGCCAGCGCGGGGTCCCGTACGTCTGGGGTGGTGCCACATCGGGAGAGGGGTTCGACTGCTCGGGGCTGACCATGTGGGCGTGGAGCCAGGCCGGTGTCTCGCTGGCTCACGGGGCGACGGAGCAGTACTACGAGATCGAGCACGTCTCGATGTCCGACCTTCAGCCGGGCGACCTCATCTTCTACGGTGACTCGTACCTTCTGTATCACGTGGTCATGTACATCGGCGATGGCATGGTCGTGCAAGCAGAGGAGACGGGCACCAACGTGATGGACACGCCGATACCGCCCGGCGCTTTCGGGGCCGGCAGGCCCTGACTCCTTGACACTTCGGAGGCCCGCTCTCAGCTGAGTCGCCGCGGGCCGGCGGCTGTCGTGCCTACGCTTGCTGCCGTGCAAGCTGTCATCGTCGAGGCGGGATCCGTCGTCGTGGGAGAACGGCCCGACCCGGTCCCGGGGACTGGCGAGCTGCTTGTCGGTGTCCAGGCCGCCGGGCTGAACGGCGCCGACTTGATGCAACGGGCCGGTCACTACCCGGCTCCCCCAGGTTGGCCCGCAGACGTCCCCGGCCTTGAGCTCGCGGGGGTCGTGAGAGCGATTGGTCCCGGTGTCGAGCGCTTCGCCGTCGGCGATCGGGTCATGGCCGTGGTCGGCGGCGGAGCGCAAGCCGAGCTGGCGGTCGTACAGGAACGCACCGCCCTACCGGTTCCCGACACGCTTTCTTACGTGGAGGCCGGTGGATTCCCGGAGGCGTTCACGGTCGCGCACGATGCCCTTTTCACCCAGTGCGATCTCAGGCCGGGTGAGCGGGTGCTGGTGAACGGTGCTGCGGGAGGGGTCGGCATCGCCGGAGTCCAACTTGGGATCGTGGCGGGTGCCACGGTCGTTGCGAGCGTGCGTGATGTTCACCTGCGCGACGCTCTGGAAGCTCTCGGCGCGACGGCGGTCGACCCGGCCGATGCGGCAGAACATGGCCCTTACGACGTGATCCTGGAACCCGTCGGGGCGTCGAACCTCAAGACCGACATCGGCTCACTTGCCATCGGAGGTCGTCTTCAGATCATCGGCGTCGGCGCAGGTGCACGCGGCGAGGTCGATCTGCTGCAGCTCATGAGCCGTCGTGCCCGCATTCAGGGCTCCACCTTGCGGGCGCGCCCGCTCGAGGACAAGGCCGTGGCCGCACGACTGGTCGAACGACAGGTCCTCCCTTTGATCGCGGCGCGGCGAATCCGCGTTCTCGTCGAGGAGGTATTCGGCCTTAAAGATGTAGATGCGGCGTACGCACGCTTCGCTGCCGGCGGCAAGCTCGGCAAGATCATCCTCGACATCTCAGGATGACCCCGCAACCAGGAGCCATGCCAGGCGATGACGCACGCCTGAAGCGGACCTAGACCCACCGCCAACTGGGCATCATCGCCCGGGCTGAAACGATCTGAGCTTCAGCTTCGCGCGAGCGCCGACCGGCAATTTCATCTGCTGGAATATTCCATGAGTAGAAATGTTCTACTGCACGTGACATCACGGAACTCAGCCGGAGGCCTCCCGTCATGATGACGATCTCGCAGACAACGCCGCGCCAGTCGAGCTCAGAGACCTCTGGTGCGCCAATGCTCTCGACTCGTGAAGTCCTGGTCGACCGGTACTGCGAGCTCCAGCCGCAGATGCAAAGGCGGTTCAGCGCTCTCTTGCACAGAGAGCTGCGCGACGAGCTTCATGCGGTCACGAGCCATCAGCTCAGTGTCTTGACGTACCTACGAGGACAGTCAGTGACCATGCGTGAGCTCGCGAAGGAGCTCGATGTGGGAGAGAGCGCAGCCACCGCTGTCGTCGACCGCCTCGTCCGCCAGGGGCTCGTCGTTCGCTGCGACGACCCGACGGACCGCCGCGTCGTGCGCTTGGCGCTGAGCGACACGGGCGAGTCGCTAGTGGTCAAGCTCCACGCGAGCGCCTGCAGGAAGACAGCAGATCTCCTCGTGTCGCTTTCCGACGAGCAGCTCGTACAGCTCGTGACGACCATGGAGATGCTCGAGGCTGCCGCCACCGCGAATGAAGTGCTCGCAGCCTGTGAGGCAGCTGGCAGGGACAACGCCCAGGAAGAGCCGGCAAGATGACGACCACCGACAGTGTGCTCGGCGCCAGGCAGCGCAACTCCCACCAGCTGGCCGGTGACCATGAGGCGGGACCCCACAGCCCGACGGCGGACCAGGAACACTCTGGCGGCGTGATGAGCCACCGGCAGATCCTCGTGGTGTTCTCCGGGCTGATGCTAGGGATGCTGCTGGCCGCGCTGGACCAGTCCATAGTCAGCACAGCACTACCGACCATCGTCGGCGACTTCCACTCCCTCAACCGCCTGACATGGGTGGTGACGGCCTACCTCCTCACCTCGACGGTGAGCGCCCCCCTCTACGGAAAGATCTCCGACCTCTACGGCCGTAAGCGCATCTTCCAATTCGCGATCGTCATCTTCCTCTCCGGATCCGTCCTGGCTGGTCTCAGCCAGAACATGGACCAGCTGATTGCCTTCCGCGCAGTCCAAGGCCTCGGGGCCGGAGGGCTCATCGTGCTCGCGATGGCAATCGTGGGCGACGTCGTGTCGCCTGCCGAACGTGGCCGCTACCAGGGATATTTCGGCGCGGTGTTCGGAATCGCGAGCATCGCCGGACCGCTTGTCGGAGGCTTCCTCGTCGATCACGCCTCTTGGCGCTGGATCTTCTACGTGAACCTTCCCATCGGTGCGATCGCGCTGGTCGTCACGAGCATCGTGCTGCGCGACCGGGCCGCGCGCACTCGGCACAAGATCGACTACCTCGGCTCGGTGCTCCTGCTCGTGGGCGTGTCCGCCCTGCTCTTGGTCACGACCCTCGGAGGCTCTCCACAGGGCTATCCGTGGCTGTCGCCGCAGATCATCGCCATGGCCTTGATCGGAGTCAGCTTCGTCTGTGGCTTCCTCATCCGTGAGCACTATGCCCCCGAGCCGATCGTCCCGCTCAGGCTTTTCCGCAAGCGAGTCTTCTCCGTGGCGAACGCCGCGGGCTTCATCGTCGGCGTCGCCATGTTCGGCGCGATCATCTACCTGCCCGTGTACCTCCAGGTCGTGAGAGGAGTGTCTCCGACCACTTCCGGTCTCATGCTGTTGCCCATCATGGCCGGCTTGTTCATTGCCTCGATCGGGAGCGGCCAGATCATCGCGCGAGTCGGGCGGTACAAGATCTTCCCGATCCTCGGCACTGCGTTCATGACCATTGGGATGGGGCTGTTCTCCACGCTGACGATTCACACCTCTTTCGTCGTGACCTCCTTTTTCATGCTGATCACGGGGTTCGGGCTGGGTCTGGTCATGCAGGTGCTGATCCTCGCCGTCCAGAACGGCGTCGACTACAAGGACCTCGGGACGGCGACGTCACTCGCGGCCTTCTTCCGTTCGATGGGAGGCGCTTTCGGCACCGCACTGCTCGGCGCCGTCCTGAACGACCGGCTCGTCGGCAACTTGCGCAAGGCCCTACCCGCCGCGACACGCGCCCACGTGCCTCAGATCGCCCGCGAGATCGTGGGCAGCCCCGCCCAGCTGAAGCTGCTGCCCTCGAGCATTCACACAGCGGCCACCGTCGCTTATGTGCACACGATCGACACCGTCTTCCTCATCGCCACACCGGTGGTAGCCATCGCGTTCTTCTTGTCGCTCGCCCTGCCGGAGATCCGCCTCCGCAAGACCGTGCACACCGTCGGGGCAGGGCATGGCGCCTCGTCCGGCTCGACTGAGCCTGCGCAGGCGACCGTCCCGCCAGGCGAACCGTCCCCAAGCTTCACCCAGTGACAGGATCTCCGAGTCCTGCGCCGCGAGCCCGGCCGGTGGCGCGCCTGCTCGCGCGTCTGAGCGACACCCCCGGGGGCCCGCAGGTCATTCTCAGAGCGTTCCTCGGAGTGACCTTCACGTACGCAGGCCTGCAGAAGCTGGCGAACCGTTACTTCTTCGAAGCCGCCAACCCGGGGTCCATCCAGGCCCAACTACACGCGTCGATCACTTCGAGCCCGATCGGACCGCTCATCAGGTTGTCGGCGCACGAGCCGGTACTGGTGGGCCTGCTGATCGCCCTCGGCGAGCTGGCTGTCGGTCTCGGCACCTTGTTCGGGCTGCTCGGGCGGGCTGCCGCCGGGGGCGGGATGGCAGTGTCACTCCTCCTGTTCCTCTCTGTCAGCTTCAACACCACCCCCTACTTCTACGGCTCGGACATCGTCTTCCTCTTCGCCTGGACCCCACTTTTGATCGGCGGGAGCGGAGCTTGGTCTGTCGACGCTGCGCTCGTGGCACGTCACGACAGGGAACGAGCCGCGGCTCGGGTGCCTGCGGACCAGCAAACACCGGCCCTGGACCGCAGGGCAGCCATTCGCAAGGTGGCCTCCGCTCTCACCCTTGCGAGCTTCGCTGTCGTCAGCGCCGCCATCGCGGCAGCAGTCGGGAGAATGTTCGGGGGCACCTCCGTCCAGGCCTTGGGCGCGCCACAACTGCCACGACCGAACACCACGTCGCCACGCACCAGCTCCTCGAAGGGCACGGTCATCGGGCTGGCCAGCGACGTGCCATTCGGCGGCGCCCGGGAGTTCACCGACCCCGCGCAGGGGATCCCTGCCTACGTGGTCCGGCCCTCCGAGGACTCTTATGTCGGCTTCAGCGCGGTCTGCACTCACATGGGCTGCACCGTGGGCTTCTTCCAGCCGGCACTCCAGTTCCGCTGTCCGTGCCACGGCTCGATCTACTCTGCCGTCACCGGCGAGGTCCTCCAAGGTCCCGCGCCAAGCCCTCTTCCCAGTATTCCCATCGAGAAATCGGCCAATGGAGCTCTCCTGGCCGACGGATGAGAACCTCCGGCGGCAACTGGCAGGCGCACTGACGATCTGATGGCTTCCGTCTTTAGTAGGATGCTCGTCGTGATCAATTTGTCACCCGGATGTCACTGATGGCGACCCGCGCGACCAAAGCCACGCCCACGGCACGTTCAAGCGGTCAGACAGGCGCCATAACCTCCCGTGCTCGGGCCACCACGACCCGCTCGGCGCAAAGACAGAGCCCCCGCCCGCCCTTGGGTGCACGCCGGGGCTCCCCGCGCTCGTCCCCGCCGGCCGCACGAAAGCCCGCGCTCCAACGTGCCCAGGTGGCCAATGACAAGGAATCCGATGGGCGTCGGCTGCGTGCTGCGCGAAACTACGAGGCCGTTGTGGGTGCCGTTCTCGACATCGTGCGGGAATGCCCTCCCAACGTGATATACCTGCCGAGCGCTGCCGAGGTCGCGGCTCGTGCCCGGGTTTCGGAGCGAACGGTGTTCCGTCACTTCGCCGACCTCGATGCGCTGTTCGTCGCAGCCGCCTCGAGAGTTCGGCCGACCCAACTGGTCTACCTTGCGCCGCGGCCCGATTCTCCTGACCTAGGCGAACGCGTCGAGGCGCTCGTGAGCCTACGGGCGAAGCTGTACGAAAAGATCGCACCCATCAGGAGAGTCGCGATCTATCTCAGCCAGACGCATCCGCTCGTGGTGGACCAGCTTGCGGAGGCGTACGCGACCGCTCGGTCCCAAGTCGCCGACGTCTTCGCTCCGGAGCTGTCGCGTCTCGACACCAAGCGTCGGTCGCTCTTACTCGACGCACTCGACCTTGCTGCCGGCTGGTCGGCGTGGGATACCCTGCGCACGGTTCAAGGGTGCTCGGTGGCCCGAACACGAAAGATCGTCACCGAAGTGTTGACCGACCTGCTCGCAACGGTTCCGAAGGCCAAGCGCCGCTAGGCCCGCACTGCGCTGAGCCCGGCCCGCGAACTGAGCGGGAGTCTTCGGGTCGCGGGTATCTTCGAACGCGCGATCCACTCCCGGACCTGAATGCGATCAGTTGGAGATGACCACATATGTCAATGCCCTACCGCCGTCTTGGCCGATCCGGTCTCAAAGTGAGCCTGCTGTCATACGGCTCGTGGATCAGCTTCGCCAACCAGCTTGACGACGACCTCGCGGTGCGGTGCCTCGAGGCTGCACGTGAGGGCGGAGTGAACTTCTTCGACAATGCCGAGAGCTACGCAGGTGGCCGCTCGGAAGCGATCATGGGCCGGGCCTTCAGGACCCTGGGCTGGGAGCGCCACGAGTACGTGGTCTCGAGCAAGTTCTTCTGGGGGATCCACAACGCCCCGAACATGATCAACACGCTCAACCGCAAGTACCTCATGCAAGCCGTCGACGCCTCGCTGGAACGGTTCGGTCTCGACTTCCTCGATCTCATCTTCTGCCACCGCGCTGACCCGGAAACACCGATCGAGGAAACCGTCCGAGCGATGTCGGACATCATCAGCTCCGGCAAGGCGCTCTACTGGGGCACTTCGGAGTGGGCCGCAGACGAGATCGTGGCTGCGATCGAGATCGCCGAGCGTCACCACCTGCACAAGCCCGTCGTCGAGCAGCCGCAGTACAACCTCCTTCAGCCACGGCGTGTCGAGCGCGAGTACGCCCGCGTCATCGCGGACTACGGAATCGGTCTCACGACATTCAGTCCCCTTGCCGGGGGCCTGCTCTCGGGCAAGTACCTGGAAGGGATCCCTGAGCAGTCGCGAGGCGCGCTCGCAGGCTTCGAATGGCTCCGCCCCGGCTTTGAGGACTCCCACAACAGCGAGAAGGTGCGGGCCCTCAAAGCGATCGCAGACGATCTCGGTTGTCCGCTCGCCCAGCTCGCCATCGCCTGGTGCGCATGCAACCCGAATGTGTCAACGGTCATCATGGGCGCGAGCCGCGTCGAGCAGCTGCACGAGAACTTGGGCTCGCTCAAGGTGCTCGAGCGGCTTGATGACGAGGTGATGCGGCGTATCAACGAAGTGGCCGGCCAGGCCTGAGAAACGAGTCCCGGTCTGCCAGCTCAAGCCGTCCGCATCGCTCGGCGCAGGAGTGGCGGGTCGTGCAAGCTGTGCGCGACGCGCACGCGCGCGTCGAGCGCAATGGCGCCACCAGGACTGGCCACGACCGGGTTCATGTTCAACTCGACGACCTCGGGAAGGTCCTCGGCGAGGCAGGCCACTCGCGAAAGCACTTCAGCCAGTGCCTCCACGTCGACCGGCGCCGAGCCCCGGTAACCGGTCAGCAGCGGCGACGACCGGAGCCCGCCCACCAGGTCACGGGCGTCCTGTGTCGTCATGGGCACCAACGACCAGATCCGGTCTCTCAACAGCTCGGCCTCCTTGCCACCCAGAGCGAACATCACGAGAGGTCCGAACGATGGGTCCTCCACAACGCCGACGACTGACTCGACGCCTTCGGGGCCCATCGGCTGCACGATGAACGACGCGCCTTGACCGAAGCTGGCCGACAGCGCCTCGGCGGCAAGAGCCACGTCATCGTCAGAGCCGAGGTTGAGCCGGACTCCCCCGACATCGCTCTTGTGCACAAGGTCCGGGGCGTCGAGCTTCAAGGCCACTGGGTATCCCACTGCTTTCGCAGCTTCGACGGCCTCGGCCGCGCTCGATGCCCGCAGGCACGAGAGGATTGGTATCCCGTAGGCCTTGAGTAGATCGAAAGCCGCGACCGTGTCGAGCCACACCGCGGGCGTCGGTGAGGCGACCGGCATGGTGGTGAACCGGGAGGCGGCCGTTGGCCCAGCTGCCAAGGCGGCCTCCACGATCCGGCGTGCGGACACCACGTCGAGATCGTCGAAGCTGGGCACGGTCCCCTCGGGCCGAGCCACCCATTCGCCGTACTGCGCCACTCGCGCGACCGCACGAGCCGCAGACTCTGGAAAAGCGAACCAAGGGACGTGGCGCGGGCCTGCCCGCAACGCCAGGAGCGTCTGCTCGGTCGCGATGAAATTCGCTACCACGGGCTTGGTGGTGGAGGCGGCTCGAGCCACGGCTTCGGCGACGCCGTCAGCACCAACAAGCACCGGAGGAGTGAAGGTGACGACCACCACGTCTATGCCATCGTCGGCGAGGACGATCTCGAGCACGGACCGGTACTCCTCGGCAGTGGCCGAGGCGACCAGATCGATCGGGTTGCCCACGGCAGCGCCGTGAGAGACAACGCCGAGCAGCCGACTCTGGGTTTCCAGCGCGAGCTCGGGAACCTCGAGGCCATAGCTCTCACAGGCGTCGGCGGCGAGAACCCCACAACCTCCGGCATTCCCAACGATGGCGACACGCCGCCCGGCAGGAAGGGGCTGGTTGACCAGGAGGTCGGCGACATCGAGGAGCTCCTCCAACGTCTGGACCCGGATCACTCCGGCCTGGCGGAAGAGCGCATCTGTCGCTTGGTCGGGAACTGGGCCGGCGCTGTGGGTGTGGGCGCCCCGCAGTCCCGATGTCGTGCGAGCACTCTTGACCGCGACGATGGGCGTCTTGTGAGCCACGCGTCGCGCGATCCGGCTGAACTTCCTGGGGTTCCCGAAGGACTCCAGATACAGCAGGATCACGTCGGTCTCCGGGTCTTCCTCCCAGAACCGCAGCAGGTCGTTGCCGCTGACGTCGGCCTTGTTGCCCAGGGACACGAAGCTCGAGATCCCGAGCCCGCGACCGGAGAGCTCGCCGAGCAGGGCGATCCCGAGGCCACCGGACTGGGAGGAGAACGCAACCCGGCCGCGCGGTGGTGCGTGCTCGGCAAAGGTGGCGTTCATCCGGACCTGAGGACAAGTGTTGATGACACCCATGCAGTCCGGCCCCACGAGCCGCATGCCGAAGGTGCGGGCGAGCTCGACCAATTCGCGGTCAGTGCTTGTTCCATGTGCCTCCTGGTCCGCCTCGCCCGAGGTAACCACGACCAGGCCGCGGACCCCCTTCGCCCCGCACTCGCGCACAACCTCGGCCATGCGCTGAGCCGGCACCGCCAGCAGTGCCAGATCGATTGGGCCGGGCACGTCGGTCACGACGCGATAAGACCGCAGACCTGCGACGGAGTCGCCCTGCCGATTGACCGGATAGACGACACCGGTGAACTCCCCGGCAAGGAGATTGCTGACGATGTCGTGGCCCGCCGAGCCCGGTTCGCTGCTCGCCTCGATGACGGCGATCGCCGCGGGCCGGAGAATGTGATCGATCGAGCGCACTGTTGCGGTCCGTTCACGCTCCTCGACTCGCTCGATGTACTCCGGTTGAGCCGCGAGCTCCAGCGTCACCCGGATTACGCCCGAGTCGAGAAGAGCATGCTCGTCAAACCCCGCCGAACGGAAGACGCCCATCATCCGGTGGTTGTCGGGGAGGACATCGGCCACGAACCGCCGGATCTGGCGTGCGACCGCCGCCGAGGCGAGATGCTCGAGCAACACCGTGCCAAGCCCCCGCCCCTGGTGGTCGTCCCGCACGACGAACGCGACCTCGGCCTCGCCGGTTCCGCCCTGAACGGACCACCCGGACGTGCCGGTTGCGCCACCGCCGAGGACGTCCCCGGCTGCCGCGGGGCAGCGGTCGTAGCGGGCCACTGCCACAAGTTCCCCGTCAACGAAGGCGACGAGCGCCAGCCGGTCTCGATAGTCAACCGTTACGAAGTGCGTGATCTCCTCATCGCTGATTCCCCGGCGCGGCGCGAAGAAACGGAAGTACACCGTCTCTCTCGACAACCTCTGCCCGAACGAGCGAAGCGCCCGGCCATCATCGGACCGAATGGCACGCAGTCGAGCCGTGCGGCCGTCGGAGAGAAGCACGTCACATTCGAGCTCGGCGGGATAGCTCCCGCTCGTGACAGGGCCATCAGAGGGGTCCGTCCCCGTCGGTCCGGAGGCCATCTGTGCAGTCAACGCGCCTCCCGAACCGGCCGAGCACTCGTGAGTCCGCTCAGCCTGCGAGCGCCTGCAAGGCGGCGAGGGGCACCGAGACGCTCGGGGCGCTCAGGTGCAAGGTCTCGCCCCAATCGCTGAACTTGCCAGAAACCGAGTGGGCTGTGCTGCCTGTCGCCTGAGTCGTCCCTTCGACGAGGATCGGGAGTGCAGCTCCTGTCGTCGCCACGTACATCGTGAGCTTCACGGTGCCGGAGCTCGTCGTTTGCGCGGCATCGACAGCCACGGCCGGATGCCCCAGTTCGGTAGACGTCTTGCCCCGCGTGAGCTTGCCGGGCAGCTTTACGAGCTGAGTCGAAGCCGTCTTGACTGCCAGCGAGCCGGCGAGATCGGAAAAGCCCGCATTCGTGGAAGGAACTGAGATCCACTTCCCGGCAAAGTCCCCCGCCAGCTTCGCGCTCAACCCCGTGAAGTCCTCCAGGCCGAGCGCGTCGCCCTGAAGGTAAGCGGTCCGGGCGACAAGCCGGAGGGTGAGATGTCCGTCCTTGGTACCGTCGTGGATCGTAACGCGCTCCTCGCCGCTCGAGCTGCCGACGTCGGCGACGAGGCTCACCGTGGTGCCCGCTGCGCCTGTGGTCTCCACGAAATGAAACGATCTCTGTCGCCCGGTCGCCGTCACAGCCGCCGCCACGATCTGGTCGCCTGACTTCGACTGGACGCCGTTGGGGGCGTTGGACCCGGCCCCAGAGCTGCCGCAGCCGGCCGCGACCGCTATCACAGCAGTCAGTGTGACAAGGAGGAGACGAGGACGCATATCGCGACGCTACCAGCGGGCGTCAAAACCGCTGGTCGGAGCCTTTCGCCCGCTTGATACCGGTTCGCAGGCAAGGTGCTCTTCTCGGGTCCCGGCTCACGCCACCTCCGGTACGCATCGGTTCACGCAGCTGCCGATACCCTCGATTGCGGTCGTGAGCACCTGACCCGGCTCGAGGAACACCTGCGGGCTGCGTCCAGCCCCAACTCCGCCAGGCGTCCCGGTCGAGACAAGGTCTCCCGGGCACAGAGCCGCGAACTGGCTGATGTAGCTCACGACAGTGGCCGGCTTGAACAGGAGGTCCGACGTGCGGCCGCGCTGCATCACGACGCCGTCGATCTCGCAGCGCACCTCGAGATCGGTGGCACCACCAATCTCGTCACCCGTGACGAGAACCGGGCCGACCGGTGTCGATGCGTCAAAGGCCTTGCCCTGGAGATACTGGGTCGTCCTGCCTTGCCAGTCGCGCATCGACACATCGTTGACGACGGTGAACCCGGCAATCGCGTCGCGCGCCTGCTCGGGCGTCGCGCGCCAGACCCGACGAGCGATGACGATGCCGAGCTCGACCTCCCAGTCCACGGCGCGGCTCACCGACGGCAGCACAAGGTCGTCGTAAGCCCCGACGAGACCGGAGGCGAACTTGGCGAACAGTGTCGGGTAGCCGGGCAACTCATGTGACATCTCCAGGATGTGGGACCGGTAGTTCAGCCCGACACAGAAGATCTTCTCCGGATGAGGCACGAGCGGAGCAAACGACACTTCAGCCAAGGCCAGCTCCCCAGTGACCTCCAGGGCCGCCACCGCATCCGTCCACGACCCCAGGCTCATCGAAGCCAGCAGGGCACCGACGTCCTGAGCCTCCAGCACAAGCAGGCTGTCTCCTTCGAGCCTGGCGGCGCGGGTGCCTTCAGCGGTTCGGATGGTGGCAAGCCTCATGGCTCAGCTCCTGGCGCGAAATGGCAGTGGACACGCGCCAGCCTAAGCCGCCGTTCGCCTCGCCGACGATCGGCGCGGACCGACCCCCCCCCCCCCCCCCGTGACTGCTAGCGGCGTCGCAGGCACTCCACGACGAACTGCGGCTCGGTCTTGGTTGCAAGCTCGATCGGCGAGCCACAACTGGGCACGGGCACATCCCGGTCGACGCGCACGAATGCCTCCCAGGCCACCGCCTCCCCGCTCAAGTCCTCGACGACGAGCTCGGCCCGGTCGTCTCCGAGCTGCGCGCCGCGCCTGGTCATTGTGAAGAGCGGCCATCCGACCTCTTTGAGCACCGCGCGCTCGAGCGCCTGGACCGCAGGCGAGACCATCCCCGCGCAACCCCTGTAACGGGGCAGGAGGTCGTCCATGGGCCCGTTCCCTCGCACGATCCTGGCCAGCGCGGCCGTGTCACAGAAGGCCCACGACGTGCCTTGAGGCAGCACGACCGCCGTCGCCGCGAATCGATGCCCCCCCGTGTGGCTCGTCCTCCATACCCTCACGTCCTCACCGAGCTGGAGCGGACCTGCCGAGAGCTCCTGGGCCAGCGCTGTCCCGAGCGACCCACAGCACCGGTCGCGCCTTCCGTGGGTGCAGACAAGAACGTCGGTAATCCCGGTGGCACTTGGCGGCTCTCCGAAGACCGCCAGTGCGGCGGCAATGACCTCACCGGGCGCGACGGCAAGCTCGGTCCGCTCGAACCGGGCTCCTCCGTCGACCGGCCACCGGTAGGCGATGACATGGCGTGGCCCGTCCGCCGAGACGGGCACCAGTCCCTGAAGGCGAATCGCGGCACTTCGGACGAGCGCCACAACAGATGCGAGCGCCGGGTCGTCACTCAAGTCACGTTGCCAGGGAAGTGGCCATTCGAGGAGTAGATAGCCCCGATAGCAACCGGCCGTACCGATCGGATCGACTTGCTGATCGCGTGCCCAAGATGAGCAGAGCTGCCCGGAACCCGAAGGAGCCGGATTCGCCGGTCCGATGCTGGTGGACATTGACCGGACCCTACCCGCACCAGGACTGCAACGGAACGGCGCGCGCGAGGAGCAGCCGGCGCCAGGAGCCACCTCAAAAGCCTAGGCGTAGACTGGGAGGGACGGGTTTCTTAGAGGAGCGGCAATGGATCACACGATTTCGGGTCGTTTCTCGAGTCCGATCGCCCAGTGGCACGTCCCGGCGCCCACGAGGCACGAGAGCCGGAGCGCGTGAGGACAGATCGGCCGTTGGCGACGAACGTCGAGGTGAGCCAGGACATCGGGGGGCCCGACGCAGCAGACCTTGCCGCCGCTTCGTTGGCGATGGCGCGCCGGTTTACCGTGGGTGCCAAGCTCTGGTGCTCGGCGCCCTCGTGGCCTTGGCACGCCGAGCACGCTGCCGCCGAGTTCGCCCACTTGGAGATCGCCGGAAAAGGCTCCCTTCCCGCCGCGATGGTCCCGGGTGACCACTTGTGGGAGTTCCTCCGACCGATCGCGCGTGCAGGTGACATGCTGCTCGTCGTCTCGAGAACCGATGACCCGTCGGTTGTCGGGCTCAGGCAACGGGCAAATGCATGGGGCCTGCTCACTGTGTGGATCGGCGCGGGCCCGAGGCCGGAGCCTGGTTCGGCCGACTACGTCCTGTGGGTGGACGGCGACGAGGCGGCGCCCACCTACGGGGGACGGTTCGCCCTTGCCTATCACCTGCTCTCCGAGCTCACCCACGCCTGCCTCGCGCATCCTGGCCTTGTCGGGCCCGAGCAGGCCGCGTGCGCAGAGGAGGTCTGCATCACTTGCTCGGACGAGGGACGCCTCGGCGAGATCGTCGCCATCCGGGCCGACGGGCGCGCACAGGTCCGGACGCCCGCCGGTCTCGAAGCGGTGGACACGACCCTGATCGAAAGTGCGAGGCCGGGTGACCTCGTGCTGATCCACGCCGGTGCCGCGGTCACTGTCGTAGAGGAATCACCGCGATGAGCGTCGTCGGCCGGCAACAGCCGGCCGCGAATCAGGAAGCACCAGAACCCGAGGAGGCGCGTTGACCGAGGAGGGGCCGGACCGAGGCAAGTCGGAGCCCGCCGCAGAAGCACCTGCTGCGCCAGGCGGGAACTTGAGCGACCGCGAGGCTGCTGTGCTCGAGCGCATCGAGATCTTCCGGCGTCGCCGGCCCCGGTTCCGGGACGACTTCATCACCTTGGCGCACGGCGCCGGAGGCAAGGCGTCCGCTGCGTTGATCGACGCCGTGTTCTTGGATCCTTTCCAGGGTCTCGAGCGGCCTCCGCTGACCGACGCCGCGATCATCGCGTTAGCGCACGGTGAGACGCTGGCGTTCACCACCGATTCGTTCGTGGTGAAGCCGCTTCGTTTCCCTGGTGGATCGATCGGTCACCTCGCGGTCCACGGGACGGTCAATGACCTCGCTGTCATGGGTGCCCATCCCAAGTGGCTCTCGGCCGCGTTCGTCTTAGAGGAGGGCTTCGCTGTCAGCGAGCTCCGGAGGGTTGTCGCCGACATGTCGGAGGCTGCGGAGGCGTCCGGTGTGACAATCGTCACCGGTGACACCAAGGTCGTCGGCCGAGGTGCAGCCGACGGTCTGTATGTGACAACGGCCGGTATCGGCATGATCCCTTCCGGTCGCAGGCTGGGAGCCGATCTCGTCGAGCGCGGCGATCGCGTCCTTATCTCCGGCACCATTGCCGATCACGGGATGGCGGTGATGTTGGCAAGAGGCGACCTGGCCCTCGAGGCGGAGCTCAAGTCCGACACCGCCCCGGTGACCGAGCTCGTCGAGGCCCTGTTCTCGGCCGCCCCGTCGACTCGCTGGCTGCGGGATCCGACGCGCGGTGGCGTCGGGACCGTCTGCAACGAGCTGGCCCACGACACAGGCCTCGCCGTCGTGCTTGACGAGTCCGCCCTGCCTATCGATCCCGCCGTCGCCGGGGCTTGCGACCTGCTCGGGATCGATCCTCTGTATGTGGCCAACGAAGGCAAGCTCGTGGCTGTCGTTGCCGCCAAGCAGGCCGATGCAGCTGTGAAGGCCCTGCGCAGCCACCGGCTCGGGGCCGACGCGGCGATCATCGGAGACATTCGCGCCGAGCCTCAGGGCATCGTCGTGCTCCGCACCTCGTTCGGGGGAACACGGATTGTCGACATGCTGGTCGGCGACCCGCTGCCCCGGATCTGCTAGCCCGAAGTGAGCGAGCTGCGTCAGCTCTCCGAGCGCCGGCGCGTGAGAGTCACCGGCACGGTGCAGGGAGTGGGCTTTCGTCCTTTCGTGTTCCGCCACGCCGTTGCCCTTGGGCTCGCCGGGTTCGTGCTTAACGACTCCTCCGGCGTGCTCATCGAGGTCGAAGGTGAACCGGCCGAGCTGACCGAGCTCTGCCGGCTGCTCAAGGAGGCTCCCCCGCCGCTCGCCCGGGTCACCTCGGTCGACTGGACCACGCTGCCCAGTGACGGGACCTTCGACGGCTTCCGGATCGTCGACAGCTCCGCCGGTCGAGTCCCGAACGTGGCCGTCAGTGTCGACAGCGCGACCTGCGACGACTGCCTCTCGGAGGTGGACGACCCGGGCGACCGCCGACACGGCTACCCCTTCACCAATTGCACGAACTGTGGGCCGCGGTACACCATCGTGCTCTCGGTCCCCTACGACCGCCCCGCCACGACCATGGCCGGTTTCCAGATGTGCGCCGAGTGCCAGGCAGAGTACGACGACCCGGCAGATCGTCGCTTCCACGCACAGCCGAACGCTTGTGCATCTTGTGGCCCGCAGGTTGCCTTCTATGACCCGGCGGGCCTGCTCTTGGCCAGAGCAGGTGCCGCTCTGGACGCAGTAGCCGAAGCGCTCTGCGCAGGCCTGATCGTCGCCGTGAAAGGCATAGGCGGCTATCACCTGGCCTGCGACGCGACCAACCACGAGGTGGTGGCCGAGCTCCGGCGCCGTAAGTCGCGGGACGACAAGCCCTTCGCCCTCATGGTGGCCGACTTCAAGACTGCGGAGTCCTTGTGCGTGCTCGATCCGACCGCCTTGTCCGCGCTTGGCAGTGTCGCGCGCCCCATCGTGCTCGCCCGCCGCAAGCAGGACGCCGCGGTCGTTGACGCAGTGGCACCGGGGATGCCCGACCTGGGGCTGATGCTCCCCTACACGCCCTTGCACCACCTGCTCATGGCCAAGGTTGCGCGACCACTCGTGTTGAGCAGCGGCAACCAGTCGGACGACCCGATCGCCCACACCGACCAGGACGCGTTCGCCCGCCTCGGGCCCATGGTAGACGGTGTGTTGGCACACGACCGCCGGATTCACATCCGTTGCGACGATTCGGTCGTCCGCGCGTCAGGGCGTCGCCTGCAAATGGTCCGGCGGTCCCGCGGCTACGCGCCTGAGGCCTTGCCGCTCCCTCGCCGGGCAGCTCGCCAGGTGCTCGCCGTGGGTGCCGAGCTCAAGAGCACAGTCTCGGTGGCCAAGGAGTCCATCGTGGTGTGCAGCCACCACATCGGTGACCTCGAGCACCTCGCGACCTATCAGTCATTCCTGCAAGCGACGGTTCACCTGTGCCGGTTGTTCGGGATCGAACCAGAGGTCGTCGCGCACGACTTGCACCCGGAGTACCTGTCGACCAAGCACGCTCTCGATCTCGACGTCGAGCCGTGGCCCGTGCAGCATCACCATGCGCACATCGCCTCGTGCCTGGCCGAGCACGGGCACACCGGTACCGTTCTCGGAATCGCCTTCGACGGGCTCGGCTACGGCACCGACGGGACGATGTGGGGCGGGGAGTTCCTCGTCGCCGACTTCAACGGTTTCGAACGAGTCGCGCACCTGCGGCCCGTCCCGTTGCCGGGCGGGGCGGCCGCGGTCCGTGAGCCATGGCGAATGGCTCTCGCCTGGACCGCGCGCGCCACAGATGCGGACACCGCCGCCAGGCTCGGCGCTGGGCTCGATCCAAGATGGAGCCAGGTCCTTCCCCTGGCTGTGGCGGACGGCGAGATGCGCCACTCGATCCTCACCACCAGTGTCGGCCGGCTCTTCGACGCCGTCGCCGCCCTGGTCGGGCTGCGATCACAGGTCAGCTACGAGGGCCAGGCTGCAATCGAGCTCGAGGCGCTCGCGCGCGCGGTGCCTCGGGCATCGGCGCCGAGATACCCGACCGAGCTCGCAGAGGCTGCGGGCGCCGACGAGCTCGATGTGCTCGATCCGTCGCCCCTCATAGCCACGGTGCTGACGGAGGTCGAGAGGGGAACCGACCGCTCAGTCATCGCCGCAGGGTTCCACGAGAGTCTCGGGCGCGCCACCGCCGCCCTCGGGGCGCGTCTGTGCCGTAGGCATGGCCTCGACACGGTCGCCCTGAGTGGAGGCGTGTTCCAGAACGTGCGCTTAAGCGACATCGTCGAGGACGCTCTCGCCGCCGAGGGGCTCACCGTTCTTGTGCACGAGTCGGTGCCGCCGAACGACGGCGGGATCAGTGTCGGGCAAGCGGCCATCGCCGCACTCGGCGCCGGTCCGGGCTGACGGGTCCTGCTCGCAGTGCTAGCGGGGGCCGCCCATTGTGACGGCGACCTCCCTGTGCAGGCGTCCGAAGTTGTAGTAGGCGGCACACGCACCTTCGGAGGAAACCATGCAGGTGCCGATGGGAGTCTCTGGCGTGCACGCGGTGCCGAACACCTTGCACTCCCACGGCTTGATGGCACCCTTCAGCACTTCGCCGCACTGGCAGGCCTTCGGATCTTCGACACGCACGCGCGGTACTTCGAAGCGAAGCTCCGCATCCCACTTCGCGAACTCCGGCCTGAGCTTGAGGGCGCTGTTGGGGATGAAGCCCAGGCCGCGCCATTCGAATTGCGGCCGAACCTCGAAGACCTCGTCCAATATGGCAAGCGCCCGCGGATTGCCGGCCTCGCTCACACAGCGCGTGTACTGGTTCTCGACACAGCATCGACCCTCTCTGATCTGGGTCAGCAGCATCTCAATGGCCTGAAGGATGTCGAGCGGCTCGAAGCCGGCAGTCACGAGCGGCTTGCCGTACTCCTCCGGGACGAAACCGTAAGGACGCTGGCCGACGACCGTCGACACGTGACCAGGCCCGATGAACCCGTCGAGGCGGAGGTCAGCGGACTCGAGGATGGCTCTGATCGGGGGCACGATCGTCACATGGTTCGAGAAGACGGAGAAATTCATGACCCCGTCCTGCCTGGCCTTCAGCACGGTTGCCGCCGTCGAGGGCGCCGTGGTCTCAAAGCCAACCGCGAAGAACACAACGGGCCGGTCCGGGGTGTCGACGGCGACACGCAACGCGTCGAGCGGTGAGTAAACGATCCGGACGTCTGCGCCCTGTGCCTTGGCCCCGAGCAAACTGCCGTTCGAGCCGGGGACGCGCATCATGTCGCCGAACGAGGTGAAGATGACCGCGGGCGACTGGGCTACGGCGACGGCGTCGTCGATGCGACCCATCGGGATGACGCACACCGGGCACCCAGGGCCGTGCACCAGCTCGACCGATGTCGGGAGAAGATGCTCGATACCGTGACGGTAGATCGTGTGGGTGTGGCCTCCGCAGACCTCCATGAACTTGTAGTGACCATGGGATGCCAGCTCGGTGATATGGGCCACCAGGGCGCGGGCCGCTGCCGGGTCCCGGTACTCATCGACAAATCGCATCATGTTCCTCCCTCACCCGCACGCGACGCCCGGTGCGAAAGCCACCACGATTGCGCCGGCGAAGCTGCAACTACCCTTTCTCGTCGCCGCTACGCGATCTGCGACCCGATGACTGCCTGAACCTCGTCGGTGTAGGCCTGACCCATCAGTTGCAGGTCCCCGAGTGCTCGTTCTGCCTCCTCCTGGTCGATCTTGGCCATGGCAAAGCCGACATGGATGAGCACCCAGTCGCCCGGCACCACACTCTCGTCCTCCAAGAGGTCGATGCTGATGTTGCGACGCACACCGGCGACGTCGACCTTCGCCAAGTGCCGGTTCGAGTCGAGGAGCTCGACCACCTCACCGGGGATCCCCAGACACATGGTTGTCGCCTCCTCCAAATCCGACACTCGAAGAGCCCGAGGATCAGATCATCGTCGCCCTGTACCGAACGAGACTACCGGTCGCGGCGACGGCGAAGGACTGCGTGGCCCAGTCGACACCGGCCTGGGCCGGCCGACGCGCAACTGCACGGATCATCACGCTCGGGAACCGTCCGGACGCTATCGGTGCATATTCCCGGCGCGACGCGGGAGGTACGATCTGGGCAAGCAATGACCCTTTTGACACTTGGGGGCAGCGTGAGCAGCGAGCGTGATGTTCGAACCGGGCGAGCGCTAGGCGCGGCCCGCCGGCCAACTGGACCCGTGGTCAGCCTCGTGATCATCGTCGGCGCGGCCTTGCTCATCACTTCCGCGGCCATCCATTTTCACCTTTGGGCGAATGGCTACAGGTACAAGGCGACGATCGGCCCGCTCTTCTTCGTACAAGGCTTCTTCGGCGTCCTGCTCTCGTTGGCGATCGGGCTGATCAGGCGTGTCTTTGTAGCGGTGCTGGGAGCTGTGTACGCGGCGGGGACGATCGCGGCGTTGCTCGTGTCGGTTCACGTCGGCCTCTTCGGCTACCGCTCCTACATGAGCGCGCCCTGGGCCAAGACGTCGGTCGTCATCGAAGCGGCGGCGGCCGTAGTACTCCTCATAGGCGGTGGCCTGGCCGTGTGGGTCGAAAGGGCTCACATTCGCCGCTGGCGATCGGCCAAGATGACCTCTTCGTAAACACTGTCAGCTGTTGCCGCTTATCCGTTCGGGCGTCACGAACACCGCCGTGCGCCCCTCGGCTTCCATCACGCGGTCGAATTCGTCCCAATCCTGGTGAGTGCCGCCGGCAGCGACAAAGACGCGCCGGAGCAACCTCGCGAGCTGGGCGATGGCAAAGTCCTCGAGGCGGTCCTGGGGCCCCACGAGCTGTACCGGGCCCTCGACCGCGACCCAGTCCGCGCCGTGGCGGAAAACGGCCACAGCCCTGCCGCTGCCGCGCAGGTGCACAAGCTTGCGCGAGGACCCACCCGCGACGAAGCCGACGCAGGCTTCCCCTGTGATCGGCGAGTCGACGACGCCCGCTCTGACGACAGATGCGTGGATCGACCCGTCGGACCGGGTCGTGGTGACTACGGCGAGGGAGTCCTTGCTGACAAGGCTCCGGACGTGATCTAGGTCGTTCGGCATCTTTCCTCCTGTGTCGCTCGATGCATGATGCCGCAGCAAAGGGGCTCGCGCCCGCTCGACGTGGATACCGGGGCCGGTCGCGCGTGGGCCCGCAACCGACTGTGCTCCGAACAGACCGCTAGGGTCGACGATATGACGACTACGTGGAGGGCTCCGACAGTCGACCGAACAGAGCCCACCCGCACGGGCGGCGAGCGTGAGTCGCTCGAACAGTGGCTGGACTTCCATCGCGAGACCCTGCTGATGAAGTGTGCCGGCCTCAGTGCTGAACAGCTGAAGGCGCGCCCGGTACCACCGTCGGGACTGTCGTTGCTCGGCCTGGTCCGCCACATGGTCGAAGTGGAACGATGGTGGTTCCGCATGTACGCCGGCGGCGAGCAGATCGGATTCGAATACTGCACCGGCGACAACGAGAGCGCCGACTTCGACGACCTCGGCGATGCCGACGTGTCGGCCGATCTCGAGACCTTTCGGCGGGAAGTTGAGGCGGCGCGCGGTGCAGTTCGCGACAGGGAGCTCGGGGACCTGGTGGCGAGCCGCGGCCACGATCCCGAGCAGGCGCGCAACATCCGGTGGATTTACTTGCACATGATCGAGGAGTACGCGCGGCACAACGGGCACGCAGATCTGATCCGCGAGTCCATAGACGGCGCGGTGGGCGACTGATCGGTCATGCTGGTGACCGGCGGTAGACGGTCAACTCGGAGTTGGTCAGCAATGTCCCGTGGAGCTCTTTGGCGACGTGCCGGTTTCCTTGTTCTCGCTGCTTCGGCCGCCCTGACACTGGTGACCGCAGCCGGTGCGGTCGTGCCGGCACCGGCAGACCATACGCATACCACATCGGGCCTCGTCGGGGTGATCGTGGAACCGTCCAGGCTCGGCTCCAGCACCGGGATGACACCGGTATACGACTTCGTGGTGTCGGCGAAGAAGTCGGTCGACATCACCATGTACGAGCTCGTCGACCCGACCATTGTGAACGATCTCGTCGCAGACCAAAGGCGCCACGTGAAAGTCCGCGTCATCCTCGACATCAATCGCGAAGCGAGCCGCAACGGGCCCGCTTTCCAAGCCCTCAGAGCGGGCGGCGTGAAGGTCGTGTGGGCCGACACCAGTTACGAGGCGACGCACCAGAAGACCATCACGGTCGACGGCACCGAGTCATTGATCCTGTCGGCCAATCTCACCGCCGAGTACTACGCGACGACCCGTGATTTCGGCGTCTTCGACACCAACCCGAAGGATGTGGAGGCTATCGAGGCCGTCTTCAGCGCGGACTTCGCGCACGAGCCCATCACTACGCCGGATGGCTCCGACCTCGTCTGGAGCCCGGGCTCGCAACCCCAGATGCTCGCGGTAATCAGCGGTGCGAGCCACACCCTGTCGATCGAGAACGAAGAAATGGGCGACTCGACAATCACGAGCGCGATCGTGGCCGCTGCCAGGCGTGGAGTGAAAGTCGAGGTCACGATGACCAAAGACAGCTCCTACGACGGCGACTGGGCCGCGATCGTCGGTGCCGGGGGTCACGTGCATCTCTACAAAGACGGCTCGTCGGACCTCTACATCCATGCAAAGACCACGATCGCCGATGCCGGCTTCAACGATCAGAGGATCTACGTCGGGAGCATCAACTTCTCGCGCGCCTCGATGGACGACAACCGCGAGCTCGGCATCATCACGACCGACGCGACGATCGTCAGCGACGTCAACGCGGTGGTGACAAGGGACTACTCCAACTGCACTTCAGCCACGGACTGCACCAACTACGACTGAACATCCGACGATCCCACGACCAGTGGGCGCCAACGCGAAGCCATCGGAGCGACATGAGAACACCACCAGGGTGGCAGGATTCCCTTCGGCGGTTGGGAAACCCGTCTCGATCCGACGCCAACCAGGGTGCTCGCCGTGATGCCTGGATCCGCGCGTTACCCCTTCGACTGAGGCAGGGCCTTCCCGCGACAACCGCGAGGCGGTCGGTCGGCGTGCCGGCTGAGCAGGGTAAGACGATTGTTGACGCCTTGATCGCCAACGGGCGGCGGCTCGCCGATCGCCCGGCGATGCGTTATTGCCCAGTCGAGCGTCCGACCCAGGGGGAATGGAAAGCCCTCACCTGGGGCGAGTACCTGCTGGCGGCCCGCCAGATCGCCGGGGGGCTCGCCGAGCTCGGCGTCGCGCGCGGTGGCCGGGTCGCGATCTTGTCGACCAACCGGATGGAATGGCATCTCGCAGACCTTGGAACGCTCTTGAACGGCGGGGTGACAGTACCGGTCTACCCGACCAGTGCACCGTCTCAGATCGCATACATCCTCGGCCACGCCGAGGTCGAAGTGTGCCTGGTGGACACCCGCGCCCAGCTGGCCAAGCTCATCGACATTCGGGACCAGCTGCCCATACTCAAGCGGGTCATCATCGCCGACGGCGCCCGGCGGGCAGGTGACTCGTTCGTCGTCGGCTTTGACGCGCTCCGGGGCGCCGGCGCCGATCGATTGCGGCGCGATCCCGACTCTGTCGACGAGCGGTCTCGTCAGGTCCAGCCCGAGGACCTCGCGACTATCGTGTACACGAGCGGAACCGGTGGCCCTCCCAAGGGAACCATGCTCAGTCACTCGAACATCATGTGGACGCTGCGCAACGTCACGCCCATCTATGACATCGGTGAGGGTGATCGCCTCCTGTCGTTCCTGCCCCTCAGCCACATAGCCGAACGGATGATGAGCGACTTCCTGCCGATAGCCGTGGCCGGCGAGACCTGGTTCGCACGCAACCTTGCCACCGTCGCCGAAGACCTCCCTGCGTGCCGGCCAACAGTGTTCTTGGCCGTGCCCCGGATTTGGGAGAAGCTCCGCGAGACGATCGAGAGCCGCGTGCGGGCCCAGGCACCCCCGGTCCGTGCGGCCGTGCAGCGCTATGTCGACCTCGGCCTGCGCAAAGTCGCCTCCGAGCAGGAAGGCTCAACTGTCAATAGGGCGGCGATCGCCATCTACCGCGGCCTCGACCTGACGCTTGGGTCAACCCTGCGTCAGCAGCTCGGCCTCGACCGCGCCCGCGTTCTGATCACGACTGCTGCGCCTGCTCATCCGAAGCTCATCAGCTGGTTCCACGCCATCGGGCTCCCTCTGCTCCAGTTGTACGGCCAGACGGAGGGTTGCGGGCCGACGGCCGCCAATCGGGCCTCTCATGTCCGCATCGGCACTGTCGGCACCGCGCTGCCGGGAATGAGCATCACGATCGCCGATGACGGCGAGATCCTCCTCAAGGGCGGCAACGTGTGCGTCGGCTACCTCAACGACCCTGAGGCCACCGCCGCCCTCATCGACGCCGACGGCTGGATGCATACCGGCGACACCGGAGCTTTCGACGCTGACGGGGCTCTGCGCATCCTCGGCCGAAAAAAGGACATCATCATCACCGCGGCCGGCGAGAACATCTCCCCCGAGGCCATAGAGGTCGACCTGACGAACCACCCGCTCATCTCCGAGGCGGTCATCGTCGGCGAGGGGCGAAGATACCTCGCCGCCCTTCTCACGCTCGACCCGGATGCGCTCACCCGTTGGGCGCGACAGCACACCAAGCTGGGCGATCTGGAAGCTCTCGCCGCCGACCCCGATCTAATCGCCGAGATCCAGGCGGCCATCGATCAGGTCAACACGAAGCGCTCACACGCCGAGAGCATCCGTAAGTTCCGCGTGCTGGCCCACGTGCTGACAGCCGAGGACGGGGAGCTGACCCCAACGATGAAGGTCAAACGAAGCATCGTGTACGAGCACCACGCCGGGGTGATCACCGAGCTCTACGCCGGCGGGTGAGCACCTGGTCGCCAGCTGGGTGACTATGGTCTCGGGCTATGCCGGGCCAGCAAACGCCACGAAAGCACGGTCGCGCCCGGTCCGGGCCCATCGCCGTCCTCAGCATCATCGTCGCTGTTCTCGCCGGCTCCGCGGCAACCCGACCGGCGAGCGCCGGACAGCTGGGCTCCAGGCCCAGCAACCCCCCGGGCAGCGGATCGGTCCCGCTTCAGCCCGTTCACGCGCGCCAGGGCCTGCGAGACGTCGCTGGTGCGCCGATGCCCTTCGGCACGGCGCGCTATTTCGGCGCGCTCGCCCACAACGACTTGAGCTCCGGAGTAGCCGCCATGGCCGCCAGCCAGAGTGGGCGCGGCTACTTGCTCGTAACAGGAAACGGCGGTGTGTTCGGTTTCGGCGATGCGAGGTTCCATGGCTCGGTCGCGGTCCGGAGAAGAGCTCACGTCGTCGCGATCGCCGAAAGCCGCAACGGTGGCGGCTACTGGCTGGCGTGCGATTCCGGCCGCGTCTTCAGCTTCGGTGACGCCAGGTTCCACGGTTCCGCCGGCGACCGGCTCAGCTCTCCGATCGTCGCAATGGCAGCCACACCCGACGGCAAGGGTTACTGGCTCGCCGCGTCCGGTGGACGCGTCTTCGGTTACGGCGACGCCGACATCTACGGTTCGGCGACCTCTGAGCTCCACGGTGACCACATCGTGGCCATGGTGGCCTCTCCCGACGGCAAGGGCTACTGGCTGGTCGCGTCGAGCGGGCGCGTCTTCCACTACGGGGACGCGCACTTCTACGGCTCTGCGACCGGTGAGCTCGGCACGGACCACATCGTGGCCATGGCGGCCACTCCGGACGACAAGGGCTACTGGCTGGTCGCGTCGGGCGGGCGCGTCTTCCACTACGGCGACGCTCACTTTTACGGCTCGCCAGCCTCCGCGCTCAGCAAGAACCCGATCGTCGCGGTGGTGGCCACACCCGACGGCCGGGGTTACTGGCTGCTGCCGTCGGTCCCTCCACCACCCGCGGGCCTACCGGCTCCGGGTGCGGGCTTTGTTTCCGGCCACGTCACGGCGATCGGGGACTCCGTAATGCTCGACGCGCAGCCCGCCCTCGAGGCGGACATCCCCGGCATAGACGTCGAGGCGGCTGTCAGCCGCCAATGGGACACCGGCATTGCGCTGGCGCAACAGCTCAAGTCAGAAGACCGTCTCGGGGCGATCGTCGTGATCGACCTGGGCACCAACGGCCCGGTGAGCGCGCAGCAGTTCACGGAGATGATGAGCGTTCTCTCCGGCGCCTCCCGGGTCGTGTTCGTGACTGTGCATCTCCCCCCGGACTACACGTGGTCAAGATCGGTGAACGCCACCCTCGCCCAAGGCGTCGCGAACTACCCGCGAGACCGGCTCGCCGACTTCAACAAGCTGGCTGACGAGAACCCGCAGTGGTTCTACTCAGACGGCGTCCACATGCCAATTGGCGGGGTGGGGGCCCAGGTGATGGCGCGCCTCATAAAGTCCCAGATCTGAGGAGTTGAAGGCCCGGTTCACCCGTCGAGCCAAGGGCGTGGGGGCCCTATTGAGTGACAGTCTCGAAGACTAGAATTTGAGTGGTCACAGTCTGCGGGTGCCGATTTCTGGTCACCGCCGTGGCCTGCTTGTGCGAGCTACGAGTGTCGTGGTGCGTCGGGAGGCGACATGGCACAGAGACTTCGAAGTGGTTCCTGGGGTTTCGGGGTTGCATCCGCCCTAGTGGCCTGCGCTGTGGCCTTGGCGGGGTGCAGCTCCAGCACGACGCCTTCCGCGGCCACGTCGACATCGACGACTCCACGAATCTCGACCAGCACGACAACTTCATCCACGTCCCAGTCCACATCGGTCCCGGCCACAGGCAAGAAGGTGGCGTTGGGGACGAACAATCCCGCCCAAGGAGACTGCACCACGAACGTCAGCGAGGCGGCTACCTCTATCGGGTTTGCGGTGCTGAACATTACGGCCAGCTCATTCCAGGCGGAGATCCAGGTGCAAGCGGGCTCCCCGAACACGACCTATGCGGTGCTCATGCAGCAGGTCCCAGGATCGTGCCCGCAAACATCGGACAACGGCGGCACACTGACCACCGACTCGACCGGTCGTGGCCATGCGTCTACGAGCGTGCCGCGCGTGCCTGGCGCGACCAATTTCTTCCTGCAACTCCTCCCTGCCGGGTCTGGGGCGCCTCAGTACACTAGCGACCGCGTCTTAGCCGGCTCGTAAGAGAAACCGTCGCAGCCCTGTTGCTGTCCGTCGTTCATCGCTGGCAGGCGCAGAACGTCGCCCTCGAAGGGGAAATCGTCCGCCCAGGCATCGGCCGGTGCCGCGCTTCGAGCGAGGATGCGTTCTCCCTCTTCGACATCGATCGCGTGCAACTGTAGGCGCGATGTTCGAACGTCGGTCATGGCATTAGCAAAGTAGGCTCCATCGTTGATCACCACCGAGTTTCACCGACCTGGCGAGCAACACACAGAAGCCCGGTAGATGAGTATCAATCCGCCGCCGAGTAACCCGGCAGGGGTGTTGATCTTGGCCGTCACGTGGCACGGGCCGAGACCGATCCGTCCCGGCCCGGGGTTGCGCCGCATTGCGGGGACCGTCGAGGCGCTACCGCCGGCGCCCTTAACTGCCAAGGCGTTACTCCACCACAACTGGAACGGCTCTCGTGCCTTCACTGTGCAGAACGACGGAGGCTTCGGCTGGTAGACCGGTCGCCGTGCCATCTGTTGTCATTCGGGTGCTTGCGCTCGACGACTGGGAACTCTGGCGTGAACTGCGTCTCCGCGCACTCGTCGAAGCCCCGCACGCCTTCGGTTCAACCCTCGCGGAGTGGGGCGGCAACCGTGACACCGAAGAGCGCTGGCGCAATCGCCTCTCGTCAGTCCCGCTCAACCTTGTCGCGTCTGTCAACGAGAAGTCCGTTGGAATGGCGAGCGCCACGTCGCCAGTGGACCACGAGATCGAGCTCATCTCCATGTGGGTTGCGCCCGAAGCGAGAGGACGAGGAGTCGG
Organism: uncultured Acidimicrobiaceae bacterium; assembly: GCA_963807575.1. GTDB lineage: Bacteria > Actinomycetota > Acidimicrobiia > Acidimicrobiales > Bog-793 > Fen-455. The sequence goes on from CAWECD010000001.1 coordinate 286,578, forward strand.
TGCAGCCCTGATCGAAGCGATCGTGGTATGGGCGCTCGAGCAACATGTGTTTCGAGTTGCGCTCGATGTGAGAGGAGACAACATGAGTGCGATCAACCTCTACAAGCGGCTCGGCTTCGTTGACGTCGGCCTGGCACCTAACTCGGAAGGTGACGCCCTCGAGCGAAGGATGCTTCGGCTCTTGCGATCAACAGAAGCGACCGCAGATGGACCGATCTGAGCGGCTGGATCATTGATCTACCAGCCAAGCGCGCAAGGACAGATGGATCCTGAAGACCTTCCCAGATACTTGTGCTGATCAAGTAGACAGGCGGCTGCCTGGCAGTCGGCGGTCGATGGGTGGCCGGCCCCGTCTAGGCAGGGGTGCAGCCTTTCTTGGCATTCGCCCGGCATCGTCGAGGGCTCGGCGCAGCAGCATCTCGATCTGGGCGTTGGTGCTCCGGAACTCGTCGGCCGCCCACCTGGCCAGGGCGTCATGAACAGTGGGATCAATCCGAAGCAAGACCTGCTTTCGGTCATTCACGGATCACGAGTAGAGAGTGCCGGTGTTGACGACCGGGGAAGCGGGCTGGTCACTGCATAGTACGACCATCAGATTGCTCACCATTGCTGCTTTGCGCTCCTCGTCAAGCTGGACGATGTCACGCTCCGCCAGCCGCTCGAGTGCCATCTCAACCATTCCGACGGCGCCGTCCACGATACGAGAGCGGGCCGCGACGACTGCGTTCGCCTGCTGTCGGCGCAACATGGCCTGGGCGATCTCCGACGCGTAGGCAAGATGGCTGATGCGCACCTCGACGATCTCCACCCCGGCAATGGAGACGCGCTCGGCCATCTCTGTGGCGAGCTCGCCGGCAACGATGTCGGTCGAGCCGCGAAGCGACAGCCCGTCGTCTGCGGCGTTGTCGTAGGGATGGGTGGTCGCGACGTGGCGCAGTGCGGACTCGGCCTGCACCCGCACGAAATTGAGATAGTCGTCCACGGCGTAGAGAGCACGCGACGTGTCGGCAACCTGCCAGACGACAATGGCAGCGATCTCCACGGGGTTGCCGTCAGCGTCGTTGACCTTCAGGTGGTTCGTCTCGAAGTTCCTAACCCGAATGCTCACGCTCCGCCGGTCAGACAGAGGCAGGATCCACCAAAGGCCGGCTCGGCGAACCGTGCCGACGTAGCGGCCGAAGAACCGTACGACCTTCGTCTGACCGGGCTGCACAATGACCAACGAGGCCAAAGTGACCGCCGCTAGGACGATCGGCACGAGACGAATGAGAACCGCGACGGAACTGTTCGCGAGGAAATATGCCCCGACGCCGCAGGCGATGACGACGAGGACGCCGAGCCAGCCGCTGATGGCCCACGCTGGGCGCTCGTGGATCTCGACTCGGACTCCCGAATGACCGACCGGAGTCGCCTCGGGCTCGCGGCTGGGTTGGACGAACTGGCTCATGATCCCTCCTGCAGAGTGGCCTCGATTAACTGATATTAAGTGATATCATTTTTCCGGGAGTCGTGCAAGTCGTTGGTCCCGCTGGCGGAGGGACAAGGGAATGCGCTCAAGAGATCATCGGCGTGCGTCGTGACCGAAGATGACGGCTCGACGACGGTACGTTGACGATCATGCCGGAACGACCTGGCACCAACGGCACGGGAGAGACCCACCCGCGGCACCGTCCCCATCGCGTGCCGGCCGTCGTGCGAGTCGGCACTCTCGTCGTCGGCTGGCTGATCGTCGCCGCGCTAGGTCTCCTCGCGCTCCTGCGGCTAATTGCGTGGGACTCGATCGAGCCGCTGGTCGTGCTCGACGCTCTCACGCTGATCATCTACCTACCGGCGTGGGTCGTGGCCGTCGGCGCGCTCATCGCGCGGCGCTGGTGGCTCGCCGCTGCGGCTGTCGTCATAATCGCCGCCCAGTTGATGTTCGTCGCGCCGGAGCTCCTCGCTGCGGCTCCCGTGCCCTCGTGGGCTCGGAACGCCCCGGTAGTGCGTGTCTTCGACGCGAACATCGACAAGGCCCTCGACTTCGAGGCCGGTTACGTGCGAGCCATCAAAGCGGACCGACCCGATCTCGTCACCCTCGAAGAGTTCACGCCACCGGCGCTCGCGAGCATGGAGACCTCGGGTGTGCTGTCGAACTTCCTCTACCGTTGTGCCGTGCCCGCCTACGGCGCGAACGGCTTCCTCATCGCCTCCAGGCTGCGTCTCACCGGTTGCCAGGTCGAGACCGTGCATTCGGACGGTTCCTGGACGCCGTACATGGTCGAGGCCACCCTATGGTCGCCAGGTGGGCCAGTCGCCCTACGCGTCGTGCACACCCTGGCACCGTTCGCCGTGTCCTGGCGGGAGTGGTCGAGTGCGCTAGCCGCTGTCGGTCGGTCCGTGCGGGCGAGTGGAGACAGTCGGATGCTGATGGTCGGAGACTTCAACGCCACCTGGGGAAACAGCGGGTTCGTTGCCCTTGTCCACGACGGCCTGACCGACGGGGCCGCGGCGCGTGGGAAGGCGACCGACATGACGTGGCCGAACGGTGCCGTCGTGCCACCCTTCGTCCGCATCGATCACGTGCTGACAGGAACGCACCTCGCGGTGACCGAGATCGCCGCGAAGCCGGGGTTCGGCAGCGACCACCGTTACCTGATCGCGACGGTCGCAATCCGGGCATGAGTGTGGCCGCGAGTGGTCGGACGGGACACTCGACGCGACGCGGCAGGCGGTCGTTCTGCATCGCGCGGACGGGCCGTTCCGGACGACAAGTCGGTCTTCCCGGTGCACGGAGCTGGCGCAGGCGGACTCCTGAGTACCGAACGTGAGCGGCGGGGGTCCGGAGCACTCTTGCCGTTGCTCAACGGGACGTTGTCCAGAAACAGTCGACAGCACCGGGATCCTCAGTGCTCGTAGTGATACCTCGCCTGGAGGACCACGACGCCGTCACGATCAACCAGGTACACGAGGCGGTGCTCCTCGTCGATCCGCCGCGACCAGCAGCCCTGTAGAACATGCTTCAACTGTTCGGGCTTGCCGATCCCTGACAGCGGATCGCGCAGTACGGCATCGAGCAAATACTGAACGGCAACAAGGCGACAACCAAGAAAGAATCTCCGGCCTGCTCTGATGGGCAAGTCTGAGCAGCCCAACGGGATTCGAACCCGTGTCTCCACCTTGAGAGAGTGGCTGGATCACCGCTGAGAGCCGCTGAGCTGGGCTTTTGGTGCGCTCCGACGCTCAACCGCAGCGTCTGCGGGTGGCTGCGCCGCAAAGTCGGTTGGCGGAATGTTGGCGACGTTGGGGAGCTTCCGCAACACACGATGCTGATACGTATGTTACATCTGTGTATGCTACGTCAATGGCTACAAGTGAGTTCTTCGGTCGGGAGCGAGAACTAGCCGCGCTTGACGCCGAACTCCGAAATGCGAGCGCATCCGGTGCGGGACGCCTGATAGCCGTTCGCGGACGCCGTCAGGTCGGCAAGTCACGACTGGTTGAGCACTTCGCCGAGCGAAGTGGCGTCGCGTACGGCGTCGTTGCCGGCATGAAGGGGACACCGGTAGATGTGCAGATGCGCCGGGCCGCCGAGACGCTCCGCTCCTCGACTCGACCGCTGCCTGCCATCGAGGCCGGCATGGCTGTGCCACCAGGGAACTGGTATGACCTGCTCTCTCGGCTGCAGTTCGTGCTGGATGAAGATCCCGCGATTTTCGTGATCGACGAGTTCCCTTGGGCAAATGATGCGAGCCCTGGTCTCGACGGGCTCCTCCAGTCACTATGGGATCTCACGCTCGTCAGGCGACCAGTCCTTGTACTGCTTATCGGCTCCGACGAGGCGATGATGGATCGACTGTTCGCGCACGACCGACCGCTATTCGGTCGGTTCGACGGCAATCTCGTCGTCGAGCCGTTCAACCCGGCGGAAACCGCGCAGGCTCTCGGAGGATCACGCTCCGCCGTCGAGGTCTTCGACAGCCAGCTCGTCACGGGAGGATTCCCCGAGCTCGTCGCGCATGCGCGAAAGTTCAGCTCCGTTAGGGCCCTTGTCGAGGATGCTCTTTCTCGTCCCCACGCACTGCTCGCGGACATCGCCCAGATCAACCTTGCCGGCGAACTCGCGGATGGTGCCAACGCGCGCCTCGTTCTCGAGGCGATCGGAGCCGACGAGATCGGCGTGGTCAACTTCTCGCGCATCGCCTCGGACCTTGGCGGTGGGATCGCGGCCAAGACCGCGGTGAGCCGGGCAACTGACGTCCTCACCGACACCAAGCGCATCCTCGCCGTGGACATACCAGCCGGTGACAAGGGCAGCCGGCTCAAGCGTTACCGAGTAGCCGATCCGTACCTGCGCTTCTGGTTTCGCTTTGTCGAACCCCAGCTCCGCAACATTGAGGTCGGTCGCTCGGATCTGGCGCTCGCGGCCTTCTCAAGCGGCTGGAGCACTTGGAGGGGCAAGGCTATTGAGCCGATCGTCCGCGACGGCGTGCTGCGCCTCGCTCCGCGCCTTGACACGCCGTTTCACTCGATCGAATCGGTCGGTGGCTGGTGGGACCGGCGCGGTGATCACGAGTACGACATCGTCGGGTCTGCACGGGGCAACACTCCGGTGGCGATCGGCTCGATCAAGTGGAGGGACAAGGCAACGTTTGGCGCGGTGGACCTAGCCGAACTTACGGAAGGGCGTGGGGTGATACCGAAAGCAGCCGGGGCTCGGCTCGTCGCGGTCTCGCCGCGCGGCGCCGCCTCACGTGTGGGAGCCGACCTTGTACTCGATGCCGCGGACCTGCTCAGCGCCTGGCAGCTGTGAGGTGAGCGTGCCTCGTGCTGAACAGAGACCCCGACGAACGCGGAAGTCCCACTTGTGTCCTCCCATCGACTGCGCGTGCTTCATCAGCACAAACCATTTCGGTGAGCGGCAAGATTGACCCTCAATCGACCGGGAACTCGGTGACCGGCCCCAGGAGCTGGCGCGGGTCTACGAGAGCTTCATCACCGAGCAACCGGGAAGCGTGCCTACGTCGTGGCCTTGCCGTAGATGATGCCGACGAACGCCGGGGCCGTCGTTTCGTGCTTGTAGTCCGCGGAAAAGCCGCCACGCACACGGCTGAACGTGCCGGCGAACCTGCCGCCGAACAACTGGAAGATCGGGAACTCCTTGTTGGCCGGTGGCCTGTAGCCGCCTACCAGGACAGCAACGAGGACCCCGCCGGCGTTCACCGCCCCGTCGCCGTTGCAGCACGGGTTAGCGATCTGGAACTGGCCGAAACGGGTGGGACCAGCGATCTGGGTCACGATTGAGCCCCCGGATTGATTGGTGAACGCCGATCCTTCCTGGAGCAACCAAACGGCCCCGGGGGCGATCGTCACTGCACCGGCGTTGACGTCCGAACCACCCCCCGACTCGTTAATCGTCCCGCTGGTCACGGCAACCTTGCCGGACCGGTTGTTTGTCAGCCCGATCTGCCAGCTGACTGTCCACGACGAGTGGGTCACCTCGGCCAGGACGGTGCCGTTGTTGCGCAAAGTGCCATCGTTGATAACGGCAGCGCCTCCCCCGGTCTTGGTCCCTTGGGCGTCGAGCACGATTGTCCCGTCGTTGACAACCGTCGTGCCGCCCAGCCCGAGGGTCGTGCTGTTGTAGTTCTCGCCCTGGTAGCCGTAGACCTCGCCCACGACGGTGATCGTCTGGCCTTTAGGGACGGTGCCTACCAGGCTGGCGTTTTCCACGTTCACGACGAACTTGGCCGCCCCGGCGTGGTCCACCAGTTTGGTGCCGACCTGTAAGGCCACCGGATTGCCCGCGACCGCTCCGCCGAGCTGCGACCAGGTCCCGCCCTGGGCCGAAATCGCACCGCTGTTGGTGACCGTCCCCGAGGTGGTGAAGACCCCGGCGGCATAGCCGCTCCCGGGTGTTTGGAAGGCAAGGTCCATCGAAGCCCCGGGCGCCACCGTCCATGTGCCGTCGTTGGTGACCGAGTTGACGTCCAGGAGGCCCGACTGGTCGGTCACGGAAGCTTTGGGCTCATTGGTCAAGGCGCTGTAGAACTGTGTGTAGTTGGCCGCTTTGTTATTGGCGTCCTGGACCATCATCGTGACGGCGCCATAGTTGGCGAACGGGCCACCAGTGACGACTGCGTCCCCCCCATGAGGAACGCCCTTGGCCTTCTCCCCGCCGTCTGTCGAGCTCAGGACCAGCCGGCCATGGGCGGTGATCAGACTCGGTGCCGTCGTGCTCAGGCCCGTTGTGTTGACCTGCTCGTTGCTGTCATTGGGGCTGCTCTGCCCGAGGACAACCAAAGTCTGGTTCCCCGGCCCGCTAGCAGCGCCGAGGGCGAGTGACGTGATGGCGGCAAACTGGTGGTTGGGGTCGGCGGTACCTATAGACCACGGGGCCAGCGTCACGGTGTAGGTGCCCGGGACCGTGATGCAGACAGAGACGGGCCCCGCTTCACCGGGGATCCCCGCGGTCCAGTTGCCGGCGACCGACCACAGCCCGCTGACCGGAGCCTTCCAGCTGTCCGTGCACGCAGGTGAGGCCAACTTGGGGGAGCCCATGGCGGCTACAGAGGGCATGAACAGAGCGCCCAGGATCAGGGCAGCTGTCAACAAAACTCGGGAACGGGTCATCTTGTCCTTTCGACAGGGCGGGACGGCAGCTGAGGCAGGCCAAACTCTTCGTGTCGCTGCACCCTACAAGGACCGAGCGCTCGAACCGACCACGCCCTGTCCGCCGGTGCCAGGCGAACACCGAGGCGGCACGCTGTCCGCAGTTCGCTGCACAGCCATTGATCTGAGGACGCGGTTCGTGGACCAAGGAAGTGCGCTGATGGAAGGACCGATCAACGACCCCCTGCGGACGCCCAAGGCTGAAAGTCGATTGGCGGAAGGTTGGCGAAATGGGCAAGGCCGCTGATCCGCCGGAGCCATCTACAGCGGGCCTTCCCAAAACAGGAGGGTCCGTCACGCGGGACTCGGCAAGCCGACCCCAGTCAGCACCCAGAATTGTGAGCATGAGGGAGCAACGGGCCACTGCAACGGAGCCGAAGGCCCCGAGCTTGACCATGTTGCGCTTGCACAAGTCCGACATCCTTCGGGTGGCGAAGGCCCATGGTGCATCGAATATCCGGGTATTCGGCTCGGTTGCCAGAGGGACGGCAACACCTACGAGCGACGTGGACCTGCTGGTCGACTTCCAATCTGGGCGAACACTCGTCGACCATGTGCGTCTCTGGCGAGATCTCGAGGCACTGCTTGGCACCGGCGTCGACGTCATCAGCGCTGGAGGTCTCACCGAGCGCGACGACGACATCAGAGCTGACGCACTAGCCCGAACTTAAGCCTCCAGGAGCAGGCTTCCGCCTTTTGACCAGGAGGTCCGTGTTCGAGAAGCGGGGTCTTCTGTCTACACGAGCGTCTTCGGCACCGGAGTGCTCAAGAGCTCGAAGACGCGGCGCTGAGTCGGAGTGGGCGTGGCGAGGAGATCGAAGGTGGCGTTCGTGCCGACGACGCGCATCGTGTTGCGGGTGAGGGTGCCGAGGTGCTCGAGGAGCTCGCGAAAGCCACGCACCTCCCCGTTGGCTCCGTTCTCTTTCGTGGCGTCCTTCGCCCTTGCCGAGGCGGAACGCGGAGCCGGGGCGACGGGGTCGGTCCGCTCTGGTTGCGCAGTGTCGGTGAAGGTGAGCGGCGCCAGGCTGTCTCGGAGGTGGAAGGTCACATAGGTGGCAAGGAAACACAAAAAGGCGTGCGCACGGACGCGGTCTTCGAGGTAGTGGTGCACCGGGCGGATGTCGACGTCGATCGCCTTCATCGAACGGAAGTCCTGCTCCACTCCGGCCAGGTCCTTGTAGGCCGAGATGACACCTGTCGTGTCGAGCTCGTCGGCTCCGATCGTCGTGCGCAGCACGTAGATCCCGTCGAGCGCGGCCTCAGCCGCGATCGAGTCCTCGTCGCGAGCAAAAGAGAACGAGTCCTCTCCGATCTCGAGGACGAAGTGCTTCGCCACCTTGTAGTGGTTGAGGACCTTGCCGACTTTGAGGGCGATCTGGTCGGCTCCCCGGAGCGGGCGGCGCTCGCGCCGGGTCGCTGCTGCGATGACCGCGAGCTCGGCCGCAGAGGCGTCGAGCAGTGCGTTGCGCTTTCGCGCCCGCTCTGTTGCGAGGAGAGGGTTGCGGCAGCACACGAGGCGCTCACCGGGGTAGTCGGGGTGGATGATCTCGCAGAAGCTCACCTCGTCGAACAGGCTCATCTGCAGCGGTCCGTTCTCGGCGGCGAGCTTTTGGATCGCTGGCGCCCGAAGGGCGGTCAGCCACCCCATGCCGGGGAGCTCGCGCAGCTGGTCGATGCGCGCTGAGGTGATCATCCCCCGGTCGCCCACCATGACGAGGCGCTCCAGGCCGAAGCGCTCCCGGACCACCTTCACGATCTCGACAAAAGAGGTGGGGTCTGCGGTGTTGCCGGGGAAGACCCGGATCGCGACCGGACAACCCGCTGGGTCGGTCAACAGCCCGTACTCGATCTGGAGCTTTCCCCGCTTGCCGTCGCGAGAGTGGCCAAAGGCCGACAATGGGCACTTCCTCCCCTCCATCCAGGAGGAGGAGAGGTCGAAGTAGGCGCGACGGGCGGGGTTGGCCCCAGGCGAGAGGTGGCGCTTGGCGAGCAACGCCTCGATGGCGTCCTGGCGCGACAAGAGCCAGTCCATCGCCGCGTAGGCCTCGTCGGTCCCGATCCCTTCAAAGCCGAGGTCCGACACGAGCGTGGTGTCGGACCACCACGAGGTCGTCGCGAGCTTGGAGGCCGGCCGGACCACCCGGGCCAAGATCAGCGCGAAGGCGATGTCACGCTCCTTGCCCCTTGGGCCGAGGAGCTCGGGCAAGCCGAGCGCCTTCGCCTGTGCCGCGACGGCTGCGACATGGCCATGGGGAAGGGAGCGCACGATCTCGAGGCCCTCGCCCGCGATGAGCAGTGTCTTTCCCGACAACCCGGCACGCAGCGCCTCGATCAGCTCGGCGGGGAGATGGGAGAGGTTCGCCAGCGTCTCGTTACGGACGGTCTTGCCGACCCGCACCGAACGACGCAGCAGATGGGTTTCGTAGTTCCGCTCGACGCCGTCGGCCCCGACATAGTGGCGACGCGTCGTCGAGATATGCATTGCACCACCACGCCTGGGCACGCCACAACCTTACACCGATGTCATTCCATAGTCAATAGATTAGTGGCTACACTACCGTGACTATTCTCAGCCATCGGTGCAGCTCAGGTGAGGAAACCGTCGCTTTTGGCGACTTAAGTTCGGACTAGCGCTGTGAGCCAACCGAACGATCGCCGCGGCATCGACAAGACCGTCGCTGACCTGCTCGACGCGACCGCCGTAGCAGCCGAGATCGGGGTTCGCGGTCGGGATGCTTGGGATGACGATCGACTCCTGAGGCTCGCCGGCGAAGCCGTCATCAGTCGGATCGGGGACGCCGCCAGCAAGTTGCCCGACAACGTTCAAGCGTCGATGCCACGCGTTCCCTGGGATGAGATCCGGGCGAATCGCGTTCTCGTCGCCCACATCTACCACCGCATCGACTATGGGATCCTCTGGGAGACGCTGAGACGGGACGTGGCGAAACTGGCCACTGAATTGGGGAACTGGCGACAACGACAGCGCTCCCTCGGCCACGATCGGGAGCCATCCGCCGAGCGGGATTCGGGACCCGACATCGGCTTTTGAGTTTGCCTGCATCCCCGCACCACACCTGAGGATGGATTGAGCAGCCCCAACGGGATTCGAACCCGTGTCTCCACCTTGAGAGGGTGGCTGGATCACCGCTGAGAGGCGCTGAGCTGCGCTTTCGGCGCACTGCGATACCGCCCTGCGATGCCTGCGGTCCCCTGCTGTGCTAAGTCGGTTGGCGGAATGTTGGCGAACCGGCTCGTTGTGTGGAGGCGTCACGAAGGCAGCCGTTCCGCCGAAGCCGTCTACGGCGGGCTTTGGCAAGACAGAAGGGTCCGTCACGCGGGGCTCGGCAAGCCGACCCCAGTCAGCACCTAGAATTGTGAGCATGGGTGCGCAACGGGCCACTGCAACAGAGCCGAAGGCTCCGAACTTGACCATGCTGCGCTCGCACAAGTCCGACATCCTTCGGGTGGCGAAAGCTCACGGCGCATCGAATGTCAGGGTATTTGGCTCGGTAGCCAGAGGGACGGCAACACCCACGAGCGACGTGGACCTGTTGGTCGACTTCCAATCTGGACGCACACTCGTCGACCATGTGCGCCTCTGGCGGGACCTCGAGGCGCTGCTCGGCACCGGCGTCGACGTCGTCAGCGCTGGGGGTCTCACCGAACGCGACGACGACATCAGAGCTGACGCACTAGCGCTGTGAGCCAACCGAACGATCGCCGCGGCATCGACAAGACCGTCGCTGACCTGCTCGACGCGGCCGCTGCAGCAGCCGAGATCGTGGCTCGTGGTCGGGATGCTTGGGATGACGATCGACTCCTGAGGCTCGCCGGCGAAGCCGTTATCAGTCGGATCGGGGACGCCGCCAGCAAGTTGCCCAACAGCGTTCAAGCGTCGATGCCAAGTGTTCCCTGGGATGAGATCAGGGCGAATCGCGTCCTCGTCGCCCACATCTACCACCGCATCGACTACGGGATCCTCTGGGAGACGCTGAGACGGGACGTGCCGAGACTGGCCACCGAATTGGGAAACTGGTGGCAGCAAGAACGCTCCCTCGGCCACGATCGGGAGCAATCCGTCGAGCGGGATTCGGGGCCGGACATCGGCTTTTGAGTTTGCCGTGAGTCCCCGCACCACACCAGAGGACGGTTCCTTGGCAGCCCCAACGGGATTCGAACCCGTGTCTCCACCTTGAGAGGGTGGTGTCCTAGGCCTCTAGACGATGGGGCCGTGCGTGGCGAAGTCCTCCGGAGGTGACTCGCGTTGCAGGACTCCGACTGGCGTCGTTGCCAGCGAAGCCTGCTCATGTTAGTCGTCGAGTGCGCTCTCGACGACGAGCCGCGATTCGCTGAGAGACGTTGCAGCGCCCGCAACGGCGGAGGGTGCAGACTGGCGGCATGGATCGCTCAACCGCCTTGGACTCGCTCGACCTGGAGTCGAGCCGCTTTCTCGTAGCCGTCTCCAACGGTGCGTTGACACTCGACACCCCGTTGCCGACGTGTCCGGGGTGGGATGTGGCCGAACTTGTGAACCATCTTGGAGTCATGTACAGCCGGGTCGGTCTTGTCGTCTCCGCCCGACAAACGGCGGCTCCGGACCGTGACGGGCTGCCGACCGCACCCGACGGGGAAGCGCGACTCGGCTGGCTCGCGGAGCAGCGGACGGCCGTGCTCGCTGCCCTCGAGACCGCGAACGAGGACGCGCTGGTATGGAACTGGACGGTCAACAGTCCGGCCCCGACGAGCTTCTGGTCCCGCCGCCTGACGCACGAGACGCTCATCCACCGCGTCGACGTCGAACTGGCGCAGGGCTTCGAGCCAGCCCACGCCTACCCCGAAGTGGCAACCGACACGATCACGGAGTTCTTCGAGCTCTTCTATCCCAGGTTCGCGACCCAGATCCTCGCGGCCGGACTCGGCGGCTCAATGCACCTCCACGCCACCGACGTCCCCGGCGCGGAATGGACGTTGGACCCACGGGCCGGCGGCGCCTCGATCACCGGCGAGCACACGAAAGCCGATGTGGCTCTCCGGGGCAGCGCCTTCGAGTTGGCATGCTGGACCTGGGGTCGCCTACCGACCGAGCGGCTCGAGATTCTCGGTGATCGACAGATCGCAGACCGCTTTAGGGCGGCTGTCAGAGTCTGAGGTCTACTGGTCGCGAAACGAGCGGCCTTACGGCCGCTCGCAGCTCGGGGGGGAGGACTCGAACCCCCAATTACAGGGCCAGAACCTGCCGTGTTGCCGATTACACCACCCCCGAATGGGCGGCGTCATCGTAACAGGCGCGGCCAGCGAACCCGCGGGAAGCCAACAACGGCTGCGAGCTGCCACCCGACGACTCAACCGTGCGCTTGTCGCTCCTGCCGACGAGTGCAGTCAGGTGCTCGGGACTTCCGACCTCGACGCGGCCAGTCGGTCGATCGCCTGGTCAAGGCGCTCCAGCGACCGGTTGCGCCCCAGCACCTCGAGCGACTCGAACAGCGGCAAGCCGACGCCACGTCCGAGCACAGCCGCCCGGATCGGCGCCTGCACCTTGCCGAGCTTGCGTCCCTGCTTCTCGCCGATCTCGGAGATCTCGGCCTTGAGCGACGATGCCTCGAAAGCACAGTTCTCGAACCGTTCACGGGCCTCCGCGAGGATTGAGCCCGCGTCCAGGTCCCGGGAGATCGCCCTCTCGAACGACTCGTCCTCAACCGTGAAATCGGGCGTGAAGAGGAACTCAACGAGACTCGCCGCCTCTGACAAGGTGGCGGCCCGTTCTTGGACCACCGGGGCGAGCCTCACGAAGTCTTCCGACGCGAAGTCGGCGATGACCGGCGTCGGCGCATCTTCTGCCGCCCACCGGCGGCAGCGCTCGACAAAGCTCTCGACCGTAAGTTCACGCAGGTACACACCGTTGAAGTGCAGCAACTTCGTCTCGTCGAAAAAGGCAGGGGAATGGTTGACGTTGCTCAGGTCGAACTCCACGACCAGGTCTTCGAGACTGAAGAACTCGCGCCCATCCCCCGGGCTCCACCCGAGCAGTGCGAGGTAGTTCACCATCGCCTCGGGCAGGAAGCCTTGTGCCCTGAAGTCCTCGATGGCGACCCGGTCGCGTCGTTTCGAGATCTTCTGGCGCTTCTCGTTCACGAGTACAGGCAGGTGGGCGTAGGTGGGCAGCGGAAGCGCGCCGGTCCCGAGCGCTTCCCATAGGAGCACCGCCTTGGGTGTCGTGGGGAGATGCTCCTCCGCCCGGATAACGTGGCTGATGCGCATCTCCCGGTCGTCGACAACACCGGCGAGGGCGAACAACGGATGGCCGTTCGACTTTGCGACGACGAAGTCGTCGATCGTCGAGTTTGCAAAACGAACCTCTCCGCGAATCACATCGTTCACAACAGTCACGCCCTCACGCGGAACTTTGAAGCGCAAGGCGCGCCCCGGTTGACGTTGTAGGCCCCGGTCGCGGCAGAAACTGTCATAACCGGGTGTCGCGTTGGCCTTCGTCCGCTCCAGCACTACCTCGCGCGTGCAGTCGCAGGCGTACAGGTAGCCGTTCGACCAGAGCTCGTCGAGCGCAGCCTGGTAGTGCTCCCCGCGCTGGGACTGACGATAAGGGCCCTCATCCCAGTCGATCCCGAGCCATGTCAGCGCGGAACCGATCCCGCCAACCCACTCCTCCTTGTTGCGCTCAGCGTCGGTGTCCTCGATCCGGAGAACGAACACACCGTTGTGGCGCCTCGCGAAGCACCAGTTGTAGAGCGCTGTGCGAGCACCCCCGACGTGGAAGTAACCGGTGGGGGACGGCGCGATCCGGACGCGGACCGGCCGCACCCCGATCACGTCTCCGATCAGCTCGCTGGTCACTCGAGTGAGGTTACCGCCACCTGGGCGGGTGGCCATCTAAGTCCGCAACCAGGTGATAGTCCCGCCGGCACCGGCGACAGGGTCGGTGACGGGTGCGGAGCGTGAGGCCGCGTCGCACCTCCAGCGTCGAGCTGCGGCCTCGTTTAGACCGGGACCATCCGCGTTTGCTAGACCGAACTCATGCGATTGGGAATACCGAGCGAGACCACGCCCGGCGAGCGTCGGGTTGCGCTCGTCCCCAGCGTCGTCCCAAGGATCACTGCCCTAGGCGCGGATGTCGCGATGCAGGCCGGCGCCGGCATCTCCTCACTGCTTGCCGACGAGGCCTACACATCAGCAGGTGTCACCCTGGTGGACGCCCCGACGCTGTTTCGCACGTCGGGCTTCATCTGCAAGGTGCAGCCTTTGAGCCTGCAAGAGGTCGGCCTTATGGGCGAGGGCTCCGGCGTCGTGAGCTACCTCCAGCCCGCGGCGAACCTCGACCTCATCCGTGCGCTTAGGGAGCGCCGGATCTCGGCGTTCAGCCTGGACCTTCTGCCCAGGATCACCCGGGCGCAGTCGATGGACGTGCTCTCGTCCCAAGCGCTGGTCTCGGGCTACCGGGCAGTGCTGCTGGCAGCCGAGCAGCTCCCGAAGTTCTTCCCCCTCTACATGACAGCGGCCGGCACGGTGCCGCCCGCCAAGGTGCTGGTGCTCGGTGCCGGTGTTGCCGGGCTCCAGGCCATCGCGACCGCCCGACGGCTCGGTGCCAATGTCCGCGCCTACGACGTGCGCACCGCGGCGCGCACAGAGGTGAAGAGCCTCGGCGCCACCTTCGTCGAGCTTGACCTCGAGGCCCAGGAGGGCGAAGGCGGCTACGCCAGAGAGCAGTCCGAGGACTTCCTGCGCCGCCAGCGTGAGCTCATCGGCAAAGAGGTCGCCCTTGCCGACGTCGTCATCACCACCGCGGCGATCCCCGGGCGCCGCGCACCGGTGCTCGTCACCGCCGAGATGGTGCACCAGATGACCCTGGGCAGCGTCATCGTCGACCTTGCAGCCGAGACGGGCGGCAACTGCGAGCTCAGCCAGCCCGGGGAGAACCGCGACGAGGGCGGCGTCGCCATCATCGGCGTGAAGAACCTCCCGAGCTCGATGCCCCTGCACGCGAGCTTCCTCTACTCGCGCAACATCGCCGAGTTCCTGACACTCGTCGTCAAAGCCGGAGAGTTCGCCCCGGACTTCAACGACGAGATCGTCGCCGGCACCTGTGTCACCCACGGGGGCGAGGTCCGCCACGCCCCCACCGCCGACCTGCTCGAAGGAGGGACGCAATGAACGGCGGGGACATCCTCTCGCTCATAACCGTATTCGTGCTTTCGGCGTTCGTGGGCTTCGAGGTGATCGCCAAGGTGCCGAGCACCCTGCACACACCGTTGATGTCGGGCACGAACGCGATCCACGGCGTCGTGCTCGTCGGCGCCATGCTCGTGCTGGGCACGGCGAGCGGCACGGCCCAGATGGTGCTCGGCTTCGTCGCGGTGGTGCTGGCCACCTTGAACGTCGTCGGCGGGTTCGTCGTCACCGACCGGATGCTCGAGATGTTCAAGGTCCGCAAGCCGGCCAAAGTCGCAGCCGAGCCGGCCGGCGCTCTTGCGCCTAGCACCGAAGGGAGCCCGAAGTGAGCCTCGGGACGGGCATCCGCCTCGCTGACCTGATCGCGGCGGTCTGCTTCATCTTCGCGCTGCGCGGCCTTACGGGGCCGAAGACCGCCCGCTACGGGAACCTCCTCGGCGCCGGCGGCATGACCCTCGCCATCGCGATCACCTTCGCGACCAACGGGCTCACCCACTTCCTTTTGATCGTCGGGGCGATGCTGATCGGGGCGGTCATCGCGGTCCCCGCCGCGCGCCTGGTGAAGATGACCGCGATGCCGCAGATGGTCGCGGCCTTCAACGGGGTCGGCGGAGGCGCGGCGGCGCTGATCGCCCTCGCGACCTTCCTCAGGGCCCCGGCCGGCTCGCTTGCGGTCTACGAGGTCGTCGAGGTCCTCCTGGGCGTGGTCATCGGCTGTGTCTCGTTCTCCGGCAGCTGCATCGCCTTCGCAAAGCTCCAAGAGCTCATGACCGGCAGGCCCGTCACCTACCCCGGCCAGCAGATCTTGAACGGCATCATCGGTGTTGCCATCCTCGCCCTCGGCGTCACGGTCTGTGTCAGCTCGTTCAACTGGCTCGTTGCGATAGTGCTCGTGCTGGCGCTGGCCTTCGGCGTGGCCTTCGTACTGCCGGTGGGCGGGGCAGATGTGCCCGTCCTCATCTCGCTGTTGAACTCGTTCACCGGTCTCGCCGTCGCGGCGAGCGGCTTCGTGCTGCACTCGGTCGTGCTCGTCGTCGCGGGCACGCTCGTCGGCGCCTCGGGCACGCTCCTCACCCAGATGATGAGCCGGGCGATGGGACGGTCGCTCCCGAACATCTTGTTCAGCGCCTTCGGCTCGGTCATCACGGCCACCGGCGGTGCCGAGGGCGACACGACCCGCAGCGTCCGGTCCGCGAGTGCCGAAGACGTCGCCATCCTGCTCGCGTATGCGAACAAGGTGATCGTCGTCCCCGGCTACGGGCTGGCCGTCGCACAGGCTCAGCACACGATCCGCGAGCTCGCCGACCTGCTCGAGTCGCGCGGGGTCCAGGTCATCTACGCCATCCACCCCGTCGCGGGCCGCATGCCGGGTCACATGAACGTCCTGTTGGCGGAGGCCAACGTCCCTTACGAGCAGTTGAAGGAGATGGACGAGGCAAACCCGGAGTTCCAGTCCGCCGACGTGGCGCTGGTGGTCGGAGCCAACGACGTCGTCAACCCGGCAGCCAAGAACAACCCGGACAGCCCCATCTACGGCATGCCGATCCTTGCGGTCGACGAAGCCCGCAACATCGTGTTCATGAAGCGCTCGATGCGTCCAGGCTTCGCCGGCATCGACAACGAGCTTCTCTTCGACCCGAAGACCACGTTGCTGTTCGGTGACGCCAAGGACTCCCTGACCAAGGTCGTAGCCGCGGTCAAGGCTCTCTGACCGTAGGCCTGTACCGACGCCGGCCGGGCCTGGAGAACCTCTCTGCCCATCTGGACGGTCGACATCGACATCCCGCCTTCACGGCGCGCCTGACCCCAGCGCGGAGCGCGACATGCTGCTCAAATGAGAGCATGGAGGTGAGCTGGCACCATCACGGCGACCGAGTCGGCGACGAGACGCGCGCCGACCGCGCGAACGCGGAGTCTCTCGTGCGTGCTGCACTTGCCCAAGGCGTCACGGACTCCCGTGTGCTCGAGGCGCTGCGCACTGTGCGCCGCGCCTCGTTCGTCCCCGGCGAGATGCGCAACGAGGTCGGTCACGACTGCGCGATCCCGATCGGGCAGGCCCAGACGACGTCACAGCCGTCGCTGATCGGACTGATGATCGAGGCCTTGGAGCTCGAGCCTGAGGACACAGTCCTAGAGATCGGCACGGGGCATGGCTATGAGGCTGCCCTTCTTGCCAAGCTCGCCCGCCGCGTGTTCAGCGTCGAGCGCATTCCCGAACTGGCTCAGGCCGCCCGCCGCAACTTGGACTCAGAAGGCGTGCTCAACGCCGAGGTCGTCACCGGCGACGGCACGCTTGGTCTTGCCGACTTTGCTCCCTTTGACGGCATCGTGGTCGCGGCAGCATTCCTTCGCGTCCCAGCTCCGCTCGCGGCCCAGCTTGCCCCCGAAGGCAGGCTCGTGATGCCCGTTGGGAACGGCGGGGGTGACCTCGTGAAGGTCTTCGAGGCACGAGACGGCAAGCTGGTGGAGCTACGGGTGCTGTGCGGAGCCCGCTTCGTGCCCTTGCTCGGGGCAAACGGGTTCGAGGTCCACTAACGCCCTTCACCGGTTCGCGATCCGGGACCCTCCCGCGGGCTCAGCCCTGCCCGGGCTCCGCCAGCTTCGGGTGCCCGGGGCGTGGCGGGTTCGTCGGGGCTTTCGTGGCCTCGGCGCGAAACAAACTCACGTCGTCCGCTATGCGGGCGAAGACGAGCAGGCCCTGGTTCGTCGGCCTCGTCGAGAGGACAACGACCTCTACGCCTCTTCGGCCAACCATCTCCTCCGCGTCGTTGACCACGACCATGTCGCCGTCGGGCAGGAAGCCAATCGCCTGCTGCGGCTGGCGGCCCGCGCGGATGAGATCGACCCTGAGATGCTCTCCGGGTACGTGGTCGGGTGAAAGCTCGCTCACGAGTCGACGAAGGTCCAGCACGCGGCCGCCCGCCTCCTCCCGACGTCGTGTCATCTCGACAGAGCACGTGACGACCCGAGCGTGCAGGCGGTCGGCCAGGATGGCGACCTTCTCATCGATAGAAGCCGCGCCGGGGAGGTCACCCTCCACGAAGGTGACCTTGGTGCCGAGGTTCCTGAGCTCTTCTATCGCCTCGAGCCCGCGCCGCGCGCGTCGGGACGCGACCGGATCCGGGCCTGCGACCAAGGTGGCAAGCTCGTCGGCGACAGGTTCGGGTATCAACAACTCGGGACCGAACAGGCCGATCTGTCCCATGACGAGAAACGACCTGTCCATGATCGCAGAAGTGTCCGCCAGGTCGGCTCCAATGGTGACGTCCTGCCGCGATGTCGTGAGGTGCCGTGTGACGCCGAGAGCGTCGGCGAGCTGGCGACCCTTGGCCATTCCCAACTTCAAGCCCAGCGTGCCGAGCACCCATGCCACCGCCGCCGCGATGAGGAAATCGAAGTCTTCCCGCACGAAGACGAACAGCGGAATGGAGCCGATGACACCGATCAGAAGGCCCAAACTGCCGAACAGCATCCCGGAAAGCAGCTCGGGAGCCGGGACGTCACGAAGCGATCGCGTCGCCTCACGCATGCCTCCAGCGGTCAGGCGACCGACGACGCCGCCCAGCACGTAACCGACCAGGACCCCGATGACAACTCCGGTCGAGCGTCCCACCGCGGTCGAGGCGTAGTGGTTGCCGGCCACAAGGCCGACGAGCGCGCCACAGACTGCGACGAGCAAGCGGAAGACCTCGACGAACACCATCGCGCAGAGCGTAGGAGCATTCCCCGGGTCAGAGCACACCAGGGCAGTCAGCACAGCGGTGAAGGCACGACGCCACGCAGGGACCGACGGGAACTACGCTCGGTCCGTCATGGCCTCAACGCGGCGTCCCAGCGCCGCTCGCCTCGCCCTTTTCTTGTTCGTGAGCGCGCTCGGCGCGCTCGGCGGTGCAGCCTGCGGGACCTTCGGCTCCGGACCGCCTGCCACGACCCAGGTGCCGAGCCCGGCCCAGCTCCTCATCCCGGTGGAGAAGGCCGCAGTGACCAGGGCAGAGGCGGCGGTGGCGGTTCACCTTCCGACGGTCTCGGGCCGCCCCGCCCCGACACTCCCAGCGGGGGCCTTCGTCCGGCCCCTACCGGCCCACCAAGTCGTCGGCTTCCTGCCCTATTGGGACGTCGGCAGCTTCACGCCGGACTACCAGGCCCTGACGACGCTCGCCTACTGGGCTGTGGGCCTCGGCACCGACGGCTCGATTGCTCAGAACGGAGAGGGCTACTCGACTCTCGCGAGTGCGGCGATGACGCTTGACATCCGCCAGGCTCACGCTGCACACGACCGTGTGTTGCTCACGGTCTTCTCCGAGAACGCCTCGGTGATCCACTCGGTCGCCGCGCATCCCTCGAAAGCGGGACCTCGGCTTGCCAGGGAAATCGCAGCACTGCTTTCCGCAGGGGACTTCGACGGCGTCGATCTCGACCTCGAGGGCAACAGCACGGCGGATCGGGGCGGCTTCGTCAGCTTCGTGGCGTCGTTCTCGGCAGCCTTGAGGTCACTCGGCCCCACCTGGTCGATCGTGTTGGACACCTATCCGACCTCTGCCTTGGACGCGTTGGACTTCTTCGACGTCAAAGCGCTCATGAGATATGTCGACGAGCTCTTCGTCATGGCCTATGACATGCAGGAGCCCGGCGTCGCTTCGCCGACGGCACCGCTGACCAACGCCCCTTGGAGCGACGCCATCACGCTCGCCGAATACGCGTCCGTGGTGCCCGCGCGGCGGATCGTGCTCGGCATCCCTTTGTACGGCTACGACTTCCCGGCCGCAAGCCGATTCGACGGTGCGGCAACGACGGGGACCCCGCTCGCCGTCACTTACGCGGAGATCGTGGCCGCGGGCCACGCGCCGCGATGGGACCCAGTGACGGAGACTCCCTGGACCGTCTTCAAAAGAGATGGGAAGTGGCATCAGACCTGGTTCGACAATCCGGTCTCGATCGCCCTCAAGTCTGCGCTCGCTGCCCAGTTCCACTGCGCCGGTGTCGGCGTCTGGGAACTTGGGATGGCAGGCGATGACGCATCCATAACTGCTGCGCTGCTCGGTGGGCGGCTGCCCCTGAAGCTTCCGCTCGCCGATCGCTAAGGTTCGCCTCGCCGGGCGGTGGCACGATGAGCGAGTCGCTGCGCTCAGGTCTGCTCGCCGCTCCCGGCTGTGATCAAGGCGATACGGCGAACGAGGCGAGACTTGCGCCGCGATGCCTGGTTGGCATGGATAACGCCCTTGGCGGCCGCTTTGTCGATCCGCTTCACGGCCTCGCGCAAACGCTCAGCCGAGTCCTCGGCTCCCGCCTCGGCCGCAAGAAGAGCGCTTTTCGTACGCGTCTTCAGCTCCGAGCGCACGGCCTTGTTGCTGATGCGGCGACGCTCGTTCTGTCGGTTCCGCTTGATCTGACTCTTGATGTTCGCCATTCGTCCCTCGACGCGTACGGGCAGGAGGACAGGGCCTCCGGGATCACCGAGAGTACCAGCTGACCGAACCGGACGGCACACCGTGGCCGAGATGGCACGATGGAAGGTGTGGTCACTCCGGAAGTAATTCGCAATTTCTCGATAATCAGCCATGTCGACCATGGGAAGTCAACACTGTCGGACCGCATCTTGGAGCTGACCTATGCGGTCGACCCCCGGGACATGAGAGCCCAGTACCTTGACTCGATGGACATCGAACGCGAACGGGGCATCACGATCAAAGCGCAGAACGTGCGCGTTCACTGGCGCGACTACGTGCTCCAGCTGATCGACACGCCCGGCCACGTCGACTTCGGTTACGAGGTCTCGAGGAGCCTTGCCGCCTGCGAGGGAGTCGTGCTCCTTGTCGACGCGTCTCAGGGCATTGAGGCCCAAACGCTCGCCAACTGCTATCTCGCGCTCGAACACGACCTCGAGATCGTCGCGGCCCTCAACAAGATCGACCTGCCGGCCGCTGATCCAGACCGATACGCCGACGAGATCGAGCGCGTGCTCGGCCTTCCCGGCGACCAGATCCTGCGGATCTCCGCGAAGACGGGCGCCGGTGTCGTCGAGCTGCTCGACGAGGTCGTCCGGCGGATCCCGGCCCCGAAGGGCGATCCGGACGATCCGCTCCGTGCACTGCTGTTCGACTCCTTCTACGACCAGTACCGCGGAGTCGTGAGCGCGGTGCGAGTGGTGGACGGGACGATGCGCTCGGGCGCCAAGCTGCGTTTCCTGCAAACAGGTGCCACCCACGATGTCGAAGAGGTGGGCATACGCACTCCGGCCCTCGTGCAGGTCGACGAGCTCGGCCCTGGCGAGGTCGGCTACCTCATTGCCGGCATCAAGGACGTCGGTGAGGCGCGCGTCGGTGAGACCGTCACCGAGGCCTCGCGTCCGGCGTCGAAACCGCTCGAGGGCTACAAGAACCCCAAGCCGATGGTGTTCTGCGGCATCTACCCGATCGACGGCGACGAATTCCCGGATCTGCGCGACGCACTCGAGAAGCTCAAGCTGAATGACGCGAGCGTGACCTACGAGCCTGAGACGAGCGCCGCGCTCGGTTTTGGCTTTCGCTGCGGATTCCTCGGGCTGCTGCACATGGAGATCGTCCGCGAACGACTCGAGCGCGAGTTCGGCCTGTCTCTGATCGCCACGGCCCCTTCGGTCGAGTACATCGCCCACCTCACCAACGGTGGGATCCTGCCGGTCGACAACCCGTCGGCGATGCCCGAGCCGCAGTTCATCGACCACATCGACGAGCCGCTGCTGAAGCTCACGATCATCGGCCCGGCCGAGTACACAGGGACGATCATGGACCTGTGCCAGACACGCCGAGGCCGGATGCAAAAGATGGAATACCTCTCGTCCGACCGTGTGGAACTCATCTACGAGCTGCCCCTCGCCGAGGTCGTGCTGGACTTCTTCGACGTGCTGAAGAGCCGGACCAAAGGCTACGCGAGCCTCGACTACGAGCCGGCAGGGACCCAGACCGACAACCTGGTCAAGGTCGACGTCCTCCTCGCAGGTCAGCCGGTCGACGCCTTCTCGACGATCGTGCACCGCTCGAAGGCCGATGACTACGGGCGCAAGATGACCGCCAAGCTGCGCGAGCTCATCCCCCGGCAGCTCTTCGACGTGCCCATCCAGGCGGCGATCGGAGGCCGCATAGTTGCCCGCGAGACGGTCAAAGCCAAGCGCAAGGACGTCCTGGCCAAGTGCTACGGCGGTGACATCACGCGCAAGCGCAAGCTCCTCGAGAAACAGAAGGAGGGCAAGAAACGGATGAAATCGATCGGGCGGGTCGAGATCCCCCAAGAAGCTTTCATCAGCGCGCTGACACTCGAGGAGTAAGCGAGCCGGGCGGCTCGGCATGCGACCCGGCCGCCGTTTGCACCCAAATCGGGCGAACCGCCGGAGGCGGCTCTGCCATCGCATCGGGACGTCCCAAGTAGAATCGTGTCCGAGGAGCCCCTGAGATGCCTACGCGACCTGACCACGATGAGCTCGACAACCGCAAAGCGGCGATCTTGAGATCCGTGGTGACCGGCTACGTTGAGACGGCTCAGCCGGTCGGGTCCTCGCAGGTGGCACGCGATCCCGTCATCGAGGTCTCACCGGCGACGGTCCGGGCCGACATGGCAGCACTCGAGCGGGAGGGGTACCTGACCCACCCGCACACGAGCGCCGGACGCATCCCAACTGACAAGGGCTACCGGTTCTTCGTCGATCATCTCGGCAACCCGCAGCCGCTCGCGCGGGCCGAGAATGAGCAGGTACAGGTCTTCTTCTCGAAGGCACACGGCGAGCTGGAGCGGGTGCTCCAGGACACCTCGCGTCTGCTTGCCCAGCTCACCGACTGCGCCGGAGTCGTCGTGAGCCCGGCTCACCAGGCGCTCGTAGTTCGCTCGGCCCTGATCGCAAGACTCTCGGCGCACACCGCGATGGTCGTAGCGGTCCTCTCGAACGGCGTGGTGGAAAAGCGCACGATCGCTCTGCGCGACGACGTCCCGGACGCCGTGCTGTCGGCCGCGAGCATCGCGTTGCAACAGCGTCTGTCCGGTAGCTCCCTCGGGCTCGTCCCTCCCGAGACGAGCAGTGGCGAGCCGGACGTTGACGACCTGGTCCTGGTCTGCGTGCGTGCCCTCGAAGACGGGATCGCGACTGGAGGCGACGACCAGGTCTTCGTCGGTGGCGCCGCGTATATGGCGGAACGTTTCGATGCGATAGACCAGGTCCGAGCGGTGCTCGGGATCCTCGAACAGTCCTACGTCGTTGTGACGTTGCTGCGCGACGTGCTCGCCCACGGACAGTCGGTCTCGATAGGTTCGGAGCACGCCGGCATCGAGTCCCTCGCCGAGTGCTCGCTCGTTGTCGCGCCCTACGAGTCGGACGGCGTCGCTGTCGGCACCATCGGCGTGCTCGGACCGACCCGGATGAACTATGAGCACGCCCTTGCCGCGGTCGCAGTCGTAGGCGAGCAGCTCACACGAGAGCTCCGCGGGGGTTAGCGGTGTCGATGACCCAGGACTTCTATGAGCTGCTAGGCGTCCCGCGCTCCGCGACTGAGGACGAGCTCAAGCGGGCATACCGCAGGCTCGCCCGCGAGCTGCACCCGGACGCCAACCCCGGGAACGCGGAGTCCGAGGCCCGCTTCAAGCAGGTGACCGTCGCCTATGAGACCTTGCGCGATCCGGAGCGCCGGCGGCGCTACGACATGTTCGGGCCCGAAGCCGTGAGGGGAACGGGCGGCGGTACGAGCACCGGCGATGCGTTCGGATTTAGCGGCGGTCTCGGGGACCTGTTCGACGTCTTCTTCAACCAGGGCTTCGGGACAAGCGGGCAGCGAGGAGCACGCCGTCAGGGCGCCGATGCCGAGATCGTGGTGCAGATCGGACTCGCAGAAGCCGTCTTCGGGACCCGCCGTGACGTGAGCCTCAAGGCACCGGTGCCATGCACCACTTGTGAAGGCAGCGGCGCCCGCCAAGGAACCAGCGCAAGCACCTGCCCGGACTGCCGTGGCTCGGGCCAGATCCAACGCGTGCGCCAGTCGATCCTCGGACAGATGATGACAGCGACGCCGTGTGGGCGCTGCAACGGCCTGGGGCAGGTCGTGACCTCTCCCTGTCCCGACTGCCGGGGCGAAGGCAGGAGATTGGACGACCGGACCCTCACCGTCGAAATACCTGCAGGCGTCGACGACGGCGCGACCCTGCGTATTTCCGGGGCCGGTGCAGCCGCACTGCGGGGCGGGGCGTCCGGCGACCTATATGTGCATCTCCGCGTCGAAGCCGACAGCCGTTTCGAACGATCGGGCACGGACTTGGTCACGACGTTGCACCTGTCGGTTGCCCAAGCGGCGCTCGGCACAGAGGTCGAGCTGGACACGCTCGACGGGCCGTACCTCCTGTCAGTCCCGGCGGGGGTGCAGACCGGCCGCGTCCTCAAGGTCGCCGGCCACGGTGTCCCCCGTCTCCGCGGTGGGCGACGCGGTGACCTTCTCGTCAACGTCTTCGTCGACACACCGCTCAAGCTGTCGAAGGAAGAGGATGAGCTCCTGCGCAAGCTCGCAGCCCTCCGCGGTGAGCAGGTCCAGCCCCCGGACCCGGGCCTGTTCTCCCGGCTCCGGTCCGCTTTCGGCTGAGCGTGACCACCTGCGCCCCCGACGCGGAGCTTCGAGCCGCCGCGGCGCTGGTCTTCGTCGAGGACCTGGACTCCGTCAACCTCTGCGAGGACGACGCGCACCACCTCGGCGAAGTCCTGCGCCTCAAACCTGGCGAGGTAGTAGTCGCGGCCGACGGGGCCGGCGCGTGGAGGACCTGCGCTTTCGCCTCCTCGGTGCCGCCACGCGGACCGGCGGGGGGACGCGCCGCCAAGGCCGGCCGGTTCCGGCTCGAAGTTGCCGGCCCGGTCCACGTCATGCAACGCCCCTTGCCGAGGCTCGAGATCGGGTTCTCCTGGGCCAAGACGGAACGGACCGAATGGGCGGTCGCCAAGCTGGCCGAGCTCGGCCTGGACCTCCTGACGCCGCTTGTGGCGGACCGGACGGTCGTGCGTCCCGACCGGGCGGCAGCCGTGCGGCGCGAGGGCCGGCTCCGCAGGATCGCCCGGGAGGCGGCCATGCAGTCCCGCCGGCCCTTCCTCCCCGAGATCAGCACCAGCCAGACCCTCGACGAGGTCCTGGGACGCTCATCGGCTTGCGAGATCGCACTGGCCGAGCCCGGCGGTAGTCAGATCTCGCTCGCGACTCCCGTCGTGCTGGTCGGTCCGGAAGGCGGCTGGTCCGAACGGGAGCTCGCGCTGGTTGGCAACAAGGTCTCACTCGCAGACGGGATCCTGCGGATCGAGACAGCCGCGGTCGTGGCGGGCACCCTCTTGACGGCGATGCGGAGCATGGCCTTGGTACCGGCCTCGCGAGGGGTCCCAACGAGCGGACGCGGACCTGGCGATCAAGCCTCCTTGCAGGAGGCCGCCATCACGAGCAACACTTAAGGCGTGGGCCCTGGCTCGGTGGTCGCCGGCAGGGGCCCGGCGTTCTGGCACAACTAAGCGGACCCATTCCGATCTGAAGGTGTCTGAGCGCAAGAGCGCGTCGACACCGACCGGAGAGTGACGGGAATGACCCCAAGCCAGACAGAAGGAGTCGACCCCGAGTATGCGGTCGCCGTGGGTGCTCGCCTGCGCACTGTGAGACGTCAGAAGCGACTTTCCCTCCAAGCAGTCGAGAAGGCCTCGCGGCTTGAGTTCAAGGCGTCGGTGCTCGGCGCATACGAAAGGGGTGAGCGCACGATCTCGGTGCCGCGACTCCAGCGCCTGGCGAGGCTGTATCGAGTGCCTGTGGACCAGCTGCTCCCGCCAGATGCGGCGGAGCCCCCCAGTGCCGGTCGTGGTGTGGCCTTCCACAGTAACGGTGAGAACCCGGACGCCCCCGGCAAGCCCTTCAAGATCGCCGTCGACCTGCTGCGCCTCTCGGAGGTGCAGGGCCCCGAGCGCGAGCTGCTCCGGCGGTTCCTCGCCTCGGTTCAGGTCCAGCGCCAGGACTTCAACGGCGAGGTCCTGACGATCCGGTCCGAGGACCTGCGAGTCATGGCCTCGATGCTCGGGCAGAACCTCGCCACACTCCTCAGGCGGCTGGAAGAGCTCGGCTTGCTTCGTGGGTGAGCCCAACCCTGGTGCCGGGCACACGCTCGGCGTGTACGTGCACGTGCCCTTCTGCGAACGCCGCTGCGACTACTGCGCCTTCATCACTTGGGCGGGCATGCACCACCTCTCGCGGGCCTACACCGACGCATGCCTAACCCACCTGCGTCGCGCCTACGAGGAAGGGCTCGGCCCCGCGGCCACCGTCTTCTTCGGCGGCGGGACCCCCTCGCAGCTCCCCGGAGGCGAGCTCGCCCGGTTGCTCGACGGCGTCCGCCGCCAGGAGGGCGCCGAAGTCACCGTCGAATGCAATCCGGAAGACGTAAGCGTCGGCCTCCTGCGTGGCTACGCTGCGGCGGGCGTGACCCGGATCTCCCTCGGGGTGCAGTCGCTGGCGCCCCATGTTCTCACCAGCCTCGGTCGTCGCCACAGCCCCGCGACCGTGCCACGAGCCATTGCTGCAATAGGCGAGGTCGGATTCGCATCCTTCAGCGTCGATCTCATCTACGGCGCCAGAGGCGAGACCGATGACGACTGGGCCGCCACCCTCGAGGGAGTGCTCGGCCTCGACCCGGCTCCCCCGCACGTGAGTGCCTACGCCCTCCAGGCAGAGCCCGGCACGACGCTGTGGCGTGACCCGGATCGCCACCCTGACGATGACGTGCAAGCCCGACGCTACGAAATCGCCGACTCGGTGCTAGAGGCCGCCGGGCTGTCCTGGTACGAGATCTCGAACTGGTCGCGCCCTGGCCACGAGTGCCGTCACAACCAGAACTACTGGCGCCAGGGTGAGTACCTGGGCGTGGGCTGCGCGGCCCACAGCCATCTCGACGGCTGCAGGTTCTGGAACATCTCGACCCCTGAGCGCTACATGGCGGCGGTCGCCGCCAACCGTTCGCCAGTCGCCGGCGAGGAACGGCTCGACTCCGATGAACGCCTGTTCGAGTCCCTCGAGTTGGCGGTGCGGACCCGCGAAGGCGTGGACGCGTCCGCACTGCCTGACGACGAAATGCTCGCAGGTCTCGTAGCACGCGTCGGGTGCCGCGCCGTGCTCACCCTTCGCGGCCGGCTTCTCGCGAACGAGGTCGCGTGCCGGCTCCGCGCCCCGGTCGGCACCGCGCGCGACGGCGCCGCGCGGCGCCGCGCCGAGCACCTCTGTCACGACCCGATCCGAGTCGACGGTCGCTAGGAACCGGCGACACCCGTGGCCGACTGCCTCTTCTGCGCCGTCGTAGCAGGTCTGGTCCCCTCGACCGAGGTGCTGTCCACCGATCTCGTGTACGCCTTCCGGGACCTGCATCCTGTTGCACCGACCCATGTCCTCGTCGTCCCGAGGGAGCACATCGTCGATGCTGCGCACATCACCGCTGAGCACGAGAAAGTGCTCGCGGAGATGTTCGACGTCGCCCGGAGGGTCGCACAAGCCGAGGGCCTCGCCGAACGGGGCTCCCGCCTGGTTCTGAACGTCGGCCCGGACTCCGGTAACAGCGTTCCCCACCTGCACGTCCACGTGCTCGGTGGCCGTCGGCTCGGCTGGCCGCCCGGCTGAGGCGGCAAGCCGACCCGCCGCAGCAAAGTGCCTGGTACCCTTCGTGCGAGAGCCAAGTGTCGTCCACCCAGGTCAAGATCCTCGTCCCCGGGAACCACCTCATGGTGGGCCTGCTGGGCCAACGCGATGAGTTGCTGCGTACCGTCGAAGAGGCGTTCGGTGGCACGCGGATCCACGTCCGCGGCAACGAGATCACGGTCGAGGGTCCCGAAGCCGAGCGAGTGGGCCGCCTGTTCGAAGAGCTCGTCTCGTTGCTCGAACGAGGCCACTGGCTTGACCCGACCAACGTGGGTCACACCATCGAGATGGTGAAGGAGGACGTGCGGCCGTCGGAGGTTCTCACGGCAGAGGTCGGCCGCTATGCAAGAGGCCGCAAAGTGCACCCGAAGACCGCCGGCCAGAAGCGTTATGTCGACGCCATCACCGCCAACACGATCACCTTCGGCATCGGCCCTGCCGGCACGGGCAAGTCCTACCTCGCTGTCGCTCTCGCCGTTCAGGCTCTCCAGGCCAAGCAGGTGGCGCGCATCATCTTGACGCGACCGGCGGTCGAGGCCGGGGAGAGGCTCGGTTTCCTGCCGGGCGATCTGATGGCCAAGGTTGATCCGTACCTGCGCCCGCTCTATGACGCCCTCTACGACATGCTCGAGCCAGAAGGGACCCAGAGACTGCTCGAACGGGGAGCGATCGAGGTGGCCCCGCTCGCATTCATGCGAGGCCGCACGCTCAACGGGAGCTTCGTGATCCTCGACGAAGCTCAGAACACGACCCCGGAGCAGATGAAGATGTTCCTGACCAGGATCGGCTTCGGCACCAAGGTGGTCGTGACCGGCGACGTGACCCAGATCGACATTGCTGGCGGCCGTTCTGGGCTGCTCGACCTCGAGGAGCTGCTCGGCGAGATCGAAGGGATCTCCTTCATCCGTCTCGGGCAAGCTGATGTCGTTCGCCATCGCATCGTGCGCGAGATCGTCACCGCTTACGACCGCTCTGCCCAAGGCCGGAACATCGGCTCAGGGGTCTCGCGATTCGGTGTCCCCGGAGTGGTGGCCGACAGCGCCGAAAGCCCCGACACCGGCAACGGGTCCCACCAGAACGCACCCTCGTCTGACCACCGCAGTCCGACTCCTCGGCCGACGCAGTGAGCGCCCGGGTCTTCGCTGCCGACGAGCAGTCCGACCGGCCGGTCGATCTCGCCCGCTGGATAGCACTCGCAGAGCGGGTGCTTGCCGACCGTGGCATTGGCGACGACGCCGAGCTGTCGCTGATGTTCGTCGACGAGACGGCCATCGCGGGCCTCAACGAGAGATTCCTCGGCCGTAAAGGCTCCACCGACGTGCTGTCGTTCCCGATCGAGGACGAGCTCATCGGCCCGGGTCATGTCCCAGACCAGGAGGCGAGCGGTCCGGGCCGCGGACCCGCAGAGATCGAGGAGATGCCGCTTCTCATCGGCGACGTCGTCATCTGCCCGGAGGTGGCCTTCAGGCAGGCACCCGAGCACGCAGGGGCCTACGAGGACGAGCTCGCTCTTCTGCTCGTGCATGGGATCTTGCACCTGCTCGGCATGGATCATGAGGAAGGCACCGAAGCGGCGATGATGGAGGCGCTCGAGCAGCAGCTGCTTGCCGCCCATCACCGCCAGCCAGGCACGAGCCCATGATCCTGGCCTCGACGCGTAGCTTCACCGGCGCCGACGGTGCCCTGCTTGTTGCGGTCCTCATCCTCATTGCGGGCTCGGCGATCCTCTCGCTCGCGGAGACCGGACTCACTCGGACCTCACGGGCGCGCGCCAAGTCGCTGGAGGACTCCGGCCAGCGCGGTGCTCGCTCGTTGCGTCGGCTCGTCGAGGAGCCTGAGGCCTTCCTCGCGCCGATCCTTCTGCTCGTCCTGCTCTGCCAGCTCGTGGCGGCCACCCTCGTCGGCGTCATCGCGGCACAGGTGTTCGGCCCGATCGGTGTCGCGGTCGCCACCGCTTTCGAGGTCGTCGTTATCTTCGTGTTCTCTGAGGCCGTGCCCAAGCAGTGGGCGGTGCGCCACTCCGACCGCGCTGCCCTCCTGGCGGCACCGCTCGTCACCACGCTCGTCAGGTTCCCGCCGACGCGCGTCCTGTCCGGCGCGCTGATCGGCTTCGCGCGTCTCATCACGCCTGGTGGGCGCACTGCCACATCCGCGCCGGACGTCACTGAGTCGGAGCTGCTGGCGTTCGCCGACGTCGCAGCGCTGGACGAGGCCATCGAAAGCGACGAGAGAGTGCTGATCCACTCGATCATCGAATTCGGTGACACGATCGTCCGAGAGGTCATGGTGCCGCGACCTGACGTTGTCGCAGTGGAGGACTCCGCCGAGACCGGGGCGGTGCTCGAGCGGGCCATCGAGGCCGGCTACAGCCGCATCCCCGTGTTCAGCCAGAGCCTCGACGACGTGATCGGGATCGCGTTCACCAAGGACCTGATCCGTGCGGCTCGCAGCGGCAAGGAACACTGCCCGGTGAGCCAGGTGTGCCGGCCGGCGAACTATGTCCCCGAGACCAAACGTGTCGCCCCACTCATGCGTGAGATGCAAGCCGGCCAGTTCCACCTCGCCGTCGTCATCGACGAGTACGGCGGCACCGCCGGCGTCGTGACGCTCGAAGACCTGATCGAGGAGCTTGTCGGCGAGATCGTCGATGAGTTCGACGTCGACGATCCCTTGATCGTGCCCCTCGGTGGTGGCCAATTCAGGGTCTCGGGCAAGATGGACGTGGATGAGGTGAACGACCTCCTGAGTGCCGATCTGCCGGCGGGGGACTGGGACAGCATTGGTGGGCTCGTGCTGGCCATCAGCGGGCACGTTCCTGCCGAAGGTGAGTCGATCGAAGTGGACGGGCATCTCCTTGTCGCCGAGAAGCTGCAGGGCCGGCGCATCGGCAGCGTCCGGATCGTCCGGCTTGAAGGTCCTGCACTACATACCGGGCCCAGTAACCCGGATGAAGGATGGCTGACTGAACGCGCCCAGAAGGTGGCCGAACGGGAGGAACGATCGGGCGACCGGGGCGACCGCGCCAGCCGCCCAGAGACTTCCGGTCCCGGCGATAAGGCGCCGCACGACGAAGGCGAGACCCGCCGATGAACGACGGGCGTCCATGAGCGCGCCCGGGATGCCCGCAGACCGGGACCAAGCGAGCCCCCAAGCAGAGCCCGCCTTCCGTTCCGGTTTCGTAGCTCTCGTCGGCCGGCCGAACGTCGGCAAGTCGACCCTTCTCAACCAGATCCTCGGGAGGAAGATCGCCATCACTGCGGCGACGCCCCATACAACGAGGACCCGCGTGCGTGGCGTCCTCGACCGACCCCACAGCCAGATCGTCTTCACGGACACCCCTGGAGTGCACCGGCCGCGCACGGCCCTCGGAGACCGCCTCAACCAGACGGCCACGTCGACCTTCGACGATGTCGACTGCTGCGTTCTCCTGCTCGAGGCGAGTGCGCCGATCGGTGCGGGCGACCGCTACATCGCCGAGCGTTTGCGCCCTGACACCGTGATCGCGCTCAACAAGATCGACCGCGTGGACGGCGCCAATGTGCTCCAGCACCTGGCGTTCGCCGCGGCTGAGCTCGGCCTCACCGGCGCCGAGTACTTCCCGGTCTCGGCTAAGACCGGCGAGGGCGTCCCCTCACTGGTCGAGCATCTGGCCGCCCGGATGCCCGAGGGGCCGCGCTACTTCCCTGCAGGAATGGTCAGCGACGTCCCCGAGGCCTTCTACGTCGCGGAGCTCGTACGTGAGCAGCTGCTGAGAAATGCCGAGGAGGAACTCCCACATTCGATCGCGTGCCGCGTGACCGAATGGGAATGGCCGCGGATCCGTTGCGAGATCCTCGTAGAACGCGAGTCGCAGAAGGGCATCGTCATCGGCAAACGCGGTCGAGTGCTGAAGGCGGCAGGCACGGCCGTGCGTCAGCAGCTCGAGCCCGGCGCCTACCTCGAGCTGTTCGTGAAGGTCGAGAAAGGCTGGCAGCGCCACCCTGACGTAATCGAACGCCTCGGCTATTGAGGGGCGGGGCGAACTAGCGGCGAGCCCCGGTGAACAGCACGGCGGCACGCTCGTCCCCACCGATCAGGCCTCGACGACACAGCTGGGCGAGACCGGCGAGTCCCGCTGAGCCGGTTGGGTCCACCTCGATCCCAGTGGCCTTCATCCCGACGTCATTGGCCTGTGCAATCTCGTCCTCGTTCACCACGAGCGCCTGCCCACCGGTGGTCAGCATCGCCTCGACGACCGCCACCCAGTCGTAAGTCTCGTCGTCGACGATGCCGTGGGCCAGGCTGTGAGGGACGGTCTCCCAGGGCCACATGAACTCAGATCGGTGTGCGGAGGCGTACTGCACCGCCGCGTGGATGCCTTCGTGCCCTGTCCCGGCCGCCAGGCGAGCGGTGACCCGCTGGAATGCCCGGGCGAGCGGCCATGCACCGGCTGTCTGCACTGTGTGGACCCTCGGCAGGCCCGACAGCACGCCGAAGGCCGCCGACTCGGACAACCCCTGTGCCACCGCACTGGCGAGTGCGCCGCCACCAACCTGGATCACGACGTGATCAAGACGTCCCTGCTCGGCCAGCGCGGCAGCCATCTCGTAGCCAAGCGTCTCGCCCCCTTCTATCGCCAGCCCATTCTCGTTCCCCTGGCAGGTGAACGGCAGGGCACCAGCGGCGATCGCGGCCTGGAGGCGGTGATAGGTCGGATCGCCGGCAACACCCTCCTCACGCGGGCACACCGCGATCTCGGCTCCGAGCGCCCGCAAACGGTCGAGCACGGCGGGCTCGGCGTCAGTCGGGACAAACACCAACAGCCGCCTGCGCCCGGCGGCTGCGACGACGGCCGCTGCCAGGGCCGCGTTGCCACAGCTGGCGATCGCAAGTGGTGGGAGCGGGCCTTCGGTCATGCCGAGCAACCGGACCACCTCGAGATGGACAAGGAGCCCGAACATATGCCGGGCCTTGTGGGAGCCGGCGACGTTGCCCGTCTCGTCCTTCACCCAGATGGAGGCACCTGTCCCGAGAAGACCGGCCAGCGCCGGGGCGGCTGTGAACGGTGTCACGACAAAGCCGTGCCCGTCCACCCGCGCCACCTCCCTGTCGAGACGGCGCACCAGATCGACGTAGTCCTGGTCGCCCATGCCGTGGACGCCGGCGAGGTGGTAGGCGTGAAAAAGACCGCGCCAGCGGACGAACGGATTCGGTTCCGAGTCCTCGAGCGGGAAGGCCAGCCGGCTGATGTCCAGCACACGACGCAAGACGTGGTCCCCACCGTCACCGCTGTGCGGGCAACGGAACGGATAGGGCTCCGAAGCGTCGACGACCGAGCCACAACCTCCGCAGACGATCGTGCTCGCCAGTTGCGCCGAGGAGCTGGGCGAGAGGACGGGAGCGGTCAGCCCTTCTGCTTCTTGGCGTTGTTCCTTCGAGGGCTCCATAGTGGACTGGCAGTCTACGACCGACGGTCACGATGCTCCGCCGGCGAGAGCTGATTTGCGCTCGCGACCTCCGCCGACTTCGGCGTGCTGATCGGACTCAGGACGCGGGCAGCGTGCTGGTGGCTTCGGCGTGGATCCCGCGGAGGAATGCTTCGGCCTCGGCCCGGTCCCTGGTCCGTCTCATTGGAGGCAGCGCCTTGACCAACGCCGGCCCATAAGAGGCCTTTGCGAGACGTGAGTCGAGAACGGCGACCACCCCCCGATCGGTGGCGGTCCTGATCAGGCGTCCGGCGCCCTGAGCGAGCAGCATCGCCGCCCGTGGGAGGTCGACCGTCCGGAACCCTGCCTGCCCGGCCGCATCCCGACGGGCGGCCATCAAGGGATCGTCCGGCCGAGGAAACGGGATCCGGTCGATGACCACGAGCGTGAGTGCCGGCCCCGGGACGTCGACGCCCTGCCAGAAGCTCATCGTCGCGAACAAGCACGCGGCCGACTGAGAGCTGAGTGCTTCGAGCAGCGCCGCCTTCGGAAGCTCCCCCTGCACCAGCACGGGCCACGGGAGCCTGCCGGCGAGCACTTCGGCAGCGACAGTCATGGCCCGCCAACTCGTGAACAAGGCAAGGGTCCGGCCGCCTGCTGCGAGAACGAGCGCCTCGATCTCGTCGTGGATCGCGGCCTCGGCTTCGGGACGACGGCGATCAGGAAGCGACACGGCGCAGTACAAGAGCCCGTGCGCCTCGTAGGCGAACGGGCTCCCGACGTCGAGCTCCACCGTGGAATCGCCGGGCGCGCCGATGCGAACAGCGAGCCCGCGCGGCAAGGTCGCGCTCGTCATCACGACCGGCATCGCAGAGAACACCTGGGCAGACATGACCTCGCTCACATCAAGCGGCGCCGAGTGCATGGCCGGCCGCACCCCGCCGGTGACCCAGACCACCTCGTCATTGCCCGCCGCGATGCACGCAGCCAGCTCCTCACGGCAGCGGTCGACTCCGAGGAGGGCCCTCAGACAGCGCTGGGCCGCGTCAGCACCACCTTGACCTGTGCCCGTGCCACCTTGCCCTCTGCCCTTGGCACCTTGCCCCCCAACTGCGCCCCCGGGCTCGTGAAAAGCGCCCGATGCACGTCGCAGCTCCACCCCGAGTCGCTCGAGCCGATCAGCCATGAGCGTCACCTGTTCGCCGATCTCGCCGCCCAGGCCTGCAGGCAACCTATGATCCTCGCCGCCGACGAGCAGGTCCTCGAAACCAGCTGCCGCGCCGAGGACCGCCTCGACCGCTCGGGCCGCTGCCGTGTCATCTCCCCGCTGCACCCGACGGCCCGCCGCCGTCAGCGCTCCCCGGGCTGCCGACGCGAGCGCACGCAGGCGTCCGGGGCTGACGTCTACTCCGAGCGATGCGGCAAGGACGTCCTCGAGCTCGTGGGCCTCATCGATGACGAGCGCGTCATGTTCTGGCAGCACCTCTCCCCCGCAACGCAGATCAGCGCCCAGGAGATGAAGGTTCACGACGACAATGTCCGCGGCGGCTGCCCTCGCACGAGCCGTCTCCGCGAAGCACTCGCTGCCCGACGGGCAGCGACGGGCACCAGGACACTCGTCGGAACTGACACTCACGCTCGACCAGGCTGGGATCGATGGCTCGAACTCGAGCTCGGCCCTGTCCCCACTGCCGGTCGACTCGGCCCACTGCGCGAGGCGCCGCACCTCTTCGCCGATCCGCCGTGTCGCGATGGCTCTTTCCGAGCCGCCCGGCCGTGCGCCACGCCCGGCACCAGAAGGCTCCGCGTCCGCCGACGCGTCCGCAACCGCGTCGAACGGCGCGTCGAGTCGCTGTTGTTCGCCAAGGCGCTCGAGCTCACCGAGACGCTGACGGCAGAGATAGTTGGACCGGCCTTTGAGCACCGCCCATTTCACGGGGAGGCCGAGGCCGCGGGCCACGAGCGGGAGATCCTTGTTCGCGAGTTGGTCCTGCAAAGCTTTGGTCGCAGTCGCGACCACGACGCGTTTGTGGGAGCTGACGGCCGGCACGAGGTAGGCGAGAGACTTGCCGGTACCGGTACCGGCCGCCACGGCAACGTGGCTACCCGAGCCGAGCGCCTTCGCCACAGCCTCGGCCATCTCGATCTGACCCGGACGCACTTCGCCGGCCGGAAGTGTTCCCACGACCCGTCGCAACAGCTCGGCGACACTCGCTTCGGTCACGTGCGGACGCTACCGGAAGGGTGGTCGCTCAGTGCCGGGCAACGAGCTCAGGGCTTGGCTCGACCCCTGAAGACGCTGCCTGCGAGGAACACGATCACGATAAGCGGCAACAGGATGACTGCCACATTGCCTTGGTGATGAAGCG
Organism: uncultured Acidimicrobiaceae bacterium; assembly: GCA_963807575.1. GTDB lineage: Bacteria > Actinomycetota > Acidimicrobiia > Acidimicrobiales > Bog-793 > Fen-455. The sequence continues at coordinate 321,837 of CAWECD010000001.1, forward strand.
CGAGCGCGGCGGCAACCAGGACAACGGTCCCGACGAACAGCTCAGGAGCGTCTCCGATCAGGAAGTCCCTCCAGAACCTTCCGAAGGCGCCCAGCGCCCGGACGACCGCTGTCATCAGGAAGGACCGGTGCGCACTGGCGCGGCCTGGCGGGAAGGCCCGATCCTGCGCATGACAAGCGAGAGGACTGCGGCGGTCATGGCGAACACCCCGACGAGCGCGAGGATCATGAGATCGCTGCCGGGCCAGTGAAGCCCGGCCCCCTCTCCGACCCAGAACACGCCGAAGCTCGTCAACATGATGCCCACTGCCAGCTTCATCGCGTTCTCGGGGACCTCGGAGAGCTGGCGCGCCACGAGGTACCCCACGACGCAGACGACGGCCACCGCGGCACCAGCCGCAGCCGCGGCAAGCGCCAGACGGCCCGAGCTCGCCCCGAGGGTGATCACGATGAGCACGACCTCCATTCCCTCGAGGAAGACGCCCTTGAAAGCGACGGTGAAACCGGTCGCGTCACGGCGTCCCCGCCTCCATGACCCGGCGGGAGCTACGCCCGCGACCGCCGTGACTCCGGCCGAGAGGTCCGCAACCGTCTTCTCGTAGATTGCGTCCTCGTCGTGCAAAGCCTTGTGACCGCTCGCTCTCAACACCGCCTTGCGCAGCCAGTCGAGGCCGAGCACGAGCAGGAGGGCGCCGATGACCACGCGCAAGAGATCGATCGGGACCAGTCGGGCGATCGGGACGCCGATGGCAAGGACAAGCACGACGAGCACGAGCACGGCGGCAAGGGTTCCCTCGAGCGCCGAGCGCCATCCTCGGCTCACACCTGCCGCGGTGACGATGGTCAGCGCTTCGACCGCCTCGACCGCGCTGGCGCCGAACACTGCGAGGACGAGCACCACAGTCGAAGCCGTCATCGTGACCTCACCTCAGCGCTTCACCGCCCCCGAAGCCTACCCTCATCTGTCACGATCGAACCGGGACGGGTCGGACCACTAAGTGAACAGACGGGCCCCGTCATAGGTCTGGGTCCGCCGGTGCCAGGCCTCCACAGCGCAGACAACCTCGGTCCGCGGGCCGCAGACCGCGAGCCGCTCGAGGTTGCGCAAGTGGGAGACCTGGCCGACCTTCTGGCCCGATGGGTCGTGGATGCCGATCTGCGCGCCCACGTAGCGTCTCGAGTCGAACTCGAGGAGCTCTACGTGCCCGCGGCCGGCACACATCTCGAGCAGGTTGTCGCGGCTGAGCCACGACTCGTCATTGCAGGACACGACGACCACGGTGGCGTCGATCGCGTCGACAACCTCGGCGAGGGCAACCGGCATCGTCTGGCGTGAGTTGAAATCGCTGCGGGTGGCCGCGCTCCTCGAGTCGGCCCGCTTGCACGCGACCCCATAGTGGTCCGGCGCGTCCCAGCGGATCAGGGTCTCCCAGACGTGGTAGTTGGTGAAGTAGCGGTGCTGGTTGTAGGGAGGGTCGAGGTACGCGAAGTCGACCGGGCCGATCGACGCCGCCGCTTGCCGGGCGTCGGCACGGATGGAACGACCCGGACCGGCCAGCAGCTCGGGGACCCTGAGCAAGAGTGGGTTGAAGGACCTGGGCGCCCACTTCTTCAGGTAGGCCATCTGCAGGCCCGTCGTCGAGTCCACGCGGTCGGCTGCCTCGAGCAAGCTCGTGAGCAGAATCGGGTAGAGCCGGCTTGCCCGGTGACGCTCCTCGATCGCGTCACGTATGGCGTCGACGCGCTCGCCGTTCTCGGGCCGTAGGTAGCGGGACTGCTCACAGAAGACCTCGGTGAAGTAGCCCCGCCGGCCCGCGAGCGCGTTGAGCTCGGCGATCGCGTCGGCGATCTCGCCGCGGTCCACCGTTGTTGCGTCTGTGCTGATGTAGCACTGGGCCAGCACCTCGGAGTAGGTAGCCGTGTCGACTGCGGTGACGAACGCCCCCTGGCGCTTCAGCTCCTGGGCTACGCGGGTCGTGCCCGTGAACAGGTCGGCGGCAGACGAGGTGCCGCAGCCCGAAGCGAGGGAGGAGATGGTATGGACGAGGCGTCGTTTCGAGCCGAGGTATTTGATCACGCGGAGGGTCCCTCCGGAAAACCGTTCGGGCACACTAGCTTGTTCGGGTCCTCTTGCCGGTCCCCACGCCCGTCACCCTCCGGAGCATAACGATCGGGACGGAGGAGGCTCGGGAGCAAGGCTCACGAGCCACGGACGTCGCCCGATGCAATACTCCGATGATGAATTCGTCTGCATCGGTGGAACTAGGCGGCCCGCTCCGGATTGAGGACGTCGTCAGGATTGTGCAGGGTGCGCGCGCGACCCTGACCGACGACGTCCTGCACAGAGTCGATGCCGCTAGACAAGTCGTCGTCGCGGCCGTCGAAGCAGGATCGGTCGTCTACGGGGTGACGACCGGCTTCGGGGGCCTGGCCAACGTGCGCCTCGCTCCCAATCACTCCACGGCACTCCAGCACGGGCTCCTTCGGTCACATGCGGTGGCGGTCGGCAACGAACTGTCTGCCGAGGAGGTCCGCGCCATGCTGGCACTGCGGGCGCACGTCCTCGCGCTCGGCCACTCCGGGGTCCGACGCGACGTCGTGCTGCGGTTCGTCGAGATGCTCGAGAGAGACCTTCTCCCCATCGTGCCCGAACAGGGCTCGCTCGGCGCGTCGGGCGACCTCGCTCCGCTCGCACATCTCGCCCTTCCCGTCATAGGCGAGGGTGAGGTGCGGCTGGCGGGCGAGCGGCTCCCGGCCATCGAGGCCCTTCATCGGTGTGGCCTCGAGCCAATGGAGCTGGAAGCCAAAGAAGGTCTCGCCCTCATCAACGGCACGCAGGGCATGACCGCCATCGGGGCACTGGCGGCATGGAAAGCAACTCGGCTGGCCAAGATCGCCGACATCTCGGCTGCGCTCACCATCGAGGCCATCCTCGGTACAGATCGTGCATTCGACCCTCGGGTCGTGGGGCTCCGTCCCCATCCCGGTCAGCTGGCCTCGGCTCGCAACCTCATGCGGCTCCTGGCAGGAAGCGACATCCTGTCGTCGCACCGCGAGAGCAGCCACATCGTTCAGGACTCGTACTCAATCCGCTGCGCTCCCCAGGTCCACGGCGCGTTCCGTGACGTCGTTCGCCACAGCGTGGAGACCCTCGAGATCGAGATCGCCTCGGTCTCTGACAACCCCATCGTGTTGACCGAAACCGGTGAGATCCTCTCCGGTGGGAACTTCCACGGCCAGCCGGTAGCGCTCGCCTGCGACTCGCTGGCCGCTGCGACCGTTGGGCTCGCTTCGATCTCCGAACGCAGGCTCTTCCGGCTCCTCGACCCCAAGACCTCGAACGGCCTTCCTGCCTTCCTCGTCGGCGAGGCCGGCGTCAATTCCGGGTTCATGGTGTGCCAGTACACCGCTGCGTCACTCGTCTCGGAGATGAAGAGCCTGGCGCACCCGGCGGCGGTCGACTCGATCACGTCCTCGGCCGGCCAGGAAGACCACGTCAGCATGGGCATGATCGCCGCCCGCCATGCACGCGAATGCCTACGCGACGCCGAGGCGGCGATCGCCATGGAGATGCTCGCTGCCGCCCAGGCTTGCGACCTACGAACCCCTTTGCTGGCCGGGCCGGGCAGCCGGGCGGCCATCGCGTCGCTCCGTCGAGTCGTGCCCACGCTCGTCCAGGACCGCGCGCTCAAGCCCGACGTCGACGCGGTGATCGCACTCGTCCGCTCAGGCGACCTCCTCGCTGCAGTGGAGGCGGAGATCGGACCACTTGAGTAGCCGGCCAACGTGCCCGAGAACACCGCGAGATGTCCTTGCGGTGGGGTGGGCAGAATCGCAGGCAGAACCGGGAGTAACTTCGGCGCGATGGCTGTAGCGGACCTTGATCCCACCCGGATCCCCAAGCACGTAGCAGTTGTGATGGACGGCAACGGTCGCTGGGCGCGCCAGCGCGGGCTGCCGCGTACCGAAGGCCACGCTGCGGGCGAAGCGGCAATGTTCGACACCGTGGAGGGAGCGCTGGACCTCGGGCTCAGCTGGCTGACGATGTTCGCCTTCTCGACGGAGAACTGGCGGCGCCCGCCCGATGAGGTGCGCTATCTCATGCACTTCAACGAGGGGATCCTCACACGGCATCGTGATGACCTGAACAGCAAGGGAGTGCGCATCCGCTTCGCCGGCCGCCGGGACTGGCGCGTCCCGCGGCGCCTCATTCGCCACATGGACGACTCGATGAACCTCACCGCCTCGAACCGACGGCTGACGCTCACGATCTGCTTCAACTACGGCGGCCGTGCGGAGATCATCGACGCAGTCCGCCAGCTGGCCGCCGACGGCGTAGGTCACGACAAGATCGACGAGAAAGCTCTCCGCTCCCGGCTCTACTGGCCCGACATGCCCGATCCCGACGTCGTGATCCGCACCTCGGGTGAGTTTCGCATCTCCAACTTCCTGCTCTGGGAGCTCGCTTACTCCGAGCTCGTCTTCACCGACGTCCTCTGGCCCGACTTCCGCCGGAAGAACCTGTTCGATGCCGTCGGTGAGTACCAGCGCCGTGACCGGCGCTACGGCGGGGTCGAAGGGTGAGCGACGCGTCACGCGCCCCGTTCCGGATCCGGGACCACATCGGGGTCATCTCGGGCCTCGTGCTCGGCTTTGTTGCGTTCTCCTTTGTCGTGGCGCTCGCCGTCATGGGTGATGAAGCGGCGGTCACACTACTGGTCGTGGCCGTCGTAGGGATCGGTCTCATCGCGCTCGGGACGCGGATGAGGGGCTGACCGGCTAGGTGGCCACCTACCGCGACGAAGGTGTCGTGCTGCGGACAATGCGGCTCGGGGAAGCCGACCGGATCGTGACCTTCGCGACCCCCGGACACGGCAAGGTCCGAGCTGTGGCAAAAGGAATCCGCAAGACCAAGAGCCGGCTCAGCGGCCGCCTCGAACCCCTCACGTATGTGACCATGATGTGCTGGCGGGGGCGAGAGCTCGATGTCGTGAACCAGGTCGAAGCCATCGAACATTTCAAGGCGATCCGTGGGGACCTCGAACGGGTCTCGGTCGCGATGACCATGCTCGAGGTCGTGGATCAAGTCGCGCTCGAAAGACATCCCATGCCGGAGATGTTCCGCATGCTCGTGGGGGCGCTGCGGACCTTGAACGAGCGCGCTTCGCCGGCACTGCTCGGGTCGTTTCTCTGGAAGCTCCTCATGCTCGAGGGCGTCGGCCCCTCGCTCGAGCAGTGTGCCGGGTGCGGCTCGGAGGGTGAGCTCGTTGCATTCGACCCTGGAGAAGGTGGGTTCCTCTGTCGTTCCTGCCGCCGTGGCCAGGCCGTCAGCGCCGAGACGGTGGGCCTGATCCGGCAGGTTCTGGGCGGAGGTCTCCGCGCCGCGCTCGACCAACCGCCGAGCCGTGCCACGGCGGAAGCAGAGCGCCTCGCCACGCTCGCGACCGAGTACCACCTGGACCGGAGGGTGCGCTCGGCGCATCGAAGCGCGGAGATCTCGACAGCGGGTTGGCAGGGTTGGTCGAACGACGCCGGGGCAGCCCCGGAGCCTGAGCCAATGTTGCCACCACCCGCCTCCTGGTGACTGGTCACCCAGAGCCGAGGAGGTGAACGGCAACAGCACCGGTAATCGGCCGAGAAACAATGCCGAGATGGAGCTGCCCCAGCTCCAGACGTCGACCTCAGACCGCCGACCGAGGGACAGGGCGTTGCGGGACGCGCTCGATGACGCCCTGACTCGCCGACTGACATCCCCCGCCCTAGCCCTGCGGGGGCTGAGATCCTTCGGATGCTTGCTGGTCGGGGCTTGCCCGCTCCGACGAGACAGTTCACGGTGGTCCTCAACAACGGAGCGAAGTTTCGCCTGGACTTTGCCTGGATCTCACAAAGGGTCGCCCTCGAGGTCGACGGCTTTCAGTGTCACGACGGGCTGGAACGGTTCGTCTCTGACCGTCAACGGGCGAACCTGCTCACCGGGTCGGGCTGGTACCTCCTCCGGACGACGCTCTCTGAGATACGCCGCGATCCGGAGCCGCTGTGCCGAGCTCTCCACCGGGTCCTGGCCACAAGGCCGGCCTAGTCGCTCGGGCCCTTCCGACCTGAACCGCGTGACCGCCGCGCCCACCCCAAGCCGCAAGAGGCACCTATCACATGCAAGTAACCTGCCGCCATGCCGACACCTTCCGAGTCCGCGACCAACTCCGCGGCCCAGTCCGCGACCAGCCCAGGGCTGTTCGACGCCGTGGTCAACCTGTGCAAGCGACGTGGTTTCGTCTTTCCTTCCGCCGAGATCTATGGCGGCATCCGCTCGACCTACGACTACGGCCCGCTTGGAGCTCTCATGCTCCGCAACGTCCGCGAGGCTTGGTGGCGAGCGATGATCCAAGAGCGCGACGATGTCGTGCCGATCGACGCCGCGATCCTCACAAACCCCAAGGTCTGGGAGGCATCGGGCCACCTGGCGACCTTTACCGACCCCCTGGTCGACTGCCGCAACTGCAAAGAACGGTGGCGCGCCGACCAGATCGAGGACGAGTGCCCCAACTGCGGCTCCAAGGACCTGACCGAGGCACGGCCGTTCAACCTGATGTTCAAGACCCACGTCGGTCCGGTAGAAGGCGACTCCTCGGTTGCCTACCTCCGGCCCGAGACCGCTCAGGGCATGTTCGTGAACTTCCTCAACGTCCTCACAACAATGAGGCGAAAGCCACCCTTCGGGATCGCCCAGCTCGGCCGGGCATTCAGAAACGAGATCACACCCGGCAACTTCGTCTTCCGCACACGAGAGTTCGAGATGATGGAGCTCGAGTTCTTCGTCCCACCTGCAGACAGCCCGCGTTGGCAACAGTACTGGTGCGACGAACGGCTTGCCTGGTACACGCGCTACGGCATCGCCAGCGAGAAATTGCGCCTTCGGCCGCATGAGAAGGAGGAGCTCTCCCACTACTCGGCTGGGACCACGGACGTCGAGTTCATCTTCCCCTGGGGCTGGGGTGAACTCGAGGGAATCGCCAACAGGACGGACTTCGACTTGCGTGCACACCAGGACAGCTCGGGCACGTCCCTCGAGTACTTCGACCAAGCGACGGGCGAGAGCTACCTCCCCCACGTCGTGGAGCCAGCAGCCGGAGCGACCCGAGCGATGATGGCGTTCCTGCTGGCCGCCTACGACGAGGACGAGATCGGTGGCGAACGGCGGGCAGTGCTTCGCCTGCACCCAAGGCTGGCTCCCTACCAAGTCGCTGTGCTCCCCCTCTCGAAGAAGGACACACTCGCTCCTCTCTCGAGGGACGTCCTGCACCGGTTGCAGCGCTACTTCATGTGCGAGTTCGACGAAACTCAGTCGATCGGTCGGCGCTACCGGCGCCAAGACGAGATCGGAACCCCCTACTGCGTGACCATCGACTTCGAGAGCCTTGAGGACCAGCAAGTGACGGTCCGCGATCGTGACTCGACAGAGCAGACGAGACTCCCGATCGCGGACCTCGTTGCGCACCTTCTCGGGCGGCTCGACATCTGAGACCGCTCCGGGGCGCCGTGAGACCACGGAAGCAGAGCGGGCCCGGGGCCCCCCGTCAAACCCCGGCAGTACAGCGGGCCCGGGACCCCGACAGCAGAACAGGGCGGGTTCAGGTGCGCCAGCCAGGCGGCACGGCGGTTCGTTTTGGGTCGCCACCCGAGTCTCGTTTAGGCTCGCCATGCCGCGACAATTTCTAGGAGGTCCTCATGGACTACGTGTACGACTTCGACCACAAGCATCCTCGTGCGCCCATGGAGCTCAAAGATCTTCTAGGCGGAAAGGGTGCCAACCTGGCCGAGATGACCTCGGTGCTGGGCCTGCCGGTGCCACACGGCTTCACGATCACGACAGACGCCTGCCGTGCGTACATGTCAGAGGGGTGGCCCGACGGACTTGACGGCGAGGTCGCTGAGCACCTTGCAAGGCTCGAGGAGCGGATGGGGCGCCGGCTCGGCGACGCGGACGACCCGTTGCTAGTCTCGGTCCGCTCGGGGGCGAAGTTCTCGATGCCGGGCATGATGGACACCGTCTTGAATCTCGGCCTCAATGACCGGTCGGTCGAAGGCCTCGCCAAGCAGACCAACGACCAGCGGTTCGCGTTCGACTCGTACCGGCGTTTCGTGCAGATGTACGGCCGCATCGTCCTCGGCGTCCCGGGCGATCAGCTGGACGGGCCCCTGGAGGCCCTGAAGGAGCGCACGGGCGCCTCGGACGCAGAGTTGCCTGCGGCAGCCCTGCAGGGGCTCGTGGAGGACCTGAAGGCCGTCGTGCAGCGAGCGACGGGAAGCCCCTTCCCACAAGAGCCGGTCGATCAGCTTCGCGGCGCGATCGAAGCCGTGTTCGCGTCGTGGAACGGGGCGCGGGCCATCGCCTACCGCCAGCAGGAGCACATCCCGAACGATCTCGGCACCGCGGTGAACGTGCAGGCCATGGTCTTCGGCAACCGTGACGAGAAGTCGGGCACGGGCGTCGGCTTCACACGTGACCCGGCCACCGGGGCCAAGGGCGCCTACGGCGACTTCCTCGTGAACGCCCAAGGGGAGGACGTCGTCGCCGGGATCCGCAACACCGAGCCGCTCTCCGCGTTGGGGAGCAGGTTCCCCTCGATCTACGAGGAGCTGATGGAGGTCTTCGCCAAGCTCGAGGCGCACTACCGGGACATGTGCGACACGGAGTTCACGATCGAGCAGGGCAAGCTCTGGATGCTGCAGACCCGGGTCGGCAAGCGCACGGGTCGAGCCGCGCTCCGAATGGCAGTGGACATGGTCGACGATCCGGCCATCGCTCTCACGCACGCCGAGGCGCTGAAGAGGACGACCGCCGAGCAGATCGAGGCGGTGCTGCACCCGCAGTTCGCGAACAACTCCTCACCCGTCCTGGCCAAGGGGCTCGCCGCTTCGCCCGGCGCTGCTGTCGGCGCCGTGTGCTTCACGGCCGATGACGCCGCTATCGCCGCTGCCAGTGGCAAGCACGTGATCCTCGTGCGCAACGAGACCTCCCCCGAGGACGTGCACGGCATGCTCGCCGCCGAAGGCATCCTGACCGCCAGGGGCGGCCTGGTCAGCCACGCTGCAGTCGTCGCCCGCGGTTGGGGCAAGCCGGCAGTGGTCGGCGCCGAGGCCCTGCGGATCAGCGCATCCGACAAGCTCTTCCGAGTCGGCGACACCGTCATCCGGGAGGGCGACGTGATATCGATCGACGGCTCGGAGGGCACCGTCGTCCTCGGCGCCGTGCCGCTCATCGCCGCCGAGGCGCCCCCGGAGCTGACGAAGCTGCTCAGCTGGGCCGACGAGGTCCGCGCGGGCCGGCTCGGAGTCCGCGCCAACGCCGACACAGGCGACGACGCAGCGAACGCTCGCCGGCTCGGAGCCGAGGGGATCGGCCTGTGCCGGACCGAGCACATGTTCTTCGGGGACGACCGCCTGCCGATCATGCGGCGGATGATCCTCGCGGCGACAGCAGACGAAGAGGCTGCGGCGCTCGAGGAGCTGCGAGCCGCACAGAAGGCCGACTTCCTAGGGATCCTCGAGGCCATGGATGCTCTGCCCGTCATCGTCCGCGGTCTGGACCCGCCGCTGCACGAGTTCCTCCCCAACGTCGAGTCCCTCCTCGTCAAGCAGGCGAGTGAGGGCCTCACCGACGAGGAGAAGAAGCTCCTCGAGGCAGCCATGTCCTGGCGTGAGGCCAACCCGATGATCGGGGTGCGGGGCGTGCGGCTCGGGGTCTTGAAGCCCGGCCTGTACGCGATGCAGGTACGCGCACTCATGGAGGCCGCATACGAAAGGGCGGAGGCGGGCGGCCACCCGATCGTGGAGATCATGATCCCGCTGACAATCTCCCGCGAGGAGATGGCACTGGCCCGGTCCTGGGTCGTCCAAGCGCTGCAGGACGCGGCCCCCTCCGGGGACAAGGGCGGGGGCACCGAGGTCGCCGAACGGATCGAGGTCGCCATCGGCACGATGATCGAGACTCCACGGGCCGCACTGCTCGCGGACCAGATTGCCGAGGTCGCTGACTTCTTCTCGTTCGGGACGAACGATCTGACCCAGATGACCTTCGGCTTCAGCCGCGACGACGTCGAGGGCAGGATGATGTCCGCCTACCTGAGCCAGGGCCTGCTCAGTGCCAACCCGTTCGAGAACGTCGACACGGCTGGCGTTGGCGAGCTGGTCCGCATCGCTGTCGAGCGCGGGCGTGCCACGCGCCCGGGCCTCAAGATCGGTGTCTGCGGCGAGCATGGTGGCGATCCGGCCTCGATCGACTTCTTCGCCAGAGCGGGACTCGACTACGTCAGCTGCTCGCCGTTCCGGGTACCCATTGCGCGACTCGCCGCGGCCCACGCCGTGCTCGCGATCGACGCTGAGAAAGCGAAGCAAGCTTCCGCGTAGCGCGAGGTCGGCTCCAGACAACCGAGTCCCCGTCCCTTGGGCGCGGTCCTGCTCGCGCCGCGATACCGTCCAAGTGATGGCGATTCCTGACGAGGATGTGGCTGCGGTCCGGGCCGCAACCGACATCCTCGCCCTGATAGGCGAGTACACACCGCTCAAGCGGGTTGGCCGGCGCTATGTCGGCCTGTGCCCGTTTCACGCTGAGAAGACGGGATCGTTCTCGGTCAACGCCGAGGAAGGCCTCTACTATTGCTTCGGGTGCCAGGTCTCCGGGGACGCGATCACGTTCCTGCGCAATATGGAGGGCTGCGACTTCGTCGAGGCCGTGGAGCGCCTGGCGGCACGCTGCGGCGTCGCGGTACGCCACGACTCCGGCGGCAACGACCAGCCCGACCGTGAAGGGCGTAAGGCGCTGCTCGGCGTCATGGAGCGGGCCGTCGCGTTCTACCACGAAGAGCTGTTGAGCCAGCCAGACGCGAAACGCGCACGGCAGTACCTGCGGTCGCGGGGATACGGGGGTGAGACCGTGCGCCAATTCGTCCTGGGCTGGGCACCCGAGACAGGTAGATCGCTGGTGGGAGCGGTCCGGGCCCCTGCAGATCTTCTCGTGAAGGCGGGACTCGCCCACGAGGGGCAGAACGGCCTGCGGGATGCCTTCCGGGGCCGGGTCATCTTCCCGATCTTCGACCCGGCCGGCAAGGCGGTCGGGCTGGGTGGCAGGGTCCTCCCCGGTGCCGGCGAGGGGGCCGGCCCGAAGTACCGCAACTCCCCAGAAACTCCGATCTACTCCAAGCGGCGGACGCTCTACGGCCTCAACTGGGCCAAACAGGCCGTCGTTCAAACAAGCGAAGTGATCATTTGCGAGGGCTACACCGACGTCATCGGCTTCTTCACCGCCGGCTTGCCGCGAGCGGTGGCCACTTGCGGCACTGCCCTCACCGAGGAGCATTTCCGCCTCCTCGGGCGGTTCGCCAAGCGGGTCGTCCTCGCGTTCGATGCCGACGTTGCCGGGCAGTCCGCTGCCGCCCGCTTCTACGAATGGGAGAAACGCCACGAGCTGGAAGTGGCCGTGGCCGCCCTGCCCCCGGGCAGTGACCCAGCCGACATCGCGATGGGAGAGCCGCATGTTCTGAGGGACGCGGTCGAGCAGGCGAGGACGTTTCTCGCTTTCAGGGTGGAGCGGGCCTTGGCCTCGAGCGAGCTCAAGACCGGTGAAGGCAGGGCCCACGCGGCAGAGGCTGCTCTTGCGATGATCGCCGAGCACCCCAACGAGCTGGTCCGTGATCAATACCTCGTCGCCGTGTCGGACCGGACGAGGCTCGACCCCGAGCGACTCAGACCACGGCTCGAAGTGCTCGTTCGGGCTTTCGACGCGTCGGGCCGAAAGGCTGCCTCCCAAGCAGGCAAGACCGGGGCGGGCGAGCGGTCCCGCACCTCAGACGAAGAGCCTCCATGGGAACCCGACGCCGAGGACAGCTCGCAGCACGCAACGGTATCATCACGATCGACGGGCGGCGCTCCCAGCCCGCAGAAGCACTCGGGAGTCGCGCCTTCAGGCGAACGTGCCGGCCGGGACGCACTGGTGCTTGCGGTTCGCGAGCCGCAATCCATGGCTGGGCGCTTGAACGAGGCCCTGTTCGCCGACCCGCTCCAGCGTGCCGCGTTCAGGGCGCTCACGGAGTCGGCAAGCCTGCACGACGCGATAAAGGGCGCGGACGACGATGTGGCAGCGCTGCTTCGGCGCCTCGCTGTGACCGAACCTGACGCGAACCCGGATCAGACCGTGACTGCCCTGGCGCGCTCGGCTGCCCAGGTCGCACTCGGCGAGATCGAGGCAGACGCCCGCCAGGCCGAGGCCGAGGCCGACGCGACGCGGCTTGCTGTGGCTGGAGCAGCCATTACCTGGTTGAAGTCAGAACTGGAGCTCGTGCAGGAACCGGGAACCGCCGATAGGACATCAGCTGCCGTGACCGACGCTGCGAATCGATTGGTAGCGTGGCTGTTGCAGCGCTACATGGAGGCAAGATGACCGGCACGACCGAACAGGCCCCCGAGTCGGGCGTCACGGGCCCCATCGCTGATACCCGCGCGGCTAACGGCGCCGCCAAGGTCTACGTGCCCGTGCCGGCCGAGCCAGCCCTCGCAGACCTCGAGGACATAGAAGCGGCCACGCTGTTGAACAACGGCGCCGGCGGGAACGGCGCGATACTCCCCAAGCCTCGCCCTCGTGTCGTCTCGATGCCGATGCAGACGGGGGGCGGCAACGGCGACGCCCAGGCAACCGATCCCGTGCGCGCCTACCTGAAGGAGATCGGGCGCGTCTCGCTGCTGTCGCCCGAGCTCGAGGTTCTCTGCGCTCGCAAGATCGAGGCCGGCCAAGAGGCGGCTGAAGAGCTGGCCGCCCGAAGGGCTTCGGGGACCTTCGACAAGATTTCCTTCGAAGAGCGCCGAGCCGCCGAACGGGAGATCAACGAGGGCATGGAAGCCAAGGATCTCCTCATCGAGGCGAACCTGCGCCTAGTTGTCTCGATCGCGAAGCGTTACCGCAATCGGGGAATGGCGTTCTTGGACCTCATCCAAGAAGGCAATCTCGGACTGATGCGCGCCGTCGAGAAGTTCGACTATCGCCGTGGCTTCAAGTTCTCCACGTATGCCACATGGTGGATCCGCCAGGCCATCACCAGAGCAGTCGCCGACCAGGCCCGTACCATCCGTATTCCGGTCCACATGGTCGAGACGATCAACAAGGTCGTCCGCACCCAGCGCCAGCTGTCCCAGGAACTCGGACGTGAGCCAACGGTCGAGGAGATCTCGGTTCGGACGCAGTTCCCGGTCGAGAGGGTGCGCGAGCTCCAGCGGATCAGCCAGGACACGATCTCCCTGGAACAACCGATCAGCGAGGAGGAGGACTTCAGCCTCTCGGACCTCATCGAGGACCACACCGCCGAGGTGCCTGTCGACGCCGCCACGCGGATGCTGCTGAACGAGGCGGTGAAAAGAGCCCTCTCGGAGCTGAGCGAACGCGAGCAGGAAGTCGTGAGGCTCCGTTTCGGACTGGACGACGGCCGGATCCGGACGCTCGAGGAAGTCGGACAGATCTTCGGGGTCACCCGAGAGCGCATCCGCCAGATCGAGATGAAGACGCTCGCGAAGCTGCGCCACCCGATGGTGTCACGCCCGCTTCGGGACTACGTGGAAGGCGACTGAGGTCGAGCGATCGGGCTCAGGTCCTCCTTGTCGCCTCCGTACTTTGAGGCGAGACGGCGCTCTCGAAAATGGCGATCACGCGTTCGCGGGCAAGGTTCCCGACTGGGCCATGTAGCAGGTCGCTCGCTCTTTCCCGGGCCAGGTCTCCCAATGCGAGTATCTTCTCGGCCTTAAGCTCAACAGCACGCGCATTCGGGCCGCTGTGCGCCGGCCACTCCGAAGCGGGCGCGGCAAGCTGGCCGCGGCTCGGAATCGGTGCCCGAAGCTGGCGCGCCTTGCGAGTCAGGTAGAAGCCTGCTGCACACCCCACGACGAACCCGGTCCTGAACCGCATCCGCCTTTCTTACCTCGCAAGTACGCACTTCGCCAGTAGGAGGTGCCCACAGGGTCGTCGCGCGCGCGATCAGGCCTTCGTCGCCAGGCCGCAGCGGCGTCCGGGGAGCCGTCCGACGGGGCGTCTGGTGGGGCGTCCGGGGAGCCGTCCAGCGGGGCGTCGGGTGCAGCGTCCGGGCAGGCGTCGATCGACGACCGTCAGTCCGTATAGGCTTCGCGCTGATTTCCGGGGTAGCTCAATCGGCAGAGCACGCGACTGTTAATCGTGTGGTTGAGAGTTCGAGTCTCTCCCCCGGAGCCGAAGTGTCCTCCGTGGACAAGCGCGCCTCGGCGTCCTGTTCTCGCAGCTGCGACGGGCGGGCTGCCTAACCGTGCTCCCAACTCTGGGGCGCGTAAGTGCCGTCACCGCGGAGTGTGAGGTCGTGTGCCCAGGTCAACACGTCGTACGGACCGACAGCTGCCACGTGTTGCGGCGGCCCGAACGACGCCAGAGCTGACTGCCCATCGACGCCTTGCCATGGTGCAGTCGCGTTGTAGACGAGGAACTCGAACCCGCCGCCGTACCATGCCGAGCTCGACTCCCTCGTGTATCGAACGACGTGTTGATCGCCACCGAAGGTGACGACCGGGCGCACAACAACGGCATCGGAGGATTCCACCGTCACGATCGAGGCGCTCCAGTAGTCGCCGATGCCCTTGGTGAGATGGTGCTGCTCGAGATACAAAGCCAGGTTCGCGGCGGGTTGCGCCGGCGAAGGAGTCGTGAGGGTGTTCACGAAGGTCGTCGCGCAGCCAAGGGCCGCGAGACCGGCGACTCCGACAAGGACAGCTCTGGGCCATCCCTCCTTGGTACGTTCCGCAAGTCGTCCCACCAGGCGCGCACCAAGGATCGATCCAAAGATCACCGACGCCGTCAGATAACGGCCGAAAGGAGCTACCAACGCGAAAGAGAACCATATGAAGGTGGCGCAGCCGCCGAAGAAGCCGAAAACGAGCACGTCGTCAAACCAGGCGGCCTCCCGACGATCCGGCCCGGCTGCCTCTTCCGACACCAGTGCCTCGTCGCCGGTCACGACTGAGCGGACTATCGAGCGGACAATCGCGACAAGCCCGACAACAACTGCGATGACACCCACAGCCAGCCCGACCGCGTGCGCGACCTCGAGGACCGGCGGCACACCCGGCGAACCAAACGACCGGGACCCGACACCCTCCAACGCCGCTCCCCAGATGATGACGTGAGTCATGTTGTGAAACATCTGCTCGAAGGTCGCCCGCGGATTCGCCGGGCCGATCGTGTAGGTCCCGATTGCCCAGGCGATCCGGCGTACGACCTCGGCAAGCACGAGGCTCCCCAGCGCCGCCGTAATCGCGGGAGCACCCGCTCTCCACCGCCGAGCCCGGAGCGCGGCAAGCATCCCCGCCAGACCTATCGGAGCCACCCCGAGGACGCCTGTCAGAAGGTCTCCGAGCAAGCCTGCCGCGAGAAAACAAACCGCCAGAAGCCAACCCCAGCCGAAGCGACCCCTTCGCAGCGCGGCGAACGCGAAAAGGCACCAGAGCGTTGTCGTCACATGCAGTGGGCCAGAAAGGAAGAACTGTGCGAACGCGTGCGTCGGCAGACCGAGAAGCACGACGACGGTCCCGGCCGCGAAAAGACCGGCCCATCGAGGTCGACCGCGCTGAGCGATCCATGCCCCGACCCCGATGACGCCCACGGCGACGATCGCCGGCACAACGTGCAGCAGCTGCGGATGGACCCCGCCAACAAGAACTGCGACTGCGTAGACAGGCGCATCCACCAACCAGAACGAGTCGAGAGATAGGGCCCAATGGGTGAGCGTCAGATTGGCGATCAGTGCCTTTCCCTCGAGAATCACGCTGGCCCCGTCCGAGCTCCCGGGATAAGCGTGCACAGACGAGAGATAGAGCAGTCCCACGAGCACGAGCGAACCCGCCGCCCATGTGCACCACAGTGCGAGGCGCCAGGCAAACCGCTCCCCTAGGCCGTCGTCACCGCCTCGATGTCGCACGGGCGGATGTTAACCAATCGCCCTCGCTCTCCCCCAGCCGGAGTACGTGTAGGCCTGGTTCACCCCGCTCGGAGTCGCCCCAGCTTGCAGGTGCGGCGCTTCGGGACGGCTCGCTGATCCTGGCGAGGCATCCGCCGTCAGGTACGCCGGGGCCTCGTTGCTCATGAGTGACACGGTCACAAATGGATTCGTCGGTCTCCGGCCTAGCCGGAACCTGCTCGTCGATTTAGCATCACTTGTGGTTCAGCGGTCCTTGGCGAACCAGACGGGAGCGACAAAGCGTGAACCTGCCCGCGGATCTCATCGCTCTGCTGCACCAGCCGAGCCCTTGCTACGTCACTACCTTGATGCCCGACGGCTCACCCCAGATAACCCAGACGTGGGTCGACACCGACGGCAAGCACGTCATCATCAACACCGTCAAAGGCTTCCAGAAGGTGAAGAACGTCGAGCGCGACCCACGCGTGGCCGTGAGCATCTCCGACCCGTCCAACCCCTCGCGCTACTACGCGGTCCGCGGTCGGGTGGTCGACATAACTACTAAAGGCGGCGCGGAACACATCGAGGCCCTCGCCCAGCGCTACCTTGGCAGTCCCTATCCTTGGTACGGCGGACGTGACCAAGTCCGCGTCATCCTCACCATCAGCGCGAACAAGATCCACGCGATGGGGAACCGCATCTAAACGTTTGCACCCTCTTGACGAGCAATAGGGCAGCGCACGCTATGTGCCTGCCAGCAAGCATCACGTGTTCTTGTTGTACGAGAAGTTGGCGGGTGGGCTTGTGGCTGGAACCAAGGCGGTGGTTGCTACCTTCTCGGACCGTGTGCCGGTCGACGGCTCCTAGGATGTCTTCTCCGGTCCAAGGCATTGGGATCTCGGGCCGATCAGGAGTTTCGAAGAGGGGGAGGAACTAAGATGTCGGACAGTGCGCTTTTTGTAGGATGGAACCGGCCAGCTCGGGGTCGCGAAGCCGGCGCGGTGGCCGCCTTTGCCGAGGGAGTCCAATACTTCGGTGAACTGGCGGCGCGAGGCGAGATCGAGTCGTTCGAGCCGTTCTTCCTGGACGCTCATGGGGGAGATCTCAACGGCTTCTTCCTCGTTCGTGGAGAGCGGGCGAGCCTGGATCGGCTCCGATACAACGACGAGCGATTCCAGCGTTGGATAACCAAGGCTCAGTTGAACGTAGATGGCATCGGGGTCCTGGGTGCTGTGACCGGCGAGACCCTCGGGCAACAGATGGCTGTGTTCACGGCAGCTGCAGCCGAGCTCAACTGAGCCTCAAGCGTCCGCGCCCCGGGATCATGGGAGGTCAGGCCCAGCCCTGCATCCGAGTGATCCCGGCGCGGCACGCCTCGAGCGGTCCTTCCGACTGCGGCGAGCCGCGTTCGCGCCGTCTGATTTGTGGTCCTGGTGCCTTTGAGTCTTCCGGTGCTGGGAGCGACATTCCGTACTCGCGCGTAGGCGCAAACCTTCGCAAACACCGCGCTTAACCTTCCTTTCGTGACAAGTCCAGAGGTCTTCACCGTCACGGGTTCGATCGCGCTCGCCGGTACGACATCATGTCTGCTGACACTTATCGTGCTCCACGTGCTTCCGACCGGACTCTCACCCCTCGCGAATCCAGTGAGCCAATACGGGATCACGTCCTACCGGCTCGGTTATCGGGTTCAGACGATCGCGATGGGAATCGCCGCAATCGCTGCCGCAACCGGAATCTCCAAGCTCAGTATCCGTGGTGGTTCGCTCGTTGCGGTCCTCCTCGTAATCTTCGGTGCAGCGCGTCTCGCCATCAGTTGGTTCCCAATGGACGTTCCCGGCGCAGCACGCACCGAGTCCGGCCGGCGGCACGGATTGCTCGCGCTCGCGGCATTCGGAGGCGCCACTCTCGCTGCACTGCGGCTCGGGGCCGATATCAGTGGCCCGAACGTCTGGATGCACGCGCGCGGGCCGATCGCCGGACTCGGGATCGCGATGCTCGTGTGCCTGATCTCGATGGGGGCAGCCCGACGAAGCGAGTCGATGCGCCACTACTTCGGCCTCGTGGAGAGAGCCTTCTACGCGGGAACGATTGGCTTCTTGTTCGTCGTGGCAATCGAGCTGGTCAGGACGCGTTGAGTGTGCGTAGCCGAAAGGAGCCCGCACGACGACACAGCGCAATGATCCAACGACAGCTGGAGACGACATGACCATCGCTTTGAACGTGCCCGGCCTGCCCTTCACGTTCTCGCCGTCCTCCGAGTCGGCGTGGACGATCGCCGAGGCGCCCGCCATGGTGACGGCCTCGGCGGCCCCCCACAGCGACATCTTCATCGACCCGGGAGCGGACACCCAGCTCAACGCCGAGTCGATGCTCAACGCGGCGACCCTGCTCGGCGTCCCCCCGGACGGTGACTTCCAGTTCAGCGCCCGCGTCACTGTGGAGTTCGCCTCGACCTACGACGCGGGGGTGCTGCTCCTGTGGATCAACGATCGCCACTGGGGCAAGCTCTGCTTGGAGCTCTCACCCGACGGCGAGCCGATGATCGTCTCCGTCGTCACCCGCGGCGTCTCCGATGACGCCAACGCCTTCGTCGTCGACGGCCGGACGGCGTGGCTGCGGGTCTCCCGGATCGACCACGCCTTCGTCTATCACGCCTCCCTCGACGGGAAGACCTGGCGGATGATCCGCTTCTTCACCATCGACGGCACGTCCACGCCCGCCGCGATCGGCTTCGAGGCGCAGTCGCCGACCGGAGACGGCTGCGTCGTCAGCTTCGACGACATCCGCTTCACGCGCGAGCGCTTGGGCAATCGGCGCGACGGCTCGTGAGCGGAGCCCGTCGCGCTCCCACCGACGAACGCTCGATAGCAGGGGGTGCGCGGTCGTAGCCCGACGATGGCCCTAGGTTTGCGGTCGCCTCTAGATCGGAACCGAACCACGTGAACCGTTCGAGACGACCTGCTAGCTTTCCTCGCAATCGGCCAGCGTCCTGCCGGTCGACCTGATGGGGGGTCCGATGAAGTTCATCATCGACAGCGCGCGCCAAGTGCCCCATGTCACCGAGCCGCTCATGCTCACCTTCGACGCATCGGTGCACTATCGAGTTGCACTGTCACCGGAGGACCTGAAGGCTGCTGGGCTCGAGCGTTGCGCCACGGCGTGACAGAGGAGACGACGACGATATGTGGGCACAACTCATAAAGACGCACTTGAGGCCGGGCGCAGAAGGAGGGCTCCCGCGACTGTTCGAGCAGTTGCGAGGGGCCGAGCAGCCAGGTTCAGGTTTGTTGCGGTCGACGGCAATGCGCGACGAGAAGGACCCGAGCCACGTCTACATGCTGGTCGTATTCGAAAGCGAGGAGAAGGCTCGCGCACGCGAGAACGACCAACGACGCCAAGAGGGACTGCGGGCTGTGAGGGCGACCATGGCGGAGATCTTCGACGGCGCTCCAGAGTTCGTGGACCTGAGTGTTGTGGAGGAGACGTCGTACTAGGCGGGAAAGCGAATCACCGGAGCCGCTCGTAGGCGCGGCGAGCACTTGACCGGACGAGCAGCGCCAAGTCCATCTGATCTGACGCGGAGCGCCGCCGTAGCCAGGGCGTGTTTCGGTGGGTCGTTCTGTGCCGATCGACGCAAGCCCGCGGCCGATTCGGACTCCAGACAATGGCGTTATGGCGCAAACCTCTGATTGTTCCAGCCCTGTTCGCTGGAGTGTCACGGTCGCATCGACCCGGCCGGTTGAAACGACCGGTCCGTTCATCCAGCCCAGATAAGAGTCAGGAGCATGACCCTCGGCTCGCGCGCAGTGAGACTGTGAGGTGTTCCGGGCTCCATGCGCAGCCACGAGCCGGGTACGGCGTCGAGTTGCTCAGCGTCCGCGGTGAACTCGAGACGGCCTTTGACAACCTGCACGATCGCCGACCGGGATGTCTGATGCTCGCTGAGTCCTTCTCCTGCATAGAAGCCAGAGACTGTGACCTCGGTTCGGCGTCACGGAAGATCACGCGCGATACGACACGGCCACAGCCGTGCAGGGCAGGGGACTCGGCTCCTGGCACGCCGCTCGAAGCACTCTCAACTCCCTCACCGGCCATCGTCAATCCCGATATCGCACGTCACCGCTGGGGCATTTTCGGACCCGCCCGCGAACCGTCCCGGCCAAGGCATAGATAGCATCATCTTGCGCACAACCAGGAGGAATGATGGTTACTCGCCCTATTGCTAAACCACAGACTTCCGTCGGAAACGGGCGCTCCGCCGGTGATTATGTCGTCCCCGTTGTCCATGTCCACGTTCCTGAGCCCGTAGTGAAGGCTGGCTTCTATGGTGGGCTGGCTACGGCGGTGGCGGTGGGCGCGCTCGACTGGCCCCTAGTTCTCCTCGCCGGCGTCGGCGTGGCGATAGCCCGCCACCGGCGCGCTTGACAGACCGCCTCTTCTAATTCCCCGGCCATGGCGTTGCCCATAGGTTGCCGTACGGGCAGCTTTTACCCAGAATTCGCAGTCGCGTCGGTTGGACGCCGGCCGGCGTTCACTTCACCTCTTTACCATCAGGCTCACCAGTCACGCAGGGTCGGGACAGGAGGAGTCGGGTGGAAGTCATTCTGGAGCGGTTGCTCGTGGAAGTCCTGGCTATCGCGGTGCAGCTTGCGCTTTGGCGTCTGCTGGAGTGGGTCGGCTCCGGCATTCGTGCCCAGGCCGTCGTGGCGTCGACGACCGCCTGACCACCTTCACACGGCGGCCGGCCCGGCGCACACGGGCCGGTGAACCCGCTCACGCTGCTACGCGAGGGCGCGGCGGTACCCGGCACGGTCATCGGTGGTGCGCTTGACCGCTTGAGCCCGGGTCGGCGAAGACGCCGGTCGTGGGTCGGTGACGGAAGAGCTCACATTGAGGTACGCGGAGTCAACGACCCGAAGCGCAAGATCTTGGCCCGCGACGTGGAACGGGCGCTGCATGCCGTCGAAGGGGTGCAGTGGGCGCAGGTGAACGCCGTCGCCGGACGCGTCGTCGTAGCCTTCGACCCCGATGGTCCCTCTCCCGAGGACCTGATCGAGGTCATCGAGGGTGTGGAGGAGGTGCATCAGGTCCACAAGGAGCGCTTCTCCCACGAGCGACCCGAGCATCCCGGCGACATCGAACCGATACGGCGCCAGGCCATAGCTATCGGCGCCGACGTGGTTGCCCTTGGCAGCGGCCTGTTCGGCCAGCTGCTGCGGGTGACGCCGATCCCGGCTGAGCTCGGTTCGCTCGTTGCCCTCGCGGAGAACGAGCCTCGGTTCCGCCACTTCCTCGAGCAGCACCTCGGAGTGGCTCTCACCGATCTCGGGCTCGGGATCACAAGCGCCTTCGTTCAGTCGCTGTCCCAGGGGCCACTCACCCTGGCGACCGACATCACACACCGTGCCAACCGCTTGGGCGAGCTGCAGGCGATTCGCCAAGCCTGGGAGCGCCGCGAGACAGTCCTCTGCAACGCACCACATGACGAGCCCATCGAGGCAGTGAGCTTGCCGATACGCGAAGCGCCACTCGGCAGAGGTCCCGTGGAGGGGTTCGCGGACATCTCGAGCGCACTCAGCGTTATCGGAGCCGCAGCCACTCTCGCCATGACGGCCAGCCCGAGACGTGCCGGAGGCATTGTGACAGCTGCGGTGCCGAAAGCCGCGCGACACGGGCGCGATGCGTTTGCCGCTCGTTTCGGACGCGAGCTCGCGACACGCGACGTCGTCGTCCTTGACAGTGAGGCGCTGCGCCGGCTCGACCGCGTCGACGTTGTCGTGCTCGACGCCGCAGTTCTGACCACGGGACGAGTCGCGCTAGGCGCGGTGGAACCGGTAGGCGATCTGGAGGCAGCTGCAATCGGGCTCAAGGCGCTCGAGCTCTTCGACCCGGCGCGGCCTTTCCGTCTGGCGCGACGTGGTACGTGGACAGTTGCGCCGATGGCGTCAATCGACGCGGTGTTGCCGATCGGGACCGCCGCGCGGGTGCGGGCCCTCGGGCGCGGCCGGCCCGGCGTGCTCGGCGTCGCGCGAGCCGGCACTCTCGTCGGGGTCATAGCCCTCGAAGTCGAGCTGGACCCCCTGGCCGATCCCCTTGCCCACTCCGTGCGCCGAGGGGGTCGTCAGCTTCTGGTCGCGGGGTTGCGTAGCGGACTGCGAGCGCGGCTAGCCGCCGACGGCCTGGTCGCCGGCGGTAACCGTCTTGCGGCCACGGTGCGTTCGTTGCAAAGAGCCGGCCACGGCGTGCTGCTCGTGTCGGGCGGCCCGGCACACGCGGCGTTGCGCGCTGCCGACGTCGGGGTCGGTGTTGACGGTCACGGTCGCCACCCGCCCTGGGGTGCCGCGTTGCTGACACGTCCCGGTCTCGCCGACGCACACCTCGTGGTCGAAGCTTTGCCCGTGGCGCGCTCGGTCAGCACCCGTAGCGTCGCCTTGTCCGCAGCGGGCTCCGCCATGGGCGCGGCGTGGTCTTTCCTAGGCCCTGCTTCGAGCGCCTCCCGGCGAGCGGCCGTGCCGGTGAACGTGGCCGCGCTCGCCGCCCAAGCGACAGGGACTGTGGCCGGATCATCCCTGGGTCGGCGTCCCGTACCCGCGCCGCTCAGGGAGATTGCCTGGCACGCCATGACACCTGACGCCGTGCTCCACGCACTGGGCTCGTCGCGTCGAGGGCTCTCGGTCGCCGAAGCGGCGCGTCGGTACGCGGAGCTGCCCACCGAAGGACGACCCCGCAATTCGTTCGGCCGGGCGGTGGCGGGCGAACTGGCGAACCCGCTCACCCCGGTGCTGGCCGTCGGTGCCGGGCTCGCCGCTGCGGTCGGTTCAGTCACAGACGCCGGGCTTGTCGCCGGGGTCACGGCTGCGAACGCCCTTATGGGCGGGGTACAACGAGTCCGCGCCGAGGCGTCGATCAACAAGTTGATGTACGCGATGACGACACACGTCGGCGTGCGTCGAGGCGGTCGCGTCAAGGAAATGGAGCGGATCCGGCTGGTGCGCGGTGATGTGCTCGAGCTGAGGGCCGGCGACATGGTGCCTGCCGACTGTCGCATTCTCGAGACCTTCGGGTGCGAGGTCGACGAGTCCGCTCTCACCGGTGAGTCCTTTCCGGTTACAAAACAAGCTCTGCCCGTCACCGGAGCCACACTCGCCGAACGCGCCTGCATGCTCTACGAGGGTTCGGTCGTGGCTACCGGCACGGTTCTCGCCGCAGTCGTCGCCGTTCGGGACCAGACCGAGGTCGGTCGTAGCCTTGCCGACGCGCCCGAGCCTCCAGCGAGCGGGGTAGAGGCCAGGCTGTCCGCGCTTACGAAGCTGACCGTGCCCGCGACCGTGGCGAGCGGAGCCGCAGTCACGGGCATGAGCCTTCTGCGGGGCCGTTCACCACGTGCCGCGGTGAGCTCCGGCGTCAGCCTGATGGTCGCCGCGGTGCCCGAGGGACTGCCTCTGCTGGCCACAGTCGCTCAGCTCGCGGCCGCGCACCGGCTCGCTGAGCGCGGGGCGCTGGTCCGCAACCCGCGGACGATCGAGGCGCTCGGACGCGTGGACGTCTTGTGCTTCGACAAGACGGGCACGCTGACGGCCGGGCATATCGCTTTGCAGCGGGTGTCCGATGGCTCCACAGAAGAGCCGGTAGGCGATCTGTCACACCGGTCCGTGGCGGTACTGGCCGCAGCGCTGCGGGCCAGCCCCGCCGACGATGGCGACGACCTTCCACATGCGACCGACCGTGCCGTGCTGGAGGGCGCCGATGCTGCGGGAGTGGAGGCGAGCGACGGGCTCGGGGGTTGGGAGCTTCTGGGCGAACTCGGCTTCGAACCGGCACGTGGGTACCACGCCGTCGTCGGCGACAGCCCCACCGGATCACGAGTGTCAGTCAAGGGCGCGCCCGAGATCGTGCTGCCGCGCTGTACCACCTGGCGGGCGCCCGAGGGCGTGATCGCTATTGACCGCCGAACCCGGCTACGGCTCGACGCCGAGGTGGAGCGCCTGGCGAGCCAGGGACTACGGGTGCTAGCTGTGGCCGAGCGTCCGGCGGCGGCGCGCGCCGAGCTTGCAGATGAGCGAGTGAGCGACATGGAGCTGGTCGGTTTCCTCGGCTTGGCCGACGGGGTGCGCCCGACCGCCGCCGCGGCTGTGGCCGATTTGCGCTCGGCCGGTGTGTCGGTCGTCATGATCACCGGCGACCATCCCTCGACGGCGGCCGCTATAGCCGAGGAGCTCCATATCTTGAATGGCGCGCCGGTGCTCACCGGAGCCGGCCTCGATGCGTGGGACGATGACGAGCTTGACGCCGTGCTGGGCGAGGCAACGGTGTTCGCCCGTGTCACGCCGGCGCACAAGATGCGCATCATCCGCGCCTACCAGCGAATCGGTCGCACCGTCGCCATGACGGGTGACGGTGCCAACGACGCTCCTGCCATCCGGCTTGCGCACACAGGGATCGCTCTTGGCGGCCGCGGCTCTCCCGCCGCACGCGAGGCAGCCGATTTGGTCGTGCTGGACGACCGTATAGAGACGGTCATCGACGCCATCGTCGAGGGCCGCGCCATGTGGGCCTCCGTGCGTGACGCGCTGGCCATCCTCATCGGGGGAAACCTGGGGGAGGTCGGGTTCGTCCTCGCCTCTACCGCGATCGCCGGGGCTTCGCCGCTCGGGGCGCGCCAGATGCTGCTGGTGAACCTGCTCACCGACATGCTGCCGGCGATGACAATCGCCTTGCGTTCTCCAGAGCGGCGCTCACCGGAGGAGTTGCTTCACGAGGGACCCGAGGCATCGCTCGGTGGTTCTCTAGCGGCCCAGATCGCTCTGCGCGCGGCGACTACGGCTGCCGGGGCAACGGGCGCCTGGCTGCTTGCCAGGCCTACGGGAAGCTCGCGGCGGGCCAGCACTGTCGCGCTGGCGGCCTTGGTAGGCACCCAGCTCGGGCAGACAGCCGTCATCGGGGGCACGAGTCCTCTTGTGCTGACATCGACGCTGGTCTCAGCAGGCGTGCTCGTCGGGATCGTCCAGACGCCCGGACTGAGTCACTTCTTCGGGTGTACACCGATGGGGCCGGTTGGGTGGGGAATCGCCGTCGGCAGCGCGGCCGTCGCAACCGGGTCATCGGTAGTAGCGCCGTGGGCTGTCAAGCGCCTCCCTGAGTTGCCATCGCTACTCCGGGGCTTGACGGGACCACCGTACTGAGTCACACACGCCAATCATCGTGACGTAGATGAGCGCTGATTGCCTGGCGCATTACCGTCGCGGCATTGAAAGTCTTCGCCGATTGGCAAGGCGTGATCATGGCGGGGGCGGCCCGGTAATACTCGGCTTTCGCCGACGGGCACGCCGTCTGCGGGCATCGAGCCCGGCCGCGTGCAGGCTACGGGCGACCGCCAGGTCAGCTGGGCCCGGACCGTCGCCTTCGATGCCTGGCACCTCGAGAATCGCTGGTATGTCCTGCAGGTCCGGATGACCGAGCAGGGAGCGCAAGGGCCGGACACCGATCATGCCCGACCCGAGGTTCTCGTGACGGTCGCGTTTGGCGCCGCACGGCACCTTCGAGTCGTTGAGGTGGAGGCAGCGAAGTCTGTCAAGGCCGATCTCCGCAGCGAACTGGTCCACCATGGCGTCGGCCTGGGTTGGCGTCGTGTACTCGACACCAGAGGCCCACAGGTGCTGGGTGTCGAGGCACACGCCGAGGCGGGGGTCACCTCCGGCGGCATCGATGATGGCCGCGAGTTCGGCGAATGTGCCCCCGACCGTGCCGCCGGCACCGGCCGTGTTCTCGAGCAGCAGCAGGCATACACCCGTCGCCGTCATCGCCTCGTCTAAGGCAACGACGGCTCGGCGCGCGATCCGAGCAGTGGCGGTGGCCTGGTCGACCCCACAGTGGCTGCCCGGATGGAGCACGAGCCCGAACGCACCGAGGGCGGTCGCAGCCCGCAGGTTCGCGATCAGCGACATGAGGGAGCGGGCCTCGGTCACGGGATTGGGGCTGATCAGGTTGATCAGATAGGGCGCGTGGCACACCGTGGCACTTACCACGGGGCTCGCGTCGGCCCGCTGACGGTACGCCACGTAAGTCTCGTCACGATCCTCGGGAAGGCGCCACTGCCGGTTGTTCTGCGGGAAGAGCTGCACGACTTCGGCGCCCATCTCCTCGGCTCGGCGGAGGGCGGCGAGGAAGCCCCCGGTCTGACGGACCTGGACCCCGATACGCACCGGCAACAACGTACCGGAATGGTCAAGTCAATCTGCCCTGGGAATCGTGGCAAGGGCCGGCGTCAGCACCGCTCCCGGACTGCAAAAGGTGCGCTTGCTTGGCCCGAGGCGACAAGAGGAGGCGGACCTCGCCGCGGGTGTCGTTGCTGCTCAGCCTGCGCGGGGCTGCCTGTCTACCTCCTCTTTCCGCGCGCAAGACCTACAGAAGCCTTCAAGGCCTTCACCAGAACGGACGCTACGTATAGCTGCGCTGAGCTGGCTTACCCAGGGCCGATCACTGAAGAGGACGATGTCGCAGTCCCTAGGATGTTGGCATGGCGCGTGAGCACTACCTGCTGGACAATCAGCAGAGCGAGGCGGGCCAGCGCTTCGATGCTTTCGCGACTCTCTTCAACCCGTCGACCTTCCGACACATGGTCTCGATCGGCATGTCACGCGGCTGGCGAGTGTGGGAAGTCGGGGCTGGAGGCCCCACGGTGCCAGCCTGGATCGCCGAACAGACCGAGGGCCACGTGCTGGCCACCGACATCGACACCACCTGGCTGGAAGCCGCCAACGAAGGCTTCGAGTCAAGACGACACGACATCGGGACCGATCCAGCGCCCGGCCACGCATTCGACCTGGTCCACGCACGACTTGTGCTCGTTCACGTCCCGCAGCGGTCCGAAGCCCTTGCCACCATGATTGCCGCCCTCAAACCTGGCGGGTGGCTCCTCGCCGAAGAAGCCGACCCCGGTCTGCAGCCTCTTGCATGTCCCGACGGCCACGGCGCAGCGGAAGAGCTCGCCAACAAGTTGAAGTTGGCTTTTCGTGCCCTTATGGCCGAACGAGGAGTGGATCTGTCATTCGGTCGCAAACTCCCAAGACTGCTCAGAGGCGCGGGCCTTGCCGAGGTGCAGGCGGATGCTTACTTTCCGATAGGGGGCCCGGTGGTAGATCGACTGGAGCGCGCAACCGTGGAACAGATCCGGAAGCGCCTGATCTCCGCACACCTGGCAACCGAGGAAGAGATCGAACAGCATCTCTCCAACGTCGCCGCAGGGCAGCTTGACTTGACAACCTCACCGATGGTGTCGGCCTGGGGTCGGAAGCCCGGTTGACCGACAAGCAGCGGCCCGAGGTCGGGTCTGCTGCGGCGCCGGCGCACTGAACGACAGCAGGTAGTGGCGACAGCGCCGCGAGCTACTCGGTAGGGCGCCGCGCTAGGACACGACGCGCTAGCAGCTGGTCGCTCGATAGCGCCACCGAACCTCGTACAACGAGTGCGACCATCCGCGACGAGTCCTCGCTCTGGAGTCCTCCAACTGTTCAGATGTGCCACCTGCCGCCATTGGTCTTTCGGCGGAAGAGAGCAAACACCCGTTGCAATGCGCGACGTCATCGTGTTAACTCACAAGCTTCCGGGGGGTTCCGAGGTTCGGGGCGCAAGGGGGAAACCGATGTCTGTTGATGACCAGATACTGACCGATACCCGCGACATGCTTGCAGTGCACGATGCGTTCAAACGGGCCTTCGAAGACGCCCCAGGTCAACTCGCCTCGGTGCGCGACGGAGACGCTCAGCGGGCTCGGTGTCTTGCCGACTATCTCGGCGAGGTGCTTTGGCTTCTGCACGCCCACCACGCCGGAGAGGACGAACTCTTGTTTCCGCTTCTTTCCGAGCGCGCACCCGAAAGGCGAGAGCTGTTCTCTCGGATGGAAGCCCAACACGCCGCCCTGGTCTCAAGCCTCGAAGCCGCCGAGAGCACGGCAGAACGGTTTGGGAGATCGGGTTCGGAAGTCGATGGTCAAGCTCTCGCGGCCGCGTGTTCGGCACTTCGCGAGGCGCTGGTTGAGCACTTGGACCAAGAAGAGAAGGACGTGCTACCGATCGCCGCGCGCTGCGTGTCGCCGCCGGAGTGGGGGGCGTTGCCGGCGCATGCACTCTCGCACTGCGAAGGCACGCGGGTGTGGCTTCCCTTCGGGCTTGTGCTCGAGGCGATGCCCGACGCCATGCGAGAGGACCTGCTTAGGCATGTTCCGCTGCCGGTATCTCAGATGTGGTTCGGTGGCGGATCCGATGCGTTCGCAGAGGAGATGGCAACGATCCGAGGCACCGCCGTCTGACTTCCGAAACAGGACCGTCGTGAGGTCTTTCACGAACGGTCACCGCAAGGTCACCGCCTTCGCCCGGCGAGCGCTGTGTCATGTGCCGACGGGCTCCTCCGACGCCGACTCGAGCATCCGAGCCAGCCGGCGCAGAAAGGAGCGCACCGTGCGACGGGCCAGTTGGTCGAGCTTGGAGGTCTCCAGCCGGGCGGACGACATTGCAGGGACCTGTCTCCAAGTGCCTTCGAGGCGCAGCTCGCAGCGCTCGTCATCGACAGCGGCTAGCGCCAGATCGGCGTCAAGGACGAAGTCGCTGCCTTGGGTGGAGAACTTGCAGCTGAGTAGGTAGCGGCGCGGCTCGTTCGACGTTGGCGACGTCGCAGGAAGCAGGGCGACCTCGCTGTGGGACCCGTTGGCCCGGTCCGGATTGCCCCACGACGAGCCACGTTCGGC
Organism: uncultured Acidimicrobiaceae bacterium; assembly: GCA_963807575.1. Lineage (GTDB taxonomy): Bacteria > Actinomycetota > Acidimicrobiia > Acidimicrobiales > Bog-793 > Fen-455. Next base: position 350,540 of record CAWECD010000001.1, read on the forward strand.
TTGCTGAACTCTGAGACCGGCATTCCTCCGCCCGAACCGGGTGGCCTCACTGCAGGCCGCGTCGACGACTGGGCCGAGCAGGTGCGCCGAACGCGAGAGCCGGGTGTGCGCCGCGGTCTCCTCCAGCTCGACGTGGACGGCGTCCGCGACCGCGACGGCAGCCGGACCCATACGGTGCGAGCCTTCCGGGATCGGGTAGGTCCCCATCTCGATCGAACGGTCTCGAGCTGCGACCTCGGCCAGCGTGGTCGCCGCGAGGACCTCGCGCAGCGCGGCCGTGGCCGTCGACCAGGTCTCGTGCAGGGGACATACCGCTTCCCATCGACAGGGCCCCTCAGCTAGGGCGCAGCGTTCGGCATGGAGCGGGCCCTCGGCCGCCTCGACGACTTCGAGCACGCTGATGTCCTCTGGCGCCCGTTGGAGCCAGTAGCCGCCGTTGCGCCCAGCCCTGGAACTGGCGACGCCCGCCCGCACCAGGTCAGCCAGGATCTGGGAGGCAAACGTCTGCGGCACCTCCATCTCGCTGACTACCTCGCGGATCTTCCGCGGTACCCCCTCTTCGAAGGCCCTGGCGAGCGAGATCGCCGAGCGGACCACGTAGTCGCCTCGTTTCGACAACGTCATGTCCATGACGGGAAGCCCAGCACGCAACTTGACGAACGGTCGACGACTCGACCAGGGACTGACCCAAGCGACCTTCGGAGGCGCTTTGGAGACGGACGGAAGTGAGCGTTGTGCACATCACCTTCCACGTCACAAGAGAATAGTCGTCCTTACCACTACACGTAGAGTGACGATTTCCAAGGCGAGTACTCGTCTTCTATCAAGAACTGGCGCTGCTTCCTGCGACTTCACCAGAGAAACCGCGGCACTGCACGTATAGTGGTGCGATATACGTACAGTTCAGCATTACACCTTAGTGATGCAGTCTCGACACCCGTTACTTCATGAAATGGCAAAGGTGCACAAGATGCCGCTATTCGACGTCGCAGTCGTTGCATATTGCTCGTGACTCGTCTACTATGCACTCACCAAGCTACGAGTTCGCTGGGGGAAAATTCTACTTTCTGTCTCTGGTTGTAGCGTGATGTTGAGTTTGACTTGTTCAATGTCAGTTGCGAGGCCTACTTCCTGGGTTATCCCTATGGAAAGTGTGGGATAGGAGCCGTCCAAACCTGTCGGCTCCGATCAAGAAGGGGGTTGCTCGTGCTGCAACAACTCGATGTGGCCAAGCAGCGTTGTGCCGAGTCATTGGCCGCTGCCGAACGGAAACGTCTTGTCCGCGAGATTCGCCAGGCGCGTCAACAGCGCTCCAATGGCCTGTTGACCATCGCTGCAGTCCGTAGCCTTGATCGTCGCCTGTGGATCCGGATGCTCGTCCACCGCCCGAGACGAGATCTCGAGATGGCCTAGGCCGTTGCCGGCCGCGTCACCGCTCCTGCGACCTGGCCAGATTAGGAGGCCTGCCGATGCCGATCGACCCATCGCTTCAGACACTGCCGGAAGCAACGCGAGTGGGCCGACGGTCTCTCACGATGATTGAACGCTTTGCCCCAATGTGCGCGGCGACAGAGCCAGGTTCTGCCCATCAGCGCAAGTCGGCCCCCGCTTGAAGGCTTAGACGTCCAGCCACGGAGGCGCAACATGAATGCCGCGCCGTTGGGAACTCAAAGATTCGTGTGCTTCACTGCGGCCAACCCCGCCAAAGTCTGGGCAGCCCTGACCGGAACCCATGAAACCGGCAGCTACCTCTGTGGGTTGATCCCCCACTCGTCGTGGGAGGCAGAAGCGCCCATCCACTTCCAAGCCACCCAGTCCCCGGCGGCCGTCCATTCCTCGCTGACGGGCCGAGTGCTGCACGTCGAGCCACTCTGCCGGCTGTCCTACGTCGTGCAGTCTGGACACGAGGACCCACCCATCTACCTCACCTGGGAGATTCGCCCTTGCCCGGGTGGCTCCACGATACGACTGCAGATCGACGAAATCGAATACGCGGACAATGACGAGGAGGCCGAGAACACTTGGTTACCTGTCCTCGCCGCGCTGCAGGCCCTGCTCGCCCGAGATGAGCCCGCACTACCCGAAGGCTCGCGCCGAGATGACTTGCGATCCACCCTGCTCGGGTTGACAGTGCGGCGGAAGTGATAATCGGGTCGATTCAATGCACGGCGATGACGCCAATCGATTGGTGTGGGAGGCGCGCGGTGGGCGTCACCGAGGCGCAGGATGTCGACGGCTCGTATGTCGACGCCCTCGCCGGTTGGCGACATGCCCGTGAAGGGTCCGGTTCTGGTCCCGGTGACCCGGCTCCGGACTACCACCTTGTCGCCGATCGAGATGACATCTTCGGCGTCAAGACGAAGGTCCGCGAACGCGCCCATCATCATCTTGAAAAGGCCCTTGGCGCCTTCTTTCGCAGGGTCCTGACCCGGGGTCGCATCGTGCTCCAATAAGTCTTCGGCCAGATGGTCGCCGAAAGCATCGACATCGTCGGAATTGATCGAGTCGAACATGCGTCGCAGCGTCGCGCCGTTATCCATTGCCGGCTGCGACTCCATGACAATGTGACCCCGGCCGATGGCCGACAGTCCATCCCTTCACCGCCGGACAGCTCGTGGGCCGCACACCAATGCGGTCGAGCCTTGGGTCAGAAGAGGAAGGGGACAAGCATCTTGGATGACCGTTTGTAGTCGGGGTACGCGTCGAGGAAGAGGCCGGCCATGTAGCGCTCTTCCGTCACGGCGCTGTAGACCAAGTACGGCCCAGCAGTGCAACGGCGGTCGGCCAGTACCAGCTGACCGCCACCGCGGTGCCCACCATGGCACCGATGATGCCCGAGTAGATGGGATGACGGACTCTCCTGTATGGCCCGGTTGTTACGAGCTCCGGGTCGATCTTCTCCGACATGGGCGTTCCCCAGTTGCGCCCGAGGTACAGCCTGGCCCAGACCGCGGCAGCCAACCCCGACACCAAGATGGCGAGCCCGATACCCTGCAGCCAAGGGTCTCTCGTGATCGTCTGTCCCTCAAAGGCCTTCACCCGCACCAGGAGCAGCACGATGAGGACGACCGCGACTCGGACCCCAGCGAAGCGAACCCACTTGGTCCGATCCCGCTTGACGTCGACGGACGCGGCAAGCCAGTAGATCCAAAAGACGGCCCGCGCGACGACGATGATCGTGGCGACGACATGCATTGCGGAGCTCCCTGGTCAGGCCGACTGCTGGCTGCCAGCTGTCTGGTACACGTAGGAACGGTTGGACTTCGACGCCACTGAGGATTCCGGCAAGGTCGCGGTCATCTACGAGCCCGTCGCCTTCACGGCCGTCATCGTGACGCTGAAGGCGCGGGAAGGGCCCGACGCCCGCTTGGCAAGTGCGAGGAGTTACCGGCGTCTTGCAACTGTTCAGGCCTGCATGGGGTACGAGCGATATTCATTCACGGCCTCGTAAAGGGCGATCACGTTCACCACTGGGACGCGCGGTTGAACGTTGTGGATCGTGTTGAACACGAAACCGCCGCCCGGACCGAACACCCTCATCCGCTCCCTGAACATCGAGCGCACGTCCTCCGGCGAACCGAATGGCAGCACACGCTGGGTGTCGATCCCACCTCCCCAAAAGGTGATCCGATCCCCGTATCGCTCCTTGAGTGCCGGAGGGTCCATAGCGGCCGCGGAGGTTTGCACCGGGTTCAGGATGTCGAAGCCAGCATCAGCGATGTCGTCGAGCAGGCGCCAGACCGAACCGCATGAGTGGATGAACGTCTTCCAGGCGGTGTGTGTGGACCCAGTCATTGATGCGCGCGTGGAAAGGCTGAAAGAGCACTCGATAGGTCTTAGGTGCGATCATCGGTCCGCCCTGGGCACCGAAATCCGTGCCTGAGATGAACACCGCCGTCAGAGAGTCTCCGACGACCTCATGGATGTGCGCCAGATTCGCGAGGCCGATATCGCACTGGCGCTCGAAGACCTCCTTGAGGTAGTCAGGGCGGCTCAGCAGGCGCATATACCACTGCTCGAGATCGCGGATGCCGTGTGGATGACGCAACGTGGGGCCGGGCACGAAGGCAGCGTCACCGAAACTTGTGCCGCCGAACTCCCCGACCAGGGCGCGCTCAGTCGCACCCAGCCGTTCGACTTCGGCCCGAACGTACTCGAGGACGTCGACGGCGACCGGCCCGAACTCCTCCAAGTTGTCGGCAGGATCGAGATCAGCATCCTCGAGCGGTTCCTGGCGCGTGATCGAGTCGAAATAGAACCCTGTGGCGGGCATGCGCGCGCAGGGTGGTGCTGAGCGGTCTCCCTCGGGATAAACGAGCAGATCCCCATTTGCTTCTGGTTCAGTGGGGAACTTGCCGGGGACGAGCACCGGCGTGCCGTCGAATGTCGTCCAAGGCTTCCAGTCCTCGTTGCGAAAGCCATAGACGTTGGTCGGCAGTCCGACCCGGATGGCATCGATGCCTAGGCAGTCAAGGAGGTTTGGTGTCACCTCGCCAAGCATCTGGAACGGTTCGGACACCTTGACAGGCGTTCCGGGCGAGTCGAGACCGAACGCCTGACGAAGGGCGTAGAGCGAACTCACATGGATCCCGCTGCAGTTCGTTGCACCGAGGTCCAAGGGGACGCGGTCGTCCTCGCGGTGGTTGAGCGGCGCCTCGACGCGTTCCCGCGAGCTCAACATGGCTCGACCTCCGTGCTTGGGGGACCGATCTGTGCCCAGTCTCATTTCACACCAACGGTGGACTTGCCGACGAGTTGGGCTAGTTAGCGACCGACTTCTGAGATCACAAGCTCGGTGGTCTCGTCGAGAGACGTGTCCCTGACTTACGTGTCGAAGCGGATACGGCCGTTCCGCAGCAGGTCGACGCGATGGGCGACCTCGACAGGAGGACGAAGGAGCGGCTGGCCGCCTCCCCGGCGTTCCTCTCTGGGAGTCATCGAAGTGCGACCTTGGGCACGGCCGCCGGAAAGAAAACCGTCGTTATCGCGCACCCGGTAAGTCCCGAAGTAGGCGTTCCCGTGACTGCTCTGACTTCTCATTGTCGGCGTCCGGCTGGTCCCTTTGCTCGGTCATCCGGGTCGAACCTTCCAGTGTGAGGCTGACTGGCAGCTACCGGGTTACTGTGGATGAGGTTCGGTTAGCCGACAGCCGGGACGGGGGGAGACCAGCCAAGGTGAAGAGCGCCCAAATCTTCGGTCACGATCGCCATCACGCGCGCACGAGCCTGATAACGCTTCGACCGGTGGCCGTACTAGCCGGAACGTCGTGCATTTTGGCCAGCCTGTCGTACGCGTTGCCCTCATCCGCCGCATCCAATGCCTACACGCTCAACGAGTACCCGG
>CAWECD010000002.1:0-57659 GCA_963807575.1 uncultured Acidimicrobiaceae bacterium
CCTCGAAGCACTCCTGCACCGCTGTCTCCAAGCTCGCCTGGAGTTCGTCCTCGAGCCGGCCTACGGGCGCGGAGCGCGCGACTGCCTGAAGTCGGTCGATCCACTGTGCCGGCGCCTTTCGGGCGAAGTCGAAGAGGCGTTCGGCGAGGTCTTCCATGAGCGCCGCGACATCTCGGGCAAGCAGCGTCCGCTCGTCCTCGAATACTTGGCGCTGATCGGCGGCGGCAGCGCCGAACTCGACGGCACGGCGCGCCAGCTCCTCGGCGTCGAGAGCGAGGGCGGCGGCCTCGAGTGAGACGACGTCGTCGAGGGCACGACCGAGGTGGGCAAGCTCCCGCCTAGCCGTGACAAGCCTCGCCTCGACGAGGTCGTTCTTGACGAACTCGCCGAAGGCTGCCTCGAAGGCAGCGAACTCGCCGCCTTCCTCCCCCTCGGGGTCCCGTCCGAGCTTTCGCGCGGCGAGAGCAGCCCGGGCCGAGACGCACCACAATCGCTCTTTTCGGCCGAGCTCTCTTGCAATCGCATCGGTGACGAAGCGGCGTACCTGGTCAGCCTCATCCTGCGCCAAGTGGTCGATCTTGTTGAGCACGAAGAACGTGGGTTGCCGGCGCTCCGCGAGCACGCCGAGCAGCTCACGTTCCTGAGCCGACAGGGGCGAGTCGGCCGAGAGGACGAGGATCGCTCCGTCTGCATCGAACAGTGCCCGGCGTGCTTCCTCATCGTTGTGCCTGTAGATGGAGCCGAGACCCGGCGTGTCGACGAGGACCACGCCGGGTTCGAGGAGTCGGGACGGCACCTGCAGCTCGACGCGGGCCACCTGCCACGCGTTCTCAGGGTTGCGCTCCTCGGTGACGAACTTCGCGATCTCGTCTGGCGCGATCTCGTAACTAGAGCCATCGAGGGGTACCACAACCGCTCGGCGTTCTCCGAAGGAGATCTCGGTGGCGACGGCGGTGAGCGGCAGCACGCCAGTGGGAAGAACGTCGTCGGCAAGGAGCGCGTTGACGAGCGTCGATTTGCCGCGCTTGAACTCGCCGAGCACCGAGACGTGGAAGCTTCCCTGTGCCAGGCGATCGCCGAGGCGCTGAGCGCGTTCGGCGATGTTGCCTGTCCGGTCCGCGGCGGACGCCAACTCGAAGGCCGTTGTTGTCAACTGGTCAAGTTCGCTCGTCACGGCATTTTCCCGGGGTCGTGTCCGATCACGTCGCCGTGGGAGGCATCAGACCAGCTCGCAGGTCCTCGACGGCGAGTTCCATAGCCCGGCACCGCTATCTCCGGGCTGGTCGACTGGTCGTCGTGCGGAGCCGCGATGGCAGAGACATCGATGTCTCCGATACAGGCATTGAGCAAAGAATCCAATGCGAGCGTTGAGCAAAGAAGCTTGATCTAGTTTGCTCCATCGAGATCAGAGCTTCTTTTCGGCTCGCCTCAGTCTCCAACCACTTATCGCCTGCTGTGGGTGACCTCGAAGGTTGCGCTTCGCTCTCCACTGCCAACTCCTGCGCTAGTTTGCCGACCGTTCGCAGGAGCTATCAGCCTTGTCAGGCAGCTTGGGCGAGCTCCATCGCCACTCGAATGGTACTCGCGTCAATGCTCCGGAGTCGACTTCCGCAGTCTCGCTGAGGGTGCTCGGGCTGCCGGGTGGCCCCAATGCAACCAGTTCTTTTAGGGGTGAGCGGCAGCATCGACCTCGGGGCACGTGCAGGACCTGCGCTGACGGCTTGCATCGGCGTCACAACGAGGGGCGTCCGGGCAGCACACAATAGGCACAAGGTGCCAGGAGGCGAGGACGCCAGGCGTGGCCGCTCGTGCGTTGCGATACTCACGATCGCACCGTGTTTCGCGGACGCAGTCACTACTGCACCCGGACCCCGAACCGCTTGACGACGTTCACGAGCGGCGCGTTGACGACGTACGGTTCGGACCACGTCAAGGCAGCGATCTTCTGATGATCGGCGACGTGTCCGCGCGCTGTCTGCCACACCTGGCCCAACGCCTGTCCGGCCAGATCCCCTGACACGGTGTCCGGCAAGACCAGCAGAAGGTCGCCTCTCGTTTCTCACGACTGGGGGCATCTCGGAATGAGCGGGTTGCACCGCTCGCGAAAGTGACCGTTCGATGCGCAGTGGACCGCAATGTGCCCCATCCATCCGGCGTTGGGGGATAGGTCCAGGAATCGTTCGCCAAGCGCATTCTGGGGCATGGCAGCGATCGGGAAGAGCGTCACCGCTATTCGGGCGTGCCTCTGCGACTGTCGAGCCATAAGGTCTAGGGTCGAACTTCTTTGATGCGGAACACGCCCCTTACTGTCCAGGGGTCGTCGCTGAAGATGGACTGCAGCTCCGCTTCGTCCGGGGCTTCGACAGCAAGTAGTGCGATGTCGTCGTCGCTGCCGCCGCCGATCGGGCCACCCAAGATGATGATCCCTCGCTCGACAAGCTCGTCAGCGAACTCCGCGTGTTCCACCCATGCCTGCTGCTCACGTATCTGGCGGCTGTCATCCCAGTTCGGACCCTTTTCAGTGGTGACCGCAAAAACGGCCATGACACCTTCCTAGTCATCCGTAGGTCACCGTCCCTAATAAGGACTTGCCGGTGATCTTGCACTCCGTTTGCCGACCGCGTGTCCCCCGAAGAGTTCGTCGCCAGGCGAATCACAGGCGGTCGGCTTCACGGTAGGTGTCCCAGAGCCTACCGAGAGGCACGCGAGCGGACCTCACCTTCCTCGCCCGAGCTGCGCACCACCCCGCGACCGAGGAGCAGACGGTGACGCGCCACCGGCACCCCGCGCGAGCACCGCGGCCGTCGCGGGGTCGAGCAAAGGACCGCCGTTCACGGCCCGAGCACGATCGGTCTCCTCGAGACCGAGGTCGCGTCGCACCGCCACAACGTTCACGACGACGCGCCGCCGCCGTCGGCCCTCCCAAGCTTCGCTCGGCGGGCCGAGCGCACGCGTCCACGCGTTAGGCGAGTTCGAGCCGTCGGTTGCGCCAACAAAGCGTCGCCAGTCCTCGATCTCGACGGTCCCCTGCTGCCACCGTTGCGCGCGGCCTTGATCGGTCGGGCGGGGTCCAAGCAGGGCGACGACGTACTCGGGTGGATGGGAGCTCCACGTCGCGATCTCGCGACGTCGCAGCGTGGCGAGCGCGGAATCGACGATCTCGAGGCGGTCTAGGGCACTGCGCACGTCAGCACCCAACAAGGCGCGCACCGACTGCTGAGTAAAGAGCGCGGCATCAGCCGCCTCGCTCACCTCGGCCGCTTCGGTCACGTCGCTCTCCGCGCGTCCAAGGCGGCGTCGTGCCGTTGTGTAGCGACCTTGCAGGTTGCGGCGCTCGACGCCTTCGCTGGTGGCACTCAACGTCGCGAACACTCCCACTTCCTCCTGCGCCTCGTCGCGCTGCACGAGGGAGACGCCAAGCTCACGGGTGGCGTCGGCTTGGCGTGTCGTCAGGTCCAGCGCGGGACCGGCGCCGATCAACGAAACGAGCGTGTCGCGCTCGTCGCCCAGCGCCTCCCGCGAAGTTCCGGCGAGGCGGGCGATCTCGGCTCCGGTCTCGAGCTCGTCGAGAGCGAGTCGCTGCTGCTCGCTGCGGCTCCACGCCCGGCCCAGCTCCTCATCCCCATCGCCTGTGCTCGCCGTCTCGTCTGGCTCGGTGAGCACGAACAGCTCCGTTGAGTCCGTCGCACGACTCGCCGCCACGAGCGCCGCCTCGGCACTCAGGCCCTCCGCGCCGAAGACGAACGCGCGACCCCGGCGTCGTGCCACTTCATCCGCCTCGCTCCGCTGCGTTTGGCCGACCGTCTGGCCCTGTCCCTTGTGCAGCGTCCAGGCGTAGCCGTAGTCGGTGGCGCGCCTCACGTAGTCGGCGGGCAACCGCACGCTACGCCCGTCGCTCGTCGCAAGTGTGACCTCTCGCGACTGGCAGTCGATCGCCTGGATGATGCCGCGTGTGCCGTTGCGCACGCCCTTGCCGGACGGGTCGCGCGTGGCGCCGAGGCGCGTCCTGTTCCGCAGGCAGCACAGCTCGTCACCCACCCGGTAACAACGGGGCGCGAGGTCGGCGGGGGCGAACTCCTCGACGAGGAGCTCAGGGCCCGACAGCCGACCCGCCACCTCGGCATGGCGGCGGGCAAGGCCGTTCAGCACTCGGACCGCGTCGCGGGCGTATGCGTAGAGGACGGCGTCATCGCCGGACTCGCGCGCCGCCCACCACCGGTTGACCATCTCACCGATCAGTTCGGCCGGGTTCGTCGAGCGACGGACCCGTCCGTGATGGGAATAGGCCGCGGCCGCCTCACCGGCACGGCCCTCTCGCAGCGCCTCGAGCGCTGAGCGCTCCCACTCGGCCACCTGGCGCGCATTTGAGCTGAGCCGGGTCGCACCGAGCTCGCGGCCGAGCGCGCCAAAGCCGCCGCCCGCCTCGACCGAAGAGAGCTGGCGATCGTCACCTGTGAGCACCACTTTCGCGCCGGCGCGTTCGGCGATCTTCAACAGCCGCACCAGCCGGCGGGTGTCGACCATGCTGGCCTCGTCGACGACCAGGATGCTGCGGGGATCGAGGCTGTATTGCGACAGGTGCTGCGGCGCGCTGAGCTCGTAAAGCAGACGGTCGAGGGTCACCGAGGAAATCCGCGATCCCGCTTCGAGCTGGGCTGCGGCCTCCGCCGCGAGCGCGGCTCCGTAGACGCGGTAGCCGGACAACTGCCACGCTCGCCGGGCCGCGTCGAGGGCGAAGGTCTTCCCCGAGCCGGGCACGCCGATAACGACTTCGACCCCGTTTCCCGAGCTGCACAGCGACCGCACCATCGCCGCCTGTTCGAAGGAGAGGTCTCCCCGCTCGGAGAGCACCGCCTCGAGGCACATCGCGTCCGCAACCCCGCACGCTTTACCGAAGCCCGCACGCCCGAGCGCGAGGAGGCGACGCTCAGTGTTCAACATCTCGGTGGTCGAGTAGCGAAGCGCACAGGTGAGCGTCGCGATCCCCGAAGCCGGCGCGCGTACGAGGCGGACGATCGTATGGCCGTCACGAGGACGGTCGGTCGTGAGCGGCCGCCCGGTCTCGTCGGCGACGACAAGCGGAACCACGGCGGGATCGGCGAGAGTGTCATCGGCGAGTCCTTCGAGCTCGCTTCGACGAGCGCCCTGGGTGCATTGCTCAGCCCACGCGACGAGGACGTCGTCGCGGGTGAACGCGGCCTGTGCGCGAGTGAGCCCCGCCGGTCCGACAAGCTCGCTGCGAGCTGCGGTTGCCTCCGCGACACTTGGCGCGACGCGCCGGTCGGTTCCGTCCAAGAGCGCGGCGACACTTTCACGGGTCACCCCGAGTGCCGCGAGCACGTTCGGCCCAGGTGTCGCGCAGCTCCACGAGCTCGACGTCGATCTTGTCGCGTCTCGTCTTCAGACACGCCGCCTCGCTCGCCCTTGGCCCCGATCGCCCGGTGCGTTCAAGCTCCGCCTCGATCGCGTTCCTTCGCTGCGAGAAGCTGCGCAGCACCTCGGGCTCAAAGCCCTCGAGCTCGGACAGGCCCCGCCGGTCCGGGATGAGCCATTGGCCACCGAGCTCTGCGACGCGTTCGCGAAGCTCCGCGCGATAGATCGAAGCCGCCGCGCGTCGGTGCAGGTAGATCATGCGGGAGTCGAGCGCGGTCCATCGCCCGTCGCTTCCCTCTGTGACGTTGCAAACGATGCCGTGGGTGTGCAACTGCGGGTCGAGCTCGCGCGAGGCGGGGTGGACAAAGCAGGCGACGGCGAGCCCCGCAGAGACGTGCCCGTCGCGGCCCCCGAACCCGCGCCGTGCCCGACCGCCCTCGTCTTCGAGGAAAGAGAAGGCCGCCTTGACGGCCCCGCGGTGCGCTTCGGCGAGTGCCGCGCGCAGCGGTTCGTCGGCGAGCGCCCAGGCGAGCGATACCGATTTCGGCGCCGACAGCGTGAAGTCCCAGCCCGGTGTGTGGTCGGTGGCGACCCGTTCCAAGAGCCGACCACCGTCGGGGTGCTCGCCTTTCGCGAGGGCGCGGAACGCCGCCGGGTCGACCGCACCGACAAGCCCCAGTGACGCGGCGGCCTTTCCGAGCCAGTAGCCCTCCGCGCCGCGCCCGGCGTAAGAGACGTAGTACTCGACGCCCTTCGGCCCGAGCTTGTGCGCGCTCAGCACGGCCGGCCGGAGAGGCGACGGGGCTCGACGTGGCCCAGGTCGCCCAGGAGCACGAAGCGCGCGTCGGCGAAGTCCTCCGCGAGCTCGGACTCACGCGAGAGCGACGCGCCGAGGTCAGCTGCGAGATCACCGGTGGAGCCCGGCGGAGGATCAGTGCGGGTTGGTTCCTCGTTGCGCATTTCGTCGCTCCTCTCTTGCGGGACGACGACGATGTTGCGCCCAGGACTCACAGCATACTCACAGCAACACTCACAGCAACACTCACAGGAGGAGAAAAGCGCGGTTTCCTGAGCCCCGGCCTCCGCTGACAACCCGATCATGAGCCGCGACGATTCGATCGAGCCCCTCCATTCACAGGGCTGTGACCTGGGTCTGTGAGTGTTGCTGTGAGTAGTCCTGTGAGTGTTGCTGTGAGTTGCCGGAGCGCGCAGACCCTTCCACTGCGTGCCGTGAGCTCGTCTGTGAGAACTGCTGTGAGAAGTGCTGTGAGTTGGTGAGCGCACCATCGCGCCATGATTCGATTCCGCTCCACCCATGACGATCGCCTGGCGTCGTTGTCATCGCGAACGACCCGGCAGGAGAAATAGTCAATACCTGTGGATGGGATCGCGGCGACCTTCCTTCGATTCCTGCTCTCTGATCACCTCCCTCGTGTCGTCTTTTGACCCTTAAATGCCGCGAACTGTTCCGGCTGGAGGAGCTCGGTGATCGAGATCGGCTCGTCACAGCAAGGACAGTTGCCGCCGGGGCCGAGCCTGCGGGCGAAGCTGTGGCACTCTTCGCAGTACTGCTCGCCGATGAGCCTGGCGTCACACATCGGGCACTGGTAAATGGTGTCGGGCTTGGCGACGATCGGCTCTCTCGGCGCCTGGCTGCGGCGGCGCCAGGCGGCCTGACGGCAGGCCTGCGAGCAATGGAGCCGGCGGCCGGAGCGCCTGAAGGCTGTCCCGCAGACGGCGCAAGCCATCGTCTCGGTATCGTTACGCACGCTGTTCACGCCGCCACCTCCTCGGAACGCTCGACGAGCACGCCGTTGTGGAAGACGGCTCCAGCGCGAACCAATGCGACGAGGTGGGGGGCGTTGACGGCCCGCCAGCGGCTCTCGGCCGTGGTGATGAGCTTGTAGGCCATGGCCAATCCGGCAGAGCGTGACCCGGCGCCCTTGGTGACCTTGGTGCGGAGGCGAACCGTGGCGAAGGTCGACTCGATCGGATTGGTCGTCTTCAGGTGGATCCAGTGCTCGGCCGGCATGTCGTAAAAGGCGAGCAGTGCTTCGGGCTTGTCGGTGAACTTGGCGACGGCCTTCGGCCACTTGGCCTCGAACTCGTCCGCGAAGGCCTTGATGGCCGCCTCGGCGTGGGCCCTGTCCTCGGCGTCGCGTATCTCGGCCAGCGCCCGGCGGGCGGCCGGCTGCACCGACTTCGGGAGAGCGTTCAATACGTTGGCCGAGACGTGAAACCAACAGCGCTGCTCGGCCGTCTCAGGAAAGACGTCGCGCACCGCCGCCCAGAAGCCGAGGGCGCCGTCGCCGACGGCGAGCACCGGGGCCCGCATCCCCCGGCGCTTGCAGTCCCTCAGCAGGCTCGCCCAGGACTCGGTCGACTCGCGGTAACCGCCGGTGATGGCCACGAGCTCTTTTCGCCCGTCGGCCCGCACGCCGACCACGACCAGGCAGCACAGCCGGTCCTCGCCGAGGCGCACGTTGAAGTGGATGCCGTCGACCCAGATGTAGACGTAGTCGACGTCGGCCAGCGAGCGCGAGGCGAACGCTTCCTGCTCGTTCTGCCAAGTTCTCGTCAGCCTGGCGACTACGGGGCCAGAAAGCCCGGCTGAGTCGCCGAAGAACTCCGACAGGGCCGGCACGAAGTCACCCGTGGAGAGTCCGTGCAGATAGAGCAGTGGCAATACCGCCGAGACCTGCGGGCTGCGGCGGCACCACGGGGCCAGGATCGAACTGTGGAACCTCTGGCGCTCGCCGCTCTCCCCGTCGACCCGCTTGTCGTCGACCCTCGGTGCGGTGACCTCGACGGCACCGGCAACCGTCTTCACGGTGCGGGTCTCGGCACGGCCGTTGCGCACGACGAGCCGGTGGCCGCGCTCGTCACGGTCCTCCAGATGTTCGGCGACGTACGCATCGACCTCGGCCTCGAGGGCAACGGCAAGCATGCGGCGCGCTCCTTCGCGGCAGATCTCGTCGATCCCGAAAGCGGGCTCCTCGCTCGCGGCCTTCTCAGCGAGTACCTTCAACATTGGCGTTCCTTCCTTCCGCCGGCGTTCGACCGCCGGCACTCGTCGAAATTCGTTCAACGAGGAAGGTACGCCGCGCCCCGCTCAGATGGGCGATCCACAGGTTTTGGTTATAACTCACCCGGCACCTCGCCATCATCGAGGCCGCCCGCGCCCGCCACAGCCTTGACGACGTGGCTCGGCTGACCACCCATCGCCACTTCGACCGCTCCCCCTCTTTGCAACTGCATCTCAGACGGCATCCGGCACTGCTTCGGCTGCGGTGAGGCGGGAGACGTCGTCGAGTGGCTGCAGCAGAGCGAAGCTGTGGGATGGCGTCAGGCGATCTTCATCCTCGACTCGGGCTGCGCGCCCGCGCACGCGTGGGCCGCACACGAATCGTCGCCCTCGCTCAGGGACTTCTCTTCAAGCCGACTCCCGGCCGGAAGGTACTTCGCGACTCACGCAGCGGCTGTCGAGATGACCCCTAACCCAGCCCTTCTGGTGACCGTTGACGGGCCGGCGCTGTGACTGTCCGTGCGGAGGCCCTCATGAACGAGCCCTTCACCGCCGACGACCAACTGCTCGTGACACCCGAAGAGGCCGCCCGCCGACTGTCGGTCGGACGAACGACCATCTACGAGCTGATGGCCAGTGGTGAGCTCCAGTCGGTCAACATCGGCCGCTGCAGGCGTGTGCCGGTGAGCTCGCTGTCATCGTTCGTCAACAGGTTGATCGGCGACGCCGTCGTTGAGCCACGACGACGGTGATTCGAAGCCTCGCCCATCGCGCGCCCATCGCGCGGACGCTGACGTGCGGGACCGTTTGCCAGGGTACGTATAACTTATCTACCAGCCATAATACATCGCTATAGTTCGCTGAAATACGGGTCGGCCAGCTTCCCAAGCTCAACGAGCTGATCGTGGAGTGCCGGGTCACCAACAGCCCGAGAGCAAGCAACCACGTATGCGACCTGACCCCTCGTGACACTGTCAATATCGAACTGAGGTTGTAAGAACGTGCTGTGAGGCCGGCTGGGGACCGAGTGTGTGCAGGCGCGGATTCCGATGGAACACACGCTTCCCCTGAACGACCTGAGACCGTCCAGCAGGAAGGTTGGCCAGCACCGCTCAATCGCGCGTGGGAGCTAGTGTTCCCCTCCATGGCCCAGCTCGTCCGGCGCGTCAGCGGCCTGCCCCGAGGCATCGACAATCCGAGGCGGGTGACCGAACGCTTCCCGGACACTCGGGAAGGACGCCAAGCAGCTGATGGGTGGGCCAAGGGCTTGGATGACCCCCGGACCTTCTACGACGTCCGGACCCGGATCGACGGTCGAGTAGTGACCAAGTCGTTCACTACCCGCAAAGCGGCCCACGCCTGGGCCACCCAGATCGCCCACGACAAGCTGACGGGCGTCGCCATCGACCCCCGATCCGGTGACGAGCTGTTCTCCCACTACACCCACCGGTGGCTCGACACCCGCCGGGTGAAGGGCCGACCGCTGGCGCCGAAAACACTCGAGCTGTACCGAGTTCTCCTGCGGGCCCACATCGAGCCCACATTCTCCAGCCGCCAGCTGAGCGCCATCACCCCCGAGGCCGTCCGCCGATGGCACGCGAAGGTGTCGAGCGACTCCAGCGCCATGAGCGCGGCGAAGTCCTACCGGCTACTGCGGGCGATCCTCGCGACCGCCGTGGCCGACGGTCTCATCCAGGCCAATCCCTGCCGGGTGCGAGGCGCCGGAATGGAGCGCTCCGTCGAACGTCCGATCGTTGGGCCAGAGCTGGTGCTCGAACTGGCGGACGCGATCGGGGCGCGATGGAACGTGCTGGTCCTCCTCGCCGGCTTCGGCGGTTTGCGCCTTGGCGAACTCCTCGCGCTTCGGCGGCGTCACGTGGATCTAGCCGCCGGCACAGTCACCGTCGAGGAGCAGATGGTGAGCCTCGACGGCGGGCGCCGTCTCCTGACCGAGCCCAAGACCGAGGCCGGCCGGCGAGTAGTTGCTCTCCCCCAGCTCGTCCTCGACTCTCTCGCCGAGCACCTCGACGGCATCGGCGAGGACCCGGACTCGCTCCTCTTCCCTGCCGAGGGTGGTGGCCTGCTCCCGACCACGACCTTCTACAAGCACTGGCGGCGGGCTCGGCACCAGGTGGGACACGACGAACTGCACCTCCACGACCTTCGCCACGCCGCCGGCACCCTTGCCGCTTGGACCGGCGCCACCGAGCGCGAGCTGATGGCCCGCCTCGGCCATGCCAACCCCGCCGCCAGCCGCCGCTACCAGCACGCCGCCAGGGACCGGGACCGGGCCATCGCCGCCGGTCTCGACGTCATCCTCCAAGGCCTCCAGAAACGCGACGCGCGATAAACGCGCGATAATCCACGGAGGCAAAAATAGTAGGCCATTCCGGCACCCCGCCGAAATGGCCTCTGAACTGGACTTTTATCTGGTGTCGGAGGGGGGACTTGAACCCCCACGACATTGCTCTCACTAGCCCCTCAAGCTAGCGCGTCTGCCTATTCCGCCACTCCGACGTGGTTGCCAGGTCGAAGCTCGACGAGCCCCGGAGGCGCCCCGTACTGTACCGCAAACGCCTCCGCCAGCACCCAACCGGGCTCGTTGGCCAGCCTTCGCCGTCGCCTTCAGGTTCGACGACCCGGGGACGTCGTCTCGACGGCCCAGTCTTCGGCATTCCACAACGGCCCGGCCGGGCTGGCGCTTTCGCTCACGTTCACGATGTCCGACTGCTGCACAAGGCTGACGGGCTCCTGGAACAGTGGGAGCGTAGGAAGGTCTCGAGTCAGCACGGCGTCCAGTTTCGAGAGGAGTTGGACTTGCGCGTCCGTGTTGAGCTCACCCATGACCTTCTCGAAATACGCGGCGACATCCGGGTCCTCGAGTCCGGCGATGTCGCGTGTCACTACTCCCAATGTGGTCGCCCCTGGCTCGGTTCCCACGGGCGTCGGCACACTCCACAGCCACGTGCTGCTCGAACCGATGCTGTCCGGGCGGAGATTCGGAGGGAAAGAAGTCGCCATCGGCAGCACGAGGTCGGTGTAGATGATGGCGTTCCAGGTCGGGAAGGCAGGCATCACATAGGGAGCCAGTGCGAGCTGGTATCTCCCCTGGGGCAGTGTCGTCTTCAGGAGATCCTTGGTCGGCACGTTGTGAATGATCAACGCGATGCCGAAAGAAGACCACTCAGCTTGGAGCTGCTGTTCGAGCTCGTCGATGACCCCGTTGCCTTTCGGACCGGTGACGGTCAGAGTAAGCGGACTGCCATCCCCGTAAGCGCGAAGCCTGCCGTGCTGATCGTGGTCGTAACCGAGTGACTTGAACAGCTTGGCCGCCCGGACCGGGTCGTATTGGACCGGCGCAGCGGTCCCGGAAGCTGGTCCTGGTTGCCCTTGTGCAAACAGGCTGCTATCCGCGCTGACAGTCAGAGGGTCGTCGAGACCGATCGAGTCCGCCACGAGCTGGTCCCTGTCCGTGACAAGCGCGAGCGCCACACGCATGAGCCTGGCACCGACCACGGGGTCGTTCAGATTGAAGACAAGCTGCCAGAGCACCGGCGATGGTGTGGTCGTCACCGAAAGCGCTCTGCTCGACGTTTCGTCGTAAGCGAGCGCTCTGTCGAACCGCGGACTGGGCGTGATCTCTGCTATCGAGACTCGCCCGTCTTGCAGACCGGCCAGGGACGCCCGGACCGACCGCTCGACACGAAACACGATTCTCTCCAAGTGAGCTGGTATCCCCCAGTACCTAGGGTTGCGCGTCAGGACAACCTGTCTGCCTTTCCGCATCGAGCTCACGATGAAGGGCCCGCCGGAGATCAGATCCTTGGGGCGGAACCCGGCGAAAGCGGAGACCCATCCTGCCCGCGCCGCGATGTGGGCGGGAATGAGATTCGAGAAGAGCCCCTCCCAGTCCGAGTATGGACTACGGAAAACGACTCTCACGGTCTTGCCACCATTGCTGGCCGAAATCGACTTGATGTCGCGGTAGCCGGCAAGGAAACCGGTCGTCGCCAGCACCGGTGAAGCCTTCAGTTGCTGCTGCCAGTTGTACTCGAAGTCGGCCTCGGTGATCGGGTAGCCGTCCGACCACGTCGCTTTCGGGTCGATCACGTAACTGACGGTCATGGGGCTCAGGGCGACAACCTCGGCGCTGTCGACGAAGCCGGTCGTCTCCGCTTGGTACTCAGGGTCGATCACGAAGGCCTGGGGCCAGACCTGTTCCATCACCATCTGAGTCACGCGGTTCCCACCCGCGGGCGCCGATGGGTTGAAGTTCGTCGGCAAGTACGGGACGGCTACGGTCACCGTCCCGCCGCTTGCAAAGCCTGAGGTCGCCGACGGTGCTTGGCTGGTCGGAGCGGCGGTCGGAGACGACGTACCGCTGCAAGCCGACGCAATGACGGCAATGCCTCCGAGGAGGACGAATGCGGCCTTCCTCAGCTCCACCGAAGTGACAGAGCAACCGTGACGAACGCGAAGACAAGCACGAACACCACGGTTATCCGGTCAAGATTGCGCTCGGCGACAGTCGACCCGGCCGCCGCCGAGCCGGTCGACGCGCCGAACATGTCCGACAGGCCGCCGCCTCGTCCACTGTGAAGAAGCACGAGCACGACGAGCCCGAGCGCGACAAACAAGTCGACCACGACGAGAATGTCAGTCAGCACTTCGGGAACCTCCTCTCGGGCGCCGTGCCGGGCAGCAGGTTACCACCGCCAGGAGCTCTCCCCCGGTCGTAGGCCTGCGCCGCTGGCTGCTTTCTCCGGGAGGGAGGAACCGATCAAAATCGTTCAGCGTCCCGACCTTGCGATCGACACGAACTTATCTGCGTCGAGGCTGGCACCCCCGACTAGCAGGCCATCGACGTCCGGGCAGGCAAGGAGCTCGCTGGCGTTCGCGGGTGTGACCGATCCCCCGTACTGGATGAGCATTGAACGCGAGACGTCGCCGCCAAGCACCTGCAGCTCGGCACGGATCGCCGCCGACATCGCCTGGGCATCGTCCCCACTCGCAGTCAGACCCGTCCCGATCGCCCAGACTGGCTCGTAGGCGACAACGATGGACCCAAGGGCCTCAGGGCCGCGATCGGTGAGTGCGGCGGTGAGCTGGCCGGACACTGTCGACTCGGCCGTTCCGGCTTCTCGTTGCGCGAGCGTCTCGCCCACGCAGAGAATCGGGGTCATCGCGTGCCGCAGGACCGCGTCCAACTTTCGCCTGACAATCTCGTCGTTCTCTCCGAACAGTGCACGGCGCTCGGAATGCCCAACGATCACGTAGCGAACGTTCAGCTTCGAGAGCATCTCGGCGCTCACCTCGCCGGTATAGGCGCCCGAGTCCTGGAAGTGACAAGTCTGAGCGCCTAGCGCGATCGGTACCGAATCTGACTCGAGCGCGGTCTGGACCGATCGCAGGGACGTGAACGACGGATGCAACGAGATATCTGTGCCATCGGGGAGCGGGGCGGCTCGCAGGAGCGCGGCAAGCTTCTGCACGACCTGGATCGCTTCGTAATGGGTGTGGTTCATCTTCCAGTTGCCGCTGACCAGCAGTCTGCGACCACTGTCCTTCGCGCTCATGGGCGTGCCTCCGGGCTCATCAGCTCTTCAACGACTTTCGGGGTCCCACCGCACCTCGTCAGGGACTTCCTACTTGGCATTTTGCGCTTCGCGAAGCGCAGCAAGACCTGGGAGGTCGCCGAACTCGAGCAACTCGAGCGTGGCGCCCCCGCCAGTGGAAACATGGTCGATCTTGTCCTTGAGGCCGAGCTGAGCCAGCGCGGCAGCGCTGTCTCCGCCACCGACTACCGTGCGGCCCGGGCACCGCGCCATCGCTTGCGCAATGGCTCTGGTCCCCTCGGCGAAGCGGTCGTCCTCGAACACGCCCATAGGCCCGTTCCAAAGCACCGTGCCCGCCGAGGCAATGACCCCGGCGAACAGCTCGACGGTGGCCGGCCCGATGTCGACCCCGCGCCAGCCTTCGGGTATCTCCAAGCCGAAGGTTTCAACCTCGGGCCCCACGTCGTCACCGAAATTCGTGGGCTCTTCGGACGCTGCCTGGAGCTCGATGCTGAGCTTGCGACCGGGCGCCAGCGCCACAGCGTCCACGGGCAGGATCAGATGCCCCGGAGAACCGAGAAGCTCCCTGCAGGCTTCCAAATGGGTCGGGTCCGTGAGAGAAGCTCCGACCGCGTGTCCGAGCGCCTGGAGGAATGTGAACGACATTCCCCCACCCACGAGCACAGTGTCTGCTCGTGCCGCGAGAGAGCGCAGGACTCCGATCTTGTCCTTCACCTTGGCACCGCCGAGGATCACGACAAACGGCCTCGCCGGCTCGTCGAGCAAGCCGGTCAGAACCTCGACCTCACGGGCCAGCAGGCGGCCCGCCGCTGAAGGCAGGTACTTCGGCGGGCCCACCACCGAGGCGTGGGCCCGATGTGAGGAACCAAACGCGTCATTGACGTAAGCGTCGTGGCCTTTGACGAGCTCGAGAACGAATGCGGGGTCGTTCGCCTCCTCGCCTGGCGAGAAGCGGAGGTTCTCCAGCAGCTCGACGCCGCCAATCAGCTCGTTGAGCCGCGCCCTGACCGGTGCCATGTCATACCTGGGGTCCGGCTTGCCCTTGGGCCGGCCCAGGTGCGAGCACGCCGTGATGCGGGCTCCGTGGTCACGCAGCCAGAACAGAGTCGGCAGGGCCGCACGGATCCTGAAGTCGTCGGCGACCACACGGTCGCCCTCTGGCGTCTCGGTGAGCGGAACATTGAGATCGAGCCGGACGAGGACACTCTTACCGTCCAGGTCCCCAAGATCCTCCAGAAGCGGGACGCCCCGGGTCACGACAACCCAGTCATGCTGCGCCGATCAGTCGAGCGAGGTCGATCAGGCGGTTCGAGTAGCCCCACTCGTTGTCGTACCAGCCGAGCACCTTGGCAAGTGTGGTCGCCTCGTCGATGGCGATGGCCATTGTGAGCGTCGAGTCGAAGGTGCACGAGGCGGGGGTCCCGATGATGTCGGTCGAGACGATCTCGTCGGTGTTGTACACGAGGATCCCGCGGAGACGGTCGGTCTCCGAAGCGACCCGGAAGGCTTCGTTGATCTCGCCGGCGCTCACCTTGGCACCCAGCACTGCCGTGAGGTCGGTGATCGAGCCGTCAACCACCGGCACGCGCAAGGCTTGACCATCGAGCCGGCCCTTCATCGCCTCCACGACGAGGCTGGTCGCCCGGGCGGCTCCAGTCGTCGAGGGGATGATGTTCACAGCTGCGGCCCGCGCCCGACGAAGGTTGGAGCGCCCGAGATCGAGCACATTCTGGTCGTTGGTGTAGGCGTGGATGGTCGTCATGAGCCCCTGGCGGAGACCGAAGGAGTCATCGAGGACCTTGACCATGGGCACTAGGCAGTTGGTCGTGCAGGAAGCCGCGGAGACGACGAAGTGCTTGGCGGGGTCGAAGGTGTCGTCGTTCACTCCGATGACGAAGGTCGCGTCGACCTCTTTGCCGGGCGCCGAGATGATCACGCGCTTGGCACCACCCTCCAGGTGGCCACTCGCGCCCTCGCGGCTGGTGAAACGCCCGGTGGACTCGATCACGACGTCGACGCCCAAGCTGGCCCATGCGATCGCCTTGGGGTCCTTCTCCTCGAAGACCGTTATCTCACGTCCACCGACCTTGAAACCCTTGTCGGTGTGGGCCACGTCGACGTCGAGGCGGCCGAAAGTGGAGTCGTAGCGGAGAAGGTGCACGTTCGCCTCGCGCGAGACGAGGTCGTTGACCGCGACGATCTCGATGCCCGAGGACTCCCCGGACTTGGTCTCGAGGGCGATAACGGATCGGAGGAAATTCCTCCCGATCCGCCCAAAGCCGTTGATGCCGATACGAACGCTCAACTCGATCACCTTTCTCGCGAATGCTCTTTCGAAACGGCTTTGCCGCTCATGGGAACAAGGCCATTGTCTCTCACGGGCCGCGCCAGTCGCAAAACGTCGTCGTTCACTAGCAAGGCGAGCTCAGCCCCGAGCAGCTTCGGGTCGTGCTCGCGAAGCCCCGCGCTGCCCACCTCCGCGATCACGAGCGCGGTGTCAACAGGGAATTCACCGACCGGGAGCCCAGCGGCGTCTGCCGAGACGACATCGACATCGACACCGTGCGCGCGTAGTGCCTCAACAAGCCGCGCGACGTCGAACCCGGCCGTCTCGGGCAGCTGCTCGCGTAGGTTCGCGACGTAGACGCGTTTGGCTCGCGTGGAACTGAGAGCCTCGCGGATCCCCGGCACGACACAGGCGGCAAGAACACTCGTGAACAGTGACCCCGGCCCGAGCACGATCTGATCCGCCTCCGCAATCGCCTGGAGAACAGCACGCGGCGGCCTTGCACCTGGCGGGACGAGCAAGACCGTCGCAATCGCCTCGCCCTTGCTCACCCGGACCTGGCCGATGAGCTCGCCGGAGGCAAACCGATGCTCGAGGGCGTCACCCAGCGGCGACGGTTCCGGCAGCAGCGCACCGATGCAGCGCCGGAGGTCACCGGGGGCCGGAATTCCTGGCAGCTCACGCAGCCGGCCGCTTGAGCCGCCGTCGTCGGCTACCGAGACCACCGCCGTGAGCTCAACGGCATACCGCCGAGCCGCCTTGAGCGTCTGGGCAAGCCCATGGCCACCTCCGATGGCGACCACTCTCGGGGCGTCGCCGGTGGCCGCTCGACTCACAAGTCGATGTCCCGGTGATGCACGACCGGTGCATAGCCACGGTGGCGGATCCGTTCAGCGATCTCCTCGGCCAGCACGACCGAACGGTGACGCCCACCCGTGCAGCCGATTGCGATGGAGAGGTAGGACTTGCCCTCTCGGGCGTAGGCGGGAAGCAAGAGTGCGAACAGGTCGTCAAGGCGGTCGAGGAGCTCTTTGGCCTCCTCGTTGTCGAGGACGTAGTCACGCACTTGCGAGTCCAGCCCGCTCAAAGGTCGGAGCCTAGTAACCCAGTGGGGATTGGGCAGGAAACGGCAGTCGAAGACCAGGTCGACATCGAGGGGGATCCCATGCTTGAAACCGAACGACACGACCGCGGTCTGCATACCCGCCACGGTGCCGACACCGTCGACGAGCTCGATCAGGCGGTCGCGCAGTTCGTGCACATTGAGGCTCCCGGTCTCGACCACGACGTCGGCCTCTTCATGCAAGCTGTCGAGCATCTCACGTTCTTGGCGGATGGCCGAGAGCACGCTGTCGGCCTCCACCGGGTGCCGGCGGCGCGTGCCCTCGTACCGACGGACCAGGACTTCATTGGGGGCGTCCAGAAAGACCACACGCACGCGCGCTCCTGTGGAACGCAGGCGTCTGATCTCCGGCGCGAGCTCGGCGATGCCCTCGTAGCCTCCACGTCCCGATACCAGGCACACCCGTTCGTACTCAGCGCCCGCCTGGCTCGTGAGCTCGGCGATCTTGCCGATCAGCGCGGGAGGCAGGTTGTCGATCACGAACCAGCCACGGTCCTCGAACGTCGCCGCCGCGGTTGAACGCCCGGCTCCCGACATCCCGACGAGGATCAGATACTCGGCCATCGGCTCTAGTTTCCCATCTACTCGGCGCGCTGTCTCTCAAAGCGGAGCAGCAACAACCGCGGGATCGCGGACTCGAGCTCGAGGTCGATCGACCCCTCGAGAAAGGCTAACGGCGGCACGGGCTCCTCGAGGCGCGTGAGCACACAGCCGAGGTCGGTGACGGGATTCACATACCGCGACAGCGGACGGTGGGCGAACGGCAGCCACACGCCCGGGTCGACCTCCTCCAAGACGGTGTCCTCGCGCAGGTACGGACCAACACGCCAGTAGTGCTCGCCAATGACCTGGTCGTCCACGAAGCCACTCCCGGTCCCCTGGAACATGGGGTGATTGACAAGCAGGAGGAGCCGGCCGCCGACGGCAAGCACCCGAACCGCCTCGGCGAGCAAGGCGTCCGGGTCGGACGAATGCTCGATCACCAGGCAGCAGACGACCCCGTCGAACGACCCGTCCCGGAACGGGAGGCGCTCGCCCACACCCCGCACGTACTTAGGGCCACCGCCTTGGCCGATGGCGCCTGCCAGCTGGGCGGCGGACGGTTCGAGCCCGACGACGATCTCGGGTTCGGGGGTCCCTCGCACGAGACGTCGAGCGAGATGGCCCTCGCCGCTTCCGAGATCGAGCACGCGCGAGGCGCCCTCCAGGTGCGACTGAGCGAGCGGGAGGATCTGGAGCTCATATTCGAGGTCTGCCCCGTTCGTGAACGTCTCGCGCCACCAGATAGCGTGGCGCTCCCAAGGACCCTCGTTCGTGCTGCTCATCCGGCTTTCGGTCCTCGCCGGGCGTGCAGGTGCTCGTACACCGCCCTCCCAACGGCTTGCGGCAGCCAGCTGAGACCGAGGAGGTCGTCCAGGGACGCCGCCTGAACGGCTCTGACCCCGCCCAGCTCGGAAACGAGCCGGCGTCGCCGAACCGGTCCCAGCCCGACGATGCCGTCGAGCGCTCCGCGGGTCATCCGCCGGCCGCGCAGCTCGCGGTGGAACCCGATAGCGAACCGGTGCGCCTCGTCCCTGGCCTGCTGCAACAAGTAGATCGCCTCGCTGTCACGAGGGATCTGAACCGGGCCCGGTCTGCCGGGCACGAAGACCTCTTCCAACTGTTTGGCCAGGGCGGCCACCGCGATCTTGTCCGTCAGGCCCAATTCGGAGAGAACTCGCACGCCGACTCCGAGCTGCCCCTTTCCGCCGTCGAGCAGCAGGAGCTGTGGCGGGTAGGCGAAGCGGTGCCCGTGTCGTCGGCGACCGTCGGCGAAGGCCTCGGCGCCCTCGGCGAGCCGGTCGTCTTCAACACCGCCGTCGCTCGCGCCGAGTCGTCGAAGTCGCCGAGTGAGGACTTCGTGCATGGCGCCGTAGTCATCGTTGCCCTGGACTGCGGTCACTTTGAACCGCCTGTAGTCGCCTCGCTTCGGCAGCCCGTCCTCGAGGACCACCATCGAGCCGACATAATCGGTGCCCTGCATGTGGCTCATGTCGTAGCACTCGATGCGAAGCGGCGCTTCTTTCAACCCGAGGGCCTGCTGCAGTTCCTCAATCGCAGCCGCGCGGCTCGTGAGGTCGCTTGCCCGCCGCAACCGGTGCCGCTTCAGCTGCTCCTCCGCATTCTGGCGGGCCGTTGCCAACAGATCGCGCTTGCGGCCTCTCTGGGGGACCCTCACAGCGACCTTGCCGCCACGCAGGCCGGAGAGCCAGGCCTCGTAGGTGGCCACGTCATCGGGCAGCTCGGGGACCAGAAGGTCGCGGGGGATCCCGATCGGCGTCTCGGCATAGTGCTGCTCGAGCACCCTGCCGATGAGCTGTGTGGATGTGAGCGGCTCCACCTTCTCGACGATGAAACCGTGACGACCGACGACTCGTCCACGGCGGACGTGAAAGACCTGCACGGCAGCGGCGAGCTCGTCCTCGGCGATCGCGAGGGCATCAAGGTCTTCAGGAGTGTCGGTCACCATCTGTTGGCGCTCGACCGCGAGGCGGACGGTGGCCAAACGGTCACGCAGGCGCGCCGCCCGCTCGAACTCGAGCTCGGCCGCCGCCTGGCGCATCTCGGCTTCGAGGCGGTCGACAACCGGCTTGGTATCGCCGTCGAGGAACTCCATCAGCTCCGCCACGAGCTTGCCGTATTGCGCGGGCTCGATCGCGCCGACGCAGGGGCCCGAGCACCGCTCGATGTGAAACAACAGGCAGGGTCTCCCGAGGAGCTCGTGGCGCCGGAGCTTTGCATCCGAGCAAGTCCGGATCGGGAACGACCGGAGCAGCAGGTCGAGGGTCTCGCGGATCGCGTACGCGTGCGCGTAGGGACCGAAATACCTGGTGTCCTTGCGCTTGGCGCCTCGCATGACCGTGGCCCTGGGCCACTGGTCACCGACGGTGACCGCGAGATACGGGTAGCTCTTGTCGTCGATGAGGCGGATGTTGAAGCGCGGCCGGTGTGCCTTGATCAAGTTGTACTCGAGCATGATGGCCTCGACGTCGCTCGCGACGACGATCCACTCGACCGACGCCGCCCGCTCCACCATCTGGGCGGTGCGCGGGTGCAGGTGAACCGGGTCCTGGAAGTAGCTCGAGAGCCTGCTGCGCAACGACAGCGCCTTGCCGACGTAGATGATCCGGCCTGCCGCATCCCTGAATTGGTACGAGCCGGGGGCGTCGGGAACCGACTGCGGGCGTTCGAGCACTAGAGTGCAGGTTACGGCCGGCCTGGTACCCCGGCTGACATATTCGCTTCGTGACCGACATACCCGCGGTTGGGCGACCAGGCTGTCCCCGCCGGCCGATGAACGAGGCGTTCCATAGGGGGTCACAGAGATGTTCCGCCTGCAACCGCCGCTTCCCGACGACTACTCCACGGCACCCAACGACGAGCTAGTCCGGCGCGTCACCACGGCGCGTTCGCGCCTCGGCAAGCGACTGGTCATCCTCGGGCACCACTACCAGCGCGAGGAGGTCATCCAGTTCGCGGACAGGAGAGGCGACTCGTTCGGCCTGTCCCGTTTTGCTGCGGAACAGCACGATGCCGAGTTCGTGGTCTTCTGCGGGGTTCACTTCATGGCCGAGTCGGCGGACATCCTGACCGGCCCGCACCAGCAGGTGATCCTGCCCGACCTGAACGCCGGGTGCTCCATGGCAGACATGGCCAACCTTGAAGACGTAGAGCAGATCTGGGACGAGCTCGCCGAGGTCACCGACATCGAGGCGGTGGTGCCCATCACCTATGTGAACTCAGCGGCCGCACTGAAGGCCTTCGTAGGCCGCAATTCAGGTGCAGTCTGCACGTCTTCCAACGCCCGAGCCGTCCTGACCTGGGCGCTCGAGCTTGGTGCTCCCGGCACCAAGGGCGGCGGCGCGCTCGGGCCCTGGGCAGGTTCCCCGGGTGCCGCGGGCCGCGGGAACAAGGTCCTGTTCTTCCCCGACCAGCATCTCGGCTGCAACACCGGCTTCCAGCTCGGCTACCAAGCCTCTGACATGGAGGTCGTCGATCCGCGCCGGTGGCTCGGCGGGCTGGCAGAAGCCGACGTCAAGGAGGCCACCTTCCTGCTGTGGAAGGGCCATTGCTCGGTGCATCAGCGATTTAGCACCGAGCAAGTCGAGGCGTTCCGCTCCGAGCATCCAGACGGCATCGTGATCGTGCATCCCGAGTGCTCGCACGAAGTCGTCGAGATCGCCGATCAGGTCGGCTCCACCGACTACATAATCGGCGCGGTCTCCGCCGCACCTGCAGGCTCCGCGATCGCGGTAGGCACTGAGATCCATCTCGTCGACCGGCTCGCCCGCGAGCACCCCGACCGGACCGTGGTCTCGCTCGATCCCCTCGTCTGCCCATGTTCGACCATGTTCCGGATCGACCTGCCTCATCTCGCCTGGGTGCTCGACGGCCTGGTCTCCGGGGAGGTTCGCAACCGCATCACGGTCGACGAGGCCACGGCCGCAGATGCCCGGGTAGCCCTCGAGCGGATGCTCGCGATCACGTGAGGCCTCGACTCGACGCACTTGTGCTGAGCCCATGACCGACGACGGCTTGCCGCAATCGGCGACCGCGGAGATCCGGCGGGCCATCAGGGGCTCACGCGACGCGACGGCCCGGCTGCTGGAAGCCCTCGAGGTCCTCCACGACCTGGACGTAACCCGGCCGAGCCTGCTGCCCGACTGGACCGTCGGCCACGTGCTCACCCACCTCGCCCGCAACGCAGACTCCTTCGTGTGGATCCTCCGCTCGGCCAGCAAAGGCAAGCAGGTGCCTCAGTACGCCGGTGGTGCCGCCGGGCGCAGTCGGGACATCGCCGAAGGCGCCACCCGGCCGGCTGAGATGATCCTGAAGGATGTGCGCGACTCGGCGGCGCGCCTGGATGCCACATGGGGCGAGGTACCCGAAGAGGTATGGCTGCGTCAGGGCCTGCGCACCGACGGTTCCCCACTCCCCTGTCGCGAACTGCCCATGTCGAGGTGGCGCGAGGTTGAAGTGCACCATGTCGACCTCGGTCTCGGATACGGCCTCTCGGACTGGTCGGAGGACTTCGTCAGTTCCGATCTGCCCCTGGCCCTCGACCGGCTCCCGGGAAGGGTCGAAGATCCCTCTCAGAAGACCGCGCTCCTGGGGTGGATCTACGGGCGTGCCGGCCTGCCATCAGGAATCGGGCTCCGACCGTTCTAAGAACTCTGTCCGGGCCATAGAAGGCTCAGATGCCATCCTCGGCCTCTCCGGCTCGGTGCCATCTGAGCAAGCCGAGGGGACGCATCACATCCCGAGCAAAGGCGCCAGGAACCGCCCCGTGTAGCTCTCGTGGGTCTTCGCCACCTTCTCGGGCGTGCCCTCGACTATCACTGACCCGCCGCCGTCGCCGCCCTCCGGGCCGAGGTCGATGACCCAGTCGGCCGACTTCACGACATCAAGGTTGTGCTCGATGACACACACCGTGTTGCCCTGGTCGACTAGTCGGTGCAGCACGTCGAGGAGCTTGCGGACGTCCTCGAAGTGAAGCCCGGTGGTCGGCTCGTCGAGCACGTACAGCGTGTGCCCGGTCGACCGCTTCGCGAGCTCGGAGGCCAGCTTGACCCGCTGGGCTTCACCGCCGGAGAGCGTGGGGGCCGGCTGGCCGAGCCGAATGTAGCCGAGGCCCACGTCCACGAGGGTTCTCAGGTGCCGGGAGATGACCGGCTGCGCCGCGAACAGCTCGAGCGCCTCCTCACAGGAAAGGTCCAGCACCTCCGCGATGTTCTTGCCCCGCCACGCGACCTCGAGTGTGTCGCGGTTGTAGCGCGCTCCCTTGCAGACCTCGCAGGGCACATAGACGTCGGGAAGGAAGTGCATCTCGATCTTCAAGGTCCCGTCACCAGAGCACGCCTCGCAGCGACCGCCTGAGACGTTGAACGAGAAACGTCCCGGCTGGTATCCCCGCAGCCGCGACTCCGAAGTCTGGCTGAACAGCTTCCGGACGCTGTCGAACATGCCGGTGTAGGTGGCCGCGTTCGAGCGCGGCGTACGGCCGATCGGCGACTGGTCGATGTCGATGACCTTGTCGAGCGCCTCGGCGCCCTCGATCGTGCGGTGCCGGCCCGGGACCACACGGGACTTGTAGATGCGCTGCATGAGAGCCCTGAGCAGGATGTCGTTGATCAGGGTCGACTTGCCCGAACCCGACACGCCTGTCACCGACACGAAACAGCCGAGCGGGATCTCCACGTCGATGCCCTTCAGGTTGTGCTCCCGGGCCCCGCGCACAACAAGCCATCCGCCCCGGGGCTCACGTCGCAGGGAGGGCACGGCGATCGAACGCTTGCCCGACAGGTACTGGCCGGTGATGGAGGCACGGCAATTCACGAGATCGGCAACAGAGCCGGCGCAGATCACCTCCCCGCCGTGCTCACCGGCTCCTGGCCCGATGTCGACCACGTAGTCGGCGATCCGGATCGTCTCCTCGTCGTGCTCCACGACCAGGACCGTGTTGCCGATGTCACGCAGTCGGAGCAAGGTCTCGACCAGTTTGCGGTTGTCCCTCTGATGGAGACCCACGGAAGGCTCGTCGAGCACGTAGAGGACACCGACCAACCCGCTGCCGATCTGCGACGCGAGGCGAATCCTCTGGGCCTCCCCGCCGGCTAGCGTCGCGGCCGCTCGGTCAAGGCTCAAGTAGTCGAGCCCAACGTCGACAAGGAACTGCAGCCGGGCGCGGATCTCCTTCATCACCTGAGCCGCGATCATCTCCTCGCGCGAGCTCAGCTCGAGGCGTTCGAGCAGGTCGTGCGCGGCCCGGATGGACAACGAAGACAGCTCGGCGATGCTCCGGCCCCCGACCTTGACCGCAAGCGACTCCGGGCGCAGCCGCGTCCCGCCACAGTCCGGGCACGCGACTTCACGCATGTATCCCTCGACCTGCTCGCGTACCCACTCGGAGTCGGCCTCGCTATGGCGCCTCTGCAGCCATGGCACAACACCTTCGAACTGTGTGTCGTAGCTGCGCAGTGTGCCGTACCGGTTGCGGTACTGGACGTGCACGCGCCGCGTGCCGGCGCCGTAGAGCAGGATCCGGCGCTGCGGCTTGCTGAGCTTGGACCAGGGCTTGTCCATGCTGAAGCCGCTCACCTCGGCGACGGCCTTCAGCACCCGCGAGAAGTACTCCGTTCGGGCGCCCGCCCAGGGCCCGATGGCCCCTTGGGCCAGGGAAAGATCCGGATTGGGCACGACCAGATCGGGATCGACCTCGAAACGCGTGCCCAGTCCGTTGCACGACGGGCACGCACCGAACGGCGAATTGAACGAGAAGCTCCTCGGCGCAAGCTCGTCCAGTGAGATCCCGCAGTGCACGCATGCCAGGTGCTGGGAGAAGGTGAGTACCTGCTCACCGCCGCCGCCGTCCTCTGGTCCCTCCTCGGTGCTGTCCGCGATCTGGTCCTCGGCGGCGTCGGCAGTCTCGGCGGCTGTGGCCTTCGCGCCCTTCGCGGTCCGGTTCTCCGGCGGCGACTTTTCCGGCGGTGGCAACTCGGCGCCGGGCATGAGCAGGATCTCGGCGATCCCCTCGCCGAGGCGCAACGCCGTCTCGATGGAGTCGGTCAGCCGACGCTCTATGCCGGCACGGCGAACGAGCCGGTCGACCACCACCTCGATCGTGTGTTGTTCGTAGCGGGCGAGGTCGAGTCCGGCACGCGCGGAGAGATCCATGAGCTCGCCGTCCACACGCACCCTCGCGAAGCCCTGCTTGGCAAGGTCGTCGAGGAGAGCCGAATACTCGCCCTTGCGGCCGCGCACGACCGGAGCGAGAACCTGGAACCTGGTCCCGTCGGGCAGGTCGCTCAGGCGATCGACGATCTGCTGGGGACTCTGGCGAGTGACCAGCCGGCCGCAGCTGGGGCAATGGGGCTGACCGATGCGCGCATAAAGGAGGCGTAGGTAGTCGTAGATCTCGGTGACGGTACCCACCGTCGAACGCGGGTTGCGCGACGAGGACTTCTGGTCGATGGAGATGGCGGGCGACAATCCCTCGATGAAGTCCACGTCCGGCTTGTCCATCTGCCCGAGGAACTGCCGGGCATACGACGAGAGCGACTCGACGTAGCGCCGCTGGCCCTCGGCGTAGATCGTGTCGAACGCGAGCGACGACTTGCCCGAGCCCGACAGCCCGGTGAACACGATGAGGCGATCGCGGGGCAGCTCAATAGAGACATTCTTCAAATTGTGCTCGCGGGCCCCGCGAACCACGAGGGTGCTTGGCACGGCCGCAGACTACCGACCGCCCGGGGCGTGCGCGTCGGGACCCGGGGCGGGAGCGTCGGGACCCGTGGCTTGCCCGTCCGCGCGCGGCGAGAGCGAGCCTGTCGTCGAAGCCGGCCCTCCGGTGCTCACCCGACCTCCCTCAACTCCCTGCGCAGAGACCGGATCTCGTCTCGCAACCTCGCCGCATACTCGAAACGAAGCTCGGCGGCCGCGGCTTGCATCTCACGTTCGAGTGTCGTAATCAGCCTGCCAAGCTCGTCGGTGGGAAGCTCGCCGTTGCCGGCGCGCCCTTTCAAGGACACGTCGGCCAGATCGGCGGCTCGCTCGACAGCTCGCCGGCCGGCGCGCCGCGACCGGTCGGACCCAGCACGGCTGGGCAGCCGCGCCCCGGCACCGAAGCCGTCGCCACCGGTGCCTGCGGCGCTTCGGAACTGAGCAACAAGGTCGGTCACGGCCTTGTGGATCGTCTGCGGGTCGATCCCGTGCTGCTTGTTGTACTCCTGCTGGACGAGCCGGCGACGCTCGGTCTCGGCGATGGCCCCCCGCATCGAGTCGGTAATTACATCCGCGTAGAGGATGACCCGTCCCGAGACATTTCTCGCGGCGCGGCCCATCGTCTGGATCAGCGACGTCTTGGAGCGGAGGAAGCCCTCCTTGTCGGCGTCAAGGATCGCGACGAGCGCCACTTCGGGAAGGTCGAGACCTTCGCGGAGAAGGTTGATCCCGACGAGCACGTCGAACTCGCCGAGGCGCAGGTCCCGGATGATCTCGATCCGCTCAATCGTGTCGATGTTCGAGTGCAGGTAGCGGACCCTGAGGCCCGTCTCGAGGAGGTAGTCGGCAAGGTCCTCGGCCATCTTCTTGGTGAGGGTCGTGACGAGAACCCGCTCGCCTCGACCGATCGTGGTGTCGATCTCTGCGATGAGATCGTCGATCTGTCCCTTTGTGGGCTTGATGACGACCTCAGGATCGACCAGGCCTGTCGGCCGCACGATCTGCTCGACCACCTGGTTCGACACGGAGATCTCGTACTCGGACGGGGTCGCCGACAAGAAGACGCACTGGTTGATACGAGCCTCCAGCTCCGCGAAGTGCAGCGGCCGGTTGTCCCGTGCCGACGGGAGGCGGAACCCATGCTCGACCAGGACGTCCTTGCGGGAACGGTCGCCGGCGAACTGCCCGTGGAGCTGTGGCACGGTCACGTGGCTCTCGTCGATCACGAGCAGCCAGTCGTCCGGGAAGTAGTTCAGCAAGGTGTACGGCGCTTCGCCCGGCGCGCGCCCGTCCAGGTGACGGCTGTAGTTCTCGACACCGTTGCAGCTACCGAGCTCGGCCAGCATCTCGAGATCGTGCTCGGTGCGCATCCGAAGTCGCTGGGCTTCGAGCAGCTTGCCCGCCTGCTCCAGTTCGCGCAGACGCTCGCCGAGCTCGATCTCGATCGAGGTGATCGCGTTGCGCGTGCGCTCGTCCCCAGCGACATAGTGGGTAGCGGGAAAGATGAGCAGCTCCTCGAGATCGCCGAGCACCTCGCCCGTCAGGACGTCGAAACGACTCAGACGCTCGACCTCGTCGCCGAACAGCTCGATGCGCACTGCATACTCCTCATATGCGGGGTGAACCTCGATCGTGTCGCCCCGGACGCGGAACCTTCCCCTCACAAGGTTGGCGTCGTTGCGCTCGTAGTTCATCGCCACTAGGCGAGAGAGCATCGAGCGCTGGTCGTGAACCTCTCCGGGCGAGAGCACGAGGATCTGGTCCCGGTACTCGTCGGGGGATCCGAGCCCGTAGATGCACGAGACCGACGCCACGACGATCACGTCCCTACGTGTGAGAAGGCTGGCGGTCGTGGAGTGCCTCAGCCGGTCGATCTCGTCGTTGATGGACGAGTCCTTCTCGATGTAGGTGTCCGATGAGGGCAGGTAGGCCTCGGGCTGGTAGTAGTCGTAGTAGGAGACGAAGTACTCGACCCGGTTGTCGGGGAAGAAGCCGCGCAGCTCACCGGCGAGCTGGGCTGCAAGCGACTTGTTCGGGGCCAGCACCAGGGTCGGCCGTTGCGCCTTCTCGATGGTCCAGGCAATCGTCGCGCTCTTGCCGCTCCCGGTGATCCCGAGCAGTGTCTGGAAGCGGTCGCCCCGCTCTATGCCTGAAGCCAGCGCTTCGATCGCGGCGGGTTGGTCGCCGGCCGGCTGAAAATCGGAGACGACGCGGAACGCAGGCACCCCGGCATGGTACCGATAGGGTGCGCGCCGGCGAGCGGCGGGCCGTGAACGGGCTCAGCCGCCGCTGTGCCCATCGCTGCTTGCCGAGGGCGCTGCCAGGCCTCCGATCCAAGCCCATGCTCGATCAACCATCTCCTCGAGCTCGTCCAGGGTGCCGGTGTTCGTTATCACGAAGTCGGCCTGCGCCATCCGCTGGGGCCGGCTCGCCTGGCTGGCGATGCGCGCCTCGGCGTCGGACCGGTCCATCCTCCGCCGGCTCACGAGCCGTTCCAGCACGAGGTCTACGGGCGCGTCCACGACGATCAAACCCGCGAGGCCGTAGCGGTCCGGACCGCCGTCTTCGACCAACAAGGGGATTTCGAGCACGACCACGTGCTCGGTGCCGGACAGCGACGCAAGCCGGTTCGCCATCTCCGCTCTGACCTCGGGATGGACGATCGCGTTCAGATCGGCCAGCGACACCGGGTCGTCGAAGACGATCGCGGCGATCGCCGAGCGGTCAAGGGTCCCGTCCGGCGCGACCACCTCGTCACCGAAGCGCTTCACCACTTTCGCGTGCGCCAGCCGCCCGGGCTCGACCACCTCGCGAGCCACCTCATCGGCGTCGATCAGCACCGCCCCGCGCTCGACCAGCAAGGCCGCGACGGTCGACTTTCCAGAACCGATCCCGCCCGTCAGACCGACGACGATCATGTCGCGCCTGGCACCGGGAACCAGCTTCCGGAAAGCACCTCTCGTGCCTCGCCGGGCCATGACATGGGCGCCTACACTAACCGCGCCGTGGCTCGAACGAGCAGGACCCGCAGGCTTTTCATACGAGCTCTGGAAAACGTCCTGCTCGCTGGGCTCGCCTATGTCCCTCTGCTGGCAACCAAGCCCGGGGTCCTCGCAGACGACACCAAGCAGTACCTCTATCTGGACCCCGGCCGACTCCTCAGCTCGGCCGCGTCGATGTGGGACCCATCGGTCGCAGCCGGCACCGTCACCCACCAGAACATCGGGTACTTGTTCCCGCAAGGCCCCTTCTACTGGCTCTTCACTCAAGTCGACGTGCCCATGTGGGTGGCACAACGGCTCTGGATGGGTACCGTGCTGTTCGCCGCCGGAGCAGGTGTCCGCTACCTAGTGAGGGCCGTCGGGGTCAATGGTCCGGGTGTGATCGTCGCAGCACTGGCCTACGAGCTCAGCCCGTACTTCCTCCAGTACATCCAGCAGACCTCGGCGATACTCCTGCCTTGGGCAGGCCTCGGCTGGCTGGTCGCGTTCGCCGTGCTCGCCGTGCGCCGGGGTGGGTGGCGCTATCCCGCCCTGTTCGGGCTCGTGGTCGCCTTCGTGGGTGCGACTAACGCCACCTCTTTGATTTACGCAGGCATTGCCCCAGTGGCGTGGCTGTTCTACACGGTCCTCGTCCTGCGCGATGCACCGGCGCGTCGCGCGTTCGGCGCCGCGGTGAAGATGGGCCTGTTCTCGCTCGGGGTCTCGCTGTTCTGGATCGCCGGGCTCCGCGTCGAAGGCACCTACGGGATCAACATCCTCAAGTACACCGAGACGCTCCCGGCGATCGCGGGGACCTCTCTCGCGTCCGAGGTCGTGCGCGGGCTCGGCTACTGGTACTTCTACGGCAGCGACCGGCTCGGGCCCTGGAAGCAGGCGGCTGTGAAGCTCGAGGAGAACGCTTGGCTCCTCGTCACGAGCTTTGCCGTTCCGGCCCTTTCAGTCCTCGGTGCGGTGTTGTCACGTTGGCGTGCGAAGGCGTTCTTCGTGTTGCTGATTCTCGCCGGCGTGGTGCTGGCCGTCGGTATGCACCCGTACCCGAGCCCCTCGATCGTCGGGCGGGCGTTGAAGGTGTTCATGTCGGGCTCGTCTGTCGGGCTGGCGCTCCGCTCGAGCGACCGTGCCACGCCACTGGTGGTGCTCGGTCTTGCCGTGCTGCTCGGCGTGGGCGCCACGGCGCTGTGGTCCCGGTTCCCCCGTCTCGGCCTTGTCACCGCCTGCGGGTTGGCGGCGGTGGTGGTGACCAACAGTGCTCCGTATCTCGAAGGAGGCGCCGTCGCGCTGAACTTCGAGCGCCCGGAGAAGGTCCCTTCGTACTATGCGAAGGCCGCGACTTACCTGGACGACCAGGGCGACTCGACGCGGGTGCTCATCGAACCGGGGCAGAACTTCGCCGCCTACGACTGGGGCACTCTCTTCGACACGATCTGGCCGGGGATCATGACCCGGCCTGAGGTCCTCCGTGAGCAGACCATCGAGGGTTCGCCGGCGACGACAGATCTCCTCCAGGCCTTCGACCT
This sequence comes from uncultured Acidimicrobiaceae bacterium, assembly GCA_963807575.1. Taxonomy (GTDB): domain Bacteria; phylum Actinomycetota; class Acidimicrobiia; order Acidimicrobiales; family Bog-793; genus Fen-455. Next base: position 30,163 of record CAWECD010000002.1, read on the forward strand.
CACACTCCAGCAGGGCACCTACGAGCCCTCGACGCTGGCGCCCATCGCCCGCCTTCTCAGCGCCGGTGACGTGGTCCTGCAATCGAACCTCGCGTACTGGCGCTACAACACACCGCGCCCGCAGGAGACCTGGTCGCTGTTCAATCCTCCGCCGGTGGGAATTGGCAAGCCGGTGACGTTCGGCAAACCCGTGCCGGTCGTCGCGCCGGCACAGTACAGCCTCACCGACGAGGAAGCCTTGACAGAGCCGGCGAACGCGCCGTGGCCACCGCCGATCGCGGTGTTCCCCGTGTCCAACCCGCGACCCATCTACCGCGCGGAGCCGGCGAACGCCCCTCTCGTGATCGACGGCAGCGGCGCCGGCGTCGTCGCCGCGGCCGCGACCGGACTTCTGAACGACAACCCCACGATCTTCTACGCGGGAACCCTCGACGGCAATTCAAAGCTCTTGCGCGAGGTGGTCACCCCCGGAGCGCAGCTCGTGCTCACCGACTCCAACCGCAAAGTCCTCCAGCGCTGGTCAAGCGTGAGCGCCAACATCGGAGAGACCCTGCCCGCGGTGGCGGAGCCCTCTACACCTGACCCGACGGCAGTGGCTTTGCCGCTTTTCGCCCACGCCCGCCCGACTGGGGAAAGCCTCGCTGTCTACAGCCAGGCCCGCTACGTGACGGCTTCGGCCTACGGCAACCCGGTCGCCTTCACACCCGAGGACCGCCCGGCGGAGGCATTCGACGGGAACCTCGACACGGCTTGGAGTGTCGCCGCCTTCTCCGATGCGACAGGCAATTGGCTCCAGGTCCGCCTCGACCATCCCGTGACCACAGACCACATCAGCCTCGTCCAGGTACTCGGTTCCACAGTCAACCGGTGGATCACCCGAGTCACCGTCGGGTTCGATGGCAACGAGGCCATCTCAGAGAGCCTGGGCCCCGCTTCCCGAACCGCCGCGGGCCAGACGATCCGCTTCCCGAAGCGCTCCTTCACGACCCTTCGGATCACGATCGACGGCACCACTTGGGCGGGCCGCGCGTCGATGCTGGGAGCATCGGGGGTGGGCTTCTCCGAGGTTCGGATCCCCGGGATGCAGATCGCCGAGTCGATCCAGATGCCTTCGGACCTCTTGCGGGCGCTGGGGGGCTCCTCGCTCTCGCACCGCCTCACCATCGTGATGACCCGGGACCGTGTCGGTGCCACGCCGCCCCGGTCAGATCCGGAGCCGGCGATGAGCCGGACGTTCTGGCTGCCGACGGCCCGCTCGTTCTCGCTCAGCGGAACGGCACGAATCTCCGCACTGATCCCCGACAACGTGATCGACACGCTCCTAGGTGGCCCCGATGCCTTCGTCGGCGCCGTTATCGGCTCGAACGAGAGGCTGCCCGGCGACCTGAACGCCCGGGCGGTGTTCGCCTTCGACGGCAGCACTAAGACCTTCTGGAGCCCGGGCTTCGACGGGCCGGCCCAGATCGGCGCCTGGATGCAGGCTTCGCTGACCCACAGCGTCAGCTTCGACCACCTCGACCTTAAGGTCATCGCGGACGGGCGGCACTCTGTTCCCACAAGGATCAGGATCACGACCAACACCGGCGGTGACGAGCTCGTCTCGGTGCCGCCGGTGCGCAACCGCAAGGCGATCGACTCGGTGGTGAGCGTGCCGGTGAGCTTCCCGACGCTGACGGGGAGCACGATCAGGTTCACGGTCGAGGCCGTTCGCAAGGTCACGACCATCAACTGGTACACACAGGAGCCAATCGTCATGCCGGTCGGGATCGCCGAGATCGGGCTTCCCAAAGTCCGCTTCACACCTGAGCCCACGAGTGCCCAGATCCCTTCGGTCTGCACCTCGAAGCTGCTCAAGATCGATGGCCGGCCGGTTTGGCTGAGGATCTCAGGGACTGTCGGAGCCGCCGAGAAGCTCCAGGGCTTGACCGTCTCGGGGTGCGGGCCCGACGCCAAAGGCATCGTTCTGGGCCCCGGCGCCCACACGCTGGACGCCGCGTGGGGAAAGATCACGGGCTGGGATCTCGACCGCCTCGTGCTCGACTCGGCCCCGGGAGGCGCCGCGCTTGCCCCGCTCGCCGACGGCAGCACGGCACCGGCGCCGGGGACGATCGGCACCGCGAAGACGGCGTCGCCCGCGACCGTGACGGTTCGAGTGCTGGAGTCCTCTGCCACTTCGGCCAAGCTCGAGGTCCAAGGCGCCAGCGGACCCTTCTGGCTCGTGCTCGGTGAGAGCCTCAACGCCGGCTGGCAGGCCACAGGGCCGGGCGGGCGGTCCCTCGGGGAACCTCAGCTGATCGACGGCTATGCGAACGGCTGGTACGTCATGCCCCCGCGCAGCGGAAGCTTCGTCGTGACGCTCGAGTTCGGGCCACAGCGGATCGTGACCCCCGCCATCCTCGTATCGGGCGCGACCCTGGCGGTCTGTCTCTTGGTCGGCTTCGTGCCCTTTGGGCCCATCAGGCGCCGGACCAGGCGCCGCAGGGCTCACGCGGCCGACGGGCGAGCAGTCGAGCAAGCCGGGGATCCGCAGAGGCTGATCGTCAACGGGTCACCCATCTTGGGATCGCCCTTCGCGTCCAGCAAGAGCCGGCCGACCTTGCTCACCTGCATCATTGCCGCCGCCGCGTGCGGCGCCGTGACGATACTGGTCCTGCCGCCACAGTGGGCGTCGCCAATCGCCGGCGCGACCACGGTCGCGGTGATCGCGGCGCTGTGTTGGCCGAGAGCGCGTTCACTTCTCAGTCTCGCGGCCGTCGGATGCATCGCGGCCGCGGGTGCGGTCACGGTCTTCGAGCAAGCTCGCCACCACTACCAGCCAAGCAGCGGTTGGCCGCACAACTTCGAGACGGCCGGAGTGCTCGCGTTCATAGCAGTGGTCGCGCTGGCGACCGACACGGCGGTCGAACTCGCCCGACACCACCGCGGACCAGCCAAAGACGAGAATGGCCCGCAAGCTAGCTGAGTCGCGCGGACCGGCTTCGCGCGTCGGCCGCAAGCGCTGCCAAGGTTCCACGCGCCGTCGCCTCCCAGGTGAGCGGGGTGACTCGTGCCGCGGCCGCGCGGCCGAGGCGGCGGCGGAGCAAGGGATCGCCCAGCAAGGTCTCGAGCTGGAGCTCGAATTCCTCGTCCCGGTCGGCCAGCATCCCAGTGATCCCATGGTCGATCACATCGATGTGCCCCGGGATCCGCGTAGCGACCGCCGGTGTGCCACATGCCGCGGCCTCACTGACCGTCATGCCCCAGCCTTCCCGCACCGACGTGGAAGCGACCACCCACGCCCGACGGTACAAGTCCACAAGCTCTTCGGAGCCCACCCGGCCGGGGAGACACACGTAACGTTCCGCACCGAGATCTCTGAGCCTTGCCTGGAGGCTTGACCGCTCCATCCCTTCACCGACGATGACCGTCTCAAGATCGGGGACCTTCTCGTGCACCCGGGCCAGGATCCCTATCAGCCTGGGGAAGTTCTTGACGGGCACGAGGCGCCCGACTGCTACCAGGAGCGGTCGGTCCGCACGCTTGCCGCCCGGCGAGTAGCACGGGCTTATCCCCGGGGGCACAACGCTGACATGACTCGCCCTCACACCGGGCAGAGCCATGATCTCGCGCCGCGACGACTCGGAAAGGGTGACGATCCGCGACTGGCGGTAGAAGGGTGGGGCGAGGCGCGACTCGAGCAGGTTGCCTGCCTCGGCCAGCGGCGAGGGCAGCGTCATCGGCCACATCTCGCCATGAACGTGGTGAAGGAAGACAACCCTGGGCAGCCGCGACCACACGGGGCTCAGCCACGGCATCCCATTCCAGACCTCGACCAACCCGTCCAGCAGGCCGAGACGGTTCCTCGCGAGATCCATCGGCCCTGTCACGAACACGGCATAGCGACCGGAGCGGCGCACGACCCGATAACCCGCGCGTTCGACCAGAACTGCCTGGCCGGCGACCGAAGACGTCCTCAAGACGACGTCGATCCCCGCGGCAGCCCATCGGCTGGCAACCTCGTGCGCATGCAGCTCCGACCCGCCTGCCTCCGCGTCATCGCTGTCCCGCCAGGCGAGTATGGCCACGCGTCGCAGCCCGGCTTGTTCAGCGATATCCCCAAGCCCGGCGGTCACGGCGGCACCGGACGCGCCCGGCACGTCCGGCCCGACGCCAGGCGTCGCCGCGCCCGCAGCCTCCGGCCGCAACTCAGGCCCGGCCGATGAGCCCAGGACACGGCCCCTCATCGGTCGCGGCTCATGACCCGACGGGCATGGGCACGGCTCGACCGGCACCGGTGCCGCCCGATGGCAACCCCCCGGACTGCCTCCCGACCTGTTGCTCGTGGTAGTCCGATTCCACGTTCACAGCCCAAGTGTCGAAACGCTCGCCGTAGAGGCCCTCGACTGTCAGCATCGCGGTCAGCATGGAGTGGTCCTGGTTGTTGTAGCGGTGCATGCCGTTGCGGCCGACCGGATGGACGTTGGGCGTTTCGGCTTCCAGCCACTCCCGGATCGCCTGTACCTTCAAGTGATAGCCCGCGTCATACACGGGATAGGCCTTTGGCATCCTGACCACGAAACCCTTCTCGACATCGCCGGGTTGCACCAGGCCGAGGGTCTCCAGCTCGCAAGTGCCGAGGGCCACGAGCTCCTCGTCTGCCGCCGACCAGAGATCATCAGCCTCGAAGACGAAGTACTCGAGCCCGAGACAGGTCCGGCCTTGTTTCACGAGATCAGGTGACCACGAGCCGAAGTTCTGGACGCGCCCGACACGCACCTTCTCAGAGTGCACGTAGATCCAATTGTCCGGAAACCCGCGATCTGCCGGCAACACCAACGCGACGGTGAGGAAATCGCGGTAACGCAGTGCGCGGGCCGCTCGGCGGACCTCCTCAGGTGCAGGCGGATCCATCGCCTGAACAAGCTCGGAGAGCGGCATCGAGGAGATCAAATGGTCAAGGGGCCAGCTTGCAGTCGCGTCCTGCCCACTCGCCGACACGCCTCCGTCGGCTTGCTCGGTCGCGACTGATCGCGTCACCACCGTGACCGCCCGCCCGCCCGAACGCCGGATCGACTCGACCCGGGCGCCCAGCACTACCTTGCAGCCCTGGTCCTCAACGAGCTCGCGAACACGCTCCCACATCATCCCCGGGCCGAGGCGCGGGTAATGGAACTCCTCGATGAGCGAAGTGATGCGGGCTTTGTTGCGGCTCGGCGCGAGCGCATTCTTGACCAGGTTCCCAAGCGTCAGGCTCTTGATCCTCTGGGCGGCCCAGTCCGCCTTGATCTCTTCCGCCGGTATCCCCCACACCTTCTCGGTGTAGGCCTTGAAGAATTTCCGATACAGGCGCCACCCGAAGGCCCGGGCTGTCCAGCCCTCGAACGTGTCGAGGTCCTTGGGAGGATGCGCCCGCACCCACAGAAACGAGAGGCCGCACCGAATCGACTCGCCCACCCCGAGACCCCGCAACGCATTGCCGAGACGCATCGGGTAGTCGTAGTAAGTCCCCTCGTAGTAGATCCGACTCAGCCTGCGCCTCGCCAGGAAGTCCTCCGGCCCAAGGATCTCATCCCACAGGTTCTCGACCTCAGGCACCTTGGTGAAGAAACGGTGCCCCCCGATGTCGAACCTCCATCCCTCCCGCTCCACGGTGCGGGAGATCCCGCCCACCACGGTGTCCATCTCCAAGACCGTGCAGGTCGCGCCCCGTTTGGCCAGCTGGTACGCGGCGGTCAAGCCCGCCGGGCCGGCACCGACCACGACGACTGGACCGCGCCGGTCGGCATCTTGGCAGAACCTGCCCGCGCTCGAATCGTCCGACTGGGTCATGGTCGTGCCATCATCGCACGGCGCGGTCCGGACCGGCCCGCGTGTGCTCGTATCACGGCGCGCGTCACGGAATGTACTTGCCGAGAAAAGCCAGCATGGCGTAGGCGAAAAGCATCGAGCCCGAGATGCCGATCACCACTGCGTAGCTCCTGCGTGCTTTGGTGAGCATCGCTGCTGCGATGAAGAACGGGAAGCACCCGAGCCCGTACCGCTCGAGGGAAGCGAGGTTCGAGGCCGTCAACACCACGGCGAGCACGGCCACGGTGTACCAGCCATAGGCGGCTGGGAGCCTCCAGATGATGAACACCGCCATCGCCAGCAGCAGCACAGCCCAGAACGCGTGCTCCGCGGTACCGAGATGCGTGCCGTGCACCAGATCACGCGCGTCGCGCGCAAAGGTCACCAGCGGGTCGGTGATCGTGCCCCGGTGCGATCGTGAAAGCTGCTCGCGCATTGGGAGCAGGAAGCTCCCGACGACCTCCTGCGCCCACCCGAGATACGCCGCCGTGCCGGCCGGGGCCGCGAGCACTGCGCCGATGCCGAGAACGCGTTCGCGACCCAGCAGCGAACGCCAGCCCGCGGCCAGCTCGATGGCTGCTGGGATCACCAGCAGCATCCCGACGGGCCGGCACAGCCCCGCCGCGAACCCGCCACCGATCGCAAGGACGTATCGGCGCTGTCGCAGGCCCAGGAAGGCCACCAGTGAGGTCACGAGCAGCAGTGACTCCGCGTAGCCCATCACGAGCACGAAGGCCGGCGGCGCGAGCGCGAGCAGCCACACGGCCCGGCGCGCACACGCCTCGTCGCCGATCTCGAACATGACAAGGCGGTAGAGCACGACAAAGGCGGCCAGTGAGGCGACATTCGCGACGACGATCACCGACATCCCCGCTGTCATGCCGGGCACCGCCCGGAACGACCTCGCCAAGATCGGCAGTAACGGGAAAAAGCGCAGCGCCGCGTTCCCGCGACCCGCGTAGCCATGGGCAGCGATCCTCTCGTACCAGGCGGCATCCCAGCCGAGCAGGCCAGCGTGGCTGGCGGCACGTGCCGCAGCACCCAATTTGAAGGTGCTCGCGGAGAACCGGGCGGCAACGAGCGCAACCAACACAATCGCTCTGGACGCGAGGAACGGGAGAGCAGAAGCTCGCAGCGCGGGCGACGCGACCGCCCACTGCTCTGCGGCAGTGCGGTGGCTGACGGTCCTGTCGCTCACGACGGCGCATAACGGTAGAGGCTCTCGCCCTCGAAGATCTCAAAGGGCGTGTCGGCGGCTCTTTCGCCAACGACCTCCTGCTGGCGCCTTTTCGCGGCGAGGTCGTTGGCGATCATTTGGCAGTCGCCCCCGAAGTTGAGGTAGCCCGGTGCCCAGACGTACCAGATCGAGTTCCTCGGTCCGGCTCGGGACACGAGAAGCTTCACGAACGCGCTCGGCCTCGCTTGCTCGACGGTCGTCGCGTAGTCGACCCAGTTCACGATCTCCGGGCCGTTCGCGCGCGGGAAAGCCACCTCGTCAAAGCGATCGTCCAGTTTGCGGCTCACAGCTGGGCCCAGCTGATCGGGGCAATAGGCCACCACGTCACCTTGATCAGCGCGGGCCAGGACTGCGGACGCAACCTGCGCGGCCTGCGTCCTTGTCAGGAAGGCGTTGGGGATCGACGCCGCCAGACCGAGTGCGACCGCGAGGATGACAACCCCTTGGCGCACCCGCCGGTCCGTCAATGTCGTCACGCCGTACGCGACCACCAACAGGCAAGGCATCAAGATGACCGCGGAGTAGCGGTCCGCGAACGTGCTCCCCGCAAGCTTGCCCGCGATCACCGCCATCAGGAGCGTCCCGCCCGACAGCAGGCCGAGAGCGCGGACCCCTGGGCGCGTCCTCAGATCGAGCACGACGCGCCGCCCGTCCAAGGCGCTGCCCAAGAGCGCCAGCAGCGCCAGGAACGCGAGCACCAGGGCCAGTGCCCGGCCCGCGTCGGAGTCGCCACCGGCGAACTGCGTGAAGGTGTATACGAGCGCCGTGAAGTCCGCCCGCGTCGCCCAAGGCGTGCCAGTGTGGTGCAACTGGAAAAGGAAAGTCGGGACCCATGGCCCGAAAGCGCAGGTCCCGGCCGCCAACGCGACCAGCGCGATGCGACAGCTATGTGCGTGAGGGCCGGACCGGGCATACAAGGCGGTGCCGACAGCGGTGACGGCTACAAGGAAGAGCGCCCAGTAGTGGCTGTACTCCAGGCCGCAGGTCACAGCGCCCAGGGCCAGACCATTTGCGATCGTGGGCCTGCGAAGGACTGCTATGAAGGCCAGAACGCCCAAGGTCGTCAGCAAGATGACCAACGAGTACATGCGGGCCTCGGTGTCGTAGTACACCGCGAACGGCGAGGTGGCCACGAGCAGCGTCGTCGTCCAAGCCACGAGCCGACCGGCCCGTTCACGTGCCGCGCGCTCAGGGGCCTCGGTCGCCACCCCGGTCAGCGCGGTGCCAGGATCGGTGCCAACGGCCTCCAGCCAGGATTGTGAGCCGACCCTGTAGCCTGCGACCCACGCCACAGGGAGCGTGATAACTCCGATGACCCCTGAGAGCGAGCGCGCGCCGAGGTCGCTCGTGCCGAACACCTTCATCCAGAAGTGGAGGAGCACGTAGTACAAAGGCGGTGCCCCGTCGTCGCGAAGCAGGTGCGGGATCAGGTGCAGCGGCGCTCTGGCGATGTTGACGGTGAGCGCCTCGTCGAGCCACATCGGCGACGGCGTCCAAAAACGCAATACCACCGTGAAGACCAGCACGGCCCCGACCGCGGCGGCAACTACGGTCTGCGCGGGCGTTCTACCCGGTGGACTGCCGCACGTCCCATTCCTGTCTGAAGACGGCGTCGGCACCTCAGGTGACCGCACCGGCGCGTTCACCGGGTTGCATCGACCGCATGGTAGCCGCGCCCTTCCATGCTCAACCGGCTGCCGGCAGGCTCCGAGTGAGCCTTCGTGACGCCCTCCGAGCCCGGCCTAGGCGTCCGGGCCGACGATGCGGGACGCCTTAGTCCGTGGGTGCCTCGCCGGATGGGGCCGCAAGAACCTCGGGCTCGGCTGTCTTATCCGGCAACGAGTCGGCTTTCAGTTCCGGCGAGTCCCCGACGTCAAGCAACGCTTCGGCACTGCTCTCTCCGACGTGCTCTTCTTCGGTCGCGTCGCCGGCGCCCTGTGAGCCCGCGACCGGTTCTCCGAGGACCGGCACGCCGAGACCTTGCTCAGACGCTGTGGCGATTGCGGCCTCGTTGGCCGCGAGCAGGTCGGCCCATGCAGCCTGGCTTTCTGTTTCCGGGGTGAAGTCGGTAGCCGAGTAGTCGTAGCCGATGTAGTTGCCTTCCGCGTCGTAAGCGTGCTCGCCAAAGGCCTCTCGGTACTCCTCGGCGACTTCCCCGCCCTCTGCGGCCTGCTTGATCGAAAGGCTGATCCTGCGGCGCTGAAGGTCGATATCGATGATCTTCACCCAAAGCTCTTCACCGGGTGTGACGACCTGCTCGGGCAGGTCGACGTGGTGTGTCGCCATCTCCGAGATATGCACAAGACCCTCGATTCCATCGCCCACCTGGACGAAAGCACCGAAGGGCACGAGCTTTGTGATCCTGCCGTAGACGAGCTCGCCGATCCGGTGATTCGTGGCGAACTCCTGCCAGGGGTCGACCTGGGTCGCCTTCAGCGACAGGCTGATCCTTTCCTTGTCCAGGTCGACGTCGAGCACCTGGACATTCACCTCGTCGCCCACCGCGACGACCGAGGAAGGGTGGTCGACGTGCTTCCAGGAGAGCTCCGACACATGCACGAGTCCGTCCATGCCCCCGAGGTCCACGAATGCACCGAAGTTCACGACCGATGACACGACGCCCTTGCGAACCTCTCCCGGCTTCAGGTTCACCAGGAACTCGCCCCGCTGCTCGCGCTGGGTCTCCTCCAACCACGCACGCCTCGACAGCACGACGTTGTTGCGGTTCTTGTCGAGCTCGATGATCTTGGCCTCGAGTGACTTGCCTATGTACGGCTGGAGATCGCGCACACGGCGAAGCTCGACCAGGGAAGCCGGGAGGAACCCGCGCAGACCGATGTCGACTATGAGCCCTCCCTTGACGACCTCGATGACGAGGCCCTTCACGACGCCACCGGACTCCTTGACCCTTTCGATCGTGCCCCACGCACGCTCGTACTGGGCACGCTTCTTCGAGAGGATCAGGCGACCTTCCTTGTCCTCCTTCTGGAGCACGAGCGCTTCGATCTCCTCACCGACCGAGACAACGTCGTGAGGATCGAGGTCATGACGGATGGAGAGCTCACGGGCGGGGATCACGCCCTCGGACTTGAAGCCGATGTCGAGAAGCACCTCGTCCTTGTCGACCTTCACCACTTTGCCCGTGACAACGTCCCCATCTTCGAAGGCGACGATGGTCTGGTCGACCGCGTCCTCGAAGGAGAGGTCGCCGAGATCGTCCTCGACGATCTTGCGGGGAACGTAGACCCCGTCGGCGTCGAAGGTGCCGTGACGCTCTTGGTCTGCGGAGAAATCGGCTGCAATGGTGCTCGTGGTGTCGGACATCGGAGGTAGGTCGCTCTCTTTTCGGACGGGTCATTACCAGCGACGATCCGCGCTCGGCCGCCACTGACGATTGGGATTGAACTCAGAACTCTGCGCTGGTTGGTGCGCTGCCGACCAGAACTTCGTTGCCGCCGTAATGGTCGCGCAACAATGCTACCCGTCGCCTCGGCCGAACCCACAATGTCACACGGACGGCTCGCCCTGTCCGAGGTCATCGGGCATCTCGAAGTCGGCGCCCGCGTCCACCGCCGGCTCCTTGCCAGCCGCCCAGTTGTCCCCGACTGCCACGTGAACTGTCATGGGAACCCGGAGCTCGAAGGCATGCTCCATGGTCTCGACCGTCAGCGCAAGAGCCTCGTCTTCCTCGCCTGCGACCGCCTCGACCAGGATCTCGTCATGGACCTGGAGCACGATCCGGCTGGAGAGCCCGCGCGCTTCCAGCACCTGGTCGAGGCGCACCAGCGCGACCTTGAAGATGTCCGCCGCCAGGCCCTGGATGCCGGCGTTCATCGCCTGGCGCTCGGCCGCCTGGCGGACGCGGAAGTTGCCCGAGTCCAGCTCGGGCAGATAACGACGCCGACCGAGGAGGGTCTCGGTGTACCCGCGGCCTCGGGCTTCGGCAACCGAGCGCTCCATGTACTGCTTCACATTCGGGAACGCGGCGAAGTACTGCGCAAGGATCGTGGCGGCCTCCTCGACCCCGACTCCAAGACGCTGGGAGAGCCCGTACGCCTCCATGCCGTACGCGAGGCCGTAGGAGATCATCTTCGCCTTCGAGCGCATCGCCAGGGTCACCTCGCCAGGTTCCACTCCATAGACCCTCGCCGCGGTCGCGTTGTGGATGTCGAGCCCGGCTCGGAAGGCCTCAACGAGGCCGGGGTCGTCGGCCAGGTGTGCGATGACACGCAACTCGATCTGGTCATAGTCCGCGACCAACAGCCGACAGCCGGCGCCCGGCACGAAGGCTTCACGGAAACGGCGCCCGATGAGGCTGCGCACCGGGATGTTGTGCAAGTTCGGGCGATCCGACGAAAGCCGGCCCGTCCGGGCGACGGTCTGGTTGAACGAGGCGTGGATGCGCCCGTCGGGGGCGACCTCAGCGAGCAGGCCCTCTCCGTAGGTGGAGCGCAGTTTCTCGACCTCTCGGTACCTGAGCACGGTGTCGACAAGCGGGTGGGCGTCACGCAGGCGCAGCAGGCTCTGAGCGTCGGTGGAGTACCCGGTCTTCGTGCGCTTGTGTGGAACGAGCTGGAGCTTGTCGAACAGGATGCGTCGCAGTTGGAGCGTCGAGTTGACATTGAACTCCTCGCCGGCCAGCTGCTGGACCTCGACCTCCAGCCTTCGTGCCTCCCCGGTCAGCTCCTCACCGATGGCTCGCAGCTTGTCGATGTCGACCGCGATCCCCTGAAGCTCCATCTTCGCGAGCACGCGAACGAGGGGACGCTCGACATCCTCGTAGAGGCGAGTCGCCCCGGTCTCCTCCAGAGCCAGGCGGATCCCGGGGGCGAGCCGTCCGAGCATGGCCACCTGCGCAGCCGCCTTCGCCGCGTCCTGAGACGGTGCATCGGCCTCCCGCGAGCGGTCATCAGCCGTGCCCTGATCGCCGAGGTCGAACCCGAGCTGTTCGGAGACATCCCCGCGTTGACCGGGACCGGCCCCGGTGCCGAGCGTTGGAACGAGACCGGCCAGCCCCGACAACGAGGCTTGGCCTTCCCGGGCGTCGAGGAGGTAAGCGGCGACCGCGGTATCGAGATCGAGCCCGGTGAAACGAACTCCCAGCGGCTCGACCGCGCGCATGATCTCCTTCGCGCGGTGGGCGACAATGCGCCGAGTGCCGTCCCCCGTCGCGCCCAGCACGGCCCGGAGAGATTCGACGATGGGCGGCTCGGCAATTTGCCTGCCTTCCAGCCAGCCCACGACAAGCGGCCCGACTTCGGGCGCACGTGGATTCTCCGGCCCGCCCTCTCCGTCGCCGGGCAACATTGAGCCCTCGAGCGCGGCAAGAGCAAGCCCCTCGACGGCGGAGCGGCCTGCAGCCCCGACCCACACCGCCTCGATGGCGATGGGGCCGGATGTCACCGCGAGCGATGTCAGCCATGCGCGGGCATCCTCGATCTCTTCCAGCGGCAGGATCCGGACAGGTCTCGAGGTTTCTTCTCGAACGCGCGCGGCGCCGACACCGTCGGGGCCCTCCGCGCCGGCGGGCGACGGCCTGGCCAGCGGCTCCAGGCGATCGAGCTGCCGGAAGATCCGATCACGGGGTCCCCGGATCTCGAGCAGGTCCAACAGGCTGCGCATCTCCTCGCGCTTGGACCGGCCGAGGAGGAGGTCGTCGGTCGCACATGTGAGGGGCACGTCGCGAACCAGCGGCGTCATCAGCAGGTTGAGCCGCACCTGTGCCTCGTGCTCGGCAAGGGAGGACCTGAGTTTCGGCGCCTGTTCCTCCAAGTGCGCGTAGAGCGTGTCAACGTCGCCGTAGGCGTTGACGAGCTTGGCTGCGGTCTTGTCCCCCACCCCTGGGACACCGGGAAGGTTGTCGGAGGGATCGCCGCGCAGCGAAGCCAGGAACGGGTACAGCCCCGGCCGCACGCCGGTCCTGGCCTCGATACCCTCCTCGTCGTAGAGCACGTAGTCGGTCACGCCACGGCGGTTGTAGAGCACCTTGACAAGCGGATCGCGCACGAGCTGGTACGCGTCCCGGTCACCGGTCACGATCACGACCTCGTGGCCCTCGGCCGACAGACTCGTGGCGAGTGTCGCGATCACGTCGTCGGCCTCGAATCCCTCGGCATCGACTGCGGGGACTCCGAGTGTCTCGACCAGCCTTCGTATGAGCTCGATCTGCTCGACGAGGGGCTCTGGTGTCGCTGGCCGACCCGCCTTGTAGGTCGCCGAGAGGCCGTCGCGGAACGTCGGTTCACGCCGGTCGAAGGCCACCGCCATCCCGGTCGGAGACTGGTCCTCGAGCAGCTTCGCGAGCATCGAGACGAAGCCGTAAACGGCCTGGGTCTCCTGGCCGGAAGCCGTGGACAACTGCGCCTCCTGCAGGGCGAACCAAGCCCGGTACGCAAGGGAGTGGCCGTCGAGAAGTAGGTCGCGCGCCACCACGTGCATGCTAAGCCGGGCGCGGCCGGCCGTGACGGGTCAGGGGACGATCTCGCCCCCGACGACCTTCTCCGATATCTCGCGCATCGTCGTGCGTCTGTTCATGGCCATCTGCTGGATGAACGTGAACGCGTCCGCCTCGCGCATCGCGTGGTCGTCCATGAGCTTGCCTTTGGCCCGGTCGACCCAACGCCGCGTCGCCAACTGCTCCTCGAGGTTGCGCTTGTCGTCGGCCAGCGCGGCGTTCTCGGCCGCGAGCGCCTGCATCTCGTTGAACCGGGCGAGAGCGACCTCGATGGCCGGCAGCAACTCGTCTTGCTGGAACGGCTTGACGAGATAGGCGAGCGCTCCGGCGTCACGCGCCTGCTCGATCAGGTTGCGCTGACTGAAGGCCGTGAGGATGAGAACTGCCGAAGCCCGGTCGACGTTGATCTCGCTGGCCGCCGACAACCCGTCGAGCCCCGGCATCTTGATGTCGAGAATCACTAGGTCAGGCCTGTGCTGTCGCGCGAGCTCGACCGCCTCGTCGCCGCGTCCAGTCTCGCCGACGACTTCGAAGCCCTGCTCTTCGAGTATTTCGCGCAGGTCTAGGCGAACGATCGCCTCGTCCTCAGCGATCACGACGGTTCTGGCCAACGGGTCCACTCCTTTATCGACTCATGCCTCTTGTTCGTGTCCGATTGCTGCTCACACTACGAGCTTGGCGAGCAGCTCGTCCTGTGCACGCTCAAGCTCGGCCACTCGGGCAAGGGCACTGTCGCGGCTACGGGTCATCGCCTCGGCATGGCGCTGAGCGTCCTGCCAGTCGCGGTCGGCCAACGGCGTCTCGGAAACGAGTGACCGAATGCGCGCTTCATCCGCGGTCTCGAGGAACACGTCGAGCTGCTCTTCGACGACCGCCAGCTCCTGGCGGGCGCGCACGAGACGAGCGTGGACCTCCAAGAGGCGGCGTTCCACCTCGTCGCGCTTCACACAGGAAGTCTACGACCGCGCTCTGGTTCCATTTCGTCATGCGATCTCCGCCGCAGGCCTGCCGGCCGGCCGAACGCGCGACCGGCTCGGGCGCCGGCCGAACATAGCTGGGCACCGGCGGGCGCAGCCTGCCGGTGCCCTCAGCGAAGGACGGCCATGGCGGCAACCGCCATTGCGCTTATCACCAAGGCCAGCACGTCAACACGCGCAAAGGGGTGTGTCTCAGGAGCAATGGTTGGCACACCGCCTCTCGCCTCGATCGCCTCTGCGATCTCGCGCGCCCGTCTGATGGCGTTGGCGAGGGCTCCGAAAACGATCTCGATGGACTCGTCGCCAAGCTCCCTGAACGACCGAGGGTTGGCGGGCCGGCGGGCCCTGCGGGCCGCCCGTAGCACCCGCGCCTCTTCGAGCAGCAAGGGCAGGCACCTTATGGAGAGCGCGATCGCGCCGACAAGTTCGTCGACGGGCACACGGACGCGGCGCAGCGGGCCGAACAGCCTCCCGAGAGCGGGCGACAGGCCTGCCAAGGGTGTCGTCCATCCCAGCAAGGCGGCACTCGCCAGCACGTCGACGCCCACCATCGAAAAGCGCATGAAGTTGTCAAGACCTCCCAGGCCAACCTTGAGCGAGCCGAAGTGGACGTCGGGCTGACCGCCCGAGACCAGGGCGAGCACGACTCCGGCCAACAAGACCGCGCCAAGCCACCACGGCAGCCTCGGGCTGATTCCCCGTGGCAGACGTGCCGCAAGGAAGGCGATGAGCACCAGCGCGCCGACGATCCCGATCGACCTCCACGACGGCCAGAGAAGCAACCCGATGGAGAGCAGTCCGAGGCCGACGAGCTTGGTGCCTGCCCACATCCGGTGGAGGGGGCTCGTCCCCGGCACGAACCGTACGACGTGGATGTCGCCGAGCTGCAGACTGCGCGCCCGCCGGTGCGCGCCCGCAGTCTCGAAGAGCCCACAGCGCGCCGAGTCGCCCGCCGTCACGTCCCGCTCCTGGCGCTCTGCTCGCGCGCGACGCGCCCGACCTCGAGGATGACAAGCCGATCACCCAGCAGCTCCGCATTGTCGAGGTCGTGCGAGACGACGACGGTGGCGATGCCGCGCTCGTCGCGCAAAGAGGCGAGAATCGTCGCGAGTCCCTCCCGAGCCTCATCGTCCAGTCCGGCGTAGGGCTCGTCGAGCACGAGCAGCACGGGATCGCGGACGAGCAGCCCTGCGAGCGCGACGCGCCGCTGCTCGCCACCGGAAAGCTCATCGACCCGCCTCGGCCCCATCGTCACGGGATCGAGACCGACTGATCGCATCGCCGCCGACGCCCGTTCGTTGTCGGCCCCGTAGGCGACATCGGACAACACGGTCGGGCGGATGAGCTGCAGACGCGCGTGCTGAAACGAGATACCGACCGCGCCGGTGCCGGCGACGACAGGCTGGCCTTCAAGCAGAACCTCTCCCTCCGTCGCGATGAGCAGGCCGGCGAGAATCCACGCAAGTGTCGACTTGCCCGACCCATTGTCCCCGGTGACGACGATGCCCTCGCCCCGGTGAAGGTCGAGATCGACGCCCTCCAGAGCGCGACGGGCCCACGGGGTTCCGTTGGCGTACACGTAGCCCAGCTCCCGAACGCGGAGGAACGACGGCCGGGGATCAAGAGACCACTCGGGTGCGGCCGGGCGGGTGCTCTTGGCCTGGTGTTCCCCCCGCCTCGGCCGCGCGTCCGCAAGGGGAGTCGGCGGAACCTGGGGCGAAGAAGGTATCAACCGCCCTCCCAGCATGAGCAGCGTCGCGTCGGCCTTTGCCGCCTCGGCTTGCCGGTGTGTGACATGAATGACTGCGATCCCCGCGGCAGCCAGCGACTCGAGCAACGCGACAACCTCGGCCCTTCCGGGGCCGTCGATCATGGCCGTTGCCTCGTCGGAGATGAGAAGGCGCGGTTCGCGGGCGAGGCACGCCGCTATCGCGAGCCTCTGCAGTTCCCCCCCGGAAAGCCCGGCGGTTTCGCGCTCCTCGAAGCCCGCGAGCCCAACCTGGGAAAGCAACGCTGCGATATCGGTTCGCGGTGTCGGCGGCAGCCCCCAGACCACGTCGTCTCGCGCGCGAACGCCCAGAACCTGGCTCTCCGGCCTCTGGAAGATCATCGATGTGCCACGCGGCACGCCGAGTCCGGGATCGCCTACACGGCGCACCGTGCCCAGAGTCGGCGACAAGCGCCCGGCCACGAGACGCACAAGTGTCGACTTGCCCGAGCCGTTGGGGCCGACGACGGCCAGGAACGACTTGGGCTGGACGCTGAGCGAGACCTGCGCGACGGCCCAGGCGTTGCTTCCCGGATACTGGTACGAGACTTGGTCGAGCTCGACGGGTACCGGCGCGAGCTCACCCGAGGTCATGCCCGGCAACGGCGCGGGACGCGTGATCGTGCCCCTGACAGGCCAGGGAGAAGGTTCCGCAGGAGCTGGCGAGTCGTGCTCCAAGCGCGCGAGGAGCGGCCAGAGATAGCGCGCACAGAGTGCGGCGGCCAGCACGATTGCCAGTAGCTCGAACAATGGCACGGTAAGCCACCAGTGACCGATGACCCATCGAAGCGTCTCGTCGCCCGTCGACGCCAGCGAGCCGGCTCTGCCCAACCTCAGCCCAGCTCGAGCGTCCCGCCACAGGATCTCCACCTGGGCAAAGGCGAGGCGCCGAAGGCCCGGCGACAGCGCCTCTCCCAACAGCGAGATCAGCGCAACCGGGATCCCGGTGGTGAAGAACGCGATCAGTACAGCCGTGGCCGGGTTCCACCGGCGACGGTAGGCAGTGCCGACCGCAAAGCCGAGCGAACCGGCGATCGCAGTCTGAACGATGATCCCGACCCCTCCGACGAGAAACGAGACCGAGCTGGCAGCGAGGACCGCGACGATCGCCGTTCGAGCTCGCTGCCGGGCCGCGAGCGCGGCAAACGGGACGATCGCCAGGCCCTGAAAGGCCGCACCCACGAGAGGCACGAACCACCCGAGCACCTCGAGGACAAGCCCGAGGTCACCGAGAACGGCTGCCTCTGCGAGCTCGGAGGGGCGCAGCGCACCTCGCAACTCGTGACCAGCGGCTCCCATGACCTTCAGGTTTGCAGGTCCAGGGGGTGACCGGTGTGCACCAGGCCAGCTACGCTCCCCCTACGCGCCCGGATGGCGGAATGGCAGACGCGGCGGCCTCAAAAGCCGTTGTTCGAAAGGACGTGCGGGTTCAAGTCCCGCTCCGGGCACTCCGACGCCGACACAAAGTCGCAGGTGACAGGCTTGCCTAAGCCGTTGCGAGAGGCCAAAAACCGCCCGATGATCACATTTTGATCACAACGCCTCGCCATGATCACAACGCCTCGTCGACCATTGCGGCGACCGCGGCGGCCGCCTCCGAGTCGGCATCCTCGAAGAGGTGGCCGTAACGGTCCTGCGTGAAGGCTGCCGAAGCGTGACCGAGCCGCTTCGCTATCTTCAGCGGTTGCTGCTTGGCCGCGATCAGGTGAGCGACGTGCGTGTGGCGGAGGTCATGGAACCTGAGCCGCTTGAGCCCGAGCCGGGCGACCCGGCGGTCGAACACCTTGGCGACGGACTCTGGATCGAGCGGGTGACCGGCGGGGTCCGTGAACACCAGGTCGTGATCGTTCGACCAGCCCGCGCCGACGAGTAAACGTTGCTCCGCTTGGCGCTTCCGTCTGGGTCCGCAAGACGGCGACCGTCGCCCGATCGATGTCGACCGATCGTCGCCCGTGGTCGGTCTTGGTCCGCGCAGAAAAGACGAGACCGCCGTCAGGTGCACCGGGTGAGCGGACCACGTTCAGCTGTTGACGGACTTCGATACGCGCGACATCAAGGTCGACGTCGGACCAGCGCAGCCCACAAACTTCGCCCCTCCGCATGCCTGTCATCGCTGCCACACGAAACAGCGGGCCGAGCGGCTCGTCCGCTGTGGCGGAGAGGAACGTGCGGAGTTCGGCCGGGGTCCACCAGGAAGCCTCCGGCGGACGCGTGGACTTCGCGGACGGGGCCGAGGCGTTATCTGCCACGTTCCGGGAGAGGATGCCCTTCTTGACTGCGTCCGAAAGAGCCCGGTGCAGAACAGAATGGATGTAGAACACGGTCCGTTTCGAGAGCGGTCCGGGCTTCTGCCGGCGTCCCGAGACGAGCAGTTGGGAATAGAGCCGGTCCAGGTCGAGCGAGGTGATCCTTTCGAGACGAAGGCCGCCCAAGACAGGGATCACGTAGTCCATGTTCCGCCTGTAACCGTCGATCGTTGACGGGCGCAGTCCCGTCACGGGTAGGCCGGCTACCCACTGCTCGAGGTACTCCCTGACAGTCAGTCTCGCTGGAGCGACGTAACTGTTCGTGCGGCCCTGGCCCCGCACGATATCGAGTTCCTCCTGTGCCTTCTTCTTGGTGGCAAACCCGCGGCGCAGCACCTGGCGACGATTGCCGTCGGAGTCTGCACCGACATCGACGACGAAGAACCATGTCCCGGTCTTCGGGTCCTTCCGAGGCGCTGCAGTTGAGTTGCGGCTCATGGACCTCCGTCCTTGTTCGGCGGCTGCTTCTGATGCCTCTCGAACTCGCCCACGCTCTCCTGGGCGAACTGTTCCTGAGCTTTCGCGAGCCGTTTGCCCTTGGCGATGTCGGCTCGCATGGCTTCGATCCGGGCGATGTATTCCTCCTCGTCGAGGAGGGCGAGGGCCTCGTGTTGTTGGATCTCGAGGACCAGGTCGCCAAGAGACCGCAGCGTCTCTCGCAGGGTCATGAGGTCGCCTTTGAAGTGCCGCCGGATGAGGTGCTGGGCGCGGATGAGGGCCACTTCTCCCGCTACGGCACGGATCTCCTCCCGCCTTTGCCGGGAGAGGGGGAACGGAAGCTCCTCGTTGCTCGCGAAGTTCCACTCGTCGAGGAGGACTTCCCACTCCGACAGGTTGTCGAGGCGGCCAAGGACGGCTTCGAGCATGGTGAGCGTGTTGATCTGAGAGCCCGGGACCTGCACGAAGATGCCGGTCGGCGGCGGGGTGAGGAAGTAGAGCACCGGGACGTCGAAGGCTCGGGCCAAGGTGACGAGGTCATCGGCGGTGAACTCACGGACCCGGTTGCCGGTGACGGAGCGCTCGGCGTGGGCGACCATGGCTTCACTCCACTCCTTCCCGGCAACGCCCGACAGGAGCCGGGCGACCTCACCCTGGGTGAGCCCGCGGCGCTGGCGTAGCCGGACGAGGTTGCCGGCGACGACCTGGTTGGGCGTCCAGGTGGGCGCCGGGCTATCGGGTTTGTGTCTTGGCATGGGCTCCCTGTCTCAATGCGATGACAGCCGAGAGGAGTGACACGGTTGTGGTTCCGGATCGACCTGAGCAAGACTATGCGCAACGCAACTTTGCGTCAATGGTCGGCTACCGAGGGGAGAACGTGATGGTGTTGGCGGATGCTCCTGACTTTCTCACGATGGAGGAGGCGGCTGAGATCTTACGTATCGGCCGCAACCAGGTTTACGAGCTCGCCCGGGTGTGGCGTGCGAGCGACGGCGAGCGCGGTGTCCCGGTCGTGGAGTTCGGGCGGCGGCTGCGAGTGCCCAAAGCCGCCTTGATGCGCCTGGCGGGCCTCGCCGAACCCCTCGGGGCCGATCGTGCGAGCTGAGCGCGACGGCTGCCAGTTGCGCCTCGATACCCGGGCGCTCAAGCTCGGCTATCGCTTCGGCTCCGACGCGTTGCTGGTTCTTCTCGATCTTGCCGCGCATGCGACAGAATCGGCAGAAGGCACCGTGGTGGCCGCCAGTTACCGTGATGTCGCCCGGCGCCTCGGCATCTCGAAGGACACGGTCGGACGGCGGCTCGCGGTGCTGCGCCAGGTGGGAGTCGTTGTCGAGCGAAGCGAGCATGCAAATGACCGCTTCGAGGTTCGCTGCTACGTCCTTCATCTCGAGCTGGCCGGCGTGACGCGCGAGCTGGTGATGGCTGCGCCATGAGCTTTTCGTACCGCGGCGAGCGGGGATCCGATACCTGGGCGGTGTTGCTGTCTGGTGAATGTCGCGCCCTCAGGCGCGAGCTCCGACCGCTCGTCTGGGTGATCCTGGAGGAGGTCGCCTTGGACGCGGTCGTCGAGGACGGCCGGCTGGTGGCGCACACCTCGGCCCGCCAGGTGGCCGAACGTCTCCGGCTCGACCCTGGCACGGCGGCGAAAGCGCTGCGGGCGCTACGCGAGCGCGGCCTGGTGGCCTTGGAGCCCGAGAAGGGGCCGGCAGCCCGCTTTGGTCTGTCGGTCTACGAGCTGGGCTCAGTCTCAGGCCTCTCCGTGGTCCGGCAGGACAGCACCGCTGCCGGACACGGCGAGGGTTCGGCTCGTCGTTCGCGCCGCTCGACGGTGTCAGCCGCTCAGCCCGGACCCTCTCTGCAGTGCCCCGGGCAGGAGTCGTTCAACCTCGAGTCGGAGCCGGCGTGACGGCGCCGCTGGAGGCCTCCCCGGAGGGGTGGCAAGTGTCTGTGCCTTGTTGGCTGGTGGGAGAGGGGCGTGGGTGGCCGTCGAGGAGATGGCGGTTGGAGCGGAAGGTTGTTCGGGTGATTCAGGTGATGGCGGGTGGGTGCTGGTCGTGATGGCTGGTATTCGGGGTGGGGGTCGTGGCTCGTGTTGACGGTCACGGGCTTGTCGAATGCGGAGTATCTGATTTCGTCGGTGGCGTTGAGCATCGACGAGTACTACGCGGGGCTCGGCGAATCGCCAGGGGTGTGGGCGGGCCAGTGGGCGGAGCGTCTGGGGTTGTCGGGTGTGGTGGAGGCCGACCAGTTGCGCGCCCTCGTGGCCGGGAAGCACCCGAATTCCGGTGTCGATCTTCTCGCCGGGACCCGGCCCCGTTCGGTGCTGGCGTTCGATCTGACGTTTTCGGCCCCAAAGAGCGTGTCGCTCTTGTGGGCGCTCGGCTCGGAGCCCATCGCTGATGCGGTGGCCGCGGCCCATCGAGAGGCAACAGAGGTGGCTCTCGGGTTCCTCGAGGAACGCGCTGCGGTGGCTAGGGTGCAGACGCAGAAGGTGCGTCGCCGGGTGGGCACCGAGGGTTGGGCGGTGGCGGGGTTCGTGCACCGCACGAGCCGGGAGGGCGATCCTCAGCTGCATACGCACTGCCTGGTGCCGAACCTCGTACAGCGAGCCGACGGCCGCCACGTCGCTGTCGATGCCGGCCCGTTGTTCGAGTGGGCACGGGCGGCGGGCTCGATCTACCAGAACCATCTGCAGCGAACCCTCACGATGGAGCTCGGGGTGGTGTGGGGTCAGGATCGGAACAACACCCGGGAGATGGAAGGTTTTACTCGTTCCCAGCTGCGGGCGTTCTCTAAGCGCAGCGCCCAGATCGAAGCCGAGCTCGAAGCGAAAGGCGCGGTGTATGAGTCGCCGGCGTTGCGGATGCAGGCCGACGACGAGGCATCGCTCGCGACGAGGTCGGCCAAGGATCACTCGCTCACCCCGAGCCTGCTCGCCGGGCGGTGGGAGCGCGAGGCGGAGCAGGTCGGCCTCGCCGTAAGGACCGAACTGGAACGGGCGGTGCGTCGGGGCGGTCCAGTGTTGGACCGGCTCGGCTGGGAGCAAATGACCGCGACCCTGGTGGATCCGGAGCTCGGGTTGTGCTCGAGGTCCGCCCGCTTCACCAAGGCCGATGTCGTCGAGCACCTCTGTGCCATCTCGGGCGGCCGCCTGTCGGTGGAAGACATCACCGTCGCGGCCGAACGCTTCGTCAACTCCGAGCTGGCGGTGCGCCTGACCCCCGACAACGAGGCGGGCCGGCGGCGAGCGGCTGAGTGGTCGACTGCCGCGCACCGGGTGCTCGAGGACCGCACGCTGGCCCTGATGGACACCCTGGCATCCCGGTCCCCCACTGCGATCGGCAGCGCCGCGGTGGAGGCCGCGTTGGAGGCTGCCCCGGGACTCGGGGAGGATCAGGTGGCCGCCGTGCGGGTGCTCGCCGGCGAAGGCGGCGGCCTGCGGGCTGTTCTTGCGCCGGCCGGTTACGGCAAGACGACGATGCTGCACGCCGCGGCCAGGGCCGCTTCACTCGATGGCCGGCCGGCGGTTGCGGTGGCGACGACGGCGAAGGCGGTCGCCGAGCTCTCCGGCGTGGGCCTCGACGCACGCACGATCGCCCGCCTGCGGATCGATCTGTCCGAAGGGCCGCTCGCCGCGGGGACGGTGGTCGTGCTCGACGAGATCTCCCAGACCCCGACCGCTGAGGTGGAGGCAGTCCTTGCCGCGGTGGACGCGTGTCCGGGCGGATCGATCTGGGTGCTCGGCGATCCCCGCCAGTCCCAGCCGGTCGGAGCCGGCGGCACCGCTGACCAGATCGAACAGCTCGCCACCGCGGGTCGGATACCCTTTGCCCGCCTGACGGTCAATCGCCGCCAGGTCGATGCCGCCGACCGGGAAGCGCTCGACCTGCTTCGCCACGGTGATCCCTTCGCGTCGCAGCAGCTGCGGGCCGAGCACGGGTGGGAGCACGAACACGGAAGCCCGGCCGAGACCCGCCAGGCCATGGCGCACGCCGTCAGCGACGACATCGCCAACTGCGGGGCCGACAAAGTAGCGGCACTCGTCGTGTCGCACGGCGACGCTGAGGACCTCGCCGACCGCATCCGGACACGCCTCGCCGACGCCGGGCTGCTCGACGGGCCCGCGATGACCGGGCCGGGGTGGACCGGCGAGCGCGACTACCGGGCTGGCGATCGCGTGCTGCTGCACGCCCGCTGCGGCCCTGGGGGCAGCCGTCTCGTCAACGGCACCACCGCCACGGTGACCCGGGTCGAACCGGCAGGACTCACCGTTCGCCTCGACGGTGGCACACAGGACCAGCTCCTTCCGGCCGCTTTCGTGTCCGGCGTCCGAAAGGACGGGGCACCGAATTTGTCCCACGCGTGGGCTCGCACCGTCGACGGCGCTCAGGGCGGCACCTGGGAGGCTTGCCACCTGCTCGGCAGCTCGGCGCTCGACGCCTACCGCGGCTACACCGGCCAGTCTCGCTCTCGCCGGCCCACGCACACCTGGAACACCACCCGGGTGACGGTGGTCGATCATGGCGGGATCCTCGCCGACCAGCGCGACCCGGCCGAGCAGGTCGCCGACGCCCTACGCCACCGACCCGATCCCTCGTTTGCCGCCCGAAGCGACCCTTGGGTGCCCGACCGTCTGCTCCGTCAGCAGATTGCCGAGCACGAAGAGGTGCTCTCCCGCCGGCCCCCCGACCGAAAAGATGCGCTGGCCGCGGCCAGCGAGGACTTGCACTCGGCGCGCAGCCAGCTGGCCCTCGTAGAAACCTCTGCCGCCCGCAGCGCGGCCGAGCTCGAGGCTCTCGGGGTGCTTACCGGGTTGAGTCGCCGCGGCCGTGAGCAGCGCCAGCTCCTCACCGACAGGCTCCAGAGAGACAGGCGGCGGGCTGCAGCAGCGCAGGACCGTTACGACGAGGTCGCCGTCCGGGTCGAACGGCTCCATGACGAACAAGAAGCACTCCGGCGCTTCGAGTCAGCCGAGGGCTGGCGGCGAGGAGACCTGATCCGTCTGCACGATCATCTCGATCATCACTGGGCCAAGGTTGTCGCCGCCTGCGTGGGTGCAGACGATCCGCTTGCGTACGGGATCGACAAGCTCCGCCACGCCCGCGCCACTCTGACCGACGACAGGCGGGCCATTGACGCCGCCATCCCCGAGGACCGGGCCGACCAGTGGCAGCAGGTCCGTCGGCAGCTCGCCAGTGTGGTCAAGCAGCGCCAGGATGCCCAGCGGATATTGGCGGATAGCGAGGCCCAGCTCCAAGACGCCGGTCCGCGGCGCTGGGGTCGCCACGACCACGAGGCCATCGCCAGCGCCCAAGAGAACGTCGCCGCCGGCGAGCGGCGGGTCCAGCAGGTCCTCGGCGCGGAGCGCGATCTTCGAGACCGTCTCGCTGCCCTCGCCGGACACCAGCAGCGGCGTCAACAGCACATCGCCGACGTGTCCGCCGAGTGCAGGGAGCTCGACGCGACCGTCGCTCAGATCGACGCCGCGCTCGAGTCCACCCGCGCCGACCGGGTGGCCGTGCTCGCCGACGACCCCCCCGACCACTTGGTCCAACGGATCGGGGCGGCACCGGACACACCCGCGGGCAAGGCCGTATGGTGCCACCACGCCCTCGACATAGAGGCCACTATCGACCGAAGCGGCGGCCGCATACCGGCCTGGATCGGGTGGAGCCCACAAAACGACTGGGTCCGACGCCAGATCGCAGTCGCCGACCGCCTGCTCGAATCGAGCAACGATCTGGCCGGGCCGGCCCAATGGGCCGAGCTTGCCCTACAAGCCGGAGCGGTGCTCGACGAGGTGCGTCGAGTCGAGCGGAACCGTGCAGCGAGACAGAAGACGACAGGCCGGCAAGGACCGCAACGGACCCCGGGGAACGGCCCAGCAGCAGAAGGACCCCGGCGAGGCATAAGCCTGTAGCGGACAAATAGCGCAGGAAGGACATCCCTGCCGAATCTGCATTTGTCAAGAAGAGCCCTTGCCCGGCGAGAAAAGTGCGCATAAGAACCAATCGGGCGCTGCTCCCTGCCGCGTCCGAGGCTCCTGAGGAGCACGGTGAGTAACCGCTCCGGACGTTTTCGCCCTCCTCCTAAAGGCCGAGCCCCAGAGGCTCTTCACCTACGGGCGGGGGCCCAAAGCCGGTGTTCTCGACTTGACGTCGCCTCGCGAAAGCTGCTTCTAGCCCTGAGGCGTTGCCGACGCTGATCGTGGATGGAACGTATCGGCCCCGAGACCTCGTCGGACGCGCAGGCCCGACAGGTAGTGGACCGGGCTGTCCGCTACTCCGAGGTCACGGGTTGGCCGCGCTGGTCTGAAGCTCTCCGTTTTGAGTGATGGTCACCCGCCTGTGCCCGATGACTTCGCCACTGCCCGGCGTGCGGACGGGGAGCGACGAAAACGCTTCCTCCAACGTTGCGCCGGCCGGGATGTAAAGCGTGGCGCACGCCCCGATGGCAATCGGTCCCTCGCCAGGCCGGATGAGATTGTTGAGCGTGACCGGGCTGTCCGGGTTCACGACGTGCTCGCCCTGCTCGCCGTCGAAGTGCACGAACGTGAAGTTCGGCATCAGTTGACCAGCGGTGTAGACGTGTAGATATCTCCTATCGGCGCCATGGACGTGGCCCGTGTCGACATCGACGGTGAGGCAGGGGATCATAGATGACCCGATCGGCACGTAGGTCGAGATCTGGTCTCCCGCGGGTACGCGCACGAGGCCGTTCGCGGTGTACCAGAGGCCGTGCGAGGAGATGGCGACGTAAGGCGGCCAGGCGTCAAGATTGACGCCACATTCACCTTCGGCGGAAATTTCCTCCCGGGCGCCGCCCCAGGAGTGCGGGAGAGGCGGCAGATGCACCATTGTCGCCAACGTGGCGGCCTCCCCGGGGACTAGATACCCCTCGAAAAGGTCCGGCGGGTCTTTGGTCCCGGTGGGGACCCAGCCCGTACTCTTGAGGACCAGCCCCTTACTGCCGGTCGTACCCTTAAGGACCAGGCCTCTGCTCCCGGGCCAGTCCGACGGGTCGACCGCATCGACCGAGACCGGGTCGACCTCGAACGTCGGTGAGCTCTCGACGGCGGCGAGGACTTTGGCCGCCACATCCGCGGCGTCGGTGTCCCAATCGCCGACCGTGACAGCGCACACGCCGTCGTCGGCATTGACGAGCGCGTCGACGTCGGGGACATCGTCTTCGGGCTGCGAACAGCTGTCGATGACCACGTCGAACTTCCCATCGACCGTCCTGCCGAACTGGTCGACCGACACCGAGGTCACTTCTCCCAACCGGTCGGTCGCCTTGAGAGCGATGTGGTAGATACCCGTCCCAGGTTCGTCGAACGTCAGTTCGTAGTTGCAGGGGCTTACTTCCTTCGCCGAGGCAAGCTCGGGATCGCTGAAGTGGTAGGACGCGCTCGGGTCACAGCCCGATTCGTCCGTCCAGGGGTCCTCAAGCGTGACATGAACATCGGCGGACAGCTCGCTCGTGCCGGGTGTCACGGAGGTCAACTTCAGCACCACCGTCTCGAAATCGACGTCCGTCGTGTCTGACTCGAGGTCGACTGACCGCGACCGAGGCGTGAAGGTGAGATCGTCCATCGTCGGCGTAATGGTCCAAGTCCCCGCATTGAGGGTCATCGAGTAGTCGCCCTGGCCGTCAGTTGTCGCCGAGGCATGGTAAGTCCCGGTGGCGGTTATTGTCACACCGGACACCGGAGTCGGCGGGACAGAGCACTCCGTCTCGTGAGCTCCGCACGGGTCCGCCTCCACCGTTCCCGTCAGCACGAATCCTTTCCATTCGCCGTAGTCCGTGCCGATTTCGCCGATCGAATTGCTCCAGGTACCTTTCCAGATCGCGGTGGTTCCATCAGCGTTGAACGTAATGGTCCCTTTGCCATTCAACACCACACCGGGGTCAACGATCGTGTACGTCACCGCGCCGTCGGGGTAGAGCGTCCCGGTTATCTTCTCCGGCCCTATGCTCCAGGCGTTGTCGGTGCCTGAGAAAGCGCCCGTCGCCGGGTCGTACGAGGTAATTGTTGTCGGGTTGGGGAAAGGCCCTCCCGGAGGCTTGTCGGACGGGAATGTCGGGCCCCAGTCAGTGATGTACGCGTAACTGTTCCAGAACCCGAGTGGCGCGTTCGAAGGTGGCCTCGCAGCACCAGCGAGCATCACCGGGGCAATCGAGAGAGCAACCGTCGAGACAACACAAACGAGGCACAGCCACAGACGACCTGCTCCAACCTTGCGTACCTGCCAAGTACGAATCAACTCACGCCTCCTGGGATGATGCCGATGACGGTCGTGGTGTCATGAGGGCCTGAAGCACTGGCATCCGTGTCACAAATGGGGGACGGCGCGGCCACCAACAGCGCCACGACAGAGGGACGGCGACGAGCTGGCAGTTCCGGCCACGGCCCGTCACAGGGACGACCGTTGGGTAACACATCGGCTACCTCCAGCTGGGCCTTAGGCCCACCGCGCAAGCATGCGTCGCC
>CAWECD010000003.1:0-14548 GCA_963807575.1 uncultured Acidimicrobiaceae bacterium
CGTTCGGGACGCTGAGGCCGCGGGTTCAAATCCCGCCTTCCCGACCAGTTGTCGTGAGTACGGCCTCGGAGCTCGCCGCTGGTCGGCGAACCCGCGACCGTTCAGTCGGCTGCCGCGGCCTCGAGTCCGGCGATGTCGAGCTTCACCATCTGCAGCATCGCCTGCATCACCCGCCTACTTCGTTCGGGGTCGAGCTCGCTCATGAGCTCCCCGAGGCGTTCGGGAACGATCTGCCAAGACACGCCGAAGCGATCCGTCAGCCAGCCGCACTGCATGGCCGATCCACCCGCGAGCAGGCGCTCCCAGTAGTGGTCGACGTCCGCCTGGCTTGTGCAGTTGATGACAAAGGAGACCGCGGGCGTGAACTGGAATATCGGGCCTCCGTTGATTGCCATGAAGGGGCTCCCGTCGAGCTCGAAGTGCACGGCCATGGTGGTGCCTTCCTCACCCGGCGCGTCGGGACCGTACTTTGCGCCCGTTACGCGCCGCGAATTCGGAAAGACGGACAAGTAGAAGTCGACTGCCTCGTCTGCTTGCGCCTCGAACCAGAGACAGGGTGTGATGGGATTCATTCGGGCCTTCTACCGGCTCGGCATGTGCAGATAGGACTGGGCGCCAGTCAGATCGGCGACCACCGCCACCCGACCGTAGGGCGTGTCCCTGGCGTCAATCACGACCGAGCCCCCGAGCTCGTGCACCTTCGCGACGGCTACGTCGACATCATCGGTGCCCCAGTAGACGGACCAGGTCGCAGGCACACCCTCCGTGAGGAATCCGGTCGCGTCCATGATGCCCGCCAGCGGCTCCTCGCCGTTGGGGTCACGCATCGTCGTGTACCGGAACGAGTTCATGTCGCTCGTCACGTCGGTCTCCCAGCCAAGCGCGGACCGGTAGAAGTCCACGGCTGTCACATAGGCGCGCGTGTGCAGCTCGAACCAGCTCGGCGCGCCGTGCTCGCCAAGAACCGTGAAGCCAGAAAAGGTCCCAGGCTGCCAGAGGCCGACGACTGCGCCGGTCGGATCGACGATGACCGACTGGACGCCCATGTCAGCAACGGCCATCGGTGGGAACACGATCTCGGCTCCCGCGGACACTGCGCTCTTCACCGTGTTCTCGATGTCGGCGGTTGCCAGATAGACCTTCCAGCGGTTGTCGGCTGGCATGTCGCCCATCTCGCCCATACAGCCGGCGACGGGCACGCCGCTGCGAGTGAACATGAAGTAGCCGCCGAATTCCGGGCTCGGCTCCTGAGCTTCCCATCCCAAGAGCTCCTCGTAGAACCTGCGGCTCGCCTCCACGTCGGAGGTCCACAAGTCGGTCCAACAGGGTGATCCCAGCGGTGCGCTGTCTCGAGTTGGCATTGCGGGCTCCTTCTCGGTCTCTCGGGTGTTGACTTGACTCGGTTCGAGGGATGCAACTTCAACAGTCATCAGTTGTCGCCGAACACTACCGACCGCTGGTGCGGCTCCGAGCGCCGGCGTTCCTCGACGAGCGCTGTCGCCGCCTCGTCGGATGGCACTTCAGGACGACCGAGCTTGAGGCGGCACCTTTCCGGCTCTCGGTACAATCGGCACGCTGGGGACAACTCCCATTCATCAAGGCTTCGGGACGAAAGAAGAGAAACGGGCGTGAAGGAAAGCGGGTCGCACAAGAGCGAGTCTCCCTCTCAGCTGATAGACGCGAGAATCAAGGAGCTAGACGACTGGCGGGGCAAGATGCTCAGCCGGCTCCGCACCTTGGTCAAGCAAGCCGATCCCGAAGTCGTCGAGGAATGGAAGTGGAGAGGGGTCCCGGTGTGGTACCACGCCGGGATGATCTGCACAGGCGAGACTCACAAGAGCGTCGTGAAGATGACCTTTGCCAAAGGGGCGGCCCTGAAGGATCCTTCGGGACTCTTCAACTCCAGTCTTGACGGGAACACAAGGCGTGCCATCGACTTCCACGAGGGCGAGAAGATAGACGAGGAGGCCTTGAAGACTCTTGTTCGCGCCGCCGTGACCCTGAACAAGTCCACAGCCAAGAGCTGATCCACGGCGTCGAACATCTTCCGAGCGGGCGTCGCTCGGTTGTCGCTCATGGCGAGAGACGGCGGAGCCATTCGGCAAAGAACGGGTCTGAGACAACCAGCGCGCCCTGTCGCTCCGAAATGGTCTCGTCGGCGCTGAGCGCCTCGATCGCACGTCGAACCCCTGGTGGTCCCGCGTAGCCGACACCTCTGGCGAACTCTGCGGTGTAGGGCCGCTCGACGCGCCGGCGTACGGCGATGCCGACGAGCACCCGGCGATGTCTGATCGACATCCTGGAGAACCCATCGGTGAAGTTTGGCTCTTCTCGTCGGATCACCCCGCTCATGCCGTCGTCGGCATCGCTGCTGGCGATGCGGTCTCCGGCTCGGTCGAAGACCTCGTAGGCCAGGCGCTGGATGTCGTAGGGAACAGGTCCGGCGAGCTCGCAGATGCGTTCAGCCGCTGCCTCGGTCATCTCCTTGGCACCGTGGCGCGCCCGGTCAACTAGATAGCGAGCCATCACGCGCTCGTCGATCGGCCCGAGGGCAAGGCGCTCGGCCATGTTGTAGAGGGGTGCTCCCCGGGACAGTACAAGGGCGTCCATGAGGTGCTGGCGCGATCCAGCCACAATTAGCGACACCTTTGGATGCTGGTCGCCAAGCGCCTTGAGGCCAGGCGCGAGCCCACCGCCCAGCTCCCCGACCGCCTGAAATTCGTCGAGGATCAATACCGGGGGCCGCTGCTTGGCGAGAGAGGAGAGGATCGCGTACACGTCATCCAGAACAACGATCGCATCACGTTCGGCGAGGCCCCCGAATGCGAAGCGAGGCTTGCCCGTGTCATGGAGGGTCAGAACGGGCTGCACCCTGAGCCGTCGCAGCAGCGCGGGCAGACCCTGACGAGCCCCGCGTACCCGCCCACCTTCGGTGGCGTAGGCTCCGGCGACGAGGCGGCTGGCGAAGACGTCGAGCCCCGGACAGCGCATCAGGTTCACGGAGATCACCGCACCGTGGTCCTCGCGAACGAGCTTCGCGGCGCGGTCGATGAGCGAGGTCTTGCCGTAGCGGCGGGGTGCGGTGACAACCACGCTGATGCCGCTGACCATGCGGGACACCAAATCGGCGACCTCGACGTCCCTGCCGATGAAATGAGGGCCACTCACCGGCCCGCCGTAACTGTAAGGATTCCGTGTAGCCACGCCTCTCATGATACTCCGCCCGATAACACAGTTATGTATAATCGGATCGTGTGTCACGTGGCCCTAACCTGGGGTTCCTGGCGGCTATAACGTGCGGACCGGGAGGTGTTCGCGATGGGCGATTTTTTCAAGGTGGTGTCGGCTGGCCCGCTGTTCTTCGTCAGCGCCTGGGTGTTGATGATCTTCGCAGGGATCGCCTGCAAGGATCTCGGGATCCACCCGATTGGCTACATCACCGCGATGGTGGTCACCATCGGGCTTTGGTTGACCGTGGCTCCGGCGATCGGTGCGGTGTCGCGCGTGTCTGTCCGCAAGGCCAAGCGCCGTAGATAGGGGCGAGCAGCAGGGCTGTTCACCTGGCCCCGGCCATGGATGCCGGACGACGCCGACCATTGCGCGGGACGCCGCCGGTCATTGCGCCGACCGCGCACGGGCCTGGGTTGCACGCGCTCTCGAAAGCTGGTGCTTCAGCCGCTCTCGGTGAACGCCAGGCGAAACACAGGGTGGTCCGGCGCGATGCGAAGCAGTTCGGCATCCGAAGCAGCCGCACCGACTCCTCCGAAGAAGACACCCACTTCCGCCTTCCAGCGCTTGAGGTATGAGCGCAGGACCTCGGCCTTGTCCGCGTCGGCCAACTCTGTTGCCTGGAAGCCCTGAATGCGCCTTCCCACCCGTAGCTCGCCGCCACCGGCGACGCGCAGGTTGCGCACCCACTGTGTCTCGCCCCGAGGAGCCACCAGGTAATGCTCGCCGGCGAAGCTGAGCAGGTTGACCGGCGTTGACCTCCACTCTCCGCTCTTGCGTCCGCGAACCCGGAGCTCACGTGACCCCCACACGCTCACGCCCGTGCGGGTGAGCAGGGCTACGGTACGATTGAAGACGTTTCTGGTGAACCAGCCAGGCTCTACGTACCTGCGAGGAAGTTGTGGCTCGGACATGGGTCAATCTTCGCCGCGGGCACACCGCCTTGTCGATGGGCCGCGTCGCCGGCTGCCTGTCTGCTTGACGAGGTCCTGGTCCCCGAGGATGAACGCCATGAGCTCCACGACGATGTGGGCGACGACGGAGCGTCCCTGAAGCCGACGCGCGTCCTGTGTCCCAGGCTCATTTGCCGTCTAATCGATTCGAGAACAATGCCGCTTCGGAATGTCGTCAACGCAATCTCCCTGGCTCGTCAATATGGCAATCTTGTTCGCGTGTACCCAGCTCCGACATGATGCGACCGCCAAAGCCCACACGGGTCGTGACGACAAGGTGCATATGCTGTCAAGCAGATCTGGCTTGATGTCTCTTGGGCCGCTGACCTGTTGTCGTCATCCCGAGCCGGCAGATGACCAGCGTCACCAACAAGATCTTGAAGCCAGGTACCTAGTTAGAGGCCAGCGGGGTCTTCGAGTGATTGATCCGCGACCAGGTCTCATCTTCTTGTACGAAAGTCCTGATGATAGGCTCTTGATAGCAGATCAGCGCAGGTGGTGACTTAGTTTCCTATCTGCAATACCTTAGGAGCGTTCACGCGATGAGAGCCGTCGTCTACAGTGCGCCGCGACAGTTCGAGATACAGACGGTTCCGACGCCGGAGCCCGGCGCGGGAGAGGTCCGCCTCGCTGTCGAGATGGCCGGCATGTGCGGGACCGACCTCCATATCCATGACGGAGGCTTCTTCTCGAAGTACCCGCTGACGCCCGGTCACGAGATCGTGGGCCGTGTCGATTCGCTCGGGGAAGCGGTCGACGGGCTCGCGGTGGGCCAACGGGTCGCAGCCGACAACACCGTGCTATGTGGCTACTGCCCGTCGTGCCGGCGCGACGAGCCACTGTTCTGCCGCAACTTCTACTCATTGGGCGTCAACGGACCGGGAGCATTCGCGGAGTTCGTCGTCGTGCGTGCAGAGAAGTGCTTCCCGGCCGACGACCTGGGCCCGGGCACCGCAGTGATGGCCGAGCCGACCGCATGTGCCATCCACGGGATGGACGTGCTCGAGCTACGACCGGGCTCTCAGGTGCTCGTGTTCGGTGCGGGCCCGACGGGACTGGTGCTGGCGCAGCTGCTCGTGCACGGTGGCGCGGCCCGGGTGACCGTGGCCGCCCCGACGGAGTTCAAGCTGGCGCTGGCTCGCGAGTACGGGGTCGACACGACGGTGCAGATGGATCGGGGGAATCCAAGAGCCTGTCTTGCCACCCTGCGCGCCGACGTGCCGGACGGTTACGACGTGGTCATCGAGGCGACCGGAGCCACTTCGGTCGGCGAGCTGTGTCTGCCGCTCGCCCGCGACGGCGGCACCATCCTCATCTACGGGATGGCCGACGAGCAGGCCGTCCTTCCCATCCATCCCTATGAGATATTCCGCCGCGAGCTCACGGTCAAGGGCTCTTTCGCCCAGACACATTGCTTCGACCGCGCTCTTGGCGTGCTTCGGTCCGGACGGGTGCGCACCGAGGGCATGATCACCCACGAATTCGACCTCGAAGATTACGATCGCGCCCTCGAGGCGTTGCGCGACGACCCATCCTGCATGAAGGCAGCGATCGTCCCTTGATCGGTCAGGACCCTGCACACAAGCGCCGAGCCCGGGTGCCGCCGTGAGAACGGCGCGCCGACGGCTGACTTCTGCACCTGAGCCGCTTGGCCGTGCGGAGCTAGTCTCTGAATACGCTCTGGCCAGGAAGGACGTGAACACGATGCTGGGATTGTCAAACAAGGCGGCTGTTCTTCACGGCATCGGTGATCTTCGGATCGAGGACCGGCCGGTGCCGGTTCCGGGCCCCCGCCAGGTCCTCGTGGAGGTGGCGTCGGTGGGCATCTGCGGATCAGACGTCCACTACTACGAGCATGGCAGGATCGGGGACTTCGTGGTCCGCTCACCCATGGTGCTCGGCCACGAGGCCTCCGGGGTCGTCGTCGGCAAGGGGGACCTGGTCGAACGCCACGAGCTCGGCCAACGGGTCGCGCTCGAGCCGGGCGTGCCATGCGGCTCCTGCCGGGAGTGCCGCACGGGCCATTACAACCTGTGCCGTGATGTGGTCTTCTTTGCGACGCCGCCGGTCGACGGCGCGCTCGCCCGCTATGTGACCATCCACGAGGACTATGCGTTCGCTCTGCCCGACCAGGTCAGCGATGACGCGGGCGCCCTTTGCGAGCCACTGTCGGTCGGGCTGTGGGCTTGCCGCAAGGCGGAGGTGAGAGTCGGATCCCGCATCGCAGTCGCCGGCGCCGGGCCGATCGGTGCCGCAGTCACCCTTGTCGCCCTCGCTTCCGGGGCAACGGAGGTCATCGTCAGCGACCCGGTGCCCGCGCGTCGGTCGCGCCTGGCCGAGATCGGCGCCACGTCGGTGGTCGACACGTCGTCGTCGAGCCTGGAGGAGCAGGCAGCGGACGCGGACGTCTTCATCGACTGTTCCGGCTCACCGGCGGCGATCCTGGACGGCATCCGGTGCGTACGCCCCGCGGGAGGCGCCGTGCTTGTCGGGATGTGCCCGTCTCCCGAGGTGCCATTCCCCATTGCCAGCGTTCAGAACAGGGAGATCCGCTTGACCGGCACGTTTCGCTACGCGAACACCTACCCCGAGGCGATCGCGCTCATCGCGTCGGGGGCTATCAACCTCGAGCGCCTCGTCGACGCGCGGTTCTCACTGGAGTCGAGCGAGGAGGCGCTCACAGCGGCGCGGCGCGATCCCTCAATCCTGAAGCCGCTTGTCCGGGTGGCCTCGTCCTGAACGCCGGTGCACGTGCTGCACGTGCCGAGCGCCAAGAGCGCCCGAAGGCTCGATCGATGTAACGCAGAACGGCATCTGACCCGGACACGTACAAGGTGGCCTAGAGAAGGGACATGACGTGGCAGTGTATGGCGGGATCGAGCTCGGAGGCACGAAATGTGTCTGCGCGGTGGGCGACGGTTCGGACGATGCCTGGGTTGACACGGTCATCCCCACGACCGATCCAGAGACGACGACGAGGTCGGCCATCGACTGGTTCCGAGAGGTGGAGCGGAGCTCGGGCCCACTGGCGTCCCTGGGAGTTGCGAGCTTCGGTCCCCTCGACCTCAAGACCGGCACCATCGCCCAGGCAACACCGAAGATCGCGTGGCGGGCTTGGCCCCTCCTGGCCAAGTTCGAGAAGGCTCTCGGAGTGCCCGTGCGACTCGATACCGACGTCAATGCAGCCGCCCTCGCGGAGCAGGCCTGGGGTGCTGCTCAAGGGTGCTCTGATCTGCTGTACATCACGATCGGGACGGGGATCGGTGTGGGGGCGATCGTCAACGGGGCGCTGGTCCACGGACAGTCGCATCCCGAGGCGGGTCACATGCGGTTCCCCCAACACCCCGCCGACCGAGAGCCCGATGCTCCCGAACAGCTGTGGGCTGGGAACTGTCCCTTCCACGGCAGCTGCTGGGAAGGGCTGGCGTCGGGTCCCGCAAGAGCACGACGATCCGCGCTCTGGGCACAGGCCCACATCGAGCCGCCCGACGCGCTCATGCTGGAGAGCGAGTACATCGCCCTTGGTCTCGTGAACCTCGTCTCGACGTATCGTCCCGAGCGCGTCATCCTGAGTGGAGGCGTGATGCACGAGACCGGACTACTGCCCAGGGTCCGGCAGAGGACCTGCGAGCTGCTCGACGTGAGCTACTTTCCTGAGGCAAGCCAGATCGACGAGCTCGTGGTCGCACCCGCGCTCGGGGACGCCGCCGGGGTCGTGGGCGCCATCTTGCTGGCGGCGGGACTTAGACCTGGGTATCTTCAAAGCCGCCCGGTTGGTCGTCTGGCGAGTCGCATACAGGCAGAATTGCCCAGGACCTAGATCTTCCGGTCCTCGGGACCGTCGAGCAATTCCTACTCGAGCTGTTCGGGAGCTGACTTGGAGGCGCGGTTGAGGTTCGGGCTTGTTGGCACGGGATATTGGGCTCGGGTCACGCACGCAGCGGTGCTCGCGGGCGAGCCGGCTGTTGACTTTGCAGCGGTCTGGGGACGCGACGGTGACAAGGCGGCGGTGCTCGGCGAGGAGTTCGGCAACGACGCCTATACGGACTTCACCGAGTTCTTGAGCTGCGTGGACGCGGTGGCCTTCGCCGTGCCGCCGGACGTCCAAGCCGAGCTCGGCACTCGGGCCGCTGCAGCGGGCAAGCACCTGCTCTTAGACAAGCCCCTCGCGACCTCGCTTGCAGATGCCCAGCGCCTGGTCGAGGCGGTCGAGCGTGCCGGGGTCTCCACTGTGGTCTTCTTCACCGGACGTTTCGCCGAGACCAACCGTCAATGGCTGGCGGCGGTGGACGGAGGCGACTGGGAGGGTGCCTGGGCTCGCTGGATCGTGTCGGCCTTCGCTCCCGACAGCCCCTACGCCTCCTCCCCATGGCGAAGGGAGAAAGGCGCTCTGTGGGACGTCGGTCCCCACGCCCTGTCCCTACTTGTGGCCGCCCTCGGCCCCGTCGAAGCCGTGACCGCGGACGGCGGGACCGGCGATCTCGTCCATCTCATCTTCCGTCACGCGAGCGGGGCCACGAGCACCGCCTCGTTGACGCTCAACGCGCCTTTGGCCGCGGTCAACGTGGAGCTCTCCCTCTGGGGCCCGGGCGGACTGTCGAGCATGCCACAGGGCGGCTCGACACCGCAGGAGGCGTACGCGATCGCGTTGCGCGAACTCCTGAGCAACGTCGCGACCGGCGAGCGTTCGCACCCCTGCGACGTGCGCTTCGGTGCCTCGATGGTGAAGACGCTCGCGGATGCCGAGACGCAGATCGCCTCCAGGAAACGCCCGGGAACCTCGTGACGTCGATGAACCAACGGCCAGCGCGAGGCGTCCGCCGGGAGCGACGGCTTGCGGTGGCCGGCGACCTCAGGCGAGCCTCGAGAGCACCTCGACCTCGAACGGTGCGAGCCTGAGCCGGGACAGGGCCTCGCCGGACTCAGCTCCCCTTCGCCGGTACGATGCCGAACCGGCCGTCGCAAGGCTCACCTCGGCCTGATCCGGCGAGGCGTTGACGAGCACTGCCAGCTCTCCGGCAGGGGTACGCAGGCGGCCTGTGATCACCCGCGGATCGGGGACTGAAAGTGGGCGATCGACGCCTGCCGAGGTGGCCAATGCCGAGTACAGGCGCCACGTGCTCTCCGGATTGACCCGAGGTGAACGTGCTGCCATGTGCTCGGTCGGGTAGGTGCACAGCACCATGGCTCCGGCGCCAACCTGTCGGCGGACCAACGCGGGGCGCCCACGCCCGTCAACTGCGACAACGGTCGCGCCTGCGGGCTCGACCGGGAGGAAGGCGCGCGAGGTCTGGTTGCCTGCCACCCGGAAACGGAGCTCATCGCCAGGTGCGAGATCGCCG
This sequence comes from uncultured Acidimicrobiaceae bacterium, assembly GCA_963807575.1. Classification (GTDB taxonomy): domain Bacteria; phylum Actinomycetota; class Acidimicrobiia; order Acidimicrobiales; family Bog-793; genus Fen-455. The sequence continues at coordinate 9,524 of CAWECD010000003.1, forward strand.
AACGCCTCGGTGAAGCTGAACACCACCTCGTCGTCCTCGATCGGGTCGACGAGCCCGTATCGCAGCTGGTGGCGGATCCCGAACAGCTCTCCGAGCCACGGCATCCAGGGACCGACCTGCGAGGGGGCGCTGCCCGCGAAGTAGGAGAGGTACACCGTTGCCCCTCCCTCTGCCAGCTCGACCAGGCGTTTCGCAGTCGGCGCCATGAGCAATTTCGCCGACGGGAGCAGAAAGAGCCTGGCTGTTTCGCCGAGGCCGTCTAGCTCGCGTACAAGACTGACCGGCAGGTCGGCCTCCCGGGCGGCGATGTAGGCCTGCAGGAGGTTGTCGCGGATGTCATCGCGGTAGTCCACGGTCGTGAACGCCAAGGTCCGCTCGAAGTGCTCGGGTACGACGATGGCCACCTCGCCGACGACCGGCTCCCAGCCCGTCTCGTCGAGGTCGGCGACAAGGCGCGAGAAACGGGCGATCTCTGCCAGCTGCGGCTTCGGCTTTCCGCTCTTGTCGGTGAGGCCGAAGTGCATCTCGAAGGGGTGGTGCCGGTAGGGGTCCTGGCCCGACAGGTCGTCGTAGTCGCAGTTGTTCCAGGCGAGCCACCCTGTGGCGCCCGCCAGCAGGCTCGTGTGCAGCACCTGGCGGTAGTAGTGGGCCGCGTTCTCGTCCGAGGCGAAATCCGAGCTCAGACCGAATTCCTCCAGCACGACCGGGCGGTCGAAGGACCCGGAGAGCTCGCAGGCGAACGCGGCTGCCATCGACTGGCGCACGGGGTCGTCCGACATCGTGTAGACGTGCGGACCGATGAAGTCCACCAGGGGGGCGAGAGCCCGCAGCGAGTATCCGTTGTCGTGGCCGGAGACCTCGATGCCCCACGCGCCGTCCCCGAGCGAGACCGGTTGGTGCCCGCCGCCGGCACGCACGGCCTGGACCAGTATGCGGGCCCACGCCGTTATCTCACCGGTCGTCGCCGGCCCACCGTAGTGGGGCATCTCGTTGCTGATCAGCCAACCGACCACCGCTTGGTGGCCTGCGAAGCGGCGGGTGATCTCGGTGGCGAACCAGGCCTGTTGCGAGACGAGCCACACGTCGCGATACAGGTCGCGACCCGCCCGCCACGCAGGGTCCCAGTTCTGGCCCGACATGTGGCCGACGATGAACGTGGGGATCGTGCCCAGGCCCGTCTCCACGTGAGCATCGAGGAAGTCCTCGAACCGCTCGAGCACCGACGGATCGAGGCGTTCGGGCTCGGGGACGAAATCGGGCCAGTAGCAGAACGAGCGGGTGACGTTGCAGCCGTGCTCGGCGAGCACTGCCAGCTCCTGGCGGACGACGGCCGCGTCGTAATGAGTCCACATCCGCGGCCCCCCGGTACGGGACCAGAAGTTGGCACCGATCCAGGAACGCCCCTTAAGACGTTGGTCCACTTGTCCGCCTCCCGAGCCCCCCGTCCTGCGGGAGGCGCTCATGCTGAACCGCTCGAGACCACCAGCTGATCAGTCACTGCAAGAGCCTTCGACAGCTCGTCGCCGGCCGGCCGGTCGTCGCGGTGAAGACTAGCTGGCGCCTTTGCCGACTTGACGACCCTGGCCGCAGCGGGCTGTTACGTCGGTGAAGTGTCAAACACTCCAGCCGACGCTGCCGCGCGGCGAAGCAGCAACGGCGTGGGGTGGCCGGGCGGTACTTCCACGGGTCGTGAGCTGCCCGCGAGCCTCACCGGTGCAAGTGACGATGCCGTCGTCGATAAGCGCCAGGAGGGCGCTCGCCCCGTGGGCGCCCATCGCGGGGATGTCGCGCTTCACCGCGGTCAGCGGAGGGTGGACCACCTGACAGTAGATGGAGTCGTCCCAGGCGACCAGGGAGACGTCACGCGGGACCGCGAGCCCCATCTCATGGGCTGCGCCCAGGCCGGCGACGGCGAGCACCGCGCTGTCGTAGATGATCGCAGTCGGCGGGATCGGGTCCGCGAGCAACAGGCGGGTCACCCTGGCACCGCTCTCGGGCATGAAGTCCGTCGTGACAACTCGTGGCGTGAGTGACAGCTCCGCAATCGTGGCAACGTACGCCTCGGTACGGACCTCGGTGGAAAGGAACTCCGGGACGCCCGCGACTCGCGCTATCCGCTCGTGGCCGAGGCGTGCGAGGTAGCGGACGACGTCGACGAGGGCGCCCGCGTCGTCGCTCCACACTGCCGAGAGGCCACCAATGCCCTCGGGACCGCCGATGACGACGGCCGGGAGACCGAGCTTCTCGATCTGCTCGATTCTCGGGTCCTTCAGGCGAGGGTCGACCACGAGTACTCCGTCGACGCGCCGCTCTGCCCACCAGCGGCGGTAGACGGCCATCTCGGCCTCAACGTCGCTGGCCACCTGGAGGGTGAGGCCGACCGAGCGACGCGAGAGCTCGGTCTCGATGCCGGCTATCAGTTCCATGAAGAAAGGCTCGAAGGCAAGCGTCCGCGCCGGTCGCGCCAGCACGAGCCCGCACGCTCCGGCGCGCGCACCCGACAGGGCCCTGGCCGCGCTGTTGGGGTACCAGCCGAGATCGTCGGCGATCTTGCGGATGCGCTGGCGGGTCACTTCAGAGATCCCCGGCCGGCCGTTGAGCGCGTACGATACGGCACCCTTGGAGACCCCTGCGCGAAGCGCGATGTCGGCGATGGTCACCCGACGGTGCAGCGTCGTCTTCTCGGTCACTGGCACTTCCTCCTGTCCGCCACCGCGTGATGCCGATGCCGGCGACGTCGGTGCAACGCGCTGGGCCGCCGTCATGGCCGGTGCCTGTCACCAGGGAGGAAGGTGAAACGGGTAAGTAGGCTCTCGAGTGCGAAATGGCAATCTGGCCGGCCGAGCACGATGAGTTCGACGTCCTTCTTGAAGTCGTTGAGGCAGTCTAGCCCGATCGGGTCAATGACCCATGTAGCAGCCTGTGGGGGCGGGACGGAGCGGGAGTCGGGAGGAATGACGGCAGCGGTGCCGCCTCGAAGCCGGCAATCGGTCTCTTGCATCCGACACCTCTGTGGACCATAGGATCTGGACCGGTTCACATGAGCGTCGGCTGGTAATGGCGCGTGAGAGGAAAGGCACATCATGGCCAACGAGACCGTCTTCAAACGCTACGCCGGCAATCCCATCGTGACCGCGAGCGCTGTTCCCCGCGCCAACACCATCCACAACTCTGCAATTGTCAAGAGGGCTGAAGGCGACTACGCGGGTGTGTTCCGGGTGGACGAGATCAGCATGGATTTCGTGCTCCACGTCGGTTTCAGCCGAGACGGGATCCATTGGGACATCGATCCCGAGCCGGCCCGAATCACGAGCAACGATCCTGACGTCTTCGTCACCAATTACAGCTACGACCCTCGCCTAACGCTGTTGGAAGGCACCTACTACCTGACCTGGTGCAACGCGGGGCCCCAGGGCCCGAAGATCGGGGTCGCCACGACCAAGGACTTCAAGACCTTCACCCAGGGCGAGGACCTGCTGCCCCCGGCCAATCGCAACTGCGTCGTCTTCCCCCGCAAGATCGAGGGGAAATACGCCATCTTCCATCGGCCCTCCGATCGGGGCCACACCCCGTTCGGCGACATCTTCTATGCGACGAGCCCCGACTTTGTGCACTGGGGCTGCCACCGGTTCGTCTTCGGGCCGATGGGCGGCTGGCAGGGGCTCAAGGTTGGGCCCGGTCCTGCACCTATCGAGACCGCAGAGGGCTGGCTGCTCGTCTACCACGGTGTGTGGCGAAGCTGCAACGGCTACCTGTACTACATCGGTGGCGCGCTCTTGGACCTGGACAAGCCCTGGGAGGTTCTCTACCGCACCAAGGACTACCTGCTCGCTCCGACCGAGAGCTACGAAAGAGTCGGTGACGTCCCCAACGTGTGCTTCCCCAGCGCGGCGGTAATGGAGCCGGACGAGACGCTTCGTCTCTACTACGGCTGCGCGGACACGTGTATTTCGATGGCCGAAGCCAAGCTGTCTGACGTGGTCGAGTTCGTCAAGACCCACAGCTTCTGAAACCGCAGTGTTGTGGCGGCACCGCTCTAGCCCCTCTGGCTCGCCACTCGACCTGACTCGGCGGCCCGCAGGAGGGCCTCCTCATAGACGCGGGCGAGACGATCCCAGCGCTCGTTCGCCGCGTGGTCGATCTCCTGGCGGCTCGAGTCCGCGTCGAACCAGGCGACCGTTTCTCGAATTCCTGCCGAGAAGGGAACCGTGGCCCTGTAGTCGGGCACGAGCCTGCGCAGCTTCGCGTTGTCGAACACTGTGCTGTAGGCCTTGTCCCCCCACAAGTTGCCCTCTTCCTCGGCGTCCGACGCCACGATCCCGTCGCTCGGGACGTGCAGGATCCTCGGCTCGGCCCCCGCAGCCCTGCCCACGAGCACGTAGATCTGGTTCCACGTGAGGCTCTCCTCGGATGTGATGTGAAAGTCCTGGCCGATGGCGTCCGGATGCCCGAACAGTCCGATCAGGCCCTTGGCGAAGTCGCTGTTGTGGGTCAAGGTCCAGATGCTGGTCCCATCACCGGGAACGATGATCTTGGCTCCCCGGCGCATCCGGTCGATGATCGTGAATGGCTTCTGCCAGCTTCCGATGACAACGGGGATCTGCGAAGGTCCGTAGGTCAATGACGGCCTGACGATGGTCGCCGGGAATCCCGCCGCAGCATGGGCCCGCCGGAGGGCTTCCTCGCAGGCGATCTTGTCACGCGAATACTGCCAGTACGGGTTCACCGTGGGCGTCGACTCGGTGATCATCCAGTGCGAGGGAGGCTTCTCGTACACCGACGCCGAGCTGATGAACACGTACTGTCGTGTGCCGGCGAAGACGCGGATGTCCTTTTCGACCTGGTCCGGCTGGTAACCGACCCACTGAACGACGACGTCGAAGTCACGCCCGCCCACAGCCGCCCGCGCCTGGTCCTCGTCGGCGGCATCGGCCGTGAGCACACGGTCCGGTGCAACGACCGTCTGGAGCTTGGACCGGCCGCGGTTCAGGAGCCACAGCTCATGACCGGCTGCCACAGTCGCAT
>CAWECD010000004.1:0-64371 GCA_963807575.1 uncultured Acidimicrobiaceae bacterium
GTCGTACCGGCTGCTCCGGGCGATCCTCAACACGGCGGTATCGGATCGGCTGCTCACACAGAACCCGTGCACCGTTCCGGGCGCCGGCACCGAGAACACGCCAGAGCGGCCCCTGCTCGACACCGCAACGGTTCTCGACCTCGCGGACGCTATCGAACCGCGGCTACGGGCGCTCGTCCTGCTCGCGGGATTCGGTGCCCTCCGCCCTGGCGAGCTGCTGGGTCTTGAGCGGCGAGACTTCGACACGCTACGGGGCACCGTCCAGGTGAGACGCCAGGCACAAGAGATCACCGGCATGGGTCGCACGATCACCGCTCCGAAGTCCGACGCCGGCACGCGCACGGTGGCTCTGCCTGGGATAGTTACCGAGGCGATGCGTCAGCACCTCGGCACCTACGTCGCTTCGACAGCCGACTCGCCAGTGTTCACCCGCAAGACCGGGCGACCCCTGCGGCGTAGAGACCTGAGCGAGTCATGGAAGGCCGCGTGCGCTGCTGTCGGGATCGCTGGCGCTCACGTCCACGACCTCCGTCACACGGCGTCACGCTTTGGAAACCGGGCACTGTTGCAGCAGATGCATCATTCGACAGGGTGAATAACTCAGGTTCCGCAAGGAAGGCGGCTCTTCTCGCTTCTGCGTGAGGTCTGAGCAGGTCGTGTAATACCCCTGCTCCGGGGGACCATCCGCGCTGCGCGTTGCGTTTGCTGCAACGATGCTGCACCCAGCACGAGCCGGGCGGAGAGGCGGAATGCTTTGACTGGACCGGTTGGCTTAGCAGGATCGGCGCGCCTGGTGCTCGTTGAGGGGGCGGCGCTGCTGCATCCCGAACCGGCGGTGTTCGAGGCGATTCTCACCGGTTGGCGTCAACAACAGCAGAGCCGTTTGTTGGCCGCCCCGACGGTCGACAGCCGCGACAAGACACTCCGTCGCTTCCAGGCCTTCACAGGTGAGTACCCGTGGCAGTGGGGCCCGGTCGACATCGAGCAATGGTCGGTGTCGTTGCGCTCGGCGGGACGGTCCGGCTCGACGATCCGGGCCTATCAGAACGCGGTGGCGATGTTCTGCGACTTTGCCTGTGACGGCCGCTATGGATGGGCCCTCGAGTGCGAGCAGCGTTTCGGCGAGCACCCGAGCCAGATCTGCCACGACTGGAACACCGCCGATCACGTCGCGGACTACGAGGGCGACCCCGCCCGGAGGCCCTTCAGCAGAGAAGAGCTCCAGAGGTTCTTCGACTACGCCGACGAGCGGGTTGCCGCGGCTCGGGCACACGGCCGCAAGGGCGGGCTTGCGGCGTGGCGGGACACCGCGATGTTCAAGGTCACCTATGCCTGGGGGCTGCGTCGCCGGGAGGCGGCGATGCTCGACACCACGGACTTCTCGACCAACCCGTCCGCCCCCGAGCTCGGCCGCTTCGGCATGCTGTCGGTGCGCTTCGGCAAGGCGATGCGGGGCAGCCCGCCCCGCCGGCGCAACGTCGCGACGGTGATGCCCTGGGCGGTCGAGGTGCTGCAGGAGTACCTGAGCGAGGTGCGCCCCTGCTATGGGTCCTCGAGCCCCGCGCTGTGGCTGACCGAGCGCGGCGGGCGGATCAGCACGCGCCACATCAACGAGCGCTTCAGTGCCTACCGCGAGGCGATGGGCCTTCCGAGCGAGCTGACCCCGCACTGTCTGCGGCACTCCTATATCAGCCATCTCGTCGAGGACGGCGTGGACCCGCTCTTCGTCCAGCAGCAGGCCGGCCACTCCTGGGCGTCCACCACCGCGATCTACACCTCGGTGTCCAATGACTACAAGAACAAGATGATGCGTCAGGCACTGGCGCGAGCCTTCGAGGAGGAGGACCGATGACCCGCACCGTTTCCTATCGCTGGCACCTGCGCCAGGTCATGGCGCAAAAGAACATATTCGCGACGACAGAGCTCGGACCGCTGCTAGCGGCCCGGGGCATCGTGTTAAGCCGCGAGCAGGTCTACCGACTCGTGACCGGCACCCCCGAGCGGCTCAATCTCGCCACGCTCGCCGCTTTGTGCGACATCCTGGCTGTCACTCCCGCTGATCTTCTCGAGATCAGCGCCGAGCCCAAAAGAGCCGTTCAGTCAGTGAGAGCCACCGCGCCTTCCCCGGGGGGCGACCTCCGGCCGCGCCGCGCCCGCATCGTGCGCAACCAAGCCTGACAGAGAGGTGAGGATGGGCGCGTCCAAGGAAACGGTCTGTGATCGCTGCGGTCGGCCACGAAGGATCATCTTCCGCTCCGGCGCCAGGTCGCTGTGCGGCTCTTGCTACAACGTCTCTCCCGACCGGCCACGGCGTCGCTGCGGGCGCTGCAACAAGGTGGCGGCGATCTGTGTGCGAGCGACGAGCACTTCGCCCGACATCTGCGTCGACTGCTACGAGCTGCCGCTCGCCACGTGCTCGTCCTGCGGTCGTCACCGACCGTGCCAGTTCGTCGCGCTCCGAACTCCGACGTGCAAGAGGTGCCTTCCCAGAGCAACATCGATTTGTGCTCACTGCGGCGCGGACCGACCTCCAGCCGTGAACTGGGCAGAAGGCCCGGTGTGCGACACCTGTTACACCGCCACTCTGCGTCGGCGGGGAATCTGCAAGAACTGCGGGGAGGAGCGGCGCCTCGTCTCGCCTCCAGGGCCAGGATCGACGATGTGCTGTGACTGTGCTGGTCTTGCTCCGATGCCGGCGCACATCTGTCGGCTGTGTGGTCGCGAGGACAAGTGCTACGAGCGTTCGCTCTGTGATCGTTGTGTGCTCTCGCGCCGCAGCGCGGAACTGATGGCCGGTCCGGACGGCAAGGTCGCGCCCGCCCTGCTCGGGGTTCACGACGCGATCATCTCCTCGGCAACGCCGCGCAAAGCGCTGAACTGGCTGCGTCAGGGAGCCGGCGCTCCGATCCTCGCGGCGATGGCGGCCGGGACCATGGCGATGACCCATGAGGCCCTCGATGCCCACCCGCAGAAGGGCGCGGCGAACTACCTCCGCAACATGCTTGTCGCGAACGGCGCCCTCGAGCTTCGGGACGAGCAGCTTGTCGGCCTCGAAGCCCGCAACAACCGGACCGTCGCCGAGATCGAGCGGCCGGAAGACCGCAAGATCGTCGCCGCGTTCGCGAGATGGCACGTGCTGCGTCGCCTGCGGCGCCAAGCTGGGCGCAACACGACCGCTCGCACCGCGATCCGTCACGCCCGGATCCAGATCCTCGGTGCGGTCCGACTGCTGGACTGGCTCGCCGCAAACGGTCTCGAGCTCAAGACGGCGACCCAGGGCGATGTCGATCGCTTCCTCGCGACCGGACCACCGTCTTGTTATGACGCTCGGCACTTCGTTTCCTGGGCCACCGAGCGAAGGCTCAGCGCCAAGCTCGAGGTGCTCTCGAGAAGGTCCCACCCCGGTGTTGTCCTTGACGGCGAGCAGCGCTGGAACATCGTGCGTCGCCTTCTCAACGATCCCGACATCGATCTCGCCGACCGGATCTCGGGGAGCTTCGTTCTTCTTTATGCCCAGCCGCTCAGTCGCATCGCGGTGATGACTCTCGACCAGATCACCGTGACCCCGACCGGCGTGGCGGTCCGTTTCGCCAGTGCCGAGCTCGCCGTCCCGGATCCCCTCGCCGCGCTCCTCGCCGCCCACATAGCCACAGGCCGCTCTCGCAACGTCGGCATCGGCGCCGTCCCGAACAGCTGGCTCTTCCCCGGCCACCTCCCCGGGCGGCCGATCACCGCCTCTTATCTCGGCCAACGTCTCGGCGCGTTCGGGATCGATGCTCGAGCTGCGCGCCGCGCAACTCAACAGCAGCTTGCCGGCGAAGTCCCCGCCGTCGTTCTCGCCGAAATGCTCGGTGTGACAATCACCACGGCTGTCGCCTGGGTGCACGCCGCTGGAGGTGACTGGGCCAACTACGCGGCGCTTGTCACCGAAGATAACGCCCAATGCTGACCAGTGCTCAATGCTCCCGCCAGATGCAACACCTGTGAGCCAGAACAAGGGCATTCGACATGGTTGGAATATCGGTGTCTACCAGTTCCAGACGGGCATCACAACTCGTGAACTCATGGTCCGGATCGGTCACTCCAGTCCACGTGCAGCCCTCATCTACCAGCACGCCACCGAGGAGCGCGACCGCGCGGTAGCTGACCAGCTCGACATACTGATTGCTTCGACCGAACGGACACCGCGGGCAAAGGTAGTGAAACTGCCGCGCGATCCACGCGCGATGGATGCGGGCTAGCTCACGGTGCTGATCCAAGAATTGGCCTCTGATCAGCATAAACGCTGGAGGCGGCGCCCAGAATCGAACTGGGGTACAGGGCTTTGCAGGCCCTTGCCTAAACCACTCGGCCACGCCGCCCGGTCAAGCACATTCACCTCGAGGTCCGACGACATGAAGCCGCCGACGTCCTGAAGGGCGGCCCAAGACTACCGCGCTGTTAGCGGGCCACCGGCGACGCCCGCCCAGAGCTCCCAAGCAGGTCAGCCATCGCCTTCTCGGTGACAGAGCACCCACAAATGGCCCGAACCAAGGAGCTGGTGGAACCGGCCGCCGGAACGCTGCAGCCGTTGACGGGCCGCACTAACTTGGGCGTCGCAAGGCAGGGAGCCCGGCACGAGTCCGGGGCCGTTCGGCAGCTGTCGTCGTAAGCAACTCCAAGACGGAGGAGTGTCAAGAGCTATCGAGCTCGCGCTCGCAGGTGCTCGGTCCAGTAGTCCAGAGGTGGCCCAGACGATCGTCCTGCGTTGAGCCGGTCCCGGACACGTTGGTGATCAGCCGTCGGGCCCTAACAGGAGATCCGGGTCGTTCCTCGCTGTTGTCGTGTCCGGTCTGAGCGTCGTCTCGAGCAGGTGACCCGGTGGTTCGTGGGGACTTTCAGACCCCGGTGGCGTGGAACCCGCCGTCGACGTGGATGATCTCCCCGGTTGTTCGCGGGAACCAGTCCGACAAGAGGGCCACGCAGGCTCGTGCGACTGCTTCGGAGTCGCGGACGTCCCAACCGAGTGGGGCCCGCGCGTCCCACACACTCTCGAAGCGCCCGAAGCTCGGTATCGACCTTGCCGCCACCGTGCTGATTGGGCCTGCCGCGACGAGGTTGACCCGGATGCCACTCGGTCCCAGGTCGCGGGCGATGTACCGGGCCAGCGACTCCAGCGCCGCCTTCGCGACGCCCATCCAGTCGTAGCCGGGCCAGGCCACGGAGGCGTCGAAGTCGAAGCCAACGATCGACCCTCCGCCCGCCGACTTGCACAGAAGGGGGGCAAACGCCGCCGCAAGGACCTTGAGCGAGTAGGTGGACACTTCGATCGCCGTCGCCACGTCCTTCCAACCTGACACGAGCACGCCGTTTCCCAGGCAGCTGTCAGGTGCATAGCCGATGGCATGAACGACGCCGTCCAATTGGCCCCATCGCTCCCCGAGCTCAGAGGCCACCCGTTCCGCCTGCTGCTCCACGGTGGCGTCGAGCTCGTAGACCTCCACAGGTGCCGGGAGTTTGCGGGCAGCACGGCTTGTGAGGGAGAGTCCCCGGCCGAAGCCGGTGAGGGCCACCTCGGCTCCTTCCCCCTGGGCCAGGCGCGCCGCGCCGAAAGCCAGAGAGTCATCAGTCAGCACGCCGGTGACCAGAATGCGCTTGCCTTCGAGTATCCCCACGGGTCCACCGTAGCCGTCGTTTGGTGACTGGCCCTCCGAAGCTACGTGGGCGACCTGGCGGTGAGGCTGCGATAGAGCGCCGAGGTCTTGGGATGGATGCCGAGTAGCGGGTCGCCTTCGAGCTCGAGGGCGAGCGCGAGACTGCGCAATGCTGCGTCGATGCCACCGCGATTTCCGAGCTCGTCTGCCGCCCGCATCAACAGACGGTAGAGCCGCTCGTCCCAGGGTGAGACAAGCAGCCCTTGGAGCGCCGCCCAGTGGGCGAGGCCGCCTTCACCGCGATCGAGTGCGTGCTCTCCCAGACGGCACGCGAGAGCGACTACGGACGCCTCAACCGCCGCCATATGACCCTCGAGCTGGGCCCATTCGCCTCGATCGAGGCCGTCGAACGGTCGGCCGCGGACGAGCGCGAGCGCCCGACGCCAAGAGTCGGCACCGTCTGCTTCTGAGGCGAGTTTCCTGAAGTGGTTCCAGTCGGTCTCGGCCTCCACGATGAGGTGACGCCTGCCCTGTTTGCGGAGACGGGGCCGGCCATCGCTCGCCAGGCCGAGTGCCCGTCTCGTTTCGGAGAGCCGGTTGGCGAGGGTCTGGAGCGGGACCCTTCGTTCTGGCCAGAGCGCTGTTGCGAACTCGTCGGTTGTCGCACCTTCGGGATGCATGGCGAGGAACGCGACGAGCTCGGTCAGGCGCCTGCGGTACCGGAACGACTCCGGGGCACCGTTGACTTGGACATGCCCGAGCACCGCGACCTCGATCGGGACGTTTCGCGCTACCGTCCCAGGAGTTGTCGCATGTGTTAGTCCCCGAACCGCTGGCCGTTGCTTCCAAGGTCCAGGGTGAGACCCCGGTCCCGGTCCAGGATGCTCCCCGGTCTGTGACAAGATCTCGGGGCTGACGGCGAACTCAGGGAGCTGCGCGAGGCCGAGCCCCGAGACTCGGCGCCCGTCGCCGAAAGTCAGGGTGGGCTGGTCCGTCGCCTCGGGTGCAAGCTCCCAAAGGCACAGCGCGCCCACGGCGCTGGCGCAGCACAGGACTCCTATGCCGACGGTCCGTTCACAGAGTCTGATCAGCTCGCCGAGAAGGGGGTCCGCTGGGTCGCTTGCCCACGGTGGCACGATCACGCAGATGGAGATCGAGCCCGCCCGGTTCGTGGAACGGGCCGTGATCTCCTCGAGGGCCACCGCGATGTTCGCAGCGTGCCGTGTGCCTTCGAGTTGCGGCATTGAGCTGTCGAACGCGACCAGGACAAGGGATTCGAGATCGGACCACCGTCTGGACCCGAGCTCGACGGCAATGTCGGCGATCTTCACCCCGACTGCTGGCAGAGGTCCCTTCAAGATCGTGGAGCCGACGGCCACGAGGTCAACAAGGGCGCGCCGGCCATCGGCCTCGGACAGGGTGACCAGGGCGGCCTTTCGGGCTGCGCTCGTGATCGCCGGCGTGACCGGGAGGGACGCGATTATGCGCGAGTCGCGCGGCAATGTCCATGACCGCGCGACTCGCCCCGGGGTGAACGGCCACAGAGGCGGAAGCGACGTCGGCACGTGAACGGTGATGGAATCGGGATCGAGCTGGAGGATGTCCGCGGTGGTCGGCGCTCCCAAAGACGCGAGGACCTCCGAGGCCACGCCGAGGGTGAGGCGGCTCCACTCAGAATCCTCGAGATGGATGGGCAGCCGGGAGCGAGCCGTAGTGGGCAGGATTGGTGAGGCCGTGCCCTGAGGCGGCTGGCCCCTTCCGATCGTGTCGGTCGGCTCGCGACCGGCGTGACCGGCCGGCCCGGAGCCAGCACGGTCAGGCGCGGTGAGCCGGTCGTCAAGGGCCGGGGCCAAGTCGGTGTGGCCCGCCTCCAGCCCCGCAAGAGAGGCCAGGTGCCATCGTCTCTGAACCTTGAGGAGCCCGCTGAGTGCAAGCGCGTTCGTCGAGTTCGCGGCCGAGCTGCGACGCGCGTCGCCCGGGTCGCTCCCCGAGGTCCTCGGAATCGGCGAACTCATAGCGGGCTCCTACTTCAAGACGCACGTTATCGGCCAAATGGCCGCGGGGTCGGGCGGGCAAGCTTCATGCAACCGGGTCAGGCTTCAAGCAGACGAGTCCGCGATCACCGCGCGGTGTCCGCAATATCTCGGTTGGGCTCCCATCATGTCAAAGGGAGGTCCGGGAGGCACAGCCGGCCTGTCGGGCAGTGGTGCCTGGTCGCCGACGGGCGATGGAGACGATCCGCAGGCGGACACCGCGGAGGTTGCATGAGCTAACCGATGACGACTGTGGCGGCGGCCGATGCCGACACCGGGAGGTCGTCGATCCCGATCAGAGCGAGGAATGGAGTGGCCAGTCGATAGGTCCGCACCGTCGCCACGACGCAAGTGCCGACGACCGCCGCGGAGCCGGGATGCCCCGAAGTGGCCATGTACTGTTTCGCGGCTGCGGTCGCGCCCGCAACCTGGAAGGTCGTCAGGCCTGCGTGCAACGAGGCAACGGAGAGTTGCGCGGCGCCCACGCGAGCGGCCTGCTCTGCTTCGCTGAGGGCGGCTTCGCGCGCGCTCAGTGCTCGACCTCCGTCGACCACGAGGCCCAGCAGTGCCATGAGAGCGACGCAGATCAGCATCACGAACGGCGTCACCGCTCCGCGCTCAGGCTCGAGTGCACGACCGCAACCCGATGGCGTCGAGCGGCATGAGCCATGAGCAGGAGGGGTTCCTTGTAGCCTCCACGCAGGTCGAGTCGGTTCAAGCGCTTTTCGAGCCTGGAGAGTCGTCATCCCACTTCCCGATAGATCTCGATCCTGGCAGTCGCGTGGCCCGACAGCGTGACCGCGCCTGGAATACCGGGAATCCCGAACGTGAGGAGTCCGACGCCGCAGCGGATCTGCACCGAGACGAGGCCTCCCGGGGCGAAGTCGGCCGCATCGACTGCCACGGAGTACGGAGAGCACTTGGGGCCGTCGTTTGAGAGCTCGTAGTCCGACGCGGCCACCGCCTGCGCCTGGGCATTGGAGGCCGTTGACGCGATGACGGCGGACTCGACCGAGGTGCGAGCCGCGTCTCCGACCTCCTGCAAGGCATTGGCCAGGCGTCCCCCGATCGCAAACAGGAGAGCGAGCAGGATGAGCAACGGGGTGAGGATCACGATCTCGGCAGTTGCCGAGCCGACCTCGGGCCTCCCCTCAACCGGCCCCGCCCTCCGCGCAGCCCGCTCATCTGATCGCGTTGGGTCCACGGCACTCATCCGCTTGCCCAGAAACGCTGCTCAGGTCCGGTTGACTCCACCGAGACGGTCAGGCTCATGCCCGGTAGCAGGGACGGCACGGTGCCCGACGCGTAGAGCGAGGCGATACCGTCAGAAGGGGTCTGAGCCGAAACCGTAGGCCCCAATACGAGGCCGCTTGCGATGTCCTGGAGCTCTTGAAGCGTGACGGTTCGTGCCACGGTGCTCGTCCCGCCCTCGGACCGCAGCGCTGCGCCTCCCTCGGCGACCGAATCAGACAGGGCGTGAGATGCCAAGGCCCAGAGAGCGAACTGCAAGCCGGCAGTGATGAGGAGCAGGAGAACGGGCAGGATGACGACCAGCTCTGGCGTGCTGGAACCGTCATCACCCCACTCAGGCGCACGACGGCCCTGCTTGGAGGCCGGAAGCCCGCTCAACCTCATTGAGTCCCGTCGATCACTTGCGAGATGTGGTTCGCGTCACCCGTCACAGCCTTGGTGATGATCACACCGACGGCGATCGCCAGTGCCACGAAGACGGCCACGATGATGAGCTTCTCAGCGACGTCGCCACGCTCGGGCTCGAGGCGCGCTTCGGCCATCCGGCAGCGGAGGGTCTTGATGAGAAACAAGACGACCTGGATCTCTGGCATTGGCTGGGTTCTCCTTACCTCGGGCCCGGCTTGCGGGCGCTCTCGTTCGAGCCGGTGCGACCGGGCGACCGGATGGGGGCGAGGCCCCACCGATTGGGGCGACGCTTTGGAGGGCGTCGCTCAGAACAGGCGCGACAGCGTCACTGCAGCGGGGTAGATGAGGAACACGATGAACCCGATCATGAGCACTATCGCCGGGAGGAAGAGGCGCTCGGTCGTGGCGTTCGCCCGGCCCTGGGCGTCGGCCATCTGACGTCGGCGCAACGAGGCGGACTTGGCGGTGAGGCTCGAGCGGATGCGCGCGCCCTCGGTGCCGGCAAGACGCACGCTGGCGGCGAGTTCCTCGAGCTCGTTGACACCGAGCTCATCGCCGAGTCGGCCGAGACCGTCCCACGGTGATCGCCCGGCGTGGCGAGCTCGCTCGAGCGCGCGCCGGATACGGAGGAACGACGCCTCTCCGGCAACCGAGCTCGCGGCTTCCAACGCGCCCTCGATTCCCATCCCGCCCGCTTGCGCGAGGGAGACCAGCTCGAGCCAGCACGCCAGGGAGTGGACGAGGTCTCTTCGTGCCACGCCCGCCGATCGCCGGACGAGCAGAGACGGCACGGCTGCCCCGGCCAGTCCCACCGCGAAGCACACAACGGGCACGATCGACATCGGCAAGTGCAGGCCCAGGCGTCCCAAGCCTGCCGCCACGACCACAGCTCCGGCGGTGACGGTGATCGCAATCAGCGTGGTGGCCACCGCGAGCGACTCATCGGATCGACCGAGCACGTTGAGGTCCTGGCGCAGTGGTCTCTCGGAGCTGGAGAGTCGCAGGAGCTTCGTGAGCTCATGACCGACCCGCTCCGGCCACGCCGGGGTTGCCGATCGCGTGAGACCGACTGGGCCGGCCGGCGTGTGTCTCATCAGCCCGGTCACGATGGACGTCACACCCAGACCGCCACCGATGCCGAGCAGGATCAGTGACTTCATGTCACCGGCTCCGCGACGAACAGGCGTGGTGTGGGCCTCGTCCGGACCATGACGGCCATGAGCCAGAGGCCGAAGCCGAAAAGGGTGCCTACGACCACGAGCACTGCCTGGCCCTCCGGCGTGCCGTACGGGGCAAGATAAGAACGGGCGAAGAGCACCATGAGGACCAGGAAGCCGACCGAGAAACCCGTCACCGTCCGCACCGCGCTTCTCGCCGATGCCCGAGAGGCTTCCACGGCCTGCCGCATGGCGACCTCTTCCCGGGTCGATTCGGCGAGAGCGCTGAGAAGGTCGCCAAGTCGATGGGCCCGCTCGGTGGCAGCCATCAGCAGTGTGGCGACCACGACATCTGCCGCAGGATCGGCCAGCTCATCTGCGAAGCTCCGCAATGTCGCTGTGAGGGCCGCTCCGCTGGAGAGTCGGCTCGCAAGCGCGCTCACCTGTTCACGGATCGCCTGGGGACAGACCGATGCCGTGGCTATCAACGCCTGAGTGAGACCTGCCGCGCCGGCGAGAGTGTCACGGAGCATCTCTGTCCACGAGGCGATCGCCTCGATTCTCTCTATAATCTGGCCTGCAGGTCCGCCTCCGAGACCGCGAAGGCCGAGAACCGCGAGCGCGCCGAGCGGTATCGCCACCGGCCATCGGGTGACCATGAACGCGATGAGCCCTGTGGTCACCGCGATCGAACCGTGTAGCAACCGTCGACGGGCCAGCTCGGGACTCCGGGCCGGGCGCGCGATCTGGTTCACCGGCGCGAGGCGCAAACCGGCGATGACGAGGCACAGGCCTGCTCCGCCGACCGACGCAACAATCATCAACAGGCCGGTCCTCACCAGACCCCGATCGGTTCCCTGCGTGACGGTTCGTACCCGTGGACCGACAAGAGCCCCGCCGTCATATCGCGCAACGGTGCGCCGGGGACGGCGCATCCGTCGGGCCCTGGCTTCCAGACCTCGTTCGAGATGACGAGTGGACCATCGGCTCCGACGACCTCGCGCACCGAAGCGATGTGCCGTAAAGGCCGATGGGAGTCCTGCTCGGCCCGGCAGAAGGGGCCGGTCGCGTCGCTTGGCGTCGGGCCTTCGGCCATGTCCAGGTGGACGACCAGATGGATCGCACCGGCTATGAGGAGGTTGGTCGCCTCGAGGGGCAGGCGTTCGGGGGCTTGGACGGCGTAGGAGGCCAGCCGGCGGAAGACCCCCGCCGAGTCGTCGGCGTGGATGGTCGCCATGGAGCCCGACCGGCCTTGGCTCATGGCGTTCAGCATCGGGACGACCTCGTCTCCGAGCACCTCGCCGACGATGACGCGCGACGCGTTCATGCGCAGCGATCGGCGGACCAGCTGCGCCATGCCGATTGCCCCCACGCCTTCTGTGTTCGGGAGTCGCGCCTCCATCGCCACACTGTCAGGGTGCCTGTCAACCTGGCGATCCAGACCGAGTTCGAGGGCCTGCTCGATGGTCACGAGGCGTTCTGCAGGGCTGATTTCGGCTGCCAGAGCTCGTAGCAGCGTGGTCTTGCCGGAGTTCATGGCACCGGAGATGAGGATGTTGCGCTTGGCGCGAACCGCGGCGGCGAGCATCCTGGCGAGATCCTGGTCGAGCGTCCCGAGCTCGACGAGGTCGTCCAAGCTGTGGTCGGAAAGGCGGTGCCTCCGGATGTCGATCACCGGCCGCGCGGTGACGGCCATCACTGCGGACAGACGGCTGCCGTCGGGGAGCCGAAGGTCGAGCTCCGGTTGCGCTGCGTCGAAACGCCTCTCCGACAGCCCGAAACGTGCCGCCGCCGACCTGACCATCGCCACGAGCTCGTCGTCACTCTCGGCGATAGGGCCATAGCGCAGCTTTTCTCCGTTCGCGAAGGTCACGAACGCCACGTCCGCGCCGTTCACATCGATGTTCTCGACGGTCTCGTCATCGATGAAGACCTGCAGCAGGCCAAGGCCGAAGAGCATCGCGAGCACGAGCTCGACGAGCGTCTTCTCGTCAAATGGAGGCAGGGGATCCCGGCCGCTGGCCATGAGCGCCGCCGCCTCCCGATCAAGCAGGTCGAGGACGAGGTCGCGGACTGCTGTCCGGCTGGTGTGGGCGGCAGCAGGGTTGCCCTTGCCGGGTGCGTCCGGCCGGTCCGGGGCGGTCGCCAGGAGCTCTGCGACGCTCGCGCGCAACGAGCGCGCCTTGTCGACAAGTGACTTGTCGAGCCGGGATCGAGACAGCACGGGGCCGGCTGTCAACGGGTGCCTGCCGGCTCGGTCGCTGCAAAGCTCACTGCGACGCTCCAGTGCCAACAAGACCGCCGATCACTGCCAAGCTGACGTCTCCCACGGCGCTAGCAGCCGCCACGGCGGCGGCGGCCGTCTCCGGGACTTCGAGTGTCGTGACAAAGGTCGTCGATTGAGTGCCCGCCGGTCCGGACGAGCCACCTGGGGCCACGACCGAGATCACTGTGGCTCGGGTCAGGACCGAGCCCGGCGGACCGGTCGGCGACGGCACGGAAACCACGCTCGCGGAACTACCGAGAGCACCCGACGTCTCCGCAGCCGAGGCGGAACCCACCGGGGAACCTTCGCCCGACCCGATCGTTCCGGAGAGCACCACGAGAACGCGCTGGCCGGGGGCAAGATCGGCAGGCATCTGGTCCACCGCCAGGCTCGTTCCCACGATCGCAGCTCCGGCCGGGAGTCCTCGTTGGGGAGCCAGATCACCCGGCACGAGCAGCGAACCGGGTTCGAGGTCCTCCCCGGCGCGCTGGCCGATCACCTGTCCGGCATCTCGCAGCGGCATCGCATCGAGCCCGGCGGCGGGGGCGATCGAAACCGACTCGAGGTCAGAGGCGGTGACCGTCATGCCGACCGGGACAAGATGTGCCACGGCCAGGAATGCCGTCGGGCGAGGTGCCCGGTTCGCGACCACCGCTCCGAGTGCTCCGCATACCAACACGATCAGCGCACCTCCCGCAGCCAGCAGCGGACGTCGTCTGCCCGGTCGCTCCCTTGAACCTCGTGGATGTCCTTCGCGAAGTAGTGGGGGCCTCGGAAAAGAACGCGCACCGGCACGGCCTCGGGGGATGGTGCGACCGGGCATTGAGCGATCGGGGGGAGCCGTTGCGAGTGGCATGACGTGATCGTTGAACAAGCCTGTACCGGCCCACCTACCGATGGCCGCGTCTGGGTCGTTTGGACGATCTCGTCCGGTCCCCGTCCGGCCGTGGCCGGGCCGTGCCGTGCCATCTGACGTACGCGAATCGATGGGTCCGGCGCTTTGCAACATTGGACCCTCAGCGGGAGGTTCCAGTACTGATCCAAGGAGTGTCCGACGTGAACGAAGACCGAGTGAACAGTCGAGAGCCCGGAGTCCTCCCCGGAGCGGAGGACTTGGCCCAGGCATCGCTGAGCGCTGGGCCGGAGCCAGTAGTTGTCGACACGAGCGGTCCAGCCGCCACCGTCCCGCCCACCGCCGGCGTGGCCCACAAGCTCGGCCGGAGCCTCATGGCTCGCGCGGTCGGCATCGTCGGCGTCGCCACGCTGGTCGTCGTGGGGTCGCTGATCGGCTCGGCAGTGCTGAGCAGTTCCGGCTCATCTCCCCGGTCGGCCAACATCCGGACAGTGCTGACTGCCGCCCATGACGCCTCAACGGCCTCGCCACCGACGATCACTGTCACAGGCACCGGTGAAGTGGAGGGCACGCCCGACACCGCCACGTTCGGTATCGGGGTGAGCACGACCGAGCCCACAGCTGTCGAGGCGCTCCAGAAGAACAATGCCCAGGTGGCGACGCTCGAGCAGTCGCTGGAGCACAGCGGGGTCCCGTTGAAGGACATGCAGACGAGTTGGCTCAATCTTTCGGCGAACACCAACTCGAAAGGCGTGGTCAGGAGCTTCAGCGCTGATGACGGGCTCACCGTGACGATGAACGATCTCGCGGACCTTGGAGCAGCTCTGGATGCTGCCGTCAGCGCGGTCGGCAACGACGTCACGTTGGACGGGATTTCCTTTTCCGTCTCGAATCAGTCGAAGTTGCTCGCCGCGGCAAGGGCGCAGGCGATGCAGGCGGCGAACACTGAGGCGACTCAAGTTGCCGCGGGAGGCGGATTGACTCTGGGCCCGATCGTCTCGATCACCGACCAGGAGAACGCCGGCCAATACGTGTACTACAACGCGGCCGCCCCGGTGAGCAGCGCCGGTGGGGTGCCGGTGCAAGCGGGTCAACAGCAGATCTCGGTTCAGGTGACGGTCGTCTACCAGCTCGCCTCTTCCTGAGGGGCCCTTTGACCGCTCTGGCAGTGCACGCGCCGACTGTCTCGATGCCTGTGCGGCGTCGCGACAGTCGGCATCGCGGGCGCCCGGGGTCACCTCCGATCGTCTGGGCGACCTGCAGGACCAGCCGGAGTGAATACTCGCCCGGAACTATGCGTACGCGAAACCGGCTCCTTGTCGCTTTGAAAGGACGTCATGGACGGGCCTGATCTCTCCCATCTTCTCGACGACCCGAACCCCGAGAGGCCCTCTCGAGAGGTGCTCGACGTCATTGTCCGTCGGCGCCGCCGCATGCAGGCCCGTCGCGCGCGCACCGCGGCGACTCTCGGCCTCGTGATTGCGCTCGCCGGTGCAGGTGTGGGCGTCAGTCTCAGCCGCAAGGGTGGGACGACGATGTCGGCGTCGACCAAGGGCGCAGCTCAGGTGCCGACCACGTCCAATCGTATGTCGGCGAGCGCTCCTTCTCCCGTGAGTCATTCCCCTGTGAGCTCCGGCAACGCTCCCGATGGTCTCGGTTGGGTTAACGCCGAGTTCTCGGTGGGATACTCGGCGAGCACGTTGTCACCTTCGCCCGCGACCATCGCAGGTGCTCAGAGCGCAGGCGAGCTGCATGCGACGAGCACAGGCTCGGGCACGTCGTTGTGCAGTGTCTGGAACTGTTCGCCGAACTCGCCCTATGGGTCGATCGGCGACGCCCAGGTTCGCCATCTGTTCACTCGCACGAGCGATGGCGTAACTGTTCGCGCCTTCACCGCTGTCTGGGTCGCGGCGCCCCTCGAGCTTGTCCCCACGCCGTCGGGGTCTGCCTCGACGGCCACCGGGCCCTCCGTGCCCACCGCGTCCGGACCCACCGTGGCCGAACCGACCGCATCAGTTGCCACGCCTCCCACGCGAATGACGCCTGTGAGCTGTGCCCTCACCCAGGCCCTCCTGGTCGAGGTGTCAGATGCCGGTGCCGTTGGCGTGGTGACAGTGCCGCTCGGGCCGTCGGTCGCGCGACCTGTCAATGAGTTGTCGGACCAGGTAGTCGGTGTGGCGGAAGACTCGCCGATCACGCTTGTGGTCGCGCATACGACGGGGCAGACAGCGGCAGTGCGCGCCGATTTTGGCGCAGGGGGCAAAGACGAAATGGTCGTCGTCGATCAGTGGGCTGTTCTCGTCCATAGGTTCACGGCGGCAAAGGCTGGCGGGACCGGTAGCCGGGGCAGCGCGACACCAGGGCAGGTGACGGTGTACGCGCTGTCCGGCACCGGGAAGGTTCTCGAACGGGCCGACATGCCGGGTTCCGGGGCAACGGCCATGGCGGTGGCAGCGTGCTCGGTGCTTAACGGCGGAGTGCACAAGATCCCCGGTGCCAGCGCGTCGGGTTCCCCCAGTTCGGGTGGCTCGGGCGCGTCGGGATCCACCGGTTCCGGGGAACCAGCAACGTCCGCCAAGCCCATCGGCGGTTGACGCGACCGGCAACCGGGAGCCGCCCCGGTGGGACAGACTGTCGCCATCGAAGACAATCACACAAGTGAGGTAGCCGGGGACTTCGTCACTGTTTACGAAGCGCACTACCCGCGCCTGGTGAGGGCGCTCGAGATCGGTGGATTGGACAAGCCCACCGCAGAGGACGTGGCTCAAGAGGCCTTCGCTCGCACGCTCGGGCACTGGCGGCGGGTGCGCCTCGGCACGAACCCGCCCGGCTACGTCTACCGCACGGCGTTCCGCCTCTCGCGAAGCCATTGGAAGCACGACTACCCATTGGAGACCGACCAGGCTTCCCACACAGACACCGCGGCCGAGGCCGTTTCCAATCTCGTCCTTGAAGCCGCGCTGAGGCGCATGCCGGCGAGACGGCGAGCTTGCGCAACGCTGTGCTTCGTCGTCGGCCTCACACCGAAGGAGGCGGCCCGCTCGCTCGGGATCGCCGAGGGCACCGTGCGTAAGCAGCTGGGCATCGCAAGAGACGACCTCAAGCACTTGGTCGAGGAACCATAAATGCCCTCGTAGAGGGCGTGGGCAGAGCGATGCAAGCCCGACGGGCTGAAAATGGGTAGTGCCAGCTTGCCCGTGGAATGCTAAAGTCTTTCGAACCGTTCGATTGATATGCAGAAGGCGTGGACGTGGGCGGCTGCCCACGTTTTGTCATTTCTGGAACAGGCAGGTCACAAAGGAGGCAGCGGCGATGGGGACGTCAGATGACGTAGAGCGCATCGCCGCGCCGTTGCTTCAGGCCGCTGGCCTCGACTTTGTTGACGTCGAGATCCGGTCCGGCAACCTTGTCGTGACCGTTGACCGCGAGGGTGGAATTGACCTGGACACCCTCGCATCTGTCAGCAGGGTGATTTCGGCTGCGATCGACCGTGAGGGAGTTGGACCGCCGAGCCGGTATGAGCTCGAGGTCTCGAGTCCGGGCCTGGAGCGCCGGCTTCGCCGGCCCGAGCATTTCCGCAGGTTCGTTGGCCACCAGATCTCACTTCGGACCCTGCCGGGAGTCGACGGCGAGCGGAGGTTCGAGGGCGAGCTCGTCTCCGCCGATGACCACGGCATTGTCGTGTCGGCGCCCGGGTTGTCCGACGGTCGCCGCCACGTCCCCTACGGTGACATCGAGAGAGCTCACACCATCTTCGACTGGAGGGCGGCGTTGGCGGGTACGCCCTCACCAACGGCTCGCAACGACACGCGCGTCGCCAAGGCATCATCGGAAGCAGGAAGATCTGACAGCGCCAGAAGAGAGACGGCGGATAACCTATGAGCTCGACGGATTTCGACCCTGTCGCTCTCCTGGATGCGCTCCAGCAGATCGCCGTGGAAAAGGGCATCGCGGTTGACACGTTGTTCGACGCGCTCGCGAACGCGCTCGTGGCCGCGTATAAACGCCTCCCACAGGCTGCCGAGGAGGCCGTCGTAACGATAGACCCGGACTCAGGAGAGATCCGGGTCTATGGGCAAGAGCTGGACGAAGAAGGAAACGTAACGCGCGAATGGGACGACACCCCCGACAACTTTGGGCGGATCGCGGCCCAGGCAGCACGCCAGGTGATCCTCCAGCGTATCCGAGAAGCCGAGCGCGACCGGAAGTACGAGGAGTACGCAGGGCGCGAGGGCGACATCGTGACCGGGATCATCCAGCAGAGCGACAATCGTTACACCCTCCTCGACCTCGGCAAGGTCGAGGCCCTGCTGCCTCAGGCTGAGCAGGTCCCTTACGAGCACTACGACCACGGTGCTCGCCTCAAGGCGTACATCGTCGAGGTCCGCAAGACCAGCAAGGGTCCTCAGATCGTCGTTTCCCGCAGCCATCCCGGGCTCATCAAGCGACTTTTCGAGCTCGAGGTGCCAGAGATATCCAACGGGGTCGTCGAGATCAAGGCCTGTGCGCGCGAGCCTGGCCATCGGACCAAGATCGCGGTCTGGTCCAACGACGGCAACGTGGACCCGGTGGGAGCCTGCGTGGGCGCCAGAGGCGCGCGAGTGCGGATGGTCACCACCGAGCTTCGCGGTGAGAAGGTCGACATCGTGCCGTTCTCCGATGACCCAGCCGAGTTCGTGTCCCGGGCGCTTCAGCCGGCCAAAGTGAAGGAAGTGATCCTCGACGAAGATCGCGGCCGCGCGACCGTGATTGTTCACGACTACCAGCTATCGCTCGCGATCGGCAAGGAGGGCCAGAATGCCCGCCTGGCCGCGCGCCTGACGGGATGGCACATCGACATCAAGAGCGAGTCCGAGGCGGCTGAGGAAGCCCACTACGCCGAGGGCGAGTGGGCCGAGGGCGAGTGGGTCGAGCAGTCCGGAGAAATGGTCTGGAAGCCGGCCGAAGGTGGCGAGACGCTGTCGGCCAAGGCTTGGGCTGCGGGAGAGACCGCAGTGGCCGAAGAACTCGTCGTCGAGGCGGTCCCCGAGACCGGCACCGTCGAGACTGATCAAGGCGCGACAGGCATCGTCCTCGCATCCCCGGTTACGGATCCAGACGTGACCACGGGACAGGGGCAGGTCTCGTAGCGTCGCCGCTTCGGACTTGTATCGGATGCCGACGCGTCGCGCCGGTGTCGGAGCTTGTGCGCGTCGTACACGTCGGCGAAGGCGTCCTTGCCGTCGGCACCGTCCTAGAAGGGCGCGGTGCGTGGCTGTGTCGTGACGCACCGGGATGTTTCGAGCTTGCCGACCGACACCGAGCGTTCTCGAAGGCACTCCGCCATCCCATCACTCCAGAGGCCGTCGACCGGCTGCGAGTCGAACTGCTAGCCGCGTCACCGTCCGAGCCGAAGCTTCTTCGGCTGCCGCCCGAGCAGACGCTCGGTCAGTCCCCGCCCGAGCCCGCGGGCCCGCTGTGATCTCGTCGTCCACGGCCGAACAAGCGGTCGAGGAAAGGATGCCCAGGCGACCGGGTCAACGGTAGGGACTTGGGCGGCTCCGCGACGGAGCCGGCGTCTTTGGGCGGGACTGCCGGCACCCAGCGAGACCCGACGACGATGCCAGGCATGCCGAGACCGAGGATTGTCGAGTAGAAAGGGGTGTCCTCGCCGATGATCGGTGTCCCGGCGCCGCTGCCGGTCTCCTGGATGCGGTCCCCGTCGCTCATAGCCTGCCGAACATCCTCTTCGGTCGGCACCGATGCCGGCTCATGGTGTCCGGGATGGTCCTCGCCGTGCTGCTGAAGCAGCTCGGTGACAAGCGCCACGTGCCGAGGATCGTTTGGCATGCCGGATCGTCGGAGCAGCTTGCGACCCTCGGGAGTAAGGCCGAGCTGGTTGTCGACGTACTCGACGACGCCGATCTCGATCAAGACTGTCGTCGAGGCTGCGAATGCGGCCGGGGTCGGCCGGGAGTGGGGCGCAGTGAAACTGTTGAGAGTCCAGAGCACTTGCAGGAGCGGAGCCAGCTCACCGCCATTGGCGCGCTCGACTGCCACCAATGCAGCACCCTCCCCGATGCCGAATGACGGTCCCACCGGTGGCAATGTACTTCGCAATGGCTTGTAAGAGACGGGTTGTGGCTTGTGCCCGTCACGAGGTTCCACGCTCAGCGGGACTCCGGCGACCCGGCAGTGGCGTCGGTCCGGGCTGGGCGGACGACTTGGCGATCATGGGCTCGACCCTAAGATGGGTGAACGGGTGTACGAGTCCCCGGCGTTGTGTGAGAATGTAAGGCCGCGCCAGCCTCGGGATCCCGAACGCTGCGCTGCCCCTCGATCGGAGAGGACCGAATCACCAGTTGCCCAAGAAAATCCGCGTCTACGAGCTTGCCCGTGAGCTGGGGCTGACCAACAAGGAAGCCCTGGACATTTGCATCGACCTCGGGATCGGCGTGAAGAGCCACTCGTCGTCGATCGAAGACGCGCAAGCCGACCGCGCCCGGCGCAAGGCCGATCGGGAAGGGTTGCGTCGCGCGGTTCAGCCCGAGGAACCGTCCCCGGCGCCCTCCGCCGCGCCCGCGGTGACGGGACCAAGGGGAGCCGGTGGGTCCCAGCGCCCGACGAGCGCGCCAGCCGGCGAGCGGCCTGGTGCCGCGCCGCCTGTGCCCACACCGGACCCGACGGGGTCGGCCGTGGGCGACAAACTCGTTCCCAGGCCGGAAGCAGAAGTTGCCTCTGGGACCCACGAGCCTCGTCCCGGTCAGCGTCTCGTGGTGAGCAAGTCGACAAGCGAGACCATCGATGCGCCCCGGATCGCAGTGCCCCGGGTGCCTGTCTCGCCTCCCCTGGGCGCACCCAGGTCCGCGGCTGGCACTGGTTCTGTGAGGCCCGGGACCGCACCCGGCGGGCAACGCCCGGGCATTTCGCCTTCCCCGGTCGCGCCTCGTGCCCCTGCCCCGCCAACCTCGGCTTCAGCCGCAGGGACTGTCGCAGCTCCCAGCGCCGCCCCAGCCGTAGCGGTCACGCCAGCCTCACAAGCTCCTGGGGTTGCCGCGCCGGAGCGGAGGGTGCCCCCTTCTTCGGCTTCGACGACCACTCCACTGGCACCCGACGTCGATCACAAAGTGGGATCATTCCGTCCGGTCAGTCCTTCGGGCAGGCCGATCCCGCCGCCACCGGGCCCCCGGTCGATCTCGGGCCGTCCGATCCCGCCGCCGCCTGGAACGCGACGTCCGATACCGCCAGACGGTTCAGCCCCACGTCCGGGCGTCCCAGGCTCGCGCCCGGTGGCCCCGGGCTCGCGTCCGGCAGCTCCGGGCTCGCGCCCGGGGATGACACAGTCGCGTCCAGGCACGGTGGGTTCTCGGCCACCGGCTGGCAGACAGGTGAGCCCGCGGCCCGGAACAGGCGCAGGATTCGCGCGCTCTCCCGGTCACTTCCCGCCCCGAGACGGCGGACGTCCCTCTGGTGGCACCTACGGAGGTGGCGGCGCCCCTGGCGCGCGAAGTGGCGGCTACACACCCGGTGGACCGACCGGAGCAGCACGCGGTGGTCCTGTTGGGCGTGGACGTCCGCCCCAGCGGAGGCCACGCCGTCGGCGTCGCAACATGGAGGAGCTCGAGCCGATCCAGGTAACGGCTTACCTGGCGTCGAGTGCTCCTGTTCCCGACCACGAGGTGATCGTGGAGCGTGGCTCCACGCCCCAACAGCTCGGCCCGCGCCTCAATCGGTCCGCTGGCGACGTGGTGCGTTTCCTCCTGCTCCAGGGCGAGATGGTGACCGCGACCCAGCCGCTCACCGACGACATGATCGGTCTGTTCGCAGCCGAGATCGGCGCACAGATCCGGTTGGTCGACCCCGGCGAGGAGCAGGAGGCCGCTTTGCGCGCCAAATTCTTCGGCGGCGAGGAATTCGAGGATGACGACGAGGACTTGCAGGTAAGACCCCCCGTCATCACGGTCATGGGACACGTCGACCACGGCAAGACGCTGCTGCTCGACCGGATCCGTCATTCGAACGTGATCGCCGGCGAGGCCGGAGGCATCACCCAGCACATCGGTGCCTACCAAGTGGAATGGCGGGGTCAGCTGCTGACCTTCATCGACACTCCCGGCCATGAGGCCTTCACGGCGATGCGCGCGCGAGGGGCCAGTGTCACTGACATCGTGGTGCTGGTCGTTGCTGCCGACGATGGTGTGATGCCCCAGACCGTGGAGGCGATCAACCACGCCAAGGCCGCGAAAGTGCCGATCGTGACCGCGATCAACAAGATCGACAGGGCGGATGCGGACCCCAATCACGTCATGCAGCAGCTGTCCGAGCAGGGGCTCGTGCCGGAGGCCTGGGGTGGCGACACGATCACCGTCGAGATCTCAGCTCTCCAGTCATTCGGCATTGACGAGTTGCTCGAGCAGCTCGTCGTGCTTGCCGAGGTGCTCGAGCTGGGCGCTGACGCCGAAGTCGACGCCAGAGGTGTCGTGCTCGAGTCGAACCTCGACATCGGCCGTGGTCCGGTCGCGACGATCATCGTGCAGCGGGGGACGCTCCGTGTTGGAGACCCGATCGTGGCCGGTGCTGCCTGGGGCCGGGTCAAGGCTTTGATCAACGATCACGGCGACCAGATCAAGGAGGCCTTCCCCTCGATGCCCGTGCAGGTGCTCGGGCTGTCGGAGCCTCCGATCGCCGGTGACGAGCTCCGGGTAACCTCGGACCTTTCGGTCGCTCGAACTGTTGGCGATGCTCGCGAACAGCGGCTGCGCTTTACGACGCTCGCCCAGGCATCGACCATGTCGACGAGCCCGGGAGCAAAGCTCGAGGACCTTTTCGAGCAGATCCGCAAGGGCGAGACCGCGACTCTCACCTTGGTTCTGAAGGCCGACGTGCAGGGATCGCTCGAAGCGGTGACCCAGAGCCTTCTCAAGCTCGAACGAGACGATGTGAAAGTCTCCTTCGTTCACCGTGCCGTGGGTGGCATCACCGAGAGCGACGTGACGATCGCCGCGGCTTCAGGTGCGACGATCATCGGTTTCAACGTCCGCCCGGATCGCAGGGCCCGCGAGCTCGCCGAGAGCCACAAGGTGGAGATTCGCACCTACGAGATCATCTACAAGCTCATCGAGGACGTGCAGGCGGCCATGGTCGGGATGCTCACTCCCGAGATCGAGGAGATCGTCACCGGCGACGCCGAGGTGCGCGCCGTGTTCCGGGTCCCGAAAGTGGGCGCAGTTGCGGGCTGCTACGTCACCAACGGTGTCATCGCCCGGGGCTCCAAGGTCCGGTTCCTCAGGGAAGGCGTGGTCATCTGGAAGGGCGCGGTCTCCTCGCTTCGCCGCTTCAAGGACGATGTTCGCGAGGTTCAGGCCGGGTTTGAATGCGGCATAGGTCTCACCGACTTCCAGGACTTGAAGGACGGCGACGTGATCGAGACCTACGACGAGCGGGAGATCCCCCGTACCTAGGCAATACGATCGCAGATTGTCGGCCGGCTATCCGCGGGCCACGCGTGTCAACGCCGTCCTCGTGCAGGTGCTGGGCGACGCGCTCGAGCGGCTTCGCGACGACGACGACCGGCTGGCCCTGCTCACTGTCACTGGTGTGAGCGTTGAAGCAGACCTTCGGCACGCCACGGTCTACATGGCCTCCTTGCCCGATGGGGCCCTGCCCGCGCTCGAAGCGCGGCGCGCCGAGCTGCAGGCAGCCATTGCGCGCGAAGTGAGGCTGAAGCGCACGCCGACGCTGAGCTTCGTCGAAGATCCGGCGGTCGCCGCCGGCAACCGCGTGGAGGAGGCACTGCGCCGTGCCCGGCACGACCACTCCTGACGGGCCGGGTCGGCCCGACGCGCCCGATCACAAGCCGCGGCTGGGAATTATCGACGACTCAGGCGGCTTCGTCGTCGTCGACAAGCAGGCTGGTTGGACATCCCATGACGTCGTTGCCCGTTGCCGCCACCTTCTTGGCACCCGGAGAGTGGGCCACGCCGGGACGCTCGACCCCGACGCCACCGGGGTTCTGATCGTCGGTGTGGGGCGGGGGACCCGCCTACTGCGCTTCGCAACGGCGTTGCCCAAGACCTACGTGGGCGAGATCGCGCTCGGGGTGACTACTTCGACGCTCGATGCTTCGGGAGAGGTGACCGGCCACTTCGACATGGGCGGCGTGACCTTGACGGAGGTCCGAGAGGCAGCGCGTTCGCTGACCGGGCGGATTGAGCAGATTCCGCCCATGGTCTCGGCTGTCAAGGTCGGCGGGCGCAGACTGCACGAGCTCGCCCGCGAAGGAATCGAGGTCGCACGAGCCCCCCGGAGCGTCGAGGTGTTTCGTTTCGAGGTCTTCGAGACCGGCGACTCCGACTGCTATTCGGTCCTCGTCGAGTGTTCGTCGGGCACCTACGTGCGCGTGCTGGCGGCCGATCTCGGGGTGAGGCTCGGTGGTGGCGCCCACCTGAGAGTGCTGCGCAGGGTTTCGATCGGGTCGTTCAGCGACGTCGAAGCCCTGGCGCTCGAGGCCGTCGCGCCCGAGCAGGTGCGCCCGCTCGAAGAGCTCGTGCGGGACCTGCGCAGTGCCGTTGCCGGTCCCGAGCTTGCCTGCGCGCTCGGCCACGGGAGGACCGTCGAGCGTCTCGCTCTCGGAGTCGTGGGTGATGGCCCTTGGGCCGTGCTCGACGAGTCCGGCCGGCTGGTGGCCGTCTGCGGGCCCGTCGGGCTCGAACGTGTCCGGCCCGTTGTGGTTGTGCAAACCTCCGACCGTCGTCATGCCGGCGTCGGGTCAGTTACAGGCGACGAGTAGCCTCCTTCGGCGGTGGGACACGACAACGGAAGCGCGGTGACCATCGGGGCCTATGACGGGGTCCACATAGGCCATCGCCAGGTCATCGAGCACGTGCGTCGCAGGGCGGCCAGTGGCGGACTGCGCAGTGTCGTTGTGACCTTCGACGTGAACCCGGCCGCCGTCGTCAATCCGGCGTCGGCGCCGCCTCGGCTTGCCGATATCGACCTGAAGCTCGAGCTCTTGGCGAGGACCGGTGTCGACCAGGTCCTCGTCATCGAGTTCGACGCCGAGCGCGCCAAGGAGAGGGCGGAGGACTTTGTGGCAGAAGTGCTTGTGGCCGAGCTCTCCGCTCGCGTGGTCGTCGTCGGCGACGACTTCCATTTCGGCAACCGGCGCCGGGGCAACGTCGCGTTGTTGCAGGCGATGGGGGAGGAAGCCGGGTTCTCCGTGGAACCGGTCCACCTTGTCACAGACGAGAGGGAACACGAGGTGGTGTCATCGACGCGGATCCGGTCGCTCATCGCCAGGGGCGAACTGTCCAATGCGGCAGTGTTGCTCGGCAGACCGCATGAAGTGCGCGGGCTGGTGATGGCCGGCACTGGCCCTGAGTCGGCCCGGCCGCCCGGTTTGGCCATCGAGGTCCCCGCCGAGATCCTGTTGCCGCCCCCGGGTCAGTACTCGGGCTCTGTGGGCAGCGGCACAGGTGACAGCGTCGCGGCAAGGCTCTTCGTGCCCGACCGCGTCGGCCGGGGCCCTCAACGGGTCGAGATCTCGGGGATCGGGGAGCCGGCTGCGCGCCTTGCGCTCCTGAGGGCGACGGGCGACGTCATCCGGGTCCGTTTTGGCTGAGCCGGCGCGGCGTCGAGGCCGCACGCGAGGAGCATTGAGCGCTTGGCTGGAGCGCAGACCGCCGGCCGTGCACAGGTAAAGTCGCGGCGTGGCCATTTTCGCCATCCGGGTATTCGGCGACCCCGTCCTGCGCCAGCGCGCAGCGGAGATCGAGGAGATCGACGCCAGGATCGTCCGCCTCTCCGAGGAGATGATCGAGACGATGTACGCCGCGCCGGGCGTCGGTCTCGCGGCGCCTCAGGTGGGCATCGAGCGGCGGATCTTCGTCTACGACATCGGCGAGGGCCCGAGGACGGTGATCAATCCGGAGATAGTCGAGTCCCGCGGTGAGTGGGAGTACGAGGAGGGCTGCCTGTCGGTCCCCGACCTGCAGTGGCCGATCGTGCGGCCGAAGGAGGTCCATCTCGTGGGCCGCGACCTTCAAGGAAACGAGATCTCCATCGAAGCCGACGAGCTGCTCGGTCGGGTCTTCCAACATGAGCTTGACCACCTCGACGGCATCTTGCTTCTCGAGCGCCTTGAGAAGGACCAGCGCAAACAGGCCATGCGTGTGCTTCGCGCCCGTGCGCTCTCCGGTTCGGCCAAGAGCAGCCTCGACGTCTGAGCCAAGGCCTTCTGGTCGCGGCCGGTGACGAGGCTCGCCTTCCTGGGCACGCCGGAGGTCGCGGTCGGCTTTCTACGGGCCCTGCACGGTGCCGGCCACGACGTGGCACTCGTCGTGACCGCACCCGACCGCCGTCGCGGCCGCGGCAGCTCGCTGGTGCCGACCCCGGTTAAGCAGTGCGCCCTCGATCTCGCTCTCCCCGTGTCGAGCCGCGTGGCCGACGTCCTGGACGCAAGGGTCGAGCTTGGCGTCGTTGTGGCCTTCGGGACGCTCATCCGCGCCGATGTGCTCGGACAGGTGCCCATGGTGAACCTGCACTTCTCGCTGCTTCCGCGCTGGCGCGGTGCCGCCCCGGTGGAACGGGCCATCCTCGCCGGCGACGAGAGGACCGGCGTTTGCTTGATGGCACTCGACGAAGGCCTGGATACGGGTCCTGTTTACGCCCGCGTCGAGGCCTCGATTCGTCCCGGGGAGACTGCAGCAGAGCTCCGGGCGCGCCTCGCAGATCTCGGTGCGGCGCTCCTTCTCGAGCGCCTGGCCGGTGGAGTCGCAACGCTGGGCACACCGGTGCCCCAGAGCGGAGAGGCGCTGTACGCGGCCAAGATCGACAGCAGCGAGCTACGGCTCGCCTGGCAACGTCCGGCTGTCGAGCTCGACCGGCTCATCCGCATCGGGCGCACGTGGACGACCTTCCGAGGCAAGCGCCTGATAGTCGAGCGCGCCCGGGTTGCGCGGGGCGCGGAACCCGGCGGACAAGTTGCGGGACCCGGTGATGAAGGCGCCGAGGCTGGAGCGCCGGGACTCGCCCGGCCTGTGCCGGGCACGCTGGTCGGCGACCAGGTGGTTTGCGGCCACGGTTGTCTCGAGTTGCTGGAGGTCAGACCCGAGGGGCGGTCGGTCCTGGCGTTCGACGCGTGGCTGCGCGGCGCGCGTCCAGCCGCGGGCGAGTGTCTCGGCGAGTAGCAGCTTCGCCCGAGGAGGTTGGCTACGGTGGAGCGGTGGTCGAACTCGCCGAACCGGGGCATACTCCCGGCCTTCCCCTGCTGGCGGAGGGTGAGCTGAAGGTTGCCCCCTCCGTCTTGTCGGCCGACTTCGGCGCACTGGGGACCGAGATCGCCAAGATTGCCGGCGTGACCGACTGGCTTCACCTCGACGTGATGGACGGCCACTTCGTGCCCAACATCACCATCGGGCCTCCGGTCGTCACCTCCATCAGGAAGTGCACGGGGATGTTCTTCGACTGCCACCTGATGATGACCGACCCAGGGGAGTACCTCGAGGCGTTCCGTGACGCCGGCGCGGACTCCTGCTCGGTGCATGTGGAGGTCGGGGAGACCGAGTCCTTGTGTGCCGAGATGCGCCGCCTCGGCATCGGCGTGGGGCTCGTCTTGAACCCCGAGACGCCCCACGAGGCGGTCGCGCCTTATCTTCACTTGGTCGACCTGTTATTGGTCATGACCGTGCATCCTGGCTTTGGGAGCCAGTCGTTCATCGAGGACGTCATGGAGAAGCTGCGCCAGGCGCGTGAACAGGTCGAACATGAGGGCCTTCACGTCACGCTCCAGGTGGACGGCGGCATCGACGAGAGGACGGCGCCGGTGGCCGCCCTCGCGGGTGCGAGGTGTTTCGTTGCGGGCTCGGCAGTGTTCCATTCCTCCGATCCGGCCGAGACCGTGCGCCGAATTCACGCCGCGACATCAGCCGCGATCTCGCCGGGCCAATGAGCGGCTCGACGATGGCCCCGAGGACAGGCCCGGCAGGCCCAGCCGTTCGGTTGCAGGCCAAGGTGTGCACAGTCTCCGACGGAGTCGTCGCCGGTACACGTGAGGACCGCTCAGGCGCAGCGGTCGCCGCGCGCCTCGGGGCCGAGGGCTACCAAGTCGTCGAGCGGCGGGTTGTCGCCGACGGGATCGAGTCAGTGGCGGCAGCGATTGGGGAGCTGGCCGAAGGTTTCGTCGGCCTGATCGTGACCACCGGCGGGACTGGATTCGGGCAACGGGACCTGACTCCGGAGGGCACCGCACAGGTGCTCGATCGGCTCGCGCCCGGTCTGGCCGAAGCGATGCGGCTGGCCAATCCCCTGGGCCGCCTGTCGCGTGCCACCGCCGGGACTCTCGCGTCATCGCTCGTGCTCAATCTGCCCGGATCCACAAGAGGCGCTCTCGAGTGTCTCGAGGCAGTTCTTGGCGTGCTGCCTCACGCGCTCGCCCTGCTCAGAGGCGAGAGTCCCCATTGAGCCAGGAAGAGACGGGTCGCACCGACGAACGCCACATGACCCGGGCCGTCGAGCTTGCCCAGGGAGTCCGCACGACGACGTCCCCCAATCCATGGGTCGGCTGCGTCATCGTTGACCGAGCTGGCCAGGTCGTGGGCGAAGGGGCGACGGCACCTCCCGGCGGGCCTCACGCCGAGATCGCTGCTCTCGCGCTGGCAGGCGAACAAGCCCGAGGGGCCACCGTCTATGTGACACTCGAGCCCTGTGCTCACCATGGCCGGACGCCACCGTGCACGGACGCTCTCATCCGTGCCGGTGTCGCCAGGGTCGTCGCCGCGCTCGGGGACCCAGACGAGCGCGTCGCGGGCGCAGGGTTCCGGGCACTCGAGGGGGCAGGCGTCGCGGTGTCCAAGGGCGTGCTCGCTGCCGCCGTCGACGACCAGCTCCGCCCTTACCTTGTCCACCGGTCGACCGGC
Source organism: uncultured Acidimicrobiaceae bacterium (assembly GCA_963807575.1). GTDB lineage: Bacteria > Actinomycetota > Acidimicrobiia > Acidimicrobiales > Bog-793 > Fen-455. The sequence continues at coordinate 28,496 of CAWECD010000004.1, forward strand.
CGGCCCTATGTCGTTCTCAAGCTTGCCGCGACTCTCGACGGGCGCACGGCGGCGCCGGATGGATCGAGCCGGTGGATAACCGGCCCCGACGCCCGGCGCGACGTTCATCGCCTGCGCGCCGAGAGTGACGCCGTGCTCGTAGGGGCCGGGACCGTGCGGTGCGACGATCCAGGCCTCACTGTGCGAGACGACGGTTCGCCCGGGCCGCCACGCCAGCCGCTTCGGGTCGTGCTCGGCCATGTCCCTCCAGGTGCCCGTGTGCAGCCGGCGCTCGAGCTTGGTGGAGACCTCTCCGCAGTGCTCGACGATCTCGGCCGACGCGGCGTCCTGCAGCTCCTCGTCGAAGGCGGCTCGCATGTCGCCTATGCCTTTCACCGCGACGGCCTTGTAGACCGGTACGTGTGGTACCTGGCACCTGCGTTTCTCGGAGGCGACGACGGTCGGCCGATCTTCGCCGGGCCCGGTTCCGCCACCATGGCAAGTGCGTGGCGTGGGCGGCTCGTCTCGGTCCGCCGGCTCGGAGGTGACGTGCGCATCGACGTCGAGCCGGACCCTGCGCACTTCCCCAAGCCTTCAAAGGCGCGGCGCGAGACCAGCCCAACTTGACCTGCGAGTTCACGGCTATGCCGCTGCCGGTAGGCTCGAGAGAAGAAGAGGAGGCGGACACCGACGTGCCGATGGCCAGTATCGACGAAGCGATAGCAGCTGTCGGGCGAGGAGAGATGGTCGTCGTCATGGACGACGAGGACCGGGAGAACGAGGGCGACCTCGTCATGGCGGCGGAGTTCGCGACCCCCGAGAAGGTGGCGTTCTTCCTGGCGCACACCTCGGGGTTGATCTGCGCGCCGCTCATGCCGGACCGTCTCGACGAGCTCGAGTTGCCCCTCATGGTCTCGCACAACACCGAGTCCCAGCGCACGGCGTTCACCGTTACCGTCGACTACCGCCATGGCACGACCACGGGCATCTCCGCGGTTGACCGGGCGGCGACGATCCGGGCGCTCATCAACCCTGACACCAAGCCGGACGACCTTGCTCGACCGGGTCATGTCCTCCCGTTGCGCTACCGGCCGGGCGGTGTCCTGAAGCGCGCCGGCCATACCGAGGCGACAGTTGATCTCGCCCGCTTCGCAGGTTGCTACCCGGCTGGACTGCTTTGCGAGATAGTGACCGAGGACAAGCAGCGAATGGCGCGAAGGCCCGAGCTGGAGAGGTTTGCATCCGACCACGGCCTACCCATCATCTCGATTGGGGATCTCGTCCGGTACCGGCACCACCGCGAGAAGCTCGTGGAGCAGGTCGCGCAAGCGCGCATCCCCACCGAGCACGGCGAGTTCACCGCCTACGGCTTCAGGTCGCTGCTCAACGGCGAGGAGCATCTCGCCTTCGTGGCAGGCGACGTGCACACCAAGGAGAGCGTGCTGGTCCGCGTGCACAGCGAGTGCCTCACCGGAGACGTGTTCCGCTCGCTGCGCTGCGACTGCGGGTCGCAGCTGGAAGCGGCGATCTGCCGTATCGCCGAGGAGGGCGTGGGCGTAATCGTCTACCTCCGAGGCCACGAAGGGCGGGGCATCGGCCTCACCCACAAGCTGCGCGCCTACAACCTTCAGGACAACGGCTGGGATACCGTCGACGCGAACGTCGAGCTGGGGCTCCCCGTCGACAGTCGGGAGTACGGCATCGGCGCCCAGATCCTCGTGGAGCTCGGGGTGACCAAGATGCGCCTGATGACGAACAACCCGGCGAAGTACGGGGGGCTCGAGGGCTATGGGCTCGACATTGTCGAACGGGTGGCCTTGGAGCCCGTGCCGAACCCGGAGAACGTCAAGTACTTGCGCACGAAGAGAGAACGGCTAGGCCACCTGCTCAATGGCCTCGACCTGGCCGCGCCGGAGTCCGCCGCGCCGGAGACGACTGCACGCAGGGCCGTCGGCGACCCCGGCGACCGCGATGGCTTCGGCTGACGAGTCGCCCGGCGTGGAGCTCGACACTGAGTCCGCAAGCCAGGAGGCCAGGACCTCGATGCACCGCCTGCCGGCGATCGACGACATCGACAGGCGCGGAGCTCGGGGCTGTGATGACGGGACCGGGCTTCGGATTGCCGTCGCATGCAGTCGGTTCAATGGGCACGTGACCGGTCTGCTCCTCGCCGGAGCGCTGGCCGAGCTCGACCGCTGCGGCGTCGCCAAGGCAGACAGGACAGTTGTCTGGGTGCCGGGGGCATTCGAGCTGCCGCTCGCAGCGATGACCATGGCTGGGACTCGGCGCTTTGATGCCGTCGTTTGTCTCGGGGCTGTCATCCGCGGTGAGACCTCCCACTACGACTTCGTGGCTGGCCAGTGTGCTGCCGGTATCCAGCGTGTCCAGCTCGACATGAGGATGCCCGTGGTTTTCGGGGTCCTCACGACCGAGAACCTGGAGCAGGCCCTCGCGCGCGCCGGCGGAACCGTCGGGAACAAGGGGACCGAGGCGGCTGTGACCGCGATCGAGATGGCGAATCTGATCCGGCGGCTCGCATCGACCACGGTGGGCGCCTCGGGCACCGCGGACAGCGTGACCCCGGGCCCAGAGCGGGAGGAGAACTAGCAATGCTGCGTCTTGTTCTCCCCAAAGGCTCGTTGGAGCTCGCGACCTTCGAGCTTTTCGCCGCGGCCGACCTGACGGTCCGCCGGGCCTCCGAGGTGGCCTACCGGGCCGCGATTGACGACCCGCGCGTCAACGAGGTTCACATCCTGCGGCCCCAGGAGATCCCGACCTATGTGGCAGAAGGTCTGTTCGACCTCGGCGTGACCGGCCGTGACTGGGTGGAGGAGACGGGCGCCGACGTCGTGAGCCTCGGTGAGCTGCGCTATTCGAAGGCGACGGCCGAACCCATCAAGGTTGTGCTCGCGGTCGGTGACAGCTCGCCTGTTCAGCGGGTCGAGGATCTCCCGCAGGGCTGCCGGATCTCGACCGAGTACCCGGCGCTCACCAGGAGGTTCTTGGCGGAGCGTGGAGTGCAAGCCGACGTCCGTTTCTCCTTCGGGGCCACGGAGGCGAAGGTTCCCGACATCGCGGATGCCGTCGTCGAGATCACCGAGACAGGGCGGGCGCTCCGGGCAGCCGGCCTGCGGGTGATCGAAACGATCATGTTGTCGTACACCGAGCTGATCGCGAATCCGGTCTCGGTTGCGGACCCGGAGAAGCTGCGTGCGATGGGGCAGCTTCTCGTCCTGCTTCAGGGTGCTCTCGAAGCCAGGGGGAAGGTCCTGGTGAAGCTGAACGTCGCGCCGTCTCATCTTCCCGCCGTCATCGCCGTACTGCCGTCGATGAGGGCGCCGACGGTCTCGAAGCTCTTCGGCGAAGCGGGCTACGCGGTTGAGACGGTGGTTCAGAAGTCCGAGATCAACGTGCTGATCCCGGAGCTGAAAGAGCGAGGTGCCACCGACATCATCGAGCTCTCGATCGCCAAGATCGTCCATTGAGAGCTCTGGCGCCGCAAGCTGAGGCGCGCCGGCATAAGCCCGTTCAAGGACGTCTGCAGGAGCGAGCGTCTTTGCTGCGAGTCTGTGCGGGGCCGATCAGCCCGGCGTGATGGCCCAGAGGCCTGAGAGCCCATCGAGGCTCTCGGAGTTGGTCGATTCCCAGTACTGCCTGATCCCCTCATCGCCCTTGCGTTCGGCCCATTCAGCCATCTGAGTGCGATGCGCCTGGAAGTCCATCAAAGGGACCCCGTAGCCGCAGGAGTCGGCGATGCGCTCCACGGACACCACGATGACCGACCGGGCGCCTTCGAGCTGGTTCGTGGGGAACCTGCCCGACAGCTCCTCGAAGCCTTCATCGTCGCGGGCTACCACTGAGCCGCGACCGTGGATCCGGACGATTCGCGGCGGTCCCTCGAAGGCGCAGAACATCAGCACGATCCGGCCGTTCTCACGCAGATGGGCGATCGTCTCGACTCCGCTTCCGGTCCGGTCGAGGTAGGCGACGCGATGGGCATCGATCACCGTGAGCTCACCGTCGTTGCTCTTCGGTGAGCAGTTTACGAACCCTTCGCGGGAAAGTGGGGCGGACGCGACGAAGAAGACTGGCTGTGACAGAAGAAAGCTTGCGAGCCGATCTTCGATGGCTGCGTGTGTCCGACCCATGGACCACAGCGTAGGGAGCGCGATGAAGCCGCCTGTCACCGTGGCAGGCTAGGGGGCATGACCGGCTCGCACGTGGACTCGATGACTGACGCGACTGCCGCGCTCGAGCGGCCCATTCCGCCTCGGGTCGACCTCGTCGTGACCGACCTCGACGGAACGCTCTGGGACGGCAGGGGACTGATCCATTCCCGCACGCATTGGGCGCTTGGGGTCCTCGCTGAGGCCTCGCTCCCGGTCTTGGCTGCCACAGGCCGCAGCGCGTGGAGCGCCTGGGCCGTGATGGAGTCCAACGGAGTTGCGCTACCGGGGGTGTTCCTCGATGGTGCGATCGGCCGGGAATTCGGCGCGAGTACGGCGTTTCACAAGCACCCGTTCAGCCCGGCGGTCGCCGTCGAGGTGCTGGAGGTCCTCGATGAGCAGGGCGTCAGCCCGTGCATCAACGTGGACGATCCGGACCGAGACATTGTTCTGGGCGCGCACCCGTTCACTCATCCGGAGTACATCCGCCGTCTCGGGCCGTGGGTGCGTGAAGAGGACCCGTGGACCGCAGTGCGGACCCTGAGCGTCCTGGCGTTCACCATCTTGGGCGGGGACCCGTCAATGATCAGGGATCTCGCTGCTCGAGTGACGGCACGGGCACCGGTGGCAGCTGCGATCTCCGTGGACCGGACCTATGGAGGGCTCCACCTGAGCTTTCGACCGCTCGGAGTGAGCAAGTGGTCGGGAGTGCTGGCGTTCTGCGCCGCCAAGGGACTCGATGCGGGCCGTGTGCTCGCGATCGGGGATGCGGACAACGATGTGGAGCTCCTGGAAGGAGCTTCGCTGGCTCTCGCCGTGGCCGACGCAACCGAGGCCGCGCTCGCGTGCGCGGACTGGGTACTGCCCCCGGCGAGCGAAGGCGGCTGGGCGGAGATCGTCGGGCTGCTGGGCCTGTCCGGTGAGAGCAGCTAGCTCGGTCCGCTAAGAGCTGCAACGGCAGTCACGCTCCCGGTTCGGCTCCGGCCTGCCCGTCGGACGCCGGTCCCGCGGCGGCGATCCTTACGAACGCGAGGCGCAGCTGGGACAAGCCCTCTGCGAGTGCCCCCGCATGCTGGCCGAGACGATCGCCGAGCCCGTCGACCACAAGACCGAGGGAATCGATGGCCAGTCGCGCCTTGTCGAGCTGCGGTGGCTGCTGGGAGAGGTGCAGGGCTGCAAGCTCGAACAGCCCATAGCAATGATTCGCGACCACGTCCTCGGCCGGGGCTGCGACAAGGTGTTTTGCCACTTCGAGAAGCTCCTCCTCGGCAGCCAGCTCTTCCTTGCTCATCGCGCCGGCTTCGCGCGCCGCCGGTGGAGTTCGTTGCGATCCCCCCGGCGCACCCGGCGCTCCCGACCCTCCCGGCGCTCCCGGCGCTCCCGACCCTCCCGGGCCGGGGGATCCTCCCACGCCGGAGCCGGCTTCGCCCGGCCGCGGCACGCGATGTTCCCCTTCTGGTGTCCACAGGCTGCTCATGCTGCTAGCGTACGTGGTGACAACTGAGGGAAGCGGGGCTGCGCGCATAGCGTGACTCCCACCCGGCCACTGTCGGCGCTGCCGATGTGTGCGCCGGGTTCTTGAGAGTGACCGGTCGGCATCGCCGGCTTCCCTTTCGTACGGTCGAGCGCAGTCTCGGCCCTAGCGAGAGGACGACGCCCAATCACCACTGTTCCCAGCTCCAATGAGCCACGGATCAACGACCGTATCCGTGCTCGTGAGGTCCGGCTCGTCGACGCTGAAGGTCGCCAGCTCGGGATTACGCCTCTTGCGCAGGCGCTCGCCATTGCCCAGCAGCAGGATCTCGACCTGGTGGAGGTGGCGCCTCTGGCGAACCCCCCGGTCTGCCGGATCATGGACTATGGGAAGTTCAAGTTCGATGCGGCGCAACGGGCCAAAGAGTCGCGGCGCAAGACGAGCAATGTCGGCATCAAGGAGATGAAGTACCGGCCGAAGATCGGCCCAGGCGATTTCGACACGAAGACTCGCCAGGTCCTCAGGTTCCTGAGCGAGGGCCACAAGGTCAAAGTGACGGTGATGTTCCGAGGCCGAGAGGTAATCCACCCTGACCTCGGCAGGCGCATTCTCGAGCGGATCACAGAGCAGATTGAAGGAGTGGCCAAGATCGAGACAGAGGGTCGCCTCGACGGACGGAACATGGTCATGGTGCTCGCACCGGACAAAAGGGCGAAACAGTCGTCAGATGCGAGACAGTTGATCGATGAGCGGCACCGGGTGATCTCGAACGGGAACGCGCCGGATGGGATTGTTGGATCAGGTGTTGTGACTTCGACATCACCTGACGTGACTCTGTCAGAACGTGACGAAGTGGCGCAGGACGGCTCGTAGGCCGACACTGCACCTAGAGCACAGAGCCAAGTACGAGACGAAGACCGAGACCAAGACAAGGGGTAGCGAAATGCCGAAGCAGAAGACGGACCGGGGTGCAGTGGCCCGTTTCAAGATCACCGGGACCGGGAAGATCAGGCGCCGGCAGCAGAACCGCGGCCACCTGCTCGAGAAGAAGTCGTCGGTTCGCACTCGCCGTCTCGCCCACGAGGTTGGACTGTCCCCGGCCGACCGCAAGAGCGTTCGCCGGCTGCTCGGGATCTAAGACCGCAACCAGGCGGTCTGCTGCCCCGGTTACGCCTCACAGTCGTCCAGCAGGCATCGGTATCGGAGTCTTCGACCCGGGTTCTTGCAACACGACAGATCGCACTCGAATTGATGATGAAGGGAGCCAGGAAATGGCCAGGGTCAAGCGCGCAGTCCACGGCAAGAAGCGCCGGAGGACCGTCCTTGAACGCGCGCAGGGCTTCTACGGCAACAAGTCGCGCTCGTATCGAGCGGCGAACGAGCAAGTCATGCACTCGCTCCAGTACGCGTACCGAGACCGCAGGGCCCGAAAGGGTGACTTCCGCAAGCTTTGGATCCAACGCATCAACGCAGCGGCGCGGCTCAACGGCACCACATACAGTCGTTTCATCGCGGGACTCCACAAGGCGGAAGTGGACGTCGATCGTAAGATGCTTGCCGACCTCGCAGTTTGCGACCCACAGGCGTTCTCGACACTGGTGCAGCTCTCCGTCGGCGCGCTTGGAGACGGAGCCGAGGACGGACTTGCCATGGGGAGTGTCGACGAGGCTGTCTCCTAGTCTCCAACCTCGACTTGGTCATTAGCGCCAACTGGTGCTCAGTATGAACAGGCTCGGGGCTCGTGATCAGCGGGTCCAGCGCTTGCGACGGCTGCTCCGTCGTTCAAGTGTCCGCGACGCCGAGCGCGCTTTCGTCGCCGAGGGCGTGAGAATCGTAGACGCCGCGATGGACGCTGGTGCGCCCGTCGAGTCGCTCTTCGTTGCTGCTGACTGGCGGTCGTCGGCATCGGTGACGGCGGTCGTCGAACGGGCGGACCGGAGCGGACTGGCAGTCTTTGAGCTCGGGCCCGGGATCATGCAACGCGTCGCGGACACAGTGAGCCCGCAGTCGGTCTGTGCTGTCATCGGGGCTGTCGACCTCGGGCTCGACGAGCTGTTGTCGCGGTCTGGGCCGGAGCCCGGGCAAAGCTTGGTTCTCGTGTGCGTGGACGTGCGCGATCCGGGCAATTTGGGGGCCGTGCTCCGGATCGCGGGTGCAACCGGCGTCTCTGGTGTGATCTGTTGCGAGGGAACTGTCGATCCCTTCAATCCGAAGGTTGTGCGTGCGAGCGCCGGCGCAGTGTTCCGCGTGCCGCTCGTGACAGACGTCGTGCCCGCCGAGGCGCTCGGCGTTCTGGCCGCGCGCGGCTACCGGTGCTGGGCGACGGTCCCGAGAGGGGGAACGGACTATGAGGTCGCGGACCTCGACGGCCCCACAGCACTTGTGCTCGGGAATGAAGGAGCCGGATTGCCCGGTGAGGTCGTTGACCGACTGAACGGATCGCTGACGATCCCGATGGCCGATGGGACCGAGTCGCTGAACGTGGCGATGACCGCAGCCGTGCTCTGCTTTGACGCGGTTCGCCGCCATCGGACTGTGAGCTGAGGCTGCCCTAACATGTCGCGATCGCATCCCAGGACCAGGCGCTCGAAGGTGGCGCCGTGACGACCGACCCGGCCGAGGAGATCGCGCAGCTCGAGGCCGAGGCCACGGCCGCGCTCGAACGAGCTGGAGATCTGGCGGCGCTTGACGAATGTGAGCGGGCGGCGTTCCGGTCGAAAAGGTCCCGCTTTGCAGAGATGTACCAGAGGTTGGGGTCGAGCCCACCCGAGGAGCGCCGGGTGCTGGGCCGGCTTCTGAACGAGCTGCGCGGCCGGCTCGAGGCGGTGGCCGACCGCCGGCGAACCGAGCTTGTCGCGGCCACCCGAGTCGAACGGCTTGCAGCGGACCGGCTGGACCTGACCGAGGTCCTGCCGGGGCGTCTCGCCGGTCACCTGCATCTCGTCACCCAGGTGCGCGAGGCACTCGAGGACGTCTTTGTCGGCATGGGCTACGAGATCGCGGAGGGGCCCGAGGTCGAGACGGGGTGGCGCAACTTCGAGGCTCTCAACATTCCCGAGGATCATCCCGCCAGGAGCCCTCTGGACACCTTTTACGTCGACTTCGGTCAGCCGTGGAGCGTGGTGCTGCGCCCGCACACCTCACCGGTCCAGATCCGGCTCCTCCAGCGCGGTGTGCTGCCCATCTATGCGGTGGCGCCGGGTCGGACGTACCGCAAGGACACGCCGGACTCGAACCACCTGCCCGTGTTCCACCAGATCGAGGGGCTTGTGGTCGACCGCGGGGTCACCTTTGCTGAGCTGAAGGGGACGATCGACACATTTGTCCGTGCCATCTTCGGCGAAGGGACGAGGACCCGGCTGCGTCCCGCGTACTTCCCGTTCACCGAGCCGTCAGCGGAGTTCGAGATGTCCTGTGTGATCTGCGGCGGTGACGGTTGTAGGACCTGCTCGGGCGTGGGCTGGCTCGAGCTCGGTGGCTGCGGGATGGTGCATCCGGCGGTGTTCGAAGCGACCGGTGTCGATCCCGAGGAGTGGACCGGTTTCGCCTTCGGTTTCGGGATCGACCGGATCGCGATCATGTATCACGGCATCGCGGACCTGAGAGTAATGATCGAGAACGACGTGCGGTTCCTCGGGCAGTTCTGAGCCCCGGCCGGACGGGGGTCAGGCACTCACGACGCACAGCGAAGGCACTACATACGAGGTTTGAGGAGACGAGGAAGTGCGCGTTCCACTGTCGTGGTTGCGGGAGTTGACCCCGCTCGAGACACGGCCCACCGACCGCACGGAGGTCGCCACGCTCGCGGCCGACCTGGACGCGCTCGGATTGGTCGTAGAAGGCGTTGAGAAGGTCGGCGAGGGATTGCACGATGTCGTGCTGGCTCGCGTTCTCGAGATCGCCGCGATCACGAACGCGGACAAGATCCGCCGCGTCATGGTCGATGCGGGCGGCCCTGAACCAGTCGAGGTGGTTTGCGGCGCCTGGAACTTCGACGTCGGAGACATCGTGGTCCTCGCTCCGGTCGGTGCGGTTCTGCCTGGGGCGTTTCGCATCGAGCAGCGACGGCTGCGGGGCGTCGTCTCTAACGGGATGCTGTGCTCGGGCCGCGAGCTGCGGTTGTCGGAGGATCAAGAGGGGATTCTCGTCCTCGGCCATGACGGTGGACCGGATGCGCCCGGTGGACCGGGTGGGTCGCAGATGGCCGTCGGCCCCGGCCGCGCCCTCGAGCTGGGGCTCCCGCTGGCCGACTACCTCGGCGCCGGGTTCGGGCCCGACGTCGTCTTCGACCTCGCCATCGAGGGGAACCGGCCCGACTGCCTCTGCGTTGCCGGCATCGCACGTGACATTGCCGCCCGTCTGGGCCTGCCCTTGCAGCTGCCGGAGCCTGTCGTCGCCGATGGCCCCGAGCCGGCTCGGTCGTATGCGAGCGTCGAGGTGCTGGCGCCGGAGCTCTGTCACAGACTGATCGGCAAGGTGCTGCTCGCAGTGACGAACGTGGCGTCACCCGCGGTCATCGGTCGTCGTTTGACCCTGGCTGGGATGCGGCCGATCGACTCGGTCGTCGACGCGTCGAACTACGTCATGCTCGAGCTCGGCCAGCCGACCCATCCTTATGACCTCGATCGGCTCGGGGGCAATGGGCTGCGAGTTCGGGCCGCGCGGCCGGGCGAGGAGATCGTCACCCTTGACGGAGTGGCCCGAGTGCTCGGGACTCGACCGGTCAGCCCGGACGACTCGCTTCAGGGGAGAGATTGCTTGATCTGCGACGCGGACGATAATCCTGTCGGCATCGGAGGCATCATGGGAGGCCAGTCGAGCGAGATCACGGCGGAGGCTTCGCGCGTGCTTCTCGAGGTCGGCTACTTCGCTCCGCTGGCCATCGCTCGTACTGCCCGACGAGTGGGCCTCAGGAGTGAGGCCTCGGTGCGGTTCGCGCGCGGGGTGGACCCGAGAGGCATGGAGCGCGCGGCGCTGCGTTTCTGCGAGCTCGTGGTTGCGGCTGCCCGGGCGGCCGGCGCCACTCCGCCGGTGGTCGCGTCGGGCTTGCTCGACGCGCAAGCCGTTGCGTATGTGCCGCGGCGAATCCGAGTTCGAACCGAGCGGGTCGGTGCCCTCCTCGGAACCGAGATTCCAGGCCCCGAGGTCGGCCGGCTCTTGGGTCCGCTCGGCTTCGTGACCAGGCCACCGGAAGGCCGCGACTTGGGCGGCCTCCTCGAGGTCGAGGTGCCGTCGTTCCGCCCTGATGTCTGTCGCGAGGTAGACGTAGTCGAGGAGGTGGCCCGGCGGATCGGTTACCAGGAGCTGCCGGCGTCACAGCGTCGATCCCCGTATGTGGGCAAGCTCACGGACCTGCAGTCCCTTCGGCGTCGGTTGAGGCGGATCCTGGCCGGGCTCGGGGCGCAAGAGGCGTGGACGATGTCCATCGTCGAGGGGCGGGACCAGGTGCGCGGGGGAGTGACGACCTCTCTCTTGCCCCTTTTGAACCCCATGGTCGCGGAGGAGTCCGTGCTCAGGGGAGGCCTGCTGCCGGGCCTGCTCGGGGCGGCGCGCCGCAATGTCGGCCATCGCCATCCCTGGTTGCGGCTCTTCGAGATCGGTGACGTGTTCGCGTTGCCCGGCGACCCAGCAAAGCCGGGCCCGGGCTCAGGTCCGGACGCGGCGACCGGAGCAGTCCCTGGAGCAGTCCCGGAGCTGCCTGAGGAGTGGGAGCTCGTCGGGCTCATTCTTGCCGACGTCGACGACGACGCCGGCACCGCCTTGAACGCCTGGCGCGTGGTCTCAGATGCGCTCCGATTGGAGGGCGCCGAGCTTCGTCCTGTTGCCCGTGTCGGCCTCCATCCGGCACGGACGGCCGAGATCGTCGTCGCCGGCACCGTGCTCGGAGTGGTGGGAGAGGTCGACCCGGAGACCCTAGAGGCATATGAGATCGTGCAGCGCAGGGCAGGATGGCTCGAGCTCGACCTTCGCAAGCTGGCCGCCGCACCCCGCAGGTCGCTCGTCGCACGCCCGGTGAGCCGCTTCCCCTCGAGTGATGTCGACCTTGCGTTCGTCGTGGCCGACTCCGTCGCTGCGGCCGCGATCGAGTCGACCCTCCGTCGTGTCGCCGGCGACTTGTGCGAATCGGTGGAGCTCTTTGACGTGTATCGGGGAGCGGGGGTGAGCGAGGGCTCGCGATCTCTGGCTTACCGGTTGCGTTTCTGCGCCCTGGACCGGACATTGACCGATGGTGAGGTGTCGGAGCTCCGCTCTCGGTGCATAAGTGTTGTAGAGAGCGATCATCAGGCCACGCTCCGGAGCTGAGTCACCGACTGGACCCGGGCGGGATGCTGCCACCGGCGAAAGGCCCGGGCGTCATGGCCGAGCTCCCAGAGCAAGTCGACTGCCGGGTCAGTCCTCGGCCGGCGCGGGCGGGCGGGTGGGGGAGACACGGTCGGACAGCAGCAGTGCCATCTCGCCGTCATCCTCGTAGAGAAGATCCTGTTCCACCAGTTCGAGGATCGTCTCGGTGACCGGCTCCAGGTAGTCGCGGGTCCTCTCGAGGGCAAATGGCGGCAGCTGGTCCAGGAAGCAGAAGGCTACGAGCCCGGTTCCGTCGGCTCCGGGCTCGAGCGCTACGAGCTCCAGGGCGGCAAAGCACCGTTCGAGGGTGTCCTCGCGATCGCCGTCCCTCAGCAGTTCGGTCACGAAGTCCGCCAGTTCGTTGAAGACCACCTGGGGAGTCAGGTCCTCGTCGTAGATGTCCAGGAGGTCGAGGTAATGGTTCTCGAACTCGGGCACGTTCTCGCGCAGGATCCGTACTGCGCGGTCGTCCACCGGTGGGCGCATGGTCGTTCCTTCCCGTCGTGGGATTTCACGGCGGCGATGTCACGCCACGAGCAAGCCGCTACCGGCTTGGTCGACAGTAGCCAGATTCGCATCGCAAAGGCAAGAGACGTGCGTTGACTCGCGGGGCGAGCTGTCCGCACCGACCGGGCTGTCCGCACCGACATACCACCGCTGGGCGGGCGGTTTTGCTGCTAGGGCTCTCCGCGCTCGAACTTCTTGCGCACGGCGTCGCGACGATCCTGTAGGTCGCGGTATGTGAACTGCTCGGTTTCGGTCGAAAGGCCGATCGAGGATCGCAAAGCGTCGAGGTCGATCGGCACGGTCCGGGGATCGAGCCCTGTATCGGAAGCGATTCGTTCGCCGTAGCGGTCGAAGAAATACGTCGCTATCTGAGCCACCTCTCCGAGCAGGTCGATCCCGGGCGCCAGCGTCGCGACAGCTGCGTCGAGGAACAGCATGTCCTTCACGAACAACATCAGCTCTTTCGGCATTCGCGCGCCGTAAGCCAGGAGCTGCTTGGTGAGATCTCGCAGTTGCGCGGTGAGCTCGTCGGCCGACAACTTGGTCACATCCGGAGTCGGCTTGTCCAGGCCGAGATCCCGGATGACCTGCTCCACGTCCGCGTCGGCCTTCAGCGCACCGAGCTGTTTCAGCGCGTGAACCTGGAGTGGGACGTTGCTTGTCGAGCCGCCGATCAGCAGCTGCAAGAACGCGAGACGCTGTTGCTCGCCGAGACGGCCTGTGATGCCGAAATCGAGCAGGGCGACTCGGCCGTCGGAGCGGACGAGCAGGTTCCCGCCGTGGAGGTCGCCGTGGAAGACGCCGTAGAGCATGGCCCCTTCCAGGAACGAGATCATCTCGGCGCGCAGCACTGCCGTCGTGTCGATCCCGATGGCACGCATGCCCTCGACGTCGTCCCACGCGAAGCCCTCGAGCCGTTCCATGACCAGCACGCGGCGTGTGACCAGCCGTGGATGCGGGCGCGGCACGATGATGGAACGCTGGTCGGTCTCCGCTAGGACGTGGCCGACATCGAGCATGTTGGCAGCCTCGAGCCGGAAGTCGAGCTCCTCGACGATCGTCTCGGCGAACAGCTCGATGAGAGCCGGCGGGTTGGCGAGTGCGGCAACCGGGATCCGCCCGACGAGAAACGGGGCGAAGAAGCTCATCGCTGCAAGGTCCCTTCGGACCAGTTCGGCGACTTCGGGCCGCTGGACCTTGACGACGACGCGCTCTCCGGTCAGGAGGCGTGCGCCGTGGACCTGGGCGATGGACGCGGCGGCAATCGGGTGCCGGTCGAACTCGGCGAAGGTCGCGGCGAGGGGACCGGCGAGCTCCGCCTCGACGATCCGGCGCACGGAGTCGAAGGGCTCAGGGGGCACGCGGTCACGCAGGAGGCGGAATTGCGAGACGATCTCCTCTGGGAAGATCCCGTCCCCCGATGAGAGGATCTGCCCGAGCTTTATGTAGGTGGGGCCGAGCGTGCCGAAGGCGATCCGCAGTCGCCGCGAGAGACCGATTCGTGAACGAGGCTGGCCCCGACCCCGATCGACGAGGTACCAGGCCCCGACGGCCCGGCCGAGTGTCCAGCCGACCTTCACGATGCGGTGGGCCGGCGGGAACCGCCGCCGGCGGACCAGGCGCGGAACCTCTGCTCGAGTCCTGGTCCGGATGGCGTCTATGCCGTCGCGCCAAGCCAGATCCTCCGGATCGATCAGCCATGGCGGGTCGTCGCTGAATCCGGCATACGCGCAGTCCGATGGCCGCGAGCCGTCCAGGCCGACGGGATCCTCGGGGACCGGCAACTCCTCGCGGTCCGTGACTTAGGCGGGCAGAGGGGCGAGCACGATGCATCCATTGTGCCCGCCGAAACCGAAGCTGTTCGACAGTACCGGCCCTGGTTCCCACTCCCGGGGAACGTCCCGGACGATGTCGAGGTGAATCTCCGGGTCCTGCTGCTCGAGTCCCACCGTCGGCGGGATCAGCCGTCGGTCGATCGACAGGGCGGAGGCGACAGCTTCGAGTGCTCCCGCCGCTCCGAGCGAATGGCCGGTCACGCCCTTGATGGAGGTGACCAGCGGTCCCGGTCGGCCGAAGATCTTGAAGATGGCTTCGGCTTCGGCCATGTCGTTCAAAGGAGTCGAGGTGCCGTGGGCATTGACGTGGGCGATGTCGCCCGCCGTGAGCCCAGCGTCCTCGAGTGCCAGCTCCATGCAGCCGATCGCGCCGACACCTCCCGGAGCCGGTGCCGTGATGTGGTGGGCGTCCGCGCTCGAGGCACCTCCGAGTAGCTCCGCATAGATGTGCGCCCCCCGAGCCCTCGCCCGCTCCAGCTCCTCGAGCACCAGCACAGCGCCACCTTCGGCGATGACGAAGCCATCCCGGCGCACGTCGAAAGGCCGCGACTGCCCACTTGTCGACAGTGCGGTCATGTTGCCGAAGGCGGCGAGCGCGACAGGTGTCATTGCCGCCTCGGCACCACCGGCGAGCACCGCGTCGCAGCGTCCGGTGGCGATCAGACGGTGCCCGGCGAGGATCGAGTGCGTGCCCGATGCGCAAGCCGTCGTGATCGTCTCGCACGGTCCCCGCCAACCCAGGCGCATCGAGACCGTCGCGCCGCCGGCGTTCGCCATCATCATCGGCACGAGGAACGGGGACACCCGGCGCGGGCCTTTCTCCAGCAGCACGCCGATCTGGGTCTCCATCGTGCTGAGGCCCCCGACGCCGGTGCCGATCTGAATACCGGCGAGCGCCGGGTCGACCTCGAGCTGACCGGCATCGTCGAGCGCCATCTCGGCAGCGGCGACGGCGAATTGGGCGAAGAGGTCCACGCGTCGCACTTCTTTGGCATCGAACCATAGCGAGGGGTCAAAGTCCCGGACCCGGTGCTCGCCCTCGGGTGCCGGCCCGTTCAGGCCGGCGAAGAAGGCATCCTTGCCGATCCCGCAACATGACACCACACCGAGTCCTGTGACCGCGACCCTACGGCGACTCCCTCGGTCGGGCCCGAGCTCGGCGTTGACCATCAAAGCTTTGAGGTCACGAGCTCGTACGCCTGACCGATGGTCTCGACGCCCTCGAGCTCGCTCTCGTCGACGGTGATACTGAAGACCTCCTCGAGCTCCATTACGAGCTCGACCAAATCGAGGCTGTCGGCGTCGAGGTCGTTCGCGAAGTTTGCCTCGAGCGTCACCTTCTCACCCGGCACGTTGAGGATCTCGACCGCACAGGCCTTGAACTTCTCGAACGTCGCTTCGTTGTCCATGCGTGGGCTGCTTTCTCTCGTCGGTTGGTTGGTTGCGATGAGTCAGTGGCCCATACCGAGACCACCGTCCACGGCCAGCACGGCGCCGGTTATGTAACTGGCGCCGTCTGAGGCTAGGAACTCGACGGCCGAGGCGATCTCGTCGGGGGCGGCTTGCCGTTCGAGCGGCACCATGGATGTCAGCGCCGCCAAGCGATCTTCTCCTAGTACGGAGATCATATCGGTGGCCACGAACCCGGGGGCAACCACGTTGACCGTGATGTTGCGGGACGCCACCTCCCTGGCCAGTGAGCGGGCGAACCCCACCAGAGCGGCCTTGGAAGCCCCGTAGTTGGTCTGGCCCGCGGAGCCCAGGAACGCGACTACCGATGAGATCAGGACGATGCGGCCCCGCCTTGCCCGGACCATGGGCCCTAGGGCTCGTTTTGTGGTCCTGTAGACGGCAGTCAGGTTCGTCCCGATGACGTTGTCCCACCGCTCCTCGGACATGCGCAGTAGCAAGGTGTCGTCGGTGATCCCGGCTGCGCAGACCAGGACCTGAACCGGCCCGAGCGCCTGCTCGATCTCGGCGAAGGCTCGCTCCACGTCCGCCGGCAAGGTGACGTCGCAGCCGACTGGCAAGAGCCGAGACGTCCCAGTCGGCCCCTCGAGAGCGTCGGGCGGCTTGGTCTTCCATGTGACGGCGACCCGGTCGCCACCGGCCTGGAAACGCCGCGCACAGGCCAGCCCGATACCGCGCGAACCGCCGGTCACAAGGACCACCCGCCCCGGGGTCTTGCCGCCGTCGGCCGCGTCACCGCCAGGCGTGGGGTCGTCCTGGCTGCTGGTCACCGGTGCACCCGGGACCGGCCGGTCCCTGTTGGAGCTACCGGGGCACGACCCCATCGCACCACGGCGCTCGCCCAGGTCATCCCTGCTCCGAAGCCGGAGAACAAGACGAGGTCCCCATCCTTGAGGCGCCCGGCGTCGGCGGCTTCGGCCAGCGCGATCCCACAGGACGCGGCCGAGGTGTTGCCCGTGTGATCGAGGCAGATCGCATAACGCGCGGGATCGATGCCGAGCCGCTGTCCCATGGCGTCGATGATCCGGATGTTCGCTTGGTGCGGGACGAACAGGGCGATCTCCTCGGCCTTGACATCGGCCTGCTTCAGCACACGCTCTGCGGACTTCACGGTCACTCGCACCGCTTTGCGAAAGACCTCGCGGCCCTCCATCACGATGAAGCCGCCCCTGTCGCAGTAGAGGATCGGGGTCAGGGACCCGTCCAGGCCCAGATCGTGCGCGAGGATCAACGGTTCGCCCTCGGTGGCCTCCACAACGATGGCACCGGCCCCGTCGCCGAAGAGCACCGCAGTGTTCCGGTCGCTCTGGTCGGTGATCTGCGACAGGGTGTCCGAACCGACGAGGAGCGCGCGTTCGTGCCCCGCATCGAGCAGCGCGACGGCGGTCACGAGCCCATAGACGAAGCCGGCGCACGCGGCGTTCAGGTCGAATGCGGCACCGCGGCAACCGAGCTGGTGATGTACCCACGCGGAGGTTGCGGGCACGGCCCGGTCCGGGGTCGTGGTCGCGAGCACGAGAAGGTCGATCTCCTCGCCACGGCGTCCCGCACGACCAAGGGCCCGCCGTGCCGATTCGATCGCAAGCCCCGAAGTGGTCCCGCCATGGTGCCGTTGCTTTATCCCCGTCCGCTCGACGATCCACTGATCACTCGTGTCGAGGCGTGCTTCGAAGTCGGTGTTGGTGACCACTGTGTCCGGTAGCGAAAAGCCCCAGCCGGTGATCTGTGCGCCTCTCATCAGGTCCTCTCGTCTTGGATCGGGGCTCTCAACCATGCGATGGGTTGGCCACGGGTCACCCGTTCACCCGCCAGCACAAGCACACCTTCGAGAGTGCCCGAGAACGCGGACCGCACTTCGGTCGTGCCGACGCTACCGAGAAGCCCGCCGACCCGGATCAGGACCGGGTCCACCGATCGGCTGACATCGCCGGGCAGATACCCGTTGAGACCCTCTGCAGGCTCGAAAAGTCCGACCGTCGGCGAGACGACGAGCCGCTCGGTCATGTGGAAGCGCTCGCCCGCCGGGGCGGCACCCACTATGCCGTCAGCGAGGATCTCGACCAGATGGTCGAGATCCTCCGGCGTGGACACCGATACTCCGATCGCGTCTGTCGTCGCAGCCACGCGCCGTAGCAAGCCCGTGAGCACGCCTCCGGGCCCCAGCTCGACGAAGGTCTGCACGCCTTCGCCCAGGAGGGTGTCGAGGCTCTGGCGCCAGCGCACCGGGCTGCACAGCTGCGCGGACAGAAGTTGTGGCCACTCGTCGGGATCGTCGTGGAGCCGGGCATCCACGTTCGCCACGACCACGGGGTCGAGGTCATGGAAGGTCGTGGACGCGAGGGCCTTGCGGAGCCGATCGCGAGCGCCTGACATGAGAGGGGTGTGGAAAGCACCTCCGACCGGCATCGAGAGCACTCGCTTGGCGCCGAGCTCCTTCGCGATCACGCTGAACCCGGCGAGTGCCTCGGAGGTCCCGGCGACGATCACCTGGCCTGGAGCGTTGAAATTCGCTACCCACGCCTCGCCGTCGACACGCCTGCATGCCGTCTCGACACTCTCGTCGTCGAGACCGAGGACGGCGATCATCGTCCCGGGATCACATTCGGCCGCTTCTTGCATCGCGGCGCCCCGTTCTGAGACGAGGCGGAGCCCGTCTTCGAAATCGAGCGAACCTGCAGCTACGAGAGCCGTGTACTCGCCGAGACTGTGGCCGGCCGAGACAGACGGCTCGATGCCGATCCTTTCGGCGGCATCGAGGACGATCAGGCTCTGGACGAACGTGGCGATCTGGGCGTTGTCGGTGCGGGTCAATGTCTCCTGGTCGGCTTCGAGCAGGAGCTGGGCCAAGTCGCGTCCGGTGATCTCCGAGGCGAGGGCTACGAGCTCGAACGAAGGATGGTCGACCCAAGCGGCGCCCATGCCCGGTCTCTGTGAGCCTTGGCCGGGAAACGTGAACGCCAGCAACCCTCGCCCCTCTCCCCCTCCGGGTCGGGCACCCTGCCCGGACCTGCCTCTCCTTATGTCAGACCCCGCGGGGCTCGGATCGGTTACATCCTCTTCAGGCGACGGCGAGCTGTGCTCTCAACGGCAAGTGGTCCGAGTTGCCCACGGCAGGCGACGCGCCCGAGATCACCTCAACGGCTCGAGTGACGAAGATGTGGTCGATCTGGCTGTGGGCGCGCCAGCTGGGGTAGGTGCGGGCCTTCACGGCTCTTCGCCAGCCGGGGAGTGCGAGGCACAGGGGCGGTCCCCAGAAGTTCATGTCGCCGGCGAGGACGGCCGCCTGGCCCGGTGCCGGGAGCTTGTGGCGGAGTCGCTCCAACAGGATCGGCGACCCGTGGGTGAGGTGGGCGAGATGCGTGCCGACGACGGTTACCGACGAGGTGCCGACCTCGATCTCCGCCAGGACGGCTGAGCGCCGCTCGGCGGAGTCCCGGCGCAGTCGGGCGAGCTGCACGATCTCAAACCCCCGTATCGGCAGGCGGGACAACAAGGCGATCCCCCAGGTCCCGGCGCGTGCCCTGTTCGAGCGCCCACTGCCCGCGTGCTCGAGATCCCTGGCGTCACCCACCCACAGCGAGCGGTTCTGACGTGAATTCCTGGGCCCCCAACGCGTGCGGGCCGTGTTGCCAGATTCGAGCAGCAGGGCGTCGGCAAGTCGAACCTCGTGAGCCTCGTAACCGAGCGAGGTCGCCACCAGCGTGACTATTCCCTGACCACCCTCGGGGGTCCAGGTCTCCTGCAGCACGAGCACGTCGGCGTCCAGCCGGCGGCAACACGCCACGACGTCGAAGGGCGCGCCCCAGCCGTCGACTCCGGCGTGAATGTTGAAGGTCGCGACCGAGAGCTGTGGCAAGTGATGCTTCCTCAGGTGCCTTTGAAGAGGGCACGCAGGTCGAGTGACGGCACGTGCTCCTGGCTCGCGAGGGAGACATAAGTTCGCGCCAGCACGTCCTTTCCGACTCCGAGGACCGTCGAGAGCAGCCCGAGCGACTCCACCAGCTCCCCGGTGGGCACTCCGGTGACAACGTGGCGCCACATCGACTCCTCCAGCACGTTGAATGCGGTCTGGACCTCGACGATCCCGAACCCGCTGGTGAACCGATCGCGGCCGACCTGTTCGGCGTACCTGATCACCTGATCGAGACTACGAGAACGCAAACAGTCGACGACGATGTCGAAGAGCGCCTCCAGGCGAAGCCGAAGCTGCTCGGGGCTGGAGGCTTTGTAGTGGCCCGAATGTGACCGCTGGATCCCATCGGTGGCCTCATCCAAGATCTCGGCCCTGGCATCGCTCAACACGGCAGTGAGTTCCATGGTGTTGTCCAGTCGATCGGCTGGGGTGGCCGCCCTGGCCATTAGCGTCCCGAACATGAGATTAAGCGCAAGGAACCAGCTTGACGGCGTGGTGATTCGTGTCGACCACGGGGTCGTGATGTCGACCGTCGTCGTTCGCCTCACCGGGGGTCAAGAGGTCGTGTCGGCGATCACCAGGGACTCCGCTGAGAGCTTGGCTCTCGCCGAAGGCGATTCGGTCAAGGTCGTGATCAAGGCTACTGAGGTCATAATCGGCAAGGACTGAACCAGGCGTGCCCTATGACGCGGGCAGTCAACCGGGTGGTGGAAGGTCCTGCTCGAGGCGCTTGCCGAAGCTCACAGCCTCGTCGCGCCTGTAGCCGATCTGGCGGTAGAACTCTCTTGCGGCTCTGTTGGAGGTTCGCACCTGGAGGTTGACTTTCGGGCAACCGAGATCGTGCAGTCGCCTCTCCGCCTCGTCCATGAGCAAGCGCCCGAGTCCCTGACGCCGCTGGTCAGGGTGCACCGCGAGGTAGTTGACCCAGCCTCGGTGGCCTTCGTAGCCGACCATCACAGACCCGATCAGCTGGCCATCGTCCTCGAGCACGAGAAGGTTCTCGGCGTCCCTGGCCAACTTGCGATCGATGTCGCGGTTCGGGTCGTTCCACGGTCGTGTCAGCTCGCAGATCGACCAGAGCGACACGAGCGCGACGCGGTCGCCCGGCCGGAATGGGCGAAGCAAGGGTTCCACGGCACCTGTCTACCAGCCGGGACCAGCGGCTCGACGAGGAACCGGTGGATCCCGAACCCGTGCGGGTGCCGGGGCAGGGCCTATATTGAATCCATGACCCGATCTTGCTACCGCCTTGTCGCCGGAGGGTTCGCCGGAGCTCTCGCCCTGGGGTCAGTGTCGGCCCTGCCCTCGATGGCCAACCTCCACCGGATTGCGGGTGGGTCGTCGTCGGTCGTCGCCGAGGCGAAGGCCATCAACATGAAGGTGACCGACCTGCCGACGAGCATCAAGTGGGCGACCGCCCAGCCAACCGCCTCACCGAAGGGCGAGGCGGCGCTCGGCAAGCAGGCTGTCGCTTGTATTGCCAAGGGCGGGCCGGTGAGCCTCGATCCGTTCGGCACCAGCGGAGTTGTCGCAGGCACCGTCCTCGTAGACGTCTCGTCGCCGACCTATTCCGAGAAGAGCTCGACGCTCACGCACCTGCCGAGCGCGAGCTCGGAGGTGGTCTTCGTGAAGACCGCTCCCGGAGCGCTCGCCGACCTGGCGGGCGTCGGCCGAAAGTCGTCGATCGCCTGCCTGGCGACCCAGACGGCGGCCGAGAGCTCTCTCCAGGGAGCCGGGAAGGGTGTCAAGGCCAGCGGGAGCTTCCTGCCTGCCCCGCGCTACGGCGCGGGCAGTGGGGGAGTCCACATCCGCTTTCTGGAGACAGGCGGCAACTTCGCCCTGCTCAAAGAGACTCTCTACGACGACGAGTACTTCTACGTGCAGGGCTCAGCCGAGGTCTTCGTGACTTTCGTCAACCTTGGCACGGCCTTCAGCCCGAGCGGGGCCGCTTCGACCATCGCCAAGGTGATGGCGCGGGCGAAGTCGGAGGTCGGCTGATCCCACCGGATCCCGCTATGTCGAAGGGGGGGCCAGGATCTCCACGTCATCGGGGACTCTTCTCGAGTGCCAGAACCCGAACGCGACGAGGATGAGCATGAGGCCGGCAAGGATGAAGGCGGCGATCCCGGCCCAAAGCGCGATCGTGCCGAAGGTGCCGAAGGCATAGGCTTCGAGAAGCAGGCCGCGTAGCGTGGTGCCCTCGAAAGCCGTCTGGGCCTCTGCCTTGAGGGCTGCGTTGTTCGGGTTGGCCAGCGCGGCGGCGCTGATTTTCGCGTAGATACCGTGGTAGGGCATGGCGGCCACGTCGCTGACGATCTTCTGCGCGTAGGCATTGGCCTGCGCACCGGTCAGCACTTGCTGGCCGGCGTACTGGAGGAGGTAGGGCCTCTGCGCCGGGGTGATGTCGGCCTTGGCAGGGAAGAAGATTTCCTGCTGTGCCAGCTGGTTGTGCACGCTCGAGTTCGTGAAGCTCTGCGCCCACATCAGGAGCGCTCCGGCCACCACGAGCACAGCCACGACCAGCAGGCCACCTGCGCTGACCAGGACATCGAAAACTTTGCGTCGCATAGGACGTAGCCTCCCGCTTCAATTGTGAATGAGACTGAGTTGGCCTGGCGTTGTCACCGATGATGCTCGCAGGGGCCGGCTGCAAGCACCGTTCCATCAGGCTGCGAAAACGCGGCCCGGGATCTCCTAAGCCGGCTGTCTGTCGGCAAAATTGGGTCCCATCAGGTCTTTCGTGGCTTCTCTGAGCAGGTCCGCCAGCACCTGTGACGGGACCTCTGCGAAAACGTCACCCACCAGATCCAGCAGGCCCATGACGGCTTTGAAGCCGCACGCCATGCGCACGCGATCGCGAAGATCGGTCTCCCGATCCGAGAGCGCCGCGTGGAACCAGTCCTCGAGCAGGTCGTGCTCGGACACGTGGCGTTCGTGGTGCAGGTGCGATATGGCGGCCCGGTTGCGCTCTTGGAGGATGAACAGGTCGTGGTACTCGAGGATCTCGTTGATCAGCTGGTCCAGCAGTGTCATCCAGGCTTCCGGCGAGCTCGCCGGCATCGTCACGGCACTGAGCGTTTCACGTCCGACCTCGTGCAGCTTGTAGTGGAGGGCCATCAGGATGTCCTGCTTGCTGGCGAAGTGGTAGTAGATCGATGCCTTAGAGAAGCCCAGCCTCTCGGCGATCTGGCGGATGGACGTGGCATCGTAGCCCTGGGTGATGAAGAGATCCAGCGCGATATCGAGGATCCGCTGGCGTGTGTTGGGATAGCCTGCCGAGCCGGCCTCGGTAGGCTGCGTTAAGCCAGCTTCACTGTTCCCGGAGTACGGCACGCCCTGGTCAGCCCCTCTTTACTTGACGGTCGGTCAGATTCGACTTACTATCCGTTCGGTAAGTATACGCAAACCACCGAGTGACAGGAAGAGGATGAAGAAGCACATTGCAGGTGTCGTGCTCGTGGCAGTGCTGAGCACCGGGGTGTTGGCGGGTCCCGTGTTCTCGGCTGTACCGGCAGTGAAGAAAGTCTCGTTCTCCAGCAGCTACACCGGCAAGGCCTCGTTGCTCATCAACAACGGCCAGGCCACCATCTCCTCGGTGACGGGTTCGGGCAAGAACTCGCTCTTTGGTGCCAGCAAGGTCAGCGGCAGTGGCTCGGCCGCGGCTTCACAGCAGTGCGACCCGTTCGGCGGCAAGGGCAGCATCGCCGGTGGCGCCAACAAGATCATGTTCAACGTCACCCGGTCGAGCTCGCAACAGGGCTGTGCCAACGGCGAAAGCGGACCGGTTACGGTCACTTTCCACGGTGTGGCCGTGGCCACCGGAGGGCTCGGCGCGGCCAAGGGCGCTTCGGGCAGCCTCAAGTTCAAGGGCACCCTCAAGCTCGGCGGAACCAGCGGATCCCAGAACGGCTCTTTCACGGTCACCCTCAGCGGAACGCTGAGCGTGAAGGCCTGAGACAGAACCCAGACGTGACAAGAGGGAGGATGGCATGAAAAGGCTCATAATCACCGTCGCCGCAGGGCTTGTTGCGATCGGGGGTGTCGTTGCGATCGCCGTCATGGGTGCCGGCGCAGGAGCGGCCACCGGTCACGCCGGAGCTGCCACGACAACGACGACCACGACCCTGGCCCCACCGGTCCAAGGAGTCGGACCCCATAAAGTGTTCTTCTCCGTGGACACGGTCCAAGGCGGGGGTGGGACTGTGAAGCTGGCGGCCGACGCTGCTTGTTCGATGACGAACCTGTTCCAACGTGGCGATGTCGTCGTGTTCCGCATGTGGGGCGTCCATGTGACCACCGGGGGGAACGACCTGTCCAACGTGACGGTGAAGAAGGCCTTTGTGAAGGTGCCGGGACTGCCTGCGATACCCCTGGTTTACGGGACTCACCCGACAAAGCCGGCGGTGTCGTACTGGACGGCCGCTTGGCCCGTCGCGAAGAGCTATCCGCTCGGTGTGGTGAACTACAGCGTCACCGTAGTCACTAATCCGGTGCCGGATGGGCTTTCCGCGGCGGTCCCTTCCGAGACCGGCGTCTTCACCCAGCAGGACTCGCCCCAGGTGGCGTCGCCACTCACGATCGAGCCCAGCAGTTAGCAAAGCGGGACAACGATTCTTAACCGAGAGGTTGCCTGCCGTTCGGTCAACCGGCAGCAGGCGACCTCTCGGTCTTTCGGTCTAATTCTCAGGCCTTTGGAGGTGACCAGCCGGGTCTTTTGGGCCTGTGCGCGAGCAGGCCTCGCGGTTACGGTCGTCAACGAGATCTGGAGCGCACAAGGCCGGTTCCGATGGCAGTCGACAGACAAAATATCAGGTGAGAGGAAAGCTGGCTATGAGGTACTTGAGACAACGCCATCCCCGAAGCATGTTGGTCGGGTTGTTGGTTGGGGCTCTGGTTTTGTTTTCTTGCGTGGCGACTGCCAGCGCGGCGACTGCAGGCAAGGGTTCGGTCCAGCCATCGTCCGCGCACGCCGCCTCGGGGGCCGTGAGCTTCACGACGCTGCGTTCGCCTGCCATCCCAGGCGTCATCCCGCTCCCCGGTCCCGTCGCCGGACCGGCGAAGGCGAGCCCGAACATGGGGATCCTCCAGGTGAAACCTGATGAGGGTGTCGCTGGGGCGCCGCTCACGATCTCCGGCTCGCACCTGGCTGCGAACGCGGACGTGGAGCTGACATGGTCAACCGCGGATGCTACGTGGCTCGTTCAGGCCAAGCCGGACACGGTGAACTACCTCGGCCGTTCCGACACCTTGTTCGCAGTAGTGCTCGCCAAGACGACCACCAACTCCAACGGCTCGTTCCAGGTGTCACTCACGGTGCCCCTGGACTGGGGTGGCCTGCACGACATCTATGCCGTCGTCAACGGCGTACAGGTCGCTCACGGCGGGTTCATCACGCTGCGAACCGTCACCGTCACCCCGACGAGTGGCCCAATCGGGACGCCGATCACGATCACATACAGCGGCCTCGGTGCGACCCTGTACACGGGTGGGGCGTCACTGCTCTGGGACAACCACTACGTGGGCGAGATGATGGCCAACTGGACGCGCGGTGTGGCGAGGGCGACCATCCGCGCCGCCGGGCCGGTGGGCCAGCACACGATCCAGATCGGGAATGCCATCAGCTACCTGTACCTGAACGTGCCGCAATCGCCGATTCCGTACACGAACGGCGCCACGGTCACCTTCACGGTGACAAAGGACGACGGACCGCCGGCTTCCTCCATCGACTGGCCGGTCGACGTCGCTCCGACGTTGAGCGCCCGGACCACACTGCAGACAATCTCGGCCGCAAGCGGCGTGCAGGCCACCCTCGCGACGACGAGCGGCCGGGTGGACACCAAGGTTCAGCTCTCGGCGACGGGACTGTCGTCGGGATCGCCGGTGCAACTGGTGTGGTCCACGGTTGTGGGAAACCGCGTCAACTGCGCGAGCACGTGCTGGGTCTTCGTCTCCCAGCCCTTGGGATCGGCGACCCCGTCCGGCGGATCGTTCCATTCCAAGATCACGGTTCCGGACGGCCTCGGCGGCTGGCACGTGGTGCAGGTCGTGCAGAAGGGCAAGATCCTCGCGGAGGTGCCCTTCTACGTGATGGAGAGCATCGTCGGCAAAGGATTGTCCTCGGTTGTCGTCAAGGAGGGCCAGCCCTTCACCATCCACTTGGAGGGCGTCGGCTGGACCCAGCTCGACAACACCGTCACCGTCGACTACGACAACAGCTACATCGGCTACGGGTGCGGCTTCAACTCGAACGGCGACGTCCTCTTGCACCTGAACGCCACAGGCGGTCCCGGGACGCACCTGATCGACCTCTACCCGATGCTTTACTCGCTGTCGCCGTCGTTCGCGTCGACCCCATACGGCATGGTGCCGGTTCTCACCTACGCCCAGGACGATCCCGGACTTGCACTCGGCTACCACCTGCCCGCGTTCAGGTTCGCGATCACCGTCGTCAAGTAGCCGCCGGTCACGCACTTGTCGTCAGGTCTTGCCTCTCGTTGCCAGCGAGGGGCGAGACCTTCACACCGGCGAGTCGTGTGAAGGGCGCCGGGAGCCACCAGTTCCAGGGTCCGAGCAGTGTCATAAGGCTCGGCATCAACAGGCCGCGCACGATCGTCGCGTCGATGATGACCCCGAGCGCGAGCCCGGCGCCGATCTCCTGCAGCCCGGCCACATGCCCGGCCACCAGCCCCGAGAGTGCCCCGACCATGATCAAAGCCGCTGCGCTGACGACCCGCCCGGTGTGGGTGAGCCCGTCTGACACGGCGGACCTGTTGTCTCTGCTGACGTCCCAGGATTCGCGCATGCGCGTGACGAAGAAGACCTCGTAGTCCATCGAGAGGCCGAAGAGCATCGCGAATAGGAAGATCGGCACCCAGCCCTCTATCTGAGAGACGCGATAGAGGCCGAGCACGTCGTGCCCGACGCCGAAGCGGAAGATCACGACGAGCAGCCCGTAGGCCGCGGCGACCGAGACGGCGTCGAGTGCCACGGCCATCAACGGGAGCACGAGGGACCGGAAGGCGCGCAGCAACACGAGATAGGCGAGTGCGAGCACGAGCAGGACGATCCAAGGAAAGGCTCCGTAGACGCGTGTGAGGAAGTCGGCCCCCTGAGCCGGCGCACCGCCGACGTAGACGCTCAGACCGGGCGGAAAGTGGGCTCCGGGAAGGAACCTGGAGTGAATCTGGTGCACGAGCAGCTGGGTGGCTTCCTGGCCGAAGTCGTGCCGCCCGATGATGATCATCTGGCGGTACCGGCCGGAGGAGTCGACGTAGGGCGCTCGGGAGCCGATGGCAACGACGAAGACCTCAGGATCGTTCAAGAGCTCGTGCGCGAGCCGCAGCGTGGCGGCCGAGATGGCCGGTGCGTCCGCCTTGCCCGGCGCGCCCGTGTCCAGGACGACCTCGATCGGTGTGATCACTCCGGGCCCGATCCGATTGCGGAGCATGGCGAGGGCGCGGGCCGACTGGATGCTCTGAGGGATAGCCGCGACAGACCCAGGCGTGAGCTCGAGCCAGAGGGCCGGCGTGGCCGCGGCGACGAGCATGACAGCCGAGCAGACCAATACGACAACGGGGCGCCGGATGACCAAGGCCGCCAGTCGCGACCAAAGACCGTGGCGGAGGTCGTCGCTTGCCTCAGGACGCGAAAGGCGAACTCTCCACATGCCGCGTCGTCCGAGCAGCGACAAGAGCGCTGGTTGCAACGTGAGTGCGGCGATGATCGACACGAGCGGAACCACCAAGCCCGCAAAGCCGAGCGAGCGGACGAAAGGCACTGGGACGACGAGGACCACCGAGAGGCCAACGGCAACGGCGATGCCCGAGAAGACCACCGTCCGCCCTGCGGTCGCCATCGTGGCCATGATGGCGTCCTCGACTGCTCGTTTCTCGTCGGAAAGCTCGTGTCTGAACCGGTGCACGACCAAGAGCGAGTAGTCGACCGCGATCCCGAGTCCGATGAGCTCGACGAGGTTCGGGACATAGAGCACCATCAAGAACTCGTGTGCCAGGGCGAAAATGATCGCGAGCGCGGCCGTCGTCGTGCCGGCGGCCAGAGCAAGTGGGATCAAGAGGGCGACCGAGGGACCGAGGACGAAGGTCAATAGCACCAGCGCAGCCAGGACAGCGATGACCTCGCCCCGGTGCAGGTCAGTGGTCAGGATAGGTTCGATGTCGTATTGGAGTGCGGGGGCTCCGGTCACGTACGCGCTTGGGAGGCCCGAGGCCCTCAAGGCACGGCGCAAGGCACCCGTGTAGGTCGCAGCCCGTTGCAGGTCGAGTGCCGTGCTGATGTTGCCGTAGAGGATCCCGGCCACCTCCTGTAATGCCATGACGTGTGAGGTCGGCACCGCGCGAGCGGCAGCGGAGAACCGATGGTCCATGGCGCGCAGGGTGGCGTGGGACGGGTTCGACACATGGAAGACCACCGTGAAGGTGCCTTCGACGTTCTCGCCGAAGTGCTGGCTCAAGATGGCGTCGGCTTGCCCCGAGTCGCTTCCCGGGACGGCGAGCGAGGTTGACAGCAGAGCCGGCAAGCGCGCGGCCGAGAATGTTCCCACGATGATCACCGCGATCCAGAGCGCGATCACCAAGATGCGCCAGCGGATGACCACGTGGGTCCATCGCTCGAGCATGGGTGCTACATAAGCACCACCTGTGAGTGCTTGCTCGTGATCGGAACCGGCGCGGATGCTCGGCTGGCATCGCAAGGCTCAAAGATGCGGCGCCTGCACGCTGGGCCGGCGATCGCCCGCGACAGGTCTACTTGAGCTTCTCGGCCCACGGCAGGTTCAGCCATGCCTCCACCTGGTCGAGGTCGACGTTCTCCAGGACGACCGCGTTCCCGTGCTCGTTGATGAGGCACCATCGGCCGCCGTCAGGTGAACGCGGATCGCGGCGTCGGGACTTGCTCAACTTGAAGCCTTGCATCGCGGCTGTTCGTCTGAGTCGGTTCTCTCTTGTCCTGCTCTCCGTCATGGTCGCTCTGCTCCGCCACTTCCGTTCTCCACTTGCCTAGAGCATCGCGCTCGTGGCTGCGACCTCGCGTCGACGCGCGGTTCCCCAAAGCCGGACCGCGCTGTGCGGTCGTTCCGGGTGCACGGTCCGACGCTTCGCTCGCAAGGCAACGGCGGTCGTGCACCCACGCTGGGTGCTTTCGGCGACAGCGCTCCGCTACCGTGCGCTCAGGAAAGAGGGGGGCTGGGTGCCGACTATCCTGCGCTCAGGAGAGAGGGGGGCTGGGTCATGCGCTTCTTCATTGAGGACTCGGTTGATGTTTCGTGTCCGTTCGAAGCGGTGCGGCGGCGCTTTGTCGATGACGGGACGTGGTTTGCTCCCTTGGCCAGCGAAGCTGAGGGGGAAGGCGAAGCGCTTTTTCTCCGGATCGGACCGTCGTGGGCAAGCGGGCGGGTCGAGCGGGAAGTCCGCGTGAGACACGGTGTGGTTCGTGACCTCGGGATCGCCGTGGTCGTGCCTATCTCCTGGCAGTCGAACGGACTGCCCGCGCTCTTTCCCGTGCTCGAAGGAGAGGTAGAGCTCCTCCCGCTGAACACGGACCGCAGCCGTGTCTCGCTCTTTGCTTTCTATGAGCCACCGTTAGGCCGGCTCGGAGGGCAGCTCAATCGGGCGCTGTTGCACCACGTCGCCCAGTCGACAATGCGATCGTTTCTCGTGCGTGTGGCTGAGAGGCTTGAGGCGGAGAGCCTCGGTCTGCGGCCGGCGGCAGCCCCATCGAAGCAGGGTTGGTCAACCTGACCATCGCCGCGACGATTGATCGCGGCGAGCAGTTGTGGCACGTCATGCTCCAGGTAGGCTTATTGCGCTGTTCCTGCCAATCAGCCGTTCGCATACGACAGCTTTTTGGCAACCTTGCCGTCTTGCACACGGAAGACATCCACTCCACGCACGTGGTTACCATTCCATTCACTCACGTTCCCCGGCACGACGAGGCAAGCCGCAGGTTTCGTGATCGCGTCCCTGGAAGATTCCGGGCTCGTAGACCGTCCTTTCGGTGGCGTCATGCGATTTCGCAAAGCCGTGAGCAGCCTGGTTGTTGGCCTGAGAATCCATTCGTGAGGCAACGCTCCTGTCCAGACTGCCCACCTCGCAGGGAGCCTGGACGGCCAACAGCGTCTCGCTGATCAGGGAGAAACGAGTGCCCGGAGCGGGACTTGAACTCCGACCAAGCCCATCCTGGCTTATCCCTCCAAATGACGTTGTGGCTGCTCAGTGGCTGTTTCCGCAGCTGGCCATACCGCTTTGGGAGGGTCCGTCCCGGTCGATCCCGGCGCGTTTGTGATCATTTTGTGATCACGAAGGCCCCGCTCTGGCGATCCTGGGGGACCAGAACGCCGAGCCACGATCTCGTATATACGACGCCTACATCGTATATACTGAAAGGGTGGCAAAGCACCTAGTCGATCTGGATGAAGAGGCACTCAGCGCAGCACAGGCGGAACTGGGGACGACAACGATCAAAGACACGGTCAACAAGGCTCTCGAGCGAGCTACCTCAAGTCGGCATCGCCGAGTGGCCTCAGCCCTTGACATCCTGGCCGAGGCTGACCTCGAGGACCGAGCCGAAGCGTGGCGCTGAGCTTCTTGGTCGATACCAGCGTCCTGAAACGCCTCGGCCGCTACGAGGTCCGACGGGTGGTCGAGTCGCTTGCAGATCGAGGAGAGCTTGCAAGGGCGACCATCTGCGACCTTGAAGTCGGCTACTCCGCTCGCAACGCCGTGGAGTGGGACGAACTGCAACTGGCGCTGGACGCCTTCGCTCCGGTTCCAACCACGGCAGCTCATGTCGGCCGAGCGCTCCAGGTCCAGCGACTCTTGGCCGAGCGCAGCCAACGAGGCCGCAAGATCCCAGACCTGCTCGTCGCGGCCGCGGCCGAGGAACTGTCCATCTCTGTTCTCCACTACGACGCCGACTTCAATCTCATCTCCGAAGTCACCGGCCAACCCAGCCAATGGGTAGTACCCGCGGGCACGATTGACTGACGCCAGAACATTCGATCACCGGGAGGCCAACTACGAGGACATCGGGCCATCAATCTTTGGCACCTTGAGGGCTTAGGGACGATGAGCGCGACACAAGGAGATGTATGGTCGGCGAGCTCCTAGCGGATGGTTCGTCTACGCCTGGCGTGTCGATGGCTCGAAAGAGAGGCTTGCTCCTCTCTTCTATAATCCAGGAAAATTTGTGGAAGTGGGTGATGAAACCGGGCGTGCCAGCCGGTTCGTCAAGAAGGGCTCCGGCGACGAAATCCGATCGACCAACCCCGCCCTCCTTGCATCGAGTCGAGCGGGGCGCGTGGCTCGCCAACTCTACGATGGCGTGCTTGCGATTCAAGGACCGCTCGGAAATCTTTCGAGACTTCAGATGCAGAGGCACCCAGAGGTGATCGCTTCGGACGCTCCGGAGACCACCGCCTACTGGTCACCGGACGGCGAAATGGGACGCACCGCTTCCGGGACTTGAGGATTTTCGTCGTCGAGCTGGCGTCGAGCTGCGAGAACCGTCGATGGGTGACGGAGGCAGATCGAGGATGATCTGATGAGGGTCGCCTTCTGGAAGCGTCGCGTTGAAGGCCTTGGTGAATGGGCGGTCATCCTCGAGGACAAAGGGACGATGATCGCCGATGGTGCACCAAGGATTGATCACGTACTCGGCTTAAGTCGGAGCATGCGCTCTGCTCTAGGTAACTGCGAGTCGGATCGTCACAACTAGCCACACCAATGAGTTCCGCGAGACATGTCCACGTCGAGACAAGCGGCGTCCACTTCCGACGCCGGTGACCGGCGCTGTGTCGCTCGCCACCCTACGGCATGCACGTGCGGTGTCCCCGTCTTGCGCGTCAAGGTGCACCAGCTCGGCGATGAGCTGCGCCGCCTCCTCCTGCATCGCCGGGATGGCGTGCGAGTAGGTGTCCAGTGTGATCGAGACGGTGGCATGGCCGAGGCGCTCGCTGACGACCTTGGGGTGAATGCCGGCCTGCAGGGCGAAGGTGGCGTGGGTGTGGCGCAGGTCGTGCAGGCGGATGTCGGGCAGCATCGCCTCCTTGACGGCGGCCCGAAAGCAGCGGCTGTGAGCCAGGGGTGGAGCGCCTGGCCGTCCTGGTTGGTGAAGACCAGTCCTGTCTCGTCCCAGCTCTCGGACTCGCCCTGCTCGGCGAGCTGGCGGGCGGCCTGAGCTTGGAGCACTGCGACGGTCTGCGGGATCCAGGCGACGACGCGCCGGCCGCGGGCGGTCTTGGGCTCGTGCACGGCGACCCGGTTGCCTTCGGGGACCAGGGAGCGCCGCACGCAAGTCGACCCGCCTCAAGGTCGAGTCCTGCCAACGCAACCCCAGCGCCTCGCCGCGTCTCAGGCCGGTCATGGCCAGCGGGTGCCAGAGCGCGTAGAGACGATCGTCACGCCGGGAATGGAGGAACGCGGCAAGCTGCTCGGCGCTCCACGTCCGTAGCTCGTGACCGTGTGCTGCCACCCGGGCGGGTCGGCGAGGTCGGCCGGGTTGCGCGCCAAACAGCCCCAGCGCACGGCGTCCTTGAGTGAACGGTGAAGCACGGCGTGGACGTGGCGCACCGAGAGCGCCGTGAGACCCTGCCGTTGCGCTTGCCAACTGCCGTGAGCTTGGCATAGAGGGCGTTGATCTGCGCCGGGCCGAGCTTCTGCAGTTGCACGGAGCCCAGAGCGGGCAGGATGTGGCACTCGACGTGGGCCACGTAGGAGCGGTAGGTGGTCGGCCGGATCGTGTGCTCGATCGCCGGCAGCCACTCGCGCATCAGGTACTCGCGCAGCGTCAGACGCGAGGCCGCGACATGGGTCTGCTCTTCGACTGCGACCGCTACCTTGCTCATCGCCGCCTGGGCCTCGCGTCTCGTGGCATATCCGCCCCTGGTCTCGCGCCGACGCTCGTCTGCCAGGGTGAGCTCGCCGCCGCAGCCGGGACATCTATCCTTCGGACGGCGCTCGACCCAGAACCTCCTGCCGCATCTCTGGCAGCGTTGAGCTGCCGCGCGGCCCACGTCGATCGTGTACTCCCATGATCCTGCGTCGCGCCTGCGGATGTGACCCTGCATGGCTTCTCCTGCGTCGCCGATGGTGCAGTCACACATCACTCTGTCGGCGGCGGCAAGCAAGCCAACCGGCGTCGAGCAGCGAGAGGTCCAACGGTCGTGGTCGCCAAACTGGGAACGGGGCGGACATGGCATAGGACGCCGTTCGCGACGGTCAGACCTGTCGGCGGGTGTAGGAGATAGGGCGCGGCGAAACCGGGTCGAAGGTGATGGCAGGTCGCGGCTGTTCACCGCCGGCTTCGCGGTGCTCGGCCAGGGCCGGGGCCGCTCGTCGGGGACCGCGCTATAGGGGCTGCCGCTTCCCCTGGCGTCGCCCCCGCGTGTCGGTGCAGGTCGGCGACGCAGTTGGCGAAATCGGACCTGCCGTGGTAGTTACCGAGCTGGGTGCGGCCGAGTCGTCGGTCTGAAATTTCGAGGCCTGCTCGCGGTTGACGAACGAGCCCGACCGCGCTGTGAGCACGACGAGGACAACCGCCTCGGTGAGGATCAGCACGAGCGTCAGGTCGTAAACGCCCCAGCCGCCGTTGGTCGTTGGGGTAAGGCGAGAGAAGAGATCGATGGCAAGGAAGGTCCCGGCATGAAGCCCCATCGACAACCAAAGGTGACGGGTCAGCAGGTAGGCCGCTCCGAGTCGCCGAACCCGCCGATGGTGATCGGGACTCACTCCTGGATCAGGTCCAGCGCGAGCCTTGAAGACGTGAAGTAGACCGAAGACAGTCGATGAGATCACCAAGGCCCAGACGCTGCCGAGCCTGAGTTCCACGTACCGCAAGAGGATGCCGCGCAAAGCGTCTCCTCGGCGAACGCGACCAGGAGGCCCGAAACCAGCGCTTCTACAGCGGCACCGCTACCGACAAGAACAGCGACGTGCCCCCGTAGCCAAGGGGGACGACCGCAAGTGCTGGCACCGCAACACAAAGCATGGCTACCGCCAGAACGACGCCAAACTGCCGTGCACCGAGCAGGTGATCCCCGAGCTCTCAACAGGTGCGCCCTTCGTAGGCATGGACAAAAGAACGAGTAAGCAATCGGGACGAGCGGATACAACGCGGTCGGCAGATACGCCGCATAGACGTACATGAGCACAGCGGAGAACCCGAACGCGCCCACCAGAGGGGCGGCGTGTGAGTCGATCGAACGCGTCCTCCATCATCATCCCTGTGGCATTATTGCAGCATCCCGTGGCACGAAGAACGGAGATGTGCCGACGAGCTACGGTTGATGCACTAATAGCCACCTGCAAAGCACGGGTGGTAACCGTCGACTCGTCTCCGGGGGTAGCAAGGAGGGCAGGCTCACCCGAACCGGGCGCGTAGCCGGGCCACTGAGTCTAGCAGCAGATAGCAGAGCGCCAACGTCTCTGGAACTCAGCCTCTACCACCGTGAGGGCGTCAGGTACATATACAGGGCCGTTGCTCTGCCAGAAGTCGACGTTGGTATGCCCAGCGCGGCTGTGCGCGTAGGTGCATAGCCGCGCGATTGTTTTTCATCCACGCCTGTTTGGGCTGCTCTGCCAGATTCCAGCGCGGTGCGGCCTCCGCGTCAATCTGCCGACCCACCGCGCTGTCGCTCCAGCCAGCCCAGCCTTCCGGATGCCAGCGACATTTCGGTTGCCGCCACCCCGCCACTTCACGGAAGCTGCCTCCTTTTTCTTTGCTCCGGGCTCAAAGCGCTGACGCGACAGTGAGCGTTTCAGGTGTGTTTCGAAGGCATCCGAGGGGCCTGCCTATACCAACCGTGGAGCGCATTGAA
Source organism: uncultured Acidimicrobiaceae bacterium (assembly GCA_963807575.1). Taxonomy (GTDB): domain Bacteria; phylum Actinomycetota; class Acidimicrobiia; order Acidimicrobiales; family Bog-793; genus Fen-455. The sequence goes on from CAWECD010000004.1 coordinate 63,012, forward strand.
GACCAGGGCGGCGATTCGCGCGCCGAAGAGCGCCGCTTCCTCCACGTAAGTAGCCGTACCGATTCCGGCTCGAGTATTGGCCAGGTGCAGCTCGTAGAGCCGGGTGATGACCTCAGCCGCAATAGCTCGACGATCTGAGCGCCACGTCGGTCGGAAGGACCATACGCCGTCCCACGCCGACTCGCGACCAGGTCGGACGGAGGCGGGTCATGGAGGTGCGGTCGTCATCTCCTGGCCACGCGAAGTTCCACGGCGCGAGGTACCGTCGGCGCCGCGAAGTCGTCTTCGGCCAGATCGATTGGCGTCTCGATCCTTCACGGCTTCCTCGCTCTCACGCATCCTGCACGCTCCGCCCCAGCACCCCTGCGATGAGCAGTCGCCTTTGCCGGAGTCTCGTCGAACGGGTTGTCTCTGCCCGCTTCCGGACGTCGTCCTCCAGCATGTTGCCCGCCGACTCGCCGACGCCTTGCCGCATACGGGACACGTCCTCGCTCAGCTGCGAGCGTCTCGAGGTAGACCCGCAGCAGGCGCGGAGGTGCGTGTCGGGCATTTCCACCGGACCGAGCCCTCAGCTCGCCACGCGCGCGCTCAGTATGATCGACGACTCGCGGCAAAATCCGCTACCGTGGCTTGAGAAGCAGCGATTCGCGAATAACGCGCGACACTCCACTCCTACGGCAAACTCGTCGAACAGTCCAACTTCCATCGTTAGGCACCCGGTCTCCGTCAAGAACCGACTGTCAATGCCCGTAGTGAACGGCTTGAGATTCGAGGTGAAGATGGCCCATGGCGCGCCTCCGAAGACCATTCTCCAAACCCACCGAGAGCTGCCAGACGTTCTTTGCGGGGGCCGTCGATGACCCGCAATCATACTGCAATCCGCGTCTGTCCGATCAACGAGAACAACGCCGACAACTGGGTACTTGTCGAACGGCCCTGGGTCGGCTGCGAGATTATCTTGGCATTCGCTCTCGATGAGGCCCCAAGGTCGCATTCGTGAGCTGTGGAAGTAGTGGAAGCGACGCTCGCCACACAATCGACAGCATGAAGAGCTTGAAGCAGGCATAGTCGATGCCAGTGAGAGTGACCGGCTTGGGGTCTCGACTACGTCGGGTAGTGGATTCCGCTTGTACCAGTAGCGATCAAAGTATCGTTCGAAGTGCGCGAGGTGGCCTTCGCACCGTCCGCAGAGGAGATGCTCCCGCAGCCCCTTCTGCAGAATCACGGAAAGTGATTCGGGGCTGTCGAAGAGAAGAGTGCGGTGCTTATTGTCGTAGTGCGGTTTGTAGACGAGTTCCGGGATGATGTGCGAGTTCTTCAGCGGCTTCTCGAGTCCGCAAAGGGCGCACGTCACGCTTTC
>CAWECD010000005.1:0-276062 GCA_963807575.1 uncultured Acidimicrobiaceae bacterium
CGATTGTCGCCTGTCCGGCGATGACAGTCGGGTCGTTGTACGCAGAGATGAACGAGGCCCTCTCCGTGGCTGCGAGCTCCAGCGCGTACTTCTCAGCTGCCTCATAGTCGGCGCCGTGCTCGACGAGCTCGACCGGGTAGGTGCGGAGGGCAGCGACTTTCGCGGCCGAGGAGCGCTCGGGCACGACGACGGTCGCCTGACGACCGAGGTGTGCCGATGCCCACGCGACGCCGAGGCCATGGTTGCCTGCGCTAGCGGTCACCGCCCGCCGGCCTTCCGGCAAGGCAGAGACCCCGGAGAGCGCACCACGCACCTTGAACGCACCGGTGGGCTGGAAGGTCTCGAGCTTGAGAAAGCCATCGGGGGCGATCGGGCTCGACACGAGCGGCGTGGGCTCCAAGACCGAGTGCACGGTCTGCCAGGCCGACTCGATGTCGTCGAGCGTCGGAGTCCGCACGGATCTGGTCCCAATGGGTGCAGTCATGGTGTGACGATACCGAGCCGAGTGGCGTGAGAACCGAGACAACGGCGCGCCGCACAGGCGTCGGAGTCACTCGCGGCAAACGATGCCGCGTGTGGCTTTGGCGCTTTCGGGAAGTGACGCTGGAGAAGTGCGCCTCGGATCACGGCCAAGTGCGCGGCTAATCTGATGAGGTTCCGCGGGCGTAGTTCAGCGGCAGAACATCAGCTTCCCAAGCTGAGAACGCGAGTTCGATTCTCGTCGCCCGCTCCATCATTTGTCCTGGTAGACGCCCTAGACAACCTCTGCTGGTTGCCCGTTCGGCAGGCTTATCCCGCGAATATCCCGCGGACGCTCCGAAACGGAGGTCACCGTAGCCGTCCGAGCCATCGCTGACAGCGCCTCAGCCAGCGCGGCGTCACGATCGGCCGTGGCGTGCTGGTAACGCATCGCAGCGGCCGACGACTTGTGACCAGCGCGACGCATGAGTTCTGCAGGAGTGGCACCCGTGGAGGCGCTCCATGTGAGCCCAGAGTGTCGGAGGTCGTGCATGGTGAGGTCGGGTCGTCCGACGCTCTGGCGAGCAGCCAGGAAGAATCGCCACAGCGTGTGAGGTCGGACCGCTCGACCGTGGGGTCCGGTGAAGATCGGAGCGTTGCTTTCGGGTCCGACTTGGCGAAGGTGCTCTTCGATATCGCCCAGCAGATGTGGCGGCAGCGCGAGAGTACGAACGCCCGCTTCGGTCTTAGGAGGGCCCACCTGGCGGCCGCCAGCGACATAGTTGACGCTGCGCTCGATGGCAACTGTGCCGTGCAGGAGGTCGAAGTCTCGCCGCTCTAGTCCGAGCAGCTCGCCACGTCGGAGTTGGCACCAGGCAGCGAGCAGGATGACCAGCCGCAGGTCCACGGGCATGGCGCCGGCGAGTGCAGCAACCTCAGCCACGGTTGCCGTGGGTCGCTCTGGTGAGTGTTCCTGGCCGGCTCCCTTCACGGTGCACGGATTGCGACCGACGACACCGTCGGCGACCGCAGTCGAACAGAGCTGGTGAAGCAACCTGTACGCCTTCGCGGCCGTGGCCGGGTGCTCACGAGCCAGTTCGGCATTCCAGGACCGGACTGCAGTCGACGACGCCGACAGCTTCGCCATTGTCAGCGCGCCGAACGTCGGCTTGAGGTGACGCCTGAGGAGTGAGCGATACAACTCCAACGTTCGGGGACGGAGATCGTGTCGCTCGACTAACCATTTGTCCGTGAATTCGGCGAATGTCTGCGATCCATGGCGAGGATCTAACCAGGAGCCTTTACCCACCTCGGTCCGTTGTTCGCGTTCGTACTTCTCAGCCAGCTTCTTCGTTGTGAAGCTTTTCGACCGTTCGCGCCCAACCGGGTCGCGGTAGCGCACCTCGTATCGCACACCGGACTTTGTTTGTCGTGTCTTGATCATCGGTTCGCCTTCCTGGGGTGCTTGACTCCACACCGTGCGACGTCGCGACGTCGCAAAATCGTGCCAGCAAGCAACCGCCCGACGGGTTCCGGTAGGCGATATGAGTCATGTGCGATCGCCGCCTTGCAGTCCTGCTGGGCCGCGTGGAACTTGTGGCCGACAACGTTCAGAAGGCCAGCGTCTAGGCGTCGGCGATAACTTCCTCAACACGCTCGGCCTTCGTACTTGGCTGCATGTGAGGAGCTCCGTCAGGGTACTCCCGGGCTGTTGCGGACGCTCGGTGCTAGCCGGCGGAGTGTGACTGCTCAGCGGCGACGTCGCCGATCAACCTGTTGACGAACGACGACAGCGAGCTAACCGGCACACGCCTGCAACGGCCGATGTTGACCGAGTGGAGCTCACCACGCGACATGAGCTCGTAGATCGTGGTTCGCCCGACCGACAGCCGGCGGGCGGCCTCTTCGGGTGTCACGAGCAGCTGGTCGTCGATGATCACGGACTCACTCACGAGGGTCTCCTCCTGGACAGTCACAGTGCCGGCCCATCGACCGTCACCAGGAGCGCTGGGACAGGGATGGTCTGGACAGCCGCGACGTGAGTCGCAAGGTAGGCACCGGCGGGAACTGGCTTCGGCAACGGACGGCCTTGATCGAGAGCATCGGCCACTACCCACGCGCTCAGCCCGTTGGCGCCTCTCTCCGCCAGCCAGGAAGCCGGGTCATGATCACCCGGCAGAGTGGTGATCGACACGGCATGGCCTAGGCGGACCGCTGCCATTGCGTGGCGACGCGCCGACTCTCGGCCGGCAGCGTCGCCATCGAACGCAAGCACCAGTGGGTTGCCGCTTAGGGAGGCCGCCTGCTCTAGTTGCTCAACAGATAGTTCCCGGCCGGACTGGGTGACCGGACAGAACTGCCCGGCTCTGCTGGACCGGACGGCGGCAACCGCGATCGCGAGCGCGTCGAGGGTGCCTTCGACGACGACCACCTGCCCCCACCTTTCGGCGGTCGGAGCCGGGAGCGGCTGATAGAGGTTGACGGACTTGTCATACGCGTGGGTGCGGGGCGGGTTCTTGTACTTCGGCCAGCGCTCGTCGCCGACGTTGCGCCCGACCAAGCCGCAGATGCCGCTCTCCTGGTCCCGAATCGGGATCAGGACTCGCTGGCGGTAGAAGTCGGTGACGCAACCGTCCTCACCGCGGTGTGCAAGCCCGGCATCCACCAGCTCGTTGTCGGCGAAGCCCTCGATCCGCATTGTGGTGACAAGACCGCGAGGGCTTGCCGGGGTGTGGCCCACCTCGTCCCGGCCGGCGTGAGCCTCGAGCACGGCCACATCGATCCCTCGCCCTGCAAGGTAAGCCACGCCGCGCTCATGGAGTGGGCCGTAGCTGTAGTACGTCCAGGCGACGGCCAGAGCATCGAAGACGCGAGTCGCCGGCGTTCGGGACAGATCCGGGTAGTCGGCCCGGCCCGGTGTAGCGACAGGGCGCACCGAAGTTGTCGGAGACCGTCGACCGGGAGAAAGGTCCCGCTGGGAGGGCGACGATTCCGACGCAGCCCAGGCGCGGGTGAGCGCGCCGCCCGCGTCGAGGATGTGGATCGCCTGACGCCATCCCACACCTTCGCTCTGGCACACCCATTCGACGACATCGCCCGTCCGGCCGCAGCCGAAGCAGTGCCAGATGCCGTCGTCGAGGTGCAGCTGCAAAGAGGGCAAGCGATCGAAGTGGCCGTGGGAGGGTAGCGGGCAGCGAACCATGACCGAACCGGAGGTGCGATAGAGGTTGATGCCGGCTCGCCGCGCCACGTCGTCCAGTCTGTGGCGGGCGCGGGCAGCTTCGATGGGGGACGGCCTCACAGCGCCACCTCGATGGCCTTGACTGGTTCCTCCGCGGTGAGGGTTTCAACATGCCTGCTGCCGTCCCGGTACCACTGACCCCGACTGTCTGCATAGCCAACGATGACGGGGAGGCGGTCCTTGGTTGACGGAACCGTGTGGAGCACGACGCCGCTGCCGAGCCGCGACACGCCGAGCTCTCCGTCGCCTTTCGCCATCGTCGCGACGACACGTCGGGCATAGGAACGAGGTAGCTCCACGGCAGCGTCGTGAGCGGCTCGGTACAGGGCGACGGCCATCTCGTCGATCCGATGCCGATCGAACGATGTGGTCTTGGTAGACATCTGGGCTCCTCTCATTGGAGGCGGCCCGTGCGCGCGCCTCTACATAAGAGGCACTGGCGCGTCCAGGCTATCGAGAGGTTCAGGCGATGACAGGCGACACGACCTGTTCCTTGAGGATCAACAAGCCACTCTGCCAACTTCACATTCGCAGCTAGCACCGCGAGACGTCGACAAGCGTGCTCCGATCCGATCCGAGCGCGGTCAGTTGTTCACGCGCCTCGTTGAGAAGAGCCCGTTAAGGGATTCGACGACTTCGTCTACGCGATACGACCAAGCCATGGAGGTGGCGTTCAGGAGGTTCGCTGAGCGCCGGGTGTTCCGCCGACGGTGACACTCAGCACCGGTGATGACCCTGTCACACGAGCTCTTCCGCGTTCGATCAGAAAGGGCGCCCGACGGTCAGCGCCCCCTGTTGGTTTAGATGCTGCCATTCCGGTTCAAGGCTGAAGCTCTCGAAGTCGTGCGCCATCGAACAGCTTCCACAGATCACTCAATTAGCCAGCGTCTATAAGACCTTCGGTCCGTTCGCCGACCGAGTAATCACCAAGCGCGACACACGATTCAACTTCGCCACAAGAAGCCGCATCTAGGCGGCTCCCCCCCCTCTTGCCCCCATTGGCAGGCAATGATGCCTCGGTCGCAGTCCACTTGCCATCCGCCAGCAACTCGATCAAACCACCAAGTGGCCGGTTCGGGCTGCCGTACTCTCCGACCGCAACGCAGGAACCGGGTCTGGCGCACGACACCGACTGCAAGCCCGAGACGGTAGCTGAACTGCCATCAGGATTGGAGGGTGGGGAAGCCTCGCTGACGGTCCACAGGCCGCCAGCCAGCGTCTCAATAAAGCCCTGCCCGACGGCGGCACAGAAGCCAGACGCCGCGCACGATACTGAATACAGGACTGGAAGCTCGCCGGGTTCGGGGTTTGCAGGCTTCGGTGCTATACCGAAGGTCCAGATCCCGCCGGAGAGTGTTTCAATTACGTCCGCTCCTTCGCCATCGCTGTGGTCGTAGAACCCGACGGCTACGCATAAACCCGCCTGGCTGCAGGAAATTGAAGTCATGGCGAAGTTGAATACCGCACGAATATTCGCAGGCAGGGTTGCCTGGGTTGCAGTCCACACGCCACCGGACAGCGTTTCTAGCACGATCGCGTTGGGCAGGTCGCTTGTCTTGTACCATCCGACCGCCGCGCAAGAGCGCGCGCTTCCACACGACACCAGCTGCAGTCCCATTGATATCGAAGATGTATCAGGCACACCAATGGCGTTAGCCGGTAGGGGTGCTTCAGATGCAGTCCATACATCACCTGACAGCGTTTCGAGAAGGCCCTCGTCGAAGCCGTCGCTTGTCGAGTATCCGCCGCCCGCCACGCAGTAATCGTCGCCGACGCACGACACCGCTGCCAGCCCGTTGCTCCAGCTGGCTCTAGCGGGCAATGGTGCCTCGGTTGCGATCCACTTGCCGCCCGCGAGCGTCTCGATCAAACCGCTCATCCTCCTGTTGCTCCCCGTGTAGCCCCCGACCGCTACACAGAAACCGACTTGGGCACACGACACTCCCCACAGGAGAGGATCACCGCTCGGCCCGCCATTCGCGGGTACGGGTGCCTTAGTGGCAGTCCACACGCCATCCGACAGCACTTCGAGCAAGCCGTGCTCATTGCCGTCGTTGTCGGCGTAGACCCCGATCGCCGCACAAAAACCCGCGCCGGCGCATGACAGGTTGTCGAAAGGCAGGTCAGAGCTGGGAACGAGCTTCACTCCGCCGGGTGGCAGGGGCTCTTCGGCTGGAGTCCAGGCTTTGGAAACTGTCGGCGGAGGCGGGACGGTGGTCGGTGACGGCCATGTCAGATGTGGGACGACCTCGGCCAAGAGCCGCCCCTCGGCTTTGTTGCCAAGCTCGGAAGGATGGAAGGAACGCGTCGTGAGGTGGAGCTTCACAAGGCCGTTCATCCACGAGGTCCCGGTACCACAGAGGTCGTGACGCCCGCCTGTCGAAGGCTCAAAGAGGTTCTGGTCGGTGCTAGCGATCGTGACAGGGCCCGGATCAGAGCCGGTGTTCACATCGACGAAGGTTAGGTGAACACCGTTCGGGTGCTGGCTGTTCACGACGACAACGTCATGGCCGATCGTCGCATTGAGGTCTCCGGCGTCCCCACGGAGCTGCGTGGCATCACTCGTTCTGATGCCCTGACATTTGCCAATGTGCTGAAGGACCGACGGCCAGAATTTTGGCAGCTCGACGAACTCGGGGTAGCTGAGAACCACGATGTTGCCGCCGCGCGCGACGATCGTGTCCGCGACCTTCGTGAGGAAGCGCTGGTATGTAGCGCCAAGCCGCGTAGCGATCAGCCTCCGAACGTAGGCGTCGGAGGGACACGTGTGGCCGGGATCTGGAGGAGCAATCGCGTGAAGTGAACCGAAAACGCACTGAGTGATAATGCTCGCAAAGTCGACGTCGTTGCCCCCGAACGTGAACGTAACGAGGTCGAATTTGCCCATCGAAGGCACCCACTCGGGCTGCCCTGCAGCGTCGTCGTCGGCGATGAGATCGGGGGTTGTCGCCCCCGTGCAGGCGACGAAGCTCGGGTACTTGAACTCGGGAAACGACACGTGTAGGTCGTCGTAGGCGACGATAGGGTACGCGAACGAGCCCTGCTTAAAGTCACCCCGAGCACATGGCTCGGTTGTGTCGTTCAGGCCTTGACCAGATGAGTACGAGTCGCCAGCGGCGAGCCATGTGATGGCTGGCACAGTCGCCGTAGCGGCTGAAGCTGCGGTTCGAACGGGTGTGCTGGCTCCAACGAGAAGCAATGGACTCGCGATCAGTCCAAGGGCAAAGCCCATCATCCTCGCCGCGGAACGGATGCAAAGCTCAATACCGAGCGACGGCTTCGTCCCACTCCATTAGATCGTACTCATGACCAGGTGATTGGGCCACCGCCCCGATGACGTGGGAGCGAGCAGCAGACTCGCTCGGTGCATTGGTGAAGCAACTGGTGCAAAGCTCACCCGCCGTAATCACAGAGCGAAGCGGAGCTTCGCAACAGCGGGCCGACGTTCCTCCTCGACAGGAAGCGAGTTGCCCGAGCTGGCAAGCGCGGAACTCCGAAGGGCGACGGGCGACCGAGTCGGGTTCAGCGCGCCGGTCGTGTCAGGGCGAGCCCACCAAGACCGTGTTCACCTCCGGGTGGTGCGCTACGCGCAGACGCTGGGTTGTCGAGTCGGAGTGCATGGTCGTGGATTCACTCGAGCTCCACGACTGCACAACGAGTGACGGCATCGCTTCCTCGACGTGCTACCAACTCCAACATGGCTGCAGGAGCCGGCTGATTTCAGCTTCATCAATCTTGCTGCATTGGGCCTGCCATAACGAGAGCTGCGATCATGGAGGCGAGCTCGAGAGAGGGGCCGTCCGGTGAAGCGGAACAGAATCGTGAAGTGCCTGGGAATCATCTCGTTGCTGCTCGGGCTCTTCGTCGTGGCCACATGTTTTCGATCCGGCGCCGTCCATAGTTGGTCGCTGGTCGACGCGCCGCAGAAGTACGCAAGTCTCAACGATGTCGCCTGCACCTCTTCGAGCGCGTGTACGGCCGTAGGTAGCTACAACACCGCTCAAGGGTCCTTCGAGTCGCTGAGCCTCGCCGAAAGGTGGAACGGGAGCCAGTGGTCGGTCCAGCCGACGCCGAACCCGACCGACCCCAGCCCCCCTTTTGCTGCAAGCGTTTTGCAGGGTGTCGCCTGCACGTCCTCAAGCTCGTGTGTCGCCGTGGGTCAGTTCAACAAGTCGACAGGCGAGACCGTGCCCCTCGCCGAAAGCTGGAGCGGAAGCCAGTGGTCGCTACTGTCGACGCCGAACCTCAGCAACGGCGGAGCCCTGCAGGGCGTTACCTGCACCTCCGCGAGCGCCTGCCTGGCGGTGGGTAGCTACCACAGCAAGTCCAACGTGAGCGAGCCCCTCGCCGAGCTATGGAATGGAAGCTCCTGGTCGCTCCAATCAACGCCTGGTCTCAGCAACGGCGGGGCATTCCAGAATGTCTCCTGTAGCTCCTCACGTGCGTGCGTCGTCGTCGGCACAAACACCCTCGCTTCCGGAGCGACCCTGACACTTGCCGAGAAGTGGAACGGAAGCACGTGGTCGATCCAGACGACGCCGAATCCAAAACCCGCCACCGGCCAAAGCATTGCTCTTTCCGGCATCTCGTGTGTGGCCTCGGGTGCATGCCTCGCCGTAGGAGGTGACAGCACCCCCAACGCTGTCGCTCCGAAGTACTCGCTCCTCGCCGAGAGATTGAACGGGAGCACGTGGTCGATCCAGACGATTCCGAACCCGAGTAGCTCCCTCCAGAACGGGCTAGACCGCGTTTCCTGCGCTTCTTCGAGCGCGTGCGTGGCCGTCGGCTTCTACGTCAAGGCGTCCGGACCGGACCCGACGCTCGCTGAGAGTTGGAACGGGAGCACATGGTCGATTTGGTCGATGCCGAGTCCGAGCACCGCGATCTACAGCTATCTCTACGGCGTCGCCTGCACCTCTTCGAAGGGATGCCTGGCGGTGGGTACCTACACCAACAAGTCGGGCGTGGCCTTAAGCCTCGCCGAAACGTGGAACGGAAGCACTTGGTCGATCCAGTCGTCGCCGAGCCCGAGCTAGACCCACAACTCAACGAACTGAAGCCCGTCTCCCACCCGCACAATCGAAACGCCGGTGGCCGCTGGTGACCGACCCGGTCTCAACGTCAGCGAGCTCGCGGGCTGACCGCCGTACTCGAAGACCTGAGGCGTCGCAGCGTGCCAGACCGCCACCACGGGCCGGGTGATGCCCGCCGCCGTCGAAACACCCTCCTGGGTCGACAGAACTTGGCCCCGACAGCCTCAACTACTCTTTGTGAGACGGGCGCTTCGCGGATGCATCCCTGCGAATATCGGAGAGGACTCAACGATGCCAGCACAATCATCACGCAACCCTGTGAAGAGGACAGACCAGACAACCAGGGCTTTTCCATGGTGGAGAGTAACCGCCCTCGCTTTCGCGGCGACGGCGTTTGCCGCCACGCAAGTCGCTTTCTCCGCAATGGTCGATGCTCAGCCGCAGGCAATCGGCAACGTAGCATCAACCACTAGACATCATGTTACGGGCCTGAAGGACACGCTCGTGTACCAGTACCCCAATTCACCCTATTTTCAAGATGACGGCATGATTCAAATCAATGTAGCTCCTGGTGGCGTCCAAGTTTCATGGTTCACAGAAAGAGGCTGTCAAAAGACCAGCGTAGTCGTGAGATATCGGTCCGGTCAGACTGTCAATATTCCCCCAATCAGCGACGGTACTGAAGAAGGGGGCGGTACCGGTCCTATAGTTTACGTTCAGGTTAACGCCGATAACTGCCCGGAACCTTCATTTGTCGGGATGGCTCCGACTCCCGACGGTAAAGGTTATTGGCTCGTGGAAAATAATGGTGTAGTAGAAAACTTTGGTGATGCTTTGTTTGAGGGTGATGCTGAGCAGCTTAATCCTAATAAAAGAGCCGGCGGAAGAAACAGCATTAAATTAGGGGAGAGTGTTGTAGCTATAGCAGCTGCAGCTAACCTTAAAGGATACTGGGTTGAAACCTCCGAAGGCGTTATTTATAAATTTGGTAATGCCAAAACATATGGAACTTTTTTGCCGGGACAACAAGAAGGAGTAACAGGTATGGCTACTACTCCAGATAAAAAAGGTTATTATTTAGTGTACCAAGAGGGGAATATAGCAGGTTTCGGCGATTCAAAAAATTATGGTGAGGTACAGGAAGGAATGGTTAATGGGGGGGTAGTTGGCATGTCAGTGGATCAAAAAACTGGTGGCTATTGGTTGGCCAGCGCGAATGGTGACGTGGCTGCTTTTAATGCACCAGATGACGGTTCTTTAGAAGGGAAGAAACTTAGTAAGCCTATAGTCGGGATAGAAGCGGCACCTGATGGCAGCGGCTACCGGCTGGTTTCTTCAACGGGTCGTGTGTTCTGTTTCAAAGAGAAATGCGAAGGCGACCTAGTCGGTCGCCGGCTTGCCGGACCGGTAGTTGGCATCGTTGCGGACGGAGTCAACGGGTACTGGATCCTGGACGCTGCTGGCCAGGTATTCCCCTTCGGTGGTGCAAGAGGTTACGGAAACGGGAAGGCGCCTTATTGATTCCCTAATGGCGGCGATAGAGGCCGTCTCCCGGCCGATCCAGTGAATAGGAGCAGAACATGTACAGACGTTTGCATCGGTTTGCCATAGTGGCAGTCATGGCCATCAGCGTTGTTGTGCTCAGTGGTAACACGGCCAGCATCGCCTCCTCAAATGTGCCCGCCGCATTCGCCAAGGTCGTTTCGGTTTGCCGGCCGACTCGCAATACCGTGGAGGCAGTAATAGCCACCAACACGGTCCACCAACCGGACTACCTAGTTTTTACGTTTAGCACGAAGGTGCCCGGGACGAAGTTTGGCAACGAGGGAACGTTCTACGGATGGGGAAATGATGGAGAATACTCATCCATCATCGATCCAACTCGGTTGATTAACAACGGCGGCAAGAACCTCCCGGTTCCGGCGGGACCGATAACCATTTTTTGGTCATCGTTTTACATGGGCTTCGGTCAAGTTGAGATGGGTCAGTTCGCCCATGTAAAAGTGAGCGGCTGCCCGCTGACCGTCACTAGCGCTCTGTCGCCAATGGCCACAGTAGCAATCAGCAGTACAGCTGTGTCGACCGTATTGACCGGTAGGTTTGCTCCGAAGCGTATCACCGAGAGACTGCTCGACAACAACTTGCTGTCGATCACCGCTCATGGCACATTCGGGAACAACAAGTATGGTAACGTACCAGTAATCTGGCAAATCAGCCGGCCCACGATAGGCAAGCCATGGTCCGGGAAGTTGACCGTCAGTTTGCCCGCACTGGGTGGACGTGGTGTCTTTAACCACAACATCTCTGTCAACTGGGCAAAAAGCGGACAAATAACCGGCCGGGTGACCAGGCAAGTGATGCTGAGCGGCAAAAAGCAAACGGAAGTTGCCAATTGGAGCGTCGATTCCATCGTCACGGCCTAGGGCTAGTTGATCTCGGGGAGTCGTTCCTCCCGCCCGGCGCGCTACTGGAGTTCCGGCAGATTCCTGGGCAGGGGAAGGTCGCTCACCGCCGGATTGGAGGCTCGACCGTCGCCCGCTGCGGAGACCGGGCCAGACCAGACCAGTCTGCACATGCTCGCCAACCTGCGTGAGATCGTGGATCCACGGTGTGTTGACCGATGAGTTTGTCTAGCCACACTTGAGGACGAGTCGTGCGCGTCCGCCATCGATTCCGTCGATACTCTGATGATGCCGAGGCTCACCAACCGGAGAGTCCGCGGTACGAGCAAGCTCCTGCGCTCACGCCTGATCACTAGTCGCCGCGCTCGAGCGATCGATCTCGCGTTTCTGCCGACGCTCGACGTCGGCCTGCACGAAGCGCTCCCATTCCGATACGGCTGGCGGGCTCGCGCGGGTCGGTGAGTTCTGGTGGGCGGCCCCGCAGGAGAGATCCCCGGTCCAGGACCGAAGTAACGCGGTGACATCGCGAAGCGCACGGAACCAGTCGACGGGAGCTGTCGCCGGTGCGGTCGCGGCGAAGCTGGAGCGCTCGTGGTCACGCAACGCGGACAGGGCCTCGACGTGCTCGTTGTGCCGCCACCAGCAGCGCGGGACGACGTGTTGATCAAGGTGAGAGAACCGCTCTTGTAGCTGTTCGACCCAAGCTCGAAGCTCTTCCCATTGCGCGGCACCCTCAACTGCAAGAACCTCGGGCCAGTGCGTCGCGTCGGCTATCTCGTCGAGATCATGGTCGTCGTAGGCGCCGAACATGAGCTCTGCGAGCGGGTTGTTGGGTCTTGGGTCGTCGTGGTTGTTCCCGAACCCGCTCATCTAGCCCCCTCTTTGCTTGCCGTCGCGTGGAGACGGCTGATGATCACATCGTTCGCCTGGGCGCGGCCCATGCGTCGCCAAGCCGGAGTGGACTCCAAGATGCGGTGCAGTTGTTCGTGGCACCCACGACACAGCGGAATCAGGTCGTCGAAGCGCTCATGGCCGAGCCGGTCGTAGTTGCGGTGGTGGAGGTCACCGTTGCGAAGCGTCCAGCATCCTCCGCAGGCGGCACAGGTGGGTTCGACCCCGAAGACGGCAACGAAGGTGTCACGCCAGCGTGCTCGGAAGTCCAACCATGCCCGGCTTGCCATCCAAGTCCCGTACCGGCGGCGCCGAACGACACGGGAACGGGACCACGAAAGGCCCGGGCGGGGTTCACGCACCTCTTACCGCCGGGCCCTCGAAACGCCGCCTTGCCGCCACCAGATCGCCGGCGTCGTTCCGGGCAGTCCAGGGTTGGAGCTTCATCATGATCGGCCTTGCCGAGCGCAGGAGCAGCAGCCCGTGACCGATCGGCAGCCGGCGGATCTCCGACGGCTCCAGGATCGGACGCCGGCGTGTCGAAGACGAAACGGAACGCCCACCTGTACCGGCGAGCACGGTCTGGGACCACTCTTTGACCTCCTTCTCCCCGATCAGGCGGGAGAGGTCGGCCAGGTCGTCTGCGTTGGCCGAGCCGCCGAGCACGATCTTGACGATTGCCGAGTCCCAGATTGCACCAGCGGCCTCGCGTCCCCAGCGGTCGCGCGCCTGGGAGAGCGACTGGAGCACCGCGAGAGTCGTGATGCCCGACCCGCCGCCATCGCTCACGAGCGACGGCAGAGACGGAAGCGGATAGTTGGCCGCCTCGTCGAGCACGAGCGCGACCGGGGGATCGAGTCGTTGGCCGGGAGAGCCCGCCGCGAGTCGTCGAGCTGCGTCGATCACGTCTTCGATCAGCGCGGCGACCAAGGTGGCTGTGGCCGAAGCTCCACTCGCGGTACCAAGCAGGAACAGAGTTCCTCGCATCGCCAAGAACGCGACCGGGTCGAACTCCCTTCCGTGTTCCGGGCTCACCGCCGCGAGCACTGTGGGATCGGCGAGTGGGGCGAAGGTGTTCGCGACCATCGCCCAGGTCGAGTCCCGCGTGCGCTGGTCCGAGGCGATGATCGCATCGAGTGCTCGCTCCCAGCCCGGTGTCGCTTAAGGGGTGCAAGGTGAGGATCGTCACCGCCTCTTTGGCTCCGGGGGCTGAGTGCGACCAGCGGTAGAGGTCGGAGGGCGAGCGGGCAGCGAGTGCTGCGGCGTGCAGCATGCACCGGGTCGCCGTGAGTGCCTGTTGGCGCCAGAATGTACCGCTCTCGACGCCGCTTCGACTGGTCTCGCTCACGAGCGCCTCGGCCCGGATGATCGCCGTCTGCGGGCTCTCGCAGCCCCGCACGAGCGACCACCGCAGAGCCGGGAGCGACGTTGCGCGCTGGGCAAGACGTTGCGGATCGAAGACTGCGACCGGGCCGTGCGACGCCCGTGCCGCGAGGGTGATCGCCAGGTTGTCAGGGCGGGTCGAGGTCGTGACGACGGCTCCGGGCGCGTCGAGGATCATCGGGATCACGACACTGTGGCCCTTGCCGGACCGTGGCGGGCCCAACAGCAACATCGAGTCCTCCACCGATGCCCAGCACCCGACACCGCGGCTCGTCCCGAGGCGGTACCCGACGTCGGCAGGACGCGGGCGTTGCAGGGACGGTCGGAGCGTCTTGGACCGGGCGACCAGAGCTCGAGCCCCCGCAGCGCGGCGCACCTCACTGCGCAGTGCGAGCCCTTCTGCCCGCACCGGAGAGGTCGTCTTGTTGGCACCGACGTCGAAGCGCCAGAGCCGCCACCCGGCAAAGGCGACGAAGCCCGCGACGGCGAGCGCCGCCGCCGTGCAGGCCCAGTAGATCTCCGGTGGACCGACAGGCGAGTGCCACGCTTTAGACGGGTCGCTCAAATGCGCCAGTGCGGCGAGCCCTGCAAGCGGCTCTCCGTGCGGTAACCGGTGGCCGGATGCCCACGCCGAGGCCGCTCCCCCGGCCCAGAACACACCGGCGACAGCGGCGACTCCAACCAACAGGCCAAAGGCCATGTCCTCGTAACCGTGGGGTTGGCGATCCATCACGCCATCTCCGGTGAAGGACCCGGCGTCATCGGACCAAACGCTCAGCGGGGACAGGCCAAACCATCACGATGCCCGACCGGATCGTCGCAGAATGCGCGACCTCATCCCTGTTCCCGTCTGCAGAGCCGCGCGGCCGCAGCCGCAGAGCTCGCCGCTCAGCGGGCCGTTTTTCGTAGGTCACAGTCCGACCGTCATCGCCGGCTCGAGCGGAGCGCCGGCCAGCATGACGCTGCGCGTGCCGTGGGCGAAGCGTTCGTGTGCCAAGCGCGCCGAATAGGACAAACGGGTAAGGCGGCGCTCCGGTAGGTCGGGCAACGCGAGGCGAACCGCGAGCGTGTCACCTTGTCGACGCGCGGCATCGAATGCCACGAGCCGGGCAAGCGTGCGCGACACGACGCCGTTGCGGGCGAGGCTCTCGCCCAGGCCGAGACTCACCGACAGGTCGGTTATGTCGATCTTGCTGGAGGGCATCGCGGCTGCCTGGCGGGCGAGACGCTGCCAGGCGAACGTGGTCGAGGGCCCGAGGATGCCGAGCCAGACGAACTCCACGTACGGGCTCCCCGGACGGTGCCCGAAGCGCTCCACGACAGGGTCGGGGAACGCGACGAGCGTGAGGCTTGGCGGGGTTTCTGTCGGAGCCTGCGGGTAGCCGGGCATCACGCCACCACCACGGCCGGCTCGGCTTCGGGCGTGGCGACCAGCCGGGCTTCGAGCTCGGCCCGCCTCGCCTGGGAGGCTGCGATCGCCGCATCCACTCCCGGTACCCTGCCGCCGCCAGTGTGCGGAGCTGAGCTCGACTCGATGATCTGGCGGGAGGTCTTCGCGACGCGGAGCTGGGTCGCCTGTACGGCCTTGGCGCCGGCCTCGCCGGCCCAGGAAGCCACGTAAGGGAAGCTGTAGTCGCCGGTCGCCATCCCGTGTGCCGACGCGACGACGTAGGCGACGGACTCGGCCTCCACCTCCTTCAACGGCCGCGGGAGGTACATGCCCGGAGGGTCCGTGTGCAAGAGAACGTGGGCTGCCTCGTGGATCAGTGTCTTCACCATCGCGGCCTCGTCCATGTCAGAGCGGACGAGCACGATCCTCTGCCCCCAGTCCGTCTGCCCGTTCGCCCCTCCGATCGCCGCGGCGCTCGCCACGGTGTCGACCCGGTAACCGGCCTCCTCGATCATCGCCAGCACGGAGGACCCAAGGCCCTGAGGAGCCTGACCTTCGAGGAGCTTCGGGCGCACGGGCTCTGGGACCTCCGCGCCGGAGGTCTGCGACACATCGAAGACGTGCTCGATGCGAAAGCCGCCGAGAACGTTATGGCGCTCGATCGTCTCGCCCTCCGCAAGGGCTTCACCGACAGAGAGCTGACGGGCATTGCCGTCGGGATCAACGGCGATCTGGCGCTCGTATCTGCAGGGCGCGAGCACCGCGTATCCGTGCTGGCCCTTGTCGACCGAGCGCCCCAGCGCCCGCCAGGTGTTGAACCCGGCGACGTAGGTCGGTTCGGGAGCACCGACCCGTCCCTCGCCGTACGCGAAGGCGTGCTGTGCGGCGATCAACATGACGTTGTTCGGGCTGTAGGTGTGCAGCCTGGCCTGGAAGGCCAAGTAACGCCGCCAGTCCTCTCCGGACTGGAGAGCTGTTACCTCGGCTGCCAAGGTCTCTTGGGCCAGCGCCACCTTCGCAGCGGTCCGTTCGGTCCACTCCTGCTTGGACAACGGCTCCCTGAATGCCATTGCGCCTCCTTTCGGAAGCGGTCGGGATGACCGCTCCTACTAAGTACGCACTGGGGCGTCCAGGCTATTGAGACCCGGGCGTGCGTAGAAGATCGTGCGGTCTAGTCCGTTGGGCCATGGGGGGCTCGCTGAGAACCCCGGGGTTGCCTCTCAAGGTCGTCGGTTCTCTCGAACTGTCGTCACGGACCCGGTGATCTTGGTCTGGTGGACAGCGCCACGTTCCTGGCACATCCGATCGCTCCAGGCGGTGATCAGCTACAAAGGGATCCCCCGCGAGACCCTCTCTCGGGAGGTTCGGTGTTCGAGTCCCTCAGCGCTCGTCCCGTGATGTGGGGATAGGTGATAGGGCGGCCTGACACGTCCGCCCAAGGGCTGACTCGAGTCAGTTGATGAAGGATCTCGTTTCGGGTCAAGACTTCCCAGAAGATCTGTTCGCCCCCCTACCAACGGGCCTACGGTCATACAATCAGTTCTTGAGGCACTTTGAAGCTTTATGACAATTGGGGGGTCACGTGCGCGAATTCCGCATGGTCAGCCTGTCTGCGCTCCTCATGATGGGAGCTGTTTCCCTGCCACTTCTGGCGAGCACTAGTTCGGCAGTCGCCGCGACTCCGCGAGAGACACCGGCGATTGCAACGCAGTCAGCCGAGCCGAAGGGATCCAACACAGTCGCCAGCGACTTTTTCGGCTCGTCGGTGGCGGTTTCGGGTACAACTGCCGTCGTGGGCGCATTCCGACACGCCAGTAAGGCGGGCCAGGCGTACGTGTTCACGGAGACGACCACTGGCTGGAAGCAGGTGGTCACGCTGAAAGGCTCGGACACCGTCGCCGGTGACGAGTTCGGCTATTCAGTGGCAATCTCGGGCACCACCGCCGTCGTAGGCGCGCCGGACCATGCCAGGTCTGGTGGGGCGTACGTGTTCACCGAGACGACGACAGGCTGGAAGCAGGTTGCCGAACTGACGGGCTCCGATAGTTCCCAGGGTGACGGCTTCGGCTATTCAGTGGCAATCTCGGGCACGACCATTGTGGTGGGTGCACTTGCCCACGCTGAGGGTGGCGGCAGCGTGTACGTGTTTGCAAGAGCCGCAAGCGGCTGGACACAGGTCGCCGAGCTGAAGGGCTCCGACACCGTCGAGGGTAACCAGTTCGGCTCCTCGGTGGCCGTCGCGGGTACGACGGCCATAATCGGGGACGATCCTTACGCGGAAGGCAAGAGCCGGGCGTACGTGTTCACTAAGACAGCGACGCACTGGAAGCAGGTCGCCGAGCTGAAAGGCTTCGGCGGTGACATCTTCGGTGACTCCGTGGCCATATCGGGAACTACCGCCGTAGTGGGTGCTGCGGACCAGGCGTATGTGTTCACGAATACCGCGGTTGGCTGGAAACAGGTGGCCGAGTTGAAGGGCGCCGGCGGCGTCTACGAGTTATTCGGCAGCTCAGTGGCCGTCTCAGGCAGCACGGTCGTCGTGGGTGCATACGGCTACGCCAACATGGTCGGCCAGGCGTACGTGTTCACGAAGACGGGAGCCACGTGGAAAGGGGCGGCCGAGCTGACGGGCTCCGGTACCCTCGAGCAGTTCGGCATCTCAGTGGCCATCTCGGGCACGACCGCAGTGGTCGGAGCACAAGGTTATGCCAATGGTGCCGGCTTGGCGTATGTGTTCTACGGCTCGACATCGTTCGGCTGCTCACCAAGAGGGGTCGTCATTACCGGCAGCGGACCCCCTGACGAACCGACTGGCCTCGCGACGTTTGGCGACGCGCCACCAGGGGGGTGCCTAGGAGCGGCACCTGTCGCCGTGTCGACCAGCGAGATACTTGGCTACGCGTCCTTCTCAACGCTGGCGGTATCGAGCGTGTTGAGCAATGGGGTTCCCGTGCAAGGGAATCAAGGACTGTCGATCCAGTTGAATACTGTCCTCCAGGTCCAATCGGCAGGAACCAGCTACTACTACCTGATCCAGAATTTTGCGGTGATCAGTACGGCCGAGACGACAGTGAACGTTGGCTCAAACGTCTACGGCTGGGGTACCAGCACACAGAATTACGCCACGGCGAGCTGCGCGCAGCTCACCCAGACGGTGACCTACGAGATGGACAACATGAGCGGTAAGGACAGTACGATCAGTCCCTCGACCGGTCACTGCAGCCCCTACTTTTACGTGTCGGGCGCTCCTGGTCCCTCTTACCAGCTGCCTCTTTCGATGATCCTTGGGACAGAGATAGTGGGCGACCAGGTCCTTCTCTTTTACCAGCTCGCCGGCTCGTCGCCCGTCGTTTGGGACACGCTCACCTTTTCGCTCCCCAACGAGTCCCTCTCCCTGATCGCCTCGCCCACATACTCGGGAATGGGAGTTGGTTCTGCGAACCTGCTGGTTGTGGGTCCCGGCGGCGGGACTGACGTAGCGTTCAGCTCCCTCGCGGGTGAACTCGGCCTCTACTACCTTGCGGGAGGTCAGCCAGTGCCATTCACCGACATACAGAGTGCGACAGGGGCGGCCACGGCCATAGCGGAAGGAGCGGAGAATGAAGCCGTCGGAATCGGAGCTGACGGATTCCTCGGTCTCTCAGTGGGTACGCCCGTGGAGCTAACCGACGATCAGTTCAACCCGCAGTTCCCTTCAGGATTCGTGACTGACGCTTCCGGTGGTGGGTAGTACCGGCGCCAACCTCGGTACGTCCTGACCATCTCAGGCGGTGCCATCGTTGTGGGTGCGGCAGATTACTACATGCCGTCGAATACCTGCCGGGCACGTATTCGAGGCCTGAGGCAAATGGTCGCGACAGAAGTGGCACGTCAGGTCCCTACATCGCTAGCCACTCCAATGCGACCCGATGTCGAGGATGTGGCATCGCCCTTCCTTTCAGAATGTCCCTGACCCTCCGCTCACTCATCCCAGTCGCCTGAGCCACTGCGCGTACCCCGATCGTCTTCAGCTTTGGCAGCGTGATCCTCCGCCACCCGTCGTTGTCGTGGTAGACGGTCAGGCGTTCGTCCAGCTCATCGATCGTCAGGTGATCGTGAAACTGCCCGCGGCCGTTCCGGCGCTGCAACTGACCGATACCCGAGCGGTCCCCGCGCCAGTGGTTGGACCGATCAGCCACGTCCAGGTAGCGACCCCGCTCGCACTGGCAGTTGTCGTGCCAAGACCGCGTGCGGTGCTCAGTCGACCGCTCGGTAGCGTTACCGCGAGCGTGCAGGAATCGCGCGACTTGCTCGAATGCACGGTGAGCGATTCATGCCCGCCGGGGGCAATCGAGCCGATTAGTGAGGTGATCGTCACAGCGCCGGACGGAGGCGTCGTCGCAACAGTCGTAGTCGTCGTCGGCGGTGCCGGAATTGCTTTGGGCCATGCGCCGAGATACTGGTGATACGCGGACACCCAGTCGGTGGCGATGGCCTTCTGCGCGCTCGCGAGTCCGACCTTTCCGTCACACACGAGGTCGTGCAAGCGGTTCTCGAGAATGTCCTTGCTGTTCAAATATCCCTTTGGGTGGTCATTCAGCTCGGGCCATAGATTGCCGATCGCGTTGCTGCCACCGAGTTCGAGAGAGATCAAGTGGTCGACTTCGTATTGGTCTGTCGTGTGATGGGTGATGCCATATTCAGCATAAACCTGGTTCTTCTCAGACTCGGGAACGTCCCGCACACTGGTCGCATAACCGGACCGGCAGATCGTCGCAACCCCGACATGAAACGTCACGCCTGGCGTCACGCGAAGATCGTTCAGGGGCTCGCCATGCGAGTAGCGAAAATGGGCGGCAGCGGCGAACGCTGTCGCAGGGAGCACCAGACTGACGGCGGCGAAGGCGACCACTGCTACTCCGATACAAGCGATGCGGCGTCGTCTCACGGATAGATCGTAGTCGCTTTGCAAAGGCGCTCTCGGCGCTCCCGACACCGGCGGAGGTCGCCAAGCGCCTGCTGGCGATGCGCCCGCCTGTAGTGCTCCCTGAGCGAACGAACATGGGTCCGGTGGCATGCGGCGGGATCGCGCTGAGGCCGCGGCATGCAGGGAGGACGGATGATCGATAGCGCGTTGACTTCGGAGGTTCCCGGACTGGCGCTTCCGCTCTAGAACCCGATGACTTGGCCGAGGCGGCAACCATGCTCCGGCGACTGCTGATGCTCGTCGAGGCCGGCGAGCTGGGGGCAACTACCAATCATCCATCGGTCGTCCTCTGCGGGGCCAAATCGCTGTTGCTGAGGGCCGTCGCTTCGTTCGACTCGTCGGGTCGTGGAGGCAAAGCCCGGGCCAGCATCGCTTCGATGCGATCGAGCCGCTGGTCTAGTGCAGCCTGCTCCTCGTCGGCCTTCTCCCCGACGAAGAAGCTCGCCACCGTTGCAGTGAGCACGCCGATGAGCCCTATCGCGACGAGCATGAGCACAAGAGCGACACCACGCCCGGCCGCGGTGACTGGGAATTTGTCGCCGTAGCCCACAGTTGTCACCGTGACCACGGCCCACCACACAGCGTCTGCAAAGCCGTGGATATTCGCACCCCTCGCGTGTGCCTCGAAGGCGACCTCCAACCCTGCGGCGGCGAAGATGACCGCGACGGAGAGCAACACGAAGTGGAGATTGTGATGAATCAACATGGCGCGGGCACGTTTGAGGCCACTGCTGAGAACCGTTCCGCTTCGCCTTCCCGTCGCTCGTGCGCGTCTCACCTCGTGTTGACCGGGAGTGTTGCCCCGGTCAGGCGGCACAGGCAAGTCGAACCGCGCCAAAGCGGCCAGTTGCTCGAAGGCATCCGCGTCCGACTACCGGCGTGGGAAGCGGACGCCGCACGTTTCGACGTGGTCGGTGTTCGGCGCAATTGTCGACGCAAAGGTTGAGTCCGCCGCACCTTGTGCCGATAACACGTACGGAGGAGATGGTGCAACAAGCAGACCCGCGACTCACGATTCAGGCATGTAGCGGAGGTCGATCATGATTGTTCACACGCGCCTTCTCGGCTCAACGCGTGACTGCCGTCGCGGAAAACGGACGCCACAGGTCTCGACGTGAAGGGCGCTCGCCGCGCTGGCTGGCACCATGGTTCTCGGCGAGTCTGCAGACGAGTAGCCTTCAGATTGCGAGAGACGGTTTTACCATGAAGACACAGCCAAGGTCATCGTTGTCCTTGTTCCCCCTGGCCGTTCTGACGGTCGCTGTAATCGCAGGTACATCGATTCAAACGGCGGCTGGTGCTGTTTCCCAGACCACGGCTTTGTCAGCCGGGGGAAGGCTGATCACCTCCGCTCGCCCTGTCGTTGCGACTGCACCGACGATCAGTACGAGGGCGATACGGTTTCCAATTGCCACGCGAGCCGTTCGCTATGTTCCCGCTCATCCGGTGACGGTACTTCCGTCACGGCAGAGACCACCAAGGCCGCCCGCATCCAGGCCAAGCACGGAGAAGGCCTCGGCACCTGTCATCGTCACAATCTCGGTTCCGAATAGCCCGCTGCCGGCGACTGGAGGTTCTGCCAACGTCACAGTCACTACCCGGGGTGCCACTGACTGCCAACTCACGCTTGTGAATCACCCCAGACTCGCGATGCACTTCGACCAACAGCGCTTCTCGTGCTCGATGGGGCTGTATCGAGCCGGGATCACGTTTGGGGCCAATCGCTCTCATGTCCTCGTTCGTGCGGTCTTCGAGTTCGTAGCTCGGACAGGACGCTTGGTCGCCCAACGCAGAGTCGTCATCGCCGTCGCAGCGCCTCCGCCCACGCCCACAGCGTCCCTGACGCTCAATGAAGCCAGCGTGCCCCCGACCGGCGGGACGATAGTCCTCAGGTACTCTTCGAAGAACGCATCAAGCTGTTCTCTTGGGTCCAGTCCTGCCTTCTGGAATGGCAGCAACCCGGCGACGGTCTCCTGCAACGGAAGCTACGAGTCGCCGGTGCCTGCGACCACGTCAGGACGACAGTGGACGTTCACCTTCGCCGCTGCCAGTGCCGCTGGCGAGTCGGTGTCCGAGTCCCGGATCCTAACCGAGAGGGCGCCTCCGCCTACGCCCACAGCGTCCCTGACGCTCAATGAAGCCAGCGTGCCCCCGACCGGCGGGACGATAGTCCTCAGGTACTCTTCGAAGAACGCATCAAGCTGTTCTCTTGGGTCCAGTCCTGCCTTCTGGAATGGCAGCAACCCGGCGACGGTCTCCTGCAACGGAAGCTACGAGTCGCCGGTTCCGGCGACGATGTCAGGGCGACAGTGGACGTTCACCTTCACCGCTGCCAGTGCCGCTGGCGAGTCAGTGTCCCAGTCCCGGACCCTGACCGAGCAGGCGCCTACGGTCACTAGCACGACGGTGGTAATGGACTTCACATCTTCGGCTACGGATGGCCTTTCGGACTCACTCACCGTCGACTACACCGCCTCGCTCACGGCGACCTGCTCTTACTCCGACGGAACAATGGGAACGTGTGCCTTGCCGGAGGGGAGCGTCTCCTACGAAATCGACGGCGCGGACCAGGGCGGCAACGTCATGTCTTCGAGCAGCGTTCTTTCGAACTGCACCGGCGCGGTCGGAGGCTCGACGACCGCTGATGGCTGCGACGTCACCTGGGGCACCTATGGGGACCAGTGGCTTTCGGCAACTTACGCGAGTTCGACGACTACGTCGGTGACACAGACGGTCGAGGTGCAGGTTGTTGCTCCAGTCGACATGGCCTCAGGTTTGACTTATTCGACTTACGACAACGTCGGTCCAGCCGGCCTTGACGATTGCACAATGGCCTCGGTCGCCGACTGGATCGAGACGACACTCGGAACGGTTCCGAGCGACCAGGACACCGCCGATGCCTACTGGGCAGCCGAGAACGAGTTCAACGGTGGGGTCGACATGGGGTTGTCACCAGACCAGCTGTTCTACTACTGGACCAACACGGGCATCGACGGTACCTACCTCGCTGGCGACAACCCGGTCGACCCTGGCGACGTCGAGACGAACCTGGATGACCAGTACGTGCTGATGGCTGCTGTGAACCTGCCGGACGGTTTTTCTGACGGTCAGGCAAGCGGCGGCCACATGTGGATCGTCGTCGGTTACTCGGACTACGGACCAATGATTGTCAGCTGGGGTCAGGAGTTTCAGATCAGCTGGTCTGACTTCGATGCCTGGGAGACGGGCATATGGAGCATAGGAACGACCCCGTGAGACGTCTCATGGGACCGATCGCTGTCGTTCTCCTTGCCTGCACCTGCCTGGCCGCATGCGGCAGCTCATCCGTTCAGGGAAAGGGCGGTGCCGTTCCGCTAGCGGGCAAGGGAAGCCCGCTCCCAGCCTCCTGGGTCTCCTTTTCAGCCTGGGAGTTCTGCTGCCCTTCTGGTGTGGACCGTCATCGGTAACGCCGTCCAGGGCAATTTCACCGGCAGCCAACTCGACTCGTCCGGAACGACCATCGATACCAATACCGAGTCGTTCGCGGGAGTCATTTCCGGTTCCTCAGTGACCCTCAACCTTGGTGACGGTGCCGGAAGCGTGTCCGGCAGCGTCACGTCAGGTCAGTTGCAGCTCGAAGTTCCCGACAATCAGGGAACAATTCAATCCGAGGACTCCGTTCCGGGTACCGCTGGTGCCTTCAACTCCGATGTTGCGACAATGCAAACGATAGCGAATTCCAACGAAAAGGCGGCCCAACAACAACAGGCCGAGCAACAACAACAGGCCGCTCAACAGCAAGCGATTGCGAACGAGCAGGCTGCGATTGACCGAGCAGCACAGACTGTAGGAAGCGACATCTCTTCTGTTCAGTCGGATATTTCGACGCTGCAAGGTGACGAGTCGACGCTGACAGGCGACGTGGCTTCGGAGAAATCCGACGTTCAGATGACCCAGCAAGATGCCAATGCCGTCACGCTGGACATCTCTTCAAGTGATGACGAAGCCTGCGGCGACGCACAGGACGTGGGAGGGGATGCACAGGACGTAGGTGGGGATTTTTCGGATCTTCAAGGCGACGAGAGCAGCTCAAGCTCCGACCTCGCTTCGTTGAAGGGCGACTTGGCGACCTTGCAATCTGACTGGAGTTCCTACCAGGCTGCGCAAACTGCCCTACCTACCTACGTCTCTTCGTCCGCGGTCACGTCCGCTCAGGAGCAGGTAGCCGTAACCCAAGCAACCCAAGCCGAATCGCAGTTTTCCGCAGATGAGGCGCAGGCGACGTCGGGGGGCAGGGCGTTGGTGGCGCAGGCCAATCAGATCGCCGCCTCTGCCATGACAGCTGCGAACAGAGCGACATCGGGCGGTTGCTGACCTCGGTTACATCGGTTGGAAGGGAAGCGATCTCGGATCGCTTGGGGCATGACGGCGAGGGTCCTGCAAAGGTGGCTGGCTCGGCGACTGGCGAGCGTTCGCTGCCGACAAGTTCGGCGAGCGCCGCCCAAGTCGACACATGCGGCGTCCGCTTCCCGCGCCGATAGTCGGACGCGGATGCCTTCGAGCATTCCGCAGCACATGGATGCTGAGTGTCTACCTCGACTCTTCTACCTCGAGAGCATCCGGGCGTCGGTGTCGAAGAGAGTCAGCTCGTCGGGCGTGCAGATGTGGCGGACGACGAACGCTCGCTCGTTCACCCGCCAGAGCCCTTCGCCGCGGGAGAGAAGGGGAAGCTGGGCGACCTCGACCGAAGTGAGACCGAGTACGTTGCCGGCGGCCTGGGCCTCCTCGAACGGTTCGTTGTACAAGATGCGCGTGGCGGTGTCCCCGAGGAGTCCTTGCGCGAGACCGCGGGCCTCCGAACCGATGTCGCCGACGGCATCCAGATCCGACAGCCGGTGAAGCACCATGAGGTTCGCCAGTCCCCAGGCACGCGACAGCTTCCACTGGGCCTGCATCCGTGCAAGCAGGACCGGCTGCGCCAAGAGGCGCCACGCCTCGTCGTAAACGACAAGGCGCTGTCCCCCGGTCGGGTCGGCGAGGGCGGCCTCCATCCACGTCGAGGCACAGGTCATCACCAGGCCGATCAAGGTGTCCGAGCCGGAGATGGCCGACAGGTCCAATGACAGCATCGGCAGGCCGGGGTCGAATTGGACCGTGGACGGGCCGTCGAAGAGCCCGGCCAAGTCGCCACGCACCAGACGAGCAAGCGCATGGGCAACCTCGCGACCGTCGCTGCGGAGCTCCTCGACTGTCGAGCCGGCAAAGGGCCATTCGGGTTCCAGCATCGCGTCCACGACCATCGGCAGGACCGGCGTCGAGTTCTCGCACCTGGCGGTGTCGAGCGCCGTATCGAGCGCCGTGCGCTCGGTCGCCCGAAGTACCCGGCCAAGCGTGGCTTCTGCAAGCGCCGCGAGCAGGCCTAGCCGCCTCGCTCTCACCTGCGCCTGCCACGAAGCGTCGTCCAGTCCAGAAGGGCGTGGACCGTCGTCGAGCGGGTTGAGACGCGCGGCGGTTCCGACGCCGAGCTCCACCGCTTGGCCGCCGAGGGCGCGGGTCACCACGGTCCACTCGCCCTTCGGGTCGCCCGGGACGTACACGCGCCGCCCGAAGGCGACACAGCGGGCGGCAAGAGACTTCGCCAGGGTGGACTTCCCCCGGCCGATCTGGCCGGCGAGACAGATGTTGGGGTTGGTGAGCGCCCCCTGGCGGTACAGCTCCCACGGGTCGTAGCAGAAGGCCGCCCCGGACCAGGCGTCCTGGCCGATCAACATCCCCGACGAACCGAGCCCCTCCTCTGCGAGGAAGGGGTAGGCCCCGGCCAGTACCTCGGAAGTGGCCCGGTGCGGGACGAGCCTGAGGCGCCTATACGAGCGGCCCGCCATCGGGCCGGGCTCGCCGCCCCGTGCCAGGAAGGGTCGTTCGCGCTTTTCTTGGCGGAGTGCCTCGATCTCGGCCCTGCGTTGGTCCATGAGTCTCTTGCGGTACTCGAGCTCCACCTGACGAGCCGACCGTCGTGCTCCTCGGTCAGAACGCGCCGGGGACCAGCCCGCCGCGCCGTAGACGCGGGTGCCCGACTCGAGCGGCAGAGAGGAGGCGATGCGCGGGGGTTGGTCGCCGTCTCGCCGCTCCTCGGTGGGGGCCTTGCGGCGGCGAAGGCCCAGGGTCGCCTTCTCGCCCATCAGAACGTCGTCCGTCCGAGAGGAAGAGCCGCCGCGATGAAGCCCTGCATCTGGCGTCCATACAGCGGCCTGACCTCGCAGCTCGCCTGCGCGGCAGCCCGGGTGATCGTGGCAACCGCAGCGTCGAGAGCCTCGGCCGTGGGTGTCGTCACGGTAAGAAGACCGGTGAACTCCACGTCGGTGTGACCCGAGATCACAGAGCGTTCTCTCGCCATCAAGTCGTCGTACTCCTGGGAGTCGGAGAGATCGGCGAGCTGGCCGACGCGGGCCTTTTGTGCAGAGTCCGCCACCGCCTCGGTCTTCTCCCGGCGGATCTGGCGCAGTGCCGCATCGGTCGGTTGCGGCCGCGACGTGATCGAGAGCGTGCGGCGCACACCGGGCGCGAACACGAGCGGATGCAGGAAGTCGGGCGGCACGGCGATGCGAGGCCATTCCGATACCCAGAGCACGCTGGACCAGGCAGAGTCGTGACGCAGCCGATGCCAGGACTCCGAGACAGCGACCGGGCCGGCATGGCTCAAGTTGGCCGCCGGGTCCGAGGTGGGGTCGATCTCCACGGATGGCTCGAAGGCCTGGCGGACGATCGCGGCGAGGTCCGCCTCGCCGAGCCATCCGCCCGGACGCAAGCCGGCCTGGCGGAGCGCGTCTGTAAGAGCGGCCATGTCGGCGCGCAGCACCTCGGCCGCTCCCCGGACGCCGCGCCCGGCTGCCTTGATCGCCCGGGCCGCCGCGCGGAGGTCAAGTGACAGGCTCACGGTGGTGCGGTGGGTGGAGGAGTCCAGGCGCACCTGGTCCAAGAGCGCCTGGTACTGGGTTGCCGCCCACTCCCCGTCATTTCGCCCGTGCGTCTCCCACCAGTCGCTCTGGCTCCGCGCCGGATCGGGGATCGTCGCTTCCAGCACCTGGAGGGCGGCACAGGTCCCTGAGTGAGCGAGCTGGGCGATGACCCGGCCCCAGCGACTCACCCTGAGCGAGCGGTCTGGGTCGTCGAGCAGCGCGAACGCGGGATGACTGACGGACAAGACAGCGCAAAGCGTCTGGCGGTGCGGGTCGTGGATCATCACCGCCCCCGAAGCTTGATCGACATGAAGACGCATCGAAGCGCCGTCGCCCGGCAACGCGAGGGTCCCAGCCGGCCTGGGTCTTTCGACCCGGGCGCGGAACTCAGTTTGACCGTTGGCCCTTCGGGCTCCGAAGTGGGCGGCTGTTCCCGCCCACTCGACAGCCGGCCGCCCCGCCACCCGTACGAAGGCGGCCGCCCCGAGCGGCAGCCAGATCAGACCGGACGCGACAAAGGCCATGGGGCCTCCGACGAAGAGCGCCACGACGGCCACGACCGCTGCACACCCGAAGGCGGCCACACGGGGGGTGGAGAATCCCAGCAGAAGGCCGCGAGTCGAACGACGAGCGAACCGGACGCTCAACGGGGGAGGCGTGTTGCCCTGGTCGGTGCTCACGGTGTGCTCCCCGCCAGTGGGGATCCGGGTGACATCCCGGGTCGGGCGCCGTCCGCTGAGCCGGTCCGGCCCTGTTGTGGACCGGCCGGAGAGGCTGCAGACGACGGCGGTGTCCCGGCACCCCCTTGAGCGCCACTTCCGCCTGCGGGGCCTGTACCTTCCTTCCCGCCGGGTACACCGCCCGGCCCGGTGACAGGTCCGCTGGAACCTGGCGTCGCGCCTACGAGCGCGGACCCTGCCACGGCTCCGGCGGCACCGCCGGCGGCCGGTACCGCAAAGCGTGAGAAGTACGGGGCGGCCTTCTGCGCCATTCGCCCGCCCGCTGCTGCTCCGGCGACGGTGCTCGCCCCGAGCGAGTGGAGCTGGTGGGCATGCTCACCTGTGAAGTGGACGATCTTCAGCGCCGACCATGGGGCGAACCCGGCGAGGAAGAGCACAAGGATGCCCGAGATCACCTGGGTCACCTTCTGGGTTGTGCCGGAACCGGCCTGGCCGACGCCCTCGATCAAGATGCCGTAGCCCGCGACGAAGATCAGTATCAGGATCAGCTTGGAGACGATGAGGGCGACGGTCGTCTCGATCCATCGACGTGTCCACGAGACGGTGATGTCCGCCAGCGATCCGGCGAAGGCGAGAGGGGCGAATATGGCGGTGACGACGATGAGGACCTTGCGGATCACGAGGGCGAAGTAGACGATCACCGTCGCGACGATGCAGGCGAGTGACAACAAGAGCAGGGCCGCAGCGCCGCCCACTGCCGTCGTCGAGCGCGCCGGTGCCCAAGATGAGCTTGCCGAGCCCGGTGATGTCGGTGCCGGTGGCGGCCTGCACGACGCCGGCGCACAAGTCGTCGGTCGCCACGAGGAGCAGGTTGACCACGGCGATCGCCACACCACCGCCGATGAACGCGACGACGAGGCCCTTCAAGGGCTCGAGCGAGGCCACCGGGCTCGCGGCGAAGGACGCTCTGGATGATCTGGATGGCGAACAGGCCGACGGCGACCACCCCGGCGATCGCGGCGGTGATGCCGAGCTCCAAGTTGAAGCCCGCCCCGCCGAGGTGCACCGCCGTCGCCGCGCTCATCTGGCCCCACAGCCAACTGACGGCGTGGTCGGCCGCATCGCCGAACGACTGGGCGATGGCATTGAACGCGTCGCCTGCGGCGGACTTCGCGACGTCGCCGGCGCACTGGCCGTAGGTGGCCGGGTTGTACCACTCACAGGCCATCTCTAGGACACCTTCCAGTCCGAGACGAGCACGGTCCCGTATCCGTCACGCCAATGCGCCGACCCGACCTGGATCACCATGGAGAAGTGCCTCGTGGTCGAGGCCCTCCCCCGTGTGATCTTCAGCACCCCCGAGACGTCCTCGACCACAGCTCGGATGTCCGGCGGTTGCCAGCCGGCGTCGATCATCTGTTGCCACTGCGGATCGAGCTGCACCTCGAGATCGCCCGCCGACCATCGGACTCCCGCCGCCGCGTCGGCGCGCCACTGACTTGGCGATAAGAGCGGCGATGACTGGCCGATGATCCCCGGCTCGAGAAGCGAGACGTACAACGCCCGCTCGGAGAACGCGCTCGGGATGCCGGGCATGAGGTCGGGCGCCTCCTCCGCTACCAGCCACGCCCCGAGCGCGGCACGGCTCTGGCGGGCGAAGTTGATGTCGAGGAGGCCGGAGGCGAACTCGATGGCCCAGCCGTCGGGCGTCTCGCTCAGGGCGAGATCCGGCCAACCGCCGGCGATCGCGGGGCCGGGGAGTGCCAAAGCCTCGGCCCGGTGCAGCATCGCCACGTTGGCCGGCGAGGAGAAGCCTTCCTCGAACCCCTTGTCGTACTGCTGCTGTACCGGGGTCCCCTCGGCCACGGTGGTCGCCGGCGCGACGGGTTGCCAGCCACCTGTAGGGATCGAAGACGTCGTTGTCGTTGAGGAAGCCGTCTGTCTTATGCCATGGCTACTCGCCGCGCGATGTCCGCCGGTGACCACAACGGCGAGACCTCCTGCGATGACCGCAGTGCCGAGTGCCAACGCGACCACTCCGAGGATCCTGCGTCGCCTCATAGGTGGGAACCTGCGCTGAAGAAGAAGTTGATGAGCGTGACCGCGCCGCCGGTGATCAAGGCGGCGACGAATGCCACGAGCACTCCGGACTTGCCCCGCCCGGCCAGCACCGGGTTGACAGAGTGGTTGCCGATCGCCCACACGATCGCCGAGATCACGAGTCCCGCGAGGCTGGCGATGAGAGCGATGGTGAGCAATGCCCCGACGATGGTCTCGAGCTCGGTGATGCCGGGAAGACCCGTGGTGTTCGGGCTGACATTCATGGGTTGTGACCTCTCTCCTTGTTGGTTGGTTGCTGTTACTCGCCTGGGGCCGGATCGCGAAGTGCGATCAGGCCGCCAGAGACGAACGTGTCCCAGGTCTGAACGGCCACCCCGTACTGCGTGTCGATGGCCGAAACGACGAGGTCGTCACCGAGGTAGATGCCCACATGGCCGGCGAGACCTGGACCCGGTGAGTCCGAGCCCGGTACGAGCACGAGGTCTCCGGGAACGAGCTGAGCCGCGGTCACCGCGACGCCCTCTGTCTGCTGGACGCTGGAGGCGTGCGCCAACGCGACTCCGACGGTCGCCCACGCGGCCATGGTCAGCCCCGAGCAGTCATAGGCGTCCGGCCCGGCACCGCCCCACACATAGGGCTTTCCGAGCTGCGCGAGGGCGAAGCTGACTACCTCGGCGTGCTTTGGTGGTGTGCCCGCCGGAGCGCCGTACCCCGGAGGCAGTCCGTGCCCCGTCCCTTTGACGGCGAGGCCACCGGTGCCTTGTCCGCAGGCGCCCGGGGCGTCGCCATTGGCGAGGACCTCGGAGAGGATCGTGCCGGCAGGTACCCAGTTCGGTTTGTAGTTGGACCCGTCAAGGTAGGCCGAGTGCTGCACGTGCTCGGCGGCGAGCCAGGGCGCGATCTGTTGCCAGCGCGGCACCGATAGCAGCCGGCCGACGAACGCATCGGTGGCGTAGGTCGGGTCCATGATCTGGGTGCCGGGGTCCCCCAACCCTGCGAGGGGCGCTCTTGGAACAGCCCGAGCGAGTCTTGGTCCCCGTAGTCGAGGTCCTGGAGCCCGCTCTCGGTCATTGCGGTCATGAGGGCGATGCGGGCTGCCCGGGAGCTCTCGTTCGAGGCTGCCATCGCCGACGAGACGATCGCGTCCGCGTTCGCTGCCTCGGCGACAGTGAGGTGCCGCACCGGCCCGGTGATCGAGCACGTCTCTGCCGGCAACTGGGCGACGGTCACGATCGACGCCGATGTCGTGTCCTGGTCGACCCCACCGATCACGGTGAGCCCGAGGACGAGGGCCGCGCTCGCCACGAGGGCCGCACCGGCAGCGACCGACAGCCCAGTCGAGGGCCCGCTCACGCGGGTGCTCCGTAAGACTCTTCGAGAGCGCGGTGTTCCGGTTCGGCCCACCGGCCGGTGGTCCCGAGCCTCGCGTGGGTCGGTCAGCGCCAGCGCCCGGTACAGCTCCTCGAGCCGAGCAGCGGACGCGGACAGCGCACGCCTTCGCAGTTCGCTTCCGGCCAGAGGAACGAGCGCGTTCGCCGGTGGAACACGCCCATCCGGGTCCACTCGGGTGCCTGGCGGCTCCAGGCTTGATCGTCGTGTCCCCTCACCCCTAAGTGCAGGGGGACATCCACACTAAGGGCCACACTCGGTGTGCAAGCGCAACGGGCCACGACGGTGCTGGATGGCAACATCGGCGTGGCGTTTTCATCGCGTTGCAGGCGCACTTGCGGACCTCCGTCATGGGTGGACGATGTGATCGCGCAGACGCTGCCGCCGGCGGTTACCGGGCTACCTACCGTTCGTCGCACATCGTTTGAGCGGGCGAGGAGCGGCTGGACGGTGGTTATCCATAGGCCACGACGCACGAGCGGTATGTGCGTCGTGAGGTAACAAGCGAGCCACTCAGGACAGAGTCCCGAGCTGAGTCCTGCGCACGTGGACAACATCGGCTACCTGGTGCCGACGGTCTTCAAGTAGCCGTCGCGGGACGACACGGACATGTTCGCCGGCCGGAGCGCCAGAACAGCGAGCTGGGTGCGCCACCAGTGGATGGTCTCGGGCGGGGGTTGGCGCGTCGCATCGGGCGACGCCAGTCGAGCGGCGACCCAAAAGGTGAGCCCTCTCCGCCACGCCACCTGGCGCCCCCGGCAGCGACCGGGCTGGGGACCCGCCACCAGACTGAGCAGTGTCGGGTCCGGTATCTGAACTGAGAGCCGGTTATACGATTTGAGTTGTTCTCCCGCGACTACTCCCGGCAGGCGAGGACCGTCGACCGATGTCGGCACCGGTAACGTGTGTCGCGCCCACCAGTCTCCGGCCTGGATGACTGCGGCTTCGATAGCCGACAACGAGCTGTTCGAGTCTGCTCCCGCCAAGGCCAGCAACTCGCCGACCGTTGAAGCCAGCCGCGGGTTCTCTCTACGAGTTGGCTCTTCCTCGGCCGCGGCGTCCCGGTCTGAATAGAGGAGCCTCACTCGAGCTCGCTGCGAGGGCAAGGGCGAGGGCGAGAATCGGACCGGCCGCGCCGCATCGGCCTCGGCTGCAACCCGGCGGGCGAGCTTCGCCACGTCCAACGACCCGAAACGGGAACGGAGTTGGGCCAACCGCACTGTCGTCAGGGCCGCCGCAGCACCCACGGTGGGGTTATCCCGCCTGCGCGAACCCGCCCACTCGACCAGCTGTCTCACCTCCGGTTGAGACAGCGCCTCGTCACGCCTGCTGGCCAACTCCTTCGTGGAAGCTTGCGCCCGCGGATTCAACTCCCGGTACTGCAGCGCCAAGCACCAGGTCCGGTAGGTCCAGTCGGGGAGGGTGGGAACTCGAGGATCATCCAGCAGTGAAGTGAGGATTGGCGTGAGCCAATGGATGCTGGAGTCGCCGACACGAATCGGGACGGCGGTGCGGCGGATCGCCGCTGGCGTGTGGTCGGGGGTGGTCTGGGCCATGTGATGACCCTCCGCCGGCAGCTACTGACATCGGAATGTCGCCGGGTGGCCTTTTCGAGGACATTTCCCGGCAGTCGGCGCTCAGGTCGTACGCTCTGGCGCGTGACCAGGATCTCCCCTCGGTCGGAAGGGACCCTTCTCAGAGCCCTGGTAAGGGAGCGTCGGCTCACCGTCCAAGAGGCGTTGGATGCGCTTCAGCAGCGCGCTGAGCTGATGAACGAGCGCAGTTACGCGCTGTCGGATCGTCAGCTGCGCAGGTGGCTGGCGGGCGATGTCGCCTCGCTAAACGGAGTTCGCCCGGCAAACATTCGGGTAGCGGAAGCGGAGTTCGGCTGGCCCATCGGTGCTCTCTTAGCCGATGATCAACGGCCGACAGACCATCCGGATTCGTCGCCGGAGCCCAAGGATCGGGAGCTTCGCACAAAAGAGTTCATCTCATGGGTCGCTGAGCACTCCGCGCTCAGCTACGAGGCTGCCTACAGGGCCGTGACGGAAGGAGCCGAGAAGTTCGCGTCGGTATCGTTTGTCATGCGCGCGGCTTGCGTGGACGCCCGGGCCCAGGTCGGCAGGGCCCAGATCGCCGATGCGGTTGCTGACTATTACGGCCACTCGGCTGCGTTCTACAGCGCGCGGGTCGGCCAACGCGTTGTGCGCCTCAGCGTCCTGACCAACCAGGACTGGGTCGGATTGGCAGTTCCGTTAGGAGGTGGCGCCGAGTCCTGCGCTCCAGCGGGACGAGGTGAGGGTCCGGCGGTGCGCCTGAGCGACAGCCAGGCCCGCTCTGCGCTCGACCGATTGGCGGCGGCAGAAGTCACCGGGACCGTGATGGTCAACAATTCCCTCTATCGACTCTCTGGTCTCGAGATCGGTCGCTCTCACCTGGCGGCACAGTTCGAGTGTGCCGAATTCGCAGTCTACGCGTTGACGACAGACCTGCTCGAAGCAGAGCTGCGCGACCTGGCACGAGAAGAAGTGCAAGACGCAGAAGGCACAGCGACGCCGCTGCGTGACGCTTGGCTCCCGACAGTGGAGTCCGGACTGGCCTTTGAGAGGCGTGTGTGTGTCGGCGGCCCTGTCTGCCTGGTCGCGATCGCCGACGGGGAGCAGTACCAGCTACTCGTTCAGGAGCGCTCGAACCAGGTCCTCAACGTGACAGGAACCCTCGCCGTCATCCCGAAGGCCTTCCACCAACCGATCGTGGATGCCTATGGCGAGACCCGTATCTCCACGACCATCGAACGAGAGCTGGAGGAGGAGCTTTTCGGACGGGTGGACCTCGAGCAGCGCTCGGCCGGATCCATGCGGCGAGCCGCTCCGCTGCACCCCTTCAACGCGTCCGCGCCAATGAAATGGCTACGCGGTCATCCTGACTCCTGGCGGATGGAGTGCACTGGCTTCGGTATCAACATGGTCACCGGGAACTACGAGTTCTCGTGTCTAGTCGTGATCGAGGACCCAGCGTGGTGGACGGGGTACGGACACCTCCTCGAGGCCAATTGGGAGGCCAGCCGATTGCACCGGTACTCGTCGCTGGACAGCGACGGCATCACGCATCTGATCGGCGACACCCGGTGGAGCAACGAAGGTCTCCTCGCTCTCATCGAAGGCCTTCGTAGGCTTGGCGAGCTGGACTCCTCCCGGGTGAGGCTGCCAGCGATTGAGAGGATCTCATGAGCACAGGAAGTTGGTACGTCGGTAACGCCACTCGTGACGGCGAAGAGCATCGTGGTTGGATCGTCGGCCACTTCATGGATGTCGGCGACGTCCGCCAATCGGGAGGAGTCGAGATCAAGTGGGGCGTTCACGCCAGTGGGGAAGAACGAGCCGACTGGCAGGCTGACGAGACCCGCACGACGGTGCTGCTACTCGTAAAAGGCAGATTCCGCGTCAACCTCTCCGTGGACAGCTTCGTCCTCGAGCAGGAAGGCGACTACGCGATGTGGGGCCCGGGGATCGGACACTCCTGGCGGGCCGAGGAGGACTCGGTCGTGATCACGGTGAGATGGCCGTCCGCGCTTCCATGAGGAGTTTCGAACTGAGCTCATGGAACCATGGATGACTGAACTCAACAAACAGTCGTCCTCGCCAGCTGGAATCCACTTCGCGTGATGCGGGCAAGTTGGAACGCATCTTTGTCGCGTAGCCTCTCCTGACGATGTCGCTCGTGGAAAGTGCCGCAGCAAGATTGGGCGAGGACCCTCCCGGCTTTGTCGGGTCGATCGGTACGGTGTTCTCCGAGTCGGCGCAGCGGGCGGCCTTTGAAATCACGAGCGCCAGAGGTGTCACGCTGGTGGCGAAGGCGCATCTGTCGCGCGAGAGCTACGACCGCGAGCTGATCGGGTGGCTCACGGCACGCCAGTACGGACTGAGCCTTCCGCTCTTCTGGTACCCGTACTTCAAGGCCGACCCGCCCTATGTTCTCACCTACGCCCGTGTCGAGGGCGAGCCCCTGTCGTCTGCCGATCCGGACGACGACTGGCGAGAAGCTGGTCTCAAGCTTCGGGTCCTTCACATGGTCAAAGAGCCTCTCGACCTACCGCGGTTTCACGGGGGCGGAGGCACCTGGCTCGAGTCCTGCCGACAGCGGCTGGTGGCCGAGATCCGATGGGGAAACTGCGCCGGCTTCCTGTCCGACGGGGCGGCCGAGTCGTTGCTGCAATCGGGTCTTACGTCTCTCGATCTTGACGAAGAGCCCCGCCAAACGTTCATCCACGGCGACCTGCAACCCGATCACGTGCTCCTCCGTTATCCGGGGGGTCGGGGGACGGTTTTTCTTGATTTCGGCGATGCTGGCCTGGGCGATCCCGCCTGGGATCTCGTGGTACTCAGCCTTTACGACCCCGATCGCCTGGCGATCCTCCTCGATGGCTACCGCGCCATGCCGACGTTCGTAGAGCACGTCGAGCAAGTGCGACTCGACTATCGACTCTTGCGACATCTGAGCACTGCTCGTTGGCTCACCGAGCACGAGCTTGATCCGCAGCTTGACGTCTTGATGGCGCTCCGACTGATCTAACGAACCAGCTGGTGGAGCCACTACGAGGCGTGGCGACCGGGGAGACATCCGTCTGTGGCGTCCCAAACCTCCGAATCGATCCGCCTAACGAGTGCTGTGTCGGCTCAGCGCGATCAGGCGATCGGAGGCGACAAGTCAACGCGCACGTTCGCCAGCTCGGTGCGCAGCGCCTTGTCCGTGATGTTTGTTAGTACGTGGGCGAGGAGCTCCTCCTGTCGCGGTTGGCCAAACGCGAGCCGGTAAAAGGCGACGCTCGCCAGAAGCGGACCGATGCGGGATGCCTCCCTGCTGTAGGGAGTAATCGGCAGGTGCCGCTCGATACGGCTGAGCTGTGTCTCGGGAAGGTGATCGGGCAAGTAGATCCAGTAAGGCACAAGGTCTGTTGTGTGAGTCCCGTCGCGCCCCGCGGCCGCCCGAGCGAACAACTCGGCCCAAGGCTCACTGTTCCCCGAAGGTGGACCTACGGCCAGTCCCACGTTCTTACGGATGGCGTGCCCCTTGTAACGGTGAACCCGACCTTCTCTCTGCTCAAGATCGACCGGATTCGAGGGTAGGTTCCAGTGGCTGACGGCGTGACAGTACAGATGGAAGTCCAGACCCTCCTGGCCGACTGACGTGCTGGTCAGGACAAAGGGCCAGAATGGCGAGTTGAACGCCAGAGAGACCGCATCGACGCGCTGCTGCTGCTGGTCTTCGGAATCTGCATCGCCGAACCGGACGGCGAATCGTCCCCGGAGTGTGTCGCGTTCACGGCGACCCGTCTTGGCGCGCATCACGCGGTAGACCGCGGTGCGGAGGGTGAGGGCAGTTTCTAGGTCCTCGACAGCCTGCTCCAAGGCCCGCGACCTGTCGCCTTGGCGGTCATACCCGCGCCACTCGACCAGCATCGCGACGTACTCGTCCAAGACAGACTGAAGGTTTCCGTCGGCACAGTAATGGAGGGACTTATACCAGTAGTCGCCCTCGGCAGGGTATGCGTCGATGATGCGGGTGGCCTCCCAAGAGTTGAGGAGGGAGACGATGGCCTCGGCAACGGCAGCGGCGTGTTGGACACGCTCGGAAACGGGAACATTGGCGAAATGCCGCGACAGGGAGCGGTAGGCGCAGGCAGAAGGACTCGCCAGGGCGCTGAGGGTGAGCACGTCCTCGAGGTCCTCGGGAACAGGTGGCAGTTTGCTCATCTCGAGTTCGAAGAGAGGCGACTGCTCTGCGTAATCCGGCGCGACGTCCGGGCCCGGGTCGAGCACCGCAAGCCAGTCTTGGAGTTGGAGCAGATACCGTTTGAGCGTTGTGGCTTCGTCTCGCGACCCGAACCAGGCATCAGTCAGCGACCGAGGACTGTAGCCGGTCGTCTCCTCGTTTCGACTGTCCAGCAACATCGGCGCTAGGACGTACCAGCCCGCAGAGCCAGGTCCAGTCCCTCGCCGTTGAGGCAGCACATCGGCTAGCGCCTCGGTGATGACTCCTTTGGCCCTCTCATACACCGCCTTCCACGTAGCCGGCCCGTCACTCGAGCCGAGGTCGGCTGCCAGCACAAGGGGATCGGCGAGTTCGGCGAGGGCGGG
Source organism: uncultured Acidimicrobiaceae bacterium (assembly GCA_963807575.1). GTDB lineage: Bacteria > Actinomycetota > Acidimicrobiia > Acidimicrobiales > Bog-793 > Fen-455. Next base: position 36,968 of record CAWECD010000005.1, read on the forward strand.
GCTGGGGACTCGGTGGATCATCGCGGTCATCGACTGCGTCCCCTGGCGGAGCTGCAGGTGCCGGGTATGACGGCGATTTGCCTCGGTGCTGTACGTCGTGACCGTCGCTCCCGCCCTCTTCGCTTCGTCGTGTAGGCGTCGCTCGGCTTCGAAAGATGTCAGCGTCGAGACAACGGTCGGGACCAGGTTCCACGAGCTGAAGATGAGTCGCTTCGTGAGTGCCCGAGCCTCCGCCGTCTCGAATCGGCCGCCCTTCGCGTAGTAGGGACACGCGGGCGGCATCCAGAGCAGACGGTGGGCCCCTGCATCGAACAGGTCGGACCACAGGCACTCCAATCGGCCGTTCGCCGGGTCGAGTTTCTTGTACCGGTCGATAACACGCCATGGCAGCAACGCGGTGCTGGTTCGCAGGAGCCGCTCAAGCTCGTCATCATCGCCACCGGCTTCGCTCCGTTCCCGGAGCCCTTTGCTCAGCATGTACTCATGGCCGCCAAGGAAGCTCAACGTGTAGGGGGCGGACTTCCAGTACTCCATGACGTCGGCAGTGCTCACGACTGAGTGAGCACGAAGGTGCTCGGCAACACGGGCGCAGTCGACGTACTGAACAAGGGCCGTGGGTGTGGGCGGCCCAACGGGGTCGTGGATGGTCGTGAGCATGCCGTTGTGATCGATGGTGGATGACAACCGTTCGGTGCGGACCATCACCTCGGTGAGGTGGGTACTCACCTCCGCCATGGCCGTCTGGACCGGCCCGGCGCCAGTGATCTGTGCGTCGAGGATGCTCGTACGCAAGTGCGACAGCCGGGCCTTCAGTTCTTCTTGCTTGACTACAGCGTCTACGCCAGGGAGCCCGTTGGCGAGAAACCGGTAGGTAGCGAGGAAGTCCTCGTAGTGCCGGTCAGATCCTGCGGCTGCCTCTGCGCTCGTCGTGTGCATCACATACGGAGTCGCTGACAGGAGCAGCACGCGGGTGGCCCTTCCGAAGTCCTTGTGCTCGTATTTGAAGAGCGAGCGTGCCAGCGCCCCGGTCCAGTCGTCGCTGGTCTCGTCCATGAGTTCGCGGAAGCGTTGGAACTCGTCGAGGATTACCAGGTCCGGTTGAAGAAGTTGCACTCCGGTCCAGGCCAGCGCTTCGCGCACCTCCCGGATGAGCACCGAACGCTTGTTCCTGTCGTCCTGAAGCGCGCGTGCGCGGGTAAGAGGCGCCGCGAGCGCGTGGAGCTCGGCGTCTAGCTTCGGCCTGCCTTCCTGCTGCCTGTGTCGATCGACCGCCTCAACGGCCTGGCGGAAGATCTTTGCGGCTTTGCGGTCGAGATCTCCCCACTCTGTGGCAAGGGCCCGGAGCCGCTTCTCGGGACTCGCATGGCCGGCCGCACCCACCGTTCCGGCGAAGATACGCGCGATCCCGACCCCCCGGAGCCGATGACCGCCCCAGATTGTTCGCAGAGCCGCGAAGGCCGCGGCGCGCTCTTGGAAGGTTCCTCCAGAGCTCCGCAGGTCCATCGACGTACGAGGAGTCAGGGCCACCAGGTTCACGTCGCGGCTACCCAGGCTTCCCATCCGGTACGGCAGGAGCGAGAGTCGGTCGGTGTGATGGTCGATGGGAACGTTGGTAGGGGCAAGTCTTCTTAAGTTTTGGGCTGCAATCGCCGCGTTGGAGGCCACATAGACGATGTCGATGCGCCGGTCTCCGCTGCGTTGCAAGTGTTCGATGATCTGGGCAATAACGCCGCGGGCCACGAGGGTCTTGCCCAACCCGACCTCGTCGGCGACCAGGAAGCGGTTTGTCGATTGCTTGCCGTCACCGAAGAGCCGACGGTATGCGTATCGCGCAGTGTCGCGCTGAAAGTCGCAAAGTCGCGCGAGCTCGTGCTTGGAAGATACGTAGGTCCTCATGCAGTTCCGCTCCCCAACCCGGCTGCAGACCTAACTGACGTCCAGAGCGCCCGCAGGTTCTCGTCGACGAGCGCCGTACCTGCTCCCAGGTCTTGGAGCAGCCTGTCAATCTCGATGAGTTTCGCGGGTTGGCGCGTCAACGCGCGGGCCATGACCTCCATCAGTGGGACGGTAGACAGCGACGTTCGCGGAAGCTGCTTCGAACGCTCCAGTGCCTGTTGGGCCAGACCATCGAAGCGGTCCTCGGCGGGGTCGAAGAGGAGCAGCAGTAGGTAGCGCACTAGCCGCGCTGGGTCGGCCAGCAAGGCGGCCAACACGTGCGTGTCGCGGTCCTCAGGGACCCCGGACATCGTCGCGACGAGCGTGAACTGCGTCTCCGCCCCATTCAACTCGAGGCGGACCCCGAGGAACGCGGTCAGCCCGAGGACGCTGAGCGGAAAGGCGGCCACCAGGGTCCGGCCGGATAGCAGCGTCCAGGTCTTGATAGAGATCGGGCGGACGCTCAGCTTCGCTCCCCGAAGGTCCGGGAGCGGGGCGACGCCACGATATTCAACGTAGAACTGGTCGTTACCCCTGGCGGTGACCAGACCCTCGATCGGGATCCGCGCGAGCTCGGAGCGGAGGTCTTCGAGCAACAGTTCCGTGGTCTGGTCGCTCACTTCGTCGATCGGCAGTTCCCACCTGTGCGGGACCAGGATCTCGCCGAGGGCGTCTTCTGGGGCCAGCCATCGGGCAACGCCCACGTCGCGGGTGCGTCCACCAAGTTCGAGCAAGGTCTCTACATTCTGGTTGAACGCGGCATAGGTGGCGTTCGCGCTTCCGGTGAACACACGCGACCGAAGACCCGACTCGTCGAACACAAAGATCTTCGCGTGGAGACCGCTCAGCGTTGTCTCAGAATCCGTCCTGTCGTCAACCGCGGAGGGGTTGAGCTCGAAGACCTGAGGACCGTCGTCGTATGCGGCGAAGTCGGACAGCGTCCGGTCGAGGTCGTCAGGTCGCGAGACCACCGTCAACTGGTCCCACTCGGGAGGTAGGCCGGCCAGCAACGAACGCGTGAGGAAAGGTGAGACGACCAGTCCGACGCCTGCCTGCTTCGGCAACGGGGACGGCGTGGCTCTGCTGGGTGACAGCCCGAGCATGTGCAGAGTCATGTCGTCGAATCCTTGGGGGATGCCGAAACGCACCGTTCGAACCGTCCTGGCCAGGCTCTGTAGACGGGCTAGGTTCCGCCCGCTGACCTTGCCTACCGGCAGATCGGGACCAGCCAGCGCGACGAGGAGATCGCCGACCCGGGCGAGGGGGACCCCGTCGTCGTCCTCTTCCAAGCACACGACCGTGTCCCACGAGCGGTCGAAGGTCAGGTTCCGGCTTGTAACCACCAGACGGTGCGACAGCTCGGCTGCATCGTTGGAAAACCTCAAGACCCACATCTTCGGATGAAACGCGCCACCGCGGGGAGCCTGCATGGGCAGGACAGAGCTCTCGAGGAAGCCGAAAACACCAGACCGGGCGTCTGCGGGAAGGCCGATCCCCGACGCGTCGCAGCAGACGGTGATCTTGCTGGCTTGTGTCCGGAGCGCGTCCAGGAGCTCCAGGGGGGTGACAGTCGCAAGCAGGTCACCGGCAGTGATGGACCCGGTGAACGCGAATGCTGCAGGAATGGTGAGCAGCGCATCCAAATCGAGTGAATAGGTCACCACCGCGGCGGCGTCGAGCCCATAGCCATCAGGCGGCTCGAGAAGCTCGGTCAGCATGGACCGGTCGTCGGGAGACAGCACTATCAATCCCGGAGCCCGGAGAGGCAATCGAGCAGCATGTTCTGAGCAATCGCCCAGCGGTAGTCCAGGGGCCGGCTGCCGAACAGTGAGCCGTCCCAGGCCCGCAGGGCGGACTCGCTGACAAGTCGGGCGTTCGTGGTCTTGAGTGTGCACTCGCGGTTAGTGATCAAGTTGGTCGTCTGCTGGGACTTCATAGCCTGGACTGGATCCTGTGCCGCTGCAGCGCACCATTGGGCGAGGAACACTCTCGTGACGGCACCGATGTTCACCCTGAACCGACTCAGCAGCTCGTACATGTCGGTCAGATGCGGAACCCACGCCAATACCAGCGCTGACTGAGCCTGCATCTGGCGCTGCCATTGTGCAACGAGTCCCTTCAGGACGTCCTCTCCATCTGATTTCGGAAGGTGAGCATTGCGCTGGGCGTCATACAACAGTCCGACGTAGCGGAGCCTCGCTCCCTGGATGACCAGCGAAAACACTTGCGCGTGATGTAGCGCCTCGCGGAGGACGTCCGAAGCGATCACAGCGTCTGGGAGGTCCCATGGGGTCGGCACGTGGGCGCTGATCGGATTCTTCGCCACCGCCGCGAGCAGTGACGGTGTGTTAGACACAGGACCCACATGGACGCCCCCGGCGCGCGTGGAAGCCATTCTGGTCAACAGGTACTCGGCCTCCTCGGGGGGAGGCAAGATTTCGAGGGGCTGATCAGGAAAGCCGTCAGGTGGGGTCGGCATTTCATCCCACACCTGGAAGATGGTGCCGTCACCCGTCTCCCCTTCGAGGAGCTCGCGACCCCGACGGGACAAGACCATTTCCCGGTACCCGCTCCGGGATAGGTCTCGGGCAGTCCGGACTCCCCACTCGCCTAGTGCGGCCCAGTACACCGAGCTGGCAAGGCGTTTGGTGGCGTCCCTTCGATTGCGCCCGATGATGCCGACCTCGTCAGGTCCGTTACCGGCCAGAAGGGCGGCGATGGTGCGAGCTTCGAGGTCGCGAAGGATCCGGTCGTACTGTGCCTTGTCACGCGGATGCCTCCCGGCGACGAGCTGCATTGCCCAAGGCACGAGTAGGAAGTACCGAGCCCGGGTCTGGACGGTCGAGGTTCCGGGAAAGAAGATCCCCGCGAAGCCGTCCCTCACGCTTCCGACCCCGATTGAGTCGACCGTCTCGGGCTCCGCGAGGGCTCGAATCAGCTCGGCGGAGCGGCGCGCCTGCTCCGCGTCATGATCCAGCCAGGCAAACGTCGATGTGGGCATCGACAACCTCCGGAGTCGAGCTCTGCTGGCATCTTTGTATCACCGGAGTTCTACGACGACACGATTACATGAGCGCGGAGGAGACGACGTCCCGTATCGCGCCACCGGCGGTCGTCGGGCCGCGCCTCGGGACGTAGTAACTCCCGGGCGCGGTGGTCGCCGGTGAGTTCGCTGCCGCACACAACCACTCGCTGAAGGCGTCGAGCGCCGTCGCCACGGCCGACACAAAACGACTCCGATTCGGTGATCCGGATGGCCGGAACATGCTCAATCGGGATCCCCTCAAACCGGTTCCGACGTCATCAGCCTCCGTTCATGTGGGCGGCCCTTTTCTCGCTTTCGCCAGGTGGCGGACATGACCGGCGTCAAGGCCAAAGAGAGTGGCCGTCAAGTCCGCGCCGATCTCGGCTGCCATCGCAGCAACGGTTCGCTCGACTTCTTCCTGGGCGAGGGCCACCAAGTTGTCATGCTCGGCGAGCACCTCGGTTCGCCGAGCGCTGGTTCGGTCAAAGTTGGTGACGGCACGCGTGTACGCGCCGTCGAGTGCAGCGAGTCTGCGCTGTGCGTCGCGTACGGTGTCGCGAACGGCCATGGGTGCTCCTTGTCTGGAGCTGTCCCTGCGACGGCTCCTACCTAAGGGGCACTGGCGCGTCCAGGCTATTTCCAAGTGGCCCCGGTACCACCCTGTGCGGCCGCACCGCCTGAGCTCACCCAGCTGGTGCGGCAGCGGTGTTGCGCGGCCGACGGGCCAGACGGTGAAGCTCGGCCGACGTCATGCCGGTGAGCTGCTGACCGAGGCGCCCGTAGCCGAGCACCTGTTTCGTCACTTCAGCCAACTCCAACCTGGCGGCCAGGACCGCCGCCTCCTCGACCGCTTGGAGCTGTTGGGCCTCTTCGATGGCAGCCTCGACTTCCGGCCGAGCGCTACCGGCACGGACGACCAGACTCGCCTCCGCCGACGTCTTGATTCGACGCCGACGCCGCGCTGCCTGCCAGTCGCGCTGACCCAGGCCTCCAGTCGCGTGAACGACCCGTCGTTCGGCTTGTTCGATCACCCGGTCGCGATGCTCGACCGCCCGCTGCCATGCCTGATACGAACGCTGCCAGCGCTCACCCACCGCGATCAACTCATCTGCCGCCGCCGACATCTCGTTTCGCACCACTCCACAGCAATACCATCAGCCCGCTACATCCAACAGCCTCACTTCCCAACGGCCTTCACCCGGCCCCCAACTCCATCCCCCAAGCCCGTCCATCGATCCAACTTCCTTCCAAGCTCCATCCTGGACTCCACACCCTCGGCACTTGCGGAGATAAACGGCCTCGCCCTTGTCACACGCAGACGTGACGCTGGGGCCGTCCGCCGAGGCATAAGCCCAGGCCGCAGCGGTGCTGCGCAGCTCGGCCCAAATAGCCTGGATTCGCCAGTGCCTTCTTAGTAGAGGCGCTCGTCGCGAACGCCTCCGTGAAGGAGGACGGGCGCGTGATCTCGATCCGGCGGGTGAGCTTGGCGGTGGCTATCGCTACCTCATCGACTCTGTCGCGGCCGGCGACGGGAACCCGGAACCGTCCAAGGGTCTCGCCCACTACTACGCCTCCACGGGCACCCCGCCGGGAGTCTTCCTCGGAGCCGGACTGGCGGACCTGGACGGCGGGAGGGGGGTCGAGAAGGGCTCGCAGGTGAGCGAGGAGCACCTTTTCAACATGCTCGTCGCGCTCTGCGACCCGGTATCTGGAGAGCCGCTCGGAGGTCGTCTCACCGTGCCGGGAAACAGTGCGCCGGTCGCCGGCTTCGATCTCACCTTCAGCCCGAGCAAGAGCGTATCGACGGCCTGGGCGCTCGCGGATGAGGACACCAAGGCGGTCATCGCCGACTGTCATCGCCAGGCGATCGACTACGTCCTCACCTACGCCGAGAGCCACGTCTTCCACTCCCGCTCGGGTGCCGGCGGCATCGTCGAAGAGGACGTGACCGGGGTCATCGCCACCTCCTTCACCCACTTCACGAGCAGAGCTGACGATCCTCAATTGCACGACCATCTCGTGGTTTGGAATCGAGCGAGATCAGTATCGGACGGCAAGTGGAGGACCCTTGACTCCAAGGCCATCTTCAAGGCGACGACGACGCTCTCAGAGCTCCACCAAGGAGTCCTCTCCGACCTTTTGACCTCTGCGCTCGGGCTCGGCTGGGAGGCGCGGGGACGACGGCATTCGTCAAAGCCCCGTTATGAGATCACCGGGGTCGCGGAGTCGCTCATGGCCGAGTTCTCGCGCCGCTCCGAACAGATCGCGGAGCACTCAGAGCTCCTCCGGGCCGAGTTCAAAGCAGCCCATGGTCGAAGCGCCACCGCCGTCGAGGACATGAAGTTGCACGCCGTGGCGACGATCGCCACCCGGCCGGACAAGACCAAGCACAGCCTCGCCGAGCTCACCGAAAGTGGCGGGAACGGGCGGCAAGCCACATCGGAAAGGACGAGCAGATCGCCTGGGTCGCGAGCCTGAAGGACAGAAACGACCTGCCGCTGCTTGGCCGCGAGGACCTCGGCGAGGCGATCCTCGCCGATGCCGCCCAGGCGGTCGTCACCACCGTCGCCGAGCACCACTCCACCTACGGACGCCAGAACCTTCTCGCCGAAGCCCACCGCATGTTGCACGGGGTCCGCTTCGCATCTCCTGACGACAGGGTGGCCGTCGCCGATCACATCGCCGAGCTCGCCATCGCCCGCTCCGTGATGCTCACGCCGCCACCGCTTCACCACACACCGGAGCGCTACGTCCGTCCCGACGGGTCGTCGCGGCTTCATCCCGAGAGCCGCGTCGTCTACACCACCGAGGCGCTGCTTGGCGCAGAGGCGCGCCTGCTCGAAGCCGCGAGAAAGCTCGGAGCACCCCGGGTGAGCGTCGCAGTCGTGGCCGAGGTGACAGAGGCGAACCTGCCCGGGCGGGACTACAAGTTGAGCGTCGACCAGGCCCTCGCCGTCGAGAAGATCGCCACCTCCGGTCGCGTCCTTGACGTGCTCGTCGGCCCGGCCGGTACGGGGAAGTCGACCGCCATGGCGGGACTTCGCGCCGTGTGGGAACAGGTCCACGGTCCTGGGTCGGTCATCGGTCTCGCCCCCTCCGCAGCCGCGGCGCAGGTGCTCGGAGACGAGCTCGGGATCGAGACGGAGAACACCGCCAAGTGGCTCACCGAATGGAGGCGCATCCCAGAGCTGACCGCCCGGCGGGACCGTCTCGCTTTCAACCTCGCCCGGCACGCCTACCCACGTTCTCCGAGCGCGGCCAGGCTCCGCGCCCGGCTCGCAGAGACGGAGCAGGCAATCTCCGAGCGACGCCTCAAGCCGGGACAGCTCGTCATGATCGACGAAAGCTCACTGGCGGGGACCTTCACCCTCGACGAGCTCGTGAGCGCCGCCACGACAGCCGGTTCCAAGATCTTGCTTCTTGGGAGATCACGGCCAGATGTCGTCTGTGGAAGCCGGCGGGGCCTTCTCGCTCCTCGTCAAAGACCGGGGTGATCTCGTCCCCGAGCTCACCGATGTCCGCCGTTTCAACTCCGAGTGGGAGAAGGCCGCCAGCGTCGAGCTCCGAGCCGGGAACACCTCGGCCATCGACGCCTACGAGGCCCATGACCGCGTCACATCCGGCGATCGGGAGAGCCTGTTGGACGCCATCTACGCGGCCTGGAAGGCCGACATCGAGGCCGGCAAGTCGAGCCTGATGATCGCCGGGGACACCGCCACTGTCGCCGAGCTGAACCGGCGCGCGAGGACAGGGCGCGTGGCCGAAGGAACGGTCGCCGAGCGCGGCCTTGCGATCGCGGACGGCCAGAGGGCCGGCGTCGGTGACGAGATAGTCACCCGCCAGAACAACCGGTTGCTGACGACAGGCAAGAGCTGGGTGAAGAACGGCGACCGCTTCGTCGTCGCCGCGACCAACCCCGATGGCTCCATGGCAGTGCGCCGCGTCTCCGGTGGCGCCGAGGTGATGCTGCCGGCCAACTACGTGGCCCAGCACGTCGAGCTCGGCTATGCGACGACCAGCTACCGGAGCCAAGGCCGCACGGTCGACACGACGCACTCGCTGGTCTCGCCGACCACGACCCGCGAGGTGCTGTACGTCGCCGCCACGCGCGGACGCGAGTCCAACATGCTCTACGTCGACACGAGCTTCGACCCGGATCCCGCCACGGGACACGACGGCACGATCGCCCCGCAGAGCGCGAGCGAGGTGCTCGCCGGCGTGCTCGCCAACGAGGGTGCCGACCTCTCCGCGCACGAGGTCCTCGAGAGGGCACAACGCCACATCGAGGACTTCAGCGTCCTTGCCGCCGAGTACGAGACCCTGGCCCGCGCAGCTCAACAGCAACGCTGGGACGACTTGCTGGATCGCTCAGGACTCGAACCTGGTCGCCTCGAGCAGGTTCGCCAAAGCCCCGCCTACGGCCCACTGCTCGCTGCCCTCCGAGACGCCGAGGCGCACGGCCTCGACGTGGAACAGACCTTCCCCGGGCTCGTGGCAACTTGGCCGCTCGATGACGCGGAGGACCCCGCGGCGGTCCTTCGCGACCGAGTCGACCGTTGGGCACAAGTCGTCGGATCGTCGCGGCGAGCCAGCACGAATCTCATCGCAGGGCTGATCCCACGAGCGGTAGGGCTCACGGATCCAGACATGGCCCGGGGCCTCGAAGAGCGAGACGAGGCGATGCAGCATCGGGCGCGTACACTGGCCGAGCAGGCCATCGAGCGGGACCAGATCTGGGTTCGCCGGCTCGGCATCGCGCCTAGCGACCCGCGCGCCAAAGAACGTTGGTTCAAAGCCGTGACGACAGTTGTCGCTTACCGTGATCGCTGGAACATCGACGACGAACGCCTACCCCTCGGCCCGAGAGGCCCAGCGCGGACCATCGAAGCAATCAACCAGCGCAACCTCGCCGGGGCTGCCCTCGACAGGGCCTCAAGGCTCAGTTGCGCAGCCGAAACGCAGCGCTCTGAGCCGGGAGCTGCCGATATCGGTCTCATCGCGACCGGAGGACCGAGCCTGTAGAACTCCGCTGTGGAGCAGTGGAAGACCAGTGTTTACGGTGCTAGGAGATAGAACGTCGTCGCGGGTGCACACGTCGACTGCAGCGGAAGCAATCCTCCGGTTCGAGTCCGCTTAAGTGGCTAGCGGACGGTATTCGAACTTCGCTGCCGTGCGGAAACGCGTCAATCTCACGTCTGAATCGTCACGTCACCAATGTTGAGCGAGCCAATCCTCCTCCTGTGCCCAAGGTGTGGTGTGGTGCGGTGTGGTGCCCGGACGCTGCTTGTTGCGACGCCGATGCAAGCCGTTCGGGTCCCTCAGTGCCCACCTCCTGATGTCGGGAGAGAGGGGGAAGGGAACGAAAGAGCACGGAAAGCAAGACAGCCGGCGGCGGCGGGCCGAGCCGAGGGCCAGGGGCGGAGCGGAAGGGGGCCCTCAAGGAATCGTCCTTGTTGAATTCGCAAGCTTCACTCAACTCGGCATGGGCGAGTTAGCCGAGGCGATTACGGGAAAGAGCGAAACTCCAACTCCCAGGGTTCAGACCGCAAACGCGTCTGGCCAGCCACCGTACGATTCGATAACTTCATCGATCTCCTCTGCCAGACGAATGGTCTCGGAAAGCGCCGCCACGATCCTCTGATAATGCGCCACCTCTGCAGCCGAGAGTATCCGTCCTTTGCGGTCTTTTAGCCACTTCTCACAGACCTGGTAGCTTCCAACCCGTAACTGCCAAACAGCCTCTGGTACTCCCACAAATCTTCCCGATGCCTGCCGAACGCCTCCGGCCGTTGACGCATCGAGCCACACAGTCTCCCCCGACCATGTAACTCGGCCCACCTCGGGTCTCTTAGGTCCCTCATACTTGCTGACCGGCGCAGCGAGCTTGGGTGACTCGAGCAGGTGCAGCGCTATTAGCTCACCACCCAGGCGGACAAGGTCTCGAAACAATAACGCCGACCGCGGCCTGAAGATTCGCGGTAACTCTCGCGCCAGCGATTCCCGGAACAGAGCCCTGTACGACGGCGCCGACAATAGCCCGTAGATGTATTTCAGGTCGGTCCGAGCCTCATCGACTCCCCCTTCCTCGCGGTCCTCGGCGATGATTTCGGCCCCCAGCATGTCGGACTCAAAGGCATCGACGCCGGACGCGCCTCCATCAACAGCCAAAAGTCCGGTCTTACGCCGCAGCGCAAGGAAGCCGTAATTCGCCTCCCGAGTCTTGTTCGAAATGAAGCAGCGCTCGAACGGCACGTTAGTCACCCATGCATGACACCAAGGCCCGTCCTGAGCCATCTGCCGAACGGTTACCAGAGCAACATTGCCCGGAACCGTAAGATGCGACATGACATCCCATCTCGGATAGGCAACAAACCCTTTTGACTGTCCAGACAAAAATGTCCAGCGCAAATCAAATGGCCGATACGCCACTTGGCGCGGGACGAGGGCCTCGGATGCGTTCCTGCGAACATCGGCCTTCGCAGCTTGCACGGTCCAATCTCTTCCGTCCGGTCCCGCACTGTAGCAATCACGAAACTCCTCGGGCTCCAAAGACTGCAGGTCCTCCAGGACAGATTCCAAGTCTTCCCGGCTGAAGTGGATCGCTATCGCGTCCCGCTGAGTTTCAATACCAGTTGACCCAAGACCGAACACGGCCCGCAAAGGAATACCCTTGGAGAACATTTCGGACGAAGGAGCGGCTATTCGAAGCAGGAACGCTGGAGCCGTTGGAAAGAGAACCTCAAAATCAAGAGTCGAGACAGAGCTTCGAAGTAGGCGCTCGTACTTATCCGCTCGTGACCCGAAGAAGTCTCCCAAGTGAACCTTCGGAGATTGGCTCTGATCGAAACCTTTGACAAGGAGACTTATGGCAACACCCTGCTGTATGTCAAAGACGTTCTCGTCGGGCTTTCCGTCAGGCGCAAGTTCGCCCCTTCGTATATTGCCATGTAAATCCAGAAAAGTCGCGTCGGAGAAGGTGGCGAGAAGCGCTCCTCTCATCACACGGTGGCCGACACCGTCGAGGAAGGTGTGGTTCGTGATCATTCCCACGCAGCCGACTCCCGTCTGGGAGATCAACCATTGTGAATACCGAACGAACTTAATGAAATCGTCGTCAAGATTGATCTTGCGTTCGTCTAGCCCTCCTTTATAGTCCTGTAGAAGATCAAGGATAAAAGGAATTCGGTTGAGCTGGCCATAGTTCGAGTAGGGAGGATTGCCAACCACTACGGTAAACTTTTGCTTCCGCTTGATACTATTTACAGCTTGAGCCTCGCGCGCCAAAGCCGGTATTGCGAAGGCGAACTGCCCCGAGAGATCGTGCGGCGGCTCCAGGGCATTGGTAAGGAAGATTCGCGCTGGTGCGTCGGTAGCAAACCGGTAGCCTGTTTCGTATAACTTAAGTCCAAGCTTGAGGTGAGCGATGGCATAGGGTGCCATTAGCAATTCATAACCATGCAGTCGAGGCAGCAGGTGCACCGGAACATAGTCGTTCCAGAGTTTGTCAACATCCGCCGCTGTATGGCCCTTGGATCGCCACCGTTCCGTCAGTGTTCTGTAAATCAGATCGACTACTTCGACGAGGAAGGTACCGGTGCCCGTGGCCGGATCAAGGATCTGTACGAAGGCTTGACGGGTGTCGACGCCGCTAGGTATCTCGAGATTTGGATGGCGATGGGCCAAATCCGCCCAGGTTGTCGTGTCGGCCAGGCCGTCTGTGAGACCGAAGTCAGTTTGCAGGAGTTCGTGAATCGAGCGGACGATGTAGGACACGACCGGGCGGGGAGTGTAGAAGACGCCGCGTTGCATCCTCTTCTTTGGGTCGTATTCCTTCAGAAACAACTCGTAAAAGTGAACAACGGGGTCTTCGAGAGGGTTACGATCGCCGAAATCGCGAAGAACGGCCTCCATATTCGCGCCATCAAGAAGATCCACGACCTCGCTCACACCAAGTTCATCGAAGTCGATGCCGAGGCCTCCGCCTTTCCGCCGTTCTCGGCCAACGTTGAGAAAGGTTGCCATCAGTTCCTTGAGGAAAGGGCTCGTTACCGGCATTGAAAGGGATAACTCACGTGAAGTGTCGCCCTTGGGGTTCGCCACGCGTGCCGAGAGGAGGCCGTACGCGATCGTTGCGCGTACATATCGGCGAAGTCGGCGGCGTCGAGGTCGTGGATCAAGGCCTCGCGGAAAGCGCGGAAAAGCAGAGTCAATGGGCCAGAGGCCGTTTCGATTGCGAGCGCCGACAATATTCGATCTCGAATTGCACGGGCGAGTTCAGCCAAGTGAATAGAGAGATCCCGCGAAGTTGTGATGACCTCGCGGTGTTGAACTGTGAACGCTGAGGCCCAGGTGGCGCGCCAGCTGTCCAGGTTCTTGTCGGTAGCGGGCCACGCGAGATCATGGACCAAATGGTCGGCCACGTCGTCGAGATGCAACGGCGTATCTAGATTGTCCCAGCCCAGGACCTTGAGCGTCGGTAGGCCTTGCTTGGTTGCATCTTCGGAGAAGTGGGCGAAGGTGATCTGACGCTCCGACCCCTCGCCGTAGTTGGAAATGAACAGGAGATCGTTTACCGCCCACGCGGTTCGCTCGGCCCTGTTCGCGGATGCACGTTTCTTGAGGGCAACCTGACTGAGAATCCGTCGCAAAGCGACGACGGGTAGCCTCTTGGGCTCGAACTTGACGAAGAAGATCCCCCAGGGTTGGTTTACGGAGAGTGGTCGCAGGCGCTTGATGTCCTCGATCTTGGCCGCACTTTTCGAGTCGATGCCGAGTTCCTCCGGCGTGTACTCGAAGGTAAGCTCCTCGAAGTCATTTGTGTTGATTGGCCAGCCCATCTCATCACGCAGGAACCGAACGAGGGAGGGAAACGTACGAATCTTCTGTAGCTCAGCACGGTACTCGGCTTGCATGGCTTACCCTTCGTTGAGTTCCATCCAACACCTCAGAGCTGGCTTTGGCGCGTCGAGCGGCACATCGAGGCGCTTGAGGTAGGTATTTTTGATGTGCTTCAAAACCTTGTCCCTTGCTTCCTTGAGGGCGTCAGCACCTGTCGAACAAAGTCGAGGCGTGTCAGGTTTCGAGCGGATGCTCTCCAGTATGTCTCCCGGAGCATCAAAGATTTGATTCGAGTCAAAGTCGCACAGGAACCAGGTAGTCGGTCCCGCCTCCAGGGTAAAGTTTCCGAGATCGTGATCGAAAGCGGGTAAGGCGTAACAGAGGAAGACTCCTCGCATTCCCCGGCTTGGACGCTTCCGACCGGAGAAGACTGAGCCCGGTAGAGCCTCGAGGCGGGCGACGAGGTTCTCATCCTCCTTTAACAGAGCCTGATACTCAAGGCGCATGTCTTCGACCGTGCTCTTCGTGCCCTCGTAAGCGGCATTGAACTCCCTCAGAGCCTCGTAGTTGTCTTGAGGAGTCAGAAGCTTCCGGCCTTCTATGCCAAAGGTCTTCGAGATCAGCAACGTCTTCTGGGTGACCCGCTTGTAGAGCGAGAGAATGTCGTTCAGTTCGCCTGGTGGAAGAAAGTTCCAGAAGGCGACGTGGCCGCGATCGTTGGTGAGGTCAGGGTGGTCTTTGGTCAGACGGACCTCAATCGTTGGATCTAAGCGCCGGTCGACACGACCGATGCGTTGCATGAGTCGTACGGGGTTCCAATGAATGTCGTAATTGATGAGGCGCGTGGCGTCCTGGAGGTTCAAGCCCTCGGAAAGCAGGTCCGTTGAGATCAGGACTCGGATCTCACTCTTGCCTTGTGTCGCGAGCTCTCCAGTGCTTGATCTGTTGTAGTAAGGCGAAAAGCGCTTGATGACCTCGGTTCTGTCTGTCCTGGTAGCACTGTCAATTTGACTCAGGCCGAGGATCCCCGCATTGGAGAGCTGGCGTTCAAGATAGCGAGCCGTGTCGGCGAACTCCGTGAAGATCAGGACTTTCCGAACGGCAAGGTCCTTGCTTTTGAGCAAGCGGACTAGCTTCTGAGCCTTGTCATCTTGCGCAGGCGTGAATTGCTGCGTGTGCTCAAGGAACATGGCAATCTGATCTAAGTCAAGCAGGGATTCCTGCAGCATCTCACTGACGTTGTACTCGTCCGGCGACAAGTGATTGACGCCTTCAAGCAGTTCGGGCGGCACAATGTCTTCGTCTTCGTCGCCCTCCTCACCCTCCTCTGGCCATAGGGCGAGCTGTGCATCCGGGTGATAGCCGATCACTGCAGCGTGCTGACGCATCCACCGGTCAAGTCGGCTTTTCTCCGCGTCGCTCTCACTGTGGACGTGCACGAAGGCAAGCAGCTTTCGAAGCAGGGTGTCCAGAGAGCGCTCGAACGCATACACAGAACTCTCGAAGCGCTTTAGGAACTGGGTTCGGATCAGCCCGACTACCTGGCGCTGCCGGTTCTCTTCCCGCGGGTCAACACTGTCGTCCGGGCCAATGTAATAGGCCAGTGGGTAGTACATCGGCAACGAGAACAGAGGATTCTTCTTCTCGAATGCCTTTTCAAAGAGTTCGAGCACCTGTCCGTAGGACTTCTTCACTGAGTACTCAGCTACCTGCGGGGGTCGGCGTTCCGGGAAGACCGTCGCCGCACCCGTCTCTTGGATCTGACTCGCGCGGGCGTAGGCCCTGCTTCGTTGAACAACGAGACTACGGAAGATCACGTCTCCAGCCAGCACGTCATGGGCTTCCTCCAGAAGACCCTCCTGTTGGGCCGCTGGATCGCCACCCAGCGAAAGTTGAAGTGCCTTATCCATGGCGTTGAAATGGGCGGTCAGGCTGTTTACGCCTAGAGTCCGCGCGAAGTAGGTCTCTTCGCGGCGCGTGAAAAGCTCGGCCATGTGGCGAAAATCGGATAGCTGGTTGTTGATAGGTGTGGCCGTCAGCATGTAGAGCGTCTTCTGACGATCTCCGCCGAGGAGATCGTAGAGGCGCCGGTAGCGAGAGCGGCGGTCATCCGTGACCGAGTCGCCAGCGCGGCCGGGGTTCCGGAAGTGATGGGCCTCGTCGATGATCACGGCGTCGGCGAGCTGGGTTATACGAGCAAACCGTTCTGGAAAGTCGCCCTTACGATCGAGATCTGTGTGACTGAATACCGCTAGGTTGCTGAAGTCCGAGCCCCCTCCGATACCACCGATGTGAGGAAGGCGATCTCGCAAGTGAGGCTCCCAGACGCTCTCCTTGGCTCCCTTAGGTGCGAACAGGACGACTCGCTTGTTCTCATGCAACACCAGCCGTTCAATGAGCATCAGACCAACGAAGGTCTTGCCAAGTCCTACGCCGTCGCAGAGAAACGCTCCGCCGTACTGGCGGGCGATCTTCATTAGCGAGCCGTAGGCCTCTTTCTGGTAAAGGTCAAGTTGTGGATACACCTGCGACTGAGTCTCGTCCCACTCCCCGGCCGTCAGCTCGTGGCCACGGAAGAACTCATGGAGCGCCTTCGCGTACACCTCAAAGGGAGTGTGCTCCGCTGTGTGTCGCGTGATGACCTGGAGAAGTTCCGGGGTGACGTCCTTGGCTTCGGACCAGTGCTGATCGAACCACGACTGGAGCTGGGCAACCTCCCGACCGCTTTGGACTTGGATGTTGAGCTCAATGTTCTGAGTCAGCCCCGGCCGTGTGAAATTGCTCGACCCTACAAGCGCCTGAGCACCGATCACCTCTAGGCGGGCGCGTGTGATGTAGGCCTTAGCGTGAAACTTTTCCTTGTTGTAAATCCGGCACTCGATTCGCCCGGCCTCAAGTGCCTGGACGATCGCGTTCACTCCCCCAAGGAAAGGGTTCTCGTGCTTCTCTTCCTCCAAGCTCGCGTCGAGCCGTACCGCAGCTCGTCTACGTACGGCCTCTAAGAGCGCCTGCTTCGTCGGGCGGCTGACCTCATCACCCATAAGGATTCGAATCTTTTCAAGCTTCTGCCACTCGTTATCGAGTTCCAGCAGGGCGCCGATCTCGAAGAAGCCCGTGGCAATGTCGAAGCTCGTGGCAATGCCGCACCACTCGCGGAGGTACCTCACCCCGGTCCAGCCAGAAATGCTGTTGTCGACGATGAAGAGATCTTTTCCAGTCAATTGTTGAGCCATCCTGTGCCACGATACGCCGCGCCGTGTCAGGTGGATCGGCTTTCCGCTGCTGGGAGGACGTCTTGGCCTCTCTCGACCCGTACCGGTGGTCGAGCGATCCCTCTCACTAAGGACGTCAGCTAATCGGCCGGACGCCGACCAACTCACCGAGCGCGGCCTACGTCGACACGTGTGGCGCCCGCTTCCCACGCCTGATGTCCGACGCGGATGCCTTCGAGCAGCTCGCGGCCGCCGCGATTGCGGCTAGTTTCACGGTTCTGAGTCGCTGGAGGATGTCCCGTGCGAACAGGTCCGGGTCGTAGACGACGCCGGGGTTCGCCTTGTCCCACTCGGACAGCGCTCGCTTGCGAGCCACAATTGCCGCTCCACGTCGTCCCCGGATCTTGGCCGTCTGCGCAGGGTCGGTGGCAATGCACGCGTCGCAACGGATTTGGCTCAGGTCCGGAGCGCACAGAGGCGCCGAAGCAGGCAGTCCACTGCTCGGCCCAGGGCCAGTTCGTCGGCAGATCGAGCTGGCGTCGCCGTGCGCGGCGCGTGTCATGCGACCCGGAAGGTTGAGAAACCGTCGCCAGATCGTCTTAGCGACGAGCGGGCCGTGGATCTCCAGCCCGAGTGAGCCGAGCCAGCGGACAAGGTTGTGGGCGAGACGGCTCTAGGTAGCACGCTAATGGGACTCGAGGGAGGAAGCCAGTTCGATCCGCCTGAATCGACCGGGCTGTGCTCGGACTCCCTGTAGCTGAGGCCTCACCTGGCCGAATGTCCGGGTTTTCGGAGGGACCCCGGGAGACTTCGAATTGCTCCCGTCCCAATCAAAGAGCATCTACGCTGCAGTGAGACACCGTCGGAAGGGAGAAGCCGCGGATGGCAGAATCACCGGCGCAACCTGTACCTGCCGAAGTCACGGTTGAGGACGTTATCGATGTCGACTTCGATCAGGAAGTTCTTGACGTCGTCTACGACATCACCTCGTACGGAGCAGACTTCCTTGTCGATGGCTTGGTCTCACGAATGACGTCCGGCGACATTGTGGTTCCGACGTTCGATCCCGATTACGAAGGGGACTCGAACGTCCGTGGCTTCCAAAGGGGATTCGTCTGGACGAAGCCCCAAGCCGATCGCTTCCTGGAGTCGTTGCTATTAGGAATGCCCGTCCCTGGGATCTTCCTCGTTCGGGAGCCAAACGGCATCTTCCTCGTACTCGACGGACACCAACGCCTACGAACCCTCGCCGCCTTCTACAAGGGAATCTTTAGAGGCGACGAGTACAAACTGGAGTACGTCCAGCTACCTTGGACTGGCCTGAGATACGAAGATCTGGATGACGAGGATCGGCGTCGACTGGATAGCAGCATTCTGCATGCGACGATCCTTCGTCAAGACGGCCCGAAGCGAGATTACGAGTCTGTGTATTCCATCTTTGAGCGGATCAACACCGGTGGAACGCCACTCCAGCCTCAAGAGATCCGAGTGGCTCTCTTCGGCGGTGATTTCATTGGCCTCATCCGCGATCTCAACAACAACGAGAACTGGCGGTCCCTCTATGGCCGGCGCTCGCTACGACTGAAAGACCAGGAACTAATTCTTCGCTTCTTCGCACTCTACGAATCGGCAGAGCAGTATCGCCGTCCCCTCAAGGGCTTCCTGACTGACTATCTCGCGAAGAATGTGGATCGTTCAGGCGAAACCGCTCAGGGTCTAGTTGAGGTTTTCAAGACCACTGTCACGGCGATCATTGATGGCATTGGCAAGTCGGCGTTTCGACCGAGGGGATCACTCAATGCAGCCGTCCTAGATTCGGTCATGGTCGGAGTAGCACGCAGGCTTGCCGCAGGACCGATTCTCAACTTGGA
This sequence comes from uncultured Acidimicrobiaceae bacterium, assembly GCA_963807575.1. Lineage (GTDB taxonomy): Bacteria > Actinomycetota > Acidimicrobiia > Acidimicrobiales > Bog-793 > Fen-455. Next base: position 55,849 of record CAWECD010000005.1, read on the forward strand.
AACGATGAGGCCTCAATATGAGGGCCTTATCCACGAGAAACAGTACGACGAGGCGACTAGCAGTTCGACGGCTGCGGAAGAAAGTGTTGCCGCGAGGCTGTCGTTGGCTACGGCGGCGTTCAAGAATGTGAAATGACCGCACTGCGTGGGCGTTCGGAGGTCCTGCGACTGAAGCAGCGACTCGAAGAAACCTTTCGGCGAGTCGATAGGCTTCCACCCGACGGGTACGAACTGCGAGCTGACATGGCACGGTACCTTTGCGTCCTGGTCTCGGGATACGTAGAGAAAGCGTTACAAGAGTTGACTATCGAGTGGTGCCGAAAGCAGTCAGGCCCGACAGTCGTGAAGTACGCGAGCACGCATCTCCGTCACTTGCAGAACCTCAACTCGAAGCGACTCCGAGAGGTTCTCGGTGCCTTCGAGGCCAGCTGGAGCGATGCGCTGGATAGTGATTACCCGGAAGAGATATCCGCCTTAGATAGCGTTTATGGAAACCGTAATCAGATAGCGCACGGGGGGAACGTCGGACTTACACTCATCCAAGTGGAGCGGTACTACGAAGGAGTCGATCGGATCGTGGATTACCTCATTGCCCTGATGGACCCAGCGTAGCCCCCCCGGGGGGGACCTGGTCGTCCGCTCGTCGCCCAGCCTGCCGGCGGGCGACGGCCAAGGGGTGCTACCAACCGGTTGCCGGAGTGTTGCCGCGCCGAGGCGAACTCAATACCCTTCCGGCTATTACATCGGAACTGCACAACTGAAAGGCCACGTCAAAGGTCCCGAGAACGAGGCTGGCGAACTCTTTCGTGTCCGGGTGCATCGTCGCCTGCACCGACCACCAATTGGGCTTGCCGGGAGGACAGGGCTCGTGCCATCCCATGGTGACGAGCGCCTTCTCTTGCTCAATGCTCAGGCGGTCAGAACCTTCGAGGAAGTTGTTGGAAGAAGCTTCGGCGACGATCGATCCGTCCTCGTACACCAGCAGCTGCACGTACCGCCCGCCGGGGCGGCCGGCATCGAGAATGAAGATCCACCGTCCCGGGGCGCTCACCAGCCGGTCGATCAGGCCCACGATGTCGTACCGGAGTGCGGCCAAGCTCATCGTCCAAGTTGCCGGGTCGATCCTCCCCGATGGGACAGTCGACGGTGAGATTGCGTGTTCCCGCTGCTCAGCTAGGAGCTTGTCAACATCGAGAAACCACTTCTGCAGTTCCGCGCCACTATCTCGACGGGTCATGTGTGCCCTCCTCATCGCCTGGCGTTGGCACCGTGCCTTTAGGTCGGTTGCCGGACCGTCATCGGGCCAGGTCCCTCGGGTCGCTCTGGATGAGACAGAAACATGATATCGACAGCGTGTATCACTCCGAGTCCGGCGGAAAGCGCCTGCCGACCATGACTCGGGCTCGGTTGTCCTCCTCAGGTCACAGTGGCGTCCACGAACTCCCTGTCCAGCGCCAATCGTGACCAGCGACCTGTTTCACGAAGAGCACCTCGGAGTATCGAAATTCGTCCTTGTGCTCTGCGCAGGGAAAATAGATCTCCGTCAGGGCCTGGCCGACGAGGTCGTCGACAAACATAGGGTCCGCGTGGATATACGCTGTCCAATCCTTGGTCTGTCCGCATGCCGGGCACAACGGACCTTCGGGGCCGTATTGGCCGTCGAAGAAACCCGAGAAGGCATCTAGCAACAACTTGTCCCAGTCTTCGACCTCGTAATCCATCCACATGGACGTGGGGCCATCGTCGATTTCGTACCAGGAGACTGCCGCAAGGTCGGACCACCGGCGGATGCCTATGTCTTTATACGGCCCGCTGACCATGCTGCCCCAAAAGCTGGCCCCAGCAGTGAGGATCGTCTCGCTTGGCCCATCGGGGACGAGCTGCCAGCGGCCGTCGACGTCGGTCACGGTGGAATCCTCGCTCATGAGGAACAACCATCCCCATGGCTGCCCATCAACCAAGATTCCTGTTTCAATCGCGGGCCTCGCCTCCGTACGGCCGTAATCGTCATCAAGTTCTGCGTCGCGTTCCAGAAGCTCATCGGTCAAAGTGCTGTGTTCCCACACGGCTTCGAGCACCGTGGCCTTTTCTGCTCGTGACAGATCCAATCGGAGCGAGGCGCCGGCTCGAAGTAGCAGAGGATCGGAATCGCCGAGTGCGTTTGCGGCTTCGACGAGCGTCGAGATGTCGGCCCCGGTGACAACGACTCGATCATCGACCAAGATGCGTACTTGATCACCGTCGTGCGCCACAGTGATTGGGGCTGTCTCAGCTGAATCGGGGACCTGGTTCATCCGCCCCTGAACCTAGCTGGCCCGCCATATCCCACGCAGAGGATCCGGGCGCCTAACCCTCGTCCGTCCTGCGACGTGCACGCTTTTGGAGCCCTCTACCGCCGCACACATTGTTCGGTCAGCTCCGTTGTCACACCGCCCGCCACACGCCCCACGTTCGCCCATGTCGCAGCATGAACGGCGGAGGGTAGATCAAACCCGGCCCGGCCCGGCCCGGCCCGGCCCGGCCCGGCCGAGCGCCGACGGTGCGCACGGTCGACAGCGAACGAGGGACCAAGGACTGACGAGCCTGACCAGCAGCCGAGCACACCCGGACGAGACCCACACTCACCAGGCACTACGCACCGCGTGTCCGCGGTCTTGGCCGTTTCGCGGCCCCGTACCCCTCTTTCCTCTCCCGAGGTGGTGGGCGCCGAGGGACTCGAACCTTGGTGCTTGACCGACACACCCCGAGCTATCGGAACGCCCTGAGACAATCGCTGCGCCTTTGATGGCACGCTTGAAGTGGTGACCCCGAGCACGCGCCGATGCTCACCCCCGACACGATCGTCCCGTGTGGCTGGCCAGGCTGTGAAGTCCCGGCATCGGTCGTCGCCAAGGCGACCGGTTACTCGCTCGGTACGACCGCTGCACGCGCCACGCTCGCAGGCACCGACTGGGCACACTACGCAGCTCTCAAGTCGTTCGGCACGACGTGAGCTCGAAAGCCCCGGCAGCGATGACGAGCCCGTACACGCAAGAGCCGAGTGTTCGCGAACACGCGGCCTATCGATTACGCGTCGTTACCGGTAGAACGGGAAGTCGGCCATCGAGTGGATCATGGACCCCTACGAGGTGAAGTTCGACAAGGACAGCGGCATCCTCAGCGACCCGAACGACTGGTCGGACGACCCCCCGCTAGTTGCTCGACCTGCTGAAGAGGATGGTCACAGTGGGCGTTGGGACCGTGAGGAACGCGAAGCGGTTGCCGCGCGGCGCCGGAACTTCGTGTTGCCTACGACGGGCTCAGATAGACCCCAGCGGTCTTGCGCTCCATGTGGACGAAGATGCAGCCTCTGCCAACGCCGGCAGAACACGGTGAAGGTGATGTTCCGAAGTTCGCGGTGGAAGACTTGGCACCATGGTGGAGCAACGAGGGTCAGTTTCGGCGGAACAAGCCGCGGAGATCTGCGGGTGCTCAGTCAAGGAGGTCGAAGAGTATCGGCGTAGCGTCCTGCCTCGGCCGCCCGGCGCGGTACCAGACGCGAAACAGTTCAGCGCGAGCGAGGTCGTAGCTATCGCCGCGGCAACGCGGATCAAGTCGTGGCCGTGTAGAAAGACTGCACTGCCTTTTGCGGCTCGTCTCGCCCTGAGACCTTCCAACGACCGTGAGTGGCTTGTCGTCTACCAACCTCGGCGTGGTCTCCGTTTTGAGCCATCGGGATTCGTTCTTAGGATCAAGTACGTGAACGACAGAGCTGGACGGATCTTCGATCCATCGCCGTTCTTTGACGCCTTCGACAGACTGGAGGCAGCCAGCAAAGCGGCAGAAGGCTAAGCAGGCCGCGCACCGCCAGCGCGATTCTCGTCGGCACGGAAAGACAGACTGAACCGCTCGCCCCCCGGAAGCGGGTGCTATGTGGTCCGCGTCTGTGGCGCTGATGCCTTGTCGATGGCGGCGAACTCCTCGTCGCTGAGTTCCAGCGCGAGGGCGCGTGAGTTCTGCCGGACGTGGTCGGGTTTGGTGGCCCCGGGAATCGCGATCACGTGGTCATCTCGCTTGAGCAGCCAGGCGAGTGCCACCTGAAGTGTGGTCGCGTCCCGGGCGGTTGCCACTTCTTGCAAGGTGTCCGCAAGGGCAGCCGGGCTCTGGCGCTTGCGGGAGCCACCGCCGACGGCACCGCCGGCCAAGGGCCGGTAGGCGATCAGGGCCACGTCCATCTGGCGGCAGGCGTCGAGAACGCCGTTGGTCTCGGGCGCGCGGTGCAGCAAGCTGTACTGGACTTGGTTGGCCGCGAGCGGGATCCCGTAGCGGGCCAGCACGTCGGCCGCCTTGCGCATCTGGGCCACGTTGCAGTTGCTGATTCCCGCGGCCCGGATCTTCCCGGACTCGACCGCCTTGGCCATAGCCTTCATCCACGTGCCGACCGGGCGCGGGGAATAGGGGAAGTGCAGGTAGTAGAGGTCGATCGATTCCCGGCCGAGCCGTTTCAGCGTCCTGTCCAGCGCGGAGTCGAACTGGGCGGCGGTAACTCGGACGGGCAGCGGTGCGAACTTGCTGGCCACCACGACCGGATGACCGTCCTGGTGGGTCGCCACGCCCACGGCCCGCTCCGACCGGCCGAAGGTGTAGATCTCCGCTGTGTCGAAAAAGCCCATCCCCACTTCGACTGCCACCGCCAGCGTCTCGTTCAGGCGGGCTTGGCCCGGCTCGCCCGTACGCCACCGGTTGGTGCCAACGCCGAGCGCCGGCACACTCATACCCGATCTGCCCAGCGGCCGCTCGGTTCCACTCATCGCTTTCCACGCCTTCCCGTGTGGCGGGCCGGGATCAGCGGGCGAGGCGGGGAAAGGGCCTCGGCGTTGCCCCGGTCGACCTGATGGCCCGGGCCGACGTCAGGATCATAGGCATGTTGCGTCCTGAAAACGGGAAGTCGCGACAGGACGGCGTGGCCAAGTCGGTCCTGTGGGATCACCGCACCGGCCGAGTGCTCAATAGCGTGAGCGTGCCGCTGATGGTCAGGTTTAACAGTAAGGCCTGATCCCGCGAAAATCCCGCGGACGCCGCCGTCCGTGGTCGTTCCTCAACGTGCGGCTAACGCGATGACCTGCCCTAATAGGTCGCCCTGATCCGTCCTCGTACGCCTGACCGCCCTTTTTTTCCCAAGCTGAGAACGCGAGTTCGATTCTCGTCGCCCGCTCGGATTAGTTCCGAAAGGAAGTGCTGGTAGAGGGGCTGCTCCCTGCCTGATGTGGCAGTCAATACGCCAACTGTGGGTGCCATTTGGTGCCATTCGCGAACGGTGTTGCCGGCTGAGGCCTGCCTCCACCAGGCGAAACTTGTCTGATTTCGGGTGCCATTCTGGTGCCATTGGCGGTGGTGCATCGTTGACGATGAGCAAACCACGCATAGGCACGATGACCGACCGGGGCTCGGGACGATGGAGGCTACAGGTGGCCGTCGATCCGGATCCTGTCTCCGGGGAACGACGACGCCTGTCACGCACGGTTCACGGCACAAGATCCGAGGCCAAGGACGCGCTGCAGCGCATGGTCGTGGACGCGGGCGGCGGCCTTTATGGAGGTGGTCGTGTCACCCTCGGGGACCTGCTCGACCAGTTCCTGGCTTCGGCAACGCTCGGGCCCACGACGCGGGCTGACTGGCTGAGCGTGACCGAGCGTCACCTGAAACCCGCCCTCGGTGACATGCCGCTTTGGAAGCTCACCTCCCGAGACTGCGATCAGCTCTATGCCCGGATGAAAGCCGGCGGGCTCGGTCAGTCGCGGGTCCGGTGCGCCCATGTGGTCCTGCACCGCGCAGTGGCCCAGGCGGTGCGCTGGGGATGGTTGGCTCGCAATCCTGTCTCCAACGCCACGCGTCCCCCTGTCGCGAGAGTTACGATCACCCCTCCCGGGATCGATGACATCCGCGCCGCGCTCGCGTCTTCCCGCAAGGCCGACGTCGAGCTGTGGTGCTGGCTGCAGGTGGCGATCGCGAGCGGAGCCCGCCGCGGGGAGGTGTGCGCCCTCAGATGGTGCGACGTCGATCTCGACAAGCGCTTCGTGCGCATCGAGCGGTCGGTCTCGGCAACATCGAGCGCTGGCGTGGTCATCAAATCCACCAAGACCGGCAAGCCCAGGGTCGTATCGCTCACCACGCAGGCGACTAATGCCCTTTTGGAGCGCCGAGCGGAAGCCGCCGGGTCCGCCTCAGCCGTTGGGCGAGACCTCGAAGAGACCGAACTGATCTTCGCCACCGACCGACTCGGTCAGCAACCCTGGAGACCCGACATGGTCACCGGACGCTGGACCCGGCTCCGCAATCAGATCGGTCTTAGCCACGTCCGGCTTCATGACTTGAGGCATTTCGTCGCGACAGAGCTCTTAACCGCGGGGATCGACCTTCGTACTGTTGCCAACCGCCTCGGCCATGCCCGCACGTCGACGACGCTCGACATCTACTGGGGCTTTGTGCCGGCGCGCGACCGTGACGCCGCCGACCATTTGGACGCTGTGCTCGAATCAGACCCGTTCCACTAACAATTAGCCGGTTCCGCCCAGTGTGCCGGTGCGGCCTTGAGGCGACCGCTCGGACTTCAGTTGCAGAGAATGCCTGCGAGGAGTGCGTCAGCCTACGGCAACCCCGAGCGACGCCAGGAGCGCCTCGACGCGCAGTTTGATCTCGTCCCGGATCGGTCGGACTGACTCAAGGTCTTGCCCTGCAGGATCGGTGAGTTCCCAGTCCTCGTAGCGCTTACCGGGATAGAGCGGGCAGGCGTCTCCGCATCCCATGGTGATCACGACATCGACGGCGCGAACGACTTCTTCGGTCCACGGCTTTGGGAACTCTGCCCGGATGTCGATCCCGACCTCGTCCATGGCCTCAACCACGGCGCCGTTGATCTCCGAAGCAGGCTCGGAGCCTCCCGAGTACACGACGACACGATCGCCACCGAGACGGCGCATCCATCCGGCTGCCATCTGTGAGCGGCCCGCGTTGTGAACGCAGAGGAATAGCACGCCAGGAACTGCGGAGGGCAAGGTACCTTCCACCTTTGCGAGCGCCTGCAGTCGCTCGCGTGCGAATCGCTCCGTCAGCAAAGGGAGGAAGGCCGTGGTCTTGGCCGTCGGCACAAGCTGGTCCATCGAGTCGATGACAAACCGTTCGATGGTCTCAGGCCCGAACACCCCTGCAAATATGGAAGCAAGCCTTTCCGAAACCTGGTGGACGAGGTACTGCTGGTCGTAAGGAAGGTCGGTCAGCTGTCGAGTAGCCATTGTCCTTCTCCTTTTTGTCTGCTGGGAGTTGAAGAGGTCACTTGCTGCGTAGCGTTCGATCTCGTCGCGGCTTGGGCGCAAGGCTTCAAGGTGCCCACGGCAGCACGCGAGGGCCTAGCTACTAGCCGAGCTGGCTCGGACCGCGCGAGTAGTGCCGTCGGGCCCACAAGGACACGTACACCAAAGAGACGAGGACGGGGACCTCGATGAGAGGACCGACGACGCCTGCGAGAGCCTCGCCGCTCGTGACCCCGAACACGCCTATGGCGACTGCGATCGCGAGCTCAAAGTTGTTGCCCGCCGCCGTAAACGCCAAAGTGGCGGTCCGCTCGTAGGGCAGGCCGAGCGCCTTGCCGAGCGCGAAGGACCCGAACCACATGATGGCGAAGTAGCCGAGCAATGGCAGGGCGATGCGTGCAACATCGGCGGGCCGAGACGTGATGGTGTGGCCTTGGAGGGCGAAGAGGATGACGATTGTGTAGAGCAGCCCGTAGAGGGCGAAAGGGCCGAGACGGGGTAGCAGCTTGGTCTCATACCATTCCCGGCCCCGGGCTCGTTCGCCGAGGGTGCGGGTGAGGAACCCTGCCACGAGGGGAACGCCGAGGAAGATGGCGACTGTCTCGGCGATGCGGCCCACCGACAAGTGCAGCCCGACGGTGCTGAGACCGAGCCAGCCGGGCAGCACTTTGAGGTAGAAGTATCCGAGGAACGCGAAGGCGACCACCTGGAACAACGAGTTGATGGCCACTAACACCGCCGCGGCCTCCCGGTCCCCGCCCGACAGGTCGTTCCAGATGAGAACCATGGCGATGCAGCGGGCCAGGCCGACGATGATCAGCCCTGTCCGGTAGGTGGGCAGATCGGGGAGCAACAGCCAGGCCAGCGTGAACATGACAGCAGGGCCGACCACCCAGTTGAGCACCAGGGACCGACCAACATCCGCCGGTCCCGGGTGACAGATCCGAGCTGGTCGTAGCGGACCTTGGCAAGCACCGGGTACATCATCACCAGCAGCCCGATGAAGATCGGCAGCGAAGTGCCCGAGGTCACCTGGATGGAGTTGAGATGCCTGTTCAGACTCGGGATGGCCCGACCAAGGCCGATGCCGGCACCCATCGCCAGGATGATCCAAAGGGGCAGCAAGCGATCGAGGAATGAAAGCCGGGCGATGACTGGCGCCTCCGGGGACACGCTGGCCCCTGGACGTTCGGACACGACGTCGCTCATTGCTCGTCCCCGCCAAATGCTGCGGTACGGTCTCGGCGAATCAGCAGCACGAGTTGGCTCCGGTTGCGACGGCGCCAAGCTCTGGATGGGTGTCGCAACAAACAGCTTCCCCGGGGGCGGTCGAGCGGAGCATCTCGCCGGACATCTCCGCATCGGCGAGGACGGCGTAGATCTCCCACGGCTCGCCGCCAGGTCCGTGCACCCAAACTTTGTCCTGAAGCGCGTAGCAACAGGTGGTCTGCTCCTCCATGGCCGTCGCCAGGCCTTCACGGGCAAGACGATCCTGCGCCGCGGTTACCTCGTCGCTGCTTTCCACCTCGACTCCGAGGTGGTTGAGCGTCCCCGGGGTCTGGTCGGCGTCCTCGATGAGGACGAGCTTGAGCGGCGGCTCGGTGATGGCGAAATTGGCATAGTGGGGTCGGCGTTTCGCGGGTTCGGTCCCGAACAGCTTGGAGTAGAACTCCACAGCCGTATCAATGTCGGCGACGTTGAGGGCGAGCTGGACTCGGGACATGATCAACCTCCGCTTGCATTCGTATTCATCGATGCGTTTATAATGGTCGATACATCCACAGATGTCAATGGGAGAGGAGGGCCATGGTTAAGCGAAGTGCTCTGATCGACACCCCGGTCGAGGCGTGCTGTTCGTCTGTCTTTGCGGCCCCGCTCGACGACGCCAGTGCGCTCGAACTGGCGACAGGCTTTGCCGCTTTGGCTGATCCCGCCCGGCTCCGGGTCATCTCGATCCTCGCCGCCGCGGAGGGAGGCGAGGTCTGCGTGTGCGAGCTCGTCGAACCACTTGGCAAAGCTCAGCCGACAGTGAGCCATCACCTGAAGGTGCTCGGTGATGCCGGCCTCGTCGTCGGCGACAGGCGGGGCAAATGGGTCTGGTATTCCCTGGTGCGATCTCGCCTTGAGGCCCTGCAATCGGCACTTCAGCTCTGACAGATGACCACCGTGTCCATGCTTAGGAGGTTGTGAAATGACCAATGACGCCGATCTTCGCGAAGAGGTCCGGAACCGGTACGCCGAGGCGGCGACGACGGTTGCGGCTGGGGCCGGTACCGCCAACGACTGCTGTCATCCAGGTAAGACGTGCGCGGAGGTAGGCCATGCCACCGGTCGCGAGTTCTACGGGCAACTGGCCGAGGAGGGACTTCCCGAGGCGGCCGTGCTTGCGAGCCTCGGTTGTGGCAACCCGACCGCGGTCGCGGACCTTCATCCAGGCGAGACCGTGCTCGACCTCGGCTCGGGGGGCGGCATCGACGTGCTTTTGTCGGCCAAGCGGGTCGGACCGACAGGCAAGGTGTACGGGCTCGACATGACCGAGGAGATGCTGGCTCTCGCGATCAAGAATCGTGACGAGGCCGGCGCCACCAATGTGGAGTTCCTCAAGGGCTACATCGAGGACATCCCGCTTCCCGCCAGCACCGTCGACGTCGTCATCTCGAACTGTGTCATCAACTTGTCGACCAACAAGGCCCGCGTGTTCGCGGAGATGCACCGAGTGCTTCGTCCTGGTGGCCGCATAGGCATCAGCGACGTCGTGGCTGACAACGAGCTCACCGCTTCGCAAAGGGCCGAGCGCGGAACCTACGTCGGCTGTGTCGCAGGCTCGCTGTCATTCGAGGAGTACGAAGCGGGTCTCCGGTCCGCTGGGTTCGAGGACATCGACATCGTGTCTACGTCCGAGTACCTACCCGGGATCCACTCCGCGATCGTGAAGGCGACCAAGTCGTCAGCTGCAGGACAATCTGTGCTCACGGTTCCGGCGCGTGCGCAGAAGACCTGTTGCTGACTGCGTAATCCTTGTAACCGGGATTCTGAGTTACCGCGTGTAATCCGCTCTGAACTTAGGATCACCGAGGCCACTCCGGAAGTTCTCCCAGAACACGATTGGCTCAACGGGCTTCCGAGGCCCGTCCGTCCATTGCACCGGCAAAGCCGGAATGTCATGTAGCGCATCGGTCCCTAGACCCGCCTGCACATCTTCGACGCACGGGTTCGGCCGTTCCCGCGACTATGGTCCCGCCGGTGAGCGCCCGCGGGTTCACCATCGAGTTCTTCGAAGACGATGACGGCCGGAGTCCAGTCGAAGAGTGGATGGACTCCGATCTAACCGATGTTGAGTTGGCCGCGCTCGTGTCCGGCCTCGAGCACGTGTTGAGTCACCGCGGGGTCGACGTCTGTCAGACAGAATGGGGCAAGCAGCTCGGCGAAGGGCTCTTCGAGTTCCGCATCCGCCATAGCGCAGCCGAAATCGAGCACATGTTCACCGGCGTGGCATCTAGCCGTCAGGTAGCCAAGCGCGAGAAGGTCCTGCTCCGTGTCTTCTGTCACGCCTACGGGACGAAGGTCGTGCTACTCCTGAACGGTTACGACAAAGAAGGCGATCCGAGTGACAAGCGCCAACAGCGCGAGATCACTCTCGCCCGCAGGCGTCTCGTTGAGTTCAAAGAGCGGCAAGCCCGCGAGCGCAAGCTGCAGCGCCGACGAGGTGGTCGCGATTCCTAGGGGCGGGGTTGACGACTGTATGTCTTAAAGTGCATACTGGCACTCGAAGGAGTTGTGACACGGCACGCACCCTTGATGACTACCTACAGCGCTCGAAGCGGGCGAACAGCAAAGAGGTCAGCGCGGCGCGGGCGGTGTTCGATCAGGCTTATGGGATCGCCTGCCAGGTGATTGAGCTACGAGAGAAGCATCAATCTCACCCAGGTGGAGTTGGCTGAGAAGGCTGGGCTCCCTCAAGCGCAGATCAGCCGTATCGAGCGGGGGGTTGTGAGCCCGACCAGCGCCACGCTCGGAAAGATTGCCGAAGCGCTCGGAGCCGACCTGCGCCTCGTCGAGAGATCTCAGCCGAGCTCTCGGCGTCGCGCTGCCAGCTGACCCACGCAGCATCCGAGCGACGTGGAGCTGGCTGCAGGTGGTGGGTTGACGATGAGCAAACCACGCATGGGCACCATGACCGACCGGGGCTCGGGACGATGGAGGCTGCAGGTGGCCGTCGATCCGGATCCTGTTTCCGGCGAGCGACGGCGCTTGTCACGCATCATTCGTGGAACAGGATCCGAGGCCAAGGACGCGCTCCAACGCCTAGCCGTGGACGTCGGCGCTTGCGGTGACCTCGGCGCCTGCGCAGTCCTGCAGGCTCACGAGATGGCCGCCGCCACCGTAGGTGTAGCTGGTTTGTGAAACCACGGCAGCCAGCCACTAAAGTTCGATTTAGCGGGAAACTTGCATCCCGCGAATATCCCGCGGACGCCGCCGTTCGAGGTGGTTCATCAACGTGCGGCTAACACGATGACCTGCCCTAATAGGTCGCCTCAATCCGCCGTCGTACGCCTGACCGCCCTTCCCAAGCTGAGAACGCGAGTTCGATTCTCGTCGCCCGCTCGGTTTGGTTCCCTCGTCAGGGTGGTGCCGACAAGGCTCGCCCAAACGGCCGCGACAACGCATCTGGACGTGCCATCTCGCAGCCCCGTTGTCTTCGGGTGTCGACACCCCTCCCTCAGTTGCCTGAAGGTGGTCCTCGCCCCCCATCATGCGCGACACACCCCTCTTGTATCGTCGGCGGGGATGAAGCCGCCAGCCAGAGCCCTTGTCGGCCGCGCCCAGCGACATCGGTTCGGAGACGCTTTTGATGCCGTCGCGGGGCTGACCGATCCCGGACGCGCGTGCCTGCTCGATGAGCTCGGAGCAGATGGCCGGAGTGACGAGGCGCTAGCGAAGGTGGAACTCGGCGACATCTGGGACGCGAAGCGGCGACAAGAGCTTCGCTCCTGGTTTGAGAGCGCGCTCGCACTCGGCTGCGACGGCGCCATGCTCGGTCAGCGTGAGCTGGGCGCTCTCGTTCCCCCCGCTCGACTGGTCCCGGATGGTCGACTTGGTCCGCGGAGCCTCGACCAACGGGTCAGGGTCGCACTGGAAAGCGCGGGGTATTCCCGGTGGTCGGAGGTGCTCGACCTGACCGTCGCCTGCTTGCTCGATATGCGGGGCCTTGGCCCGACGAGCATCGCGGCAGTGCTGGGCGCCTGCTTCGAGAGAAGTTTGCTCGGCCTTTTGATGGGCACCGAGGCCCACGACGGCAGCGACCTTGACGTGCTGCTGCGGGAGGAGCGGCGCGGTCCGCGCCAGCCGGTGCTGGAGTCGCTCCTCGATGCCGCGACGACAGATCTCGGGACCCCGCGCGCCGCCTCCGCGCGCCGCCTCCTTGCTTCGAGCGCGCCCTGGGCGCTCGAGCACGTCTCAGCACTGTCCGAGCTTCTGGGCGGAATCAGGGACGACGAGGATCGATCGATCTTCATCGCCCTTGAGCTCAGTACCGACCGCCGGAGCCTCGCCAGACTCGCAGAGGAGTTCGGGATCTCATCGCAACGAGTCGGCCAGCGACGTGATCGTGCGGGGCTGCAAGTCCGCGAGGAGCTGGCCGCAGCGCCTGCGCCTCTCCAATGGCTGGTCGAGCGCGTTCGGCGGTCGCTCGGGCGAGCAGCGACGGCACAGGCGATCGAAGACCTGTTGCGCTGTCTCGGCCTCGACCCGTCGACCGGGCCCGAGGCAAGCAGGTCGGCGGAGTTGTTGCTCTGGCTCGCGGGTCCGTTCGACCCCGCGGCTCGCTGCCCCGGTTGGCGCTGCGTGCAGCCAGACGACCTGTTCTCGCAGACGAGGGAGACTCTGGTCCAAGACGGCGGCGTCCGATCATTCGCCGCGATAGGTGCACTGCTGGAAGAGCTTGGGGTCACGAAGGCAGCAGTCCGACCCTGGACTCGCGCGTGTGGTGCCGCGGTGGTCGATGATGACATCGCCGTGTGGCTGCCAGGACCGTTGGCCGACGTCCTGGAACGCTTGATGGACGCGCGCGGCCGAGGTCTCACTTCCTCCGAGTGCTGCCGCTTTCTCCTCGAGGGAGGGCGCCCCGTCGAGCAGTCCGACCTCCAGCGGGCTCTTCGTGGCCGCCGCTTCAGGCGAGTCACCGACGAGGTCTACGAACTCGTGAGCTGGCCGCAAGAACGCCCAGGCACGCGGTCACCGAAGGGGCCCGGCACCAGGCAACGACGGCCGTCCGGTGCTGCCGGCGCGGGCGCCACGTTCCGCCAGGAGCGGGTGACGGACATCGCACGGGGCGCGAAGGTGTCCGGCGGAGCCCTCCTTCGCGGGGGCGGCGGGACTTTCCACCCGGATCAGAACAGGCAGCTGGGCCTTCCCGGCATCGGCAGGCCCGAGGACGATGACGACGGCGCCGCGCAGATGCGGGACGCCGAGGCTGGCTGGGCCGTGGTTGCACCTAATGCAGAAGACTCAGCATCTTGTCGGGTCTGGTGGTCAGCGAGGGTCGACAGCGATCTGCTGCGAGGCGATGAGTCCTCGGTCCCGGACGGCATCGTCCGCGCTCTCGGCATCGGCTTGCGGCAACGCCGTACGTTCTCGAGCCGGTACGGGCCAGTGACGTTAGCCAACGACGGGACCGAGCCATCGCGCGGATCGCTGCGCCCGATCGCGATGGCCGCAGGGGCGAGCCCCGGTGATGTCTTGGCGCTGGGTTTCACCGCGGAGGGGGACGTTCTTGTCGCCGTGCGCGCACCAGACTCATCCCACGAGCCGTGGTTGCCGGCGGCGACCCCCGGCCGGAGCGGCCCCGGCAGCCAAGCTGACGACGCCACCGAGGAGACAAGAGGAGGAACATGAACGATTTGCCAGACGGAGATACTCTCAGCCTCGAGCGAGCGCTCGAAGTGCTCGCGGCCGAAGCGACAGCGTTCCAGGGAGCGGTTTCGTCCGTGGCCCGAGTCGCGAAGAAGGCCAGAACAGCCGCCGAGACCGGAACGGTGCGGGACATCCCGCAAACCCTCGCTGCAGCTGCCCAGCTGGCGACAGATGCCGCGGCTGCTGCCGAGCGCCTGCGGACGGCGTGGCGCTTCGATGTCGAGGACTGGTTCGCGTCCGGTGAGTACGCGAAGGAGCTGCTGGCCGCTACCGCCGCCGCTGGCGTAAGCGCCTTCGAGTCGGACGAGCGGATCCTCTGCTATCCCGTCATCGTAGAGGTGTCGCCCGGCGACACCTCCGTTGTCATCGACAAGAAGAAGGAACGTCGGATCCGTCCTTCCGTCGTTGCCGCCGCTCTGGGGCGTCTTCAGCAAAGGGAGCCGAAGTTCAAGCCAGAGGCGTTCATCGAGTCGCTCGCTGCCGCCTATGACCTTGTGGTCGCATCGAAGTCGATGCGACCGGGCGCGCCCGTCAAGCTTGTCGACGTGCACAGCGTTCTCACGATCATGCCCGGGACCGCCCGCGAGTACACGAGACCCGAGTTTGCCCGCGACATCTACCTTTTGGACCAGAGCCACATCGTCGTGACAAAGAAAGGACGCCGAATGAGCCTTCCGGCGAGTGCACTCACACGATCAGCCGGCGTGCTGCGCACTGTGACGCGCAACGGGCAGGAGAAAGACTACGCGGGCATCTGCTTCGAGGCGGTGAGGGAATGATCGACTCCGGGCAGTACGTCGAGTTCCTCGGCAGTGAGTACTTGCGCGGCTACGTGGACACCGGCGGATGCGCCGTCAAGTTCACGGTGGCCGACGACTCGGTCGCGTCCGAGTTCCGGGACGAGCTCGCGAACGAAGGCAAGCAGTCCGGTTACCTCGTCGCCACGGTGGACGCAAAGACAACCCGCGTTCACTTGATGGAGCAGATCTTCTTCGAAGTGGCCCGCCAGGTCGACTGGGACGAGCTCGCCGCGCGAGCTCTCGCGAGCGCCGTTGCCGCGGCGGGATTCCCTGCACCGACGGCCGATGTCCCGACGCTCGACGATCTCGCCGCGCATTACAAGACCGATGCGCGCGAGCTGAAACGCGACGTCGATCGTGAACTGCAGCAGCGCATCTTCAAGGACTACGACATGGTCCAGGAGTTCCGGATCGGGATGTTGCGGCTGTGCCAGGCGGCCTTTCGTACCGGGCAGGTGAGCGACGCCGAGCACGGCGCCATACTCGAATGGCTCCGCGGCGACCTGCGCCAGATGTCGGCACTCAAGTCCGCGCTCATCTACCGCCGGATCGCCCGCCACAATGCCCGGCAGATGCTGTTCTCGCTTCCGCACTGGCTGGCGACGAACGGGTTTGCCGGACTGCTTCTCGTCGTCGACATCCGCCGGCTCAGCGTCGCCCGCCGACCCCCTGTGGACGAACGAGACGGCCAGTACTACACGAGACTCGGGCTCCTCGACGCCTACGAGGTGCTGCGCGAGCTGATCGACAGTACCGACGAGCTCGCCCGCTGCTGCGTCGTCGTGATCGCCGCGCCGGAGCTGCTGACCGACGAGGCCCGCGGTCTCGACGCCTACCAAGCCCTCAAGCTCCGCATATTCGACGAAATTCGCGACCGCCGTCGCGACAACCCGTTTTCGTCCCTTGTCCGGCTCGGTCGCGAGGAGGTAGCGATATGAACATCGAAACTGCCGATCGTCCGGTGCGAGCGCGCCGGGCGCTCGAAGCCTTGCGCGCGGGCGTGCCGAACCGTGATGCGGTCGTCGAACTCGGGTCGATGCAGATCGGTGTGGAGGACCGGTTCGCGGACATCCTCGATGCTGTCTGTGCCCCGGCCGACCAGAGCTCGGGTGGTCTTTTGGCCGTTGCCGCGCGCCTCGTCACGTCACCGTCGCGCTCCTCTTCGCGGGCCATGGTGATCGGGGGCGGATTCGGAAGCGGCAAGAGCCACGTGCTCGAACATCTGGCGAACATCGCACTCAGCCAAGGTTTCGTGGTCTCGAAGGTCACGATCTCCAAGGAGACCCCCCTACACGACCCGTCCAAGGTCTTCCGCGCCGCGATCGACGAGGCACGCGTTCCAAGCCGGCCGGGGTCGGCGATCGACGAGATCGCCGCGGCGATCGATCTTGACTCGCCCGAGTACCGGGACCTCTATCGCTGGGTACATGGGGATGAGGCTCCAGTGGACAAGCAGTTCGGGGCCACTTTGTACCTCTACGAGTACGCCAGAGGAGACGAGGAGCTGCGAGATCGGATCATCCGGTTCTGGGCCGGAGACAAGCTCTCGGTGACCGACATCCGCCGGCGCCTTCGCGAGCACGGCGCGAGCTCGTCCTACCGGATTGCCGGCGCGCGGGAGGCGGACTTGTCGCGCCAGCGTTTCCGGTTCGTGTCCAGGTTGATGCGCTCAGCGGGATACCGGGGCTGGATAGTGCTCTTTGACGAGGTGGAGCTCATCGGCCGCTACACAATCGGTCAGCGCGCAAAGTCCTACGCCGAGATCGCCCGTTGGGTTCGCGGCGATCGTGAGGATCTGAGCGCTCCGATCGGCGCAGTGCTCGCCACTGTCGACGACTACGAGACTCAGGTGCTCGTCGGCAAGAACGACGCGGTGTTGATCCCGCAGCGCCTGCGGGCAGGTGGGACGGTTGCCGACGGCCTCCTTGCGTCGCTGGCCGAGACGGGGATGCGCATCATCGGTCACGAGCAGGTGAAGCTCCAGCCTCCCGCGGAAGAGGAGCTCGACCGCACCTACGAGAGGTTGCGGGAGATCCACGGTGAGGCGTTCGGCTGGGACCCGCCCAAAGTGTCAGGACTGGAGCGCCTGCCCTCGAACCGGATGCGCCAGTATGTGCGCGCCTGGATCAACGAGTGGGATCTCCGGCGCCTCGATCCGTCGTACGAACCGGTCATCGAGGCTGCCACCCTCGAAGTCGACCTGAGTGAGGACGCCCGTCTCGAAGGCGGGGAGTCCGACGTTGAGGGGGACCTGGTGGGCGACGGCGACTCCGGGCGCGGGGCAGAAGATACCGGTGAGCCCGGCTGGGGGCCGACACTGTGATGGAATTTCCGCCCGGTCCACGATCGACCAAGCTGGTTCGGCGGCCAGGTAGGCGCGCGCCCCACGAAGTGACGGCGTGCTGACCGACGAGATATCGGCGGTGCTAGACCAGCGACCCGGGCTGACCGCCGCTGAGATCGCAGCCCTACTGCCCACTGCGGGCCCGGATGCCCACCGACGGCTCGACCCCCGTGCCGTCACCCTGGCCCTGTTCAGCGGACGCGGCGTCTTCAGGTGCGACCGCAGCCTGCCGCAGAAGTGGTGGCTCGCAGCGGGCAAGCAGGGAACTGACGAGCCTGCGTCGGAGGTCGCGAAGAGCCGTGTCGCGGCATTCGATCGGTCCCGGCTGTACGCGTGGCAGCGCGACGCTCTCGCGAGTTGGGCGGCGGCCCAGTATCGCGGCGTGGTCGAGGCGGTGACCGGGTCTGGCAAGACGATGCTCGGCGTAGCGGCAGCAGCAGACGAGTTGAGCCGGCGAGGGCAGGTGCTCGTTATCGTCCCCACCATCGAGCTGATGCACCAGTGGCACCGTCATGTGAGACCTGCGCTCCCGCCTGGCTACTCAGTCGGTTGCCTGGGCGACAGCGAAACCGGAAGCTTCGCGACCCACGACATCGTCATCGGAGTCGTGAACAGCTTGAGGGACAACGACGTCCGGATGACCCGTCGCGGAGGACTGCTCGTAGCCGACGAATGCCACCGGTACGCCAGCGCCATGAACCGACTGGCGCTCGACGAGCGCTTCGAGCGCCGTCTGGGCCTGAGCGCCACCTACGCCCGCGATGACGACGGACATGTCGATTGGCTCGATCCGTTCTTCGGCGGGACATGCTTTCGGATGGGCTACCGACGCGCGGTGGACGATGGTGTCACGGCTCGTTTCACAGTTGCTCTGGTTGGTGTCGCCTTGCCTGGGGATGAGCGGGCTGTCTACGAGGAACTCACTTTGCAGATCGGACTCCGACACGCTCGGCTGATGAAGCGTTATCACCTGCCGACAGACTCTTTCAGCCAGTTCATCCGGGCGCTGAACCTGCTCGCGTCGGGCACTGACAGCGACACCGGTGGCGCCAGCGAGGCGCGGGCTTACCTGGGCTTGCTGCTGGAACGACGCCGTTTGCTAGGTGGGACTCCCGCGAAGACACGAGCCCTGGCGGATCTCGCCCCGGCGATCGCCTCCGCAGACCGCTCCATCGTTTTCACCGGTTCGATCGAGACAGCCGAGATTGCCGCTTCGGCGCTAGCCGAGCGAGGTTTGCGGGCTGAGTCCGTCCACTCAAGGCTCGCAACTGGGGACCGCCGAGAGGTGCTGCGGCGTTTTGCCGACGGTGATCTGCAAGTGATCGTGGCGCCGCGCGTGCTGGACGAGGGCGTCGACGTCCCCGAGGCGGACCTTGCGGTCATCGTCGGCGCCAGCCGCTCGCGACGCCAGATGATTCAGCGGATGGGCCGGGTCCTCCGAAAGAAGGCGGATCAGCGTCAGGCGCGATTTGCCGTTTTCTACGTCGAGTCCACGATCGAGGACCCGTCCCAAGGTGCTCATGAGACGTTCCTGCAGGAGATCACCGATGTGGCTGACGACGTGGGCTTTTTTGGTAGCTGTTCGGAGTCGTTCGACGCCGCCATCGAGTTTCTTCGTCGCCTCGCCGGTTAGCGCGGCGAGAAGATGCGCCTTCCATAGAGCGAGCTGCTGCTCGAGACGTCTCCGCCGGAGCATCTCTTGCTCGTGGTCCGAGGTGGAGAACACAGCCTCGCCGGTGCCGTGCTCGAACGGACCACAGGCGACTGCTGGAACAGGCACCTGTCTTTCGGGGTCTCGGTGTTCGGTGCACCTGGCGCTGACCTGGTCGTTCTGAGCCTTTCCGGGCCGGACATTCGAAGGATGCCCGTTCTTCGATCGGCCCGCGGCGGTGATCTGCATCGCGGCCGAATTGGCGCTCAATGGCGGTGTCGTCGTAAGGCGGCCAAGCCGTCCCAGGTGCCAGATCGAGTCTCGACCGCGGGACGCAAACTCCAGAGGCCATTCTTAATCCACTATGGGCTGTCATTCACTGGCCGCTGAATGAGTACCAGGAGTGAATGATGGCAGTCACGATCGAGTTGAGGCGCGACATCCCAGAGCGAACCCGGGAGATTCTCGCAACTGTGCCCAGTTGATATAACAGGCAGCATGCCAATGGTGGACGCCCTGTCCCCAGGCGGGCGCTGGGCGGTGTGGACCGCCAACCCGCGGGTGTTTGGCCTCACTGCCAGAGCGAGCAGATGGGCAAAGCGAAGATCCTTTCGCCCAGGCTGAACGGACGAGGCCCGGTGTGGAGGACTGCGCCCGCAAGGAATCGTTGGCCGAGCCGATCCCGCAGCCATGCCAGATGGCGCGCATCGCCGATGTCTGGAGTTGCCGTGGCCTTGATCTCGAATGCCAACAGGTCGCCGCCGGCTAGCTCAGCAAGAAGGTCGATCTCGTGCCGTCCATCCTTCTCCCGCAAGTGGTAGAGGCGAGGACGCAGCGGGCTGAAGTCAGCTTCTGGTCGTAGCTGCGAGACCACGAAGGTGTCGATCACCCGGCCCAGCAGATCGCCGTCACGCAGAACGGCCCGCTTGTCGACACGAAGCGCGGCCGCCACCAGCGAGCTGTCGACTATGTAGCGCTTCGAGCCTTTCACCAGACGTGAGAGTCGCCGATCGCTCCAGGCCGGAAGCGCCTCGAACACGAACAGGTCCGAGAGGAGGCGCTCGTACGCGGCTGCGGTCATTCTGCTGATAGAAGCGGCGTCGTAGATCGTCTTGTCCTCGACGAGGCCGGCGGTGTTCAGGCACAAAGCTTCGAAGTAACGGCGAAGCAATACTGGGTCCCGAGTGCTTCCCAAACTCTCGGCGTCGCGGGTCACCAGCTGATCTACATAGGTGTCGAGCCATGCTTGTCTCGCGGAGCCGACGAAACGTAGCACGGGCTCGGGATACCCGCCCCTGAGCGCTAAGTCGATATATCCAAGCAGGTCCGGTGGGTTTCCGGGCGCGGGGAAAGCCGCCAGATCAGCCGCCGCCAGCCGTTCGACGAAGTTCGGACCAGCACTCTGTCCGACGGTCTCGCGCACCGTCAGTCCGTACATCCTCAGATTGACCACTCGGCCGATCCCCGACCACGCGTCACTTTCGCGCCGTGCCCGGGCGCTTCCGGTGAGGAGGAACTGCCCCGCACTGGAGTCCTCGTCGACAGCGCGTCGCACCGCGCCCATCAGCTCGGGCACTTCCTGCCACTCGTCGAGGAGCACCGGTCTTGGCATAGTCCGAAGCGCCGCATCGGCATCAAAGCGGAACGCCGCGGCCTCGGCGGGTACGTCCAACCTGACCACCGTGGCGGCGAATCGCCGTGCGCTAGTTGTCTTGCCTGTGGCGCGGGGGCCGACTATCAACAGAGCCGGCAACTGGGCAAACAGATCCGCAAGCGGCCCGTCGACCAGACGTGGCATATACGGAATCCTCTGCATACTGGGAGTGTAGCGTTTTGGACCAGTCTCTGGTAGCGATTTAGCCCAGGCAGACATTATGCTCTGGACCGAGATCGAATAGCGGTCTGGCCCTCTCACTGCGGGACTCGCGTCGGGCAGTCCCAGCGCATTCTGCGCCGAGCCACTAGGACTAAGCAGACGGTCGGAGGTTCGAGTCCTCCCGGGGGCGCCGACCAGTCCTCCGCACGAACCTGTGCGGAGGTGCCGGCGTCACCTTGCTTGTCATCGTAGAGCGTGAGAGCGACGTCGAGGGCCTGGTCCTCCGGCTGGTAGGTGACGCTCAGCTGGAGCGCGTCGAACAGCGCCCGCAGCTCGGTATCCGGGGCATCCGCGATCCGCTCGGCGAGGATCGGCAGCCGGTCGAGCAACGGGGCAACCTCGGCGAAGCTGGGCGGTGCGGCTGCGGCCTCCGCGTCGAGCCCGGCGAGGCGAGCACGGCGCTCGGTGATCGCCTCCTCCAGTTCGGCGATGCGCTCAGCGACCCGGCGGCGAAGCGCGGGGGTGACGTCGTCGGCTTCGAGGTTCAGCACCTGGCGATCAAGGCGTCGTTCCAAATCGGCGATCTCGGCCTCGGCCTCGACACGGCGAGCGCCGGCCGGTGCGACGCGCTCGGGCGCCGCGGCCTCCTCCAGGCACGCCCGCCAGTAGTCGCGCCGGTCCGGTCCGAAGAGCGCCGCGGCAAGGAACGGGCGGAGCGCGCCGTCCACGCGGGCCTGGTTCAGGTAAACGTTCACGGGATGGCCGACAGGGATGTCCTTCGCGCGCTGATGCGAGGGCTGGCAGGAGTAGTACGTCGAGGATCTGCGGTGGTTGCCCCACATGCGCAGCCCGCAGATCCCGCAGTGGAGCAGCCCCCGGTAGAGGTAGTTCGTCCTTGCCGCTGGTCGGGCCTCGGTCGCGCTCACCCCGATTCGCGAGCGTGCGTTCGACACCGCCCGGGCCTCCACCGCTTCGTGCTCCTCCCGGCTCACGATCGCGGGGTGCGCCGGCTCCTCGGACCAGATCCAGTGCTCGGGCGGGTTCATCCGGTTGCCGCCCTTCTTCCGCGCCCGGCGGTTCCAGACCTGGTAGCCGGTGTACTTCGGGTTGTGGAGCACCTCCCAGACGCTGGAACGGCTCCAGTGTCCGAGCGCCGCCGCGGGGTCGACCGGGACCGGCGGCGGGTAGCGATCGGGGTTCGCGTTCAGGGCGTCACGGATCTGGAGGAGCCCGAGGCCGCCCGCGAGGTACCAGTCGTAGATCGCACGAACGACCGGCGCGCGGACCGGATCGAGCTCGAGCGTCCGCTTGGCCTGCCCGCGGCTCGCCTTGTGCGGGTTCGGATGGTCGTGGGCGAGGAAGCGGTAGCCGTAGAGAGCAACGCCACCTGTGTGCCAGCCCTGGCGGGTCGAGGTCTCGAGACCCTGGCGGGACTTCACCATCAGCTCGTGGTGGTAACCACGAGCGATGCCGATGTTCACGTGGCGGAGCACGATGGTCCCGAACGACTCCTCCATCGGCTCGTCCGCGGCACAGAGCCGGACGCCGGCACTTCGCAGCTCGTCCTC
This sequence comes from uncultured Acidimicrobiaceae bacterium, assembly GCA_963807575.1. Taxonomy (GTDB): domain Bacteria; phylum Actinomycetota; class Acidimicrobiia; order Acidimicrobiales; family Bog-793; genus Fen-455. The sequence continues at coordinate 78,229 of CAWECD010000005.1, forward strand.
GACCCGGAAGGCGACCGAGGAGTTGCGCGACAGCCGTGAGATGGACTCGACGATCACCCGGTCGAAACGCGCAGGGCGACGTTTGGCATCGGCAAGCAGGTCCTGCAGGCCACCGTCGCGCGGGATCGCGATGTCGAAGCGCACAAGGTTCCCCGAGCCGCGTGCCTCATAGGCCGCCGTCCCGGACTCGATGTCGTAGTAGTGGCCTACGATCCGCCCGCCCGCCTCGCCAACCGCGCGTTCGACGTTGTCGAGCTGGCGCGGGAAGCTGAGCGTCGGGTCCTGCTCGTCCTCGGTCGAGACCCGGCCGTAGAAGGCGTAGCGGGGAGCAGGTGGGACCGAATTGGACACGAACGGGCCCGCCCGCGTCCTGGGCGCCCCGGGCCGTGCTGAAGGTGTCGGTGTCGGTGTCGGTGTGGTCATCGCGTGCCTCCCTCGTGTTCGACCCCCTGTCCTACCTCCATCTCGGCGAGGACCGCGAGCATCTCGGAGAGCGCCCGACCCTGCGCCGCGGCGAGCGCCCGGCCCTCCCCGCCACCGACGATGCGGACCTCGATCCGCAGCGAGAGGCGGGGAGCGGCATCGGCCGGGCCGTGGACCCCAGTACGGGCAGCCGCCTCGCCCCGTCGCCCCGCCAGCGCCGGTCGATCAGGTGCGGCCATGCGTCGCGCCGAGTCATTTCCGGCGCCCACGTCGCCGCGTGGGCGCCGGCCGATGCGCGTCCGCTCGGTCGCGGCCTGCCCGGCGATGTCCCGCCGGCCATCACGCGCCGCGCTCATCGCGTGCCTCCATCGTGCTGTTCGCGCGCAAGGTCCGTGAGCGCCACGCGCGGCCCGGACCCGCCGATCGGAAGGAAGCCCGCGCCGGCCGGCGAGGCACCCTCGAGGGCTGTCGCGACCGGGACCGGCGCAGCGCCAAGAGTCCGACGGGCCTGTGCCTCGCGTTTCGCGCCGGCGAAGACGAACAGCACGGTGAACCGGTCCCGTGTCGCGGCACGAAGGGTCGCGTAGCCCTCGAGCTTTGCCGCGAGGCGCTCGTGGGTCTCGGTCCCGCGGTCGTACTCCAAGAAGAACGCGCACTCGGTGCTGTTCGCTCTCCAGACGCCGTAGCCGTCGGGGCGGACGACCTCGCCAAAGCGCGCCCGGCAGCGCCGCTCGGACCACCACGTCGACAGCTCCACCTCCGGGTCACCTCGTGCCGCGCCGAGAAGCGCGCAGAAGAACCCGTTCACCCCGACGCGGTGATCGAGCTGGCGGCTCGTGGCGAGGCCGAGCTCACGGTCGCGTCGCCAGGACAGCTCGTGTTCCTCGAGGCCCCGCTCGGCCGCGACGACCATCGCCCCGAGCGCGTCGAGGACGTAGTGCTGCGGGGCGCTGCCGACCGGGCGGAACGGCCGGAAACGGTCGAGCACCCGGAGCCGATGAAGCGTCGCGAGACGGTGGCGCGCGGAGATCGGACTGTCGAAGGCGACCGTCGTGATCTGGTTCGTCGTGAGCACCCGATGCTCCGCGAGCAGGTCGCAGAGGTAGCGGTCCCGATCGGTGAGATGGGACGCGAGACCGGTCACGAGATCCTCGGACAGCCGCAGCCGCGGCCGGCCGGGGGACGGAGGAGAGGGAAGAAGAGAAGCAGATTGATACGAAGTCGGAGGAGGCATCGTCCGGGGGATCGGCCGGGTCACCTTTGGTCCCCACCGGCGTCGGGGCGACGCGAAAGCCCCGGCAGGTTGAAACCGTCCGGGGTAGCGTCCGGGGGATCGGCCGGCGACCTGCCGCCCCAAGACCGACGGCTCCTCGGTTCTTGCCTGCCGGCCGACTCGCCACCTGCGCCGCCCTCATGAGCAAGGGCTGCCGCACGGCGATCCATCTCGGTCCTGGCGAACTGCTCGCGTGAGCACCGGCGGACGAGCTTCGCGCGACCTCGCTCGACCGGCGGCGCCGCCTCGGTGCGCAGCGTAAAGGCGGAGTCCTCCTCGCCGTCGACGACGAGGCGACAGCCGGCCTGGAACGCGCCGAGGTGGGAGAGGTCGTGCGCGGTCAGCTCCGGGGCGACGTGGCGCTCGAGGCGCCTGGCGTCCTCCGGCGAGCAGTTGAAGATGACCTTGGTGCGCGCGTTCGCAGAGACCGCATCGCCGAGCTGCTCACCGAGCTGGCTGAGCGTCTGATGCGCGAGCACGAGGCCGAGTCCGTAGCCGCGGGCCTCGGCGAGCATGTCGGCGAGGCTGCCGGGAAGCCCGAGGAAGTTCTGGCACTCGTCGAGATAGAGGCTGGAGAGGCTCCGGACCCGTCCGGCTCGTGAGCGCGCCGCGGCCTCCTGCCAGACCTGCGCGACAAGCAGCGACCCCATGAGGCGCACGCTCTCGTCGCCGAGGATCCCCTTCGGCAATCTGCAGAGCAGCAGACCGTCGTCGAGGACCTCTTCGAGGGAGAAGCTCGAGGTCCCCGAGCCGACGACTGCGCGGATAAAGGGCCGGAGCAGGAACGCCCGGAGCTTGTTCGTGAGCGGCGCGATCACCGCAGCCCGCGCGCCCTCCGACATCGCGTCGTACTGGCGCCAGAAGCTCCGGAGCACCGGGTCCGTAACCGCGGCGACGAGCGGAGCACGGTAGAGCGGGTCGGTGAGCAGCCTTGGCACCTGGGTGAGGCTCGCCCCGCGGTGGCTGCACAAGGTGAGCAGCGCTGCCCGGCACACGTCGTCGGTCCTCGGACCCCAGGCCGAGGAGAACAGCCGGCTCATCACCCCGGTCACCTGGTCGACCACGAGATGGGTGTCCGCTCCGGCGAGCACGTTGAGCGCAGGCGGTGCGTGGTCCTCGGCGTCGATGACGACGACGCGGTCCGCAGCATCGACGGGGAGGCGGTCCAAGATGTCGGTGACGAGATCCCCCTTCGGGTCGATGACGACCGCCCCGCGGTGCCCGGCGACGTCTTGACACACGAGGTTCACCATGAGCGTCGACTTGCCCGAACCGGTCGCCCCGATGAGGTGCATGTGCTGGGTCGCGTCGCGCGCTGCGAGCGCGACAGGACGGCGCGTGCCGCTCTCGGCGTGGCCGAGCACCTTTCCCTCTCGCGGGGTCGCCGGAGGTGGCGCGACCGTCCTCGCGCCGGCGCGTGCGACGCCGGGGACGTCCCGGTCGATCGGCAGGTGCGCGAGCGCCGCCAGCTCCAAAAGCGAGTAGAGATCGCCGCGGCGAAGCTGCCGGCGGGAAATCGCCACGCCGGGGCGACGAAGGCCGCGGGCGACGAGCGCGTTGTCACCGGAGTAGGCCGAGAACGCGGCGGTGAGCGCACGGACCCGGCTCGCCCGGAAACGTGTGCTCCAGCGATCGGCATCGGCGCTCGCGACCGCGACGCGGACCACCGCCTCGAAGCACGGTCGTGCGAGCTTGTCCCGTGCCCCCTTCAGCTGCGACGCGGGGAGCGCCGCCGAGCTGGCGGAGGAGCGGGGTGCGCGGCGCGAGGAGGATGGCCCCGGGGTGATGAGCCCGGTGACGGCGTCAAGCAGGCCGTGGACGACCGGCCCGAGCACGCCGAGCACCGGTCCCGGTGCGGTGATCCCCTGGATGGCGAGCACACCGCGTTCGGCCTTGGCGGTAACCCGCCGGGAGGCGGGACGGCACAGCACCTGGACGATCGCTTGCTCGCCGGCGCCGAGCTCGGCCGCAGCACCGAGCACCGCCCGGAGCGGGTCGAGGTCGTGGCCGGTCGCGATCGGGAGCCACGGCGCGCGCCGCAGGCGCAGCTCTCGGCCGGCACACGAGCCACCCGCGATCACCACGTCCTTCGCCTCGACCGGGACGGCCGTCGCACCCGGCCACGCTGCAGCGACGGCACGTGCAAGATGGCTCAGCTCGGCGCGCGGCACGACGAGTCGGAACCGGACGCGCTCCTCCGCGATGTGGGTCTCGAAGGCGACCTGCGGGGAGGCCGCTAACAACCGACTGCCCGAGGAAAGCAGGCCGTGGGCGTTCGACCAGAACGCCGCGGCACCGGCCCGATCGACGGCGGGCGGCGGGAGGATCTCGAGGTAGGCGGCATCGCCTGCCGACCTACTGGCACGAAGCCGCCGCGTGAGGCCCGTGAGGGCGACGACGAGGAGCACGACCCCGACGAGTGGTGGGACCACGTGGAGGAGAGCCGCGGAGGCGAGGTGAGCAAGAAGGTGGCCGAGGAGTCGCATGGCCGCCGACGGGTCCCGCAAGAAGCGTGCGAGCGGGCTGTTCATCGCCGACGTCGGTGTTGGCGCGGCGACAGCGAGCACGGGGGTCCCAAGCGACGAGGTGTGCAGTGTCATAGGCGGTAGCTCCTTGTTCGTGATCGGGTCGAAGAGGGACGCGATCCGGTGGCCCGTCGCCCCTCGCACAGGACCGGCAGCTGCGGGCCGTTTTGCGACGGGGGTGTTGCAGATGCGAAACACGCTCATCCCTCAAGCGACCCCTCGCCGCGTCGACCGACCGGGACCGGGCGGGCGCGTTCGCGTCCATCACCTCTAGAACAAGGGAAAATGGGCTGTTTTTCCAGAAACTGTTTCGTAATCGAAACGGAGCTAGGGTCTCTGCGGTGGACGAGCACGACGCGGAAGCCCGGGTCGCGGCCAGTGCGGAGGCCCGCGGCGACGCGCTCACCGCGATGGTGCGCTGGGGCCTCGCGGCCTATGAGGCGAGTGACTCCGAGCGCCGGATAACCGCGCTAGCCAAGGCCCGCGCTGCAGCCGAATTAGCCTTCCACCAGGAGCTCTATCTCGCAAACGCCTCGAAGTCGATGCGGTTCTCCTGGCGCCAGCTCACAAGCCTCACCGGCATCTGCTGGGAAACCCTCTACCGCCGCTACCACACCCGCCCGGCGAAGCTCCCGCCCGGGCGACCGGACCGGCTCGGGTGAGCGAGCGCGTAGTGCATCCGTGTTTCTCGGATCCGCCGTCAACCGGATGTGGTCCAATCATGGGCAGGGCACGAAATCATAGGGCGCGCCACGAACCACACTCGACGTGCATACACCACGAGCGGCCGCTATCTGCTTTACAGCATACGGAGGCTTTCTGCAGCCCCTGGTTCGGGATGCAGGCCGAGGGCCGGAGGGTGTGACCCGTTCCATGTCATCCAGCTCGCGAATCGCGCTCTTGATCACGTCTATGGCGCCAGCCGCCACGGCACAGACGGTCTGATCACCTCCAGGCAGTGGCGAGCCGCCCGCTACGCGCTCAGGGCAGGAGCGGAGCGCCTTGCAGAGGACAAGCGCCAGATCCTCAACCAGTTCCGCCGCACCCGCTACCAGCTCTGGAGGGCCTGGGAGCTCAAAGAGATGCTCCGCGACCTGTACCGGGTCGTTGAGCCAGCAAACGCCCGCGCTCACCTCACAGCGTGGCTGCGATCGGCGTCGCTTTCGCGCATCGGTCCCTTCGTGCTTCTTGCCCGTCAGCTCCGCCGCCACTTCGACCGGGTGGTCGCTGCTGTCGAATGGGGGTTGTCCAACTCGCGCCTCGAGGGCATCAACGGCAAGATCAGGGTTATCCAACGGCGCGGTTATGGCTACCCCTCGCCTAGATCGCTCGCTTCGATGATCTACCTCTGCCTCGGCGGAGTCACCGTCACGCTGCCCACTGAAAGGTGAGGAGGGGTACAAGTGTTCGATACAAGGGGCAGGCGGGGAAAGCAATCAAGATCAGACAGAGTCCCCCACGCTGGTCAGCTCGCTGGGGCAGGAACGATTTCGATCTCCACGAGACCCGCATATCCCATGATTACCGAAAAGCGAACGTTGATGGTGATGTGACCTTGGTCGAGTTCTACCGGCACCGTTTCGGACGCTGTTGTCGTGTTTTCAATCTCACTTCGGCACCAATCTTGAACGGCTTGACCCCCGGGCTCGGTCCCGCCGCCAAACTCGCCGCAGATGACGTCATCAAGGGCTAACTGTTCGGTTGCGGTGTATGTCGTCAGGGAACCATCATCAGGGCTCGATTCGTAGGTCGTCGCTACCTGGACCTTCACCACCGCTGGGCTGCCGTAAATCGTGACGCGACTGGCGAAGTTCGGCAGATTCACGCCATCGTTCGTCCTAACCGGCATCCCTTCGACGATGTCGGGCGATTTCTGGGTGTATTGGAACGGAACGAACCCTGCGCCGATCAGCTCCTCAGCGAATTGCACATTCATGCCGAGGTTCGGGGGTGCCTTTGAATTGGGGGCAATGAAGGCGGCCGCGACGGTTGTCGTTGTCGGCGCTGGAGCCGTCGTCGGCAAGGTAGCTGACGTCGATGGTGAAGCGGGGGGTGATGCGCTGGTGTCGCACGCGCCGAGTAGTAGCCCGATGACGAGAATCGCGGCTCCGCAGAGGTAGGGCTTCCGCCTCGCTGCGAAGTCGATCCGAGGGCGGGCGGTCATGCGCGGGCGCTCCTTCCACTGCGGTTTTCGAGCCGGACCTCTCAGGCGCCATGCGCGATGACAGACCCACGGATTGTACCACCGCACACCCAGTATGAGCTAGCAGCCGAATATCGGGATGAGCCGGACGATTCAAGTTCGCTCGGAGCTTCCGATCTACGTGCTCACAGCACTCCGGGTCGAAACGGTCACGCTTTCGGCATAGGGCACACCCCTCTGATCCGCACGGTGGATCGTCCGAGCGTAGCGGGCACTGACCAAGAGGGGGAGCTGAGATGGCTGGCAAGCGCAGGGCTGTGGCGATGACACCAGACGAGATCCGGGCCCGGGACGCGGCCATGAACGAGAAGCAGTGGGAGGCGGTTGAGAGGCCAGGCAAGCGCAAGGCGGTCTATGACACGCCCGAAGAGGCGGACGCCTACGCCGCTGGGCTGGCAGAGAAGCAGTGGGAGGCGGAGGCCGTAGCCGAGGCCCGGGCATTACGCCATGCCTACCTGCGGGCCGAGAAGGCTTATGACGTCCTCCAGGAAATGTGCTTCCAGCGCTGGTACTGCGAAGGTCACAGTACCGACGAACTGCGCGCCCACCACTGGGGGCACGAAGATGGCGCCAAGGCCGTCTCTGCCCGCCTGGCAGAGGCAGCGCACCAGGCGGCATATGGTCAGGGGCCTATTCCCGGCTTGGCTCCCGAGCCCGCCAACGACAGCTTCTGGGGGGCGGAGAGCGCTGCCTCGTATTACGCAGAGCATGAGGCATTAGAAGACCGCCGGATGGAGCGCCAGGAGGTGATGGCCGAGCGGGCAGAGCTGCTGAAGGAGCCAGCCTCCGATGGCTAGCCACGGCGCCCCGCTCACGAAGATGCCGAACCCCTTCGTCATCGGCGATCCCAACGGGTCGAGCTGCAACCGCAAGCACCGGATGGGACGGTCGGGGGCGCAGGAAGAGGCAGCACGGCTTAGCGGGCGGGCCTATCACTGCCGTCGCTGCGCAGCGTGGCACGTAACCGGCAGAGACATACGGGCGTGGGCGGTCGGGAGGAACCGGTGACACCTGCGTGAGAGGTCCGGCCGGATTCTCACGCAATCGGCCCACGAATTGCCTCGTCGCTTAGGCAACACGCGACCGCAAAAGCTCGCCAATTCAACCTAGGAGGTTGTCTCGTTCTTCGTGGAATTTGAGGTGGCGGTCCCCCGCCTGACGCCTGCCTTCTGGTAGGTGTTCGGGCGACCACCAAGTCACTCGGACAGCAAGGGGACCACCACCATGAAGAAGAACTACCAGACAAAGACGCCCGCCGCGATGACCGTGCCCGATTCGGTAGCGATCGCGATGACAGATCTTGCCGAAGAGCTGCGTGAGGGCCTGCTCGCGCTCGCCGTCGGCACGGGCCTGCAGGTGATGGGCGTCCTCTTAGAAGAGAGCGTCACCGCCCTCGCAGGTCCGAAGGGCCGTCACGACCCGGACCGCACGGCGGTACGCCATGGACACGAGGAGGGCTCGGTTACCCTCGGCGGCAGACGCGTCCCGGTGCGGCGCCCGAGGGTGCGTTCGGCAGATGGAGCTCGTGAGCTTTCGGTGCCTGCCTATGAGCACTTCTCCTCGACCGAGGTGCTGAGCCGCCTCGCAATGGAGAAGATGCTCGCCAAGCTCTCCACGCGCCGCTATAAGTCCGGCCTCGAGCCCGTCGGCGAACGCGTGGAGGCCCGTGCCAGCTCGACGTCGCGCTCGGCGGTCTCGCGACGCTTCGTCGAGGCCACAGAGCACGCTCTTGGCGAGCTGCTGGCCGGTGACCTCTCCAAGCTCGACCTCGTGGCGCTCATGATCGACGGCGTGCACTTTGGCGATCACGTCTGTGTCGTCGCGATGGGGATCGACATCACCGGGAAGAAGCACCCGCTCTCGATCACAGAAGGCGACACCGAGAACGCGACCGTCGTGCGCGACCTCCTCGTCGGACTTCGCGATCGCGGACTCAAGGTGACAAGGCCGATCCTCGTTGTCATCGACGGCGCCAAGGCCCTCGCAAGCGCCGTGAAAGCGGTCTTCGACCACCCGGTGATCCATCGTTGCCAACTTCACAAGATCAGAAATGTCGAGTCGAAACTCCCGAAGGCCCTCGCCAAGACCGTGACGAAGAAGATGCGCGCGATCTACCACTACGACGACGCCCTTCGTGCCGAGGCCGAGCTGGAAGAGCTCGCCCGCCAGCTGCAAAGAAGCCACCCCGGCGCGGCGGGGAGTCTTCGCGAGGGCCTTGGCGAGACGCTCACCGTGATGGCGCTCAAGGTCCCTCCGACACTTTCAAGAACGCTTCGCTCGACGAACGCCATCGAGTCCATGATCGAGATCTGCCGTGATCACTCAGCGAACGTGAAGCGGTGGCGCGACGGGCAGATGGCGCTGCGCTGGTGCGCAGCGGGCATGGTCGAGGCCGGAAAGCAGTTCCGCAAGGTGAACGGCTTCCTCCACCTGCCGGCATTGCGCGCAGCACTTGATGGCTACGTCGAGCGCGGTGTCACACCGATCGACTACAACAAGGAGGACGCCGCCTGAACATCACCGGGCCGCCACCGAAGTTCTACGGAACTCGGGACATCCTCCAACCTAGCGAAGATGTCCTTTCCCTCCATCTTGTCGGAGGGTAGAAGTAACTGCGAGGAACGCCGTCATCGTTTCTGCCGCCTGTTCGGCCATGTTGCCAGCAGGTCCGAGGTCGTGAGTCGACTGGACGGCTCGGACAGTCTCATCACCAACAAGGCGAATGAACGTACACCAGCGCAGCCAAAGCTTTGCCGCTTGCCCATCCGGCGGCAACGGAACTTCCTCTTCCGCCCGATCGGCCAAGGCAGCGAGTTCATGCGTCAAGCGCTGAATATTTGGCAAGTCCTCATCGACTGTCGCCCTCTGAATGTCGTGCATCGTGTTTTCGATAGCTCTGGTTAGAGGGAGTCTGACGGAAGTGTCGGCAAACCACTCGTCCATCGATCCCACAAACACACTTTGGCTCCGTTGATTTGGCATCAGTGAACGACTGCGAAAATCGCTCGTAGCGTTTGCCCTGACATTTCGCGCTCCGATCTCGCTGCGGCGCTGGAGGATCGCCTCAGCGATCCAGACGAAGGGTGCCATGAGCACGCGCAGGATTGTTACGACGATCAGCAGCCCGATGATCCCGCCGAGCGTCCACCAGGTGGCCGCCGCAAAGCCACGCAGGTGATCAATGACGAGCCATGCCACGACCATCGCAAGCCACAGCGCAAGAACAAGGCGCCAAGGCGCGCGCTCGGGCATCAGCAACCGTTGCCCGGTATGTACCAGATGTTGATCGCTAACACCTGATTGATGTCGTTCGGTTCGTAGGTCCAGTTGCCGTTCGTGTTGTCAGCGTGCGCGAACTCAAGACTGAAGTCGCCGTCTTTGAGCGTGATGCCGACCGTCGCAATCGTTGCGCTCTGATAATTCACCCAACGACACGTCTCGCCGTCGCTACTTGCGGCGATGCCCCTTGCCACCTCATGCGCGCCGGACGGAAAGAGCTGCAACGCTGCCGTCTCCGCCTGCGCGATATCCATGGGTCCGGGCAACGTTTGGGTATAGCCGCTCACACGGCCACCGGTGAACTCGACCTCGATGAAAGTCTCTTCGACGCCACCAACTGTAGTGAGAGGACCAGCGCAACTGTCCTCGGAACAACCTCGAAGATCTGCCCCCTGGCACTCGTTCCAAACCTTCTGAGTGGCGCCAAAGCCGGTCAGTCCATTGGACGGGCATGTATCCGAATTGCCGCTAAACGCGGCTCCAGTATTGCCAGCTCCAGAATTTCCGGTTCCGGAGTTCCCGCTGCTTCTGGCCGATGTAGATGTCCCGCAGCCGCCGAGCACGATAGTGACCGTGAATAGGAGAACGGCGAGGGTCTTGCGCACACCAAAGGTTTAGGTCGGCACGCACCATTCTCGCCAGGAGTTTGGCCCTCGGGAGGCTTGGCGGTCAATTACGAAATTGTCCGCCGTCTGAAGCTACATGGCGTGCCCACGCCTCAAACGCTATGTCGTAGGAGTCATTCACACGCGTCGCTTCCGAGCGCACCCAGCTGAGTGTCTGATCAGCCTCGACATCGATAGCCGGAACGGTCACCAGCGTGTTCGAGCCTTCTCCGGACATGGGGTAGTAACGCATGGTCCCGTCCGTTCGCTTGAACCACGCCGGAAGGTGCTCGGCGCCCATGGCTAGGTCGAGCGCGTGCCTCATCTCCTCGCTCATTCGGCTCCAGCGTCTCCCAATCGGCAATATCCGTAGTTTACGGATAGCATAACGCGCCGCGCGAGCCTCACCACTCTGCGGAGGACTGGCCCGGCTCCTGCCGGGGGCGCCACCAGGGCGAGCGGTTCTAATTGCAGGGTCAGCGCTATCACATAGCGTGTCGAGACCGTCTAATCCTTAGCTCGCAAGAGGCACACTTAGCGCCTGGCGAGGATGTACCGACGCCCGCCAGGCTCGCCGAGGCCACCGAGTTCGGCACCCTGGAGACGCTGATTCCAAGCTGGGAACGCAGCCTTCGTGCCGGAAACAAGTCGCCCAAGACGATCAGGGCCTACGGTGACAGTGCACGCCAGTTCGAGGTTTTCGCCCGCGAAAAGCTCGGCGTGACAGCGGTTAACAAGATGACCCGCGAGACCGTCGAGACGTTCATCGCCGATCAGCTCGCCCGCTGGAAGCCGACGACGGCCAGCGTCCGCTACCGCTGCCTACAGCAGTTATTCAAGTGGCTCCTCGAGGAAGGGGAGATCACGGCCGACCCGATGGCGCGCATGAAGCCGCCGATCGTGCCTGAGGTCCCGGTGCCGGTCGTATCGGACGACGACCTCAAGAAGCTGCTCCGGGCCTGCACCGGCAAGACCTTCGAGCACAAGCGGGATGTCGCGATCCTGCGCGTGTTCATAGACACTGGAATCAGGCTTGCTGAGTGCTCAGGGCTGAGGTGCGAGGATGTCGACCTTCAGGAGGAAGTCCTCCACGTGACGGGCAAGGGTCGCAGGCCTCGAGCCGTGCCTTTCGGAGCAAAGACCGGCGTAGCGCTTGATCGGTACTTGCGCCTGCGCTTGCGACACTCGCAGGCCGACAGTCCCGAGCTGTGGTTAGGGCCGAAGGGTTGGCTCACGGACTCAGGCATCGCCCAGATGCTCGAACGGCGGTGCCTACAAGCCGGCATCGAGAAGGTCCATCCAGATCAACTGCGGCACACCGCGGCTCATGTCTGGATGGCCCAGGGTGGGGGAGAAGGTGACGCCATGCGCCTGTTCGGCTGGCGGTCTCGACAGATGCTCAACAGGTACGGCGCGAGCGCCGCCGACGAGCGAGCACGAGACGCTCACCGGCGAATCGCCCCGGGCGACCGTATCTAGAACACAGCCACTGTGCCCCGGAGCGTTTCTCGGTGAGCGTGTCGTGGTTGGCCGCATCTGGCCTCTCGCGCCATTGGGGAAGGACCCCAGCGTCGGTTGCGTTCTCATGTTGTTCTCGACCTTGCCCGCGACGACGCCAAGGCCAGTCGAGTCATGTGCGCCCTCAGAGCTGCCTCGGCGCGCCTGGCACGCTCGGCAGGCGGCAGAGAGCCATCGGGGTCTACTTCGCGCTCGAAACGGGTCAGGAACGCGGCACGGGCCGCTTGGGTCGTTTCTTTGGGATCACGCTTGGCGTGGAGGCTGTAGGCAGCCAAGCGGGAGCGAAGCGATCGTTGTGCCGGGGTCAAGCCCCCTCGATCATGCACAGCGATCCCTCATTGCCAGTTGCGACGCCGCCGGTTGCCTTCTGGCGACCGCGGGCTGCCACGAGGACGCAGATTCGGGGAGCGGGGTACTCGTCCCGGTGGACACGCGATGGGCGGAGCGGAGTCGAGCCATTGAGCGATAGTGCGCTGATCGACTCACAGCACTTCTCACAGGAACACTCACAGCAATGCTCACAGACGAGCTCGCGGGGCGATTTCATCGGTCGAGAATCACGCAGTGCGGCTCTGCGCGGCCCGGCAACTCACAGCAACACTCACAGCAACACTCACAGCCCCAGGTCCTGTGGATGGAAGGGGTCGGTCGGAGCGACGCGCGGGGCTGTGTCCGCTCCCGTCGTCGCTAACGGCCCGGCGGACGGCCACGATCGCGTCCGGCGCACTTGTGGGTGAAAGCCCATGATGATCCGAGGAGGCGATATGGCTTGCAGCTATGAAGAGGTGTCGGGCACGCGCCGTGCGCGCCTGCCCGTCGAAACGCGAAGTGACAGGGCGGTCTTCGAACAGACCTACCGGCTCGCGGTTCAGGTGATGGAACGCCGGGAGCTCCTCGGCCTCACCCAGATCGAGCTAGCCGAGAAGACCGGCATCGACCAGGGCGACATCAGCAGGATCGAGCGCGGTTCGATCTTCCCGAACGAGAAGACGCTTCTTCGGCTCGCCGACGCCCTCGGCGCGGAGTGACAGATGGTTGACAAGGCGACGGCCTGAATCCGGCTCTAAGGTCGGCGTCGCGCGAGGTAAAATCCTGGTAGGTGATTACGCTCTGAGAACACGGCGCGATCGCGAGTGCCGAGACGCTCGAACGCCCGCGCCTGGCGTCGCCGTCGGCCTGGCACTCTTGTGCATCAGGCGCGTGTGTGTGTGTGTGCTGCGGAGTGCGCCCCTTTAGGACACCGCTGCGGACACCGTGAACCGAGGTTAGCGAGCACGCGCGAGGTGCTCCGGGTGAGACGGTACTGCTTGCGCCTCATTTGCGCCTCAGAGCCTGCCACGCTCGCGCCAAGGGGTCCAGCCGTGGCGTGCCGCCGGACTCGAAAGGGCGCACAGGGGTCACGCGGTCTCGGACGCCAGGACCTCCGCGATGGATTCACGAGAACCCAGTTTCGCCGGAACCAGCGTGAGTCCTGCAACAACCGCCAGCGTTCCGAGCACGGTAATGAGTAACCAGAGCACCGGCGGCGGAGCGCCCGAACTCTTCACCGCGGCTTTGAACAGCGCGATGCCGAGCCCGACTCCGACGAGCGTGCCGGGTATCGCTGAGAGGACCTGCGCGACGATCAAGCCGAGGCTCACCTGACGAGCAGGCGCCCCCAGGGCACGCATGACAGCTGAGGCTCGTCGTGCGTCGAGCACTGTGGCCCAGGTCGTGAAGATGGTGTTGAGCAGCGCGAGGGTCACGAGCATGACGGTGATGACGCCGAGCATCTGCAGGTCCCGGTTGACCACAGGATCGGAGATGCCCTTTGCAATGAGGCCTGAGGTCGCCGCACTGGAGAGCTTGCTCGTCACCGTGGCATGGAAGGAAATAACCACAACCAGGCCGGTGACGGTCACCGCCATGATCGCGGTGCTGAGGAGCGCCCGACGCGGTCGACGCGCGACGAGCCGAAGCCCGAACAGCACCGGAACCGGCATTCTCCGCGAGAACCTTACGAGGACACCTCGCCGACGGGGTGGGCGCCCGACATCGGCAAGGGCGCGGACCGTGCTCGTGTGTGCGGCGCGAATGGCAGGGACGAGCGTTGCAGCGAGCGCCACGGCGAGCGCGACGCCGAGGACCTCGATCGCGCTGATCACCGTGAGTGCGGGCGGGCCGGGAGTCCCGATTAGCGCCGCGCCAGGGTCGGTCAGCAACGGCGCGGTCAACCACCCAACCCCGAACCCGACTGCCGCTGCAAAGAGCGCCAACACAACGTTCTCGATCAGGAAGGTGGTGGCGATGAGAGCCGGGGTTCCTCCCACGGCCTTCAGCAGCCCGACGCGGCGGGCGTACTCCGAGAGACGACGACCGACGAGAACCGCCACGCTCGCGATCGCGAGCAAGGCAAGGAGGATCGAACCCGGAGCGAGCACCGACTGCGCGTCCTGGACGAGCAGACCTGCGGTCTGCCGAAGGTCCTCCCACGCCATCGCTGGGTACCGGAGGTGGTTCACGAACGCCGGTGCGTCCGTTGGGTCGCGCAGCTTCAGGTTCAGGAGGTAATTGTCGGTCGGGTTCGACCGTGAGGACAGGAGGCGCACGTCTGGCTCGTCCATCCAGACAAGACCAGTGTTCCGGGGCCCGATTCCAGCTAGGAAAACCGATCGCAAAATCGGACCACACGCGCCGGGGCTGTCGTAGCAGAGATTCGGATAGGGGGACTGCGCCGCCGTGACGGCAATGCCTGCCACCGTGAATGGGTGTCCGCCTAGCGCTACCTTGCTGCCGACGTCGACGCCGAGGGCCTCTGCGAAGGTCCGCTCGAATACGACTCCGCCGTGTCGAACCCACGTGCCCGAGGTGAGCGTTGGCTGGTCCACCGCAGCCGGGCCCTGGAAGCGCCCCTCGACCTCGGCCCCCGCGGTGCGACCATCCACGCGCAGCACTGCACCTATGACCGGATATGGGCCGCTCGACGCGACGACCCCTTGGGCGTGGATCACTGCTCGTGCTTCGGCGGAATAGTTGATTGTCGCCGTTGCGCCCGCGGGCGATCGGACAGTCGGCCCTGGCGACGCAGGTGCGCCCGGCCCCGCCTCGGACGGAGCAGTGAGGTAGACGACCACATCGGGACCATTCGTCGCCGCTCGGGTCTGCTGATAGGGCTGTTTGGTCACACCGCTGAGCGCGAGCGCCATCGTGAGGGTCGCCGTCGCCGCGGCGATCGCGACGACGAGGAGCAACGCCTGTGGGAGGTGGTGCCGAACGTCGCGCGCGGCGAGTCGGCCGACGAGGAAGACGCGTCCCATCACTCGCTCCGCAACCCAGCAAAGTCGGAGAGGTTTCCTCGTGTGTCGCCGGTCAGCAGCGTCTCGTCGACGAACACCCCGTCTCGCATCGAGATGAGTCGATCCGCAGTGGCGGCGATCCGCTCATCGTGGGTGACGACAACGAGCGTGAGGCCATCCTCGTGCAACGCCTGGAACAGACGAAGCACCTCCAAGGTGGCTGTGCTGTCGAGGTTGCCGGTCGGCTCGTCGGCCAGCACGAGTTGCGGGTCGTTGGTGAGTGCTCGCGCGATCGCGACACGCTGGCGCTGACCACCGGACAGTTCACCGGGCAGATGTCGGGCGCGGTCCTCGAGACCGACTCGTTCGAGCAGCTCTTCGGCACGCCGGCGCGCGCGCCTTGGCGATTGCCCTGCGAGAAGGGCAGGCAGCTCGACATTCTCCTGTGCGGTGAGCTCATCCATGAGTTGAAAGGCCTGGAACACGAAGCCAATGTCGCGACAACGAAGCGCTGCGAGCGCGCGTTCGGAGAGCTCGTCAACGCGCCGATCTGCGAACCACAGTTCGCCAGCACTCGGCCGATCTAGCCCGCCGATGAGATGGAGCAGGGTCGATTTCCCGCACCCACTCGGTCCCATCACCGCCAGGGCCTCCCCGGTTGTCACGTCGAGGTCGACGTTGTCGACGGCCCGGATAAGGCTTTCGCCCCGCCCGTACTCCTTGCGCAGCCCTCGGGCGCGCACCAGTGTCTCAGCTGAATGATTCATTGACTTCTCCTTCGACCTGTCCAGGAGAGTTCACACGCCTCCAACCAACGCAGGTCTGCCTGTAGGCGAAGGACGATCCCTTCAAGCAACAGCCCGGCATCGGAACGATCAAGCTCGTTCATCGCGGCGCGTTGAACATCTCTCAGCCGCCGGAGCAGCTCTCGTCGCTGCGTGTCGATGATCGTGATCGGGTCGGCAAGACCGGCTTGGGCCGCGACGACGAGCTTCAGGTGGAACTCGGCGAGGTCCGGCCTCGGCCAGCTCACCTCGTTCAACCACTCGTTGACACGCTCTTGGCCAGCCGAAGTGAGGGCGTACACCTTTCGATCTGACCGCTCAGTCGGTTCACCTTCACGGACGACCAGTCCTGCTTTTTCCAACCGACCGAGCGTCACGTAGATCTGCCCAGCGTTGATGCCCTCCCCGAGCGGGCCGAGAGCTTGGTCGAGCCGGGCGCGCAGCTGATAGCCCTGTGAAGGCTCCTTCGCCAACATCGCCAATACGACTTCCTGCTGCATCGCCCCTCCGTATCTAACGGTTATATCTACTTATAACTGTTAGAGACATCAAGGTCAACACCGTTGGCGCGAACACCTTCGAGCTTCTCGGCGGCCTGTTTGTCGATCTCCGGGAGGGCATGGCCATCGCGGACGCTCCCATCGGGACCTCTCAATCGGTCAGATCGATGTGCTGCTCGCCTCCGTGTCGGTCTGGTTCGAAGTCAGCGCATTGCGGAAATGATCAGTCAAGCGGCCAGAGTCCCCCCTCCGACACTGGCGCAGTGTCGCGGTCTCGCGAGGAGAGAGAGCTGAACTTCCCATGGGGGTGTCGGACGCCTCTAGCCACCACTCCAGTAGGCATTCAGCCGCGCAATGGCTTGCTCCTTCGACATTGCTGCGACCTCGTCTTCAGCGACCCCAACGCGATGGATCAGGAGGTACACGACCTCGCTCGGGAGCGCCTCGGGTGGCGCAGCTGGGCGGCCACGGTCTGGCCGATCGCCGCCACGAACACAGGACCAGAACTCGGCCTCGGTCACTGCCAACTGGTCTCGCAGTATGTGTGACCAGATCGACGGTCCGTAGTCCGTGCGGTCGGGCGGATGGGAGACACGGGTCCGGAGCGTGCGACCGTCCGGGAGGTCGAGCTCGTAGGTCAGGTGATGCGTGCCTGTCCTGCCTCGCGCGTCGCGGACAAGTCGCCAACCCTCGTTCTCGCAGAACTTGGCGTGATCCGCTCGTGCCGGCGTCGGCCAATCGCTCACGACGAGGCGCCCACGAGCCACTTCTTCAGCTGGTCATCCTCGCTCAAGGAGACGAGCTGCACAAGCGCCCAGTTGTCTCGGTGATTGGGTGCGTTGAGCAGGTGGTCCTGCCAGTCCTCTGCATACTCGCGGAGCGCGTCGACCATCTCCTCGAGTGCTTCGTCAAACGACGCGCCATCAGCTGCTACCGGAACGCCGGGAACGAAGATCGACCATCCTTCGGCCTCGGCGACCACCGATGGGTGAGCGGCGAGGGAATCGGTGAGGAGGATCCGCAGCCGCTCGGCATCGACCACGGCCGACGGGCTCCCGTCTCTGCGCACGAGCGCTGGACGGCCACTCTCGGCCGCGTCGAGCAGCTCCTTGAAGTGGGCGCGTCCTTCGCTGTAGCTGTCGAAAGCGAGAGTCGTCATAACTCATCCTCCTTCCGTACCTTACGTACGTCAAGTACCTTAGCGAGTTCGTCGGAGCGGGCATACGCGCGAGCCACGCTGAGGCGTGCCCGGTTGGGTCCGCCGCACCACGAGTTATCGAGCGGGGGACTCTCCAGTGAGGCCGTTCAGCGACTGCGCCGTAAGCATTGCCTTCGCCCTTGAGTAAGCGGAAGTGGTCGGCACTTGGGCGGGACAAACGAGCAGGAACGGCGGAGGGTAAGACGGGCGAGCGCGTGACGCGCCACGCGGATACCGTGGCGCCCATGTTTCAGTACGTCATCCACTGGCAGGACTCGGACAAGGCACCCGAGGCGGTGCTCGCCGATCGCTTCGAGGACGAGGGCGACGAATACGTCTTCTACACGAGCTTGGAGAACGGCGAGGAACAGCGGACGGCGATCCCGATGGGCGAAGTCGAGATCATCACTCTCGAAGGACAAGAAGGAGTCTGAAGCTCTGACAAGGGAACCTCACAACACCGTCTAACTGTGCCCGTTTCGCTGGCTAGTTACCTGTGAAATCCCTGCTCAGCGCAGCGTTCAGGCCCCAATAGCTTCTAAGAATCCGGTGTGCGACTTTCGCCGCACCGGGCTCAAGCAAGCCCACTGGGTTACGGACGAGCAGAAGTGCCGGGCACACCGGCTACAGCGGCGGTGCGCCGTTGTCGACAGTGCGCATGTACGAGGTGAAGTGCGACGGAATCTCCTGGCACACCAGGTTCCCGCTCGGCGGTGATCGCTTTCTAAGGTCGGCTTACCGGTCCTGAACCTCGGCCGCACCGCGCACCCACGAGATGCGGCCGGGTCGGGTGCCCTCTGTACCCCGGGGACTGCGGTACCCACACGGTTGGCGGGATTCACAAACCGCCGCACGCCGCCTTTCAACGGCCGGTCCCTATGCCCCAGCACTACGACCCATCGCCGACGCTTACTCTCACGAGGCATCACCGAGGGTTCACAGATGTTCACCCGTCCGACCTTCCCCTCGTCTGTGACCACCGGATGGAGCGGCGGTCCTTGGACGTGAACCCCGAGCTTCAGACCCCGCCGTCACTGGCGGCGCATGTCGGGGCGGGGACAGGCATGTAGGTACTCGTCTGAGCTGTGTCACGATCGGTCCTCCTTCGACATGGCCAGTCATGACGCGCGCCTTCGTGTCGCACATCGCGCGTGTATCGCGCGCACGAATGGGAGTCACCGGTGCCAGCTCCGCCAGTGCATCGGCAAGCACGCGGTCGCGGTCCTCGGTGGCGTGCTGGTAGCGCGTGGCGGCCGCTGGGCTCTTGTGTCCTGCGCGGCGCATCAGTTCGGCCGCACTCGCGCCACTGGCAGTACTGGCAAGCAGCGATGTTCGAACGATGTCGAATAGGCCATCATCGAACTCCTCGTCTTCTCCTACTCGTCATGGTTCGCGGTCGGCTCTCCTCGCGATCTCTGCCGCGTAACGGGTCCAGTCACCGCCTGCCAGCTCGACCCAGTGACACGCGGCGCTCGGCTCCGGTCGACGAACTGGGCGAGATGCTGCCCAAGGACGTCGGCCAGCAGCCTTGGAATAGCGATAAAGCGTCCACCTGCCGCCGTCTTTGGTTCTCTGATCACGCGTCCGCGTCTGACCACCTTTTGAGCCTGCTCGGTCACGACGATTGTGCGGTGGACAAGGTCGATCCTCTCACGGGTGAGAGCGGCACATTCCCCGAGACGTGGCCCGGGATACGCGGCTGTGTAGACGAGCGCCCTGTACTGCCCCGGTACGGCAGTGGCGAAAGCGTCGACCTGTTCGGGGTTCAGGATTGGCCGTTCTGCTGACCGCTCCTGTCTGGCCCGCTTGATCGCGCACGGGCTGACCGTGAGCTTGCTGTCCTCCACCGCCGTGATGAGGATCGTGGGGAGCAGCCGGTAGCACTTTGCAGCAGTGGCTGGCTTGGTGGCTGCGATCTCAGCGTGCCACTTTTGCACCTTGGTGGTAGTGATCTGGGTGAGCCTGAGCGTTCCGAAGCTCGGTATCAGGTGACAATTCAGTTCCGAGGCGTACAGCTCTCTCGTACGTGATCGCAAGTCGTGGCGGTCGGCGAGCCAGCTCTTGGCGTAATCCTCGAAATGCTCCTGTCCGGCGTCGCGGTCAATCCAGGCTCCCCGGTGGATGTCCGCCTCGACGGTTGAGAGGTGGGTGTTGGCGTCGCCCTTCGTCACGCACGTGCGAGGGCCGATATAGCGCTTACCCTCCCACCAGTAGCTCGCCTCGTGCCGTCCGGAGGCGCGCTGCCTCACGCTGCCGAAGGTCCTGCGGGCCGTCACGGCTCACCCCCGGCGGGGTACTCGGGTTCCAGCTGGCTCACCAGCTCGCGGGCGATCACGCTCGCCGCCGCCTTCTCCGCCGTGGTCATCTCGAACCAGTTACCCGGCACCCACTGTCAGGGGTCCTCCAGTTCTCTCGGTCGTCGAACAACCACGAGAATGGGTGGGCCCCCGGCCGCGCCGTGGATACCTATCGGAGCGCGGTTAGTTGTTCACGCGCTCCGGTTCATTCAGAAGAGCCGCATTGACGCACGACCGGTAAGAAAGCAAACCCATCGTATAGATCAGTTCAAAGTGCCGTGGCCTGGGTCGCCGTCATCCCGAAGTGAGTCTCTTGTTCCTCGAGGCTCCTTTTGCGGCGACGGCCCGCGAGTTTCACCATCGTGAATGAACGTATTGGCGGACGTTCCGGTCGTAGATATCCTTCAGCTGAGCCCGCAACTCCGAACTGAGCGGACGCAACGAGCCGGCCTCAGCGTTACTGACCGCTTGCTCGGCGTTACGAGCTCCGGGAATAACTGTTGTCACACCAGGCTGGTCTATGACCCAGCGAAGGGCAAGTTGTGCCGCCGTAACACCTGCAGGGGCCAGGGCCGCGACCTCTCGAGCCGCCCGCAGTCCCACATCATAAGGGACACCCGCGAAGGTCTCACCCACATCGAACACTTCGCCATGGAGGTTGTAGTTGCGGTGATCGCTAGAGTCGAACGTTGTCTTCTCGTTGTATTTGCCTGAAAGCATTCCACTTGCCAGGGGAACGCGTGCGATAATGGCCACGCCTGCTGCTGCAGCGGCGGGAAGAACCTGCTCCAAAGGTTTCTGTCGGAAGACATTCAGGACGAGCTGGACGCTCGATACACCTGGACGTGCGATTGCTATCAATGCATCGGCACAGGTCTCGACAGACACACCGTATGCCTTAATAGACCCCTCGTCGACTAACAGGTCGAGGGCGTCGTATACCCGATCATTAGAGAAGACCTCCCTGGGTGGGCAGTGCAGCTGTGTGACGTCGATAACTTCGACGCCGAGGTTCTTTTTGCTCCGGTCGATCCAGTTCCTAAAGTTGTTCAGCGTGTAGGCCTCGGCGACGTGCGGATCGGCACGCTGACCCATCTTCGTGGCTACGATGACCCCCGCATTACCTTTCGTTGCGAGAAACCGGCCGATGAGAGTCTCGCTTATCCCATCGCCATAGTTGTCCACAGTATCGAAAAATGTTACCCCAGCATCAACAGCAGCCTGAAGGGTCGCCATCGCGTCTTCTTCGCGGACCAGCCCCCAATCAGATCCGAGTTGCCAAGTACCGAGCCCAACGACCGATACCTCGTGGTCGGTGTGTCCTAGCGTTCGGGTCTCCATTTTCCTCCGCTCCTTGTGCCTTAATGACTGCCGACGCAATCGTACGGTCAAGAGCGGGAACGACCGGTCCGCTCAACCTTCGCACCGACGCGGGCTTCTACTCGCGCCATGCCATAGGGGCCTGCCGGGACCGCAAGGTCATCTATTCGATCACGGCACGGCAGAACGAAACGGTCAAGAGGGCGAGCGAGGCAGTCGAGGAGAAGACCTGAATCCCGAGCGAGTACCGATGCCGGCGGGGCGTGGGTGGCCGAGCCCCTTATGGCGACGGGCACCGCCTCGTCGTGCGCCGCGCGAAACCTGCCTATCCCAAGGCGGCACCGCTCCTGATCCTCCGCTAACGCGCCTTCATAACCCATCGTGTGGCCCCGTTTTCTTGGACGCCGATCACCGCCGCCACAACGTCATCGAGATCGACCTCAGGGACTTGAATGGGGGATCGGGTCTCGCACTGCCCTTCGGGGCGCTCTGGCGCCAATGGTGCCTGGCCGCTCTGCGCCAAGATCGCCCACAACCTCATCGCTGGCTCGTCCCCTCGGCCTCGAGACCCACGGACCGCTCGTTGCAAAGACGATCCGGCGACAGTTCTTGAGCCTGCCTAATCGCTTGAGGCGTACGGCACGGTGGTGTAGGTCCTACACCTGCCGACAAACTGACGCTGGGCGAAACAGGGAGCGCGTTCTTGGGACGACCCTGCGTGTTGCGGACCTGCCTGAAAGGCAGTAACCAGATCGCTCGCGAAGCATTGGCGGTATCCAGCATGGAGGCCGCCAGGGACAGGTGAAACGAACATGCCCGCATCGCGGGCCCGAGCGTCCCGGCCACGCCGATGCCGCCAGAACCCTGCAATGCACGAAGCGATAGTCACATCACCGGCGTTCGACGAGGGACGGAGGTAGTCAAGGCAATTCGATGAGCCCGTTGTGGCCCGGGCCTCGAGGAAAGACAGGCCACACGTCGACTACCTGCCCTTCGGCTATGACGTAGTAGTTGTCGTACATGTTCACCGTCGCCGGCGCGTAGCCAGGGACGAGACGAACCCAGGCCCCCACAGGCAATTCCGGCTCCGGGTTGGAGGATGCGGAAGGGGCGACGACGAAGATGCCGTGTTCCTCGTCGAAGCGGAGCACCTCGAGGTCGGTTCCCACAAGAGAGGGGCCGCCGCCGATTCCGATCGACTTGTTGCCGGCGTCGACGATCAAACGGTTCGGCGGTCGGCTGATCACCGTCGTGGCGATTGTCAAAGCATGCTCGAAGCCACCAGGCACCCTGGTGCCGTGGAAGTTGTCCATCAGGACATAGCTCCCGGCCTGGATCTCAGTGACCCCGGACCGCTCGGCGGTGAGCTTCCAGCTGACCGTGCCTCCAGCCGAGCGGATCGGACAAGGTATGCCAATCGACTCCATACGCTCGGCGATCTGCAGGAACATGTCCATCGCCGCGCGTTGCTTCACGATCAAGAGCTCTTCGTCGAATTCGAGGGAGCAATGGCCTTCGTAGCCGGTGATTCCTTCCAGCTTCAGGTTGTCAAGGGCAGACACATCTTTGGCGAGCGCGATGGCGTCGTCTTCGGAGTCGACACCGGCGCGATCCATACCGGTGTCCACTTCGATCATCACCCCGAGCTGCGAGCCCTCGGCAGCTGCAGCTGCCGACAGCGCGGCAGCGTTGGCTACCTGGTCGACCGCTACGAGCACATTGTGCTCGCGGGCGAGTTTCGCTAGCACACGGATCTTCTCCGGGTGCGCCACGGTGTTGACGACAAAAAGATTGTCGAGCCCGGCCCACGCCAAGGCGACCGCCTCCCAAACCGTCGCCACCGACAGCCCGATGGCCCCAGCGCTTATCTGCTTTGTAGCCAGCTCGGCTGACTTGTGGACCTTGATATGGGGTCGGATCTCGGCCCGCATTGTCTCGAGGGCGCGGGCCATGCGGGCGATGTTGCGCTCCGCCGCTGCCAGGTCCACCAACATGGCGGGAGTGGGCACGTCTTCGATACGTCGGCCGATCATGTCGCCGTACATCTGTCGTATCAACGTGCGTCGACGCTCGAGCGGGTTCTGTCTCTCGTGAGAACCGATCGTCATTTGCTCTCCTGTTGTGGGCAATGTTGGGATGGGCGGTTCAGAGCTCGGCGTTGACGATGAAGCCGGCGTCTGCCAGTAACGTGGCGCTGGTGACGTAGCTCGCGTCCTCGCTCAAGAGGAAGGCGATTATGCCGGCCATCTCCGAAGGGTCGCCGATGCGGTGAAGGGCGATCCTATCGACGTAGTACTTCAAGATGTCTGGCTCGTCCATCATGGGAGCGCTCATGTTCGTAAAGACCGCTCCCGGCTCGACGCAGTTGACCCGTATCCCGTGGACGCCTACGACGCTTCCAAGCGCCTTGGCGAGCATCGATATGCCAGCCTTGGTCGCGCAGTATGCGGTTTGGTAGGGCGAGCCGACGTGGGCCGAGATTGAGCTCACGCATACGACGGCCCCGCCGTGGCCCTCGGCGATCATCTGTTTGCACGTCTCGGTCGTGACGATCCAGGTTCCGCGCAGGTTGGTATTGCAGATGAGGTCCCACTGCTCGAGAGTTGTCTCGTCCCAAGGCACCAACGGGTTGATAGCTGCGTTGGAGACGAGGTAGTCGATATGTCCTCCTCGTTGCGCAACCTCGTGGACCATGTCGACGATCTGCTGGGGCTTGCTCATGTCCGCGATGACCGGGAAGGCCTCTCCCCCAGCGTCTTTGATCTCGCGCAGCGTCGTGGACGGGTCACCGGTCGGCCGTTGGTTGACGGCGACCACGGCACCCTCGGCTGCGAGACGGACCGCGGTCGCCTGCCCGATCCCGTTTGTGGCCCCGGTGACAAGGGCAACCTTGCCCTCGAATCGCTTCACTCCTGCTCCTCCCTTATGACGGCACTGCTCATGACACAACCTTCGGTGAATTCTTGCGGACGGTGTCGAGCATGAAGCGGGCGTTGTCCAACGGGGCGACGCCGTCGTAGATGGCGCTCCCGCTGACAACAAGGTCCGCGCCGAGGGTGGCGACGTGGTCGATGTTCGCTTTGGTGACGCCACCGTCGACTTGGAGAAGAATCTCGCGGTCGGCGATCATCGCGCGTGCGGCCGCGAGGCGCCTCTCTGTGCTGGGCAGAAACTTCTGGCCTCCCCAACCCGGGTTGATCGCGAGCAGGAAGACGAGCTCGAGCTCGTCCAAGAGCGGCTCTAGGACCTCAAGAGGAGTGCCAGGGTTCAGGGCGATACCACGAATGACACCACTGCCGGCAAGCGACTGGAGCACCCGATGGGGATGCCTGGTCGACTCGACGTGGCAGGTGATGATGCTGGCGCCGGCGTCGACGAACGACTGCACCTTCGAGAGGGGATCGTCGATCATCAAGTGGCAGTCTTTGACGAAATTGTCGGGGATCGCTTTCACGATCGGGGGGCCAACTGTGAACTGGGGGCAGAACACGCCGTCCATGACGTCGACGTGCACCACGTTGGCGCCGGCCTGCCCGAGGACCGCCAGCTCGTCGCCGAGCCGCAGCAGGTCCGCCGTCAGCATCCCGACACTGATCGTGGGTCCACCGTCCAGCAGCTGCCGGACGGTGGTCTTCACTGCGCGACCCGCGAAAGCTCGAGGGCGAGCTCGTTGTAGGCCTCGAAGGCATCTTCGGGCTTCATGGCCTCGTGGACGACCTTGCCGACAGCCTGGATCATGGCGACGGGAGAGGCCGACTGGAAGATGTTGCGTCCCATGTCGACACCCGCGGCGCCTTCTTGAATGGCACGGTAGGCCATGGTCAGGGCGTCCAGCTCGGGGAGCTTCTTGCCGCCTGCCATGACGATCGGCACTGGGCAGCCGGCTGTTACGTGCTCGAAGCCGGTCTCGCAGTAGTACGTCTTGACGATTTGGGCCCCGAGCTCCGCACATATGCGTGTCGCGAGACTCAGATAGCGCTCGTCGCGCACGAGCTCCTTGCCGACAGCGGTCACACCGAGCACCGGGATGCCTACGCGGTAGCCGGCGTCGATGAGCTTGGTCAGGTTGGCGATCGATTGCGTCTCGAACTCGCCGCCGATGAAGGCCTGGACAGCAACCGCGTGCACGTTCATGCGCGCGGCGTCATCGAGGTCGACCGCGGTGTTCTCGTTCGAGAGCTCTTTCAAGATGCTCGGGCCGCCGCTCGCGCGGATCACGACGCCACCACGATGTGTCGCGGGGATGGTCGAGCGCAGTATGCCTCTTGTGCACATCAAGGCATCCGCGTATGGCGCCAGGGGCAGGATCGTGACGTCCACGCGCTCCAAGCCTGTCGTCGGGCCCTGGAAGTAGCCGTGGTCTATGGCCAACATCACGGTGTGCCCGGTGTCGGGGCGGAAGATCCGCGAGAGCCTGTTCTTCATTCCCCAGTCGTAGGCGGCCGAGCCTTTGAGGAAAAAGCCCTGGTTGGGCGCGGGTATGTGCTCGAAGAAGTTCTTGTCTTTGCTTGAGTCGGTCTCGGGCATGGTGCCTCCTGTTCGCTTTCGGTCACGTTCCGGCAGCGCGCCACAGAGGGCGCACGAGTCCGGATTCCGCGAGCCCCATGGAGCCGCGGTAGATCTTGAGCCAGTCGTCGGCGAGCTCGCGGTAGGCGGCGCTCGCCTCCCGACCGGGCTCCACGATCCTTTCGAAGGCGGCCACGGCGCCAGCCGCCTCGTCGGTGCTCTTCCACAACCCCGTTCCCACTCCGGCACAGATCGCG
Organism: uncultured Acidimicrobiaceae bacterium; assembly: GCA_963807575.1. Taxonomy (GTDB): domain Bacteria; phylum Actinomycetota; class Acidimicrobiia; order Acidimicrobiales; family Bog-793; genus Fen-455. The sequence continues at coordinate 104,193 of CAWECD010000005.1, forward strand.
GCACCGAGCGCGGTGGACTCTTTCTCGACCGGGATGTTCACGGGCATCCCGAGGGTGTCGGCGACGATCTGCGGCCAGAGGTGGCCTTTGGCAGCCCCGCCAGTGAATACCGCCGTTCTTGCGCTGCAGCCGGCCACCTCTTCGATGATGCGCAGGTGCGCAAGCGCGACGTAAGCGGCGGCCTCCTCGATCGAACGGAAGCATTCGACCCGTCCGGAGCGTTCCGGATTGGCGACGTCAAAGCCTATGAAGCCCGGCGTCGTGTGCACCCAGCGGCTGGCCTGCATCACGTTGGAGAACAGCCCGATGACCCCGTTCGCGCCCGGAGGCAGCGCGGAGGCCTTGTCCTCCAGGATCGAATAAACGTCCACACCCTGCGCGGCGGCCTCGGCAAGCTCGAGCTCGCAGAACGCATCGCGGAACCAGCGCATCACAAGGCCGCAATAAAAGCCGATCCCCTCCATCATCCAAAGGCCCTGGGAGGTGTGGCACAAGGTGCGCAGGCGGGCCACCGGGTCGATGAGCGCGTGGTCGAAGAGCATCGTGGTCTGCCAGAAGCTGCCGCCGAGGACCGTGAGCCGTCCGGAAGTGTTGACGCCGATGCCGAGCAGGCCGAGCTGGGTGTCGGCACCACCGACTACGACTGGGGTGCCCATTCTTAACCCGGTCTCCTCGGCTGCCTTCGCCGTCACGGCACCGATCACGGTTCCCGACTCGACGATGGGGGGGAAGATCTCGCGCGAAAGCCCACAAATCGCGAGTACCTGGTCCGACCAGTCGCGCTTTGCGAGGTCGAACAAGCCCGAGCTCGAGCCAAGGCTGGCGTCGGTGACGAACTCGCCCGTGAGCTTGGTAAGCACCCAGTCCCCCAGCATGTTGACATGGGCGATCTGGGAGAACAGCTCCGGCTCATGGCGGGCGATCCATAAGAACCGGGCTGGCGAGGTGATCGACACCCAGTCCCCGGCGAGGTCGTAGATCTCCTGTGCCCGCCCGGACTTGACAAGCTCGGTGGCCTCGTCGACCCCGCGCGAGTCCGCGTTCGGGCAGGCCCAGATCTCTTGTCCCTTCACGTCGTAGAGCACCATGCCCTCGCGCATCGAAGAAGCGCTTACCGCTCGCACATCGGTTGGGACCACACGCGCGTTGGCTAGGGCCTCGTGCACGCATTGGGTAACCAGCGACCAGTTCGCCCTCGTGTCGAATACCTGCGAGCCCGGCACCCCCGGAGCCTCGCGGTGGCTGTACTCGCGCCGCCCGATCCCAACCTGACGGCCGTCCGGACCGAACAGCACCGCCCGGGCGCTGCCCGTCCCCACATCTATGGCCAGCAGGTAGCTGGCACTCACAGTCCGAGCGCCTCGCGGTTGACGAGGCACCGCAGTGGCTCGCCTGCCACGAACCGGCGCACCTCTGTCGCCAGCATCTTCCCACCTTGAAGCAAGGTCTCGTGAGTGGCGCCACCGATGTGCGGTGTCATCACGACATTGGGGTGACGCAGGAATCGGTGCGGTGTCCCTTCGGGGCACGGCCTCACCACGTCGAGGGCGGCCCCTGCCAGCCGGCCCGACTCGAGGGCCGCGTCGAGCGCATCCTCGTCAACCAGGGTCTCACGGGCCGTGTTCACGAAGTAGGACCCCGGCCGCATCCTGGAGAAGGTGGCCGCGTCGAACATGTTCAGATTCTCCTTGGTCACCCGCGCGTGCAGGGAGACGAAGTCGGCTCTTGCCAAAAGCTCGTCCAGGCCAGCCGCCTGCTCGACCCCGTCGGCGGGGTCGATCTCGGTGTAGGGGTCATAGGCGACGACACGCATGCCGAAGGCGAGGGCGCGTCGGGCCACCTTGTGTCCGATCAGCCCGAATCCGACGAGTCCGAGCGTGTGGCGCCGAAGGTCGCTGCCCGTGAACTTGGCTCCCTCCCAGTTGTCCTTCAGCTGGTGTCCCTCGTCCAAGAAGCGCTGCGCGCGCGGGAAACCCCTTGCGAGCATGATCAAAAAGGCCAGTGTCTGGTCGGCGACCGCTTCAGCGTTCTTGCCCGGCGTGTTCACGAGTGGCAGCCTCCGGTCGGTCACAGCCGCCACGTCGACATTGACAGGCCCGCCCCGCGCGCAACCGACGATCCGCAGCTCGTCTGAGGCATCCAGCACCTCGGCGGTGACCGGGGCGCCTTGGACCAGGAGGGCCTCGACTTCTGCCATGTGTTCGCACAGCTCGGACGGTGCCCCTAGGTACTCCTTGATCCGCAGCTCGGACGGCGTACGGGGGGTATACGAGCGGTCCTCGACCTGGAAGTACTCCACCTTGTGGTCGGCTTCCAGGTCGGCGAGTGCCTCCTGGAAGTAGTGGAGCGGCATGTACGAATCAGCTACAGCCAGAATCCTCATCCGGGTTCTCCTTCGAGCCGAGAAAGCCGCACATGGAGTTTGGCACCCAGTGGGTGAAACCCCACCCTCCGAGTGATCACTATAGCCGCGGCCTGTACGTACAGCAATGAGATTAGACTGGACGCGGGAGAACTAAGCCGAGGTGTCAGAGACAAGGTGGGTGAGCGGGGCCGCTTTGCAGGCGGCAGCCCACCGCCGCTTCAGTTGGGCGAGCCCGCAACACGCTGATGTGCTGGCAATTTCTGGCAATTGTGCGGGCCTGTCTTATGCCCGCGCCGCGACTCAGTCTTGGGCTGGGTAGACACGCACCGGGGTCATGTCGACGGCGTGGCCGCTGCCGGACTCCAAGATGACCTTCAGCGTTGGCTGGGCGTCTACGTAGAAAAACCTGATCGAGTCGCCGATCCGGCCTTCCATTATCACTGGGGCACCGAGCTGGTCGAGATATCGTTCGGTCTCCTCGGCGTCTTCCATCGTCGCGCGCATGACTGCGATGTGGTGCACACCTTCGCCGTGCTCGTCGAGCCACTCCTTATAGATGCTCGGTCCGTCCACGGGCTGGATCAGCTCTACGTCTACGGGGCCGACGTGAGCCTCCGCCCCGATCATGGTGTACGGAGTCGGTTCACCGCGAAGGTAGGTGTCGTGGAGGGCGGGAGGCTTGTGCTCGTAGATGTTCCACGGTTCCCAGCCGAGAGTACGGTGGAAGTTCCCGAGTGCCTGGTCGATGTCGCGCACGACGAATGCGATCTGCGTGATGGGCAACGGTCCGCTGGGCCGCCCACCTTCGAAGGTGACACGTTCCATTGCATGTTCCATTTCGCAGCCCCTTCCAACCCGACTCGGAGTTCTAGAACTGTCCTTGCAGCGCCAACGCCACTTCCCGCCTCCGTGTCCAGAGGCACCAGTGGTCGCCCAGCAGGCGCTGCCACCTGAGGGCTCGACAGTAATTGTGGCCGTGTGGATCGTCAAGGGGTAGGGTATGCGCCTGAATTGTCCTGTTTGAACGGGGAGATGGATGACTGACCCCTCTGGGGTGATCGACAGGGCCTCCTCCGTGCCTTTCCACTATCAGCTGCGAAAGCTCCTGGAGCAGCAGATTGAGACAGGTCGATGGCCCCAAGGAGTCCGGTTGCCCTCCGAGCCGTCCCTCAGCGAGTACTACAAGATTTCCCGTGCGACAGTCCGCCAAGCTCTCCACGCCCTCGAACAGCAGGGCCTGATACGCAAGGAGAAGGGTCGGGGAGCCTTCGTCAATAGGACGTCGTCTGGTTCGTGGCTACTGCAGTGGGCCGGCGGCTTGTTCGATGACGAGCTCACCCGGCGCGGCATCACGGTGGAGTCAACCGTGCTGAGGGCGGGCATAGAGGTCCTGCCGGAATGGGCCAGCGAAGCGCTTCAGCTCACCGCGGGCACCCAGGGGGTGATCCTCGAGCGCCTGCGGCGCGTCGATGGCCACGTGGCCCTGTACGTCGTCAACCACCTTCCTCACGAGTACGCCGCGATCTTGCCGGAGGTACGTCGGACCTCCACGGCTTCGCTCTATTGGACCTTGCGCGAGCAGTGCGGTGTCGAGGTCGCTGGCAGCAGTCGCATACTCGAAGCCGTCTCCGCGACGTCGTCGCTTGCCCGCCACCTGAGCGTGCCGAGCCGGTCCCCGGTCGTCTACATCCAGTCGGTCACAAGAGACGCCACCGGCAAGCCCATCGACTGCTACCGCGCTTGGCTGCGCACGGACCGTCTGCGTATCGCGGTGGAGACCGACACGTGGGCATCCCTCGGCGGACGCGTCGTCAGCCACTCTTTTGTCGGCGTACCCAACGACGATGCAGTGCTCGGCTCCTAAGCGGAGTCCGCAGGCGTTGCCCGTGGCTGAGCCTTGCTCCTGTCTGGACAACTTGCTAGCTTCCCGCGGCAGGCAGGGCGAGCTTGGGAGCCCTCGGGCGTGAATGGAGTCGGCGATGGCCCAAGTCGTTGGCGAGGTCCGCAAGTGGTCGGTCGCCGAGTTCGACCTACTGTTCGACTCGCTTAAGAACTGGGGGCTCTGGGGACCCGACGACACCAGGGGAACCCTCAACTACATCACACCCGAGCACGTTCGCAGAGCGGCCTCGCTGGTGCGCACCGGTCGGTCCATATCGTTGTCACTGCCGGTCAACAAGGTCGCCGGACCCGACAATCCACACCCGGCCATCCACTACATGGCCACCGGCCACGACAACGACATCGGTTCAGGCAGCTTGCGGTTTGCCACCGACTTTCTCGGCATGCAGTTCCATGGCGATTGTCACACCCACATCGACGCGCTCTGCCACATCGCCTACCGGGGCCAGCTCTACAACGGCCGGCCGGCAGGGCTGGTGAGCACCGCCGGGGCGGACGCCCTCGACATAACCGAGTACGCGCAAGGAGTGGTCTCTAGGGGTGTGCTGCTGGACATCCCCCGCGTTCGTGGCGTGAGCTGGCTCGAGCCGGGAACAGCTGTCAGCCGCGCGGAGCTCGAGGCCGCCGAGGAGGCACAAGGTGTCCGCCTCGGCGAAGGCGACCTGTTCGTGTTCCGGACCGGCCACCATCGCCGCCGTCGCGAGCTCGGCCCATGGGACAACGGATACAGCGGGGAGGGCAAGGCTGGCCTACATGTCGACGTCATGTCGCTGCTGCACGAACGACGCGTGGCGGGGTTCTTGCCCGATGGCGATGGCGAGGCGATCCCGAGCACCGTCGAAGGGATCGCCTATCCGATCCACCCGCTCCAGATCACCGCTATGGGCATGCTGGCCTCGGACAGCCTCAATCTTGAGGACCTTGCTGATGCCTGTGAGGCGGAGCAACGCTGGGAGTTCATGGTCGTCCTGGCACCGCTGAGAATCCCTGGTGCCACCGGATCGCCGTTCAACCCGATAGCTGTCATGTAAACGACAGCTCCCGCAATGCGGCCAGGGGTCCGGTCCTTCACATTTCGCGAGCGCTTCGTGAAAACGCGAACGTCCCCCACTCGCCGGAACAAGCGCGTTTGTGCAGGCTATTGTCACAAATCGGAGTTGCTGAGAATTTCGCGAAACCTTGACAGGGTCAGGTGCCCTTGCTACAGTGCCTGTACTTACAGGCGGACAGGGTTCGGTGCCGTGTCCCGTGCAAGGCGGGTGGACTTCTAGAAGCTTAAGGAGCACTGCTATGTCCGATGACGGCATTCCTTCCGCTGACGGCCGTGAGGACGGCAGCCTCGGGCGCGTAACCAGCCGACGTGACGTTCTAAAGATCTTTCGGAAATACCCTGAGCACGTGGTCACAAAGAAAGGCCGGTGTGGTCGAGGAAGTTGAAACAGAGCTGGTAGCTGGTGCCGACACGCTCGAGGGCATTCTCGGCTGCAGCTTGCGCCTCCTCGATGGTGTCGGGACACAGGTTCGCGAGCTCGACCGCCTTGACGTTGCCCCACACGAGCTCGACAGGGTTCAGATCATGGGCGTAACCGGGAAGCTGTTCGACGACCAGCCAGGACCGCTGCGTGGCGATCCAGGCCTTCATGGCCCTGGAGCGGTGTGCTGACAGCCCGTCCCAGATCAAGGTGACCTTCTCACCAGAAAAGTGCTCGTGGAACTGTTCGAGGAACTCGATCAGCGAGTCGGTGTTGTAGGCGTCGTCTTTGATCTGGAACACGAGCGCGGCCTCGCTGGCATCGGCCCGGTAGGCCAAAGCGGCGGACATCGACAGGCGGGTCCAGGAGAAGTGATGGCGCAGGACAGGAGTCTCGCCCCGGGGAGCCCAGGTCGCCCTCACGGACGGGAGAAGCGAGAATCCTGACTCGTCTTGGAAGACGATCCACGCCCGGCGGCGCCGGGCACTTTTTTTATGCGGGGCCACTCCACCTCGACCCAGTTCGCAATCGCCTCGTCGTCGCGTTCGAGTGCCCGACGGGCCGGCCGCTGGCGAGTCCACCCGAGACGCTTGCGCAGGGTCTCCCAGGTCTGGGTCTGGCCATAGCGAACCCCGGTCGTGGATTCGATTACCTGGGCCACTCGGGCCAAGGTCCACAACTCGGTCGAAAAGCCATTGGCCCTCGGCCCTTTCCTGAGAGCCGCCACCACGTCGTCGAGCTGATCGTCGCCGAGGTGGGGAAGCCGTCCCGCACGTCCAGCCCCGGTCAAGGCCGCCCGCCCTCCAGCACTCCAGAGCCGATACCACTCCGAGGCGGTCTCGCCGGACACCCCGAGAGCCCGGGCAACATCAGCCTGGTGCTTGCCGCGACGGAACATGTCGGCCGCCCGCAGGCGACGCCGCTTCAGCGCCTCGAAGTCACGGCGGGGACGAACCGGCTTGATCGAGCGGTTCTGCTTCTTGCCCGAACTGCGGGGCGTAGCCACACAGACATTATCTCACACTTCTGTAGTTCTGTCAGTGTATTTCCGAAAGATCTTTAAAGGGAGCTGCCGCCCTTGGCGCAGCCGCGGTAGGGCTGCCGACGGTTAAGCGTTTTGGGGCTCATACGGCCCGGCCGGCGTCGAGCACGAGGGCCGACAAGCCCCCGACGCTGTGGAACGGTCAACAGGTCACTCAGCCGATCGGACTGTCCTCGCAAGGCCCGCCGCGGCGCGGCGGTCACCTCACCTGGGCTTGGATATTCACCCCCATCGCCCAGATGGACCCGCAGATGCCAACCACCGGTGACAACGGTGACCTCGGCACGCTGCTTTGGATCTACGACCAGCTGACGAACATCAAGCCGGGGACCTTGACCAACGAGGCGGGCCTCGCCGAGTCGTGGGAGGTCACCAAAGGCGGCCTGGAGTACACGTTCTCTATCCGCGACGCCGAGTTCTCCAACGGGGACAAGGTGCTCGCGAGCGACGTCAAGTACACCCTGGAGAGGTTCGCGAATCCCAAGATCAACTCCCAGTACGCCTTCATGAACGCGATCGACAAGGTTGAAGCTCTCAACTCCAACACCGTCCGGGTCACGCTCCAGTATGTGCAGGCAATGTTCCCCCAAGTTGTCGGACACGCCACGAGCGGGATCGTGCCCCAGCGAGTGGTCGAGAAGCTGGGCAAGGACTTCGCTCAGCACCCGATCGGCTCGGGTCCGTTCATCTTCGAGTCGAAGACCCCGGGCCAGCAGATCACCCTCAAGCGCAACCCGAACTACTGGAAGACCGGCACGCCCTACATCGACAGTGCCACCTTCACCTACATACCTGACGACAACGCGCGCATGCTCCAGGTGACGCGTGGGCTTGCCGACATTGGGTTCAATGTTCCTTACGCCCTCCTGGACGCGTACCGCGACGTACCGGGCACGCGCTTGCAGCTCGAGCCCTACACGAACGTGATCCTGGCCGTGCCGAACGTGAAGCGACCCCCGCTGGACGAGAAGAACGTCCGCTTGGCGTTGAACTGGGCGACCCCGCGGCCGGCGATCAACAAGGCCGTGTTCAAGAACGCCCCGCGCATCGCCAACAGCCCCATTGGTCAGCTCCGCTACTGGGACCCGACGGTCCCCGACATCGGCTACGACCTGTCTATGGCGAAGTCCTATCTTGCCAAGTCCTCGGTGCCGAAGGGCTTCACGACGAGCTTGCTCATCGTCGGCAGTGACGCCGACTCGGTCTCGGTGGCCACGATCTTGCAAGCGGCATGGTCCGAGATCGGGATCTCGCTCAAGATCGAGGACGTCGACCTCAACACGATGTTCTCACGGTTCTACTCGACGACTAACCCCGACTACGACATCAACTTCTTTCCACCTACTTACAGCTCAACGGACGTGGGCGACGATGACGAGATGGCGTTGTTCTTCTACGAGCCGCTGTCGGTCAACTTCGGTGGCTACTTCTATAGCGACCCCCACGCGACCGCCCTCGTCAACCAGGCGACTCATAGCCTTGACATACCTTTGAGGAAGCGGAACTTTGCCGAGCTGCAGCGGTACTGCCTCTTCGACAACCCGCCGATCATCCCCTTCGGGTTCGGACCTAACGCGATGCTGGTCAACTCGAAGGTACAAGGGCTCAGGACATTGCTGAACCAGTCATGGCGCCTTGAGGACGTCTGGCTGAACGCTTGATCCTGACGGCTGCGCCTCCTAGCACGCTGACTGGACCGGTGATGGTTATCTATGCGCGTCGGTACGGGGGCGCATACTTCTACATGGTCAAATGAGCGTGACGGATGGGCTTTTACCTGATCCGGCGCGTGCTGCAGTCGTTGATAGCTCTCATCGGCATAACACTCGTGGTTTTTCTCCTGATTCAACTGGTGCCTGGAAACCCGGCGCGGGCGATCCTCGGCCCTAGGGCCAGTCTCAGCGCCGTGGCGGCGCTCCGGAAGGCTATGGGCCTCGACCGGTCGCTTCCCTCCCAGTATTGGAGCTTTCTCACCAATGCTCTGCAGCTGAACTTCGGGTTCTCGACGCTGCAACAGTCACCCGTAGCAGGCTTGATCTGGCCCCGGCTCGGTTCCACCCTCCTGCTCACTGCGTACGCGACCGTCGTGTCGGTGGTCCTGGCGATCCCTCTCGCGGTGCTCTCGGCTTTGAGAAGGAATCGACCCCTCGACCACGCCATCCGGTTGACGACCATGGTGACCTTCGCTATGCCAGCGTTCTGGTTGGGCCTCTTGCTGATCCTTCTCCTCTCTGTCAAGCTGACCGTTTTCCCGCCCTCGGGCTATGGCGTTGGCTTCATCGGTCACCTGGACAGCTTGACGCTTCCCGCCCTCGCGCTCGGGCTTGGCTTGGCGCCGCTTATAGTTAGGACGCTGCGGGGCAGCATCGTAGAGACGCTCGGGAGCGAGTTCGTCGAGGCGGCGAGGGCTCGCGGGTTCAGCGAGGCGCGAGTCCTGGGGCGCTATGTGCTGCGGAATTCCCTTGTTGCCTCGGTCACGGTTGTTGGCGTGAATGTCGGCTACATACTCAGCATTGTCGTCGTAATTGAGAACGTCTTCGCGTTGCCCGGGCTGGGATCGTTGCTGGTCACTTCGGTGCAAAACAGGGACTTCCCCGTTGTGCAAGGCATCGCCTTGGTTCTTGGCGCCATCGTCATCGTCGTCAACCTTGTCACCGACCTGGGTTATTCGCTTCTCGACCCGAGGATTCGACTCAGTGGCCATCGCTAGCCCTTCGGCACAGCCCAGCAGCTTTGTCGGGCTGACGGCCCAGTCCGCGCACCGCATCGACCGGCTGCGCAAACGGGCGACGGCCGAGCACCGCTTCTCGACGCTGGCCATCTGGGCGGGTGTCTTCCTTGTCGTGATCGTTCCCGTCGTGAGCCTGCTTGGACCAGTAATCGGGTTTGGACATCCGAACCAGCCGAACTTCAACGCCATCCTCGAGGCCCCGTCCCTGGCCCATCCGTTCGGTACGGACAGTACCGGGCGTGACGTTCTTGCCCGCGTGTTCGCAGCTACCCCGCTCGACTACGAGGTGGGCCTGCTGACGACCGTCATGGCGGCGATCATCGGCATCCTTCTCGGCGGCATCGCCGGATACTTCGGGGGATGGCTCGACGCGGTGATCATGCGGGTCGTCGACGTCCTCATCGCCTTTCCTTTCATGATCTTCGTCATGGCCTTCGTTGCCGTGTTCGGACCCGGATTGACAGGGATCTACGTGGGCTTGACCACTTTCGGCTGGGCTTTCTTCGCTCGTGTCACGCGAGCAGAGATGCTGGTGATACGTGAGCGGCAGTACGTCCTCGCCGCGCAGACCGCTGGCCTGCGAACGTCGCGGATCCTCAGGGTTCACGCCCTTCCGAACGTTCTCCGCCCGAACTTCGTGATCGCGATGGCGACCGTCGTCTGGAACATCTTGACGCTCGCCGCGCTCTCTTACCTCGGTCTCGGCGTGCAGCCACCGACGGCCGAGTGGGGCTCCATAGTCGCGAGCGGCCAGATCATCTTGATAACCGGTCAGTGGTGGGTGTCGACGCTTCCTGGCCTGGTGATAGTGGTCGTGGGCGTGGGGTTCAGCCTTATCGGGGACGGCATCGCAGATCGGTTCGGATATGACTTCCGCCTCACTGTCTGATTTCCAGGGCGCGGACGCGAGCGCCTCGAGCTCTGCGAATCTGCTGGACATCCGTCAGCTGACGGTGGGGTTTCCTTCACGCCGGGGCGTCGTCCTCGCCGCCAACCACGTGAACCTGTCCCTGTCGACGTCGCGCACCCTCGGACTGGTGGGCGAGTCCGGCTGCGGCAAGAGCGTGACATTGCGATCGGTGATCGCCATGATCCCCAAGCCGGGCGAGGTCCTCGAAGGAGAGGTCCTCTGGCACGGCAGGAACCTCGTCGGCCGCGGCTACCGAGAGGCCCGGGCCGTGCGCGGTCGGCAGATCACGATGATCTTCCAGGACCCCGGTGCGAGTCTGAATCCCGTCTACTCGATAGGAGAGCAGATCGCCGAGGTGTTCCGGATAAAGCTCGGTCTCGGCAAGAAGGAGTCTGCCGACCGGACGACGGAGCTTTTGAGGTCCGTCGGGATACCTTCTCCAGAGCAGCGGGCGAGGGATTACCCCCACCAGCTGAGCGGCGGGATGCGCCAACGCGTGATGATCGCCATGGCCGTCGCGCCGGGACCTGAGCTTCTCCTCGCCGATGAGCCGACGACTGCCGTCGACGTCACGGTGCAAGAGCAGATCCTGTCCCTTCTCGTCGAGATCCAACAATCGTCGGGGATGGCGGTCATCCTCGTCTCGCACGATCTTGCCGTCATCGGCCAGACCTGTGACGAGATCGCCGTCATGTACGCCGGCTACGTCGTGGAGAGGGGCTCACGCGACAACGTGATCAACTCGCCGCGGCATCCCTACACTCAGGCACTGCTCGCCGCGGAGCTCGTGTTCGAACCTGGCCAGCGGCGCTCGCGCCTTGACACGATCGGGGGCCAGCCCCCGGATCTTGGTGACCTGCCGCCCGGGTGTCCCTTCCAACCGCGCTGCCGCTACGCCCGCCCGGAGTGCGCAGGGGTCGCTATGGTCATCGACAGGCCTCCGCCGGAGCACGGCTCGGCCTGCCCGTTCGTGGAGGCACCCGGATGAGTGGGTCGAACGACACCTCGCCGCTTCTCGTCGCCGAGAACATTTCCAAGACCTTCCCGGTTCGTCGTAGCCTCACCCAGGTCGTACAACGCGCACCCCGCCAGCGGCTCACCGCCGTCGACGACGTGAGCCTGAGCCTGTATCGGGGTCAGGTTCTCGGCATTGTCGGGGAGAGCGGGAGCGGAAAGAGCACGATCGCGTACTGCCTGGTGCGCCTCCTCGATCTCGACAGCGGCCGGGTTCTCATCGGCGCGGAGGACATGCACTCGGTTCGCGGCGATGCCCTTCGAGCGCTACGACGCCATATCCAGCTGATCTTCCAGGATCCCTATTCGTCTTTGAACCCCCGCCTCACGGTGGGTCGGGCTGTGGCAGAGCCTGCCCGTATGCACAACTTGGTTGATCGAGCTGGCGAGAAAGCCCTCGTGAGCGGCCTGCTGGAGCGTTGCGGGCTGCGTCCCCAAGATGCGGCCCGTTACCCGAGGCAGCTCTCGGGCGGACAGCGTCAGAGGGTCGCCATCGCACGGGCGCTGTCGACGAGCCCGGAAATATTGATCGCCGACGAGGCGGTCAGCGCTCTCGATGTGTCGGTGCAGGCGCAGATACTCAACCTCCTTGCTGAGCTGCAGTCGGACCTCGGGGTCGGGATCATATTCATCACCCACCAGCTGGCTGTAATCTCGCATCTGGCAACCGATGTCGTCGTGCTCTATCTAGGCCGCGTGATGGAGTCCGGCCCGGTCGCATCCGTGCTCGGCGCGTCACGCCACCCCTACACACGCGGGCTGCTGCAGGCACAGCCAGCCCTTCGCGGGCCGCGGACTAAGCAGCGTCCGGCGCTTGCCGGCGAGCTGCCGTCGGCGTTAGCGATTCCTGCCGGCTGCCGTTTCCACACGCGCTGCCCGTTAGTCGAGCCGATCTGCCGGGAGGTCGATCCCGCGCCCGTCGAGGTGTCGCCGGGTCACGTCTCGCGCTGCCATGTGCTCGCGCCGGCCGACGGCCACGCGCCATCGGGCTAGGGTGCGCGGGTCTATCACAGGCGACAAGTTGGGCCTAGTGCCATTGGCCGTCAGCGGATCCCGCGCCGTTCAATCGACAGCGTCAAGCTGCCCCCCTCCGTGGAGCCCCAGAGCGCGCTGGTCCCGATTCCACAGCTCCTGACATGAGCGACGCAAAGGCCTTGTGACCAAAGGGGAAATCCACCACCTTTGACCTGCTCGGTACTAGAATACGTGCATAGTATTCGAGTTAGGGGAGGCAGGGGTGATCCAGGCGGCGCGATCGAAGAGACTTCGGTGGCTGCAGCCGCCCCCTCTCGTGCCCTCCGGCTCGGTCCGTATCACCGATGGCGTCGCTCTCCTCGAGGACGAGGAAGGAGGAGTCGTCTTCATCTGGGGTCGGGCGAGCTTCAGCTGGCCGCGATCGGACCCAGCCTCGCGCCGGCTTGCGGCCGTCCAGCTGGTGTCGACCGGTGTCGCCAGCCAGCGTCAGACGGCTGCTGGGTTCGGTGTGAACGAGACGACGCTGTGGCGTTGGCGCTCGCACTACGAGGCGCACGGCCTCATCGCGCTGGTCGAGGAGAAGAAGGGACCAAAGCGCCCCTCGGTGCTCACCGAGGAGAAGGTGGACGAGATCCGCCAGCTGCGGCGGGAGGGAAACAAGCTGCGGGATATCGCCTCTGTCACCGGTGTCTCGCTCAACAGCGTCCAGCGGGCGACCGTCGGCCTGTTCGAAGACAGCACTCCGCCCGAGACGACGCGGGGGCCGCTCGAGCCACTCGCCAAGCCGCACGACCGCTCGGCCGAGCGGTGGGCGGCACGGGAGGGACTGATCACCGAGGCGAAGCCGGTCGTCTGCGAGGGCTCCCACCTCCCCTTCGCCGGGGCCCTCGTCGTCTTGCCGGCGCTCGCCGCAACCGGTCTTGTCGATGCTGCCGAGGCGGTCTACGGGGTCGGACGACACATAGGCGGCACCGCCCGCGCCGCCTTCTACGGCATCAGGGCGCTCATGTTGTCGATCGTCTTCGACTGCCTGCTCGGCGAGCCACGGGCCGAGGAGATGACCCGCCTCGACCCGGTCGCCATCGGCGGGCTCATCGGCCTCGACCGAGCACCCGAAGTCCGCCGGCTGCGGGCCCGCATGGCCGAGCTCGCCGCCGAGGGACGGGCCGACAAGTTCCAGATGGCCCTTGCCCGCCGCCACGTCGAGCACCGACCCGAGGCAATCGGCCTGCTGTATGTCGACGGCCACGTCCGCGCCTATCACGGCCAGGGCGAGCTGCCGAAGGCCCACCTCGCCCGCATGCGCATCTCCATGCCGGCCGAGGTGGACACCTCCGTCTCAGACCGCTTCGGCGACGGCCTCCTCGTCTGGCAGGCGCCACCGGGAGCAAGCTTGGCGGGCGAGCTGAAACAAGTCGTGCGTTACGTCCGCGAATTGCTCGGTGAGGCGGCCCGCCCGACGATCTGCTTCGACCGGGGCGGCTGGTCGCCCAAGCTGTTCCGCCAGCTCGTCGATGCCGGCTTCGACATCCTCACCTATCGCAAGGGTCCCTCGGCACTGCTTTACCGCGCGGCCTTCTTCGGGCACGTCTTTGTTGACGAGGCCGGTCACGAACACCACTACCTGCTCGCCGACCGGCGGGTCCGCATCGCCTATGACTCCCACAAGCGCTACTTCGCCTGCCGGCAGGTGACCCGCCTCGACGAGGAGAGCGGTCACCAGGCCCAGATCGTCACGACGCGCGACGACCCCGACCCGGGCCTTGTCGCCCACGCGATGTTCTCCCGCTGGCGCCAAGAGAACTTCTTCAAGTACGGCCGGGCCCGTTTTGGCATCGATGCCCTCGACTCCTACGAGACGACGCCCGACGACCTCCGGCAGCTGGTGGCGAACCCAGCGCGAAAAGACGCCAACCGCGAGGTCATCCGCGCCCGGGCCGAGCTCGCGCGCGCCGAGCAGGCAGAAGGCCGGGCCAACCTCGAGGGGATGCAGGCCGACACCACCGTCAGGGCCGCCTTTAGCGAGGCGAGGGCCGAGGTCGTGCGCCTGGAGGAACGGGCACGGGCACTGCCGGCCAAGGTGCCCCTCGGAGAAGTCCGACCGCAAGCAGCCCGGGCCGAGGTCGAGCGAAAGCGGATCCACGACGCCGCCCGGATGGCTACTTACAACGCCGAGTCAGCCCTCGCCCGCATGCTCACCCCGTACCACGCCCGCGCCGAGGACGGGGCCCGCAGCCTACTGCGGGAGACATACCGTGCCTCGGGCGATCTCGAGGTCTTCGGCAACGAGCTGCACGTGCGCATCGCACCGCTCTCGGCCGGGCGGCGATCCCGTGCGCTGGCGGCACTCTGTCAAGAGCTGACGGCGACCGAGACGCTCTACCCCGGGACCGATCTGCGGCTCGTCTACTCGGTGAAGGCCCCGTGAGCTTGCAGCGATTCTGGCCTCATGTCAGGAGTTGTGGACTCCTCGTCGTACGGCTGACCGTCCTTTGCCGAAGGCCGTCCAGCCGGTGGGATCGTGACCAGATCTGCGCCGCCACAATCTCGAGGCGCGGAGTGACCACGACGTGGGGAGGAGTTGGCCCAGAAGCGCAAAGTTTCTTGCCAGTTGGCGGGCCATGTGACCAGATGAGGTCCGATAACTCCTGAGACAGGCCACGACCGAGTCCAAACCTATGCCAGCATGGTCGGAAAGAGCCCGCTGGAGAGGACCGAGATGACCACCTTGCAGACATGGGGATTCAACGCTCGCAGCGCGGACGGTGGTGTTGCCGACGTCAGCCGTCTCTGTGCAGCGGCAGAGTTGGACTTCGCCCGCTACGAAGTCATCAAGGACATCGTCGATGAATGCATCGATCTGTCACTGAACCACCGCCAGAGCGGGCATCCGGGTGGCTCGCGTTCCAAGGTTCATCTTCTGCTCGCCTTGTTGCTGTCGGGGGGAATGCGCTGGGACATTCGCCGTCCCTGGCTGCGGTTCGGTGACCGATTCGTGCTTTCCGCAGGGCACACGGCTCCTCTCGTTTACTCGACGCTCGCCGTGCTCAACGAAGGTCTTCGAGCGCGTCACGATCAGAGCGGGGATCCGCGCTGTGCCTTCCCGGACGACGGTCGCTGGGCTCTCACATGGGAATCCCTGCTTCAGCTGCGCCATCGCGGAGGGTTACCGGGACACCCGGAGATGGCGGGGCGGACCCTGTTCCTCAAGTTCAATACGGGCCCGTCCGGGCACGGAATGGCGCCGGCGGCGGGCGAGGCGCTCGCGCTCAAGCTTGCTGGAGCGGAGCAGGTCAAGGTCTTCGTGGTCGAAGGCGAAGGTGGGCTCACCGCCGGTGGAAGCCATGAGACCAAGAACATCGCGTGGGGGCTCGGCCTGTGCAACCTGGTGTTCCTTGTCGATTGGAACGACTTCGGCATTGACCCGCGTGCTGCGTCGAGCGTCGTGCACGGTTCGCCGGTTGACTGGTTCGAGCCTTACGGCTGGCGGGTCACCGGCACTGAGGATGGCTCGGAGTGGAGCTCCGTGACGCGGGCCGTGCTGGAGAGTGCCTGCGGGGACAATCCGGACCGGGCACCGAGCATGGCCTGGTTCAAGAGTCGGAAAGGCCGAGGTTACGGGAAATACGACTCTCAGAGCCATGGCACTCCGTGGCCGAGGAACTCGGAGCAGTTCTGGGCCTTGCGCAAGGAGTTCATGACCCGGCACGGCGTGGAGTACGCGGGCGTCGACGAACCTGCGCCGACAGACCCATCGGGTCAGCAAGCCCAGGCTGAGGCAAACCTGCGCGTGGCGGTCGGCGTCCTGCGTCGTGATGAAGCGTTGGTCGGCTGGTTGTCGGAGCGGCTTCTCAGCATCGCCGATTCCGTGCCGAGCCAGCTGGATGACCTCCGGCTGGATGGTCGAGCGGGAACACCCTGTTCGGACGCCCGGTTCTTCGACTTCGAGAGGTACCCGGAGCAGTTGTGGAAGAAGCCTGGCGAGAAGGCGGCCAACCGGGCTGCTCTCGGGGCATGGGGGTCGTATGTCAATGCCGTGGCCAAACACTCCTACGGTCGCCCTCTTTTCATTGCCTGCTCGGCCGACCTTGCTGAGTCGACGAACATCTCCGGATTCGCGGAGGACTTCGGTGACCTCCCCGGGTTCGGCTGGTACGAGCGCGACGGGAACCCAACCGGAGCGCTCCTGCCTACCGAGATCACCGAGTTCGCCAACGCAGGGCTCTTGACCGGTCTGGCATCGGTCAACCTGGCGACTGATCCGTTTGCCGAATTCGACGGATTCTGGGGTGCCTGCTCGACCTACGGAGCCTTTTCCTATCTCAAGTACGGACCGATGCGGCTTTTCAGCCAGCTGGCTCAAGACTGCGAGCTGAAGGTTGGCAAGCTTCTGTGGATCGCGGGTCACTCCGGTCCCGAGACCGCAGACGACTCCCGCACTCACTTCGGCATCTTCGAGACTGGCGTTACTCAGCTGTTCCCCGACGGTCACGTCCTGGACCTTCACCCCTGGGAGTACAACGAGGTGCCCGTCGTCCTCGGTGCTGCATTCGCCACCGATGTGCCGATCGTCGTATTGCACCTCACCCGTCCGGCCATCGAGATCCCCGATCGTGCCTCGCTCGGGATCCCGTCCCATCTCGCTGCTGCTCGTGGCGCGTATGTCTTGCGTCCCTTTCACGAAGGCGCGCCGAAAGCGGGAACCGTGTACGTACGCGGTACGGTGCCCACGCAGAGCCTCTTGCAGGTCTTACCGGAGCTCGATCGGCTGGGGCTCAACGTCAAAGTCGTCGCGGCGATCAGCCCCCAACTGTTCAGGATGCAAAGTCGCGACTACCAGGACGGTGTCGTCGGTCCTGCTGACCGAATCGATGCCATGGTGATAACCAACGGGGCGTACAACTTGATGCACGATTGGGCGCAAGCGCCGATCGTGCGCGATTTCTCCCTTTCTGCGGACTGGGACGACCGGTGGCGGACGGGCGGGACCGTCGACGAGGTCATGGATGAGGCTCACCTCGCCCCGGAGCACATCGTTTTGGCCATCAAACGTTTCGTGACTGAGCGCTCCCGACGACTCGAAACGATGCATGCAACCCTGGACGCTGTCAACAGTCGGTAGCTGCCGGGTCGAGGCTGTCGGGTGCCAGTGTCTCGACCCGCTTGTGCCCGGGTGGGAATCAAAGTCCACGGCCGACGGCCGCGCTCACATGCTCACGATCTGAGGCCTCGACAACAGGACGTGCAAGCCCGACTACGGTATTGCCCGTGCCCGCATCTGCAGCCGTCGTGAGGGCCCGAACCAGGCGGCAGTGCTCGTGATGACCTATAACACATCCACCTTTGGTGAGGAGACCGAGCGGGTCGCCAACCCATGAGAACGGGGTCTGCCCTCGCCCACTTCGAGCGCGCCACCCTCCGTAACGGTCTTCGTGTGCTCGTCGCCACCGACCACTCCAGCCCGCTTGTCGCGGTCGCGGTCGTCTACGACGTGGGTTTCCGGTCCGAGCCCGAGGGGCGGACCGGATTCGCCCATCTTTTCGAACACCTGATGTTCCAGGGGTCTGCCCACGTCGGCAAGGCCGAGCACATGCAACTGGTCCAGGGCGCGGGCGGGGTGGTCAACGGGCACACCCTCGCCGACCTCACCGCGTACTATGAGGCGCTTCCGTCCGGGGGGCTCGAACTCGTGCTTTGGCTGGAAGCCGAACGGATGGGCGCTCTCGCTCTCACGGATCAGAACCTTCGCAACCAGGTCTCGGTCGTCGAGGAGGAGATCAAGGTAAACGTCCTCAACCGACCCTATGGCGGGTTTCCCTGGATTCCGCTGCCCGGTCTCGCCTTCGACAGCTACCCGAACGCCCACAACGGCTACGGGGACTTCGCCCATCTCGAGAACGCAACGGTCGAAGATGCCGCAGACTTCTACCACCGCTACTACGCGCCCTCGAACGCGGTCTTGGTCATAGCCGGCGACTGTGTGGCCGAAGACGTGGTCGAGCTCGCAGACCGGCTTTTCGGGCACATCAAGGCGCGTCCCGCGCCTGCCCGCAGGTCCTTCGCCGAACCGCGACTCTCCAAGCAACGTCGGAAGATCATCCGCGACGACCTCATTCCGCAGCCCGCCTTTGTGGCCGGTTACCGCGTACCCGACCCAGTTTCGGAGTTGGAGGACTACGCCGCGTACTTCGTGTTGGCGAACTTGTTCTCCGACGGCGACGCGAGCCGCCTCCGAGAGCGCATGGTTCATCGCGACCGCACCGTTACCGACATCACCTGCACGCTGGGCGTCTTTGGCAGCGACGCGTTCACGATGCGCGACCCGGTGCTGTTCCAGGTGGTCGTGTTCCACCCGGGCGTTGCCAGCACCGATACCCTTCTCGGCGTCGTGGACGAGGAGCTGGAACGGCTTGCGGCCGACGGACCCGACGAGGACGAGCTCGCCCGCGCGTCCGCGTCAGTGGTGTCGAACCACTGGAGCTCGCTCGACCAGGTGCTGAACCGCGCACTTTCCCTTGCAGCCACTGAGGTGGTGCACGACCGGGCGGAGCTCGTCAACGAGATCCCCCGGCTGGTCACCTCGGTCGGTCGGGAAGCGGTGGCGAAGGCGGCCGCAAACCTGGTCCGCCAACACCGCGCAATCGTCGAGCTGCAACCGGGGGGTGACTCTTGACCCCTTCGGCGAGAAAGACCAGCCGACCCTCAGCGAACGGTCCTCAGCAGGGCGACGACCTCGCTGTGCGGCCTGCCATAGGCCCGATACTCGCCCCAAGAGTGTCCGGTGTCGTAGAGCAGAGCCTCGCCGGAGGGCTCCACGTCATCGTCGCGCGCAGGCCGGGCGTGCCGATGGTGGAGCTGAGGCTCGGGTTCCCACTTCCTGCGGACCTCATCCGCAAGCCCGCCGCCACCATGGTGCTGTCGGAGTCGATCCTTGCCGGCACCGCCCGGTACGACAGGTCGGGGCTCGCGTCGGCCGTGCAGCGCATTGGCGGCAGCCTCGCCGCCAGCGTCGCCGGTGACTGGATCGTGGTGTCCGGCTCCGTCCTCGCCGAGCACCTCGTCGAGATGCTCCGGATCGTCGGGGAGGTGCTCGCCGGAGCGTCGTATCCGAACCCGGAGGTGAGCGCGGACCGCGATCGGATGGCCGAGGAAGTCCTGATGGCGCTCAGTCAGCCGGAAGTCGTCGCCGAGGAGGAGCTCAGCAGGCGGCTGTATGGAGCACACCCCTACGCTTCAGGGCTCCCGAGCCCGGGGGCATTGCGACAGGTGCGGGCGGCAAACCTCCGCAGGCTTCACCACGAGATCCTCGCGCCGGCCCTTGGCCATGTCGTTCTCGTCGGGGACGTGACTCCCAACAGGGGACTTGTCGCAGTGGAGCGCGCCCTTGAGCAGTGGCTCGCGCAAGCGCCGACCGCCGTCGCGGCGCCGCTCGACCAACTGCCCGCCGTGTGCCCAGGTCCGCTCCGGTTGTTCGACCGTCCGGGTGCGCTTCAGAGCAACATCCGCATGGCGCGCCTTGCCCCGAGTCGCGCAGACCCTTGGTGGCCAGCGGCTGCCCTTGCGAACCTGATCTTCGGAGGGATGTTCTCGTCGCGTCTGGTCGCGAACCTGCGCGAGCGGAACGGCTATTGCTACACACCGAGGACGTCGATCTACCACGGCCGGGCGGGCTCGTCGTTCGTCATCCAAGCGGACGTGGCAACTTCGTCCACGGCGGCCGCATTGGTCGAGACCCGCTACGAGCTCGGGCGGATCGCCACCCAGGGGGTGACCGAGGAGGAGTTCGAGTCCGCTCGACGTTACGCACTCGGGACCCTGTCGTTCACGACTGCCACGCAGTCGGGGTTTGCGAGCACGCTGGCCAATCTAGCGATCGTGGGCCTCGATCACGGCTACCTGGGACGGTACGCGGCCGCGTTGAAACGGGCGAAGCGCCACGAGGTCGATGAGGCGGCCCGCCGCCTTCTTGGGCCGTCGCAGATGGTGATCGTGGTGCTTGGTGACACGGACCTTGTTGGCAGCTCGCTTTCGGTGGTCGCGGACGTACAGCCCAGTCCGCTCTCGGCGCGTCGCTCAGCGCGCCACGCGCCCAGCGCCCATCGTCGAGACCACCTGCTCGGGGAGCCCGTCCGGAATGTTGCGCACGCAACGATTGTTTGCCTATCTGGACAGTTGACTCCCATCCGACCCGAAAGAGGCGGCAATGCCAGCAGTGACAGTCGAGGACGTCTTGGCGTTGCCACGGGTCCCCGTGCCCGATCCGATCGCAGCGCGCGAACGGCCCGTGAAGTCGGTCACTACCGCACCCTCCGGGTTGGAAGGAGAGGGGTTCCCGGTCCGCCGTGCCTTCGCCGGTGTGAGCCTCACAGACCTGGACCCCTTCGTCCACATGGACCAGATGGGGGAGGTCGACTACGCCCCGGGGGAACCGAAAGGGACACCCTGGCACCCGCACCGCGGTTTCGAAACGGTCACGTACATCATTGACGGCACGTTCGTGCATCAGGACTCGAACGGTGGTGGGGGGCGGATCACCAACGGCGACACCCAGTGGATGACCGCCGGTGCGGGGATACTTCACATCGAGGCCCCGCCGGAAGAGCTGGTCGTAAGCGGAGGCCTGTTTCACGGGATCCAGCTGTGGGTCAACCTTCCGCGGGCCAACAAGTGGAACCCACCTCGCTATCAGGACATCCGCGGGCGAGAGTCGACACTGCTCACGACGACCGATGGCGGCGCGCTGTTGCGGCTGATCGCCGGTGAGCTCGGCGGTCAGGTGGGTCCAGGCTCGACGTTCACGCCGATCACCATGGTGCATGCCACGATCAGCCCCGGTGCTCGCGTCCAGCTGCCTTGGCGGGGCGATTTCAACGCCCTTGCCTATGTCCTGGCAGGAAACGGCACTGTCGGCGCCGAGCGCCGTCCGCTCCGTCTGGGCCAGCTCGCCGTCTACGGACCCGGAGACGCTCTGACTCTGACGGCCGACACGGCCCAGGACGCCGGATCGAACTTCGAGGTGCTGCTTCTCGGTGGCCAGCCGATCGGCGAGAGCGTGGTGCACTACGGGCCTTTCGTGATGAACACCAAGGCCGAGATCGTCCAGGCGATGGAGGACTATCAGGCCGGAAGACTCGGGACCGTGCCCGCCCAGGTCCTACCGCACCGCCACGCAGGTGATGTGGAGCTGTCGGCACCTGCCGATCGGGCGTGAGCTCGCGACCGGGGCCGCTCGTGGCTCAGGAGCCATGACACAGCTCGCTGTTGCGCTCATGAGCCCGTGATCGCCAGTGGCTCCAGGGGATCTGCCTTGGCTATCCGATCGAGCTCGGGAACCTCCACGCCGGTCGGTGTCCCGTTGGCACGCAGCGTCCCCATCGTGGTGATGGTGGTCACCAGCAGAGCGAGGCCCACCCACTGTGAAGGCGAGAGGGTGGAGCCGAAGGCCAGGTAGTCGAGGAAGAGCGCCGTGAAGGGGAACGCCAGTTCCCCGAGCGTGGCCGCGGCCGCAGGAGTAGCCCGTAGGCCCCGGTAGTAGACGAGAAGGCTCAGCAGCCCGGGGACCAGCGCCAGCAACACAAGGGCGAGCACGGCCTTGGCGCTCAGGTGCGAGTAGGCGGAGCCGTCCCCGGTCACTCCCAGCGCGACCAGAGCCGCGACCAGTCCCGTTGCCAGGCGCAACGCGGTCAGCTCGGCGAAGGGGAGCTTCGCTCCGAGGTGGCGACCGAGCACTGTGCCGAGTCCCCACAGCAACGCTGCCGACACCGCCAAGAGCGCGGGGGCCCACCCGTCGACCCCGCCCGGCGAGAACGGGTGGGCGAAGGCAACCAGGTACGAACCGGCGAGCCCGCCCAGGAGGTACAAGCCGTAGCGACGCTGGAGGCGTTCGCCGAGAAGGAAACGAGCGCCGGCGACGGCGAACAGGGGCTGGAGCTGTTGGAGCAGCACGGGTGTGTTGGGTCGGCCATATGTGAACGCAACGGTGAACAACAAGGTGGCGAGCGCCGAGGACCCGCAACCGAGCACGAGGAGGGCCAGCCAGTCGCGCCGGTTGAAAACCCTCAATGCCCTGCGGATCCCTCGCCACACCAAAGGCGCAAGAATGGCAGTGGGCAACGCCTGTTCGAAGGCCACGATCGCCGGGGCGGGCATATGAAGGGCGAGACCCTGGCGAAGGACGGGATCGGTCCCCCACATCGCCGCCCCCAATGCCACCAGGGCGAAGCTCCCGCCCGTGGTGCGCCGCCAGAGGTTCCCGCCGGCGGGTTTCGCGGGGAGGACCGTGAGGACTGCGCGGGTCACGTGATCAGTCTCGCATCCGGCGCGCCGAGGCACAGCCCACCGCGTACCTGCCAGGGTCGTCGCCGCGACGACCACTGTCACGACCAGGGCGATCACCAGAGGAAGGTCGATGCGGACGTGAATGTCGAGCGGCGCTAGCACGTCCGCTTCGGGGAGGGATCGAAGCTGCGTGTCGAGCTTGTGCTGGCCGTCGGCTCACTTGTCGCGCGCTTTGCTCAGCGAAGGCTGTATCCCCCGTCGATGACAAGCTCGGTTCCGCAGCAGTAGCTGGATTCAGTGCTCAGCAGGAAGGCCACTGCCCGGGCGATCTCGACAGGCTCGGCGAAGCGGCCGAGAACGATCCCGGCTTTCCACTGTGCGAACTGGTGAGGCTTCAAGCTGAGCAACGGCGTGTCGACGTAGCCGGGAGAGATGGTGTTCAGCCGGACTCCGCGAGGGCCCCACTCCACGGCGAGGGACTTCGTGAGCGCTGTGACCGCCGCTTTCGAGGCGTTGTAGGCGCACTGGTGTTGTGGGAAGTTCACGACACAGTTCCCCGACATCGAGGCGACGTTCACGATGCTGCCCCCGCCACCGTCCAACAGGTGCCGCCCGAAGGCGCGGCAGCTGAGGAAGACGCCACGCAGGTTCACCGCCATCACGGCATCGAATTGCTCGACCGACATTTCTTCGGCCGGCACGTCGTTCTCCACGATGCCCGCACAGCAGACGAGGTCCACGGGCCCCGAGGCGAGGTCGTAGATGGAAGCGACCGCGTCGTCGAGACTCGAGGCCACCGTGACGTCGACAGGAAGGGAGCGCACGCCGGGAGGAGGGGCCGGGTCCGTCACGAGGTCGAGGCCGAAGACAGTCAGCCCGAGCTCCGCCAGGTGCCCACTCAGGACCCGTCCGATGCCTCCGCTCGCCCCGGTTACGGCCACGTGCTCGTTGAGGAACTCCATCTGGCCCTTCCTTCTCTCGTCTATTCTAAGAGGCCCGCTCGAAACAACCATGAAAGCCCTTCGAATACAGCTGTACTTGGGCGGAAAACTACTTTGAGGACGGTGTTGCGTCCATAGGTCGGCAAGGCTCACGGGCCGTAGGACTTCCCGGCTGTGGGTGTCTCCGAGCGCGTCCGGTTGCCGGCACTTGCCGGCTTCCGGCCGTAGGCTCTGAGGAGTCAGTCAGGAGGAACGGTGGCCGGTGTCAAGGTAGTGACTGACAACGTGAGCGACATCCCAGGTGATCTCGTCGCGAAATACAACATCGACGTGGTGCCACTCGACGTCCGATTCGGCACCGGAGCTCAAGAGGAGCCCATCGACACCAACACAGAAGAGTTCTGGCGCCGGGTGCGTGCCACTGGTGCGGTCGCCAAGACATCGGCACCCTCTCCTGGTGCGTTCGCGCAGAGCTTCCTTCGTGCTCGCGACGAAGGATTTGACGGGGTCTGCTGCGTTACTTTCTCGTCGGAGCTGTCCTCCACCTACCAGGCGGCGTGCTTGGGGGCCAAGGAAGTTCAAGGTGACCTTGCGGTTCGAGTGATCGATTCGCGCTGGGGGACAATGGCCGAGGGGCTATTGGTGTTGGACGCCGCAGAGATGGCCCTTCAGGCGCTCGACCTCGATGCGATCTGTGCCTTGGTTAGCGGGGAGATCCCCACCTTTCGGGCCTTCGGGGCCCTGGACACCCTCGAGTATCTCCGCCTGGGAGGACGCATCGGCCCCGCGCGCGCCTTCTTCGGGTCTCTGTTCTCGGTCAAACCTGTCATCACCATGAGAGACGGCGTCATCGAAGGCGAGTCGCGTCAGCACACGCGCGCCTCATCGCTTCGCTATCTCACGGACAAGGTGGCTGCTGCGCTCCCCGTCCGGAAACTCGCAGTCGTCCACGCCGACGCCGAGGACATCGACGTGTTCCTCGCCATGCTGGAGCCGATCTTTCCCGCGGAGGAGACGATCAAGGCGCTCATCGGCCCGGTCATCGGCACGCACCTCGGGCCGGGCACGGTCGCGGTTTGCTTCCAGCCGGGATGAACCGTCGTGGGCACAGGGCGCTGAGCCCGATCGCCCGGTACCAGTAGAGACCTCGAGACCGGCCGTCGGCGCCGCGCTCAAGACCTGAACGCGGCCGACAGGTTCGTCGCTGCACACGCGGGTACGCTCGCAGTACGTCCCAAGAACGGCCCAGCCTCCTCCACCCACATTCGGAGCTGCTCGCCTCCGGACCAGGTGAGCCAGCAGGGTTCGCTGCCGATGGCGGAGCGGACCCGACTCTTGTTTGCGAACGGTCGCGCGGTCGGCCCGGTGCCGGACGGGCAGCTCCGGTGGGAGCGTAGAACGATGGGGCTGCGGATCCGTCTCGTCGAGCCTCGTCCGGCTGGCCACAACGTCTACGACCGTCTCCTCTTGCCCCGTCTCGGTCTCCCGCTGATGGCCAGGATGCTCACCGAGGCGGGCCACGACGTCCGCATCTACTGCGAGACGCTCGCACCGGTCGACCTCCACGACCTGCTTGGCGCCGACCTCGTTGGGGTCTCCTCGATTACTGCCACCACGCCGGCCGCCTACCGTCTCGCTGACCTGCTCGGCACCGCCGGGGTGCCTGTCGTCCTCGGTGGCCCGCACGTGAGCTTTCGTGCCGACGAGGCGCTCGGCCACGCCCACTACGTCGTGCGGGGCGAGGGCCAGCAGACGATGTGTGAGCTCGTCACCTGCCTCGTGGAGGGACGGCCGCTCGAAGGCGTGCGCGGGCTCTCCTTCCGGGCTGACGACGGCGAGCCCCACCACAACCCCGCCCGGCCACGCTGCACCCAGGAGGAGTTCGAGCGGCTGCCGATCCCCGACTTGAGCCTCATCGAGGGCAGCTGCCGAATGACCATGAAGCCGCTCATGACCCAGTGGGGCTGCCCCTTCGACTGCGAGTTCTGCTCGGTGGTCGCGATGTTCTCCCGGAGCGTCCGCCACCGGCGCGTCGACCAGGTCCTGACCGAGCTCGAGGGACTCAGCGCCGAGCGGGTCTTCTTCTACGACGACAACTTCGTGGTCAACAAGGCGCGTACAACAGAGCTGCTCTGCTCGATGCGCGACGCCGACCTCACGCCGATCTGGTCCGCGCAAGTCCGTGCCGATGCCGCCAGGTACTCGCTCTCGCGCCCGGAGATCGACCATGAGTTCCTCACCCTCATGAGCCAGGCAGGCTGCCAGATGGTGATGATCGGCATCGAGGCGATCACAGACGAGGGGCTGGCACAGATCGGCAAGCGCCAGAGCGTCACGGCGGTCGAGCAGGCCGTCGGCGCCTTCCATGACCACGACATCGCCGTGCACGGTATGTTCGTCGCCGGGCTCGACACCGACACCGCCGCCAGCGCCACGGCAACCGCCGATTTCGCCCGCCGGCTCGGTATCGACACCTTCCAGCTCATGGTCGAGACCCCGTCTCCCGGCACGAGGCTGTGGGACCGAGTCACCTCGGAGGGCCGCCTGTTGAGCGACGACTGGTCGCTCTTCGACGGGCACTACGTCGTCACAGCCCCGGCCCAGATGACCGCCCTCGAGCTCCAGCTCGGTGTCCTCGAGGCGATGCGCCGCTTCTACTCCTGGCCCACCATCCTCGCCTCCGGGGTGGCCAGGATAGCCAGCCACCTCCCCGATCTCACCTCGGCCGCACGACCCGCTCTTCTCCGCCGGCTCCCGACGATCGCCCGCCTGGCCTGGGCGCGGCGATGGGAGGACATCGCGCCGCTGCTGGACGCGGCCCTACCGGCGCAGGTGAGGGCACGGGTCGCAGCCGCGCTCTGGCTTCCAGCCGTCCGCTTCTACGCCCGCCGCCAGATCGCCGCGTGGTGGGAGCAGGACGCCTCGCGTGAGCACATGAAGTTCCTCGCTTCGCTTTCTTGAGGTTCAGGTCCGGCGCTGGGTTGTCAGGGGTCGGCAGACGGGCGAGGGAGGTTGCCGTCGATCCTCGTCAGGCGAGTGCAGCCTCGAGGCTCTGCAGCGCGTGCTCGTCGAAAGCCACCAGCAGCACCTGCTGCACCGAGGTCCGGACCGAACCCAGCGTGTCCACGGCGATCCGGGCCGCTTGTTCTTCTGGGAAGCCGAACGCCCCCGTGGAGATGGCCGGGAACGCGATCGAAGCGACTGCGAGCTCGTCGGCGACCTCGATGGAGCGTCGGTAGCAGGACGCGAGCACGTCGGCCTCCCCGTGACCGCCTCCGTGCCAGACCGGTCCGACCGTGTGGATGATGAAGCGAGCAGGAAGACGGAACCCCGGAGTTACCTTGGCGTCTCCCGGCGCGCAACCGCCGAGGACAGCGCACGCGGCGGAGAGCTCCTTTGCGCCTGCTGCGCGGTGGATGGCACCGTCAACGCCGCCACCGCCCATCAGGGCACTGTTCGCGGCGTTGACCACTGCGTCGACCTGGAGCGTGGTGATGTCAGCGAGCAGGGCTCGGATCGTGGGCGGCATCGGGGCTCCTTGTCGTCGTGGTTCCCGGATATCTGGACCAGCAAGTGTTACATCGACTTCCTATCCTCTTGGTGTGGCGTCTGGGAGGACCAGCACCTCGGGGCCCCGACGGAAGTGACGATCTAGGAGGATCGGCGACGACTGGCCATCACGTGAGCCATCTGGAACTGGACCGGGCTGCCGGCGCCTTGCTGGGATCGGCGGCCGGCGACGCCCTCGGTGCCGGTTATGAATTCTACCCGGTCGGCCCGGCCGACCCTGCAATGGTCGGTGGTGGCTATCTGGCTTGGGAACCGGGGGAATGGACCGACGACACCCAGATGGCGATCTGCGTCGCCGAGGAGGCCGCCATGGGGGCGCTCGACCCGGTCGCGGTCGGGTGCCGTTTCCTGGACTGGTTCAACGACGGGCCTCGTGACGTCGGCAACCAGGTCCGCGCGGTGCTGTCAGCGAGCCGTTCAACCGAGGAGCTTGCGGTGCGGGCAGCCGGGCATTTCCGGGCCCACCCGCACAAGGCGGCGGGCAACGGCAGCCTGATGCGCACTGGCCCAGTTGCTCTCGCTGCCGTCGGAGACGACTCGAAGCTGAGCGAATTGGCGAGGAGCGTCTCCGATCTCACCCACGCCGACCCTCTGACCGGGGATGCCTGCGTTCTGTGGTGCGTGGGCATCGACCGCGCGATCCGGGAGAGCCGCCTGGACGGCGTGCGGGACGGGTTGGCCCTTGTGCCCGCGCGGCGTCGGGAGTTCTGGGCCGGCGCGATCGAGGAGGCGGCGATACGGTCACCGTCGTCGTTCAATCCCAACGGGTATGTGGTCAAGGCCTTCCAAGCGGCGCTGGCATCGGTCTGGCAGACCCCTGTCCCGGCCACCCAGCCCTGCCGGCACCTCCAGGAGGCATTGCGGACTGCGGTGCGCGTTGGGGACGACACCGACACCGTGGCCGCCATCGCCGGCTCCCTGCTCGGTGCCCGGTGGGGAGCGTCGGCCGTTCCCGTGAGATGGCAAGCGATCCTGCACGGCTGGCCCTCTTACCGGGCCGCGGACCTCGTGCGCCTCGCCGTCCTCGCGGTGTCCGAGGGCAGGGACAACCCGACCACACGATGGCCGTCGGCGGACGACCTCAGCGACTACTACCGTGACGAGTTCCCGACGGTCCCGGTCCACGAAGCGCTGGAGGAGGACGACGGCGTCATCCTGGCGAATTGGAGGGGCGTAGCCGAGGTCGCCGCAGATGTGGTCGTGTCGTTGTGCCGGGTCGGGCGTCGACAGGTCCTCGCTCCCCAGCGTGTCAAGGTCCGTCTGCTCGACGAGGACCTGCCCGAGGCCAACCCGAACCTCGAGTTCCTCTTCGCCGACATGGCCGAGGCGATCACGGCCTGGCGGGACGAGGGCAAGAAGGTTCTCGTGCACTGCGTGCAAGCTGAACGGCGTACGCCCGCCGTAGCTGCTGCTTACCTGGCCAGCCGCGCCGGCATTTCCGGCGACGAGGCCTTCGCGCGCGTTCGGCGAGTGCTGCCTGGTGCTCGGGTGAACCCGGCCTTCCGCGCCGTTCTGGAACGGCTCTGGCCCTAGGAGTGGCGGGCGCTCGGGAGCAGGTCGATCGCGTCACCGGCCCGTTAGTTAGCCTTCGGTGATGCGAGTAGGCGACGTCGAACTGGTCCCCTTGAGTGACGGGACTTGCAAGATGCCGCAGACGTTCTACATCGGGCTCGACTTCGGCCGCCATGAGGAGCTGCTCGCCGACGACGGTCTCGTGCACATCCCGATCGGGTGCTTCCTCCTCCGCAGCGGCGGGTCGACGGTCCTCATCGATGCAGGGCTCGGTGACGTCGATGTCGGGTGGGGGCGGGGCGGGGAGTTGCCAGGGGCGCTTCGGGCGGCAGGGGCCTCACCGGAGGACATCGACGTCGTGGTGTGCAGCCACCTCCACATCGACCACATTGGCTGGCTGGTCGTGGACGATGTCCCGTACTTCCCCAACGCCGTCGTGCGTTACGGCGCCGCCGACTGGCAGCGGTTCGTCGCCGGTGCCGATGCCGACGACCGCGGCCGGCAGATCATGGAGGTCCTTGCCGCTGCCGGGCGGCTCGAGCCTCTCGACGGCGACATGTTGCGCATCGCGCCCGGGCTGACAGCGCGCCATACGCCTGGGCACACGCTCGGCCACTACGGGCTTGTCGTCTCGTCGGGCCGGGACCGTGCCGTGCTCCTCGGCGATGCCGTGGAGTGCCCGCTGCAACTGGCGGAACCAGATTTCCATACCTTGTCGGACGTGGACCCCGCTTTGGGGGCCCGGACGCGCGAAGCCCTGTGGCGCGAGCTCGAAGGCACAAACGTCGCAGTCACGGGCGCTCACTTTCCCGGTCTGCAGTTCGGTCGTGTACTGGCCGGCACGGGCAGGCGCTTGTTCTCACCTGTGAGCTGACACGCTGGCGGTGCCAGCCCCGCCGAGCTCTTCGCCGGCCCCGTCACCCGGCTTACCGAGGGCCGGGAGAACCGACGACGGTGACGGGTTGATGATGGACCGGGAAGTTGACCGAGCGGGCGATGAAGCACAGTTTCTCGGCATCGTCGTGCAGGGCTTCGGCGCGTTCGCGCATGCCCCCATCGGCGACGGTGACCGAGGGACGGAGCAGGACCTCGGTGAACTCGCCACTGCCGTCGGGATTCTCGACCATGACGCCCAACGGGGTGTCGGCGTAGGCCGTCACGACGACACCGGCGTCGACGGCGAGGTGCAAGTACCACAGCATGTGGCACTGGGACAGCGCGGCCACGAGCAGTTCCTCCGGATTCCAATGCTGTGGGTCGCCGCGGAAGGCCGGGTCGGCCGAGCCGACAATGATTGGTTTGCCGACGGAGCGGACCTCGTGGGCGCGGCTGTATGCGCGGTAGCTGCTGGTGCCCGAACCGGTGTTGCCCGTCCATTGCAGCGAAAGCTCGTAGGAGTGGCTGGCGCTCATGGGTGCAGCTGTTCGACCACGGCCCGCAGTGCGGCCACCTCGGCCCGCAGCGCCGTGACCTCGTCCACCAGGGAGCTGAGCTCGGTGGTGAGGCCGCCCAGGGGCTCGCACGCAGCGGTCGGGCCACCGGGGTCATTGGCGACGTCGGCCGGTTGGGCCGTGGCACGGGGCCAGGCATCGAGGTCCGGCGCGCGGTCAGCGCCCGTTCGGCCGGCTGGGCCGCCATAGGTTTCGGTACGCGTGGGTGCGTCCGGCGTGAGCAGCTGCACCCAGCGCTCCTCTTTCTGACCGGGGCGGCGAGGCTGTCGCATCACGAGCGGTTCCGCACGATCGCCCATGTCTTCCAGGCCGGCGACGACGGCGTCGATGTCGTCGAAGCTCGTCATCCTCTCGGTTCGGCTCCGAAGCTCTCCGGCAGTCTGTGGACCGCGCAACAGCAGTGAGGCGACCAGGCCGAGGGCCGGCTTGTCGAGACCCAGGTGCTCTGCGAGCGCGTGGCGGTAACGGGTGGCCGAGCCGCCGCGTGACGGATACACGAAATGGACGAGCCCGGCGTCCTTGAGTGACGCCAGTGCCCGCTGCACGGCGCTGTCGTTGTAGCAGACCACCGGGTCGCGGTTCGAGGTCTGGTTGCAGGCCGTCACCAGCGCGTTGAGACTGAGTGGGTACTGCTGTGGCGTTGTCAGATGCTTCTCGACGAGGCAGCCGATCACCCGTCCTTGCTCAAGGCTCAGGCGCACGGGCCGATTCTACGGGTCCGTGCAGCTGACCGTTGACCGTCTCCGAGCCGCGCCGCGCCCTCAACTTCTCAGAGCACTGAGCGTCACGACACCTGCCACGACTAGCGCAACGCCGAAGACCTGGTGGCGACGAAGCCGATCGCCGAAGAGGAAGAACGCAGCGATTGGGGTGATCGCCGCGCACTGCGATGCGAGAACGGCGGCGACGGCAAGCTGGTGGCGCGCCCCGAAGGTATAGCTCGCCAGGCCGACCACTTCGGCGACCCCGCCACTCAAGACGAGCGGGAACGTCCTCCTGCTGATCTTCAGCTCTCGCCGGAGAAGCAAGGGTGAGGTTATGAGAATGGTGCCGAACAGCCGTGCCGGCAGGATCGCCCAGATGACTGGTGCTTGCGTCCCGGCACGTCCGGTGGCGTAGAGAGTGATCCCGAACAAGAACGCCACCGGGACCACAAAAAGGGCCGAGCGGGTGAGAGTGCCGTTGAGTCGTCCCATTGCTCGAGCTGAGCTCGATCTCAGGCCGTCCTTCGCCTGGGGGGTGGTGGCTTTGTCGCCGGGCGGGTCCAGGTGAGCAGCGGCCAGCACCACGCCGAAGGTGATGACCACCAGCAAGACGATCGTGCTGGTGGCAAGCGGAGCCCCGAAGAGTGACGACAGGACAGCTGCGAACATTCCCTCGGTGGACGCGATGGCGGACACGATGCCGACTGCCACGTGGCGAAACGCCACGTACTCGAGGAGAAGCCCGACGACGTTGCTGAGTCCGGCGATACAGAGCAGGGCGACGGTGCCTCCCGAAAGGCGGCTCGGATGCCCCGCCAGCGCGAGCGGCACGACAAGCACACACAGGCCGAGAGCCATCACCCAAGCCAGGGTTGAGGCTGCCCCGATCTGTCGACTGGAGCTCGAGGCGCACAGCGCCGCCACGGCGAAGCAAACTGCTCCGCCGAGACCGCCGGCTATAGCTATCAGCATGATGCCGCCGATTGCCAGCGGCAGTACTTGCGAGTCAGGTCGACCTCTCCTCGTGTCGATGGGTCTCGGGCAGCGGCTGGTCTGTTGGAGCGCGCTCCATGAGATGCCGGTCGCCTGAGTGTTGACGAAAAGGGCATGCCGTTGCCAACCGGGGGAGCGTTTGAGGGTTCGCTTGGCGGGCCCACCAGCGGATCGGGCGTGCTTCCGGCCCGGAACGGCCCTTACCGTCAAGGCGGCGAAGCTCTAGGGTGTTCGCGTGGGAACCGCGACTCGGGTCCAACCGCCACGGCATGGGGACCGTTCATGAGCGCTGCCAAGTTCACGGGCGAGGTTCGCTGGGGCATCCTGGGCGCGGCCAATATCGTCGGGAGGCAGTTCCTCCCCGGCCTGCGCGAGGCGGGAGGCGGCCGGGCGGTCCTTGTCGCCAGCCGTGACGGCGATCGAGCGGAGGTGTTCGCCCACCTCCACGGCGTCGACCACGCCGTGGAGGGCTACGAGGTCGTCGTCGACTCGCCCGACATCGACG
Organism: uncultured Acidimicrobiaceae bacterium; assembly: GCA_963807575.1. Lineage (GTDB taxonomy): Bacteria > Actinomycetota > Acidimicrobiia > Acidimicrobiales > Bog-793 > Fen-455. The sequence continues at coordinate 136,558 of CAWECD010000005.1, forward strand.
CGGTGTACGTCGCCCTGCCCAACTCCCACCATGCCCGCTGGACTCAGCGGGCCCTCGAGGCGGGAAAGGCGGTCCTGTGCGAGAAGCCCCTTTGCGTAGGATCTGCACAGACCGCGGCGGTGCTGGAGACCGCCGCTTATACAGGCGCGCTCTTGTGGGAGTCGTTCGTCTTCCCGTTCCAGGCCCAGCACCGGCGGCTCCTCGATCTGCTGGCAGGCGGGGCCATCGGTGAAGTCCGCGAGTTGGTCAGCACCTTCTGTTACAACCTGTCGCGATCGGAGGACATCCGGCTCTCGGGGGAGCTCGGCGGTGGAGCCCTCGCGGATGTCGGCTGCTACCCCATTCGCTTGGCGCAAGAGGTTCTTTCCACTAGTGATCCGTCCCCGGGCGATGTCGTGGGGTTTTCAACCGGTAACGGCGAGGTCGAGACAGAAGCCGTGGCAATCGTCGACTACCGGTGTCAGCGGCTGGTGCTCGGGTGCGGCTTCGCGCGCGCCTTCGACACCTTCACCCGCGTGCTCGGTACTGACGGCCAGATCCACTTGACCAACCCCTTTCATCCGGCGCCGGCCGACACCCTCGTGCTTAGACGCGATGGGAACGAGACGGTGGAGCACCCGACGGTTGACGTCCGCTCCTTTTCCGCCGCCCTTCGTCACATTCATGCCGCGCTGCACCAGGAGGAGGCTCCCGAGCACCTTGCAAGAGACTCGTCGCTCAGGACTGCGCTGACTCTCGAGGCCGTAGCCCAGGCGTGTCTGGCGTGACCGCGGTCTGTGACGAGCGCGGTTGTTCTCGTCAGGCGAATCGTAAGGAGGTCGAGGGCCGGTGACAGGTGAGCTCATGGGTCGCGAGATGGACGAACAGCCCGAGGTGCTGCAACGCGTCGCGGATTCGGCTGCCGAGATTAGAGAACGGGTGAGGGCTATCGTTCCCGACCCGCTCGATGGCATCGCCTTTGTCGGGCGCGGTTCGTCGGACAACGCGGCCATGCTCGGTCGCTACGCCAGTGAGCTCGCGGCCCACCGGCCGGCCGGGCTCGCCGCGCCGAGCCTGCATACGCGATACGACTCGCCCGTGAACTACAGCGGGTACCTCGTAATAGGGCTGAGCCAATCAGGGGCCACCCCCGAGGTCGTTGCCACTTGCGAGCGGCTTCGGGCGAGCGGCGCAGTTGTCATCGCAATCACCAATGATGACTCGAGCGCTCTGGCGGCCGTCAGCGACCTCGCTCTTTCGACCGACGCGGGAGTCGAGCTGGCTGTGCCTGCCACCAAGACCGTTACGGCCGAGATGGCCCTCGTGTTGGTTTTGGCCGGGGCGCTTGGCGATGGTCTGCCGGGAGCCACCGACCTCACGGCCTTGCCGGATGCCGTAGCTACGGTTCTATCGGACGATGGGTCGCCGACCGCCCTCGCGGAGGCCTGGGCGGGATACGAACGACTGCTCGTCACCGCCCGAGGCCTGGCGTACGCGGCAGCGCTCGAGACCGCGCTGAAGGTGAAGGAGACGAGTCGGATCTTCGCCGAGGGGATGTCGATCGCCGACCTGATGCACGGGCCGATCGCCACTGTCGGTGCGGGACTCCCGGTGCTCCACATCGACGGTGGCTATCCAATCGCCAGCGAGGGACACCAGCTTGTTGAGCGATTGGAAACCTTGCACGCGCCGATCGCCACGTGCACGCCTCATGCCGACAGCACACTGCCTATGCCGAGCGGGCTTGGCGAGGTCCTGTACACGATCGTCGCCACCGTGCGGGGCCAGCAACTGGCGCGCCGCTTGTCGCTTGCCCGTGGTCTTGATCCGGACCACCCGAGCGGCCTCACCAAGGTGACGCCGACGAGCTGATTGCTGAGCCTCTCCTGGCTCGACAGGTCCTCCTGCAGTCGTCGAAGGTCGCCTTATGCCTCCAGAGCTCAACATGGAGAGGGCGTTGCACGTATTGACTGCGAGATCGCGCCGGCTCGCGGCAGGATCGGGCAGTAGGCCAGGTTTCAGTGGGTGCACCCCTCGCCGCTGGCTCTCTACCATGAGTGCTGGCGGCTGGGTTCGATTCACACTCTTGTAATCGTGCCCTCCCAAGTACCGACCTTCGATTCCTCCATTTCTTCGGCGCTGAACCAGTGCGTGGTCACCGACTTCGTCTCGGTGTAGAAGGCGACGCCGTCTCGGCCCATGACGTGCAAGTCACCGAAGAAACTGGCCTTGTGCCCACTGAACGGGAAGGAAGAGATCGGTACCGGAATGCCCACGTTGACGCCGACCATTCCCGCGTGCGACCGCCTCGCGAACTCGCGTGAGCAGTACCCACTCAGCGTGAGGATCGCGGCTCCATTGGCAAACTCACTCGAATTCGCCACCTCCAGCCCCTCTTCGAAGTCGGCGACGCGCTTCACGCACAGCACGGGCCCAAAGATCTCGTCGATCCCCACACGCATGTCTGGCTCCACCTGGTCGAACACTGTCGCGCCGACGGAGAAGCCGCCCTCGTGGCCGTGAACGATTGCATCCCGGCCGTCGAGCACCAGCTTCGCACCCTCAGACACGCCCCTGTCGATCCAGTCCAAGACAAAGCGACGGTGCTCGTCTGTTACCAGGGGTCCGATTCGGTGGTCGGCTCTCAGGCCGGTCCCATCTTCAGGTTCTCCGCAATCTCGACGATTGCTTCGACCAGGTCGTCAGCGATCGGATCCTCGACGCACACGACCGGTAAGGCCATGCAGCGCCGGCCAGCGCAACCGAATGCCGAGTTGACGATCCGTGCGGCCGTCGGCCGGATAGGTGCGTCCCGAAGGACGATCGCGTGGTTTTTCACCTCGGTCAGGCACTGCACCCGTTTTCCGGCGACGGTGGCGGTTTCGTAGATGTGCATGCCGGTCGCGGTCGAACCGACAAACGAAACGCCCCAGATGTCAGGGTGTGTCAGTAGGATCTCGGCCTCGGAACGAGGGCACGTGACCGTGTTCAGCACGCCCTTCGGCAAGCCTGCCTCGGCCAGCAACGCTGTCATGCGAATCGCCGTCTGCGGAGCCCAACTGGCCGCCTTCAGTGCGTCTCCGCGCGCCTCGGCCAGGTTCTTCCCCATACTCTTTCGAAAGCTGAACGGCCAGCTCGTCGAACTCACGCTCCACCAGCTGCTTGAACTGGAACATGATCTGAACACGGGCAGACAGGGGCGTGTCGCGCCAGGCAGGATAGGCCTCCGCTGCCGCGGCAATGGGCTCGTTGACCTCCCCGGCGCTACACCGCGGCGCCTCGGCCATGACTTGGCCGGTGCTGGAGTTGGTCACGGGCATGAATTCGGCGCTCCGAGTGTCCCGTCACTCGCCGTTGACGAAGAACTGCAACTTCACTGATGTCAGGTCATCTCCCTTTACGATCTAGGAATCGATATCGACTCACTCCGAACAATGTCGGCGCTAGGACCTCAAGCAGCAATCACAATGCCCTTCGTGTTGAGCCCCAACCCGGCGAGGGTGCCGGTGGGCGCGCACTTCCCTGGGACGAGCACATGACCGCCAATCGGATCTGTTCCAGGCAGCTGTTGGATGCCGTACCCTCCTTGTACCGTGTGAGCAAGATTTTTCACAATGCAGACGCCACAAGAAGCGCGGCGCCGCACGAGCAAGTGCGGTCGCATCTCGGTCATCGGGCCGGCTAGCGCAGCGGGCCCATCGGCATGGTGAGCGGCCCGGCGGTCGGAAGGCCCAGTGCCTCCGCCAGCTGGGCATGTCCTCCCCACTCCCACAGCTGTGCGTGCAATCCGCGGACCTGCACGAAGGCCGCCGGGTCGTCGCTGTTGCGCGGTTGGCGCAGGCGCTGCACCGGAGACACTGCAAGCACGGGCCGCAGTCGCGCGTCCGGTGGCAATCCCGCGCGCTCCCGGGCGATCTCGACTGCCCGACGCAGTCCGCCGAGCTCGTCGACGAGCCCGCGTTCAGCGGCGTCGGCCCCCGTCCAGACCCGGCCGCGGGCCACCTCATGCACCGCTTCGCGTGTCATCGCGCGTGCGCTGGCGACCTTGGCGGTGAAGTCGTCGTAGACGAAGTCGAGCCACTCGTCGAGCTTGGCCCACTCGTCCTCGCTGAAACCGGTCTGCGAAGAGAACATCAGAGCATGCTGGCCCAGGCCGAGACCCTCGACGTTCACGCCCAGGCGCTCGAACAGTCCTCTGGTCTGAAGTTTGCCTCCGAGCACGCCGATGGATCCGGTGAGCGTCGCGGGCTCGGCCACGATGACGTCCGCGGCCATGGCCACGAAGTACCCACCCGAAGCAGCCACGTCGCCCATCGAGACCACGACCGGCTTGCCGGCTTCGCGGGCCCGGCACACCTCGCGCCAGATGGTGTCCGAGGCGACGTAGGAGCCGCCGCGGCTGTTGACCCGGAACACGATCGCCTTGGTGCGCTCGTCTGCCACTGCGGCACGGAACGCTGCCGCGACGGTGTCGGATCCCGCCGCTCGCCCTACCGGGCCCGGCTTGGACCGACCGGTGCGGATCGTCCCGATCGCCTCGATAAGCCCGACCGCGGGACGACGCGCTTGGCACGCACGACGGACGGCGTCCCACCGCCGCTGATAACGCGAGACATAGAGCAGCGCCGGCTTCTCGGGCCAGCGGCGATCAACCGCAGCGCGAACGGCGTCCCGATAGCCGAGGTGGTCGACGAGCCCGGCTTCTCGCGCCTCGTCGGCGGGGATGGGAGCTCGATCGATGAGCTCACGCACACGGTCGGGCGGCAACCGCCGGCCAACCGAAACTGCAGAGACGATCTGCTCGTAGGCGGACTCGGCCAAGCGCTCGGTCGCTTCCCGATGTGCCGCGGTGAACTCTGTGCGCAAGAAGGTATCTGCCGCGTTCTTGTACTCGTGGCGCTGCGCGTACAGCGGCTCGACCTGTGCGCGATCGAGGGCGCCGCGTACGAACACGCCGGCGGCCGCCGCGCCCATGAGGCCGACACTTCCAGAAGGCTGCAGCCACAGCTCGCCGAAGCCGGTGGCCAGCACATATGCCGTCGTTCCCCGCCCGAGCTCGCCGAAGGTCTCTGCCCAGGCGATCGCCTCCTTGCCCCTCGCCCGAAAACGCGCCACAGCGTCCGACAGCTCCTGGGCCTGCGCCAGAGAGATTGAACTGGCGCCAAGCTTGGCCAGCAACCCGACGACGTTGGGGTCTTCGGCGGCGGAGGCGAGCCGATTGACGAGCGTGCGCACTGCGAGGCGCCGACGGTTCAGCACCCGTTCGATCGGGTGAGAACCGATGTCCTCGACGACTGTGCCGGTGAGGTCCAGCTCGAGAAGGATCGACATGGCTTCGACGGTACCCGAGTGAGTTCGGCCAGTCGAGCGGGGTCGCGCCTCAGGTGGCTGTTACACCCTCCCGGTAATGTTCGTTCGTGCTTCACCTTTTCAGTGCCAGCCGGGTGGAGCCTCTTGCAGCGGTGTTGGCCGAAGTGCTCAGCGAGCCACTCGCGGACCCGATGTCCCCGGAATGGGTCGCTGTGCCGACGGTGGGCATGCGACGGTGGCTCGCCCTCGATCTGGCCAGGTCACTCGGCGCGTCCGGGCCCGGGACCGGAGACGGTGTTGCGGCGAACATCGAGTTCACTTTCCCCGGTGCGCTGAGCAAAGCAGTGCTCGCGGCTGGGAGCCACGACCGGGTTCCCGATCCGTGGCAGGTCGACTGTCTCGTCTGGGCCGTGCTCGAGGTGTTGCGGTCGGGAGGCGACGACGACCGACTCGGCCCGCTCACCGAGCTGCCCGAAGGAGCCACTTGGTTCGGACGTGCGCGGCGTCTCGCCGATCTCTTCGACCGCTACACGGTGCGCCGGCCCGAGCTCGTACTGAGCTGGAGCGCTGGTCACGACGTCGATGGCAAGGGAGACCCGCTCGCCGCGCACGACTGTTGGCAGCCCCACCTGTGGCGCCTGGTTCGAGCCCGCATCGGCGTGCCCAGCCCTCCCGAGCGCCTACCCGGTCTGCTCGAGGGCCTGCGCACCGGGGCGCTCGCGCTGGACCTTCCGCCTCGGCTCGCCATGTTCGGCCTGACGACGCTTCCAAGCGGCCCGCCATTCATCGAGCTGATCGAGGCCGTCGCCGCCCAACGAGATATGTACCTGTTGCTTCTTGACCCGTCACCGGGCACGACCTCGCGTGTTCGCGAAGCGACGCCGGTCGGCCCGCGGCCGCTCGCATTATTGCGCGCTGACGACCGGTCGGATGCCGAGGTGCGTCACCCGTTGCTGCGTTCGTGGGGGCGCCCCTACCGCGAGCGCACCGTGCTGCTCGCTTCGGCCGAGTCGCGGGGGATCCCTCCGCCGGTGTTGGCCGACGAGGGAGAGGAGACCGCGGGCGGTACGCGGGGCTCCCTGCTGGCACGAGTGCAACGCGACTTACGCGCCGGTTGTGTGCCGGCTGGAGACTTCGAGCTGGACCCCGGAGACCGCTCGATCCAGGTGCACTCGTGCCACGGGCCGGCCCGCCAGGTCCAGGTGCTGCGCGACGCGATCCTCCATCTGCTGGCTGATAACCCGACGCTGCGCGAGGAGGACATTGTCGTGTTCTCCCCGGCGATCGACCGGTTTGCTCCACTGGTGGAGGCGGGTTTCGGAACCTCCGCCGAGGGGGTCGCCGAGCTGTCCGACGGCACCACGCCCCGACTCTTCTACCGCATCACCGACCGTTCGCTGCGCGATTCGTACCCGGTCCTCGCAGCGCTCGACTCATTGCTCGCGCTGGTCGTGGGCCGGTTCACTGCCTCGGAGATGTTGGAGTTCATATCGCTACCGGCGGTCCGCAAGCGTTTCGGTTTCGACGACGACGCGCTCGGGACCATCGCGGACTGGACTGCCGAGACCAACGTGCGCTGGGGCCTCGACGGCCCGCACCGCGCGACATGGGGCCTCCCGCCCGAGTTCACGGCCAACTCGTGGCGGGCTGCGATTGACCGGATTCTCATGGGAGTGGCGGTGAGCGACGACGACTTGGACCTCGCGCCGGGCGACATCGCTCCGCTCGGCGTCGAGGGCGACGACATTGCTGTCGCCGGTCGCCTGGCCGACGTCGTTTCTCGTCTGGCGGCAGCCGCCGACGACATGAAGCGACCACGCACCGCCGCGGCATGGTGCGACGCGTTGTCGGAGGTAATCGAAGGGCTCTTCGAAGTCGACGCGGCCCAGCAGTGGCAGCTCGACAAGCTCCAGCGGATCGTCGCAGATATCGGCGTTGAAGCCATCGTCGGCAGTGAGCCGGCGACGGTCGATCTCTCGCTCGCGGAGGTCCGGCGCATCCTTGCCGATCGAATTAAGGGCGAGTCACGCCGCCCCGACTTTTTCAGGGGTGGCATCACGGTCAGCTCGTTGACCCCGCTGCGTTGGTTGCCTTTCCGCGTCGTCTGCATTCTCGGCCTTGACGAGGCCCACACGAGTGCCATCGCCGGCTCCACCGACGGCGACGATCTGGTCGCCGCAGCCCCGCTCGTGGGCGACCGCGACCCTCGCTCGGAGGCCCGCCAGGCGCTCCTCGAAGCAGTTCTCGCCGCGGGCGACTACCTCGTGATCACCCGGACGGGCCGCAGCATCCGCACCAACCAGGAAGTGCCGTGTGCGACCGTGCTCGCGGAGCTGCGCGACACGATCACCGCGACGTTGTCGCAGACGAGCCCAGGCACGTACCGGGGTCAAATCGAGACCGTCCATCCCCTCCAGCGTTTTGACGACCGCTGCTTTCGGCCCCGCCTACTGAACCGCCCCGGCCCTTGGAGCTTCGACCCCGGCGCGTTTGACGGGGCCCGAGCCCGTGAGCGGCGGGTCGAGGAGGACCGGCCTTTCATCGAAGGTGCGCTCAGACAGGCTCCGGCCACGGACAACGTGATCACCCTCGCCGAGTTGAAGACGTTCTTCAACCACCCGGCCAAGGCATTCTGGCAGCGACGCCTCCGGCTTCACCTCAGCGACGAGGGACCCGAGGGGTCCGACGATCTCGCGACGTCGCTCAACGGCCTCGAACGCTGGTCGGTCGCGGAACGCCTCCTGAGGGCTCGTCTGGGTGGGCGCTGCGACGCCGAGTGGGAGCGACACGAACGCGCTCTCGGCACGCTTCCCCCGGGTGGGTTTGGTGACGTCTCGCTCTCCGAGACCGAGGGCATCGTCGACGCGCTGGTCGACCTGGCGGTCGAGCTCGGCATTGACTCGGCGCGTGGCGATCGCCTGCCGGTCGAGGTCGAGCTGGCCGATGGAACGCGCGTCGTCGGATCAGTCGTGGGTCGTTGCGCAGACTCGTCTCACGGCCCGGCCCTCGTCACCTACAGCAAGGCTGCACCCAAGCAGCACGTTGCCGCGTGGCTCGACCTCGTGGCCCTCGTGGCCACCGACCCGGAGACCAACTGGCGCAGCGTCGTCGTGCGTCGTAACGAGAAGGGCGACGCGCCCGACCCGCTCGAGCTCGTTGGTCGTGGTGACACGCCCGAGGAACGTCACAGCCGAGCGCTCGGGGCTCTCGAGGTCGCGGTCGACTGCTACCGGCGCGGGCTGCGGGAGCCCGTCCCGCTCTTTGTGTCTTTGTCGTACAAGCTCCACCAAGGCAAGGCGACACCGAACGACTGGGAGTCGTGGACCGGATTCGGCGATGGCCAGAACGAAGCGAACCGCTTGGCTTTCGGGAACTTCGACTTCTACGAGCTGTGCGAGTTGCCCGCACACGACGACGATCCTCCCGGAGCCGCTAAGGGACGAGCGGCGCGGTTCGCCGATTATCTGTGGAGCGCGATTGAGACCAGCACCGAGGAGTCAACGTGAGTGAACCAGCGGTCTTCTCGCTCCTCGGCCCGCTGCCCACGAGCGGCCGCGTCGCGATCGAGGCGAGCGCAGGCACCGGCAAGACCTACACGCTCGCCGGCCTCGTCGTGCGCTACGTGGCGGAGGCGGATGTCTCCGTCGAAGAGCTCCTCATCGTCACCTTCACACGTGCCGCCGCGGCAGAGCTGCGCGACCGCGTCCGGAGCCGCCTCAGTGAGGCGGCGTCCGCGCTGCGCTGCGCTGAGGACATCCCGGCCACCGACGATCTCCTCAGATTCGTGGCGAGCACAGACCTCGAGCTCCGGCTCGATCGCCTGGAGCGGGCCATCGCCGATTTCGACGCAACCACGATTACGACTATTCACGGCTTCGCGAACCACATGCTCGCCAACCTGGGCTCGGCAGCTCACATCGACCCCGATGCGACGCTCCTCGAGGACACCAACGAGCTCGTCAGAGCGGTCTGTGCCGACGTGCTCGCGGCGGAGTCTCTAGCCAGCCCGACGACCACCGAACAGCTCCCCAAGCTGGATGACCTTGCGGGCCTCGCAATCAAGGTGCTTGGGAACCCCGGCATCCGCGTCATTCCTGGCACTCACGCTGCCGAGTCCACAATCGTCGCGGCTCGACTTCGCCTCCTCGTCGACCGCGTCGTCGAGGCGGTCCATCGCCGACGACGCGCTGCTGGCACGCTGTCGTACGACGACGTGTTGACCCAGCTCCGCGATGGGCTGGACAACCCGGCAGGGGTGGCCGCCGTGCGACGCCGGTTCCGCATCGCGCTTATCGACGAGTTCCAGGACACCGACCCCGTGCAGTGGGACATCTTCTCGAGATTGTTCGGGAATCCCGACGACGGCTCGGCTCTCATCCTGGTCGCCGACCCCAAACAAGCGATCTACTCGTTCCGTGGCGCGAACGTGTACACGTACCTCGAGGCCGCCTACCGGTCCGATACGACGCGGTTCACGCTCGGAGTGAACCAGCGTTCCGACGGGGCGTTGCTCGCCGCGCTCGGGCAGCTCTTCAGTGGAGCGACCTTCGGCGACCCCCGAATCGAGTTCGTGGAGGTGGCGCCGTCACGCGAGCACCGGGACCTGCGTCTCACAACGGCCGATGGTGCCGCGCTGCCGGCACTTCGGATACGTCTCGCTCTTGATGACGACCTCACCCGCTCCTCACGCGGCTGGATCTACGCCGCGAATGCCGAAGCCGCGATCGCACACGATCTCGCGTACCAGGTTCAGGAGCTGTTGGAGACGGCCTGGCTCCCGTCCAGAGATGGCGCCGCAGTCACGCGCCGCGTTCGACCCAAGGACGTCGCCGTGCTGATCGGCAAGCGCGCCGAAGCCGAGCCGATCAAGACAGCGCTGCGCCAGAGAGGCATCCCGGCGGTGGTCACCCGGGGCGACAGCGTCCTGGACTCGGAGGCAGCCAAGCACTGGCGCTGGTTCCTTACCGCGCTGGCCCGGCCAACCGAACCAACCAGGGCCCGCACAGCCGCACTTTCGTGGTTCTTCGGCTGGTCGGTCCAGGAGCTCGACGAGGCCGACGACGCGAAGCTCAGCGAGGTACAGGACCAGCTTTTCAGGTGGGCCAAGACGCTCGAGGGCCACGGGACGGTCGAGCTCTGCGCGCGCGTCTGGTCCGAGAGTGGCGTGACCGCCCGCGTGCTTGCACTGCGTGACGGCGATCGCGATCTCACAGACCTCGACCACATTGCCGGACTGCTCCAGGCGGGCACCGCCGCTCGCCGGCCGAGCGCCGCGGGGCTGCTCATGACGCTCGAACAGCTCGCATGGGAGGTGGGAGAGGATCCGGACAACGATCTGATCGCTCGCCAGGTCGAGTCGGAAGCCGAAGCGGTGCAGATCATGACCGTGCATGTCGCAAAGGGACTCGAATTCCCGGTGGTTTGCGTCCCGACGATGTGGCGCAAGAGTTTCGCCACTGCTGACGAGGTCGTGTTCCGGGACCCCGACACCGGACGCCGCACGTTCGACATCACGAACGGACAACCGTGGCCCACGAAGGCCGCTGCGGCCACGCGCAAGGACCGCGCCAACAAAGAGGCGCTCGGGGAGAACCTCCGGCTGCTCTATGTGGCACTCACGCGAGCCGCGAACGAGACGCTGGTCTGGTGGAGCCGAGTGGAGGGCTCTGACATCACCGGGCTCGCCCGCGTGCTCTTCGCGAGGAGCGGCGGTCTGATCAGCCCTGTGCACTTCGCTGCGCCAAAGGTGGACCTGCCGGGCGACGGTCAAGCCGTCGCGGCGCTCGCGCCGGTCTTCGCTCAGGTCGGTGACGCCGTGGCGGTGGGTGTCACGGGAGCCGCCGATGCCGCTGGCGGTCCGTGGGTCGATGGCGAGAGACGAGTCCCGTCAGGTGCGCTCGAGCTCGCCAAGCTCGAGCGCAGTTTGGTGCGCTTGAACCGGCGTTGGTCGTTCAGCGCGATAAGCGACCGTGCCAGGAGTGCGGTGCTCGATCCGGAGGACGAGAGTCTCGGTGATGCCGGTGCGGCCGACGAACCGGTCGATATGGACGACACCGTCCCGGTGAACGGTCTTGCTCCCTCCTCCGACCTACCCCTGGGCGCGGTTGCAGGAGGCGCGCAGTTCGGCACCCTTGTCCACGAGGTGCTCGAGCGCGTCGACTTCGTGGTGACCGACCTTGACGCCGAGTTGCGCACCCACATCGGTGACCGGCTCCGGTGGAATCCCTGGCCAGTCGACACCGAGACCCTCGTCACCGGCCTTCGTGCCGCGATCGAGACACCGCTCGGCCCGCTTTTTGGAGGACACCGGTTGTGTGACTTCGCGCGTAGTGAACGTCTCGGTGAGCTGAGTTTCGAGCTTCGATTGGGCGGGAAGGGCCGGTTCGCGACCGATCGCAGCATCGGCAAACTCATGCTGGACTACATGTCCCCCGACAACCCTCTTCGGCCGTGGGCTCAGCGTCTCGCGTCGGGAGTGTTCGGGATTGAGCTCGCGGGGCATCTCACGGGCTCGATCGACTTGGTCGCCCGTGTCCGCGACGGGACGGCCGAGAAGGCGCTACCCCGCTTCGTCGTGGTCGACTACAAGACCAACACGCTGTCTGAGCGGGGCCGTAAGTCCCAGTTGATGGACTACCGCCCGGACCGCCTGCCGGCGGCGATGGCAGAGCACCACTATCCGCTGCAGGCCCTGCTCTACTCGGTCGCGTTGCACCGCTACCTACGTTGGCGCGTCCCGGACTACTCGCCGGCCGCGCACTTGGGCGGCGCCGCCTACCTGTTCGTGCGAGGGATGGCCGGTCCCGACACGCCTGCGGTCGAGGGGAACCCGCACGGGGTCTTCAGCTGGCAGGTCCCACCGGCGCTCGTGACGGCGCTCAGCGACCTGCTCGACGGCACCGGGGTGCCCGCGTGACTGCACGTCCTCCGCTGCTGAGCGCGGACGTCGCGACACTCGCGCCTTTTGTCGAGGCCGGCGTGCTCGACACTTCGGATGTTCACGTAGCGCGCGTGATCGCCCGGAGTGTCCATGGCGTGGAGTCCGAGGTGCTGCTCGGCGCTGCCTTGGCGGTGCGTGCGCCGCGCCTTGGTCACGTGTGCGTGGTTATCGAGACTGTCAAGGGCTCCATCGTCGTGGACGACGATGGCAACAAGACTGTTCGTTCGACCAATTCCCTTCGCTGGCCCGAGCCTCGACGCTGGGCGAGGCTACTGGCGGCGAGCCCCGCTGTGGGCGGTCCGAGTGACCGGCACGCTGAGGTGACACCGCCGCTTGTCTTCGACGGTACCCGCCTGTATCTCGAGCGTTACTGGCGCTTCGAGAAGCGCGTCGCAGAGGAACTGTTGCGTCGCGCCCGCGCCGAAGGCGGCCTCGCCACGTTGTCACCCGATCTCGACGCGATCCTCGACGAGCTTTTCGTACCCGGCGAGACCACCGCGCCCGATCTTCAGCGCGACGCCGCCGCCAAAGCCTTGACCCGCAGGATCGCTGTGATCGGTGGCGGGCCGGGCACGGGCAAGACGCACACCATCGCCGGGCTTCTCAGCGCCGCCAACGGGTTGGCTCTCGCCCGGGGCCGACGACTCGACGTCGCGCTCGCCGCGCCAACAGGCAAGGCAGCCGCGCGCATGACAGCGGCGGTACACGACGAGGCTCGGGCGGCGAACCTCGGCGCCGGCGTCGCGGATGCGCTCACTGTCGCTGCGGCCGAGACGGTTCACCGGCTCCTGGGTATCGGTGTCAATGGGAAGCCCCACTACGACCGGTTCAACCAGCTGCCTCATGACCTGGTAGTGGTGGACGAGACCTCGATGGTGTCGCTCCCGCTTATGGCTCGCCTGCTCGAGGCTGTGCGTCCTGACGCGACGCTCGTGTTGGTCGGGGACCCCTACCAACTCGCGAGCGTCGAAGCTGGTGCCGTGCTCGGCGACGTCGTAGGCCCGATGACGACCGGGCCGGCGGCGGGGCCCCTGGCAGCCAGCATCGTGCTGCTCGAACACAACCGTCGTTACAGTCCCAATTCGGAGATAGCGGCGCTCGCTGACGCGATCCGACGCGGTGAGGGCGACGTCGCGGTGGATATCCTGGCCAACCATCAGTCTGACGAGCTGACCTGGGTCAAGGACGACGACCAGGCCGCCATCGCCTTGCTGTACGAGAAGGTGGCGGCCAGCGCTACCGAGGTCATCCGTACGGCACAGGGGCGCGACGCCGAAGCCGGCCTCCGCAAGGCGTCCGAACTGAAGGTTCTGTGTGCGACACGCTTCGGACCGCTCGGTGTCTCCGGCTGGAGCGCCCGTATCGAGACTCTCACGGCACGGGCGCTGCCCGACGCTGGGATCGACGGGCGCGCCTACATCGGCCGACCAGTCGTTGTCACTCGCAACGACTACTTCAACCACTTGTTCAATGGTGACGTGGGGCTCGTCGTCGCCGGGCCCACCGGACTCGTCGCCGCGTTCCAAGACCCGAGCGGTGGGCTCCGACAGCTCGCGATGTCACAGCTCGGCGATATCGACACCTGGTGGGCGGCAACGATCCACAAGAGCCAGGGATCGGAGTTCGAGCGGGTGATCGTCTCACTACCCCCTGCTCCGTCGCCGATACTGACCCGAGAGCTCCTCTATACGGCCGTCACGCGTGCCCGCAAGCAGGTCACGGTGGTGGCCGCCGAGGAGGCTCTGCGCGGCGCGATTGCACACCCGGTGGCCAGAGCTTCGGGGCTTCGCGGCAAACTCTGGCCGTGAGCCTTCGCCTACGCGAAAACGCCTCTGCGACGCTTCGTGGGGTCATGAAGATCACCAAGGCTTGGCGAGTAATGGCGTGCCTCACCGTGGCATTGATCGCGGCTGGGAGCGGGGGGAGCGGCGTGGCACAGGCCGCGCAGACGACCACGACGAGCGGACCCCGCCAGGTCACCGCCGTTCCGGCGTCGCTGTGCAGGTCCGTCGGGCAGGTCGACCGACTTGTCGTGCGCCGCGTCGACGCGTTCCCGCAGAACGACATTCACTTCTCGTTCCCGGCGGTGACCGTGGTCACCAAGGTCGCGTCGGTGACCGACGTGGCCAAGGTGGTGTGCTCACTGCCGCGGATGCCCACTGGAGTCATGAACTGCCCGGTGGACCTCGGGATCACCTATCGCCTCAGCTTCACGGCACCGAGCGGGGCGTTCCCGACCGTCGTGGTCTCGGCTACTGGCTGTGAGACAGTCCTCGGGATCGGTCCTGTTCGCTGGGTCGCCGACTCTCCGAACTTCTGGCGCCGGCTCGGCACGGCCATGGGACTACCGAGCCCGACCTGGGCGACGTTCAGGGGCACCGGGGGTGCACTGGGTTGAACCGGCGGCCGGGCGAGGTGTCGTGCCCGGCCTAAGGTCGGGACCGGCCGATCGCGTGTTGCCGGCGTTCGCAGGCACCGAGACTCGGCCTGAGCGTTGCCGTGCCGATCCCGCTGTTCGGCCACCGACAGGAGTGCACATGGACCGTTGGACCACCGCCCGGATCAAGGACCAGTCGGGGCGGAGCTTTGTCGTTACCGGCGCTAACAGTGGCCTTGGCTTCGAGACCGCGCGTCAGCTCGCGGCACACGGCGCCCGCGTGATGCTCACCAGCCGCAGCGAGGCGAATGGGCAGGCTCGCCCACCCCGGCTGGGCGGCCACGAACCTGCAGACGAGCGCCCCGACGGGCGCGATGAAGCAGCTGATGAAGGTCGGCAACCGTCTCCTGGCTCAGAGCGCCGAGGTCGGCGCGCTCAGCCAGCTCTACGCGGCCGTCGACCCCGGGGCCGAGAGCGGGTGCTTCTACGGCCCGGGCGGCCTGGGACAGTTGCGCGGTTGTCCGACCGAGGTGCAGCCCGCCAAGTCGGCCAGGAACGAGGAGACAGCGCGACGCCTGTGGGCCCTGTCAGAGGAGCTCACCGGCGTCAGCTTCAGGTCCTGAACCTCCAAGCGACTCGAAGTCGGGTGCGGCCTCGCGCGGTCAGTCCTCCAAGAACGCGGGGCGACCGAACAGATAGCCCTGGCCGATCTCGACCTCCAGCGACAAGAGCATGGTCAGCTCCGCCTCGGTCTCGATCCCTTCGGCCAGGCTGACAGCACCTGCCCGCTTGGCAAGGCTCGCGTACGCACTGGCGACTGCCTGGCGGAGCTCGTCCTCGGCGATCCCGTGGATCACAGTCGTGTCGATCTTCACTATGTCGGGCCGAACTCCGAGAAGGTGCTGCAAGCTGACCTCCGCGGCACCGGCGTCGTCCAGGGCGATCCGGACGCCAAGCGAGCGCAGGCGGTCGATCACCTCGGTGAACAGGTGGTAGTTGTCCACGGTGGCGTTCTCGGGAATGTCGAGCACGAGGCGTTTTGGAGGCACCGTAGCCACGAGCTCCTCGAAGGCAGACGAGCCTGCCGTGGCCGGCGACACATTGACGGCGAGGAAGACGTGTTCTGGCAGCCGGTTCTGCTGTCCGAGCGCCGTGGTGGCGGCGAGGAGCTCGAGGTCCTGTATGCGCCCGATACGCGACGCTTCGTCGAACCATTGGCGGGGTGTCGCGTGCGCCGGTCTGGGGAAACGCGACAGCGCTTCGTAGCCGATGATCTCACGTGTCAGCAGGTTGCAGACCGGCTGGAATGCGACCTTCAGCGAGCGGTTGCGCAACACTCGTTCAACGTCAAGGGGGGATTCCACCTGCGATGGCACCACATGGAGCCTACCCAAGTCCGCTACCGCCTGAGTGCTCCGTGACGGCCTGCGGCTTGGATGGCCCGCGGATCTCGAATCGAGGGTGTGCCTGCTACCACTGTCAGACGGCGACACAATGGCGTCCTTTCCCGGACCTCTTGGCGGTGTACATGGCGTCGTCGGCTAACTTCATCAGCTGCAGCGCGGACTCACCGAAAGCGTCGGTGAACGCGATCCCCACGGACGCGCCGATTTCGGCGACGCCGGTCGCGAGATGGAACGGCTCACCCATGCTCGTGACGATCCGTTGGGCGATTACTTCCACGACGTCCAGCGACGCCGCCTGCTCCAGCAGGATTGCGAACTCGTCGCCGCCGAGCCGCGCCACGGTGTCGGTGGCGCGGACGCAGCCGTACAGCCTCACAGCTGCCTGGACGAGCAGTTCGTCACCGGTGCCGTGGCCGAAGGTGTCATTGATCTTCTTGAATTCGTCGAGGTCGATGTACAACAGGAAGACCAGGTTCCCGGCGCGCGCAGCGCGGTGGAAGGCGCCGTCGATGTGGTCCAGGAACAGCGCGCGGTTGGCCAGGCCGGTGAGCGGGTCGTGAAAAGCCTTGTGCACCAGCTCGTCCTGAGCGCCTTCGAGCAGGGCAAGGTCCTCGTGAAGCCGCCCGTTCTGCAGGGCGAAGGCGAGCTGCTTCGCGAGAGTGCCCAGTAGTTGCAGGTCGGTTTGGTGGAAGTCGCCGACGAATTTGTCGCGGTGGGCCACGACGAGATAGCCGAGGGATGGAGCGTTGTCAGCGGCGGGGACCGCCACGCCCATCCCCGTGGGCCGGTCATCGGCTGCGATGTACCGGGCCAGCGCGGTGTCCGTCCCCAGCTTCTGGGTGACCAGGATGTTGCCGGTGGTCAGGGTGTCAGCGAGGCCGTCTGGAAGCGACTCGACGGGAGTCGCCTCCATGACCACCATAGCCACACCGTTCACGGTTCTGGTGATGAGCGCCGGGTTGCCCGGGACCGTCGGGAGCAACGTGAGCTCGACGAGTGTCGCGTGGAACATCTTGGAGAGGTGGTTGAGGAAGTCCACGGCACCGGTATGGACGCTCTTGGAGTGACTCAGGATGCGGGTCGCGGCGAAGAGGTTCTCGATGTCGGTCAGCTGTCTGCGCCGGGTCAGCTGAGCTCGATACGCGACGACGCTGATCGCCGCCGGGATCGGGACCGTCAACAGCACGACCGGTGCAGCAACCGTCATGACCAGGACGATCACCGCGATCACGGCATTGCCGAGTGCTATGAGGGCCACGACTTGGGTCGTGGACACCAGTCCCTCTGTGACGATCGTGAAGTCGGCCTCGGACAGGTACATCGCCGCTGATATCTCGATGTTGGAGACCTCGCTCAGCAAGGTCACCGTCAACAGGTACCCGACCACGCTCCGCAGGGAGAAGAGCGCATCGGGTTGGACCACGACGCGCAGCAGCAGGTAGTACAGGGGCACCACCAGCAGTTGGGCGCCGAAGTTGAACATCACCTGCACTGGGGCGCGCCGTTGCACAGCTGTGATGATCCCGAGGCTGCACGCCGTGGCCAGCGCCGTCACCAAAGGGCCCGTGCCCAGGATCGCAACGATGATGACGGCATCATCGAGGGTCAAGATGACATTGGTCTTGCGGATCGGGAGCTCGACACTCGCCAGTTCCGCGGTCGTGACGAGGAGGAATATCCCCCACCACGGGATCGCCACGACGTGGCCGGCGGCTATGGCAGGGGCAAGGCGCAACGGCCCGAAGACGAGTGCCAGTCCAGCGCCAAACACGAGGGAGACGTACAGCCAGAGCCGCACCGGCTGACCGAAGGCGCGCAGACGCGAGACAGCGGGCGGCGTCACGGCCTCAGCTGGCGCTGACATGTCGCGACCTCGAGTGACAAGCTTGCGGGGAGCGGGACGCACCGGCGATCTGCGGAGGTGTTCGCGCTCGCGGACACAGTGCCCGGCCTTGGACGGCAATGGCAGAACATATGTCGTGAGCAGACGACGCCGTCGTTTCGGACCGGGTCCGGGGCATGTTGCCGATCCGTCCTCAGGTGATCCTGTGCAAGGGCGTCCGCGTGGTGGGCACGGTTGGCACTGCCAGGGATAGGCCGCTTCGGGAGCCTGGCCACCCGAGGTCGCGAGCGAGCCTTCGAGGGTCGGCCTCCGCAGCTCCGACGAGGTACGTCATTTGGATAGCAACCCCCCGTGGTGGCAGGACCGCGCGGACATCGCGTCTGATCGCTTCCACAAGGTCAGTCCGCTCACTCATGTGCGCCGCCCTTCTCCAAGGTGTCGAAAGGCTCTCGCACGGTCTTTGCTCCTCGCAGCGCGACCCTGAACAGAGTTCTCCTCATCCTCTGTTATCGGACGCGATACGCCTGGGCTTTAGGCGCCGGACCGTTCCGGACGAGATACCCGGGCCCACGGCCCTGCGCCCGGACAGCGCGCCCTTGCGCCCGGGGCCGTCCAAGGCGCAGAGTTCGTTACAGGAATCGGACCCGGGAAGGGTCCCCCGGTGGGCTCGCTGACGGGCCCGGTGGACAGGAGAAGCAGCGTGCAGCTGGTCGTGGTACCCATAGAGAAGCCGGAAGACCTCAACGTGGTCCTCGGCCAGGCTCACTTCATCAAGACCGTCGAGGATCTCCACGAGGCGCTCGTCGGCACGAGCCCGCACCTTCGTTTCGGGCTGGCCTTTTGCGAAGCGTCGGGCAAGCGCCTGGTCCGCCGTTCGGGCAACGACCCCGAGCTTGAGGACCTGGCAGTCCGCAACGCCCTGGCGCTGGGCGTGGGCCACTGCTTTGTCGTGTTCGTCCGCGAGGGTTACCCCGTGAACGTGCTCAACCAGCTGAAGCAGGTTCCCGAGGTCTGCACCGTTCACTGTGCCACCGCAAATGCCCTGGAGGTCGTGGTGGCCGAGACGGACCTCGGCCGTGGGGTCCTCGGTGTGATCGATGGTTCCTCCCCCCTCGGTGTCGAGACGGACCAGGACGTGACCGACCGCAAGTCGCTCCTGCGCTCCATCGGTTACAAGCTCTGAGCCCGGACCCGTCGGCGAGACAGAGATGTCACATGCACTGATCGTCTTCCGGCATTCGAAGTCCGACTGGTCTGCGGACTACGGCGGCTCGGACCTCGAGCGACCGTTGGCGAAACGGGGCCGGAAGGCAGCCAGGGCGGCCGGCCGCTTCCTGGCCGCTACGGAGGTGCCCGACTCGGTCATCTGCTCGCCGGCGTTGCGCGCCAGGGCGACGCTCGACCTGGCGAGCGAGGCCAGGGACTGGGAGTGGTCCGTGCGCGAGGCCGCGGCCCTCTATGACGGAGGTGTCGAAGGACTGCTCGCCGAGATCCGCCGCGAGCCGGAGACGACGCGGTTGTTGATGGTCGTCGGTCACGAGCCCACCTGTTCGGAGATCGTGAGGTTCCTGATCGGCGGCGGTCTTGTCCGGATGCCGACGGCGGCACTCGCCCGGATCGACCTGCGGGTCGACGAGTGGGACCAGGCCAGTGCCGGGACCGGTGTGCTGTCGTGGCTCGTCGTGCCTAGGGTGATCGGGGCCTAGGGCAGGTGAGGCTCGCCTCCAGCCCCGCCGGCGGTCCGGGGACACCCTCACCGGTCGTGAGCCGGACCCCGGTTCTCGAGTGTGCCGGCCTCACCAAGAGCTTCGGCACCCGTCTCGCCGTCGACGGTGTCGGCTTTCGGATCTGTGAAGGCGAGGTCTACGGCATGCTCGGGCCGAACGGCGCCGGCAAGACGACGACGATGAAGATGGTGTGCGGCCTCCTGGAGCCCGACAAGGGGACGATCTCGATCGCCGGACAGCAGGCGATCGGCAACATCGAGGTGAAGGCCCTGATCGGCTACGTGCCCCAGGACGTCGCCCTCTACCCGGACCTCACCGCGGCGAGAACCTCGAGTTCCTCGCCAGGCTGTACAGGCTCGGGCGGCGGACCGTGGCCGCCAGAGTGGACGAGGCCTTGGAGCTAACCGGACTGACCGACAGGCGCGACGACCGACTCGACTCGTTCTCCGGAGGCATGAAACGGCGCATGAACATCGCGGCCGGCCTGCTCAACCACCCGAAGCTGCTCGTACTCGACGAGCCCACCGTCGGCGTCGATCCCCAGAGCCGCCACGCCATCTTGGAGCGGGTGCAGGCCTTTGGGCGAGAGGGCCTTGCCGTGGTCTACACGACTCATTACATGGAGGAGGCCGAACGCGTCTGCGACCGTGTCGGCATCATCGACCACGGTCACCTGATAGCGGAGGGGACACGGCGCGAGCTCGTGGCCCAGCTCGGTGAGCAGGACCGCATAGCGCTCGGCGCTTCGGGAGACCTCGAGCGCCTCGCCGAGGCGTGCCGAGGCGTCAACGGGGTGAGCAGCGCCGCGACGACGGAGGACTCGGTACATCTCGTCGCCTCCGGAGGTCGACACCTGTTGCCGGCCATCTTGGAGGCGGCCGACGCGGCGGACATCTCGGTCACGAGTGTCGATGTCGTCGAGCCCGACCTCGAGGCGGTGTTCTTGAGCCTCACGGGCACGGCCCTGCGGGAATGAGGCCATCCTGCGCACAGCCCTAGCCATCGCCCGCAAGGATCTGCGCCAGCGCGTCCGCGACCGCTCGGCGATCGTCGTAGGGGTCATCGCCCCCGTCGCGATCGCGGGGCTCATGAGCCTTGCTTTCAACGGTCTGAACAGCTTCCACTTCACATTGGGGCTGGTCGAGCTCGATCACGGCCCGGTGGCCGCCCAGCTGGTGAAGGCTCTCGACGCGCCCCAGCTGCGACAGGTCATAACACTCAAGAGGCTGACCTCGACGGCGCTCGCCTCCTCGGAGGTCCGAAGCGGTGAGCTGGCTGCGGCGCTGGTGATCCCGGCGGGCTTCTCGTCGGCTGCGACCAGCGTGGACCCTGAACCCCTCACGACGGTCACTTCGAACAGCGCCACGGTTGCCGGCGATGTCGCGACGTCCATCGTGTCGTCGTTCGTGGCTCAGGTGAACGCCGACCGCCTCGCGTTCGCCACCGCCCTCGCCGCCGGCGCGCCGAAGGCTAAGACTTCGCAGCTGGTAGGGATGGTCTCGGCGCTCCACATCCCCTTGCAGGCCGTCGAACGCCCCATTGGTGCACACGAGCTGAAGGTGATCAGCTACTACAGCCCGGGGATGGCGATCTTCTTCCTGCTGTTCACGATCAGCTACACCGCGCGCAGCTTCTTCGTCGACCGCGCCCAGGGCATGATCGAGCGCATGCGGGCTGCCCCGGTCCGTCCCTACGAGATACTGCTCGGCAAGGCGATATCTGTGTTCGTGTACGGAGTCGCCAGCCTCGCGACCATAGGTGTCGTAACCACGGTGGCCTTCGGGGCTGACTGGGGCGCCCCGTTGCCCGCCGCCTTGCTCGCTCTGGCGCTCGTGGCCTCCGTGGTCTGCCTCACCGCCCTGGTGATGGGACTCGCCCGGACCCAGCGCCAAGCCGAGGGCATCGCCTCGATCATCGTCTTCGGCCTGGCCCTGATCGGCGGCGACTTCTTCTTCATCTCGAGCGCACCTTCGACGATCAAGCAGCTGGCGCTGTTCACGCCCAACGGGTGGGCGATCCGTGGGTTCACCGATCTTGCGACCATCGGGGGAGGGCTCGGCACGATCGTCGAACCGGTGGTGGCAATCCTCGCTATCAGCGCCGTCGTAGGTGCCATCGCGCTCGGTCTCGCTCGCCGGGCGGTGACCGCATGAGGGCGCTCGCCATAGCGAGGGCTTCAGGCCGCCGCGTACTGCGCGACCGGGTGGCCTTGTTCTTCCTGATAGTCCTGCCCATCGTCGTCATCGTCATCGTCGGCGCGGTCGCCCAAGGCTTCAACACCTTCCGCGTGGGAATCGTCGACCTCGACGGGACTCAAGCGAGCCGGCAGCTCATGGCCGAGCTCAGCCACACCCCGGGGCTGGCGGTCGTCGCCTATCCCAACCTCGGCTCGCTCGAGAAGGCAGTGGGACGTTCGGAGATAAGCGCCGGCGTCGTGGTCCCTCGCGGGCTGAGCACCGACGAGCTCAGCGGAAGAGCCGTGCTGCTCGCCGTGATCGCCGAGCAGGCCAACAGCACCCAGCAGGCGGCGGCGACCCGGGTCACCTCGGTCGTCGACGACTTCGGGGGCAGGGTCGAGGCTGCTCAGTTCGCCACTCGCTACGGGGGCAGCTTCCTTGAGAACCTCGGCCGCGCGAACTCCCTCCAGCTACGCACGCCACGCGTCGGGCTCGTCTCCCAGGTGGTCCACGCGGCTCAAGGAAGCCTCCCACCTGGTTATGAGTACAGCGCCCCGACCGAGCTCGTGCTGTTCGTCTTCCTGATGGCAATCGCCAGCGGCGCGACCATCGTCGAGACCCGGCGCCTGGGCATGTTCGAGCGCATTTCCGCGGCACCTGTGCGATCCCGGACCATAATCGTCGGCGAGTCGATCACCTACATCGTCATCGCCGCGGTGCAGTCCCTCGTCATCGTCGCGATAGGAAGTGTCGTGTTCGGCGTGTCGTGGGGGAACCCGTTGGCGGCCGTCGTGCTGATAATCGTGTGGTGCCTTGTCGGCGCCGGCGCCGGGATGGTCGCGGGGACGTTCTTCCGGACCCCGGAACAAGCCAGCGCCATAGGCCCGATCGTCGGGCTCGTGTTCGCCATGCTAGGCGGGTGCATGTGGCCGCTCTCGATCGTCTCGACCGCCATGCGCGAGATCGGGCATGCCACACCGCAGGCCTGGGCCGTCGACGCCTGGACCAACCTGTTGTCGAACCATGGGGACATAGTCACGATCTCGCGCGAGCTCGGCATGCTCGCGCTCTTCGCGCTCGCCTTCTTCTTCCTGGCAACCCTCAGGCTCAAGGCGATGCTGGCTTCTCGGGGCGCCACCAGGTACTAAGTTCGCGTCATGTCCCGGGACCAGTTGACGATTGACGCGTCGCGCCTTTGCGAAGAGCTCGGCGATCCGCAGCTCCAGGTCATCGACGCGACAGCGTTCCTCATCCGTGAAGTTGCCGATGGCCCCTACACCGTCGAGAGCGGGCGAGGGCGCTATGACGAAGCTCATATCCCCGGAGCGGTCTTCGCCGACGTTCCCGGGGAGCTGTCGGATCCCGACTCCCCGTTTCGTTTCACCTTGCCCAGGCCGGAGCGCTTCGCCCGGGCCATGGGCGCGCTCGGTGTGGGACCCGGCACGCGGGTCGTCGCCTACGCACAGGAGTCGCCGATGTGGGCGTGCCGGCTGTGGTGGCTCCTTCGCTATTTCGGGTTCGACGAGGTCCGTTTGCTCGACGGAGGCCTGCAGTCGTGGCTCCGGGCGGGATACCCAGGGAGCTCGGCGATCCCGACGGTAGAACCGGCGAGGTTCGTGGCGCGCCCACGACCCGAGCTGCTGGCCACGAAAGACGACGTCTTGAGGGTCATCGGCGGAGAGCCGGCATGTCTCGTCAATGCGCTGACGCCACGGGCCTTCCGGGGTGAAGGGCCCGGCGCGTACAGCCGGCCAGGCCGGATCCCTGGGTCGGTGAGCGCACCGGCCCAGGCCCTCTTCGACTCTGACACGTGGTGCTTCCTGCCCCACGACGAGCTGGCCCGTGAGCTCGGTGACCTGCTCGCCATCGATCCGGCCCTCCCCGTGATCGCTTACTGCGGTGGGGGCATCTCAGCCACGGTGGACATCTTCGTGCTCTCGATGCTCGGCCGCGACGATGTTCGGCTCTACGACGGATCGCTCACCGAGTGGAGCGCCGATCCGCAGCTTCCGCTCGAGGTGGGCTGAGCCTGTTGCCCAAGGCGGTCGTGTTCGACTGTGACGGCGTGCTCGTCGACAGCGAAGAGGCGGTGTTCGCAGGCATCGTGGCCGTCTTCGCCCGTCGGGGCATCGATGGCCTCGTCACCGGTCCTTCTTCGCGTCTGTACGGAGCGTCCGTGGACAAGGTGATCTCGGAGCTGGAACGCGAGCTCGGCAAGCCCGTCGACGTCGAGGAGGTCGCCGAGGAGCTCGACTCGGAGATCCGCAGGGCCATTGCCAGCGGTGTTCGTGCGATGGCCGGAGCGATCGAGCTCCTCGAGGCAATCCGCGGATCGCGCCCGCTGGCGGTCGCATCCAACGGCTCTCGCGAGACGGTCGAGGCAACGATGAAGTCGGCCCGCATCCCGCAGGTGTTCGACGCCGTGGTCGTGCTCGAGGCTCCGCTTCGGCCCAAGCCGGCACCTGACCTCTACCTCCGCGCCTGCGAGCTGCTGGAGGTGGCGCCTGACGGTGCGATCGCTCTCGAGGACTCCGTGCCGGGGGCACGCTCGGCGGGCGCCGCCGGGCTCATGGTCGTCGGCGTGGGGGCCGCGCCCGGGCTCGGGTTCGCGGTCGACACGCTCGTGCCCGATCTCGGTGACCCGGAGCTGCTGAACCTCTTGGGGCTCGAGACGCTCCAGGTGTAGGCGACGGCCAGGGTCCCCGGCGACTACGTCGCCGCCGGTCCGACGCCAAGGTCGTGCAGAGCCGCCTTGGTCACGAAGTTCCGGTACCGGTTGCGGATGTCCTCCAGGTCGTTCGGCTCGGTCACGGACTCCTCGGCACCGCGCAGGACCATGTCCGCCTGGCGCGCGAGGACCTGCTGCTGTTCGGCGGTCGTGGTCTCTTCCATGATGCGGGTGAGCGCGTCCATCATGTGGATGATCACGACGGGCATGCCGCGCGCCGCCTGGCGGATCTTGTCGAAGGCCCGGTTGGCCGTACGGGCGTAGGACGGGTCGGGCTCGATGAGCCGGACGTGACCGGCCCGGTCCCTGTAGACGCCCTTCCCGATCGTTGAATGCGAGATCCGCCTGAGTCCTACAGAGAGCCAGTCGATGCAGGTCACAGCGGTGAAGGGGTCGTTCACCGCCGGCGAGAGCGCGCGGATGGCGATCTCCACGAGCTGATCGACGGCGAACACCGGCTCCTGCATCAGAGTGCGGTGCGGTCCTGTCGCATGTGCCTTGGCGAGTGCCTGGGCGACACGGGCGGCAGCCTCGCGTGGCCAGACGGTCGCGAGCGGCCGTCCCGCGGCGATGAAATGGCCGGGCCGATGAGCCAGGCGGATGACCGCATCGGTGTGCGTTGCAATCCTGACCAGCTGGGCATAGCCGACGAACTGCAGGTAGCCGCTCTCGACCGCTGGGACGATGCCGCCCTCCGAGTTGAGGAGCTGCAGGAGCTCGTCCACCGACTTCCCGCGGTCTGCTGACGCGAGCCCGCTCTCGTCAGGCTTCTGTTCCGCGAGCTCGGCATTGATCTCACGCATCAGGTCACGGGCGATCCCGGCGATCACCTCCGGCATCTGGATGGACCTCGCGATGTGGTTGATGAAGTAGATGAGGACTGCGAGGTCCACGAGCAGCAGGGCTTCGGCGACGGCGATCGAGAGGTGCGGCACGAAGACGCCGCGCTGGCCGCCGATGGCGATGGAGCCGAGGGCGAGCGTGGAGTAGACGAAGGTGCCGACGAAGACACCGAGCGTCACCTGGTTGCCGACGTCGCGGACGAAGTTACGCATCATGCGGGGACCGAACTGCTGGGACGCCAGGGTGAGAGCCAGGATCGTGATCGAGAACACGACGCCAACGACGGTGATCACCGCGGCGGCGATGGCGATGAGCACCTCCCTGCCGGCATCCGCGCTTTCGGTTCGCATCCAGAACGGAAGCGTGAGGTGTCCGCAGTAGGCGGCCCAGTCGATCTCGAACGTGGCCACGAACAACATGCCGGCGACGATGACGAGGACGGTGGGCACAAGCCAGAAGGTCGTGCGGAGCGCTTCCCACCGCCAACTGGCGAACTTCCGTCGTGTCTCCCACGCCCGTGAACGGTCGCCAGGTGATCCTGGTGCGGCGAGCCCCGCAGCCGAGTGCCGAGCGGATATGGGAAGGGAATCGGTCATTGAGTCGGTCCTCTGTTTGCCGACCAGTCTTCCCGGCTCACCTTTGACGCAAGAGGATAGTGGCCCGGACCGCTCTGCGGAGGCGGCATCGGTTGCTAGAGTTACTTCCTCGATCACGACGCCGTCTTCGCGGCGTCGCGGGGGTGTCGAGTATGTGGGGGGACTATGACAGACACGAGAGTCGACTCTTTGTCGGCTGGAGGCGAATCGGTCCCGTCGACAGGAACCGAGTCGGTCTCGTCGACCGGAGCTGGAGCGGGCCCCGGCCCTGGTGCGGCTGTCCCGCCTCGACCGGTCATTCAGATCGTGCCGCTCAAGGGCTTGCCAATCGTCGCGGTCATCCTCGCCTTCTTGGTGGCGTCGATCGGCTTCAACTGGCAGTGGGGGCTCGACTTCAACCATGTCGCCGGTGGCGCTCTGTGGACGGGCATCGATCTCTTCGTCGGCCTCGTCGTCGGCCCGATCCTGGGACGGCTCTCGATTCCCGCTCGCGCCGAGTTCTCCGCCAGGTTCATGCCCAAGATGGTGCTCCTCATGCCGACGCTCGTCGCCATGACTCTCGCCTCCGGCTTCCAGTTGGCGCTCGACCTCGGCAACCTGAAGACCTCGAGCCCGAACCACGCCTGGCTGATGGCGTCATTCATCGTGGTGGGTGTCATGGCTGTCATCGCCCTCGGCATTCTCGAGCCCGCAAACATCGCGGTCCTGTTCGAGATGCGCAAGCCCCGTCCCGATGGCGAGGTGATCGGGAGGCTGATGAAGCGTTTCATCTACACCGCCGGCATCACAGGCCTGATGCAGGTCGCAACGCTCCTCATCATGACCCGGGTGGCCTCCCAATGAGCATGTCGAGCCCCGGAGCGCCCGCCGGCATCACCTCGCGGCCACGGTTCGCACCGGTTGCAGAGATCGGTGCCGCCACCTTGATACTCGTCGTGGCAGGGGGCGTCTACATGGCGTCGTACTCACCGAGTAGGCCGCCGCTCGCTGTCCCGATCGGCCTTGCTGCGGCGAGCGGCCTCCTGCTCGTCGTGAACCTCGTGATGCTGGTGCGTACGAGAGGGCTCGCGTGGGACAAGTTCTTTCTTGTCGGCCGGTGGACGCTGCTTTCATACGTGATCGCCGCCGGCCTGATCGAGTTCGCCTTCGTCCGGGACCACACCCGGGGAGGGCCGCTCGTGGTGCTCACCGCGATGCTGGTCCTCTTCGCCGTCGATGTCCCGCTGATAATCAGCTTCACGGTGGCGCGCTTCCAATCCGCCAGGAACGACGTCACCTGACACCGGGTTTCGCCGGATGCAGTGATTCTGCTGGCAGACGCGTGGCCGATGTTCCATGCTCGTGAGGTGGAGAGCGCTCCATTCGAAGGACCTGAGATGGGGGACCGGGACGAGCATGGAGGCCGCCCGGCAGCGCCCGGGCCCGCACGCGAGCCAGCGCCCGGGACGACCCCGGCTTCATCCCAGGTGGGCGTGCCATCGGACCCGACCGTTGCACTCACGACCAGGAGCCGAAGTGAGACGTACGTCGCGCGGCGATCGTGGGCCGTTGTCGTCGCCGGGCTGAGGGCATTCTTGCAGCGTGCCTACGAGGCACGCTGGACACTTCGGGTCATCTCGGTCACCGCTGCAGCCGCGGGCGCGACGTGGGCGGTCTGCCTTCCCTTCGGTGGCTTTGCACCGGCCTTCGGTGCCGCGTCCGCTGTTTACGCCGTCCAGTTGACCGTGCGGACATCGGTGCTCGACGGCGCCAAGCGGACCGTGCTCATGGGCCTCAGCGTGTTCCTTGCCGTGGTGATCCTGCGAATCGTCGGCCTCTCGGCCCTCGCGGTAATGGTGTTGGTCTTCGTGTCGCTCGCCGCCGGCCAGCTGCTGCGGCTCGGTGCGAGCGGATCGCTCCAGATCCCCGGAACGGCCATCTTCATCCTTGCTCTCGGGACCTCGGTGAGCACGTCTACGCTGCTGGACCGAGTCTGGGCGACACTGGTGGGCGCTGTCATCGGCGCGGCTGCCTCCTATGTGGCGTACCCGGGCGACCCTCGTTCACGAGCGCGCCGCGCCCTTGCGGAGCTCGCCAGTTCGATCGCGGAGCTGCTCTCGGAAATGAGCGCCGGGGTGGCGCGGACGCCTACCGCGACCGAGACGGACGTGTGGCTGGCCCGCGCGCGTGCGTTGGAGGACGAGCTCGAGCACACACGCCCCATGGTCGACGAGGCGGTGGCCTTCCTTCGCGTGGACCCCTTCGGTCGCAAGACGGCATCGGTCGAGTTGTCGCACGCGCTTGCTGCTCTCGAACATTCGGTGGCTCAGCTACGTGCGATAGCGCGCACGCTGTTCGACCACCAGATAGACGGAGCGCCGCGGCTGCCCGCCAGTCTCGCCGAGGTGCTCTCTCGCACTGCTGTCGCCTACCGTGCCCAGGCTGAAGCTCTGCAGGGAGACACCCCGAGCGTGGATGCCGCCCTGAATGCTGTCCGTCAAGCTCGCGGCGAATCGCTTCGCAGCCTTCGACGAGTGGACGAGACCGGTGCGTGGGTCGTCTCCGGCGCGATCCTCACCGAGGTCGACCGCATGGTTCGACAGCTCGGAGGCGACGCACCTGCACTGGGGATCCCGAGCAAGACCCCCTGGACCCGCCGTCGCCGTGGCAGGTCACGAGACGGGCGCGCCGAACATGGCTGACAGGCGGGACCACTAGGGAGAACCGGGAGTCTCTCAGGTATATCCTGCACACAGGTCATCTCGAACGACGGCGGACCGACGCCATTGGAACTAGATCGGTGGTTGTCTTGGGACCCAGATCACGCCCGGAGTGGAAGTCACTCTTGCTCGGTCAGGACTTAACGTGACAGCTGACAAGCCCGAAGAGCCCGAAGAGCCCGAAGAGCCGGGCGAGCGCGGCGAACTAGCGCCGTCATCCGGCGATGTCGCCGAGAAGATCCCGGCATTGGCCGTCCCGCGAAGCCGTGCCGGATGGGCCTGGAAGAGCCTCGTCCCGGCGCTGGTCTTCGCGGCGGTGATGGTCGTCTTTATCGTCCAGAACCTTCAGAGAGCGAAGGTCAGTTTCCTGGTGTTCTCGGGCAGGTTCCCGCTCGCGCTCGCGCTCTTGGTGGCCGCGGCGCTCGGCGCGTTGGTCGTCTTCTGTCTGGGATCAGTGCGGATCGTCCAACTTCGCAAGGCTTTTCGCCGTCATCAAGCACATCACGAGACGACTCGGGGGAAGCGATGAACATCGAGTACAAGGTGAAGGAGTGGCACACGGGGGCGGTTCACTCAGGCGAGACCGGGTCGGCGGGGCTGCAGGCGATGCTCAACGAGCCCGAGCTTTTCGGTTATCGCCTTCACACGGTGCTGGGAGGTCTCGACCAGTCGCTGCTGATCTTTGCCAAGGAAGCTGGGGACGCCGCCGGCTCCCAATCCGGTGCCGCTGTCACGGGGGATACCACCATTCCAGGCTGACCGCCCGAGGCGGGCGCGTCCGAGGCGGGCGCGTCCGAGGCGGGCGCGAACGAGGCGGGCGCGTCCGAGGCGGGCGCGAACGAGGCGGGCAAGCTGCTCAGAAGTGGTCGACCGAGATCACTCCGGCGTTCGCCACGTGCTCGGTCCATCCTGAGCCGTCGAAGTAGCGCAGCTCATTGCGACCCGTCGGGTCGGCAAGCCAGGCCCTGAGCGCGACCACCGGTGGCGACGTTGGCGCGGAGCCGGCCGTCGGGCCGATCTCGGAGACCGGCGAATGCGCGGGCGCACCCCGGTGCCCAGAGTCATCGGCAGTGCCCGGTCCGCGCCCCGGCTGGAAGCGGGGCGACCAGGCGAAGATGGATAGCAAGGTGCCGCAGATCGCCACGAAGACGATCGACAGCAATGTGACCAGGAACGCCGCGAAGACACTGATTAGGCCCCAGACGAGAGGGTGGATGTGCCACGGGCTGTTGCCCGTGCGGCGTCTATACGCATTCGAGCGCACGAATGCCAGCATCCCGAATACCAGGCCCAAGGTCAGGTACCAGCCTGTCCTGGGGATGATCAGGCCGGTCACGCGCACCCCATGAGTGTACGTCGAGACCTTCGACGCGGGCGACGGGCACAGTTGGCTTTGGGAGGTATCGCTGATCGCGCGTCCTTGTCCGCTACCGGGTGATCGGAAGGGAGCTGGTCATCGCGATCGAGCCGCCCTTGGAGATGACGCAGCCATCGTAGCCTTCGACGGCTTCGATGAGTGCCAAACCCGCCTCACCGGCTACCAGAAGGCCGGTCGCCAGCGCATCGGCCAGCCAGAGCTCGGGGCCGGTGACGGGGGCGGATTCACAACGGGTCTCGGGCCGCCCGGTCTGCGGGTTGATGTCATGGCTGCCGCGCTCATAGCAGCCGGAGGTAGCGACCGCGCCCGGAGATTCGAGAATGCAGGCGACCCTGTCGGACGCCCTCGGGTCGCGAACGCCGATTCTCCAGGCTGATCCCCGTTCGGGGCCGCCGAAGGTGGCCAGGTCACCACCGGCGCTCACGATCGCGGCCCGGACGCCTGCCGCGCGCAACTCACCAAGGGCCGTGTCGGCGGCCCAGCCCTTCACGAGTCCCGTGGGGTCGACCCCGCGACCGGGTCCGACCGACTCGGTCACGTGGAATGCCTCGGTCGATTCCTTGGCAAGAATGCCGGTCCCGCTCACTACTTGACTCCGAGCTTGTCCAGAGCGGCCTGTAGTGACTGGACATACGCCTGGCTGGTGTACGTCGCGCCCGAGACACCGTTGATATTGGCGCTTTGGGCCTGAAGTGTCTGGCTCTGGAGCAGAGGCTCTGCGTACGAGTTGACCTGGCTCGAGCGCGGGTCGAATGCGGTGTCGATGGCAGGCTGGACATTGGTGATCCGGCTGCCGGTAACGGTCACCTCGAGCTCCAGCTCCCCGTAGCGATACTGCACGTCGGCACCGAGCGCAGTGCGGGTTCCCGTCGAGGCGGTCGTTGGCGTCGTCCCAGCCCCGGACCCGCTCGACACGCCGGGCAGGACGTTGGTGCTCAGCTTCTGGGTGTGAAACCCCAGAACCGCGGCAAGGCCGGCGGCGGTCGCGGCCAAGACGATCGGCATGCGCCTCATGTCATGATCTCCAAGTCGTAAAGGGGGCTGGCTGTGGTCACGGTCAGAACGCGAACGACTCATGGTGGATACGGTCGGGGCTGGCTCCGAGCCTGCGCGCCATGGCGATGACCCGGTTGGCGAAACCTTCGGGACCACACACGTACACGTCACGCGTGCCGAGGTCGGGGACCAGCTCGCCAAGCAGGCGGGAATCGAGGCGCACCCGATGCCGGCTTCCGACCAGGACATGCAGACGGCCGCCCCGAGCCTGGACCAGCGCAGCGATCTCCTGGTGGAAGATCAGGTCCTCTCGTGTGGGCGTGCGCAGCATGACCACGACGTCAACGGCTGCAGGCAGGTCTTCGAGGATGGCACGCATCGGGGTGACCCCGATACCGGCCGCAACGAGCAGAACCTTGTCACCGCTGCGTGAATGTGCCGTGACTGCTCCGTAGGGACCTTCGATGACCACCCGGGTGCCGACCGGGATGGTCGCCACGGACTCGGAGAAGTCTCCGAGCGCCTTGACCGTCACACGGAGGAACGGGGCTCGCGGCAGTGCGGATATGGAGTAGGGATGGGCCTGGAACCACAGCTCACTACGGAGGAACCGCCATTGCAGGAACTGCCCGCCGGCGATGGGCAGCCGATCGAGGTGGCGGCCCGCGAAGATCACCGACACGACCCCGGGGCCCTCCTCGCGCACCTCGACGACCCGAAGCCGGTGGTAGGCGGTGCGCCAGAGGGGAAGACCCACTCGGTACACGAGCACGACGCCGGCGGTGCAAGCCCAGACCACAACCCA
The DNA here is from genome assembly GCA_963807575.1 of uncultured Acidimicrobiaceae bacterium. Lineage (GTDB taxonomy): Bacteria > Actinomycetota > Acidimicrobiia > Acidimicrobiales > Bog-793 > Fen-455. The sequence continues at coordinate 168,362 of CAWECD010000005.1, forward strand.
GAACAGCCTGGCCAGCGGATGCCCGACGAATGAGACGCCGTCAGCCAGCTGGTGGGAGAAGGCGAGTGCGATCGCCAGGTAGGTGTAGAGGTGCACCGCCCACCAGGTCTCGTAGCGCAGTCGCGAGCGGGCGGCTCGGAACGAGGCCACGCCGGCCATCACGAGCAGGCCGAACGCCACTGTCGCCATGAGCACGTCCGGGTACGAGGTGAGCAGGATGCCGAGCTCGTGCCAAGGGCCGATCGACGCTTGCTCGGCGTAGCCGATCGTGATGAGCACGCCGTGCGCACCCAACAAGACGATGGGCCATGGGCCGAGGCGGCGGTGCCATCGCACGAGGCGGTCCTGGCCCAGCACACCTTCCAGCCAGGGAAGTCTCGATATCAGCAAGAGCATGACGAGGAGCAGGTAGCTTCCCGCCAGGCCGGCGATCTGCCCGGCAGCGGTCTCCGGCCCCCCTGGCGCGGCGAGGGCCCCTCGAGTCACAGCCGTCAACCCCAGCCCGAGCGTGACGCCGAATCCAAGGGCGGCCACTGCCGTGATCACATTGGCCGCCCAGGCACGCCTCCCGCGTCGCGGGCTCTTCGGCGGCGCTGTCGTTGCCGGGGCGGCTAGCGAGGAACGGGCGTGCCCTGTCGAAGATACGAGCGCGTTCGGCGTGTTCGATGGGACGCGCATCGCCATAGCGTTGACGGACTGCCTGAGGCGCGAATGAAAGAAACCTGGGAACCAGCTGTGAGTCCGGCACCTGGTGCCAGTGGCGGGCTGGGCTTTCTCCGGTTCGACGGTGACCCGTGCCTGGACGAAGAAGTAGTGGGAAGCCCTCAAAGGCCGTAGAAGACGCGCTCGACCACTTTGCGGCTGCGACGGGTCACCCGGCGGTAGGACTCACGCAGCTCGGTCGGAGTGGTCCCGAGACTCCTCGCAAGACGCGATTGGAGGTGGGGCTGGCGTGGCATCGCGTCCGCCCCGCTTCCGACCACTCCTCCGGCGCCGGCGACGTAACTCCCCACGAGGTGCCACCGGTTCCTCGTTCCTCCGCAGAAGACGTAGGCCTCCCTGAGAGCGGCCGCGTCCGCCGCGTCGAGCGTTCCGGCCTGCTCGAGGAGGTCCAACGCCTCGCGGGTCCCGGTGGCCCGGGTGCCGGTACGGAGCTGGAGGAGCTGTGCGGTCCACTCCACATCCGCGAGCGAGCCACGGCCGAGCTTCAGGTGGAACTGAGGATCGTCGGTGGGCGGGATGCGCTCGCGTTCGATCCGTGCCTTCATCCTGCGTATTTCCCGCTCAGCGGCCTCGTCGAGCGGCGAGGACCACACCGCTTGGTCCGCCAGCGCCACGAAGCGTTCGATGACTCCTTGATTGCCCGCAACGGGCCGGGCGCGCAGCAGAGCTTGACGTTCCCAGGTCTCACCCCAGCGCCGGTGGTACCGCTCGAACGCGTCGAGACTTCGAGCGAGCGGGCCCTGCCTTCCCTCCGGGCGGAGCGAGGCATCGATCCGGACGATCCCCTCGGCGGGCGTCGACCCGTTGCACAGCTTGAAGAGAGCCGCTGCGGCGTGTTCTGCGGCCTGAGCGTCGGAGTCAGTTGCCCCTTCGTACACGAGCAGCACGTCGAGGTCGCTTCCGTAGGCGATCTCGGCCCCACCGAAGCTCCCCATCGCGATCACGGCCATCGGCACGCCACGCGCGACCGCTTGGAGACCGGCCGCGACAACGGCTGCGCCGAGGTCGGCGAGGGCGCGCCCGGTCTCGTGCAGGCTCGAGAGGTCGAGGAGATCCAGGGTCGCGATCCGCACAGTCTCGGTTTCGAAGAAGTGCCGGAGCGCGCCCGCCCGCCTGTGAGGCCCCTGATCCGCGGCGATCATGGCCTTTTCCACAAGCTCGTCGGGACCGATGGTGGCCAGAGCGGTCCTGTCGTCGAGAAGCTCCACGAAATCAGGGTGGCGGGCGATGATCTCGCCGAGCCGGCGGCTGGTTCCCAGGAGAAGGCAGAGCCGCCGGGCGACCTCAGGTGACTCCCGGAAAGCGGTCACGAGCAGGTCGCGCCGATGCGGGGCGCCCGCAAGGGTTCGAAGCCCGACAAGACCCTGGTCGGGGTCCGGCGATTCGGAGAGCCAGTCGAGAAGGAGCGGCAACAGCTGCTGCATGAGCCTCGAGGAGCGGGTCAGGCCTCGCGTTAGCTCGCTCAAGGCTTGGCGGGTCCGGTCGGCATCGGCGAAGCCGAAGGCGGCAAGGCGTTCCTCGGCGGCATCGGGCGCAAAACCGTGCTCGCCTGCTGCCTGGTCGCCGTCGCGAGAGGCGGTCCCGTGCCTCGTTCCACCGGCGAACGCCTCGAGGAGGGGCCTGAAGAACAGTCTCTCGTGGATCGCCCGTCCGGTGCTCTGATGGCGGGCGAGGACGGTGTCGAAGCGCTCGCCCGGTGTCTCCCGTGGCCGGCCCCTGAAGCCCAGCACCCGGGCCAAGCGGTCCCTGCTGGGTCGGTCGGCGGGCACCGTGTGAACCTGTGCCTCTTCGACGAGCTGGAGACGGTGCTCGACGGTGCGCAGGAAACGGTACGCAATGGCCAGGGCCGCCGCGTCCCCGGCCGCCACGTACCCGGCATCCGCGAGCTCGGCGAGGCATGGAAGTGTGGCCCTCAACCGGAGGGCCGGGTCCCGGCCGCCATGGACAAGCTGCAGGAGCTGCACGGAGAACTCCACGTCCCGGATCCCACCCCGGCCGCGTTTGAGCTCACGGTGGTCGAGGCCTCGTTTTGCGACGATCGCCTCCGCCCGGGCCTTCATCGTCCTCAGCTCCGCGAGGTCGTCGGCGCCGAAGCGACGGGACCAGAGGTGTTCCGCGGCCGCCGCTTCGAACAGTCTTCCGGTGGTCATGTCGCCCGCGGAGTGGCGCGCCTTCAACAGCGCCTGGAACTCCCAGGGGCGGGCCCACCGGTCCCAGTAGGCGACGTAGGAGTCGACCGACCGCACGAGCACGCCGGAGCGACCCTCAGGGCGGAGGTTGGTGTCGATGCGAAACGCTCGAGAACCGATCGTGACCACCGAGCGCGCGAGCGAAGGATTGACGTCGGCAGCGTCCGAGGCGACCAGGAGGATGTCGATGTCGCTCGAGTAGTTGAGCTCCTCCGCCCCGTGCTTGCCCATGGCGATGACCGCCAGGCCGTCTTCGGCCCCGGCAAGGCGGATGGCGCCGGCGAGCACTCGATCGGCGACCAGCGAGAGGGCACCGGTCACCTGCTCGAGGTCGGTCAAGCCGTTGAGATCATGTGCGGCGACCTCGAGGAGGGAAAGATGCTTCCGGCGTACCAGGTCCTCGACATCGTCCGCTTGAGCGGGGTCCCAGCGCATCTGGCCGGGGTCGGCGACCGTGCCGGGCGCTTCCACGCCCAATCGCGCCAGCACGTCCAGTGCTGCAGGGTCGGTGATGATCACGCGCGACAACGAGTGGCTGGCAGCTGCGACCGCCGCGAACCGGGCGGCAAGAACAGGCTCGGACTCCAGCCGTTCGCGGGCCTGTGGGAACGCGGCGAAGAGCTGGTCGGCTACCAACCTCACCGAGTCGGGTGCCGCGGACGCGCGGACGAGCTCGTCGAGCAGCTGTGGCGGTGGCATAAGTAGAGGAATCCTCTGTACGCAGGCTACTGTTCCGCGCCGCGGCACCAACTCCTCAGTGTTCGTCGTTCCTCGTTCGTCGTTCGCCGTAGGGGCCGCCGGTAGGATTCCGATCGTGGGCAACCTGCGCATCGCGCTGTGCCAGTTGGACGCCACCGTCGGTGATCTCGACGGCAACGCCGACAAGGTCATTTCCCAGCTCGCCCAGGCCGAAGCCGCGGGTGCCTGCCTGGCGGTGTTCCCCGAGCTCGTGCTCACCGGTTACCCGCCCGAGGATCTCCTGCTCGAGCCGGGTTTCGTCGAAGGCAACCTTCTCGCGTTGGGGAAAGTCGCGGCTGCGACCCAGCACTGCGTGGCTGTCGTCGGCTTTGTGGAAGAGGACGGCGATCTCTACAACGCCGCCGCCGTGTGTGCCCACGGTGAGGTGTGCGCGGTCGTGCGCAAGCAGCTGCTCCCCAACTACGGGGTCTTTGACGAGCGGCGCTACTTCGTTCCGGGAGGCAACCGGGACACGCTCTTCCTGATCGGAGGGGTCCGCGTCGGCGTGACGGTTTGCGAGGACGCCTGGAGCCCCCTGGGACCCATCGGTCGGCTGGGCGAGGGGGGCGCGGAGCTCGTTGTGACGATCAATGCGTCGCCGTACCGTGCCGGCATCCTCGTTCAGCGCGAGCGGATGCTCGCCACGCGCGCCGCCGACGCGTCCTGCGCGCTCGCCTACGTCAACCTTGTCGGCGGCCAGGACGAGCTCGTCTTCGACGGCGCCTCCATGGTCTTCGACCATGACGGCGATCTCGTCGCGTCGGCCCCACAGTTCCGCGAGGCCCTTGTCATCTGCGACCTCGCGATCCATCCGACGTTCCGCAAGCGACTCTTGGACCCACGGGGTCACGAAGCCATGTCGTCACTTCCGCTGGTGGCGGTCTCGGAGGCCCCGGCCATTGCCAGGGCCGCTGTGGCTCCGGCCGACGCAGCCGCAGGCGCCCAGCGACAGCTCACACGCCTCACGCCGATCGCGCCCCGTTTGGGCACGGTGGCGGAGGTCTACGAGGCGCTCGTGCTCGGGACGTCCGACTATGTTCGCAAGAACGGGTTCGCCGAAGTGCTCGTGGGCCTCTCGGGCGGCGTTGACTCCTCGCTCGTGGCGACGATCGCAGCCGACGCTATTGGGGCTGAGCGGGTGCACGGCGTGTTGATGCCGTCCCGTTTCTCATCGGCCGGCTCGATCGAAGACGCAACCTCGCTGGTCAAGAACCTGGGAATCGGCACGACAACGGTAGGTATCGAGGCCGCCCACAGTGTGCTGCTGAAGATGCTCGAGCCCGTGCTCAGCGTCGGAGACCCTTCAGGTGGGCTCGTGGGCGAGAACCTTCAGGCACGCATACGGGGGATCATCCTGATGGCGATCTCCAACGCGCGGGGCTGGCTGGTGCTCACAACCGGCAACAAGAGCGAGATGGCCGTCGGCTACGCCACCCTTTACGGTGACATGGCAGGCGGTTACGCGGTGTTGAAAGATGTCCCGAAGACGCTCGTCTACGAGCTGTGCGAGCACCGGAACTCCGTCGCGGGTCGCGACCTCGTCCCCCGGGCCGTGATCGCCAAGCCTCCATCGGCTGAGCTGCGGCCGGACCAGCGCGACGACGACAGCCTGCCTCCCTACGACGTCTTGGACCCGATCCTCGAGGGCTATGTGGAGCGGGACCTCACAGTCGCCGGACTGGTTGGAGCAGGCTTTGAAGCAGCGACGGTGCGAAGGGTCATCGAGCTGGTCGATCGCGCCGAGTACAAACGGCGTCAAGCTCCGCCGGGGCCTCGGGTCACGAGTCGTGGTTTCGGCAAGGACCGGAGGATGCCGATCACCAACCAGTTCCGGGCGTCGGCCGCGTCGGCAGCTTCAGCCGGCATCGTCGGCTCGGCAGCGAGGGTCCCTGATCGGGACCCGGGCGCTCCTTGACGCCTCGCGACTCCTCCCGGCATCTCAAGGGGGTGGGGGTGGCGTCGGAGCGCTCGGGAGGTCCGTATAGCGGCCGCGCCTGGCACGGCAGTGCTGCAAGGGCCGCGGACGGCCCAGCTTGACTCCACCGTTACACTTACGTTCGAGTAATGAAGCAGCGCAAGGTTCGCTGACCGGCGCGGTGTGGGGCAGCGACGGTCGGACGCGGATGGCTCTGCCTACGCGTCAATAACTACGGAACAGCGCGAGGCTGTACCGGCCGGACCCACGGAGGCTTTTGTACTTTGGCGAAAGAGCGAGTTGAGCGCGACGAAGAGGATCTCGTCAGGCTTTATCTGACCGATATTGGCCAATATCCGCTGCTCACAAAGGATGACGAGGTTCGGCTCGCACAGGCGATCGAGGCTCGCTGGGGTGCCGAAGAGGAACTGAGGACGAAGTCCAAGGGAATGACCCCTACCAGGCGCCGAGAGCTCAATCGGCAAGTCCGGGAGGGCGAGACTGCTCAGAGGACCTTCGTCCAGTCGAACCTTCGCTTGGTCGTTTCGATCGCGAAGAAATACCAGGCATCCGGGTTGCCGTTGCTCGACCTGATACAAGAAGGCAACCTCGGCCTGATGCACGCTGTCGAGAAGTTCGATTGGCGCAAGGGCTTCAAGTTCTCGACGTACGCAACCTGGTGGATCCGCCAGGCGATCACTCGTGGCATTGCCAACACCGGAAGGACGATCCGGCTGCCTGTTCATGCGGGAGACACCCTGGCAAGGGTGCAGAAGGCACAGGCCCGCCTCGAGCTCAAGCTCGGGCGGCCGGCGACGCTGGTAGAGCTCGGGATCGAGGTTGAGCTGCCGGAGGACAAGCTGATCGAGGCGCTCAGGTTCCGCGCTGAGCCCTTGTCGCTGTCCGAGCCGCTACGGGAAGACGGCGATGCTGAGCTCGGTGACGTCGTCGAGGATCGCTCCGCTGAGTCGCCGTTCGAGGTTGCCGCGACGGCGTTGCTGCCACTCGAGATAAACCGCTTGTTGGCCCCGCTCGACGAGCGCGAGCGTGAGATCTTGAAGCTGCGCTTCGGTCTGGACCGAGGTGAGCCGCGCACGCTGGAAGAGGTCGGTGAACACTTCAACCTCACCAGAGAGCGGATACGCCAGATCGAGGCGCGCGCCATGTCGAAGCTGCGGCACCCCTCGAGCGATACCGGAGCCCGGGACCTACTGACCGTCTGAGCCGGGCCCGAGCTGGCCGCTCCGGCAGGAGCGCCCGATGCCGGGCCAAGCTGACTACGATCGCGGCATGATCAAGAAGCTCGTCATACTGGTTCTGCTTGTCGCGCTGGGAGTGATCGCGGCAAAGCGCCTTCGCGGCGACTGACCGGTTCGCTAATGGGCTGATGGCGAGACGCGGCGCTCGCCCGGTAGCCGACTATCGGTCGTCGGCCCGCAGAGCGCGCACGCCCGGGTCAGCTCCCGTGCCTGCGTGAGCCCAACCACCACCCTGTGGCCGCGGCTGCGACACCGAGGGTGACGGCGCCTGCCGACACTGCTAATGCGGGTCGTGGTGGAACAGCTCCGATCCGGTCCCGAACCCGACTCCAGAGGCTGACGGTTTGGCTGAAGTGGAGGATCTCGAAGTCGTGCTCGCGGGCGTAGCGGTTCAGCACACGGTCCGGGTTCACCGCGACGGGATGACCGACGGCCTCCAGCATCGGTAGGTCGGTGTAGGAGTCGGTGTACGCATAGGAGGCGGTGAGGTCGACCCCTCGCTCGGCCGCGAGGACGTCCATCGCCTCGGCCTTGAAGGGCCCGAACGCGTAGAACTGCATCGCTCCGGTGTAGCGACCCTGATCGTCCACCCGTGCCTTGCTCGCGATGCAGTCGTCGGCACCGAGGAACCTGCTCAGAGGAGTGACTATCTCCTCTGGCGACGCCGAGACGATCACGACGAGGCGTCCTTGCTCATGGTGCTGGTCGATCAGGTCGGCAGCCTCAGCGAAGATGATCGGCTCGATTATCGCCTCGATAGCTTCGGCGACGATCTCGCACACACGGTCGCGGTGCCATCCCTTGATCAGCCGCAGGACGCTTTCCCGGATGCGGTTGAGCTTTTGCTCGCTTGCCCCGAGGTGGAGGTAGATCATCTCGCCGTAGAGAGCCCGCAGCGCGGTCCGGCGGTTGATCAAGCCACCGTGGTAGAAGGGACGGCCGAAAGCAACCATCGAGGCCTTGGCGATGACCGTCTTGTCGAGGTCGAAGAACGCGGCCTGAAGTGGGCCATAGCTGGCCGGGACGGGGCGTTTGACACCCCGCACGCCCTCACCGTCGTGGCCTCCGCCATCCGATCCCTGCCCAGGGTCATCCCGGTCGGTGTCTCCGACCGCGTCGGCGTCTTTGCTCGGCGCGACAGCCCCGGGGTTCTGACGATGGCGGCCGCGGTTACGACTGCGACGCCGTTTCGGCGCGGATGGCTCCGGGGGCACCTCATTGTCCGCAGTCCCGACAGCATCATCGGGCACGTCCGGTCCGGGCGGGTCAGCCAGCTCCGACGACCTGGGCGGGTTAGCCGGCTCAGGCTGTTGCATCGCGGACTCGGGCTCCTCCCCGGTTCGCCCCTCGTATGCAGAGTCGGTCATGGGCCCTGAAGGAGAAGCGTCCGGATCTCGTCGTCTTCACATTGCGCGCTGACGAGCAACACGACTTCGTCCCCGACGACCAAGGGCGCGTCCGACCGGGGCACGACGACGTGACCGTCCCGCACGAGAGCCACGACAGCGGCACCACGAGGCAGGACAAGCGCTCCGAACTCACTGCCCAGCACCGGCGAGTCCTCGCCCAGCGTGACTTCCATGAGGCGCGTGTGGCCACCCTCGAATTGCAGCAGGCGGACGAGCGTCCCGACCGACACGGCCTCCTCGACGAGGCCCGCGAGCAGGTGAGGAGTCGACACCGCCACGTCCACGCCCCACATCTCATTGAAGAGCCAGTGGTTCTTCGGGTGGTTTACCCTTGCGATCACCCGGGGAACCGCGAACTCTTGCTTGGCGAGCTGGGAGATGACGAGATTGTCTTCGTCGTCGCCCGTGGTGGCCACGACGACGTCCATCTCATCGAAATGGGCCGCCTGCAGGGAGGACACCTCGCACGCATCCGCGGTCACGTAGCGGACACCTTCGATTGGTGGCAATGAGACCAGGCGGTCGGGGTCTCGATCTATCAGCACCACTTCATTCCCACCTCGTGCCAGGTCCTCGGTCAGAAACCGGCCCACGTTGCCCGCACCCGCGATCGCCACTTTCATTCTTGGTTCCCCCCGTTCCTGGAGTCCGAGACAATCGACAGTCCGGGAAACAACTCTTGGAGCTTGGCTTCCACGTCGTGGGTGACGACGAGGTGGAGGACGTCCCCCTCCTGTCCGACGAGATTGTCGACGTCCATCGTCGGCACGCCAGCCCGGGTCACAGCCACGACGCGGATGCCGTTGCCGTGGAGGGCAGCGGGCGGCAACGGGCGTCCCTCCCAGTCGGTGGGTAGTGGCTGTTCGACGAGGTGCAAGTTGCCCGTCGCGTCAGACCACTCGGTGACGGCCCGTTCGGGCAGGATCCGGCGGAGCACGTGGTCGATCGTCCAGGGGACCGTGGGCACCGTGGGGATTCCCAGTCGCTGGAAGATCTCGGCCCGACGCGAGTCGTAAATCCGTGCCACTACGTTCGGGATCTCGTAGGTCTCTCGGGCGATGCGGGCACACAGGATGTTGGAGTTGTCGCCGCTGGTGACCGCAGCGAGAGCGGCCGCACGCTTCGCCCCAGCCTCCTCGAGGTGATCCCGGTCGAACCCGAAGCCCGCGATCGCCTCTCCCGGCCAGTCGGGTGGCAACCGCCGGAATCCGCGGGGGAGCTTGTCGATGATCGCGACCGAGTGGCCGGCCTTGGTCAACTCGACCGCCAGCCCCGCACCGGTCCTCCCGCACCCGACGACGATGACGTGCATGACAACTATCGAACACCCGGGGGCACGCCGGTACAACTCATCGCGCCTTTGGCGGCCGAGGTTACCGGCCGCAAGCAGGCGACGCGTCTGTCAAGGACCCGGTCCGGCTCTTCGATGGCCCGGAGGGCGACAAAGTAGGCTCCGTGGTCGTGCCGGGCGGAACCACCGACGATCTTGGCAGGCCCGCAGCCGGGGAAGTGCGGCCGCCATCGGCATCGCCTCGGAGCGGGGACGCCGATGAGGCGAGGTTCAGCCGCCAGGAGTTGGGCGAAGTCGTCATCCTGCCCGAATCGCTCTCCTACCGCCTCAAGAAGGCGCTGCTAGGACCGCCGCTGGTCACCGAGCGCCTTTCCGTGGAGCGCCTCAGTAAGCCCATGGCGCTCGGCGTACTGTCTCCGGACTGTATCTCCTCCACCGCTTATGGATCCGAGGAGATCCTCTTCGTGCTGGTCAGGGCAGTTGGTGTTGCTGCCTTCACCCTCCTTCTGCCCATAACCCTGGCCGTCATCGTCGTGCTCTTGTTCGTCACCCTCTCTTACCGAGAGGTTGTCATGGTCTACACACGTGCCGGCGGGTCGTACGTTGTGGCCAGGGAGAATTTCGGCGTGAAGGTGGCACAGATTGCCGCCGTGGCGCTGATCATCGACTACATCGTGACAGTCGCCGTGCAGGTGGCGGCAGGGACCGACGCTGTGTCCTCCGCCTTCCCCTCGCTCGGGCGCTGGGACGTCGAGATCTCGGTCGCCGTCGTCGCACTCATGTGCTACGGCAACCTGCGCGGGATCCGGGAGGCGGGCCGCGTCTTCGCCGTCCCGACCTACCTCTTCGTCACCGCGACCGGGTCCTTGATCATCATCGGCGTCATCCGCGCCGCCCTCGGTCAGCTGCACACCCACTCGATCCATCTTCCCGGCGTCGTGCCCATCGGCACCCCCGGCAGCGGCCTTTTGTACGGAGCCGGAATCATCATCGTGCTTAGGGCCTTCGCCAACGGCGGGTCCTCGTTGACCGGCCTCGAGGCGATCTCGAACGGGGTCTCGAACTTCCGCCAGCCCGAGGGCCCCAATGCCCGGCGGGTTCTCGTGATCATGGCGATCATCCTCGGCTCGCTCGTGTCCGGGGTCTCGCTCCTCGCCCACATCACCCATGCCGTTCCCTATGTGAACGGCAGCCCGACGGTGCTGTCCCAGGAGGCGAAATACGTCTTCGGCTCCGCTTGGTATGGGAGGTTCGGTTTCTTCTTTGTGCAGGCCGCTACGGTGCTGATCCTCTGGACGGGCGGCAACACGAGCTTCAACGGTTTCCCGAATCTCGCAAGCTTTGTAGCGGAGGACTCCTTCCTTCCGCACCGCCTCACCCGCCGGGGCCACCGGCTCGTCTTCTCAAACGGGATCATCATCCTCGCGATCGCCGCCGAGGCTCTGCTCATCGTGACCCGAGCTCAGTTGGACGTCCTGGTCGGCGTGTACGCCGTTGGCGTGTTCACCGGCTTCACGATGGCAGGCGCCGGCATGGCCAGGTACCACCTCCGCACGCGCGAGAAGGGATGGAAGCGCAAGCTCGTCATCAACGGTTTCGCCGGGCTGCTGTCGCTCAGCGTCGTGCTGATCTTCGTGATCGTGAAGTTCCGGGAGGGCGTCTGGATCGTCGTCGTGCTGTTCGCCATTCTCGTGCCCGCCCTGATCAGGCTCCACAAGCAGTACGACGAGGAGAGCAAGGAGCTGGAGGAGAACGTCAACAAAGCCGCCGTCGCCCCGATCCTTCGTCGCCACGTCGTCCTCGTGTTCGTCGACCGCTTGGACCTCGCGGATGCCCGCGCCCTGCAGTACGCCCGGATGCTTGACCCGGACGAGCTTCGGGCGGTGCACTTCGTGCTGGACAGTGCCCGAGCGGCTGAGCTCGAAACGCAATGGGCCCAGCTCGGGCTCTCCCGTTTTCCCCTTGACCTCATCGAATGCCCCGACCGTCGTCTGATCAGGGCCTCGATGGAGCTGATCGCGGACGTGGCGGCCGATGGCCAGACGGAGGTCAGCGTGCTCCTGCCTCATCGCGTCGTCGCAGGAGCATGGCAACGGCTGCTGCACGACCGCACCTCGGACCGCATCGCCGCGTTCGTCGGCGAGCTGCCGAACGTGAACGCGACGATCGTGCCCTTCCAGCTCGGAAAGCGCCGGAGGCAACTGGTCCCCTGGAAGGCGGGGGGAGAGCAAGGGTCGGGGGCAATGCACGACGCCGAGTTCGGCACCATCGGGCCTAGCCGGGCGGCTCGAGAGGCCGGCGTCAAGACAGCGGCCGAGCGCGTCGCCGGCTTCCAGAGCGCTTCCACCTCAGGTCTCGCCGCCGGCGCCATTCCGATCGGTGACCTGCGCCCGCGTCAGCGTGCCCGTATCGCGGGACGGATACGGACGGTGCGCGTCCAGCCACGAGCCGGTGTCTCGTCGCTCGAGTGCACGATCGCCGACGGGACCGGCCAGCTGATGGCTGTGTTCCAAGGCCGCCGCCGCGTGGCCGGCATCGAGCCCGGGGCCCGCGTCGTGGTCGAGGGCATGGTCGCCATCCGTGGCCGCAGCGTTGGCATGGTGAACCCCCTCTACTGGGTGATCTCGACGCCCGATCACGCCGAGGCGCCTTCGACGGGGGGTCACGGCCCTGGAGCAGGTGCTCCCGGCCACAGTTGACCCTCGGTTAACAGAGGGCCGGGGCGCACTTGCGAGCGCGATCGCTGCCGGTGCAGGCGTCCTTGAGGGCGGCGTCAGCTGACCGTCCCCAAGTGCCCAATTAATTGCGCAGTTTGAATCTGTGCGCCGCCTACCCTATTCTCCGACCCGACTCGACCAAAGGAGCAAGTAATGCCCGCCCACCTTTTCGCGACCGGCGGCTACCAGGCCTTCGTGCTCGGTGGGGCCGAGCGAGTTTGGTTGGTCTTCGCCCTTCTGACGGGCGTGGTGGCGATCGGAACCGCCTTGTACCTGATGCGCGGAGTGCTCGCCGCTGACACTGGCACCGACAAGATGCGTGAGATCGCGGCCGCCATCCAAGAGGGCGCCGGTGCTTTCCTGCGTCGCCAGTTCAAGACGATCGCGATCATCATCATCCCGCTGTTCGTGCTCGTGTTCTTCACCGCTACCAAGGTTGTCCGTCCTGATGGGACGGTGGCCCTGACCTTCGTGCAGTCCGGCTTTGCCCGTGCGGTCGCCTTCCTCTGCGGCGCGATCTTCTCAGGGATGACGGGGTTCATCGGCATGAGCCTGTCGGTGCGGGGAAACGTCCGGACGGCAGCCGCGGCCCGTGAGGGGAAGCTGCCGCCGGCGCTCAAGGTGGCCTTCCGCACCGGGGGGATCACAGGCCTGCTCTGTGTCGGCCTCGGCCTCATCGGCGCGACGACGATCGTGTTCATCTTCCAGAACAGCGCCACCGCCGTGCTGGTCGGCTTCGGGTTCGGTGCCTCGCTGATCGCCCTGTTCATGCGTGTCGGCGGTGGCATCTTCACCAAGGCCGCCGATGTCGGGGCCGACCTCGTCGGCAAGGTCGAGGCGGGGATCCCCGAGGACGACCCTCGTAACGCCGCCACGATCGCAGACAACGTCGGCGACAACGTCGGCGACTGCGCCGGGATGGCCGCAGACCTTTTCGAGTCCTATGAGATCACGATCATCGCCTCGTTGATCCTCGGCTACTCCGCGTTCCAGTCCCTCCACCTGCCCCCTGCGCGCGGTCTGCTCTACCCCCTCATCGTCGCCGGCATCGGGATCCTCACGTCGGCGTTCGGCATCCTGGTCGTTCGTGCCCGCGAGCGCGACAAGTCTGCGATGGCCCCGATCAACCGAGGCTTCAGGGCCGGGACGGTACTCACACTCATCGGGGCGTTTCTCGTCGCGCAGCTCTACGTTCACGATCTGAAGGTCTTCTGGGCCGTGCTCATCGGCATCGTCCTCGCGAACGTGGCGAGCCTCATCACCGAGCAGTTCACGTCCACCGAACGCGGCCCGGTGCAACAGATCGCGGACGCGACCCGGACCGGCCCGGCGACGACGGTGCTGGCCGGGATCTCGATCGGCCTCGAGTCGAGCGTGTGGGCGATCATCGCTATCGTCGTGGCGATCTCGAGCGCGGTCGCGCTGGGCGGCGGCAAGCTGACCGTGTCGCTCTACCTCGTCGCCCTCGTGGGCATAGGCATGCTCTCCACGACAGGGATGATCATCTCGGAGGACTCCTTCGGCCCGGTCTCGGACAACGCGGCCGGGATCGCCGAGATGTCCGGTGAGTTCACCGGCGAGGCCGAGCGTGTCATGGTGAGCCTCGACGCCGTGGGCAACACCACCAAGGCCATCACCAAGGGAGTCGCGATCGGCTCTGCAGTCATTGCCGCGGTCGCCCTGTTCTCCTCGTTCATCGAGACCATCGGCAACCAGTTGCCGCAGCTGAAGAGTGTCACGGGGGACGCGCTGTTCCACAACCCGCTCACCCAGATCAACGTCGCGGTTCCGACGACTTTCGTCGGCCTGTTGATCGGTGGGTCGATCGCCTTTCTCTTCTCGTCGCTCGCGATTCGAGCTGTCGGCCGTTCGGCGGGGACGGTCGTCTACGAGGTGCGCCGTCAGTTCCGCGAGCACCCCGGGATCATGGACTACAGCGAGAAGCCGGAATACGGCCGCGTCATCTCCATCTGCACCGCGGCCTCCCAGCGCGAGCTCGCGACCCCGGCCCTGTTGGCGGTTCTCTCGCCGGTCATCGTCGGGTTCGGGATCAACTACATCGCACTCGGTGCCTTCCTCACCGGCACTATCCTCACCGGCCAGCTGATGGCGAACTTCCTCTCGAACTCCGGCGGTGCTTTCGACAACGCCAAGAAGTACATCGAGGACGGCCACCTCGGCGGGAAGGGCTCCGAGTGCCACAAGGCGGCAGTCATCGGAGACACCGTCGGAGACCCCTTCAAGGACACCGCCGGCCCGGCGCTGAACCCGCTCATCAAGGTGATGAACCTCGTGTCGCTGCTTATCTTGCCGGCCGTGATAACGCTCCGGCACCATGACGGTGCCCGCTTTGCCATCGCGGCTGTCGCCCTCGTGATCCTGCTGACCTCGATAGCCTTCTCGAAGCGCTCGACTAGCATGCTCGAGCCCGAGACGGCGGGGACTCCAGGGCGAGCATCGGACCAGGGTTCCGGGCACGAGACTCCAGCTATAGCTATCACCGACGACGCCGCCGTCGGCTCCTAAGCGACTGCGGACCGGCGCAATCTCGGCCGTCCGCCCTTAACGGGACGAGCACACATGCCCAAGCCATTAGTGATCGTCGAGTCCCCAGCGAAGGCCAAGACCATCGCCGGCTATCTCGGGGGTGACTACGTCGTCGAGTCCTCGATCGGCCACATACGCGATCTCCCGCGGTCGGCGGCGGACGTGCCGGCGGCCTTCAAGGCCGAGCCTTGGGCCCGTCTCGGCGTCGACGTGGACAACGACTTCAAGCCCCTCTATGTCGTGTCGCGCGAGAAGCGGGAACAGGTCGCGAAGCTTCGTCGCCTCGTTGGCGCAGCGAGCGAGGTGTATCTGGCGACAGACGAGGACCGTGAAGGCGAGTCGATCGCGTGGCACCTGGTCGAAGTTCTCTCGCCCCGGGTCCCGGTGTTGCGCATGGTCTTCCACGAGATCACTCCCGCCGCCATCCGGGCTGCCATCGAGCATCCCCGCGAGCTCGATCGCCGTCTCGTCGACGCCCAGGAGGCCAGGCGCATCCTCGATCGTCTCTACGGCTACGAGGTCTCGCCGGTGCTGTGGCGCAAGGTCGCCAAGGGCCTGTCTGCTGGTCGGGTGCAGAGCGTCGCCACTCGGATCGTCGTCGAGCGCGAGCGCGAGCGCATGCGGTTCCGTTCTGCCACCTGGTGCAGCGTCGAGGGCACCTTCTCCGTCGAAGCACAGCCGTTTGCAGCACGCCTGGTGGAGATCGGCGATTGCCGGGTCGCGACGGGCGAGGACTTCGGCTCGACTGGGACGCTGAGCTCGCCAGAGGAGGTCGTCCTCCTGGACGAGCCAGGAGCCCGTGGCCTCGTCACGGCTCTCACCGATGCCGAATTCGAAGTCGCGAGCGTCGAGGAACGCCCCTACCGGCGATCACCGGCCGCTCCCTTCATCACCTCCACGCTCCAGCAGGAAGCCGCGCGAAAGCTGCGTTTCTCCGCACAACGGACCATGCAGGTAGCGCAACGGCTCTACGAGCGGGGCTACATCACCTACATGCGGACCGACTCGACGACGCTGTCGGATACCGCCGTCAGGGCCGCCAGAGACCAAGCCCAAGCGCTCTACGGTGCCCAGTGCGTCCCGCGCACTCCCCGGATGTACCGCAGCAAGGTGAAGAACGCGCAGGAGGCGCACGAAGCGATCCGGCCTGCGGGCGATCGCTTCCGAACACCCTCCCAGGTTGCCGGTGAGCTGAGAGGTGAGGAGCGCAGCCTTTACGAGCTCGTCTGGCAGCGGACGCTCGCATCGCAGATGAACGACGCGACCGGGACCACCGCGCGGGCGCGGATCCGAGGGCGCACCCAGGCCGAATCGCCGGTCGCCCCGATCGGAACCGTCACGGTCTTCATGGCGACCGGCACCGTCATCACTGACGCCGGGTTCCTGGCGGTCTACAGGGAGGACGAGGACGACAACGGCGACGGCCGGAGCGACCAGGACGTCCGGCTACCTCGGCTCGTCGCCGGGGGACACGTCCACTGTGATGGGCTGGAGGCTGAGGAACACGCGACAAAGCCGCCAGCGCGCTACACCGAGGCCTCGCTCGTTCGGCGCCTCGAGGAGCTCGGCGTCGGACGGCCGTCGACCTACGCCAGCATCATCGGGACAATCCAGGACCGTGGCTATGTGTGGAAGAGAGGGACGGCACTTGTCCCGTCGTTCACTGCCTTTGCCGTTGTCGGGTTGTTGGAGGACCACTTCGCGAACCTGGTCGACTACGGGTTCACGGCTTCCATGGAGGACGACCTCGACGAAATCGCCTCGGGCACCGAGGAGCAGATCCCATGGCTCGAGCGCTTCTACTTCGGTGAGCACAAGCGGGGGACGGCTCAGCCCGGCAGGGCGTCGGGCCACTCACTCGCGGTCGACGGGACCCACGGCCTCAAAGAGGCCGTCTCGTTGCATCTCGACGAGATCGATGCCCGGGAAGTGAACTCGATCTCAATGGCGACCGATGCGCAAGGGCGTGAGATCGTGGTCCGCGTCGGCCGCTACGGCCCGTATCTCCAGCGCGGCGAAGATCGTGCGGCAGTGCCCGGGGACCTGGCCCCGGACGAGCTCACCTTGGAGCGCGCCGCGGAGATGCTCGAGCATCCCTCCTCGGACCGCTCTTTGGGCACGGACCCGGCGAGTGGCAAGACGGTACTGGTCAGAGAGGGACGTTTCGGGCCGTACGTCCAGCTCGGGGAGGCGGCCGCCGCGACCGACAAGCCGCGGACCGCTTCACTCCTCAAGACCATGAGCGTCTCGGACATCACCCTCGAGCAGGCTCTGCAGATTTTGCAGCTGCCAAGGACGGTTGGTGTCGATCCCGAGACCGGTGAGGAGATCGTGGCCGCCAACGGCCGGTTCGGTCCGTTCATGAAACGGGGCTCGGAGACGCGCAGCCTCGAGACCGAGGCCCAGCTTTTCACGGTGACCATCGAGGAGGCGCTCTCTGTGTTCGCGGCGCCCAAGCAGCGTCGCTACGGCACTTCAGCGGCCGCCCTCCGCGAGCTTGGCGTCGACCCAGAGTCCGGGTCGGCGGTCGTGCTGCGTTCGGGCCGTTTCGGGCCCTATGTCACCGACGGTACGACGAATGCCTCACTACGGCGAGGAGACGACCCGGACGAGCTCACCCTCGAACGCGCAGCCGAGCTGATCGCGGACCGCCGTGCCGCGGGCCCCTCCAAGCGGACGACAGCGCGCAAGGCTGTCGGAGCCAAGAAGGCCGGCGCGCGCAAGGCAACCGGGACCGTGAAGAAGGCCGGCGCCCGCAAGGCTGGCGGCGCGGCGAAGAAACCCGGGGCCCGGAAGACTGCCGGCGCCCGCAAGGCAACCGGGACCGTGAAGAAGGCCGGCGCCCGCAAGGCGGCCCTTACGAATGCCGTTCCGGCGAAGAAGGCCGGGGCGCGGACAGCTCCAGGCGCCGCGATAAGGACCGCGGACTCAGGACTCCCTGCCACAGACACTGACGACGACCGGTAAAGTGCTCGCCTCTTGCGAGGCTGGGGGACACTTCGGTAGCCGGGCAGCCGGGTCCGGGCAGCCGGGCTCGGGCAGCCGGGCTCGGGCGAGGACAGGTCCCATTAACGACCCGAGGAGGTTCATCGGTGGCAAGGAAGCTAGCTGCAGAAGGACTGGGCACGTTCGTCCTTGTCTTCTTCGCTGTCGGCAGCGCGGTTGCGGGGTTCAACCTGATCGGCCCCGTCGGCGTCGCGCTCGCCTTCGGCCTGGTGTTGCTTGCCCTCGTCTACGCGATCGGACCTGTGTCCGGTTGTCACGTCAACCCGGCGGTCACTCTGGGCGCGCTGATCTCCGGACGTGTCCGGTTGAGCGAGGCGGTCGGCTACTGGGTCGCGCAGTTCATTGGAGGCATTGCCGCTGGCGCCCTGTTGAAGCTGATGACCTCGAGCTTCGGCAAGGTTGTCGACCAGACAGGAGCACTGGGCACTGACTCGTACGGGAAGCACATCAGCGAGGGAGGTGCCTTCGTGCTCGAGATCGTCCTGACGTTTCTTCTCGTCTTCGTGGTGCTCATGGTCACCGAGAAGCAAGCAGCCGTCGGGTTCGCCGGACTGGCGATCGGCCTGTCTCTGACCGTGATCCACCTGGTGGGCATCCCGCTCGACGGCACGTCGGTGAATCCGGCACGGGCCCTCGGACCGGCGCTGTTCGAGGGCGGCGCCCGGCTCGGCCAGGTGTGGCTGTTCATACTGGCGCCGCTGGTAGGTGGCGCGTTGGCGGCCGGCATGAACATGCTCCTGCGGAGCGAGTCGAAGCCGCTCGAGCCGGAGCTGAAGGCCGAAGCCTGAGCAAGGCCGGAGTCTCACGCGTCGGTTCCCCGAGAGGAGAGGCGGGAGCGTTCAGCTGGATGACCTCCGTGCCGGCAAAGGTGCACAGTTAGCCTTCGGGCATGCCCGACATCATCAGCTATCACCACTACGTCCACCCTCACACCAAGGCGGTCCTGGACGGCCAGGCACGTCCGACCAAGACCAACGAGCATCGCGTCCGGGGCAAGTCCGGGTTCGCCGGGTTCAACGCCAGGGTTGGCCTCATGATCACGCTCGGCGTCGGCACCATGGTCTGCGCGTACATCTTCGCGATCATCGCCCTGATCAGCTTGCCCTCGGCGATCAAGAGCCACAACCTGACGATCATCATCGCGTGGATCAGCTCGAACTTCCTCCAGCTGGTGCTCTTGCCGGTCATCATCGTGGGCCAGAACATCCAGGCGGCTGCGAGCGACAAGCGTGCCGAGGACACCTACAAAGATGCAGAGGCCGTCTTGCACGAGGCGATCGAGATCCAGAAGCACCTCGCCTCGCAGGACGAGGCCATCACCGAGGTCGTGGACAGGCTGAGAGGGATGGCGGCGTCGCGAGCCTGAGCAGCCGATGGCGACCTTGTTGCCACGAGCAACCGTGCCGCCGAACGTGACGCTCTAACCTTCGACCCGTGGGTACTCCGGGCCGGCTGGTCGCGATCGAAGGCGGCGAGGGCGTCGGGAAATCCACGCAGGCCGCGCTGCTGGCCACCGCGATCGGCGCCGAGCTGAGCCGTGAACCGGGTGGGAGCCCGATAGGTGAGCGAATTCGGGATCTCCTCCTCGACCGGTCGTTGGGCACGTTCGCACCGAGAGCGGAGTTGTATCTCATGCTCGCCGCGCGCGCTGAGCACTTGACTGCTCTGATAGAGCCGGCACTGGTCGCCGGACAGCACGTAGTCGTCGATCGGTTCGCGGGATCGACGCTCGCCTACCAGGGCTACGGTCGCGGACTGCCCCTCGAGGAGGTCCGTCGCGCGTGTGATGCCGCGGCCAGCGGTCGATGGCCGGACCTGTCCGTGCTCTTGGATATGCCTTGCGAGCTCGCCGAGCAGCGCCGAGCGGCACAACAGGCGCAACTGCCCGGCGTGAGCCCGGACCGGATCGAAGCCGAGGAGCCGGAGTTCCACAGAAGAGTCAACGAGGGTTTCCGCAAGATCGCCGCGGACGACGTCGAGCACTGGGTTGTCGTCGACGGTTCTGTGCCGGCCTTAGAAGTTGCCGCTGAGGTGCTGCGAGCCGTCCGGGCGCGTCTCGGCATCGACGGTGCCCGATGACTGCTGCCGAGGGCACAGCCCGCGCCCCCGTCCTCGAGCGCGTGAAGGGCCAGCCTGCAGCGGTGGGGCTCCTCCGCGGGTCGTTGGGCTCGCCGTTGCACGCGTATCTTTTCATCGGTCCACCCGGCACGGGCCGTCGGGAAACGGCCGTTGCTTTTGCCGCTGCTTTGCTGTGCCCGACCGGCGGCTGTGGCGAGTGTGCGTCGTGCCAGGAGGCGCTCGCGCTCCGGCATCCCGATCTCGAGGTGATCGAACGTGTCGGCGCTTCTATCTCGGTCGATCAGGCGCGTGACGTCGCGCGTTTGGCTCTGCGCACGCCAAGGGCCTCCCGGTGCCAGGTGCTCGTCCTCATCGACTTCGACCTCGTCGACAGGGCTGCTCCGGCGTTGTTGAAGACCATCGAGGAGCCTCCGGACACCACTGTGATCATCCTCATCGCAGAGACGGTTCCGAGCCCGTTCGTCACGATCGCGAGCAGGTGCGTGCAGGTCCAATTCAAGCCCCTCGACGGTGAAGCGATCATCGAGGTCCTCACGGGTGAAGGTGTCGATGTTGCAACTGCGACGTCTGTCGCCGAGGCGGCGGGGGGTCGCCTGGACCGGGCCAGGCTGCTGGCCCGTGACCCGGGCTTTGCTGAGCGGTTGCAGAGGTGGAGAGCCGTGCCGAGCCGGTTGGACGGGTCGGGCGCCAGAGTCGCCGCGCTTGTCGACGAGTTGCTCGCCTCGGTTGCCGAGCCGTTGGAGGTGGTGCGTGCGCGACAAGCCGAGGAGTTGGCCTTCCTCCAGGAGGAGGCCGAGCGACGAGGAGAGAAGACCATCGCGGGTCGCTCTGTCATCGAGGAGCGTCACAGTCGAGAGCTGCGAAGGGTGCGCACCGACGAGATCCGCGCTGGGCTCGCTGTGCTCTCAAAGGTGTGCCGGGAGCGTCTCGCCGAGCCGGAGGTCTCGACCCAGCGCCTCAGGTCCGCCCTTGCCGCGATCGCGGCCATCGACGAGGCCTCCACGCGTCTCGGCCGCAACGTCAACGCGACGATGCTCCTGCAGTGGCTGCTCCTGCACCTCGACACCTGACGTGGCCCGGTTCCTGGTCACCGACATGTGGTGGGGCAGGCGTGGCTGAGGTTGTGGTGGTCGGAAGTCTGTCGATGGACCTCACGGTTGCCACGGCAACGCTGCCGTCGGCGGGTGAGACCGTGATCGGCAGCTCGTTCACGATGGTGCCGGGAGGCAAAGGCAATAACCAGGCGGTGACATGCGCCCGGCAGGGCGTGGCCACTGCGATGGTCGGCCGGGTCGGCTTGGACGGGTTCGGCGACGCGATCCGGGCGCATCTGATCGCCGAGGGCGTCGACGTCTCACACCTGACGACTGACCCCGGAGTTGCAACCGGGATCGCTCACATCACGGTTGACTCCACAGGCCAGAACTTCATCATCATCGTGCCCCGGTCCAACCATGCGCTCATGGTGCAGCACGTAGGGGAGGCGGCTGAGTTGATTGCCGAGGCCTCTGTTCTGCTCGTGCAGCTCGAGGTGCGGCTAGAGGTCGTGCGCGCTGCGCTCGAGGCGGCCAGGCGGGCCGGGACGACGACGACCTCCTGTCAAAGGTCGACGTCTGCATTCCCAACGAGGTCGAGGCTGCGGCGCTGACTCATATGAAGGTCAACGATCCAGGCGGGGCGATCGAGGCGGCCCGCGCACTGCTCTCGCGCGGCTGTGGAGCGGTCGTGGTGACGCTGGGGGCCAACGGTGCTGTCTATGTCGACAACGACCGCGTGCTTGTCGTGCCTGGCCTGTCGGTCCCGGTCGTTGACACGGTGGCCGCCGGCGACGCGTTCTGCGGCGCGTTCGCGAGCGCGCTGGCCCGCGGTGAGGGTGTCGAAGACGGTCTGGCTCGAGCAACCGCGGCAGGGGCGTTGGCGGTAGGTGTGGCCGGCGCGACGTCCTCTCTGCCCCGGGCGAAGGCGGTGGACCAGTTGCTCAGCCGGTCCCGGCCGATCGGCATAAGGAGGCTCTCACCCCCGGTCGCCTGAGCCGTCACGGCCCTGGGCGGACCTCATAGCGTCTCTGGAGCAGCACAGGCAGCGCCGCGCGCACCGATGTGACGCGCGCGGGCGAGATCTCGGCGGTCGCGACGCCGTCGATCTCGCCAAGTCCGGCAAGCTCGACGCCCATGGGGTCGAGCACGAGGCTACGGCCGCAGTACCTAGGTGGTGTTTGTGCCGCCGCGAGCAGGTAAGACGTGTTCTCGATCGCGCGTGCGCGGCACATCGTCATCCAATGCTCGTGCTTGAGCGGCCCCGAGACCCAAGCAGCAGGCACTGCGAACACGGTGACACCCCTGTTGGCCAACGCGCGGAACAGCTCAGGAAAACGCAGGTCGTAGCACGTCGCGACGCCCACCACGAACTCACCTACCGGCAGGACCAACAGCTCGTCGCCGTCGATGCGACCTGGCAGGAAGGCATCGGACTCCTTGTGGCTCAGGGCGTCGTAGAGGTGGAGCTTCCGGTATCGGCCGAGCAGCCCTTCCACACCGGCGGCTACGACGGTGTTGTGAACTCGTTGCGCGCCAGGCACCTTCTCGAACATCCCGGCGATGACGGTTACGCCGAGTGCGGACGCGGCCTGCGCCAAGGCCGTCACAAAGGGCCCGTCGAGCGTCTCGGCCGCGCGCGCGAGCTCCGCAGCAGGCCGGTCGAGAGGGTACATCGCAGCCTCGGGCAGGACCACGATCTCGGCACCACCTTCGGCGGCGGTCCTGAGGAGACCGAGCGCCCGCGCGCGATTGACGGCTGCGTCGGGCTCGGACGCGAACTGGGCGACGGCAACCTTCACGAACAGACCTCTGCAGTGCGCGGTTCCATCATGCCCATACGCCGTCGCAGCTCACGTCCAGCCGTCAGTCGCACGCGGCCAACCTAGTCAATGAGGTGGACCATTCCCGCGAGCCGGCCTTATGCAGGAAGCGGTGCAGTCGGATCCGTGGATGCTGCCGGTGTGGTCGCCCGGATCAATGATCCGCCGCGACGATGCGGCATCCGGGGAGGACAGTCGAGGTGGTACCTGCGGCAGAGATCTTGATCTAGCCGAGGGCTTCTTGCACGAGTCGCCAAGCACTGCAGGCCGATTCGTCCCATGCTGGCGAGCCCAGTCGGCCAGCCGGCATGGTCGAGCCCGAACCCGGAAGCCGTCAGGAAGGCGCCATCCAGCCTTGCCCAGCGATACGCTCGTTGCGGCCGCGGTGCGGTCTGGCCTGACGAAGAGGAAACCGTTTCGCGAGGAGTTGGTGGGCTGATGATGCGTAAGGTCATTGTTCTTTCGGTGTTTGCCGTGATCGGGCTCGGCCTCGTGGCGTGTGCGTCGACCGTCTCGCTGGCATCGACGACGAGCGCGGCGTTGACTGTGGCGACCGCCAAGGCCTCGTCGTGCACGTATGCGGCAATTCAGCCCGACCTGTTCAAGCACGGTGTGCTGACGGTCGCGACTGACAGCCCGGCGTATCCGCCATGGTTCGAGAACAACACACCCTCCAACGGGAAGGGGTACGAGAGCGCGGTCGCATATGCCGTTGCCAAGCAGCTCGGGTTCTCGAAGGCGCAGGTGAAATGGACGCTCGAGCCCTTCGACGCCTCCTTCGCACCGGGCCCGAAGCGGTTCGACTTCGACATCAACGAGATCTCTTACACGCCTGAGCGTGCCACGGTGGTCTCGTTCAGTGTCAGCTACTACGCCGTCCAGCAGGCGCTGGTTGCCCTCAAGAACAGCCCGATCGTGAGACACCACACACCGGCTGAGCTCCGCACCTATGTCTACGGAGACCAGATCGGCTCTACGAGCCTGGCCTTCATCAACACCGAACTTCGGCCGATTCACCAGCCCTCGGTGTTCAACACGCTGAACGACGCCAAATCTGCTCTCCAGGACGACCGGATCCAGGCACTCGTGGCCGACACGCCGACTGCGCAGTACATCAGCTCCTCGGAGATCCCGAACTCGATCATGGTGGGTCAGTTCCCGAGCACAGGGGAGCACTACGGGCTGTTGTTCGCCAAGGACGACCCGCTCGTCGGGTGTGTGAACAAGGCGATCAACACCCTGACGGCCAACGGGTCCCTCGCCAAGTTCCAGAAGGAGTACCTCGGCATCTACACCTCCGTTCCGACGATCAAGCCGTAGCCACGGCCACGGGGGGCGGACCGGTTGCCTGTTCGGGGGAGTCGCGAGGGCGCCTACCTGGACGAACAGACGTTGCTCGCGGCCGGCGCGCCTCCACCTGGCAGCTTCGTAGGCAACGCTAGGGGTTCGCACCTGCTTGGCGGCCCACGCGCCGCCGCGGTCTCCACCGTGAGCACCGTCGTGTTCATCGGAGGGGTCATCGCCCTGTTCGTGTTCGCACCAGGGGCCGCCGCGGTGCGGCATACGTTCTTCAATCCGCAGCAGATGAGACAAGCCTTCCTCGGCGACCCGAGCGAGGGGCTCTACTCGGTCGGCAAGGGCCTCATCTTGAACATCGAGATGTTCCTCATCGCCGAGGTGCTGATCCTCTTCTGCGCCTTGGTCATCGCCGTGCTGCGCCAATTGCGCAATCCCGTGCTGTTCCCGTTCCGCATGCTGGCTGTCATCTACACCGACGTCTTCAGGGGAGTGCCACTCATCATCGTGATCTACGGCATTGGTTTCGGCGCCCCGGCCCTCTACATACGCGGCATCTCCACTCAGTCAGATTTCGTCTACGGAATTGTCGCGCTCGTGCTGTCGTATTCCGCTTATGTCGCCGAGGTGTACCGGGCGGGGATCAACTCGGTGCACCAGAGCCAGGTGGCTGCAGCCCGGTCACTCGGGTTGTCGCAGTGGAAGTCCCTGCGCTTTGTGGTGCTGCCGCAAGCGGTTCGCACCGTGATCCCGCCGCTGTTGAACGACTTCATAAGCCTGCAGAAGGACACGGCGCTCGTGTCGACGCTCGGAGCGGTGATCGAGGCGAACCGGGCAGCACAGATCGACTCCTCGACACTGTTCGTGTACTCGTCCTACACGGTCGCCGCGCTGTTGTTCCTCTGCTTGACGATCCCGCTGGCCAGGTTCACCGACCGCCTCATCGCCCGGGACGTGAGCCGTCGGCTGGCGGGAAGCGGAGCGATTCGGTGAGCGAGCGCGACGTCACTTCAGACTTTGGCGAGGCTCGGCTCGGCGGGGCTCAGCTTGGCGGCGAGGCCCAGCGCGGCGCCGCGGCTCTTTCGAGCCAAGAGGCGGTCCGGCTCGAGGACGTGCACAAGTCATTCGGCCCTCTCGAGGTGCTGCGAGGGATCAATCTGTCCGTGGCCCCGCACGAAGTCATATGTCTCATAGGAGCGTCCGGGTCGGGCAAGTCCACGCTGCTTCGTTGCGTGAACTTGTTGGAGCCGATCAATCGTGGACGGATCCTCCTGTGGGGACAGGATGTGACGGCGCCGGGTGTCGACGAGAACGCCGTGCGGCGCCATATCGGCATTGTCTTCCAGTCCTTCAACCTGTTTCCCCATATGACCGTGCTCCGCAACATCACGCTTGCCCCCACTCGAGTTCTCGGAGTCCCACGCGGCCAGGCCGAGGAAGCAGGACGCGCGCTGCTTGTCCGCTTCGGCCTCTCAGACAAACAGGACGACTATCCCGACCGCCTTTCCGGAGGTCAGCAGCAGCGGGTCGCAATCGTCCGGGCTCTGGCGATGCAGCCGGGAATCATGCTGCTGGACGAGGTGACGAGCGCACTGGATCCCGAGCTCGTGGCTGAGGTGCTGGGAGTCATCCGCGAGCTGGCGGCAGCGGGCATGACCATGTTGATCGCTACCCACGAGATGGGTTTCGCCCGGGACATCGCGGACCGAGTCTGCTTCTTGGACGATGGTGTGATACTCGAGCAGGGGCCGCCGAGCCAGGTGTTCACCGCGCCCGTCAACAGTCGTACTCAGCAGTTCCTCAGTCGGATCGTGGATGCCGGCCGGCTTTGACGCGGCAGATGGCCCCTCAGGGGGACAACGGGTTCGAGGGTGAGAATGGCCTCGAGTGCCTCGGGGGCGATCGGTTGCGAGAACAGGGACCCTTGACCGAATCTGCAGTGCTCGTTCTGAAGGCTTGCGAGCTGCCAGCCCTGTTCGATGCCCTCAGCTAGCGTCTCGATCCCGAGAGTCCGGCCAAGCTGCACAAGGGTGTGAACGGAGCTGACCGCTTCGGGCGAGTCCCCCATTGCGGCGACGAACGACCGGTCAATCTTGAGGGCGTCGATCGGGACCTGACGAAGTTGGGCGAGTGTTGAGTAGCCGGCGCCAAAATCGTCCACGGCGACAAGCACGCCGAGCGCCTTGAGCTGGCGAAGTCGGCGAACCATGGCTTCCATGTCCGTCGTCACGCTCTGCTCGGCGACATTGATGACGAGCGACCTGGGTTCGAGCGCCGCAGCTGCCAGGGCCCCCTGCACCTGATCGACGAGATCACCCGCTTCGAGCTGACGCGTCGAGACGTCGACCGACATCGTCAGGCGATGGCCGAGCCGATGCCACGCCGCGGCTCGTCGACAGGCTTGCTTGAGCAGCCACGCCCCAATGGGGATGATCATTCCTGTCTCTTCCAGCACCGGCACGAAGGACTCGGGGTCGACGATGCCCCGGACGGGATGCCGCCAGCGCAGGAGCGCCTCCACACCGCACACGCCGACGCTGTCCAGTTCGAATATCGGCTGATAGAGGAGGAAGAACTGGTTCTCCTGAAGAGCGTCCCGGAGATCGGCCTCGATCTCGAGCCGCTCCATCGCTGCGGTCTTCATCTCGGGCTTGAACTGGACGTGGCAATTCCTTCCACGGGCCTTCGCTTGACAAAGGGCGATGGCCGCATCGCGGAGGAGATCGTCCGGCTCGTCCCCCTCGTTGGTCGCAATGCCGATGCTTGCCGTGATCGAGAGCGGAATATCAACGAATCCTTCGACTCGGAAGGGTTCCTTCAGGACATCTAGCAGCCTCTCGGCCAGCAACTCGGGTCCCGCAGAAAGCGACAGCCCTTCGGCCAGGATCGCGAACTCGTCCCCACCAGGCCGCCCAATGGTGTCGCTCGACCGGAGCACGCTTGCCAGGCGCGCTGCCACGGCCTTCAACAGTTCGTCTCCGGCCTCTTGCCCAAGGTTCTCGTTGACGGACCTGAAGTTGTCCAGGTCGACGACGTAGGCGGCGATAAGGAAGTGATCGCGGTGAGATCGGAGCAGCATCTGCTGGAGACGGTCACGGACGAGCAGGCGATTCGGGAGACAGGTAAGGGGGTCATGCCCCGACAGATGACGACGCTGTACCTCGGCGGGCCCGTTGGGCTGCATGGTCTCCGGCTGAGCGCAAAGGCCGAGAATCACGCCGTCTATCCACAGCGGTCGCCCGCCGGAATCCGCGACGCCGCGGCCGTGCTCGGCGACCCACCTGGGGGAGCCGTCCGCGTGGACAAGGCGGTACTCGAGCGAGAAGGAACCCCCTCGGCTCAACGCCTCGCGGACGACACCGCTCACGTGCTCGCGATCATCGGGAAAGATGATCGACTCGAAGGACCGTACGTTCTCCTCGGTGAATTCGCCCGCCGGGTAGCCGGTGAGTACCTCGATGTATTCACTGATAAAGCGCATCGTCCAAGGCTCGACGCATTCGCGGCGGTAGACGGCGCCGGGGATGTTGACCACGAGAGACCTGAACTGCTCCTCACTGCCGTACTCGGCCACTTTGACGGTCGGCGGTGAAGAGGGCTCAGTAGCTGGCACGGCTGGATTGAAGAGTGTCATCGGACCACCCGCGGTCGGCCCGCGAGTCCACGGGCCGCGAGCGCTGCCGCTCGACGGGGCAGCAAGGTCATCGGCGCTCCAGCGATTTCGTAGAGGTTCATCAAGAGAATTGTCGACGCCAAGTCCGCGAACTTGACACCTACGACAGGCATCGGCCTCAGATTTCGCCAGCCGTGTTGCCACGACCGGCTCAACGTGTGCGGCTCGCGAACGGCACGGTCGTCACGAACCCGGGACAGCTCCCGGCCTCTTCACTCCGACGGCGCCACGGCCGACCCGGTCGGCCAGCGGCCGACACCGCCGTCCTCGAGAAGGAAGCTCGTGACCTCCCGGTCCGTGTGCTCTGCTCTCCAGGCGAGCATCGACTGTGCATACCCGAGGATCCGGGAGGGGTCGTCGACCTCTGTGCGCCAGGTCGGGTCGGCGGCGATGTCATAGCAGAGCCATGAGCCGTCTCCGAATTGGACGTAGGCCCCGTCGGCAAACCGCCGCACAGCGAGGTTGTTCCTTTCCAGGTGCCTGTCCCACGGCCAACCGAAGGCGCCGCCGGGAAGGCCCAGGTACCGCCAGTCGAACTCCCAAGCCGCCGCCGAGCGCCACCACGGCGGAAGGTGTCCTTCGAGGAACGCGGTGAGTGCCAACCCGTCGCACTGAGCGGGGACCACGAGACCCAGGGCTTCGCAGAGTGTCGGGAAGAAGTCGATGTTCTCGGTGAATTCATTCACGACGGTCCCGTGAGCCTCGGCATGCCCGGGAGCGCGAACAATGGCCGGCACTCGATAGCTCTCCTCGAAGTAGCCAAGCTTCTCCATCAGCCCGTGGTCTCCGAGCTGCTCACCGTGATCGGATGTCACCATCACGAAGGTGTCCTCCCACTGGCCAAGTCGCTCGAGGGCGTCGCGGACGCGACCGAGTTGGGCATCGACATCGCCGATCATTCCGTAGTACTGGGCCCGCATCCGGCGCAGCGCGCCCTCGTCGGTCGAAGTCGCGGCTTGCGCCAAGCCAAGAGCCGCTTCGTGGAACCGATGGCGACGAGGTGAAGGGGCGATGGGCATGTCGACATCGTCGCGATCGAAGGCAGCGGCCCAGCGGCCTGCGGCCGCGTAGGGAGGGTGTGGCCTCAGGTAGCTCAGGTGGGCAAACCACGGTCGGTCCCTTCGCTCGAGCCAGTCCAGGTAGTGGTTCGTCAGGAAAGCCGAGACGCCGACTTCTTCGGGCCGGTCGGGCTCGGTCGCGAGGGCCCCATAGCCTTGTGAGGGAACGTCGTAGCCGAGGTCCCGGAGCCACTCGATCCAGCTCGTGTGCTCGCCGCTGAGGTCGAGCCCGACCGTGAAGCCTGGCAGCACGCCCTCGTAGCTGGAAAGGCGCGGGTCGTGAGGCGATCGGACGACCCGCGGATCGATGCCCTGGTCCGTGTACCCGAACAGCGTGGGGTCGAAACCGGCGCGCCGGCCGGCTCGTGCCAAGTTGTCCAGGCGGTCGTCGAGCGGCGTGCCGTTCGCGACGACCCGATTGTTCATCTGGTAGGTGCCCGTGTACAGACAAGCTCGGCCTGGTGAGCAGGGCGCGGCCTGGCTGTAGTGGCGATCGAACCGCACCCCCGAGGCAGCGAGACGATCGAGGTTCGGCGTTCGGGCGACGCGATGGCCGGCAGCCGACAAGCAGTCGCCCCGGAACTGGTCCAGTGTCACCAACAGCAGGTTCAATCGGCCTCCGCATCAGGAGAACACCTATTCGACGTGACGGCGCCTGGATCGTACCGCCCGATGTTCGCAGCGTCGTTGATCAGGCAGGGGAGCCGGTCGGGTCTTCGAGCGCGTCTGCTTGTGGTGGGAACCACCGACTTGGTGCTGTGCCGCCTCGGCGATGAGTGGCATCCTTGACTGGTCGGTCCCTCCGACGATCAAGATGCACGGGACCGAGGACAAGCCGGACACCGGATGAGAAAGGGAGAGAGGTGAACGAACCTCGCGAAGACCTCGAGCCTCAGGCGGAGCCACGCGCTTCGGATCCCGTGGACGAGTCCCACGACAGCGTTGCGCAGGATTCTCTGACCGCCTCGCGAGACGAGCAGCGACTGGTCGAAGTGCGCCGTCGTGTCGAGGAGCTACCGGCGGACGGTTCGATTCGCATGGTGTTCCAGCCCATCGTCGACCTGGCCACGACGAAAGTGATCGGGTACGAGGCACTGGCGCGCTTTCCTGGGGATTCCAGTGTCTCGCCGCGGACGTGGTTCGCGGAGGCTGCCGAGGTTGGCCTCTTGCTCGAGATCGAGATGACGGCCATCCGCGCCGCGCTCGCCCACCTTGAGCATCTCCCAGCTGAAGCATTCATCTCTGTCAACTTGTCTCCGGAGACGGCCGGGTCCGAGGAGCTCCGGGACGTCCTCGGTGGCCTTGACCCCAAGCGCGTGGTTCTGGAGATCAACGAGGACGCCGCCGCCGGAGACTACGAGGAGGTCAGCGAGGCCGTCGGCGCGCTGCGTGCCACAGGTGTGCGGATCGCACTGGACGACACGGGGTCGGGGTCGGTCAGCTTCAGCGGCCTGTTCGACGTGCACGCAGACATCATCAAGATCGACATCGATGTCACCCACGGGATTACTTCGGACCCGATGAAGGAAGCGATGGCCTCCGCTCTCAAAGTGCTCGCCGACCGTTTGGGTGCGATGAGCCTCGCAGAAGGCATCGAGACCGAGGAAGAGCTCAACTTTCTGAAGGGAGTGGGTGTTCAGGCCGGGCAGGGGTACCTCTTCGGCCATCCTGAGCCACCAGCCGACTAGCCGGGCCTCGACCCGGTGGCGGCCATCTTGGCTGGCGCCGGGACCGACAGGTTGGCGGCCAGGCCTCGGTGGTCGCAGATCGCCCCGTTGCCCGGGGCATCTCTTTGCCGCAATGATCTGCAAATAGAATCTTGATTGGAGCCACCCCGATAGTGGCGTGATAGAAGAAGGTCGGTGGAAGACAGCCCCTGGAGTCAGGCTGGAGCGGTACGGAGCCAAGAGCCTCCGGAGTCGGTGCCGCGCGCGGAGATGCTGGCGGTGGCCTCGCCAGCCGGCTTCACCGTCTCGGTCCTTGCCGACAAGACGGGCACGCCTGTGCCGACCATTCACCACTACCGCCACCTCGGCCTCCTGCCCGAGGCGACCGAGCTCGCCTCCAACCGGTTCCTGTACGACGAGCGCCACGTCGAGGCGCTCGACCTCATCCACCTGCTCCGTGACCGACGGAACATGCCGCTCGAGACCATCCGCGAAGCCTTGCCCGAGCTGCTCGCGCTCAACCACGAGAGCGGGTCTTCCCCCGACACCTGGGACGAGGTCATCGACGCCTACCTGGAACGGTCCGGCCCGGCCGTCGTCTCGGCCCGGCTCGTCGTGGCTGCCCGGGAGGCATTCGCCCAGCACGGCTATGCAGGCGTCAACGTCGCGGACATCTGCAGCGCAGCTGACGTCGCCAAGGGGACCTTCTATCGGTACTTCGACTCGAAGGAGGCGATCTTCCTCGCTGCGGCCCGTTCCACCGTTGATGCTGTCGGAGAGCAGCTTGACGAGCTGCCTACGCCGATGAGCGAGCCGCAGGCGATCGAGAAGTTGAAGCTCCTGCTTGGCCCAATGGCCCCGTTGCTGCTCGAGGTGGCGACCGGGGAGCTCCGGCATCAACCGAATCTCATGGGCGTGGTCGGTGTCATCACGGCCGGCCTCGCCAGCCGGTTGGTGCCCAGGCTCCGCACGAGAGGCAAAGCCGCCAGGTTGGCAGCTCGGCGAGTTGTCGACGCGGCCCTAGTTGGACTGCTCCGGCCAACGCTCGAGGCACCAAGCCCCTCGTCGTCTTCACCCTCCTGACCTTTTCTGTACTCCCGCGCCCGGGCGCTCGGAACCCGCAGGTCATCAGCCGGATTCCCCTCGGAGGCGCTCGTCTCGTCACGCCCTTGGGCCGACTTGGGCGCGTGCGTCCCTTGACGCAGGTGCCTGTGCACGTATAACAAGGTGGAACTGGTAGTCATCGGCACTACGCGAAGGAGTAGCCGATGGTTTCAACTGAGTCGGGGCGCTCCATTGGAGGTGACTTCGACGCGCCCGCCCTGCTCGCCACCAAGGCACGAAACGAGAACTTCCCTGTCGCCTCCCACCTGTTGCCCCGCGACGTCCGCGCGAACCTGATGGCGATCTACGGCTTTGCCCGCCTGGCCGACGACCTCGGCGACGAGGCAGAGGGCGATCGCCTGGCGTTGTTGGACTGGCTCGACGCAGAGCTCGACCGTGCGGCCGCCGGCAGGGCGACTCATCCTGCGCTCCAGCAGCTCACGCCGGTGATCAGGGGGCTCGACTTGAGCCTGGACCCGTTTCGCTGTCTTATCGAAGCCAACCGGATGGACCAGCGCACGACGCGCTATCGGAGCTTCGGTGACCTCGTGGACTACTGCATGCTGTCCGCGGCACCGGTGGGCCGGCTTGTGCTGGCGATCTTCGGGGCCGCGACGGCTGAACGGACCGCGCTATCCGATGAGGTCTGCATCGGTTTGCAGGTCGTCGAGCACCTTCAAGACGTTGGAGAGGACGCGCGGCGAGGGCGCATCTATCTGCCCGCTGAGGACATGGAACGCTTCGGCTGTACCGAAGCTGAACTGCTCGGGACCGGCGCGTCTCCGGCGCTGCGAAGCCTCGTCGCCATGGAAGTGAACCGCGCGCGAGGCCTCCTCGCCTCGGCGGTCCCGCTCGCAGCGTCGCTCGGGTTCCGTCCCCGGGCAGCGGTCGTGGGCTTCGCTGCAGGGGGGGCAGCGGCGCTCGACTCCATCGAACGGTCCGGCGGCGACGTGCTCACGTATCGGTGCCGTCCCCGCAGGCTCGCATTCGCTAAGCGGGCCGTCTCTGCCATGACGGCGGCGAGCACCGGAAGAGCCAGGTAGTGAAGATCGATCTCGCCTACGACTTCTGCGAGGCCGTCACGCGCCAGGAAGCGAAGAATTTCGCGTACGGCATCAGGCTGCTGCGAAAGCCCGAGCGGCGAGCGTTGTCGGCGGTCTACGCACTGGCACGACGAATCGACGACGTCGGCGACGGGCCGTTGGCTCCGGCGGAGAAGCTCACCGCGCTCGCGGCCATTCGAAAGAGCATCGACCCGATCGATGCGCACACGACAGACCCGGTGCTCGCGGCGGTGGCGGACGCGGCCGCTCGATACCGGCTCCCGCTGTCGTGCTTCGGCGAGATCATCGACGGCTGCGAGATGGACGTCATCGGCACGTCGTACGAGACGATCGACGATCTGGTCGTCTACTGCCGCAAGGTGGCGGGCTCGGTGGGCCGGCTCTCACTGGCCGTGTTCGGTTCGCAGGACCTCGAAAGGGCGGTCCCACTAGCGGACTCGCTCGGGGTCGCGCTCCAGCTCACGAACATTCTGCGCGACGTCGTCGAGGACCGCTCACTCGGGCGCGTGTACCTGCCGCGCAGCGATGCCGAGTCGGTCGGCTGCTCTGCGGAGCTAACGGGCCCGGGGGCGGACATAGCAAGGCTTGTCGCGCTCGAATGCGGTCGCGCGGACCGGTGGTTCGCCGAGGGACTTCAGCTTCTGCCGTTGCTCGACGGCCGGAGCCGAGCTTGCGTCGCCGCCATGGCCGGGATCTACCAGCGTCTCCTGGTCCGGATCAAGGCTGAGCCGATCGCGGTCACAAGAGGGCGCATGTCCTTGCCGAGCTGGGAGAAGGCACTGGTCGCAGCGCGGAGCCTTGCCGGAGCACGACCATGAGCCCGGCTCGAATAGGTGTCGTGGGGGGCGGCTTGGCGGGGATGGCCGCTGCACTCGCGGCCGCAGACGGCGGAGCCGAGGTCGTGCTCTTCGAGCGGCGCCCGGTCCTAGGCGGGCTGACGGCTTCGATCAGGCACAACGGGCTCTCATTCGACAACGGCCACCACGTGTTCCTTCGTTGCTGCACGGCCTACCGGGATTTCATCGACCGCATCGGGGCCACCGCCCAGGTGTTCTTGCAGGACCGGCTCGAGGTCCCGGTGCTCTCACCCGACGGTTCGCGCGCCTCGATCAAGAGGTCGGCCCTGCCCGCCCCTTTGCACATGGCCGGCTCGCTGGGAACCTACCGTCACCTGTCGGTGCGTGAGCGGGTGCGCCTCGTGCGCCCCGCGCTGGCGCTCGGGCGGCTCGACCCCGACGACGCGTCACTCGACAGCATCTCTTTTGGAGGCTGGCTCGCCGCCCACGGCCAGAGCAAGCGGGCAGTTGACCGCCTCTGGAACCTGATCGCGCTGCCTACGCTCAACGTCCCGGCTGCCGAGGCATCGCTCAGCCTGGCTGTGAAGGTCTTCCGGGTCGGTCTCCTCGATCGGTCCGACGCCGGCGACATCGGGTGGTCGCGGGTCCCTCTTGCCGAACTTCACGGTGCCATCGCGGCGCGGGCACTGGAAGCAACAGGCGTCGAGACGGTGCTGGGAGGTCCTGTCGGCGCCGTCGGCCGCTCGGGCGTCGGTGCCTTCACTTTGAGCTCCGGGGAGCGGAGCGTGGCCGTCGACGCGGTGATCCTGGCCACGCCGCTGCGTGTATCGGCGGGCATCGGTGCGTCACTCGGTCCGGTTGCCGGAGTCCGGGAGTCCGAGCGCCTGGGGACCTCTCCCATTGTCAACATCCACCTGGTCCTCGACCGCAAGGTGACGGACCTCCCGATGGCGGCCTGTGTGGACTCGCCGGTCCAGTTCGTCTTCGACCGCACGCTCGCGAGCGGGGCCAAGTCGGGCCAGTGCCTGGTCATCTCGCTCTCGGCAGCAGATACTTACATGGCGACAGGTTCGCGCGAGCTCGTGAGCATGTTCTTCGAGGCGTTGCGCGAGCTGTTCCCCGCTGCGCGCCAGGCTGGCCTGCTCGACGCGATCGTCACCCGGGAAAAGGCTGCGACGTTCCGGGCGCGTCCTGGGACCAGGACGTTCCGCCCACCGACTGAGACCGAGGTGCCCGGCTTGTTCCTCGCCGGCGCCTGGTGCGACACCGGGTGGCCGGCGACGATGGAGGGCGCGGTCCGCAGTGGTCGACGGGCGGCCTCGCAGGCACTGGCCCTCTTGTCCGATACCCGCACAGGGCACTCACGACAGCTGGAAGGGGCCGGGACTTGACAACGATCTCCTCTCCGGTGCGCTCCTCTCAGGTGCGGCGCGACAGCGTCATGTCAGCAGTGGAGTCTTTGACGCGGGCGAGATCGGTCGTGATGCCGGCCGTGGACGCGGCCGTGCTCCGCCTCTGCCCGGCCCTGCGGCCGGCCGTCTGCGAGCACCTTGCCGGCGGAGGCAAGTTCGTGCGCGCAGGGCTCACGATCATCTCGGCGGCCGCGGCCGGAGCCGATGAGAGCGCAGGAGTCGTCGGCGCGGTCGCCGTCGAGCTCGTCCACAATTTCTCGCTCGTCCACGACGACATCATCGACGGCGATCTCGAACGGCGGCATCGCCCGACTCTGTGGGCCGAGCACGGCGTCGGTCACGCCATCATCGCCGGCGACGCGCTTGCGACCCTCGCCTTCCAGGTCCTCTTGGAGGAGCCGACCGCGGAGCGTGTTACAGCTGCCGCGCGACTCGCCGAGGCCACCCAGGCCATGATCGCAGGTCAGGCGGAGGACATGGCCGCCGAGCTCCGGGCCTCTTTGTCGGTGGAGGAGTGCCTCCACATGGAAGTCGGCAAGACCGGGGCCTTGCTGTCGTGCGCCGCCGCCATCGGTGCGATCCTGGCCGGCGCCCCGGGTCCCACAGTCGATGCGTTGGCGGACTTCGGCCGCCACCTGGGGATCGCCTTCCAAGCTGTCGACGACGTGCTCGGCATCTGGGGCGAGCCCAGCGTCACCGGCAAACCGGTCGGCAGCGACCTGCGTCAGCACAAGAAGTCCCTGCCGATCGCGATCGCGCTCGCCCAGGGCACCGACCTGCCCGCAGGGATCGGGTCACTGCTGGAGCGTGATCTCAGCGAAGCCGAAGTCGCGAAGGCGACGCTCGTGCTGGAGCAGTGCGGCGCACGCCAGGAGACATTGGCGATCGGGGAGTTGCAGCTTGATGCCGCCCTCGCGTCGCTCGAGCGGGTGCCCCTGGCGATCGGCCCCAGCTCGGAGCTGGCGGCGATCGCCCGATACGTGACCGAACGGGACCGATGAGCGTGCTCAAGGGTCGTCCGCAGGCAGATGCCAAGGCCGCCTCAAGGTCCTCTTCGCCGGTCACGCAGGCGAACGACGACGCCCCGGCATGCCTCCGCCGAGCCGTCGACGCCCTGGTCGCGCTTCAGCATCCGGACGGCTGGTGGAAAGGCGAGCTCGAGACGAACGTCACCATTGACGCGGAGGATCTCCTGTTGCGCGAGTTCCTGGGTATCCGCACCGCCGAGCAGACGGCATCGTCGGCGCGCTGGATCCGGTCGCGCCAGCGCGAGGACGGCACCTGGGCGAACTTCTGCGGCGGTCCTCCCGAGCTGTCGACCACCGTCGAGGCCTACGTCGCGCTCCGCCTGGCCGGTGACCCTGAGGACGCTGCGCACCTGGAGCGCGCGGCTCGAATTCGTCCGGAGCTGCGGTGGTGTCGAGCGCACCCGTGTCTTCACCCGGATCTGGCTGGCGCTGTTCGGCCTGTGGCCGTGGGAGCGCCTGCCGGTGCTCCCTCCGGAGCTGATCTTCCTGCCGGGCTTCGTCCCGCTCAACATCTACGACTTCGGTTGCTGGGCACGCCAGAGCGTGGTGGCCCTCACGGTGGTGAGCGCGCACCGGCCGATTCACCAGCTGGGACTCGGCATCGACGAGCTGAGAACTGGCCTCCCAGAGGCACCCCCGGCACCGCTCAGCACCTGGCCGGGCCGGTTCCAGGCGCTCGACCGCATCCTCAGGGCTTACGAGCGCCATCCGGTCAAGTTCGTCCGGCAGGCTGCCCTCGCTCGGGCTGAGCGCTGGATCGTGCAGCGTCAGGAGGCGGACGGCTCGTGGGGTGGCATCCAGCCGCCCTGGGTGTACTCGTTGATAGCCCTGCGACTGCAGGGCTACGCGCTCGAGCACCCCGTCATGAGGGCGGGGATCGAAGGCTTGGACGGCTTCACGATCGAAGACGACGACGGGAGGCGGCTCGAGGCCTGCCAGTCCCCGGTGTGGGACACCGCCCTCGCCGTCACGGCTCTTGTGGACGCAGGACTCCCGGCCGACGACCCGGTGCTGCGGTCTGCAGCCCGCTACCTGCTCGGAGAGGAGATCTCGGTCAAAGGCGACTGGTCCGTCCGGCGACCAGACCTTGAGCCGGCCGGCTGGGCTTTCGAGTTCGCCAACGACAACTACCCGGACATCGACGACACGGCTGAAGTCGCGATGGCACTTGGCCGAACCGATGAGCCGGCGGCCGGAGCCGTGGATCGCGCCATCGCCTGGATCGAGGGGATGCAGTGCCGGGACGGGGGTTGGGGGGCCTTCGACGTCGACAACACACAGACGCTGTGCCGGGAGCTTCCTTTCTGTGACTTCGGGGAGCTGATCGACCCTCCCAGCGCGGATGTGACCGCACATGTCGTGGAGATGCTGGCCAAGCTCGGAGGTTCGAAAGGGGCGGTCGATCGCGGCGTGCGGTGGTTGCTGCGATCGCAGGAGGACGATGGGTCCTGGTTCGGGCGCTGGGGTGCCAACCATGTCTATGGCACCGGTGCTGTGGTCCCGGGCCTCGTCGCTGCCGGGTTGGCGACCGACGACCCCGCCGTGCGCCAGGCGGTCGCCTGGTTGGAAGGCCACCAGAACCCCGATGGTGGCTGGGGCGAGGACCTGCGCTCGTATCGGGACTACTCCCTGCGCGGCTGCGGGCCATCGACGGCATCCCAGACGGCTTGGGCCTTGCTGGCTCTCCTCGCAGCGGGTGAGCGCTCCGAGGCGACCCGGCACGGTGTGGAGTTCCTCGTCACGACCCAGAGCGAAGACGGTTCGTGGGACGAGCCGTGGTTCACGGGGACCGGTTTTCCCGGCGACTTCTACATCAACTATCACCTGTATCGGCTCGTGTTCCCGGTCACAGCGCTGGGGCGTTACGTGAACGGAGAAACTCACGGCTGATCTCAAGGTCCTGACGGCGATGCGTGTCGAAGCCTTCGCGGTGGGCGGTGCCGATGTCATCATCGGTGTCGGGCCCGGCCGCGCCCGGCGTGCCGGCGCTGAGCTTGCCGCGAGTCTCGATGGGAGGACCGCCGTCGCGCTCGTCGGCGTGGCGGGCGGCCTCTCGCCGGGGCTGCATCCCGGGGACCTCGTCATAGCCAGTGAACTTCGCAACACCGAGTCGTCGGCGTTGCTCAACCTCCCAGGAGCGTCGTTTCTCGCCGCCGAATTCCGCCGTGCCGGCCTCGGCGTGCACACCGGGCCGCTCGTGTCGTCGCCGCGATATGTCCGGGCCCGCGAGCGGGTCGCGCTCGCCGCCTCAGGCGCTGTGGCCGTCGACATGGAGTCGGCCTGGATCATGGGCTGTCTGCCCAACAACCCGCTGGCCGTCATTCGTTCCATCTCGGACACCACAGAGCGCGGGCCGGTGCTCGGCGGCGCCCGAGGTCTTCACTCACTGCGTGCGGTGCGCCGGCCACTCGAGCGCTGGGCACGTGCCTGCGGTGAGCATGAGGTGCTGCTCGCCGCCCCTCGGTCGTTCTGCGCCGGCGTCGACCGCGCGATCGAGATCGTCGAGCGCGCCCTGCATCGCCACGGGGCACCGGTATATGTCCGCCGTCAGATTGTTCACAACCTGCACGTTGTCCGCGAGCTCGAGTCCAAGGGCGCGGTGTTCGTCGAGGAGATCGACCAGATACCGCAGGATGCGGTCGTGGTCCTGGCCGCGCACGGCGTCTCGCCCGCCGTTCGCCAGCAGGCTGCCGATCGTAGCGACCTCGAGGTCATCGACGCCACCTGCCCGCTCGTCGCCAAAGTGCACACCGAGGCGCGTCGCTACGCGAGCCAGGACTACAACCTCGTCCTCATCGGCCACGCCGACCACGAAGAGGTCATTGGGACTCTCGGTGAGGCACCGGAACGCTTCCACGTCGTGGAACGTGCCGACGACGTGGGCCGGCTGAGCTTTGCACTAGAGCCGAAGCGCCCGGTCGCGTACCTCACACAGACGACGCTTGCCACCGACGAGACCGCCGAGATAGTCACGGCGTTGCGCCGTCGGTTCCCCGAGATCACATCGCCCCCTGCCGATGACATCTGCTACGCGACACAGAACCGCCAGGACGCGGTCCGCCAGATCGCCCATCGATGCGATCTCCTGCTCGTGGTCGGCTCGGCGAATTCCTCCAACACGGCTCGACTCGTGGAGGTGGCCAGACGCGAAGGCTGTCGCGCGGAGCTGATCGAGGACGTCTCGCAGCTGGAGCTGGGCTGGCTCGCGGGCGTCACGAGCGTGGGGCTCACAGCCGGCGCGTCGGCTCCTGACGGCCTGGTCCAAGAAGTGCTCGACACCCTCCGCCTTCTCGGGCCGGTGCGCCTGAGCGAGGAGAGGACTGCAGAAGAGACCATCCATTTCTCTCTCCCGACTCAGGTGCGATGATGCCAATCCCTCTCCGTCAGAACATCCGTATCGGTGCCCACCTCGTGCGGCACCGCCTGAAGAAGACCAAGTACTACCCCTTCATCGTCGAGATCGAGCCACTGTTCGCGTGCAACCTGGCCTGTCCCGGCTGCGGGAAGATCCAGCACCCGACCGAAGTCCTGCGCCAACGCCTGTCGGTGGAGGACGTGCTCGGGGCCGTCTCGGAGAGCGGCACACCCATGGTGTCGATCGCCGGCGGAGAGCCACTGCTCCATCCGGACATCGAGCGCATGGTCCGGGCGCTCGTAAGCCGCAAGGTCTACGTCTACCTCTGCACCAATGCCGTGCTCTTGAGCCGGCGCCTCGACCGATTCAGCCCGTCCCACTACTTCTCCTGGGTCGTCCACCTGGACGGCACCCGTGAGCGGCACGACGCTGCAGTCGACAGGGCCGGCGTCTTCGACCAGGCCGTGGCCGCGATTCGTGAGGCGAAGGGACGAGGCTTCCGGGTGACGACGAACTCGACGTTCTTCAACACCGACTCGCCGAAGACGGTTCGAGACGTCCTCGACTTCCTCAACGACGACCTCGGTGTGGACGCGATGATGATCTCGCCCGCGTACGCGTACGAGAAGGCACCCGATCAGGAGCATTTCCTCGGGGTCGACCAGACCCGCCGGATGTTCAAGGAAGCCTTCGCCGACGGCCGGAGGAGCAAGTGGCGTCTTAACCACTCGCCGCTCTTCCTCGACTTCTTGGAGGGCAAGGTGGACTTCCAGTGCACCGCTTGGGGCATACCCAGCTACTCGGTCTTCGGCTGGCAACGACCTTGCTACCTCATGGCCGACGGCTACGCCTCCAGCTACCGCGAGCTGGTCGAGACCACCGACTGGAGCGCCTATGGGCGCGACAGGGATCCGCGGTGCGCGAACTGCATGGCCCACTGCGGCTACGAGCCCTCGGCCGTTATCGCGAGCCTGGGCTCGCTGCGCCAGTCGCTCCGCGCTCTCGTGAGCACGCACTGATCGACATGAGCGTCATCACGGTCCCAGCCGAGTCTGTGCTCGCCACGGCGGTCTCACCTGAGCGCCTTCGCGCGATGGGCTCGCGCGAGCTCGGTCTGCTTGCCACGGAGATCCGCCAGTTCCTCGTCTCGAGCGTCTCGGCGACCGGGGGTCATCTGGGATCGAACCTCGGAGTCGTGGAGCTGACCATCGCCTTGCACCGCGTGTTCTCGTCTCCGCACGACGCCATAGTCTGGGACACCGGTCACCAGGCCTACGTGCACAAGCTCGTCACCGGCCGTCAGGAACGTTTCGCCGGCCTGCGCCAGAGCGGTGGCATGTCCGGCTACCCGAACCGCTCCGAGTCCGAGCACGATCTCGTCGAGAACAGCCACGCCTCGACGGCGTTGTCGTATGCCTATGGCCTCGCGACGGCGCGCCGGCTCCACCGTGACCCACGCCGCGTCGTCGCGGTTGTGGGCGACGGGGCATTGACTGGCGGCGTCGCGTACGAGGCGCTCAACAACATCGGAGTCTCGGGTGCGAACGTCGTCATAGTCCTCAACGACAACGGGCGTTCCTACGCCCCGACGGTGTCGAGAATCTCGTCTGCAGGCCGGTTCGCGGGGCCGGGCCGCGACATCGGCCCGACGGCGGGCCCCTCGCCGACCCGCGACTTCTTCGAGTCCCTGGGCGTCTCCTATCTGGGACCTGTCAACGGCCACGACCTCGACGCGCTCGAACGGGCGCTGTACCGGGCGGCAGACAGGCCCGGGCCCGTCGTGCTGCACGTGCACACGACCAAGGGCCGCGGCTACAAGCCGGCGGAGCTCGACGAAGAAAAGCACCTGCACGACGTCGCCCCTTTCGATCCGGTGACCGGCCTCGCGCTTGGCGCGAAGGGCGGCCGGCTCAGTTACACGGAGGCTTTCAGCGCGGCAATCGTGCGCGAAGCGGCCGCGCGTCCCGAGATCGTCGCGATCACCGCCGCCATGCCGGGAGCGACGGGACTGATCGAGTTCCGTGACTGCTACCCGGACCGTTTCTTGGATGTCGGCATCGCAGAGCAGCACGCCGTGAACGCGGCCGCAGGCATGGCCATGGGCGGCTTGCGACCCGTCGTGGCCATCTACTCCACTTTCCTCAACCGGGCGTGGGACCAGATCTACTACGACGTCGGTCTCCACCGCCTCCCGGTGATCTTCTGCCTGGACCGGGCGGGCATCACCGGCGACGACGGGCCCAGCCACCACGGCGTGCTCGACCTGATGCTGCTCACCAAGGTTCCCGGTATGACGGTCTTTGCGCCTTCGTCATACGAGGAAGTGGGCAACATGCTGCACGAGGCCCTGACGATCACCTCGGGCCCGGTCGCCATCCGGTGGCCGAAGAGCGAAGCCTGCTCGAGACCCCAGGTGGGCAGCGGCGTCCGGGCACGCAAGATCCGCGCCGGGTCACGGGTTTGCCTGGTCGGTATCGGCAAGCTTGTCGCCGCTTGCGAGCAGGCCGCTCACATCCTCGCCGCCAGGGGTGTCGACGCCACTGTGTGGGACGCGCGCGTTGCCTCGCCGCTGGACCCGGCCATGATCGAAGACGCGATGGCACACGATCTCGTCGTGTCCGCCGAGGACGGGATCAACGAGGGCGGCGTGGGTTCACGGGTCGACGCATCGCTTCGCGCTGCGTCGCCGGCCGGCCACAGCCCAGTGGTCGTCACTTGCGGTGTCCCGACCGCGTACCTTCCCCAAGGCGAGGCATCCGATATCCTCGCGTACCTCGGCCTCGACGGTCCGGGGATCAGCCGGACGGTGCTCAAGCACGTCGACGTGTGCGCAGCCGGCTGAGGCGAGATCCGGCCCCGTTTACCGATCCGAGCGGGGATTGGGCCTGATTGGCGCGGTTCTAGACTCGCCAACGAGCCGGTCTCGGGCATTGCTTGCGTTCAGGGATCCCGACTACCTCTTCGGAGGACGAAGGGTCCTGGCCGCCCCACATGGCTACCCGCCAGACGGCAAGGGAACGGAGGTACCCGTAATGGAAACGTCAGCTGTTCTTGCCGGCGCCGAGGATCGCGTCATCGACCAGGCCGTTGCCGAGCTCGAACGACGCCACACGAGCGACGAGACGTCCAGCCCGGAGATGCGCCGCCGGCACCTGCGGGACCTGTTCGAGCTCGTCGTCAAGTGCGTGCACGACGGTGACGCCGAGCCGATCATCGCGTGGTCCCACCAACTCGCGGCGGACCGTTTCGCGGCCGGTTTTGACATTCGCGAGGTCCAAGGAGAGTTCAACGTGCTGGAGGAGGTGCTCTGGCGCCATGTGGCCGTCACCCTGACCGGCGACCAGCGGATCGAAACGCTCGAGCTCCTGAACGCCGTCTTGGGGGCAGGCAGAGACGCGCTGGCCCGAACCTACGTGGCCCTTGCCAGCGGCGCCAAGACCTCCCGTGACGAGAAGCCCGCCGGGTCGCGAGAAGGCGGCGAGGCGGGCGGCGAGGACGGCCCGGTCCCCCCCGGGGCCGAGGGCTTCGCCGGTGGCACGTT
This sequence comes from uncultured Acidimicrobiaceae bacterium, assembly GCA_963807575.1. Classification (GTDB taxonomy): domain Bacteria; phylum Actinomycetota; class Acidimicrobiia; order Acidimicrobiales; family Bog-793; genus Fen-455. Next base: position 211,087 of record CAWECD010000005.1, read on the forward strand.
GACGACCGAAGTCCTCGGGAGAGTTGGCGTCATCACCCTTGGCGACCAACATCGTCGCAACGCGCTCAGCGGCGAATTGGCAAACGGCATAGTCGCGGCGTTGGAGAGCTTGCGAGCCCAGGAGGTGCGTGCCATCGTGCTTCGTGCCGCGACGGGGATGCACGTGTGGTCCTCGGGCCGTGACATCACCGAACTTCCCCGGGGCCGCCGCGATCCGCTCGCCTACAACGACCCTCTCGAAGAGCTGATCCGCGCTGTGCGTACCTTCCCGGCCCCGATCATCGCGATGGTGCACGGCTCGGTGTGGGGTGGGGCCTTCGACCTGGTGCTCAGCTGTGACGTGGTCATAGCCGACGAGACGGCGACGTTCGCAATCACCCCTGCAAACCTGGGGCTTCCTTACAACACCACCGGACTGCTCCACTTCCTCGGGCGGCTGCCGATCAACCTCATCAAGGAGCTGTTCTTCGCTGCTGCGCCCGTCGACGCCCACAAAGCCAAGGAGTGGCTGGTCATAAATCACTTGGTGGATGGGGCGGCGCTGGAGGCATTCACCTTGGACCTGGCCGCGACCATGGCGTCAAAGTCGCCTCTGGCCATCTCGGTGATCAAGGAACAGCTCCGCGTCCTCAACGACTACCAGCCCATCGCGGCGCAGGTGTACGAACGCATCCAAGGTCTGCGACGCGAGGCCTACGACTCGAGCGACTATCTCGAGGGTCTCAACGCCTTCGCCGAGAAACGCCAGCCCGTCTTCCGGGGCACCTGAACCGGAAGAGCCGGGCGAAGTAGTCCGCCGGGTGTGTCATGGTGCAGCCGGTGATCGCCCGTGCTACGGGCTCGCGGCCGTTCCATCTAGCGAGCGAGGTCGTCTTCAGAATGAATTCGCTTCCCGTTAACTGTTCGGCCCGAAAGCGTCTTCCCGACGTCGGGCTGCGTTCATTTCGGCTTCATTTAGGCCGGTTATGTTGCGCCCGGGCTACCAGTTCGGTGGTTCGAGGAACCCAGACGGAGGTGGTTTCTAGTGGCGTCAACGAAGCTCAAGGCGGTGTTGCTGGCCGGCGTGACAGCGGTTGCTCTTGTGGCCGTTGCGATCCCCGGCTCGTCGGCAGCCGTCGAGCACTCGCACGCGAGCAGCGTGAATTGGTCGACGGTGACACACCTGACGACCAGCGGGCCTACCTCGATGGCGGCCCTGGTTGCTGCCGCGGAAAAAGAGGGTCACCTGAACGTGATCACCCTCCCGACCAACTGGGCGAACTACGGGACGATCATGACGACGTTCACCAAGCTCTACCACATAGCGATCAACTCGGAGAACCCTGAGGGTTCCAGCCAGGACGAGCTCAACGCGATCAAGGCGGACGCCGGCCGCTCCGACGACCCGGACGTCCTTGATGTCGGACAGAGCTTCGGGATAGAGGCTGCCAATGCCGGCGAACTGGCCCCCTACAGGGTGCAGACCTGGGCCGAGATCCCTGCGTCGCAGAAGGCCACGGGTGGAGACTGGTACGCCGACTACGGCGGCTATGTCGCGATCGGCTGCAACACCAAGACGGTGAAGGTGTGCCCGACCTCGTTCAAGCAGATGCTGACACCCGGCATGGGCTACAAGATCGGCATCAACAACAACCCGACCGAAGCCGGTGCGGCGTTTGCCGCAGTGTTCGCCGCGGCCCTCGCCAACGGCGGCTCGTTCAACAACATCAAGCCCGGTGTCGACTATTTCCAGAAGCTGAACAAGGTGGGCAACTTCGTAGCGACCGTCGCCGGTCCCTCGACCATCCAGAGCGGTGCGACGAACATCGTTCTCTGGTGGGACTACTTGCAGGCTTCGGAGATCAACACGCTGCCCGGATTTGCCAAGACGTACAAGGTCATGATCCCCACCGACGCCTCGTACGCGGCGTACTACGCACAGGCGATCAACAGGCAAGCTCCGGACCCGGCGGCCGCGCGGCTCTGGGAGGAGTTCCTTTACTCGACCCAGGGACAGAACCTGTGGCTCGAGGGCGCAGCGCGCCCGATCGAACTGCCCTACCTCGTAGCGAACCACCTGGCGAACGCGAAAGCGTTGGCCGCCCTGCCGCCGGCCCCCGCTGGCGTCACCAACTTCCCGACCCAGGCCCAGCTGGTCAAGGCGAAGGCGGTTGTCGCACAGTACTGGCCCGTCGAGATGGGCTCTGACGCATAACAAGCCCACGTGGCATCTGATCTGACTGTGAATGATGCCGGTGCCTCCGGCCTGGAGATTCCCCTCTCGCGGGCCGGAGGCACTGACCTCCGCAACCGGGCCCTCTTCAAGGGCCTGCTCCGTGGCGTCCGTCCCACCCTGGCGATGGCGCCGTTCGTGGTCTACACCTTCCTCGGCCTCGGGATCCCGACCCTGGCAGTGATCGAGCTGGCCTTCAGGAGCGAAGCAGGCAAGCTCACCCTTTCCAACCTGCACACGGTGACCCAGGGGACCTACCGCCTCGGGTTCGAGAACAGCATCCTGCTGGCGGCGCTCACGTCGGTCGTGCCGGGGATCCTCGGCCTTGTCCTTGCCTACACGATCCAGACCAGGCGCAGCGGCATGCTGCGGCGGCTCGTGGCAACTGCTTCGGGTGTGCTCGCGAACTTCGGCGGCATCAACCTGACCTTCATCTTCATCGCGACGCTCGGGTCGACCGGCATCTTGACGGCGTGGCTGAGCTACATCCACCTGAACCCGTGGAACTTCGGGTTCAACCTTTACTCGTTCATGGGCGTTGCCGTCGTCTACTGCTACTTCCAGATCCCGCTCATGGTGCTAGTGATAACCCCGGCGCTCGGCGGGCTCCGCCCCTCTTGGCGGGAGGCCTCTGAGAACCTGGGTGCGTCCAGCTTCAACTACTGGCGCACCGTCGGGGTCCCCGTCCTGCTCCCATCGGTGCTCGGGGGGATGCTGCTGCTCTTCGGCAGCGGCTTCGCGGCTTACGCCACGGCCGACACGTTGACGGCGGGGACCGTCACTCTCGCGCCGATCCAGATCGGGGAAGTCCTGAACGGCAACGTCATCTCCGGGGAAGAGCACATCGGCTATGCCATCGGCTTCGGGATGCTGATCGTCCTCTCGATCACCATGATCCTCTACGGTCTTGTCCGCAGGAGGGCGTCGCGATGGCTGCGCTGATTCCCGAGATCGCCTACGAGGAGATGCAGGGCGGGATCCCGCAGATCGAGGGTGATCCCCAGCGCCGGCGCATCCCGCGGCTGCGCTACTGGCGGGGCATAGTCCTCTTCTTCGCCGGGGCCTACTTCCTCATTCCCCTCTACGCCGGGCTCAGGTTCTCCTTCGAGAACGACGCCGGCCAGTTCTCGTTCTACGCGGTCAAGGCCATCCCCTCCCAGACCGGGTTCTCCGCGGCGTTCTTCCTGTCCTTGCGGCTGGCCGCGGTGACCACGGTGCTGACGATGGCGCTAATGGTCCCCACTGCCACCTATGTCCACTTGAAGCTGCCGAAGATGCGCCGTGTCCTCGACTTCGTCACGATCCTGCCCATAGTTATCCCTCCGATCGTCCTCATCCTCGGCGTGCTCGAGGCGGCGCCGCTGTGGCTGCGGGCCTCGCCGTACCTGCTGAGCCTGGTCTATGTCATCCTCGCCCTTCCCTTCGTCTACCGGTCGCTGGACGCAGGCCTCTCCGCCATCGACCTCAAGACTCTCGTAGAGGCCTCGCGGTCGCTCGGGGGGAAGTGGGTTGGAACTTTGTGGCATGTGATCCTGCCCAATCTGAGGTCGGCGATGCTGTCGGCGATCGTGCTCACGATCGCCTTGGTGCTTGGCGAGTTCACGATGGCGAGCCTGGACCTGTGGACGACGCTTCCGGTGTGGATCTACCAGTTCTCGCAACTGGACGCCCACATCGCCACGGCAGTCTCCATGTTGTCGCTCCTCGGAACCTGGGTGTTGCTGACCGTTATCGTCTCAGTTGATCGTTCGCAGTCACGACGCACGCGCAGGAGGACAGGGGCACTTTGACCACGACACAGAACAGTTCACCGATCGTCGGTTCGTTCCTGGAAGACCTTCCGGTCGCGGGAGCCCAGGTCGAGCTCGACGGGCTGGTCAGGGTCTTCGGCCAGACTCGCGCCCTCGACGGCTTCTCGCTGTCCATCGAGCGGGGGGAGTTCGTCGCCCTCTTAGGCCCGTCCGGTTGCGGCAAGACGACGGCGCTGCGAGTGCTCGCCGGTTTCGAGCGTCTCGACAGCGGCCGCGTCGTCGTCAACGGGCAGGACCTCGCGCGCGTCAGTGCGCAGCACCGGGACATGGGGATGGTGTTCCAGAGCTACTCGCTCTTCCCGAACATGAACGCGCTCAACAACGTCGCCTACGGCCTGCGGATGCGAAAGCAGCGTGCCCACCAGCGGAGGAAGAAGGCCGGTGAGCTGCTCGAGCTGGTTGGCCTGGCGGATCAGGCCTCGAAGTACCCTCACCAGATGTCGGGAGGCCAACAGCAGCGTGTCGCACTGGCGAGGGCGCTCGCCATCGAGCCTCGGGTCCTGCTCTTGGACGAGCCGCTCTCGGCGCTCGACGCCAAGGTGCGTGCCGAGTTGCGCGACCAGATCCGTTCTTTGCAACAGCGTCTCGCGATCACGACGGTGTTCGTGACTCACGACCAGGAAGAGGCGCTCTCGATGGCCGACAGGGTCTGCGTGATGAAGGCGGGCCGCATCGAGCAGACCGCCACGCCGGCGACCTTGTACTCGCGTCCAGCGACAGCGTTCGTCGCCGAGTTCGTCGGCGTCTCGAGCAGGGTCCCCGTCGAGCGCAGCGACGACGACGTCGTCGTGTTCGGACAGCGATGCCCGGTTCGCGGTGGTAGTGCCGCCGCGTCCTGGGATGTCCTCGACGTGCTGCTGCGCCCCGAGGACGTTGCCATGGAGGTCGACCCGGACGGGAAGGGATTCGTGACTCACAGGAGCTTTCTCGGGGCGACGACGCGACTGGTCGTCCAGGTGGGTGAGATCTCGGTTCGCGTTGACGTCCGAAGTGAGATCGCCGCCGACATCGAGCTGGGCAACCATGTCAACCTTCGCGTGATCTCCCGGGACGTGCTGGTCGCGCCCCGCCTCGGCTCCATTCCCTCTCAGTCAGCGTCATGAGATCTCCTTACCTGCTGACCCCCGGCCCGCTTACGACCTCAGACACCGTCAAGCAGGCCATGTTGCGTGACTGGGGCTCACGCGACGAGACCTTCATTGCCATGAACCGTGACCTGCGCGACCGCCTGGTTGCCTTGGCGAATGGGGAGCAGACCCATGTCTGTGTTCCCCTCCAAGGGTCGGGTACCTTTGCCATCGAGGCGACGATCGCAACCTTGGTGCCGCGCGACGGCAAGCTGCTGGTTCTGGTGAACGGCGCCTACGGCAGGCGTATGGTTCAGGCCGCCCGCATCATGGGCCGTGCTGTGGAAGCTCTCGAATGGAGTGAGGATCAGCTGGTCGACCCCCGGACCCTGGATCAGAGGCTGGCTGACGGCAAGGACATCACCCATGTGGCGGTGGTCCACTGTGAGACCACCTCGGGCATTCTCAACCCGATCGAGGGCGTGGCAGAAGTTGTGGCCGGGCACGGCCGAGCCCTGATCATCGATGCCATGAGCGCCTTCGGGGCTCTGCCCCTCGACGCGCGCGAGATCCTTTTTGCCGCTGTGGTCGCATCCTCGAACAAGTGCCTGGAGGGGGTGCCGGGCATGGGCTTCGCACTGATCCGCCGTGACGTGCTGGAGCGCTGCAAGGGCAATGCACATTCCCTCAGCCTGGATCTTTTCGACCAGTGGGAAGGCTTCGAGAAGAACGGACAGTGGCGCTTCACGCCACCCACCCAGGTGATTGCCGCGTTCCTTCAGGCTCTCGACGAGCACGCCGCGGAGGGCGGGGTGGCAGGGCGGGGCGCACGCTACGCCCGGAATCACGAGATCCTGGTGGACGGCATGGAAGCCTTGGGATTCCGCTGCCTGTTGGCCAGAGAGGACCAGGCGCCCATCATTGTGACTTTCCACATGCCGGCCGACCAGCATTTCACGTTCGCGGAGTTCTACAAGCGCCTGAGTGCCAAGGGGTTCTTGATCTACCCCGGCAAGTTAACCATCGCCGACTCGTTCCGCGTCGGTTGCATAGGTCATCTCGGCGAAGCCGAGATGCGTGCAGCCTTGGACGCGATTGGTTCGGTTCTCGAAGAAATGGGAGTGCGCGACGGTGCTCCCGCCCTGACGGCTTCATAGCAGCTCGGACCCGACTCGAACGCCCGGAGGTCAAGCCATGCCATCCGATCACGCTCGTCGTTACCTTGGACCACTGAGAGCGGTGGTGCTCGACTGGGCCGGTACTACCGTCGACTACGGCTGCATGGCCCCGGTGGCCACTTTCATGCAGGCCTTTGCCGAATCAGGAGTTCCGATCACCGTGGCGGAGGCCCGTGCACCGATGGGCATGCCCAAGTGGCAGCACATCCAGGCCATCACGCGCATGGAGCCGGTCGTCACAAGGTGGCACGCGGTCCATGGCCGCTCTCCGCAAGACGAAGACGTCGACACGCTTTATGCGCGTTTCCTGCCCTTGCAGGTGCAGACGGTGGCTCAGCACTCCGATGTCATCCCCGGAGTCGTGGAGACCGTCGGCGCCCTCAGGTCCCGCGGGATCGCCATAGCCTCCACCACCGGCTACCCGCGCGAAGTCATGGATGTCGTGGTCCGGGTAGCTGCAGAGCAGGGTTACGAGAGCGACGTCACGATCTGCGCCGGTGACACACCTGCCGGGCGGCCCGGTCCGTTCATGGCTTTGCAGGCTCTGATAAGGCTGTCGATCAGCCCGGTGGAAGCGGTCGTCAAGATCGGGGACACCGCCGTTGACATCGAGGAAGGGCTCAACGGCGGGATGTGGTCGGTGGGCGTTGCCGTCACCGGCAACGAGGTCGGCCTCACCGCTGCCGAGTACGCTGCGCAGCCGGCCGAAGAGCGGCTTCATCTGGCCAAGCAGGCGACAGAGAGGCTGCTTGCAGCTGGAGCTCATTACGTCGTCGACAGCCTTTGCGACGTGTTGCCCGCCCTCGAGGGAATCGAAGAGCGGTTGGCCAAAGGCGAGAAGCCCTGAACGCTGACGAGTGATTGGACTGGCGTGGCCGTGTCGAACCAGCGCGAAGGGGACGTGAACTCGAGCCCGAACCGCGTCGAGTGGGCCGAGCGCGTCCCGGGAGGGGCCTCACGGACCCTGCTACGCCGGGACGAGGCGATCTTTCTTCACCAGTCGCTGTCGACTCCCTGCTTGAGCGCGATCGTCAAGGCCGAGGGATCCTGGATCGAGGACGCTGATGGCCGGCGCTATCTCGACTTTCACGGCAATTCCGTCCATCACGTCGGCTATGGCCACCCGAAGGTCCTGGCGGCGGTGGATCGCCAGATGCGCGCCCTGCCCTTCGCCCCGCGCCGCTTCACCTGCGACACGGCCGTGACACTGGCAGAGACGCTCTGCGCCATGGTGCCCGGCGGACCGTGGAAGGTGCTGTTTGCGCCCGGCGGTTCGCAGGCCGTGGAGATCGCGCTCAAGATCGCCCGCCTCGCCACCGGTCGGTTCAAGACGGTCAGCTTCTGGGATTCCTTTCATGGCGCGGGTTTCGGGGCGGCTTCAGTCGGGGGTGAGGCGTTGTTCCGCTCGGGCGGGATCGGGCCCCTGCTTCCCGGTACCGAGCACGTCGCGCCGTTCGCCTGTTACCGGTGCCCGTATGGCTTCCCGTCGCCGAGTGGCATGCCGGACCTGGACCGCTGCCACATGGCCTGCGCTCGGATGATCGAGTATGTCCTCGAGCGAGAGGGCGACGTGGCGGCGGTCGTGGCCGAGCCGATCCGTGCCGTTCCCTATCTGCCACCACCGGGCTTCTGGCGAGAGGTCCGGCGGGCTTGCGACCGTACCGGTACATTGCTGGTCTTCGACGAGATTCCCACCGGACTCGGAAAGACAGGACGTTTCTGCGCCCATGAGCATGTGGGAGTCTCGCCGGACGTCCTGGTGCTGGGCAAGGCCCTCGGCGGTGGAGTGCTTCCCATGGCGGCCGTGCTGGCCCGGGCCGACTTGGACGCGATGGCAGACAAAGCCATCGGGCACTACACCCACGAGAAGAGCCCCGTGCTGGCGGCGGCCGCACTTGCCACCCTGGACGTGATAGTGGAGGAGAACCTCGTGGCCCGTGCGGCCGAGCTGGGGGAGTACTTCCTCGTACGTTTGCAGGAAATGGCCGGCCGCTTGCCAGTCATCGGTGAGGTTCGCGCAGCGGGGCTGTTGGTGGGCGTGGAGCTGACAGCGCCCGATGGCGCACCGGCAGTTGCTGCCGCCGATCGTGTGCTGTACGCAGCCCTGGGACGCGGTCTGTCTCTCAAGGTCACCATGGGAAGCGTGCTGACGCTCTCGCCACCTCTCACCATTTCCCGGGAGGACTTGGACCTGTCCCTCCGCATCCTGGAGAGTTGTCTGGGTGAGGTGACCTGGTGAGCCGGCAACGCTCCGCGTTCGACGTCGGGCGCCCGCGCCCCCGGCAACCCGGCTAGCGAGACTTGTGGGTACGCGTCCCCCGGGTGCGCGGTGAACTACGGCCAGGTGGAGTGCGCTTTGGCGTCATGCGCCCCGAGGCGGTGCGGCCCCGTGAACTGTCATCCTGCGGAGCGTCGCTAGCGGTTCTCCGGGACCGGGTCGCACCCCTGCGGGCGTCGAACACGATCAAGACGAACGCCGCGACGACCAGCACGATCACCAGCACTACCACGATGGCGCACTTCCTCTCTCTCCCGGAGAGATCCGGCCGGGAGCGGTCACCGCCAACCTAGCCGGGCGGCCACGACCGCAGGTCGTTGTAAACCACCAAAGCGTCCGACACCAGGAATCGCTGGCGCCCGGTGTCGGTGGTGACCGTGACACGGAGCTTGCGGAGTGTGGGCGTGAGCTCGACGTTCCTGATAGAGGAGAGGGACCACGACACGGCCCGGGCACCGAACATGGCGTCGATGTGCTTCGGCTCGAACCCCATCGAGTCCTCGGTCATGTACAGCAGCCCGTTGCGGGCCACTCCGTGTTGAATATGGTTCGCCGGGCGAGCCCACCTCAACCCCGTTGTGTCCAACTTGGGTTGGCCAAACCAGCGGCTCAGTCCTGCCGTCATGATCCCAGCAGCTCCAGGTCGCTCGGCCGGCGCCGGGAGCCCAAGCACGAGCGGCGCGAGGAGCCAGTGTGTCGATGAGCTGACGGGGTACCCCCACGATTTTGGCACGGAGCCGACCGATGTCGGTGCTGCGGTCCGTGGTCCTCACGTTGGCGACCACGACTCCTGCCTGCCTGCGCGCACTTGTCGCGGGCAGCCGAAGCTGGGATCCCGACTCTGGTCTCGTCGCGCTCGGTTGCCACGACCACCGTGGGGTTCGACAGTTCGGAGGCCGCACTGGTGGCGGGCACGACCGCGTTGAACAAGACGCTCTCAGCCGACCCGGCCTCGTTGACCTGCACACCCCGAGGCTACTTCAGTGAATATCACAGAACCGCAATGTTTCTCCTGGCGCCCATGTGACATTGGACTCTGGTCAAACCCCTGCGGCATCGGTAGGGTGCGAACCGAGGTAACGCATTGCCAGTGGCCGGAAAGGCCGCGGAACCGTTGTCGTGGCCCCTGGCCGTGGAACAAGGCCTTTATCGAAAGGGGTGCCAAGTGAGTTCACTGGGCCTATGGACGGTGCACGGCGACGGAAAGCACATTCCCCCTACGGAGGTGGTTTCGCCTGACGAACGGCTTGCGTGGCCCCAGACCGTGGGTCTGGGCCTCCAGCACGTGCTGGCGATGTTCGGGGCGACGTTCATCGTGCCGGTGTTGATCGGCTTCCCTCCGAACACCACCATCTTCTTCTCCGGATGCGGCACGCTGATCTTCCTGCTCATCACGATCGGGCGCGGACAGCGACTGGGACTGCCGAGCTACCTGGGGAGCAGCTTCGCCTTCATCTCACCGGTGCTGGTGGCCGAGCAGAAGGGCGGGATCCCGTCCGCGCTGGCAGGCATCTTCGTTGCAGGTGCGGTCTTCTTCGTGATCGGTGCCATCGTCAACAAGTGGGGGTCCGCCTTCATCGAGTGGTTGATGCCGCCCGTGGTCACCGGTGCGGTGGTCGCGCTCATCGGGCTGAACCTGGCCTCGAGCGCGTTCACGAACTTCGACAAGCAGCCCTGGACCGGGTTCGCGACCCTGTGTGGGGTCATCCTGGTAACGGTCATCTTCCGCGGCTTCATCGGCCGGCTTTCGATCCTGGTCGGGGTGGCCTTCGGCTACCTGATCGGCTGGGCTCAGGGCCAGATCAGCTTCACGGCCGTCAGGTCGGCTGCATGGGTCGGGCTACCGCACTTCACCGGCCCGCACTTCACCATGCGGCCGATCTTCCTCATCGTCCCGGTCGTAATCGTCCTCATCGCCGAGAACACGGGCCACATCAAGGCCGTGGCGACGATGACCGGACGGAACCTCGACCGGTCCCTGGGACGTGGCTACATGGGAGACGGCCTTGCGACGATGCTCGCAGGCCTCGGTGGCGGTAGCGGCACGACCACCTACGCCGAGAACATCGGCGTCATGGCGGCCACCAAGGTGTACTCGACGTCCGCGTACTACGTGGCAGCCATCGTGGCGATCGCCTTCGGCTGCATCCCGAAGTTCGGTGCTCTGATCTCCACGCTGCCCGCGGGCGTCCTGGGCGGCGCCGGGACCATCCTTTACGGACTGATCGCTGTGCTCGGCGGTCGTATCTGGGTGGAGAACAGGGTCAACTTCAACAACCCGGTCAATCTCCTCCCGTGCGCGATCGGCCTGATCGCCGGTGCCGGGAACTACACGTTGATCTTCGACCACGGCAACGTGCAGTTCAATGGCATCGCGATGGGCTGCTTCGGCACGATCATCGCCTTCCAGCTCATGAGGTGGCTCAGCCGCTACGGCGTGTTCCATGACGGGCAGCCGCCGATGTACGCCACGACGGTCGAGCCAAAGCCTGCCGGAGGTGCGCAACCGAACGAGCTGTACACCTCGCTCACCACCACGACCATGCCTGATCCCAACCAGCCCTTCGGGGCCGCCCAGCCGAGTGATCCGCCCATGGGGTCACCTCCGTCTGAGCCATAGAGCGCGCAGGCTCATCTGCCCGCACCGCTCCAGTCGCCAAGCCCCGGACCTGTTGTCCGAGGTCGGCATGGGATCGAAGCTGGTCGCGGGAAGTTAGGGTCTCCTGTTCGTTTTCGAGATGTGGGCTGTCAGCCCGGTACATCCGGTCGACATTGCCGGGTGACCGGGCTGGTCGCTGTCCGGGCGGCGGCAGTCGTTGCCGGGGGTCCTGCTCCTAGCGGGACTCTCGCCTGAACTCGCGAAGCCCCACGCGCCCGATCTCGATGGCGATCACACCCACGACAGCCAGCGTGATCAGGAGCGGCGCCGTGTTCGTGAACGCCATAATCACGGTCAATGCCAGCAGAGCGAGAAAAGCGGCGGCAATCGACAGGCTGCGCCTCAACCGGTTGATCGCGATCACGCGTTTGCCGAGGTCCTCGTTGGTCAGGGACCGCGTGAGCATCTGGAACTCGACGTCATCAGACATGACGATGCCGCCTCATCGATACGACAACAGAATCCACAGGCATCGCTGTTCCCCCCAGATGTCTTCCAGCCTGGCTTACCCAAGAGTGCAACTGAGAGAACCACCCTGAGATTCCCCGGCGGCTCTCCTCGAGAGGTCGGTCAGCGGTGGGGCCTCGGTCGGTTGCCGGACCGGGATGCTGGGAGCGACAGCAGTTGTGCTGCTGGACCCGGGTGGCCGTCCTGGGTGGTTCACTGGTTGCGTGGCAACTCGCGTATGCATTGAGCTCGGTGCTCGGCGGGTGTTCGTCTCAGCGCTCGACTGGCCAGGGTGGTGCCGCTCGGGCCGCACCGAGCAGCAGGCACTGGAGACGCTGGCCGGCTACGCCGGGCGTTACGCCGAAGTGGTCACCGTTGCAGGTTTGCTGTTCGCCGACGAGATCGCCGAGTTCGACGTGGTGGAACGCTCTTTGGGCAACGTGACCACCGACGTGGGTGCCCCGGCGATCATCGCGGCGGCTGAGAGGGAGCCGCTCGACGCGACCGGGGCCGCACGCTTGGCGTCTCTTGTGGGGGCCTGTTGGACGGTGTTCGGCCGAGCCGTTCGCAGCGCGCCCGCCCAGCTCCGCAAAGGTCCCCGCGGCGGTGGCCGTGACCGGGATGACATCGTTGACCATGTCGCTGCTTCGGAGCTTGCCTACGCGCGAAAGCTCGGAATAAAGCTTGGCACAGACCTTACGGCGTCCCGCGCCGCCATCGTCGAAGTCCTGCGGACACCGTCCGACGGGAGTTGCCTCGGGGCGAAGTTCTGGCCACCGCACTACGCGGCACGCCGAATCGCCTGGCACGTCCTCGATCACGCTTGGGAGATCGAGGACAAGAGCTGAGGTCCCCCGAAGGCTCGCCACAGACCGTTCTGTTCGGCTGAGCTGTTGACAGACCGGCATCAGAGTTGTTGACTGAAATTGGAGAGCATGTCCTTCCGGCGTGACCGTGAAGCTCCCCCCCGGCCCCGGGTCAAGCCCCGGGGCCGTGTTGACTCCTGCCGAAGCCGCGACCGACCCCACGGATCGTGCCCGGGGGTCAGTTCCGGGGTGCCGATGGCACTGTCAGCCGGGGCCCGAGCCGGCCGGGGACAAGCACGACTCTCGCCACGCGGACGCGGCCAACTTCGTCGTGCTGTCGCGTGTTCCTGCGACACTTGGCGCCTGTGGCGCCGGGCGGCATCGACCCCGATGGGAACCCTTGGTGAAGCGGTGCGGGACGTGCTACGCGGTCAGCGAGACGGTGTTGTCGCCCATTTCCAGCCGCGCGTCGTCATCCTCGCCGGAGACGTCCTCGAGGGTCCGGCGGGCAGGCTCGGGCAGCACAAGACTCGATGAGAAGCCGAGCACCGATGCTCCTGCGGCCACGAGGAGCATCCCTCTCAGGCCTATGTGCCGTTGCAGCTGCGGTACCAGGAACACCCCGATGAAGGCACCGAACTTTCCGACTCCTGCAGCGATGCCATGCCCAGTAGTGCGCATGCTCACTGGGAACACTTCAGACGGCAAGACAAATGTCGTGGTGTTCGGCCCGAACTCTACGAAGAAATAGCTGAGCCCGAAGACCAGGAGGAAAGGCACCACGGTCGCGGTGAGGCGGGGAATGACGCCAAGGGCCGAGAAGGCGGCCGCCATGACGGTGAACCCGATGAGCTGCAATCGCTTGTGGCCGATCCTGTCCATGCGCAGGACGGCCAGGGCATAGCCGGGCACCGCGAAGACCACGAAGATCGCGAGTGTCCAGGCAAGCTTTGCCTCCAGGGTTGCGTGGGCGTCGACACTCTTGAGGATCGCGGGCAGCGACAGAGTGTTCCCGTAGTAGGCGTAGTCGAAGAGGAACCAAGTTCCCGCAGTGCCCGACAAGAGGAGCAGCATGCGGGGATTGGTCAGGAACGCTTTGAGGCTCATGCGCCGCTTGCTTTCCGCCGAGACGTCCGGGGCATCGAGCACGCCCTCGGAGAAGGCGGACGCTTCGCGCGCCGCGCGCTCGCCTTGACCTTGCACACGCGCCTGGAATCTGGGTGACTCCGGCATCTTCGCCCGCAGGTAGATGACCGTGGCCGCCGGGACCGCGCCGAGGCCGAGCAACAGCCTCCAGCTGAGAGCCTGGGTGACACCTGAGGACAACAAGGCCAACCCCACCAAGGGACCGACGATGAGCCCGATCGCCTGCATCGAGAAGACCATGCCGACAAGACGCCCGCGGTCACGCCGATTGGAGTACTCGCTCATGAGCACCGCAGAGACCGGGTAGTCGCCGCCAATGCCGAGCCCCAACACGAAACGTGCCATGACAAGGCACAAGAAGCTCGGAGCGAAGGCCGAGGCCAGCGCCCCGACAATCATGACGGCCGCCACCAGGGCGTAGACACTCTTGCGCCCAAGGACGTCCGCGATCCTCCCGAACACGAGAGCTCCTACGACCGCACCGAGAAGAGCGGCACCTGTCACCCAGCTCGCCTCGGTGGTGCTGAGATGCCATTGGGTCGTCACGATGGCGGCGACCGTCCCGATTACGAACAGGTCGTACGCGTCGGTGAAAAAGCCCATGCCCGAGATAAGGACTGCGCGGCGGTGAAACTTGCTCCTGGGCGCGTCGTTGAGGAGATCGGTGATCGTGACGGGCGCGCGCCCTTGTCTTACATTCTCAGGTTCGCCAACCAGCAAGGGGACTCTCCAGCGGGCGGGACTCTGGCTCCGGTCTCCAGGAAGTCACGCTCACGTCACCTTCGCGGCTCCGGATGACTCCCGAGCGACATCTGGATGAACACGAAATGAACAAAGTGGTAATTCCAGGTGTCACCTGGTTATGGTTCCCCCATGATGGAAGTGCCCTCCGAGGCGTCCGCGGTGGATCGCCGCGTCGGGCAGCTGTTCGCCCTGGTGACCGAAGCACTCGCCGGCGCGACCCAGGCCCTGTTGCGCGGGGAGATCGCCCTCGGAGCCGCGGTGATCGAGGGGGACCGGTTGATCGACGAGCTCACCTTCGAGGTCGAACAGATTGTCTGGCATCAGATCGACACCGAGTCGCCCAGCGGTGACCAGCTCCGCAGGCTGATCGGCATTCTGCAGATCCTGCCGGAGCTGGAGCGCAGTGCCGATCTGGCCGAGCACATCGCCCAGCGTGCGGTGTTCAACCTCGGCGCCGAGATGAGCCCCCTCAGCCGTGGCGTCGTGCAGCGCATGACCGAGGTCGCCCTCGAGATGTGGAAGGCGGCCTCAGACGCGTTCGGTGCTCAGGCTCCTTCGGTGATCAACCTGGACGAGGACGACGAGGAGATCGACATCCTCCACGAACGGCTGACCGGGGAGGTGGCCCGTGGGCAGATGCCGAGCGCAGTGGCCGCGCAGGTCACGCTCCTCGCCCGGTTCTACGAGCGTTTGGGCGACCACGCCGTGAACATCGCCAGCCGCATCGCCAGCCTGCCGCCGCCCGCCGGTTCCTGAGCCAGGAGCGGTCGTGGGCGCCGGCAGCGAGGAGCGGCCGGAGACGCCCAGGCGGGAGCCGGATCATGGCCCTGCGGAGGATCGGCTTGTTAATCTCGTTTGATCACAACGACCGATTTCGCAGGTGATATAGAGGACACGAGCTATCGCGCGCTGCTCAAGGTGCACGGCTTTACCCAGTTGCTCTCTTCCACGCTCGCAGCCCGGATCGCGACCCAGATGTTCTCCGTGCTGCTCGTGCTCTTCGTCCTCGAGACCCACCATTCGGCCAGCCTCTCGGGCGTAGTCGTCGTGTGCAGCCAGGTGCCCGGCATCATCGTGAGCCCGATCGCCGGTGCGCTGTTGGATCGCGGATCGCGCGTCGCCTTGATGCGGTTCGATTACCTCATCGGCTCGACGTGCATCACCACGATAGGTGTGCTGTCGCTGCTCCACAGCCTGCCGACCTTCGCGCTGCTCGCGGTGGTGTCCGTGGCGTCAATCACCGGTCCGCTCAGCCGGGTCGGAGGGAGGTCCCTCTACCCGGTCCTGGCACCCAAGCCGCTGTGGGACCGTGCAAATGCGGCCGACTCGGGCTCGAACGTCGTCGCGACCGTGCTCGGCCCCGGGATAGCCGGCGTCGCCGTCGCGCTGGTCGGTCCACGCGTGGCGCTCCTGCTCCCAGCCATTGTCATGCTTGTCGCCGCGCTGCTTCTCATCGGGTTCGTGGTCCCCGACGTGCGCTCTGGCGCGACCGCCTCGGTGCTCTCCGACGCCCGGGCGGCCATCGGCTACGTGTGGCGCAACCGGGTACTTCGGATGCTCGCGGGCACGATGACGGTGTTCAACGCCTGTGGCGGCATCTTGACCGTCGCGATTCCGTTCATCGTGCTCCGAGAGCTGCACGGCGGGTCCGCGACGGTCGGCCTGCTATTCGCCATCATGGGCAGCGGCGGGTTCCTCGCGGGCCTTCTCACCGGTCGCTTCGGGACCGAGAACCGTGAGAAGCACGTGCTGGCGATCTCGTGTGTGACGACGGCGGCGGCGTTCGTGCTCCTCGCCTTCGACCGTCATGAGGTCGTCCTAGTCGCGTTGATCGCCGTCATTGGCATCGCGAACGGCCCGCTCAGCGTGGCGATGTTCTCGCTTCGCCAACGCGCGACCGACCCGCTGTGGTTCGGCCGCGCGTTCGCAGTCTCGATGAACCTCAATTTCGTCGGGAGCCCGGTAGGTGCGGCGGTCGCTGGTGCGCTGCTCGCCCACTCGGTCCCGCTGACACTGATTGTTGCCGCGTCCTGCGCAGTCATGGGCGGCCTCTGGCCGGCGGTGCTCCCTGCGTCGAGCTACGAACCGTTGGCCCAGGCCGCGACGGCAGTGTGAAGATGCGGACCGTGCGCCCGGAGGGTCCGGACGAGCTCGACGAGGCCGACTTTCTCAGCGAGCGTCATCCGTGCGACGACCTGAGCAGCCAGCCGCTGGGGGGTGGCCGTGTGCAGCAGGGACTCCCGCACCCAGGGGCACCGACCCAAGGACCGCGGCGCCGAGGAAGAGTCCGCGGGCGCGATGGAGGAGCCCAGGCCGCATCCCGCGAGAACGACTGCCAGCGT
Source organism: uncultured Acidimicrobiaceae bacterium (assembly GCA_963807575.1). GTDB lineage: Bacteria > Actinomycetota > Acidimicrobiia > Acidimicrobiales > Bog-793 > Fen-455. The sequence continues at coordinate 227,777 of CAWECD010000005.1, forward strand.
TACAGGCAGGATCACGCTGCCAACGAGCAGACGACGAGCGTTCACGGCATCATCCGCCCGGTGTTGCCATGGTCGTCATCTCCCGTCGTTGCGCGCTGCTAGGCCGCCGGCAACGTCCCTGCTTGCAGCCGCCGTGCCGGCCTAGTCGCTCTCCAGCAACGCCGGTGTCGCGATCCCGAGGGCTTCAGCCTGGCCGTGGGGATTCGCAGCCTCGACGCCCTTGAGCCGGCCGCTCCACCTCTCCTCGATATGGCCGTATCGCCACAGCAGCATCGCACCCGCCCAGGTGACCACGAACATACCCACGATCACAAAGCCGGCCGTGTTGATGTTGAAGTTGTACATGAACCCCCAAAAGCCGTGGTGCCGGCTCAGACCGTGGATCTCCATCGGGAAGATGCCGAGGGCCTCGATACCCCCGATGAAGAAGCAGATAGCCACGGACAGGCCGGTGATGGCCAGGTTGTAGTACACCTTCCGGACCGGATTGAAGAATGCCCAGCCATAAGCGAGGTTCATGAACAGTCCGTCGGTCGTGTCCATGAGAGTCATCCCTGCGGTGAATAGGATCGGCAGGCAGATGATGGCGTACCACGGGATGTGACGGGAGGCGAGGAGCGCCGTGGTGGCGAGCAGCGCCACCTCGGTAGCGGTGTCGAAACCCATTCCGAAGACGACCCCGACCGGGTACCCCTGCCATTCCTTCGTTATGGCCTTCATCCACCGGCCGAAGAATCGGTAGAAGAAGCCACGGTTCTGCAGCTGCCGCTCGAGCTCGGTCTCGTCGTACTCGCCGTTTCGCATCGCGCGGAAGACCTTGACGATCCCCGCGAGGACCACGAGGTTCAAGAGCCCGATGAGGAAGAGGAACGCGGCAGAGACGATCGTGCCGAATATCCCTCCGAAGGTCTCCAGCCCGGAGTGGTTGTTGGACACTGCAGTGAAGACCGTCTTCTCGGCGATGATGATGCCGACGCCGATGGCGACGACGATGGTGGAGTGGCCGAGCGAGAAGAAGTATCCGAAGGCCAGCGGTCGGGGCTTGTCGGTGCCGTACCGCTCGTTCATCACCTTGCGAGTGGTGTTGTCGATGGCCGAGATGTGGTCGGCGTCAAAGGCGTGCCGTAGGCCGAGGGTGTAGGCCAGCACGCTCACGCCTATCCCGAGGCCTCTGTAGTGCGAAGGCACGACGAAGACGAAGAACACGAAGAAGCCCAGCGCGTGCAAGCCGAGGATCGACCCGTACATCGCGGTCACCCTGATCCGCTCCACCGGGCTGAGGGCGGTGAACGACGCCCGGAGCTGGTGCCTCTTGCTCGAGGGGCCTACGGGCTCGCGGTTCAACAGCGGCGACATGAAAGGCCTCCCCCTCGGACGAAATCGAAGTTTCAGAATGGTAGGCACAACTGAGAGCTGGACGCAATAGGAAGCTGGACGCTTTCAGGTCCAACTCGGTAGGCTCCAGCTGTGATTTCTGTTGCCGATGTCGCCGCAGCCACCCGCGTCGACGATGCGTTGGATGTGCTCCGTTCTGCGGGCAAGCGGATGACGACAGCTCGTCGTGTGCTGCTCTCCTGCCTCTTGGATGGCGGCAGTCATCGCACGGCCGAGGACCTTGCCGCCGACGCGCAGGCGATCGCGCCGGATGTCCATCTTTCGACGATCTACCGCAATCTCGAGGAGCTCGAGCATCTCGGAGTGGTCGAGCACGTCCACCTCGGGCACGGGCCAGCGATCTACCACCTCGCCACCGAGCACCACGGGCACTTCGTCTGCGAGGACTGCGGGAAAGTCTTCGAGGCACCGGACGAGCTATTTGCCGGTCTGGCCAAGCTCGCGCTGGACCGTGCCGGCCTGACGATCAAACCGCACCACTTCGCCGTGCTGGGGACCTGCGCCGCGTGTGCAGGTAGGGCTGCCGGCCGCCGAGACGCGCAATCGCCGGCGTGACGCCCGCGGCGTCGGCAGTGCGGCGGGTCCTCGGCTTGCTCACAAGAGCTCCACCTCGCGCAACAAGGCGATCGCCTGAGCTCCTGTGCCGAGCTCGGCCACGTCGATCGGCGTGTCAGCTCGCCGGAGAGTCTTGCGTTTCGTGGTCGAGATCGTGTGTACTACTACTGCGTGTAGTAGATGGCGATGTCTTACAGTCCGCGCATGAGGGGGCGAGGGTGGCACATCTCGGAAAGCTCGAGCGAGCCGTCATGGACGCGCTCTGGGACATGTCTGTTGCGTTGCCAAGCTCGACCTTCACTGCGCGCGATGTCGCGAGCACGCTCCCCAACCATGCCTACACGACGGTGCTGACGGTGCTCGACCGACTGACGAGAAAGGGAGTCGTCGAGCGCATCCGCGATGGCAAGACGCACCACTACCTCCCCACCGGCTCGCGCGAGTCCTACGTTGCCGAACTGATGCACGAAGCGCTGGACGCGACCTCTGATCGAGCCGCAGCCCTCGTCCACTTCGCCGAGACCATGCCTCCCGAGCAAGCCGAGGTCCTCGCTGAGGTGCTGCGCCGGCTCGAACGGTCACGAGAGAAGGAATCGCCGTCGTGACGCGCGTCGCGGTGCTCGTCGCGATCGTCCTCGGATCAGGACTCTGCACAGTCGGGGTCCTCGCGCTTGTGATGGTTGGCCTGTTCGAGACCCTGGGTGGGAGGTAGCAAGGTGCCGGGCATGGGCAGCTCCTTAGAGACGAACAACCCGACTGTCATCGCGGCCTTCCAGTCCGCGCTCGTCCACCAGGCGCTCGTGGTCCTCGTGATCCTGGCTCTTCTCGTGGTTGCTTGGAGCCTGTTGCGTCGTGCGCAGCTCCGCCAGGCGACCGCCACGGACGGACGACAGGTCCAGGTTCTGGCCGGCGAGGCGGTCTCCCTCGAGCCAACAGCGCTGCGCCTCCTCCGGACCAGTTTCGGGTGCCTCTGGATATTTGACGGGATCCTCCAAGCCCAGGTCTCGATGCCACTCGGGATGATCTCCGGCGTCGTCCAACCTGCCGCTGCGGGGTCGCCTTCCTGGGTCCTGCACGTCGTGAACTTCGGCGCGACGATCTGGAGCAATCATCCTGTTCCTGTTGCTGCATCCGCGGTCTGGATCCAGTTCGGCATCGGAATCTGGCTGCTCGTCGCGCCGCGTGGGAACTGGCTGCGACTCGCGGGCGCGACAAGCGTGGCATGGGGCCTGGTGGTCTGGGTCTTCGGAGAAGCCTTTGGCTCGATCTTCGTACCGGGACTGACCTGGTTCTTCGGTGCCCCTGGTGGGGTCATCTTCTATGTCATCGCCGGCGCGCTCATCGCGCTGCCCGAGCGCCACTGGGCAAGGCCTCGTCTCGGGCGGGTGATCCTCGCCATGATGGGCTTCTACTTCGTAGGCATGGCGGTGCTCCAAGCCTGGCCAGGACGCGGCTTCTGGCAAGGCCAGCCCAACTCGCACACCGGCGCCGGCACGCTCACGGGAATGGTCCAGTCCATGGCGCAGACGCCGCAACCGGGCCTCCTCTCCTCTTGGGTGGCGAGCTTCGCCGCCTTTGACGCAGCGCACGGCTGGGCAGTCAACCTGTTCGCCGTGATCGTGCTCGCGACAATCGGCACCGTCTTCTTGCTCGGCCGACCCCGTGTGGTGTTCTGGGCCGTCGTCGCTGGCGCGGTGCTGTGCCTCGCAGACTGGGTGCTGATCGAGGACCTCGGGTTCCTCGGCGGCGTCGGAACCGATCCGAACAGCATGGTCCCGATGCTGCTGGTCTTCGTCTCTGGCTACGTCGCCCTCACGAGGCTGCCAGCGACGGCAGCTGAACCGATCGTCCGGATCGATCCCTCGGGGAATTCACTCAGCTGGTGGGGCCGCTTCACCGCGAGGCCGGCCTACGCCCTTCGCAGTCTCGCCGCGATTGGCGCCATCGGGGTCGTCCTGCTCGGGGCGACCCCGATGGTCGCCGCGTCCACGAACCCCGTTGCCGACCCCATCCTCACAGAGGCGATCAACGGCAACCCGGAATTCACCAATGCCGCGGCCGCGCCCTTCCAGCTCATGGACCAGGACGGAAGGACGGTCGACCTGAGAGACCTGCGGGGCAAAGTGATCGCGCTCACGTTCCTCGATCCCGTCTGCACGACGGACTGCCCTCTTATCGCCCAGGCGCTCGACGAGGCCGACCAGATGTTGGGGGGTCTCGCACCGCGCGCGGAGTTCGTCGCCATCGTGGCCAACCCGATCTATCGGTCCCTCGGGGCGACGGTTGCGTTCACTCGCACCGAGGGGCTTGCCAATGTCAAGAACTGGCTCTTCCTCACCGGATCGCTCAGTGCGCTCGAGCGCGTCTGGAACGCCTACGGCATCGAGGTGGCCGTCGAACCCGCAGGAGCCATGGTCGCTCACAGCGAGATCGCGTACGTCATCGATCAGAAGGGCCGGGTGCGGGAGATCCTGAATGCCGATCCCGGCACAGGTACCGCACCGATGAGATCGTCCTTCGCCGGGCTCCTCGTGGGCGAGTTGCGGCACCTCCTTGAGGTGTCATGAGCCGTCCGGTGACGCGAGAGCGCGACTTGTGGAGGCTGGCGACGCGGGCCTGCACGCTCGGGGCCCTCGTGGCTGTGCTCGCAGCCTGCAGCTCGGGCGGGAGCACCCCGGCGAGCACGGCCAAGCCACGTTTGCCGGCCGAAGTCCAAGTTCTCCTCGACGGGTCGCTCGTGACCGCGGACGGAACCTGGGCCGTACTCAAGATGGGTCACCTCGACCAAGTCGCGAGCAGCTTCTGGCAGCTCTTGGTTCTGCACCGGGGTGGCTCCCGCTGGTCGCTCGTGACGCCACCGGGCTTCGCGGACAACGGCGGTCTCGTTGTTGCACCCACCGAGGGCACATTGCTCGTAACGGGATTCCCAGCCAATCAGCTCAACCATTTTTCCCCGCTCGCCGCCACCTCTGACGGTGGAAGGACCTGGGCGCCTGGTGTGCTCGGACAGGACCTCGACAGTGTCCCAGACGCCATGGCCGCCTCGACTACCGGCGACGTACTCGCGCTGGTCGGCGGAGTGGCGGGCTCGGTCCTCTGGAGCAGCGGGAACCTGTCGGACTGGCACACGCTGGCCTCGGAGAAGTCAATCGCGACTTCAGCGTTCTCCCGGCGCTGCGCAGTGGCAGGCTTGACGGCTGCTTCCTTCGCGTCGGGAGGTCTGCCGATCGTCGGGGCGACCTGTTCGCACCCCGGAAACGTCGGGATCTTCGAGCACGCCGACGGGACTTGGCGATCCTTCGCTCCTCGGCTTCCGGCCTCGATGAGCCACGCGACGACGCAGGTCGTTCGCCTTACGTCTTCGAGCGGGATCGTCTGCGCGATCATCGCCGCCGGCACGCGCTCGCACACGGCGCTGTTCGCGGCGCGGCTCTTGCCGGGTCAGTCTCACTGGGCGGTCTCGGGCGCGCTCATCGTCCCGAAGTCCGTGCAGGTGCTCTCCTCCGGGACATCATCCTCCGGCGGCGGTGTCTTCGTCGCCGTTTCGAGCGGGACCTCGGAACGCGTCGAGGTGCAGGCGACGTCCAACAGCTCGTGGGCGCAGCTGCCAACCGTCCCGGACGGTACCGGAACTGTTGCGTTCACACCCGATGGCCAGGTTGACGCGCTTGTGCCAAGAGACTCGGTGTTGACGGACTACACGCTGGAGGCCAGCCAAGGTAAGTGGGAACGGTCACAGGTGCTCCAGGTACCGATCCAGTACGGCTCGTCGAGTTGAGCAACGACAAGAACCGTCGGCTTGTCCCGAGTTGCGCGGACTTTGAGCGCCCGGCGGCGCGCTCTGGACAAGGACAGGTAGCCTCAGTACCAAAGTGACGATGCTCTCGAGTGGCGCGCCCGGATGTGGTCAGCGTTGACAAAACACAGGTCGAGCCGGGTACCGCGGTACGGCGGACCCAGCAGAGACATGGTGTGGTGTCAGCCGACAGACGGAGCACAGGCCGACAGATGGAGGACAAGATGGATTCCGGTCAAAGAAGAACAGAAGAGCCAGAGTCGGCCGTTAGGAAGAACAGCGAGTCGGCGGGCCGAGGCGGATCCAGGATTGCTGAGCGCATAGCCCGTCTCGGGACCGAGACCGCCTTCGCCGTGTCGGCCGAGGCGGCCGTCTTTGCTGCCCAGGGTCACCACGTGTATCCCTTCCACCTGGGCGACCTGAACATCCCGACGCCGAGCAACGTCGTGGAGGCGTCGTTCAAGGCGATCAGGGACGGCAAGACCGGGTACTGCCCGAACGCAGGCATTCCGGCGCTGCGCGCTGCCCTGGCCGCCGACGTGAGCGCCTCGCATGGACTCAGCTACAGCGCGGAGAACGTCGCCATCGAGATGGGGGGCAAGCCTGTCATCGGCAAGTTCATCCTTGCCCTCATGAATCCCGGTGACGAGGTGCTCTACCCGAACCCGGGCTACCCGATATACGAGTCGCAGATCGAGTTCCACGGCGGCGTCGCCGTGCCCTACGGCTACCTCGAAGGTGAGCACGGCTTTGTCATCGACCTGGACGCCCTCGAGGCTGCCATAACACCGCAGACCCGTCTGCTCATCGTGAACGACCTCCAGAACCCCATGGCCGCAGAGTGCTCGGCGGCGGAGCTCGAGCGACTTGCCGAGCTCGCCCTGCGGCACGACCTCACGGTGCTCTGCGACGAGGCCTACTTCGACATCCGCTACTCCGGTGCCAGCGCCTCGCTGGCGTCGCTGCCGGGCATGGCCGAGCGCAGCGTCATCCTCTATACGTTCTCCAAGAAGTTCGCCATGACCGGCTGGCGCCTGGGCGCTGCCATCGGGCCGCGAGAGGTCATCGAGGTGATTGCCAAGCTCAACACCAACGACGAGTCCTGTCCCAACCACTTCATCCAGTACGGCGTCCTCGAGGGCCTTACCGGCGACCAGAGCGGTCCGCGCCAGATCATCTCGATTCTGCGCGAGCGGCGGGACGCCGCCGCCAGGATCTTGAACGAGTCACCGGGTATCTCCTGCTACACGCCGAACGTGACCTTCTACCTGTTCCCCAACGTCACTCGCGCCATGGCGAACAAGGGGTTCACCGATGTCGAGGACTTCCGGCGCGCCGTGCTCCACGAGACCGGTGTGTCGGCGTGTTCACGCGTCCATTTCGGCCGGCCTCAGCCAGGCGAGGCCGAGCAGTACCTGCGGTTCGCCTACTCGGGCATCGACACCGAGCAGATCGTCGAGGGACTCGGGCGCCTAAAGGTGTATCTCGCAGGAGGACGAAGTGATGTCTAGGCGTGCGGTCCGTGTGCCTGCCGCTGAGGCGATGGCACAAGGCCAAGGTCCGCTCGCGGCAGCCGAGCTTGCCGCGTTCGAGACCTTCGACATGCTCTACCGCTCACTGTGCGCCCTGCTCTACAACTACGTGCCGACCTCGGGCCATCCCGGCGGTTCCATCTCGTCGGGGCGGTTCGTGGCCGGGATCGTGTTCGACGGCCTCGACTATGACCTCGCCGCGCCCGATCGCCAGGACGCCGATGTCCTGTCGTACGCGGCCGGCCACAAGGCGATGGGCCTATACGCGATGTGGGCGCTTCGCGACGAGATTGCGCGGCTGGCCGCGCCTGAGCTGCTGCCCGGCGACGACCGCGACCGCCTGCGCCTCGAAGACCTTCTCGGCTTTCGCCGCAACCCGAGCACAGCGATGCCGCTGTTTGCGGCATTGCACTCCCGGGCCTTGGACGGTCACCCAACGCCGGCGACGCCTTTCGTACGTCTTGCAACCGGCGCTTCGGGTGTCGGGCTCGCAAGCTCGATCGGCTTGGCTATCGCGGCACGTGACCGCTTCGGGGAGAACTGCCCGCGCATCCACATCTCCGAAGGCGAGGGCGGGCTCACGCCGGGACGCGTGAGCGAGGCTCTGGCAGCTGCCGGCACGGCATCGCTCGGCAACGTCGTGGTACACCTCGACTTCAACCAGGCCTCGATCGACAGCGACCACGTCTGCCGCGAGGGCGAAGTGCCCGGCGACTACGTCCAGTGGGAACCGGGTGAGCTTTTCTATCTGCACGACTGGAACGTCGTGCAAGTCTCAGACGGCCACGACTTTCAACAGATCGTGGCCGCCCAACGCCACGTGCCGGAACTCGACAACGGCCAGCCCACCGCGGTGATCTATCGGACGCACAAAGGTTGGAAGTACGGCGTCGAAGGCCGGGCTTCGCATGGCGCTGGGCACAAGCTCTGCTCTGCCGGCTTTCACCAAAGCCTGACCGAGCTGATCGAAGAGTCCGAGGCGACCTTGCCGACCTGCGACCTTGCCAATCCCCCCTGTGCTGGGCCCGGCGGCGACCAAGTGCGAGAGGAGTGCTTCTGGGAGGCGCTGCAAATCGTGCGCCGCCGTCTTGAGCAGGACCAGCCGGTGCTGCAGGTACTGGCTGCGAAGCTCACCGCCGCCCGCGAACGGCTGGACCGGCACAGCCGATCTGTGCGCCCGGCAGCGCCTCGGGTCGCAGCTGTCTACGAGCTCGCTGCCCGGGCAGCGACCGACATCCCCGAACAGCTGCGTCTTGAGCCTGGCGCGAGGACGACACTGCGCGAGGCCCTCGGTCGCTCGTTGGCGCTGTTCAACAAGGCGTCAGGCGGCTCCTTGCTCACGGCGTCCGCCGATCTGCTCGGCTCGACCAGCGTGGCGGCGATCGCGGCGGGCTTCGCCCCCGGCTACTGGAACGCCGGCACAAACCCCGAGGCGCGACTGCTCGCGATCGGCGGCATCTGCGAGGATGCCATCGCTGGCGTGCTTTCGGGCGTCTCGGCCTATGGCCATGCCATCGGCGTGGGATCTTCCTACGGGGCCTTCATGGCGCCACTCGGTCATATCGCCGCCCGGCTGCACGCCATCGGGGCCGAGGCGCGGCTCGCTTCAGCCGGCGAGCCTTACGGATCGCTGATCCTGATCTGCGGTCATGCCGGCCTTGCGACCGGTGAGGACGGCCCGACGCACGCAGACCCGCAGGCGCTACAGCTCCTGCAGGAGAACTTCCCGGCCGGCGCGGCGGTCACCCTTACGCCATGGGAGCCACAGGAGATATGGCCCTTGCTGGCGACCGCGCTTTCGCAACGGCCGGCGCTCATCGCGCCGTTCGTCACCCGGCCGGAGGTGAAGGTTCTCGACCGAGTCGCGCTCGGTCTCGCGGCGCCGGAGGAAGCGACAACGGGCGTCTACCTGCTTCGCCGTCCGCGCGGCACCGGCGATGTGACGATCGTGCTGCAGGAGAGCGCCGTGACCTACGCCTTCGTGACCGAGACGTTGCCCCTGCTCGACAACGACGGAATCGACCCCCGGGTCTATTACGTGGCCAGTGCCGAACTGTTCGACGCGCTGCCGCTCGAGCGTCGCCATGAGCTCTTTCCAGAGGCGCACGCACGCGACGCCATCGGGGTCACCGGCTTCACTCTGCCCACGCTGTATCGCTGGGTGCGTTCTGACGCCGGCCGCGAGGCGACTCTCCATCCCTTCCACCGTGGGCACTATCTCGGCAGTGGCAAGGCGGATGTGGTGCTCGCGGAGGCCGGCCTTGACGGCGCCAGCCAGTTCACCGCGATCAAGAAGTACTTGGACGGTAAGGCGCGCTCGAGGGCCTGAGTCTTGCTGTTCGACAGATCCGAGCAGGTCCTAGCCAGTGCCCGTGCGCCCTGATGTCCCTTCTGAGGTTAGATTCTGGACATTCAGCACAGTGGTGATCTTCAGCCCGAGCAGTTCCTGGCCGCTTTGGTCGCCTCGGCGGACGACGCCATAATCGGCGAGACAATCGACGGAGTGGTGCTGTCCTGGAACGCCGCCGCCGAGCGCCTCTACGGTTACAAAGCGGCCGAGATGATCGGCAAGAGCCTGCTGCCCCTTTTCCCGGAGGAACGAGCTGGAGAGTGGACCGGCCTGTTGGGTCCGGTCCGCGAGGGGCTGACTGTTCGGCACTTCGATTCGGAGCGTTTGCGAAAGGACGGCACCCGGGTTCAGGTGACCATCACGGTGTCACCGGTTCTCGGTCCCGACGGCTCGGTCGTCGGGGTTTCCTCGATAGCCCACGACCGCACCGAGAGGTCTCGACTGACAGAGGCGACGCGCCAAGCCGAACAGGAGGCCGCCGAGACCCTCAGCATCCTCGACACGCTGCAGTCCACCGCCCCCGTCGGGTTCTCCTTCGTCGATCCGGACTTCCGCTTCGTACGAGTCAACGAAAAGGCCGCCGCGATCAACGGCGTCTGCGGTGCAAGACCACCTCGGCCGGACAATGGCCGAGGTCATCCCGCAGTTCTGGCCACAGCTCGAGCCCTCCTACCGAGGCGTCCTGACCAGCGGTGAGCCCATGCTCAACGTGGAAGTTGCCTCCGAGACAGCGGAGGACCCGGGCCGGATCCACTATTGGCTGGAGAGCCTTTACCCAGTCCGCGTACAGGGCGAGATCATCGGGGTGGGGGCCGTGTTCGTCGACGTCACCGAGCAGAAGGAGGTCCAGCAGGAGATCGAGCACGCCCGTCGGTTCCTGTCGGCCATCACCGACAATATGGCCGAGGGGATGATCGCTACCGACAACGAGGGCAAGGTGACCTTCATCAACGCTGCTGCCGAGCGGCTCCTCGGATGGAGAGCTGACGAGATGCTCGGCAAGTCTGCGCATGGCACCTACCACTTCCGGCGGGCTGACGGGTCCCCCTACCCGGTGGAGGAGTGTCCGATAACCAAAGCTTGGCAGCGCGGCGAGACGCTTCAAGTCGACTACGACACCTTCATCCGCCGCGACGGGACAATGGTTCCCGTCTCCTACAGCCTTTCGCCGTCGCATACAGATCAGGTCGGTGGTGCGGTCATGGTCTTCGACGACATCACCGAGCGAGCGGCCGAGCGGCTCCGAGTCGAACGCGAGATCGAGAAGCTCAACTGGGTGGGGCGCATCCGCGATGCGCTGGACCAGGACCGCTTCGTCCTTTACGCCCAGCCGATCATGGGCCTCAAGACGAACTCATTCGTTCAGCACGAACTGCTCATCAGGATGGTCAGCCCCGATGGCGAGATCGTGCTTCCCGATCGCTTCCTCCCGACAGCTGAAGAGTTCGGGCTGATCTCCGAGATCGATCGGTGGCTCATTGGCGAGACGGCCCGCCTGGCAGCCCAGGGTTACTTCGTGGAGTTCAACATTTCGGCCAAGTCCCTGGTGGACCCCAACATGCTCACGATCGTGCGCAACGCCTTCGAGACTCACGGAGCACCGCCGGAGTCCGTGGTGTGCGAGATCACCGAGACGGCACTCCTACGAGACACCGCGATCGCGGAGGCATTCGTCCAGGGCCTCAGCGCCCTCGGGTGCAAGGTGGCCCTTGACGACTTCGGCTCCGGGTACAGCGGCTTCGCCCATTTGAAAAGTCTCCCTGTCTCGTACCTCAAGATCGACCGGGAATTCATCCGCGACCTGCCGCAGGAAGCCTCAAGCCGCCACGTCGTGTCGGCGGTCGTGGATCTGGCCAAGGCCTTCTCCATGAAGACTGTCGGAAAAGGTGCGGAGGACGACGCCACTGTCGAGATCCTGAAGCAGCTCGGTGTGGATCTCGTTCAGGGCTACGTGATCGCACGTCCCGCGCCGGTCGCAGAAGTGCTGGTTTCGACGACGGGCTCGTAATCGCCGGCAGCGTTTGATCGCAACACGCCATTCTGCCGATATTGTGGGTGTAATCAAACGGTCTTCAAAGTCAGGAGCGCTGAGGGAACGAAGGAATCACTTCCCGCTCTCAGTCCACCGAGAGAGCCCCGACCAGGTCAGAGAGAGTCGGAAGACGCGAGGTGCTTGTGACTCGTGAAAGCATCCTTGGCGACCATCACCCCGTGTCCGACATGACCTCCCAGGAGGCTTCCCTCCAGGCACTAGTAGAGCGCGAGAGGTGGCTTACCGTGCTGCTGGAGCACTCGAGCGATCTGATCGCCGTCGTCGACGACCAGGCCAGGGTGCTCTACACCAACCCGGCCACTGAACGCACGCTCGGCTACGTCCCCGGTGAGCATCTCGGGCGGAGTTTGTTCGAACTGCTTCACCCCGACGATCTCGACGCGACTAAAGAGCGGTTCTTTGCGGCAATTCGCCGAGAGGGGACTGCCCCGCCCGCCGTGTTCCGGTTCAGGACGGCATCAGGCGATTGGAGAGTCGTCGAAGCAACGGCTACTAACCGCTTGAACGACCCAGTCGTCAATGGGATCGTGGTGAACGCCCGTGACGTTACCGAACAGACGAACATGTCGCGGGCACTGCGCACTTTGGGCCAAGGCAACCAGGTCTTGGTACGCGGCGCCGAGGAGGACGCCCTGCTCGCCGACACCTGTCAGACCATCGTCGCCTCAGGTGGGTACCTGCTGGCATGGGTCGGCTACGTCGAACACGATGAGGCGCACACCGTGAGGCCGGTCGCCTCGGCGGGCCGCACAGAGTACCTGAACGGTCTCTACTTCAGTTGGGGCAATGACGACCTGGGGCGTGGCCCGACCGGTACGGCCATCCGAAGCCAGACGGTACAAGTGCTGAAAGACATACATCGGTCAAAGAGGTTCAGGTGGCGGGCGGCAGCCGACAACCACGGCCTGCGCACCTTGTGTGCGTTGCCGCTCGTTGTCGGTAACGACGCGATCGGGGCGCTCAGCATCTATGCCGGCGAGCCAGGCGCCTTCGACCCGGATGAAGTCGCGATATTGCTCGAACTGGCTGATGATCTCGCGTACGGCATCGGGCGGTTGCGCGACGCCGACCGTCTCGCTCGCGACGCTGACCTCCTCGCTCACCACGAAGCACTCCTCCGAGAAGCGGAACGCATCGCCCACGTGGGCCACTGGGAATGGGACCTCGCCACTGGGCGAGTCGACTTCATGGCAGAGGAGATGTTCGCGATCTACGGGATCACCCCCGCAGAGTGGAGTGGCAACTACGAGGCGTTTCTCCTACTCACGCAGGCAGAAGAGCGCCGGGTCGTGGAGCAGACGATCAACGGCTCCACGACCAGCGGAACCGCCGAAGTGGAGCACCGCATCGTTCGGCCCGATGGGGAGGTCCGCTTCGTCCGCACGCGCACTGAAACCATCCGTGACAGCGACGGCGAACCTGTGCGCATCGTCGGCACCTGCCAAGACATCACCGAGCAGAAGGCGGTCCAGGAAGAGATCGAGCACTCCCGTCAGTTCCTGTCGGCGATCACCGACAATATGGCCGAGGGAATGATCGCAACCGAGCGCGAGGGCAAGGTGACCTTTGTCAACGCTGCCGCTGAAAGACTTCTCGGCTGGGAGGCTGACGAGTTGCTCGGCAAGTTCGCCCACGCTACCTACCATTCCCAGCGGGCTGACGGGTCCCCGTACCCGGGGGCGGATTGCCCCCTGCGCCAGGTTTGGGAGTGCGACGAGACACTTCATGTCGACTACGACATGTTCACCCGTCGCGACGGGACTATGTTTCCTGTCGCATACAGCGCTTCCCCGTTGCGGAGGGGCCAGATCAGCGGTTCGGTGATCGTCTTCGACGACATCACCGAGCGAGCGGCCGAGCGGCTCCGAGTCGAACGCGAGCTCGAGAAGCTCAACTGGGTGGGGCGCATCCGCGATGCGCTCGACCAGGACCGCTTCGTCCTCTACGCGCAGCCGATCGTTGACCTCAACACGAACTCAGTTGTTCAGCACGAACTGCTGATCAGAATGTTGAGCCCCGACGACGAGATCGTGCTTCCGGATCGCTTCCTCCCGACAGCTGAGGAATTCGGGCTGATCACCGAGATCGACCGCTGGGTGGTGAACGAGACGGCCCGTCTGGCAGCCAGGGGCTTTCCCGTGGAGTTCAACCTCTCGGCCAAGTCCGTGGTGGACCCCAACATGCTCACGATCGTGCGCAACGCCTTCGAGACTCACGGAGCACCGCCTGGGTCCGTGGTGTGCGAGATCACCGAGACAGCACTCCTGAGAGACACGGCAGCAGCGGAGGCGTTCGTCCAGGGCCTCAACGACCTCGGGTGCAAGGTCGCCCTTGACGACTTCGGCTCGGGTTACGGCGGTTTCGCGTATTTGAAACGGCTCCCCGTCTCGTACATCAAGATCGACCGGGAATTCATCCGTGACCTGTCGCAGGAGGCTTCCAGCCGTCACGTCGTCTCGGCGGTCGTGAACCTCGCCAAGGCCTTCTCGATGCAGACCGTCGGAGAAGGTGCGGAAGATGCCGCCACTCTTGAGATCCTGAAGGAGCTCGGTGTGGATCTCGTACAGGGCTACGTGATCGCACGTCCGGCTCCGGTCGCCGAGGTGCTGACTTCGGCGACCGAACGCTCCGCTCTCGAATCCAATACCGTTAGCTTAAAATGACAACCTTGTCATTCTTCAGTCGTGCCTCGGGCGGGTTGGGCCAAGTCGGAGACAGATAAGCGGCTCTCTGACCACATCTCGAGCGGTGTCCTCACCCGGGTCTTCCCGCCCGAGCTGGTCGACAAGATCTTGACCGACTCGGGGCGCACCGAGCAGCGGCAGCGCCTGCTGCCCGCCCGAGTCGTCGTGTACTACGTCCTCGGACTGGCGTTGTTCAGCCAGTGTTCGTATGAAGAAGTCATACGAATGCCCGTCGAGGGTCTCTCGTGGGCTGAGGGTTGGGCTCGCCCGTGGCGTGTGCCAACCAAGGCAGCATTGTTCAAGGCGCGCGCTCGCCTTGGTCCCGAGCCCTTGCGAGCGCTGTTCGAGTCGGTCGCTTCACCGGTCGCGAGCCCGCGAACCCGTGGCGCCTTCTACAGGGACTGGCGCCTGATGGCCATCGACGGTACGACGGTTGACCTCGCGGACACCGAGGCCGACAACACCTCCTTCGGTCGGTCGAGCTCTGGGCGAGGGGACTGGCGCGTTCCCCCAGTTGCGTGCCGTCGGGCTTGGCGAGTGCGGGACCCACGTCGTAGTCGACGTTGCTCTCGGAGGCTACGACATCGCCGAAGAGCGGCTCGTTGGTGAGCTCTTTGGCTCGATGGGTCCCAGCATGCTCGTGCTCGCCGATCGAGGCTCTATTCGGTTTAGACCGGGACCATCCGCGTTTGCTAGACCGAACTCATGCGATTGGGAATACCGAGCGAGACCACGCCCGGCGAGCGTCGGGTTGCGCTCGTCCCCAGCGTCGTCCCAAGGATCACTGCCCTAGGCGCGGATGTCGCGATGCAGGCCGGCGCCGGCATCTCCTCACTGCTTGCCGACGAGGCCTACACATCAGCAGGTGTCACCCTGGTGGACGCCCCGACGCTGTTTCGCACGTCGGGCTTCATCTGCAAGGTGCAGCCGTTGAGCCTGCAAGAGGTCGGCCTTATGGGCGAGGGCTCCGGCGTCGTGAGCTACCTCCAGCCCGCGGCGAACCTCGACCTCATCCGTGCGCTTAGGGAGCGCCGGATCTCGGCGTTCAGCCTGGACCTTCTGCCCAGGATCACCCGGGCGCAGTCGATGGACGTGCTCTCGTCCCAAGCGCTGGTCTCGGGCTACCGGGCAGTGCTGCTGGCAGCCGAGCAGCTCCCGAAGTTCTTCCCCCTCTACATGACAGCGGCCGGCACGGTGCCGCCCGCCAAGGTGCTGGTGCTCGGTGCCGGTGTTGCCGGGCTCCAGGCCATCGCGACCGCCCGACGGCTCGGTGCCAATGTCCGCGCCTACGACGTGCGCACCGCGGCGCGCACAGAGGTGAAGAGCCTCGGCGCCACCTTCGTCGAGCTTGACCTCGAGGCCCAGGAGGGCGAAGGCGGCTACGCCAGAGAGCAGTCCGAGGACTTCCTGCGCCGCCAGCGTGAGCTCATCGGCAAAGAGGTCGCCCTTGCCGACGTCGTCATCACCACCGCGGCGATCCCCGGGCGCCGCGCACCGGTGCTCGTCACCGCCGAGATGGTGCACCAGATGACCCTGGGCAGCGTCATCGTCGACCTTGCAGCCGAGACGGGCGGCAACTGCGAGCTCAGCCAGCCCGGGGAGAACCGCGACGAGGGCGGCGTCGCCATCATCGGCGTGAAGAACCTCCCGAGCTCGATGCCCCTGCACGCGAGCTTCCTCTACTCGCGCAACATCGCCGAGTTCCTGACACTCGTCGTCAAAGCCGGAGAGTTCGCCCCGGACTTCAACGACGAGATCGTCGCCGGCACCTGTGTCACCCACGGGGGCGAGGTCCGCCACGCCCCCACCGCCGACCTGCTCGAAGGAGGGACGCAATGAACGGCGGGGACATCCTCTCGCTCATAACCGTATTCGTGCTTTCGGCGTTCGTGGGCTTCGAGGTGATCGCCAAGGTGCCGAGCACCCTGCACACACCGTTGATGTCGGGCACGAACGCGATCCACGGCGTCGTGCTCGTCGGCGCCATGCTCGTGCTGGGCACGGCGAGCGGCACGGCCCAGATGGTGCTCGGCTTCGTCGCGGTGGTGCTGGCCACCTTGAACGTCGTCGGCGGGTTCGTCGTCACCGACCGGATGCTCGAGATGTTCAAGGTCCGCAAGCCGGCCAAAGTCGCAGCCGAGCCGGCCGGCGCTCTTGCGCCTAGCACCGAAGGGAGCCCGAAGTGAGCCTCGGGACGGGCATCCGCCTCGCTGACCTGATCGCGGCGGTCTGCTTCATCTTCGCGCTGCGCGGCCTTACGGGGCCGAAGACCGCCCGCTACGGGAACCTCCTCGGCGCCGGCGGCATGACCCTCGCCATCGCGATCACCTTCGCGACCAACGGGCTCACCCACTTCCTTTTGATCGTCGGGGCGATGCTGATCGGGGCGGTCATCGCGGTCCCCGCCGCGCGCCTGGTGAAGATGACCGCGATGCCGCAGATGGTCGCGGCCTTCAACGGGGTCGGCGGAGGCGCGGCGGCGCTGATCGCCCTCGCGACCTTCCTCAGGGCCCCGGCCGGCTCGCTTGCGGTCTACGAGGTCGTCGAGGTCCTCCTGGGCGTGGTCATCGGCTGTGTCTCGTTCTCCGGCAGCTGCATCGCCTTCGCAAAGCTCCAAGAGCTCATGACCGGCAGGCCCGTCACCTACCCCGGCCAGCAGATCTTGAACGGCATCATCGGTGTTGCCATCCTCGCCCTCGGCGTCACGGTCTGTGTCAGCTCGTTCAACTGGCTCGTTGCGATAGTGCTCGTGCTGGCGCTGGCCTTCGGCGTGGCCTTCGTACTGCCGGTGGGCGGGGCAGATGTGCCCGTCCTCATCTCGCTGTTGAACTCGTTCACCGGTCTCGCCGTCGCGGCGAGCGGCTTCGTGCTGCACTCGGTCGTGCTCGTCGTCGCGGGCACGCTCGTCGGCGCCTCGGGCACGCTCCTCACCCAGATGATGAGCCGGGCGATGGGACGGTCGCTCCCGAACATCTTGTTCAGCGCCTTCGGCTCGGTCATCACGGCCACCGGCGGTGCCGAGGGCGACACGACCCGCAGCGTCCGGTCCGCGAGTGCCGAAGACGTCGCCATCCTGCTCGCGTATGCGAACAAGGTGATCGTCGTCCCCGGCTACGGGCTGGCCGTCGCACAGGCTCAGCACACGATCCGCGAGCTCGCCGACCTGCTCGAGTCGCGCGGGGTCCAGGTCATCTACGCCATCCACCCCGTCGCGGGCCGCATGCCGGGTCACATGAACGTCCTGTTGGCGGAGGCCAACGTCCCTTACGAGCAGTTGAAGGAGATGGACGAGGCAAACCCGGAGTTCCAGTCCGCCGACGTGGCGCTGGTGGTCGGAGCCAACGACGTCGTCAACCCGGCAGCCAAGAACAACCCGGACAGCCCCATCTACGGCATGCCGATCCTTGCGGTCGACGAAGCCCGCAACATCGTGTTCATGAAGCGCTCGATGCGTCCAGGCTTCGCCGGCATCGACAACGAGCTTCTCTTCGACCCGAAGACCACGTTGCTGTTCGGTGACGCCAAGGACTCCCTGACCAAGGTCGTAGCCGCGGTCAAGGCTCTCTGACCGTAGGCCTGTACCGAAAGATGCACTCGGCGAGGCCGCGGCAGCGGCTGCGAGCACCGAGACGTTCCTCGGTGAGCGTTACCGCAGCCTCGTCCGACGACGGGGTCATCAGCACGCGCTTGTTGCAGTAGGGCGACGCGTTCTTGCGAAGAAGGAAGTCGTTCAGCCCGGGACTTTAGGCCCTACACACGGTCGCAAATCGGGCGCAACATCAAACTGGGCACGAATACTGGGGAGTTATCCAAGCTAGACGCCCAAGCAAGAGGGTTGGTGCTCGAATCGCGGAGGCGCGTATGTCGGCGGTCGTGACTGGTAGTGGTGTGGACCCCGGGCAAAGTCAGCTGCCCGTTGTCGGTGACGACGGCTTTTTCGGTGTCCGCTTCGAGTCGATCGGCGGGCTTGGTGCCCACCTCGCCGGTCGGATCCTCGCCGAGGCCTGTGTCTTGCGGCAGGGCTTCAATGGCGCGCACTTCTCCTCGTATGGCTCAGAGAAGAAGGGCACGCCTGTAAAGTCCTTCGTCCGTATCTGCCCGGGTGATCGAGAGGTGCGGACGAGCAGCCCGATCGAGAGCCCTCAGGTGGTTGCTGTCTTCCATGAAGCCCTGGTGGGCTCACTCGACGTCGTCGCCGGCTTGCCCGCGACAGGCATCCTGATCATGAACAGTCGCAAGTCTCCCGAAGAGATTCGGGACCTGCTCGGTATGCGCTCCGGAACGGTAGCCGTGGTCGATGCCCTCGGCATCGCGCTCGAGGAGAAGACGCGCATAAACACGGCCATGCTTGGCGCCGTCGCCCGAGCATGTCCCTTCCTCGACCCCGAGGCGGTGAAGGAATCGATCCGTCAGAGCCTGTCGGCCCGGTACGCCTCCTTGGTGGAGGCCAACCTTCGCACCTTTGACCGCGGCTATAGCGAGCTGCGGAGCATGACTTGGCCTGCCGCTCCCGGCGACCCCGGGCGGCCGGTGCAACGGGCCGCGCCTGCGTTCGGCTACCTCGACGCGACGATCGGCGGTGCGATCCTCGACGCGGGCAACAACATCCGCAAGAACCTGACCACGTCGCGGCAAGGCTTCCTGCCCGATTACGACGCGGCCACGTGCGTCCACTGCGGGATCTGCGACATCGTCTGTCCTGATCTCTGTTTCGCGTGGACTCACGACCCCGACAACGAGCCCGCAGTGCGACTGCTCGGAATTGACTACCACTATTGCAAGGGCTGTTTGAAGTGCGTTGACGCCTGCCCGACGGGCTCGCTCACCGAGATTCGCGAAGAAGACGGCTGGGCGGAGGAGCATCGAGTCCCGCTCTTCGCCTGGCTCGAGACCAAGAAGGGAGCTGCGTGATGGTCGTCGCAACGCCCACACTGGAGCCGATTACCGGGCCCTCCCAGGTTGTCGGGTTTCGCACCGGCAACGAGATGGCTGCGATCTCCGCCAAGCAGATCAACTTCCACCTGATGGGCTACTTCCCGATCACGCCCTCGACAGAGGTTGCCGAACTGGTTGACGAGATGAAGGCCGCCGGCGAGCACGACATCGTGATGGTGGCCGCCGATGGCGAGCACTCGGCAGGAGGGATCTGCTTCGGGGCCGCGGCAGGGGGCGGCCGCGTCTTCAACGCGACGAGCTCGCAGGGCCTGCTGTACCAGCTCGAGGAGCTACCCGTGCAGTCGGGGTCGCGCTATCCGATGCTGCTCGACCTCGCGACCCGGACGGTGAGCGGGCCCCTTGACATCCGCGGCGATCACTCGGATGTGTACTTCGCCCTGAACACGGGTTGGCTGATCTTCATGGCTCGCGACTCACAGGCCGTCTACGACCTGAACCTCATCGCCCTGCGTGTCGCCGAGCGGGCCGACGTCCGCTTACCGGCGATCGTGGCTTTCGACGGTTTCTTCACGAGCCACCAAAAGCGCCGAGTTTTTACCTTTGCGGAGGACTCCACGGTTCAGGACTGGCTGGGACCGATGACCGAGCCGGTGAGGGCGCTCGACCCGCGGCACCCGGTGACGATCGGTCCGTACATGAACGACCCCGATCTGATCAACAACAAGTACCAGCTCGAGCGGGCGATGGACGCCGCGATGGCAGCGATCCCCGGCGTTGTCGCTGAATACGAGGCCTTGAGCGGCCGGCGCTATGACCCGGTCGACCTCTATCGTATGGAGGACGCCGAGGTGGCCGTTCTCCTGATCAACTCGGCGGCGGAGACTGCAAAGGACGTGGTCGACCGGCTCCGAGCCCAGGGAATCCGAGCCGGTGTGCTCAGCCCCAACCTGATCAGGCCCTTCCCCGCAGACACCATCCGTGACGCCCTGCGAGGCGTGAAGGCAGTTCTCATCGGAGAGCGCGCCAGCTCCTATGGAGCACACGGCGCCAACATCACACACGAGGTGAAGTCCGCTCTCAAGGACGACCCGGAGAACCACACCCTCTGCCTGAGCCGTGTCTACGGTCTCGGTGGCCGTGACTTCTATGCGGAGGACGCCGAGGCGTTCTTCCGCCTCACGCTGCAAGCGGCCGAGAGCGGCACCGTAGACGTGCCGTTTGACTACTACGGCGTGGAACCGGGCGATCCCGAGAAGTCGCGGCCACTGAGCGGCACGCCGCCGCTCACTCGTGAGGAGGTGACGAGCGGGCTGCTCAAGATCAGGCCACGCCCGGACGGTCGGCTGGACGTGGAAGCGCCTCCCTACTGGGAGCTCGCGACCAAGCCCAAGCGAGTCACCCCGGGCCACGGGGCCTGCCCCGGCTGTGGCATCTTTCCGGCGCTCGACCAGTTCCTGCGTGGTATCGAGGGCGACGTCGTCGTGCTGTACCAGACGGGCTGCGCAATGGTCGTCAGCACCGGTTACCCATTTACGTCACACCGGGTCACATACCTGCACAACCTGTTCCAGAATGGCGCAGCCGCGCTTAGTGGTCTCGTCGAGGTGTTCCACGAGCGGGTACGCCGCGGTGAGCTGCCCGCTGACACGGACATCACGTTCCTGATGGTCACTGGGGACGGCGGCATGGACATCGGCATGGGTGCGGCTATCGGTGCCGCACTTCGCGTGCACGGGATGATCATCCTCGAGTACGACAACGAGGGCTACATGAACACCGGCAGCCAGCTCAGCTACTCGACGCCCCTCGGACACATGACATCGACAAGCCATGTCGGTCCCGGCGAGCAGGGCAAGGCCTTCCACCACAAGGACACCGCGCAGATCATGGCGGCCACCAACATCCCGTACGTCTTCACGGGTGTGGAGGGCTATCCGGACGATCTCGTCGCCAAGGCCGCCAAGGCGCAGTGGTACTCACATAACGTGGGCACGGTCTACGGCAAGGTGCTGATCACCTGCCCGCTCAATTGGAAGGTCGAGGACCGAGTAGGCGTCGAGATTTCACAGGCGGCAGTGGACTCCTGCTTCTTCCCTCTGTACGAGATCGAGCGCGGCATCACACACATCACCTACGACCCGGAGCCCATCGGGCGGCGGACGCCCGTTGCCGATTGGCTGAAGCTGATGGGGAAGACGAAGCACCTCTGCCGGGCCGGCAACGAGGCGACGCTCGCCGTGATCGAGGCCGAGGTCCAGCGTCGCTGGCTGCGGCTCAAGGCGATGAATGACAACCCCCTCCTTTGACAAGGGATGGCTATGGACACGACTGCACGGATCATCGAAAAGCAAGATTTGACAGGGATCACCAAGCTGTTCGTCGTGCACGCTCCGCTCGTGGCACGAAACGCTGCTCCCGGCCAGTTCGTTATTGTCCGGGTCACCGAGACTGGCGAACGGATCCCTATCAGTCTCACGGACTTCGACCGGGAAGCCGGCACCGTCACGATCGTCGTCCAGGAGGTCGGTCGATCGAGCGCTCTCGTCAACGCTCTGGACCTGGGTGACGATTTCCTGGACTTCGTCGGCCCGCTCGGTGACCCAGTGCCGCTTCCCGATGAAGGTCACGCGGTACTCATCGGCGGCGGGTTCGGTACGGGAGCGCTGTTCCCGTTGGCGCGCGAGCTACGCAGGCGAGGGGTGAGGGTTTCGTCCATCATCGGCGCTCGGACACGCTCTCTGGTGATCCTCTCCGAACTGCTGTCCAAGGAGAGCGACGAGCTGCACGTGTGCACCGACGACGGGTCGGTCGGCTACCACGGCTTCGTCACCGGCCGCCTGGAGGAGCTCCTGGATGCCGGAGCGGGGTATACGAACTGTTTCGCTGTCGGCCCAATGCCGATGATGCGCGCTGTCGCGACTACCACGCGAAAGCGCGGCCTGCCCGCCATGGTCTCGCTCGATCCGCTCATGGTCGACGGGACGGGCATGTGCGGTGGTTGTCGTGTGAGCGTCGGCGGTAAGTCGCTCTTTGCCTGCGTGGACGGCCCCTTCTTCGACGCGCACGAAGTCGACTTCGACGTGGCGGACGATCGTTTGAAGACCTACAAGGAGCAGGAGAAGCTTGCCTGCGAGCTGTCGGGACTGGAGAGGTAGGCGACATGCCCATCGTGTATCCACACAAGACGGAGATGCCCGTCCGAGACCCTGAAGAGCGGCGGAGGACTTGGGACGAGGTCGCCGAGGGCTATACGGTGGAGCGCGCGATCGCCGAGGCCCGGCGCTGTCTCAACTGCCAGGAACCGCTCTGCGAGCTTGGGTGTCCTGTCAACGTGCCGATACGGGAATTCGTTCGCGCCATAGCCATAGGGGACTTTGATGGAGCCGCCGCCGCGATCCGCCGGCGCAACCTGCTGCCGGCGATCTGCGGACGTGTGTGCCCCGTCGAGCATCAGTGCGAAGCCCGCTGTGTCCTGTATCCCCACCAGGATCCTGTGGGAATAGGCCGGTTGGAGCGCTTTGCTGCTGACTGGGTCCGTTTGCACGGCAACGGTGGCGAGAGCGCCGCACCGCAGGTGTGGCGGGAGCAGAAGGTCGCGATCGTCGGATCCGGTCCGGCTGGGCTCACAGTGGCCAGCGACCTCGCTCAGCTCGGCTACCCCGTCTCGATCTTCGAGGCTCTGCACGCCTTCGGCGGTGTGCTGCGTTACGGAATCCCTCAGTACCGTCTACCGAAGGAGATCGTCGACGAAGACGTCGAGCACCTCAAGACGCTCGGCGTGGAGTTCGTACGCGACGTGATCATCGGCAAGACCGTCACCATCGACCAGCTCTTGGACGAGCTCGGCTACTCGGCCATATTCGTAGGTACAGGTGCTGGTTCGCCCATTTTCATGAACATTCCCGGGGAGAACCTGAAAGGCATCTACTCGGCCAACGAGTTCCTGACGCGTGTCAACCTGATGAAAGCGTACGCGTTCCCGGAGTACGACACGCCCGTGTATCGGCCGAGGCGAGCCGCAGTGATCGGTGCCGGTGACACCGCGATGGATGGAGTGAGGTGCGCGATCCGCCTCGGCGCAGAGGAGGGCCACATCGTATACCGCCGCTCGGAAAAGGAGAAAGGTGCACGAGCAGAGGACTTCGAGCGGGCGCGCGACGAGGGCGTGATCTTCGACTGGCTCACGCTTCCCCAGCGTTACCTTGGTGACGAGAACGGATGGGTACGGGGCCTGGAGTGCATTCGCACGGAGCTCGGTGAACCCGACGAGTCGGGTCGCCGCCGTCCGGTACCTGTGCCGGGTTCAGAGTTCGTTATCGAGGCCGACCTCGTCGTCATAGCCCTCGGCACGAACCCGAACCCGCTCGTGCCGCATTCGACCCGCGGCCTCGAGGTCGACTCTCACGGGTGCATCATCGCCGACCCGGAAACGGGCGCCACGAGCCGCAAGGGCCTGTTCGCCGGCGGCGACATCGTGACCGGCGCCGCCACCGTGATCCTGGCAATGGGGGCAGGCCGCAAGGCCGCGACCGCCATTCATGAATACCTGCAAGAGCAACACACAGAGAACGGAGCGGCGCAAGGCGAAGCGGCCCAGGCTCAGGTCGCGAAGAGCGACCAGGCCGCGCCTTCTCGACCGGATACCTCAGCCACCGAACATGAGGTCGAGGAACGCCACCGAGGCTACATGGAGGGGACCGTATGGGCACGCGACTACGCGACTGCCAATGAGCTACGCGGCTTTGTGGAGAGCTTCGGACGCCGAACCGATGGCGCCTCGGAGATAGTCACTATTGCGACGGAGCACATGAGCGCTGAAGGCTCTTCCGACTTTGAAGGTCCGTACTGGGAAGGATTCCTCGAAGGGGCCGAAGAGGTGCTGATGGAGGGCACCGGCAGGGGTTGGTTGACCACCTGAGGTTTCTTGTCTGTCTGTCTTCCACCTCCATGCCACGAACTCTCGGCGGGATCTTTGGCTGCGACCGGTGAGGCCGCGTATATTCATGCTGGCCTCTTTGGATATGCCAAGGTATGAGCAAGCGACTGGTGGACATCGACGACGAATTGCTGCAGGAGGCATCGGCGATCCTCGAGTCCCGCACTATGAAAGAGACTGTGAACCGCGCTCTGGAGTCGGTAGTCCTCGTCGCCCGTCGACGCAGCCACGCCGAGCGACTCGGGGCGATGGGCCGTCTCGACCTCGACGACTCGAAGGTGATGACCGGGGCGTGGCGCTGAGCGCCCGCCACCTCGCCGATAAGAGCGCTCTCGCCCGGTTTCCTCTCGCCGCGTTCAACAGTCGACTGAGGCCACTGATGGAAGACGGACTGATCGCGACCTGTGCAACCGTCGATCTCGAGGTTCTTTACAGCGCCCGGAGCCTCGGCGACTACGAGGCGGTGCTCGAGGAACGTCGCGGTTTGGATTCGGCTCCGATCACGCCGGAGGTGATGGCGACGGCCATCGACTTACAGCGCGCCCTCGCACGCCGGGACTGGCACCGAATCTCCATCCCGGGCCTGACCATCGCTGCCGCTGCCAAGTGACCACGGACAGCTCATACTCCATGTAGGCGGACAACAAACTCCACGCTGACGGACAGCAGAACTCCACGTCGGCGGACAGCAGAAATCCGCATCATCCACCAGCACGGCCCTCCGCTCGGGTGTTCTCGATGGCATCCGTATTGCCGTCAAGAACTCGACCGGAGGGCCGATGACCAAGCCTGGGAGGCACGTCATGGAGATACTGGAAGCTTTCGACCTCACGCACTGCGCCTACGCCGCAGCCAAGCTGACCGGAGTCGACCCGAAGACCGTGGCCCGGTACGTGGCCGTCCGGGACGCCGGCGGGAACCCGTTCGAGCCGGTGCCGCGGGCAAGGATCATCGACCCGTACCTCGAGAAGATCGAGGAGCTGGTGGAGCGCTCGCACGGCAAGGTGCCGGCGGACGTGAGGCACGATAACCACCTTGTCCCAATGGGCTTTGATGGTGACGAGCGCACGATGCGCCGTGCGGTCGCCACGGCCAAGGAGGCCTATGACCTCGGTCACCGCCGCACCTACCGGCCGTGGGTGCCCGAACCAGGGATGTGGGCACAGTACGACTGGGCCAAGGGCCCCGAAGTGTGCGGACGGCCGACGTGTCTGTTCTGTGCCTGGGTGGCCTGGAGCCGGTTCCGGGTGGTGATCCCCACCTGGGACCGCACCCTTCCCACCACATTGGCGTGCGTCGACGCCATGTTGCGCCGCTTCGAGGCGGCACCGACCTACCTGCTCACCGAAAATGTTCCGCGGAACATCTTCGGCAATTACGACCGGGAACACCCCGCCGAAGAAAGCCCAGGCGGCCTCGAAGCCGCAGATGACGTCTTCGGTGGTCTGAGTGAAAGTCGGCCAGACGAACTGATGGCGGCTGAACACCGCGGTGAAGATGAGCCCGTGACAGACCCGGCGCTTCTCGCCCTCAGGGACGAGGCCGAGTCGCCCGAAATCCACCTTCAGCTCGATCCCAGGGGGCGGGTCATCGACGCGGACCGTGGCTTTCCTCCCACCTGCCCCGCAGCGCGCGACGGCGAAGCGAGCCAAGGTGCGGCGCGGGACGACGACGCCGTGGCGGGCGAGCAGGATCCCGATCTTGACAACGGTGAGGTCCTGTTTCACCCAGGCCTTGATGGGCTCTTCTTCTGCGAGAAGGCTCCGCCAGGACTCGCCGTGGCCGTCAGGACGGTGCGGGCGCACCTTATCGGCCACCTGGCCGATCAGCTCGTCGGTGAGCTGGCCCTCGCCAGCGGAGCGGTCGATCCCGAGCTCTAAAGCAGCGGCGATGTAGCGCCTCGCCGTCTTGCGGTCGACACCGACCCCGTGGGCGATGGGGCGTTCACCCTCGCCTAAGAGCCAGCGCCTGAGCGCCTCTTTGATCTGGACCACGCTTACCTCCCTGAACACCATGGGGCCTCCTCCGCGATGGCTTCGCAGGCCCAGCCGAATCTGTCTTCGGCCGGTGTTGGTGGATGCTCAGGGTGGTCCCATGACTGGCAACGGGGGTGGTCCCATGCCACTGGCAAAACCAGCGGTCAGGTGGTCCCTTCTCGCTGGCAAACGACATTCCTTGAACACCGCTGCGAGGTTTCCGGGCATTCAGGGTGCTGACGCGCTGACCTGACGTCAGTGGTTGCGCTGCTGGTTCCAGCTCGACGACCCAAGGAGCAGTCCAGAGGTTGTCGTGGCCCCGGGACGACATCAAGTAGGTGTGGGGCCTTGACGCTGTGCGCGTCTCTCGCGAAACTCGACCTCACGGGTGGGCTTTCGAAAGGGGCCCTTGCCTTGGGAGGCGTGGCGAGACGGTGAGCAGGCCTCGGAACGAGATGGACCGGCGCTCGGCGCTCAAGCTGATCGGAGGGGCTGTCGCTGGCGCTGCCATAAGCCCGCGAATGCTCGCGCGCCCGGCTCCCTCCTCGAAGTACCCGCTGGTCTCAATGCGGTCATACCAGTCATATAGCCGATCGCTGCCGGAGGCGTTGCGTGCCGCGCTCGGTGGTACAGCCAAGCCGAGCCTCGTGTTCCAAGCCATCCGGACGACCGACATGGTCTACCTGGGCTTCGAGTTCTACAACGCCAGGACCGTCGTGACTGACGGTCAGACCGAGATCGTCGCCGAGAACCCCAAGCTGCCCATGTACATGGTCGTCATCTTCCCGCCCCAGCACCTCGGCGAGCAGTGCGTGGCGTACTCGACGAGCATGACGAGCTGGCCTACGCCGCCGATGAATGGCGCACTCTCCGGCTTCAGCTGGCTCGCGTTCGAGCTCGCGGGGACGGCCGCGGTTCCCTACACAATGGCGGGGCTGCTCGACTGGTCCCAAGCCAAGCCCGAGCTCGTGCCCGTCGCGAGCTCCAGATCCGGAACACCGGCTCCGCCAGATCCGCTGCACACCGCGCTCGAGGTCCCCTGGCAGCTCTGGGTCACGCCGCTCGAGCACGGCACGTGGCATCACTCGACTGGTCCTGTCGCCTTCAAGCAGATCACGGAGCTGTGGCACACCAGGCTTGGTGCAGGTGGCCTAGAACCGCCAGTGGCCATTCCGCAACTCAAAGCGTTCTGGGCCCCGAGCTACGGCGTGTTCAGTGTTCCGCCCCCCTCCGACCCGTGGCTCATGTCGCTCGACGAGCACGACCGAATCGACATCGTGACGTTGACCACCGGCACCTCGCCCGGTGAGGGCCCGGTGGAGGTCGACCTGCTCTTGCTCTCCGCTCTGGGCGCGTCGGTCAATCTCCGAGGATCGTGGACGCCGGGCCCCAACTCGCCCGTTGACCTCGCCTCATGGTGGCACCGAGCCTCGATCGGCCGGGACAGCTACGTCCGCGTCGTCAACATCGGCTACCTCCTCCCGTGGGGCAACCGCGCCGTCAGGATCACGATCACCGATCGCGAGATACAGGTCGACTCGAATCACGACGCCGTCGCCTACCTGGTTCAAAAGCAGTACATCGTCGTGACCGAGCCGCGGATCACCTACGCCGGCGACGCTGACGAACCCAATGGCGGCCGGGGCAACCCGATCCGGAGCCTTCTCGTCAAGACCGTGGCCACGCCGCCGATCGACTTCGAGACTGTGACCGATCCAGGCATCCAGGTCGGCAAGTACTCGACCGACGACGTGATCTGGGTGAGGAGCGGTGGCACAGACGTGCCCTTCTCGTTCGTCGGCACGGACCTGGAAGGAAGAAACGTCGACTTCACCACCGGAGTCATCTGGATCTCGTCCACGTTCGCGCAAGACACCGCCAATCTTCGGAAAGTCGTTGCCTCCTACGGCTCGGCCGACCCGAGCCGGAGGTCGCCGTCGTTCGGCGGGTCGCTCTTCGCTTTCGCCGACACGGCCGGCGGAACGCCGGGATCGACCGCCCAGCACGTGAGCGCCTACAGGCTCACGGCTCTCGTCGCCAACAACGGTAGAGCCAACATCTATCCCGCTCTCGACTCGGCGGCGGTGAGCCTGCCCGGGGCCGAACAGATCGTGGGCGCCGGCGCGACACCGCTCCCGAGCCCGAGCGTGTCGATCTCCTCGAACTACCTGGACCACGGCTTCCAAGCCGGTGTTACCGAGGTGTACCTCGCGGTGAAGCAGAACGCGCCTGGGCTCTCGTTCCCGCCCAACCTCGTCGGCGGGATGGCCACCCCCAACTTCGAGGTGAGCGGGATAGCCCGCGACCTCGGTCCTGTCGGTGGTGACCTCAGCGACCTGATTGCTGGAAAATTCGACCCGACGAAGTACTTCAACATGGCCTCGGGCGCTGCCGGCAAGCTGCTCGGCGCCATATCGGTGGCCGAGATCATCCGGAAGGTAGACCCGGACGAGACCGCTTCCAACGCACAAGCCCCTCAAGTCTCCGACACCTTGATCTACCCGGACAACGACGACACGAAGCCGCCCACCGCTCTCGAGGTCAAGATCGACTGGCTCCCGGCGGTGCAGAGCGATTCGCTCGGTTACTTCCAGCCTGAAGCCGACGCGACCCTGACGATCCACGCCGAGATCTACACGCCTATCGCCAACCCGAGCCAGACGACGTACTCGATCCACGGGGATCTCACGAACTTCGATCTGGTCCTGTTCGGCTCGGGAAACCAGTACATCGGGATCACGTTCAACTCGTTCACCTTCGATTCGAAGACCGGGGCGAAGACCTCGATCCAGCCGGACATCAACTCGGTCAGCTTCCTCGGTCCCCTCACATTCATCAACGCTCTCGAGGACCTGCTGAGCTCGCTAGGCGGACCGTCGATCTCGGTGACCGACGGCGGGGTCAACGCGAGCTACTCCCTCGCCCTCCCAGACGTCGGAGTCGGCGTCTTCGCCCTCCAGAATCTCGCCCTTTCTGCCGGGGTCAACATCCCCTTCGACGGAACGCCGGTGCGGGTCCGCTTCGCCCTGTCGTCGCGGGACAACCCGTTCATCCTCACGATCGAGCTGTTCGGTGGCGGCGGCTTCTTCTCGCTCGCGATAGGGGCGGACGGGATCGAGCTGCTCGAGGTCTCCCTCGAGTTCGGTGCTGATCTGTCGATCGACCTCGGCGTCGCGAGCGGTGGCGTTTCGATAATGGCCGGCGTCTACCTCTCGCTCCAGACGGTGCCGACCGAGCAGGTCCAGCTCACCGGTTTTCTCCGCGCGGACGGCAATCTCTCCGTGCTCGGGATCATCTCGATCTCGATGGAGTTCTACCTCGGGCTCACCTATCTCGACCCTGGCAAGGCCTACGGCACTGCGAGCATCTCGGTCTCGGTGAGCGTGCTGTTCGTGAGCGTCTCGGTGACCGTCACCATGCAAAAGACGATCGGTGGGAGCGGTGACCCCGATTTCCGACAAGCCCTGACGGAGAAGGACTGGGCAACCTACTGCGAGGCCTTCGCATGACGACCCAAAGAGTGCTCTGGACGGCCTGTCCCCACGGGAAGGCCGCGAACGGCAAGCTACGGGTCTCGGTGCACGTCGGGCCTCAGCTGTTCCCGACCAACAACGCGGTGTCGACACTCACGGAGTTCCCCGACTGGAAACGTTGGCCGGCCACGAAGGTCAATTTCAAGGTCAAGATCGGGACCGACACCTACGACGCCGAGATCGCAAGCGCGGCCCCCTCGTTGTCGCTCTGGGAGGCGCTCTTGCCCCCGTCGACTCCGGTCGAGCCTTACGAGTACTCGAGCCCGACCTCCTCCCCGCTCTACAGCTACCCTGCCGCATTCGTACGCCATTTCTTCCAGAGCGCCTATGCGGCGCTCGCCAACACCGCGCCCGTAGGGGACTGGCCGAGCTTCCAGCTGCTGACGAGCGACGTCAGCCTGGGCGTCCTGCCACTCGACGGCCGGGAGCTCTACGACAGGATCGAAGCAGTAAAGGCGATGTTCCCGAAGAGGGGCGGCCCGATCCCACCGGGGACGGGACCGGACCCGGCGACGGACCTCACACAGGCGTACCTGTTCCTCCAACCGCTCACGACACCGGCGAAAGGCCAAACCTACGACAACACGCCGCCTCTTGGCGTCCCGCAGTTCGACTTCCACCAAGCCGTCTCGCTCCTGGGCCAGCACCCCCCGCTGCTCCGCCGCTTCGGGCTCGTCTACGAGCTCGAGCTCGCCCGCCCGAGCGGGCTGTCCGGCAACATCGCAGTATCGGTGATCCCCATCTGGAAACCGAAGCTTGGCGGCGCGCCGCTCACGACCGACGTGAACCCGGTGACCATGACGGACGCGACCGAGTGGATCCCTGCTCACAGAACCTCGGACCCGGAGATCGCCTCGGGGTTCCTGCGTTTCTCCGACCCGGACTACGCCGTTGTCGAGATGGACCTCGACGGGGCGACACTGAAGACTTTCAACTTCCTCCAGGGCATCCAGCGCGCCAACGTCGAGATGCGAACGGCGGACACGCCGACCCGCTATGGGGTTCCGTCGCTCCGCTCGGCGGGCCTTGCCGTGGCCAAGACCGGCAATGCCCTTTCGCTGTACCAGAACTGGCAGAACAACAACAGTTTCAACGCAGCCATCGAGGCGTCCCCGCCCGGACCGGTCACGCTCTACTTCGAGGACATCGCAAAGGGATACCGGATCGACGTCTGGTCAAAGGCGAGGGGTCGATGGTTCCAGCTCTGCGCCCGAACAGGAGCCAAGAACCCCGGGCTGGGCGGTTACGGGATCGGATCACCGCCCACGGTCGTGCCTGTTCCAACCGGCGACGAGGGTTGGGTCGAGCCCGCGACGACCCAGAGCGCCAGCTCGGGTGGATCACCCAACCTGCCCGTGCACGTGCCGGAGTACCTGATGCGCTG
Organism: uncultured Acidimicrobiaceae bacterium; assembly: GCA_963807575.1. Taxonomy (GTDB): domain Bacteria; phylum Actinomycetota; class Acidimicrobiia; order Acidimicrobiales; family Bog-793; genus Fen-455. The sequence goes on from CAWECD010000005.1 coordinate 258,867, forward strand.
GACAGGGTGGAGCCTCGCGAGTGCCCGTCCCGGCAAGCACCTGTCGGACGTGCCTTCTGACGGACTCGAGCCCGATGCCGCGAACCCGGCCAACGGCAACCTTCAGATCCAGATCGACTACGCGGCCACTCCGGGCACGCTCCCAACTCTCCGGTTCGGAGGCACTTATCGGTTCCGGGCACGCACCGTCGACCTCGCCGGCAACAGCATCCCGTTCACCAAGACTGGCGCCTTCGCGTGGGCCACGCCCGAAGTGACATACCGGCGGTTCGAGCCCGTTCCCTCGCCTGTGCTGGTTCCCACCGCGCCCCGGACGCCGGGTGAGCACATCGAGCATCTGGTGATCCGCTCGAACTTCGACATCCCCGACGACGACCCGAGCATCGTCCCGTGCGAACGTCACATTGCTCCGCCGTCCACCGGCGAGGACATGGCTGAGACCCACGGTGTGCTCGACGGCCCCGACGGCCACCCGGATCCCTCGAGCTACACGCTGATCGCCGATCGGGACGGCCTCACTTACAAGTCGCCGTCGGTCCGCCATCTCTACGGCGGCGAGATCGACACACAGCCCTTGAACGGGAAGAACGAGTGGATCTACTACCCGCCCCGGTCCACGCCGACGGCGTCGCATCCGGCCTTCGGCGTGCCGTATCTACCGGACGTGCTCGCGAGAGGCGTGGCCCTGCTCAACCTGCCCGGCAAGAAGAATGCCTTCGTGCGTGTGCCCTTCGACTCGGTCGGCATCTGGCCTCAGCGCCGGGCGGTCCGTCTCGTTGTCAACGCCGGCAAGGGCGCGCCAGTCCTTCCGGCCACGGGAGACCTCGACGGCGCGATAAAGATCAAAGCACCGAAGGCGTCCATCACGACGGTGCTGATGAGCTCGTACTTCGAGGCGGGGGACCTCGAAGTGATGGCGCTGTGGCAGTGGCTCGTGGAGGCAGGCACCGCGACACCCGCTCTCAGGGCGTTGATACTCGACAGGCTCCACTACATGTTCACGCCCTATCGCGAGCTCGCGATCGTCCACGCCGTCCGCCAGCCGTTGACGCCGCCGGTCATCGCGAAGCTCACCGTCGAGCGGTCGCCCGGGACGACCTACGCGCTCTTGATCGGCGACGCGCTGGCCCAGGTCCAGAGCACGATCCGCGTCGACGTTCTGGCTGCCTGGGCGGATCCCTACGACGACGGCAAGAGCGTGCAGGGCGCTGTGCTGCTCGACAAGACCTCGCGCGTCGATGAGATCCCTCTCACGCTCGGCCAAAGCGACCTGCTCCCGTTCTACAAGATCCGCCACGACTTTGGCGACACCAAGCATCATGAAGTCTTCTATTCCGCAGTGGCGACGACACGGTTCCTCGAGTACTTCACCGAGGTCGTCACCGAGAACCTCACAGGCACGGCCCGCGTCGTCTGCTCGACAGCCGGCTTCGCGCCCGGCACGGTCGAGGTTCGCTCGGCCGGCGACACCGCGACGATCTACCGCTCCGGCGTGGACTTCACCGAGGACGACAGGGCCGGCTCGATCGCTCGTATCCCGGGTGGGTCGATCCCGAACGGCGCGTCGGTCGCCGTGCAGTTCGTGGCCCCTCCCGTGACACGCACAAGCCTCGAGAAAGAGGCGAAGCCACCGACGAAGTTCGGGTACCTCCTGTCGATCCCGAGCACAACCCGGCCACCCGCACCCGACGTGCGCTATCTCATCCCGGCGTGGAACTGGGTCACCGGGACATCGTCCACGACGCCGAGCTCCAGCCGAGTCGGCAACGTGCTCCGGGTCTATCTCGGGCGTCCTTGGTTCGACTCCGGGATCGGCGAGCTGCTCGGGGTGGTCGTGGGAAGCCCTTCGGTCGGAACTGCGCTGCCGTCGGGTTTGCAGCCATTCATCAGCGGCTTCGGGTCGGACCCGGTATTCGCGGCCGCACCGGTCGGAACCCCGAAGGTGACCGACTTCCCGCTCACGTCGCACGTAGGGACCTCGCTCCTGCTCGAAGAGCAGCAAGGCGACGTCAGTTGGGTCGACGTCGCCGGCCACGAGGTTGGCTGGGACGAGAACCGGCGCCTGTGGTTCGCGGACATCTCTATCGGTGCCGGCCAGTCGTACTTCCCCTTCGTCAAACTGGCACTGGTTCGCTATCAGCCCGCCTCCCTCCCGGGCATCGAGCTCTCTCGGGTTGTACAAGCCGATTTCATCCAGCTCACCCCCAGCCGCTCGATGGGACTGACGTATCCCTCCGCTACCGAGGTGGCCGTCGAGGTTCTGGGCCCTGGCTACCTCTCGACGGCGACAAGGGACACGCCGGACACGATGCGGGCGTACCTGCAGCTGAAGGCCGTGAAGACGAGCGACCCGGATCTGCAATGGATCACCGATCCGGCGCAGAGCGATGGCACGCTTCTCACTGTCACGAGCTTGAACGAGACCACCACCGTCTGGAAGGGCACGGTGAAACTCCCACAGGCACGCGGCACCGTCCCCTACCGGATCCTCGTTGCCGAATTCGAAGAGCACGCGGTCGTCCGCTCGGGCAACCGCGGCTCGAAGGTGACCTACCTCGATGCCATCGAGATCTGAGGCGCCCCAGCCCCGCGCTTGACCCTGTCGATCTACGCACAAGCAGCGGCCGACGCAGACCGGTCCGCGGCGGACGTTCTTGGGGCGCATTTCTTGCCACAACCACCCACGATCGCCGATCCGATCGCGCACGAATCGCGCCCGCGGGATGATGACTGAGGCCCAACTGGAGGTCCGCAAGCCGTCTACCGGGCAAAATACCGGTGGAGGTGAGCGGACTGGAACCGCCGACCTCCACGTTGCGAACGTGTTCGTGGCGGATGTTGGCGGACTCCGGTGAACCATCAGGGCAGGTCAGCGAGTTAGCCAGACGCTGGCGAACCCTCGTGAACAGCAGCGCCCGCGGGATGGTCGCGGGATGGATCTCCGTGGCGCCTGAGGGCGTAGCTGATTTTCGACTTCCGTCGGGACTCGTCTCGGCCTCTCGCGCCGACACCTAGCGCTGTTCCACTTATGATAACACCAGCTATAATTCTGGTGTGGACAAGCCGTCGGACGTCTTTGACCGCGACCGCGAGTGGGCAAGCTTGGAACGCTTCGTCGCTGCCGATCGCAGAGGTGCCACGCTCGGGCTCGTGTACGGCCGGCGGCGGCAAGGGAAAACCTATCTGTTGCAGGCTCTGGTTGAGGCCGCCGGCGGCACGTACGTCACAGGCCTGCAGCAATCGGCCGAGCAGAACCTCGCGCGCTTCGCCGCCGCCTACCAGGCAGCGACGGGTGCTCGTGGGCAGGTGGCCTTTTCCAACTGGGAGGAGGCGTTCTCAGCCCTGCTCTCCTTAGGCGAAGGCGCAAAAACGCCGGCGCTGGTTGTAGTCGACGAGTTTCCATATCTGCTGGTCGCCAATCCTGAGATCCCCTCACTGCTTCAGGCGCTGCTGAGCCCGCGCGGCGTGCCTGCGAGACGCCACCTCACGAGGCTCGTGTTGTGCGGATCGGCTTTGTCAACCATGCGTGGACTTCTTACCGGAACCGCCCCTCTGCGGGGGCGGGCCTCGCTCGAACTCATGGTTCACCCGTTCTCCTATCGCGAGGCGGCCGAGTTCTGGGGCACCACCGGCGACCCGGAGTTGTCGGTGGTGCTGCACGCTCTGGTAGGCGGAACCCCCGCGTACCTTGACATGAGCGGAACGAGTGGGCCCGGCGCGGTCGGTGAACTCGACGACTGGGTCGTGTCGGCGTTGCTTAATCCGGGATCGGCGATGTTTCGGGAGGGCAATATCCTGTTGGCCCAAGAACAAGGAGTCACAGACGCAGCGGGCTATCTCTCCGTGCTCGCAGCGATTAGCCAGGGAGCAACACGGCGCGGTCAGATTGCCGCAGCCGTCGGGCGAGCCGAAGGAGCCCTGGCCCACCCCTTGTTCGTGCTCACCGAGGCGCAGCTGATCACACCGCTTGCCGATGCGCTGAAACAGCGGCGGACGACCTTCCAGGTCGCCGAACCGGTCCTTCGTTTGCAACAGCTCGTGGTCGCTCCGAACGAGGCACGCCTCGTTCGGCATCAGGGGTCGAAGGTGTGGTCAGAGGTCACCGACACCGTCGCTGCCCGGATCTACGGGCCACACTTCGAATACCTCGCTCGGACTTGGTGCGCTGAGCATGCGTCCGCCGACACCCTGGGCGGCACTGCCAGCCGGGTCGCACCGACTGTCATCGCGTGTCGGGAGCATCGAGAGAACCATGAGGTTGACGTCGTGGTCATCGGGATCTTGCCGAACAAAGCCGACCGAATCATCGCTCTAGGGGACGCGAAGTGGCGATCGCGCGCCGTTGGGGTTGAGCAACTCGAGCGACTGCGCCACATTCGCGACCTGCTCGGTGCTGACGAAGCGAAACTCTTGTGTTTCTCGAAGGAAGGCTTTACGCGCCAGCTTCTTGGCCGACGCAAGGCGTACGGGGATGTCGAGTTGATCGACCCCTCCCGGCTCTACGGCGGCGGCTGAGTTCGCCGCCCCTTTGCCAGTTTCTTGGCGCGCCCCGAGAACCTGGCCTCCAAGACGGCGTTCACTGCAATGCCGGCATGTCGTCGTCGACAAGCGTGAAAAGATTGTCGCCGCGGCTATCTGGCCCGTGTCGCATGCTCATTGGGCCGATGTCGATGAGGGCGTCGGCTGAGCGGGTGAAGCGCTTCGCCACGCCGGCCTTAGTCAACCGCACCGCCCAATTCACCATGAGGCTCAGGGGTAGCTCAGATAGGGAGAGAGTCCGAAGGATCCATTTCCCTGCGGAGCGCAAGCAAATCATGGCAACAAGACACCGCGCATGCTGCCGAAGCGCCTAGCCCGAGGCGTTCTCGCGTCTCGTAGACTCCCGCTGATGCTGCCGTCTGAGCGCTCACGTCCATGCCAGCGGGCGTGACCGGCCAGGTTGGGCCAGCGGCTAACCGCGTTACTGTCCCGCCTGGGTACACCCGCCTGATTCACCAACTCAACAACCTGCAGGCCATCTCGGAAGAACGCACCGCACTGGTAGAGGCGGCTCTGTCGGTGTGGCGCAGGCCGGGTTTCGATACTTTGGCGGCACTGTCCGAGCTCCGCTTCGAGCCCTTCGACTACCAGCTGAGAGCAGCCAGCGTCGTCCTCAAGCAGATGAGCGGGCGGGCGATCCTCGCCGACGAGGTCGGGCTCGGCAAGACCATCGAGGCCGGGATCGTCATCACCGAGCTGAGGCAGAGAGGATTCGCGACGAACGTCCTTGTGCTGGCTCCGACTGGGCTCGTCGGGCAGTGGTGCGAGGAGCTAGAGCGTAAGTTCGGTTGCCCGACGGTCGTCGCCTCCCGAGATGGGTGGCGAACGGCGGCAGTTGTGCTCGAAGACTCGCTACCGCTGGAGTCTCCGATGGACGGCCCGCTCAGCGCCGAGCCCGAAGCCGTGGTGATCGCTTCGCTGGCGACAGCCCGCCGGGATCCGCTGCGCAGCCGGCTCTCATCGCTCGACTGGGATCTGGTTGTCGTCGACGAAGCCCACCGCATCCGCAACCCGCGCACCGCCTCCTCTCTGCTGGTGCGCTCGCTCCGCTCCCGATACTTGCTGCTGCTGACTGCGACGCCGGTGGAGAACCGCCTCGACGACCTGTTCCAGCTCGTGTCACTGGTACGCCCCGGCCACCTCGGCACGGCAGCCGACTTCCGGCGGCGGTACGGCGTCACCGAGCGCCGCGACCCGCGCCCGACCACCGAAGGCTCGGACGCCGATGCCAAGAGCCGCTCGAGCCTTCGCAGCGCCGCCGCTCGTGCGGAGGCAACCTCAGAGCTGCGCCGCAGCCTCCGCGGCGTGATGATCCGCCATCGACGCAGCGAAGTTGCACGGATGCTGCCGAGGCGTCTTGCCGAAACAGTCATAGTGACGCCGCGACCGGCCGAGAGAGCCCTTTATGGCGCGATCTCCGAACGTGTGCGTGCCGAAGCGCGTGCGGCCGGTCCAGGCCGAGAAATGGTGCTGAAGACGGTGCAACGGCTCGCCGGCTCGTCGCCGCTGGCTGTGGCACCGACTCTCGAGCGGGCTGGCTGGTGGGACCTGGTGGAAAGCGCCAAGGCAGCCGACGGCTGTGCAAAGACGGACGCCCTCGCGGGATTGCTCGATCGGCACCTGGCGGCAGGCGAGAAGGTCATCGTGTTCACGTCGTTCCGCGACACGCTTTCCCACCTCTGCGACTGGGCAGCCTCGACCGGTCGGAACTGGAGCGCCTATCACGGCAGCCTCGCTCGCCGGGACAAGGACGCCGCCATTGCGGCATTCGAGACGGAGACCGACGTGCTCTTCAGCACGGAGTCCGCCGGCGAGGGTCGCAACTTGCAGTTCTGTCACGCCATGATCAACTTCGACCTGCCCTGGAACCCGATGCAGATCGAGCAGCGCCTCGGCCGCATTCACAGGATCGGACAGACGCACGACGTCGTCCTGACGAACATGGCGACCCGAGGCACCGTGGAGGAAAGCATCCTGAACCTCCTGCATTCCAAACTCAACCTTTTCGAGCTCGTCATCGGCGAGCTCGACATGGTCCTTGGTCGCATCAGCGACGACTTCGTATTCGAAGACGCCGTGTTCGAAGCTCATGTACGAAGCGACGACGACGCCGCACGGGCGGCGCAGATCGAACGGCTCGGCGACATGCTTGTTGAGGCGCGCCAGGCCCACATCGACAGCCGCGCTCGGACCGACGAGCTCGTTGCCACTCTCGAAGGCGACGAGGAGGCCGCGGGCGACGACGATCGGCCGAGAGTGAGGCCGCAGTGACCGCTACGGCGGCGAATCGTGGTGCCGTCGATTTCTTCGCCACGTATGCAGCCACCGAGGGAGCCCTCGTCGAGCGACTCCCCGAGGGTGCGGTCCTCGTGCTACCGGAGTCGCTCCAAGCCGCCTACCGGTTGCCCGAGAGCCTCGGTCTCACAGAGGACCCCGAGGTCGCGAGAGAAGAGGGGTACGTGCTGCTCGCGCCCGGCCATCACTTGCTGCGGGCAGCGGCCGAGTCGGTGCTGCAGCAAGGCGACACCGGCCACTGTCACCTGCCTTTCTCGCCCGGACCGGCGCTGTCGCCCGCCGTGTTGCAGGCCCACGCTCGGGAGCATGTTCACGCCGATCACGGACTTATCGACATCCATTCCCAGCCGAGCGCCTTCTACTTGACGGTCGTGCGGGTTGGCGCCATGTTGACATTCCGACTGTCGATAGACGAAGAGCTCCAAGAGCTGGCCGACTGCTGGATGTTGGCCGGCGGGAGCGAGCTACCGCCTGATCTCGTCAAGCGGTTGTCTTCGTCGACTGTCGAACCCGGTCACGCTCCGGGAGCTAGTGCCTGGGCGGGCGAGGGCGTGGCGGCGGCCGACTTCCGTATCCGCGAACAGGCGGCCGAACGGGCGTCCGAGCTCGCCGCGCAGAGATCAAAACGCCTCGTCGCTCAGCTTGCCGTCGTCGACGACTACTACGAGGGCGTGCTCGCCTCTATCGACCAACGCAGCGCCAGCGCGACGGAGGATCGTCGTGGCATGTTGGCCGCGCAGGCCGACGCGACTCGCGTCGAATGGGAGCGCAGGCGGGCTGAGGTGACTGACGAGATGATGCCGGTGGCGACTGTCGACCCGTTTCGGCTGCACGTCTTCGGCGTCCCTGCCTGGCGGGCGTCGGCGGTGGTCAAGCGAGGTTCCCGCGCTTACCCGCTCGACCTGGTGTGGGTTCCACTGGTCTCGTCGTTCCTGACGCCTGCATGCCCGTCGTGCGGTTCGAGCGCGACGCTCGTGGCCGGCAAGAGGGGGCTTGGTTGCCGGAACTGCACGCGACCCGAAGCGACACCTGAGCCGGTCGTCTCCTCAGTCGCCCCCTTGGAGGTGGCCGCCTCGCCACCGCCGGCGTCGTCTACGACTCCACCGCCATCCGAGGCTCAGCAGGGGCGTGCCCGGCCAGCTGCCCCGCCTACTCCAGCTACACGGGCGGCGGCAGATGAGGCGCCTGCTCGCCGCCCGGCCGCCAAGCGACCTTCAGGTCGCGCCACTCCGAAGGGCTCCTCCGGCCGTGTCACCCCGAAAGGCGGGGCGGCTTCGAGTCCCGACAAGACGGGCGACCGCCTGGTTCGCCTCATCTGGGAATCGGTGCTCAACGACGCGCCGATAAAACAGAATCAGCTCGTGCCGTGGTCGCCGATGGCTGCTCTCGTCCGGCTCTACGGCAGCGTTGGCCCGGCCCTTGCCGTGGGGATGCATGATACCGAGGAGCCACGGCGTTTCGTCTCGGAGACGACAGCCTTTCCGGCGACCGGGGTCGCGGTAACAATTGGCTGGCTGGAGACATCACGTGGGCGCGAGCTGCGCTTCGTCTTCGAGTGGCGCTTGGACTCCGGTCGCCTCCTGTCGATCGGTCCATGGAACCTGTGGTTGGTTGGCCCGGTCCTGTTGGCGGGCTATGGCGAGGTCGCGCGGGCACGCTACGCGGATCTACTGGTGGCACCACCGTTCTCGCTGGCACCGCTCGAGCCGGCTGCTCGTCTGCTGCTCCGGCAATCGAGCGAATGGCTCGGTCTGGGTTTTGCGTCGCGGTGCCTAGCGGCCTGGTGGTACCTGCTCGAAGGCCCTCCGGCCGAGGTCCGAGAAGACAACGTCCAAGCCGGGGACTTGCTGGCGGCCGCGGTCGAGGCGGTAGTAGGCCGCCGCACCGGGCTACGGGTGACGACCAAAGCCGCGGCGGAGCGCTATGGATGCGCCCTCGCCGCGGCACGAGCCGAGATAGCGCCGTGTGCAGGCTCTCGTGAAACACGCACCGGCAGCGGGCTGGTAAGAGATTTCGTCGGACAGTCCTCGTCGGCAACCTCGAGGACCTCCATCCTAGACGATTGCCGGATTGCACCGCCTGGGCCTCGCTGAGGGGACGAACAAGCTCATTGGCCTTGCCGGCCGTCCAGCGGACGGCCGCCGCTGCGGTGTCCGCCCTCCCCGGTCGCCGAAGGACCTCCGCGTCGCCGGTCACGACCCTCGCTCGCCAGGTGGCGCCGGCACGCTGTCTGGTACTCAGGCGCCGGAGCCACTCGGGAGGGCGTGACGGCAATCGGCGAGGTACCAGCGGGCCCGTGCCTTGAGCGGATCGTTGGGAGCAAGCTGGGCAATGCCGGCGAGCAGCGCTGAGGTCTCGATCCGGTCGACCTCTGCAAAAGGTCCGGACCAGCTCCTCCAGGCTCGCGGAGCCCTCGTCTCGAGAAGCGGTCCGGTCGAAGGGACTGCGCGAACGGGGATCCAGCGTGGCCACGAGGCTCTGATGCCTCGATCGGCAGATCGAGGGGTTCACCGGTGGCGAGGCGGCTCCGCACCTCGGCCAGCAGATCCGGCTCGCCCGCCCGGACCGACGGTAACCGGCGGTTGTCGCGGCCGGCTACTTAGGGCGGAGTCCTCTTCGGAGTCGGCCGGCCCCCAGGAGCGTGCCGGTCGCGCTTGTTCGTGGCAGACAACACTACGAGGTCCGGCAATCGGGCAGCCCGGTCACATCGGAGACTACGGTCACCTTGTAGCGGTGTCCGGGACCGGAGGACCCGGCAGGCGCCCGGGAACACTCAGGGAACCGGACCCACCTCGACCACGTCGAGCCCCGGGATCCGGTCGAAGTGCCGCACGTTGGCCGTCGCCACGCGCCACCCGACGCTGATGGCCGTGGCGGCGACCAGCCGGTCGTGGGCGCCGACGTCAACTCCCGCAGACGCCAGTCCGCCCATAGTCTCGCGTGGGCGCGAGCGGCCAGGAGGTCGAAGTCGAGCACAGGAAGGACGGAAAGGACCGCCTCGACGAAGGCCTCGCGTCGGGCACGGTGCTCGCGCGTTGCTCGATGGACGCCGTGGAGCAGCTCGGAGGCAGTGATTGCTGCGATGGCCACCTCCTCGTCCGGACCGAGGCACTGCTCGAGGCGCTCGCCGACGAGGACTCCAGGGTCAGTCGCTACGCGGCGTTTCGCCACGCTCCAGGTCGACGAAGACGGTGGTGTCTACGACCGCTCCCACGGCGTCCCCGGCACCGGTCCGACGCTGCGCGTCACTGCCTCGATGTCGGCAGCGAAGTCCGGATCCGGCGACCGGCGCGCCGGCGAGCATCGCGGCGACCTCTCGCGTGGGCCGGCCACGGCGACGAGGGCCGCGCTCGAGCATGTCCGGGTGGACGATGGCGAGCACCGGCCGCTCCCGATTGAGCACGAGGACCTGCTCATGGCGAGCCACTGCCTCCCTCGCCCGCCGCGGGATGCGCACCTCTTCGGCCTTGATCGTTGTCACGACGACAGAGTACTAGTACCGTACGGAACCGTACGGTTAATGACAGATAGCACTGAGGAGCCCGGCGCCGTCGCGCGCTACCACCCGAGGCGTCCACTTCGGATCACCGTCCGTCGCGCTCCGCATGCGATGATCGGAAACAGCCATGAACCGGATGAACCGCGGGCAGTTCTACGACAGGTTGGCCGCCCTCGACGAGGAGCGCGTGAAAAAGGCGCTGTGGAACCTGTACTGGCGTGGCTCGGCCTCGATGCGCCAACGCATCGAGGCCGAGCTCGACCCGGACGGGCCCGGCCGACGACGGGCCGAGCCAGAGGCGGTCGACCCGCAGTGGACGCTGAGCGAGGTGCGAGAGTTCGTCGAGCTGGCGCGATCGGGCGCCTACCTCGCCGGTGACCGCCGGGTCACGCCACGCGAGCGCACACGCTGGCGCTTCACCTTCCAACGGCTCGTGAAACAGGCCGAGCTCGCCCTTCGCGACGACGACATAGCGGACGGCGGCGCTGCGATGGAGCTGCTCATCGACCTTGCCCAGGAGCTGCGGGGCTACGACTACTTCCGCTCCGAGGATCCGATCGAGGCCGCTCGGGTCGTCGTGTCGGACGAGGTGGCGCTGCTCTGGTCGCGGGTCCTCGACCGGCTCGGCTTCGACGAGCTCGCTCGATCGGCCGCGCCCCAGCTCGTGCGGTGGGAGTCCGAGCCCGGATGGACCCGCACAGGGTTCGGCCAGACACGGGAGAAGGAAATCTCGCTCGCCGCGGTCCTCGGGGGCATCCTGACGGTGCCTGACAGATGGGCCACCTTTGCCGACCGGTATCTGGAGGCGCTCGACGCCCTCGCCGCCGGCAGTGCCGCGACGTCCCGGTTCGGCCGGTACTCATCCGACCGGAGCCGCGAGCGGCGCACGGGTGGCCTTACCGAGTGGCATCTCGCGCTCCTCGACAGGCTGTCCGACGGCGACGCCGAAGACCGCCTCGACCGCCTCGCCATCCATCCTGCCCTCGGCGGATCCGACCTCACTTACTTCCGGGCGCAGCTCGCCAAGCGGCGGGGCGACCTGGCGACGGCTCGCCGCTTGGTGACCGAGGCGCTCGAGCGACTGCCCGGGCACCGGAACTACCTCAGCTTCGCGAACGAGATCGGTGCGCCGCTCCCGGCTGGCCCGAGGAGGTCACCCGTTCCCGGGTCGAGAAACTGACTGTTTCAACGGCTGCCCGTACTGCCCGGTGTAACCGACGACGGGCTGGCGGGGTCAGTGGCCACCGAGAACGACGCTAGGAGTGCGGTTGGCCGACCAGCGCCGAGCCCTGCCGAATAGGCGCGGCTGTCACTTCACCGGCAGTTGGAAACCGGGGCTGGGCCGAACTCCCAATTCTGTTTTCAGGCACTTCAGGGAAGGCCTGCCGTAGCCGCACGGAAACTAGCTTCTCGACCAGCTCGGGCGGTAGAGGCTGATCCACGGGAATCTCAAGGCCCCAGAGGACTTCGCGTATCCACTCAACTCCTCGGCTAGCTCGGGGAACACCGAGCCGCTGTGGGGCAGGTAGCTCAGGTGGTTCTTGAAGGCGGCAAAGCCGGCGATCGTTTTGCCGGCGACCTTGAAGCCCGGCACGGCGTATGAGATGCACTGCTCAGCGTCGGGAATCACAGCGAGGATGTCGCGCCGCAGTCGGCTGAGCGTCGAGCGCTTCGGTTCGTCCAATCTGTCCAGGTAATCGTCGATCTCGGTGGCAGACATCAGTTGCCTCTCCACTCCAGCAGCTCCTCGAGTGTCGTCATGGTCTCCCCCAATCCCCACACTGGGCTCCTGTGTCCACCCACACTAGGCAGCGGCATCGCCGAACGGCTGATCAGTGCCGGCGGCCAGCCCCGCCCGCCGCCGTGCCCTGGGAAGAGCGCCGGATGAAGACGGCTCCTCGCTTCACGCTCTCCGACTTGGTCCCTGCGGACTATCTGGAGTCCGATTTGGGCTGTCACCGACGTAACCGGCGGGAAGCACAGCGCAACCGCAGGCATTGATATATCAAGGCTTTGCTGGCTGCAGTTTGGATTCAATGGCATCGAGCCGCTCGATGATGAGCTTCAGGCCTCCGTCGGTGTGTTCGTTGACCTGATCCATTATGAACTCGGTATCTGAAAACTCCTTCTCCGCACGAGCATCGGACGTCGCGCTCTGCACCGACTGGCCGACCATGATCACGCTGAGCAGCACGAGCTGTAGGAAGGTCTGAGCGATCCAGGCAACAATGAGAATCAGGCCCGGCCTGGTGAGAAAATCTGGCACCGATGTCTTGCTCAGCGCTCCTGCCTCGATGAGGATGGCTGGCAGGCTCGTCAGAGCGATGAGGCAGAACAGATAGGCGCACGCCATTGACCCGACGCCTCGCGTGAGGATTACGGCCAGCTTGGCATTGAAGCCTTCCACCGCTTTGACCTCAGCCGACAGACCTCTGAGACTGACAACTCGAGCGAGGTGGTGGTGAGTCTTGATCGGGGAGCGTTGCGGAATGTTGGGCATGAGAGACCACCTTAAGGCGGCTCCTTTGAGATCTCCGGAATCTGCTGCTGTCGCGGTCCTCAAGGCGAGGCTCGCTGGAAGTGAACACGGGAACCGTGAATCCGAGCCAAGGCCACCTGCGCCGCGCCGTTACGGCAGCAGCGGCACGTCGCTATCTGGCACGCCTGCAGCTGTCTCGTGGCGAGCCGGGGCTCGTGGTGCATCCAGTTCGCTGGTCTCGTTCTGTATCTCGTCGAACATAGCTGGAGCTATCTGCTGGGCCGTGTCCGAGGGCGTCTCGCCGGGCAGTCTGACGACAGCCAAGTTCATCACTTCGCTCAGCTCGTTAACTATCCGCCAGCGCTCGTCTTCGTCCGGCTCTTCCGCGAGCCGGCCAAGCGTTCCTCTCCACCACGTGGTGAAGCGCCCACCGGCAGGCCGCCAGCCGACGCGCCACTCGATCGCGCCGGCCTGGTTGGAAGTTGTCACTCCGCGAAGGCTACTTGGCCGCGAACCGAAAGGAGCAGCGCCCTGCCGAATCGGTGCGCAATTTCTACTCGTCCAACGCTCGGCGATAGCGCCGTTCTGGCGCGTCAGGCTCGATGATGTCTTCAGCACCCACAGCATCCCGAAATGTCAATTGCACGGGACTCCGCAGGCACGGCTCGTCGCAACAGACTCCTACGAAGTCACATCCTGCGCTTCGCCTGCAGCGTCGAAGCACAAGCGCCGAGCAAGCACGTCTTGCGCAAGTTCGGTGAGGAGGCGATCATTCGCAAAGGCGTGGGCTTTCAATCGGATCAGGGATTCATCGACACTCACTCCGAGCTGGGCTGAGACCATTCCGACTGCCTGGTAGACAACGATTTGGGGCGCCATCACGGCCTCGAGCCGAGCGGCTAGCTCGCCGAGGGGCGCTTCAGCCTGCATCATGAGCACGGCCTGGGAGACGACGTCCGCCATGATGAGCGCGTCGGCATGCCGGTCGTCACTCGAGCGCGCCGGAGTGGTCACGGTAGAGATCGAGCGAACCTATACGGACAGCACCTACCCGAAGTGGGAACGCAAAGAGCGCTCTCACGCCTGCTTTGAGTACGGGAGGGGTGAAGCCGAGCCACCGCGAGGTCGGATCAGCGAGGTCGGGTTCAGCGATGGGTACCTCAAGGTTGTAGGCATCGATGCAAGGTCCTTCGCCAAGCAGGAACTGCAGCTCCTCGATGAACGAACTCACTGCGTCCGTCATGCCGAGCGATCCACGTGTCACGTTGCCGGATCTGAGCATGATCCCCACGCCGCTCGTCGCGGTCACGTCCATGCAGACATTGCAGAGCCGATCCGGGGACGAATCATCGCTCTCGGCGATTCGACTCAGGATGCTCTGACGACGGTCGTTCATCACGGCAGCCGTCCTTGCCCGGCGCAATGATCAAAGAAGGGCTCCGGGTCCACGGCGTGCGCTCCCTCTGTTTGTGTCGCTGCGCATGGTTATCGCACATTCGTTTGTATCGCAACCCCCCGTTGCCGAGCATTGGTACATGCGCGTTCACCGGGCCCTACCTTGCACATTCGCTCCTCAGGATGTAGTACGAGGTCGAACTGCTGGGAGAGAGGCGACCGATTGGATACATACGATCCTGACCGGCCAGGGGAAGAAGATGCTGTCGTCGAAGCAATCGATGATGTTTTCATCGCCGTCGAGGAGAGCGTCAGCGACCAACAGGACCTACTTTCCGAGTTAGGGCGAATACGCCACGACCGGGTTGTGGGCGTACCACTGCAGGAATCAGTCGGTCGAGCAGGTCAGCCTCGAGCCCTCGTTCTCTTGAACCGCGTCACCAAGCGGCTCACCCTCGGAAGTGCACGTTTGCGACGCGCTCTTGTCGCATCCCTGGTGCAAGAAGGGGAAGGCGTGAATTCGGTTGCGAAGCGTTTCGAAGTTACGCACCAGCGCATCTCGGCGATTCTTCGACGAGAGAAAGAGTCATAGCGCATGACTCTGTACCAAGCGAGTGCTCGGATGTCGTGGAGCTCGCAGCGCGGAAGCTCTACGGGCACCCGGACCAACCTGCAATGCCATGACGCGACCGAGCACAGCGTCAGAATCGTCAGTTGAGATGCTTCTGACCAACCGCCCGCGGAGAGCTGACAATGCGGTCCGCAGCACGCTCATCATCCGTCCCTGGGTCTCGGCTCCACGCCAAGTGCGGTTGCCGCCCCACACCTTGCGGTTCACGACAGCCGGCCTGATGGCCTGTTCGGCCCGCCAGTTCGTGGCGTCGATGCCCGGATGAGTGAGGAAGCTGAACAGCGCCTTCCTCTCCACGTACAGGTGGGCCACGAGCTTGCGGTTCTCGTCGTGCGGGTGGAGCGTCCTCGGCAAGCTCGACCCGCTCGGCGAGATCGGCCACTACCACCGCTCGTTCGACGTCGTCGAGCTCGCGGGCATCGAGCGCGTCTGTGAGCAGCTCTCGTACTCGTCGCGGCGTGCTCCTCGCCCCGGGCGGCAGGTCGCTGATGAGCTTCGTCGCAACGCCGGAGCAGGTGGGCGAGAACAGCTCTGGTGCGTCGCCTTCTCGAAGCGGCGGTAGGGAGCCCAGCCGTCGCGCACCATGACGCCGGAGAACTCCGGCGAGATCACCTGGCAGGCCTCCTCGAAGCCACGGCCGTCCGCCACCCAGTAGCAGGCGGCGCCCGTTGTCGCCATCGCCCAGAGCCAGGCACCCGCGCCGCCGACGCGCCAGCCGACTCGTCGGGCACGATCATCGTTGAGCCGTTCACCGCTTAACGACCTCGCACTGGACAGGACGAGGGCGGTTGAGGTCGACTGGGCCGCCTGGCTGATCGCCCCGGCGGTGACGTTGACCCCAGGCGGGCCAACAAGGCCGAACGTCTCGCGAAGCTGAGCCGAGCCGGTATGCAGCCACGCTGCCCAGGACTTGGCGCCCGGGCCGACTTGGGAGGAGGCGGCACCGAGGGCGTCGGAGGTCTGCTCAAGGATCCTTCCCTGCACCCGCTTCCCACAACCCACACAGCGGCCGATGTCGATGTTGAACCTCGTGACGACCGGGCGCGGCGGGGGAAGATCGACCTGGAACTGCTCGGCCGTCCGTTCGAGCTCGAAGATCACCGCCGCAGTCGGGACAGCACGACGGCAGTGGCGCAGAGAGCTTCACGGTGAGAAGACCGACCGGGGCCATGCGGTGGCCGTGGCGGCCATGGGCGTCGCCCCGCTTCCTGCCGGGCTTGGACGGCTCCTCGACCGGGTCGCCCTTGGAGAACGGAGCGGCCTGGCGCTTGCCCGAACGACAAGGGACTCAGAAAGGAGCCGCTCCAGCTCGCTGATGCGGGCGTCGCGCTGGGCGAGCTGCGTGCTCAGCGACTCGATAGCTTCACGTAGCTTGGCGACCTCGGCCACCAACTCCTTGTAGGAGTTGGCTTGGCCCGAGGAAGTGACGCGCGCCGGAATTCCCAACGATACCGCGCACCTCGCCGAGGTGGTGGATCCCGCTAAACGAGTAGTCCCGCGCGCTCACCGGGCCCTACCTTGCACATTCGCTCCTCAGGAGGTAATACGAGGTCGAACTGGTGGGAGAGAGGCGACCGATTGGATACATACGATCCTGACCGGCCAGCGGAAGAAGATGCTGTCCTCGAAGCAATCGATGATGTTTCCATCGCCGTCGAGGAAAACGTCAGCGATCAACAGGACCTCTTTCCGAGTTGGGCCGAATACGCCACGACCGGGTTGTGGGCGTACCACTGCAGGAATCAGTCGGTCGAGCAGGTCAGCCTCGAGCCCTCGTTCTCCTGAACCGCGTCACCAAGCGGCTCACCCTCGGAAGTGCACGTTTGCGACGCGCTCTTGTCACCTCCCTGGTGCAAGAAGGGGAAAGCGTGAATTCGGTTGCGAAGCGTTTCGAAGTTACGCACCAGCGCATCTCGGCGATTATTCGACGAGACAAGACTCATAGCGCATGACTCTGTACCGAGCGAGTGTTCTGACGTCGTGGCGCTCGCCAGCACGGAAAGCTCAGGGGGGATCCCGGGACGAACCTGCAATGCCATGCCGCTGTCCGAGCACAGCGTCAGAATCGTCAGCTGAGATGCTTCTGACCAACCGCCCGCGGAGAGCTGACAACAGAACGTCGCACCGAATGCCGTGTCGGCTCGCAACAACGGCCACCCATAGCGAGACCTCTTGTTCTTTGCGCGACGCTGGCAATGCACCGACAATCGACAGACCACAAGTAGCCTCATCGACGACGATAGCCCAGCGCTGCCCAGACCTGGAACGGAGATGAGTGGGAACCGTCTGCGCCACGGCGAACGATTGTGACCGCTCGTAGCGATCGCTACGTGTGCGCCTCCTTCACCCCTGCCCCCG
>CAWECD010000006.1:0-106783 GCA_963807575.1 uncultured Acidimicrobiaceae bacterium
TCTCTCAAGTTGCATTTGTCCTGGTGGTGGAGGCGAAGGGACTCGAACCCTCGAACCTCCTGACTGCCAGTCTGTGACTGTGCCGTCCGGCTGGTGGTACTCAGTACCTGTAAGTCCATGTCAATCGGCATTTCCGCTGAAGTCAAATGCTGCCTGGTTATGTCCAGTCCGGCTAAACGTAGCCAGTATGGCTATCAACTTGGCTACATTTTCTGACATTGCGTCTGACATAACAAAAGCCCCCTGCCGAAACAGAGGGCTCGAGCCGGGACGGCGTTCTTGCCGGGCTAGCGCGCCGGTCACCGGGGGCTTCATCGGGATCGGCCGCGGCTTGCACCAGATTCAGGGGCGTAGGCCTCGATGTACTTGGTCACCTGCCCTCCTGTTTGGTCCAGATGGCGACGCTGCGCTGCGCAGATGCCTCGAAACTGGTCCGCTGCCCGCCGGCGCGAGCCTAAATGTCGAAACCTGATGTTGGCACGTGCCCGGGGGGCGCGGTCAGCCGCCGGACCCGTTCAGGACGAGATCGACCACGCCGGTGACTCCTGCGCGCAGCTGGCGGCGCGAGATCCCACGGGAACCGGTCAGGTGGTCGAGTAGATCCGCCCGAACGGCCGCTAGCAGCAGGTGCGCTAGCAACTCGTTTCCGCCGTCGCGGCCGGCGTCCCGCAGCAGGTCGCTGAGGAGCCGGTGCACGAGCTGGTACTGCGGCTGCTCGTAAAGGCTCGCGCTGCCGGAACGCTCCTCTAACGCCAGGGTCAGATGACGGTTGTCGAGTTTGACAACGAGGATGGCATCGAGAATGGCAACGATGCGCCGGCGCGGATCGGCCCCCGGGCCGAGCGGCGGCGGTCCGCTCTCGATCGCGTGACGGAGAGGCTCAGTCCGAAGTGCCCATAAGGCCTGGATCAAAGCGGACCGGCTACCGAAGGCGCGGAACAAGGTGCCCTTGCCAACGCCGGCGCCTGCGGCCACATCGTCCATGGAAACCCTTGCAGGCGCGGCCGCGGTTGCGAACAGCTCGTCGGCGGCGGCGAGCACAGCGGCGCGATTACGTGCGGCGTCGGATCGCTGGGGGCGTGTCACATCGTGGAGCCTACTTTGGCAATTGGACTGTCAGTCCGTATAGTGTAACTGTCATCCGGACCATTAGTCCGTATCTGAACACAGGAGAACAGAATGTCGGAAGCCGCGGACCTGTTCCGGGCGGGACTGGAGCGCTTCGGCGACGGCGACCTTGACGGTTATCTCGAGCTGTTGAGCGATGACGTCGAGGTCGAGTTCCCCTTCGCCCCGCCCGGCCGTCCCGAGCGGCTGCGCGGACGCGAGAACCTCCGCCGCTATCTCGAGCCGCTGCTCGTCCGCATCTCCTACGACTCGATCACCAGCCTTGTCGTCTACGAGACCGACGTCGCCGGGACCATCGTCGCCGAGATGACGATCGGTCTTCGATTGCTCGAAAGCGGCCAGACATACCCGAGGCGCTACGTCGCCGTTGTTCGCGCGGAGAGCGGGCGCGTGGTGTCGTATCGCGAGTACTGGAACCCGCTCGCCCTGAGCGACCGGGCAGGTGCAGCCGAGGCATCATGAGCAACTTAGGAGTGCTCGTCACCGGAGCGACCGGGACGACCGGATCGCGCGTCGCCGCAGCGGCACGCTCGGCCGGAGCCGAGGTGCGCACCGCCAGTCGGCACAACAGCGACGTCCTGTTCGACTGGTACGCCGCGGACACATGGCCGTCGGCGCTCGACGGCTGTAACCGCGTCTACCTCGTCCCGCCCCCCGGTATCGACGTCGCGCCCGTGATGGTGCCTTTCATCGAGCTGGCACGCCGAAGCGGCGTCGAGCGGCTGGTGCTCCTCAGCACCTCGGTGACCCCGATGGGCAGCTGGGCCGCCGGGGTGGTGCACCAGGCCCTCGCGGAGAACGGGTCGGATGACTTCGTTGTGCTGCGACCCTCCTGGTTCATGCAGAACGTGACCGGTGAGCACCATCTGGCTCGGATGATCCGCGACGAGGGCCGCATCGTGACCGCGACCGGCGAGGGACGAGTCGGATTCGTCGACGCCGACGACATCGCCGCTGTGGCCGTGCACGCGCTGCTCGACAAGACGAGACCCGCGGCCGAGCTGGTGCTGACCGGACCCGAGGCGCTGAGCTACCGGCGCGTGGCCGAAATCGTCGGCGCGGCTCGCGGTCGCCCTGTGGCCTTCGAGCCGGTGACACCGGCCGAGCTGGTCGAGCGGCTCGCTCTCACCTACCCGCTGCCATTCGCGCAGGCACTGGCCCAGCTCGACGCGGTCATCGCCGCTGGGGCCGAGGACAGGGTGACGCCCGACGTCGAGCACGTCATCGGTCGGCCACCTCGCAGTTTCGAGCAGTTCGCCACCACTGCGTTCCGACCCTCCGGCTAACGCTGTGATCGGGAACGCCGAGGGCTTCTAGTCGGACAGCGGTGACGACCGCACCGCGAGCCGATCGCGGTTCGCCAGATCCAACAGTGAGGGTTTCACTGTCGACACCGCCGTTGCTCCGGCGATCGTCGAGGTAGTCAATCTCGTCGACAAGTCAGCCGGTGCCGTCGTGCATCTGCGCTTGCTTCCCGGTGAAGCTAGCAACTACGTCGACGCCCTCGATCGATGAGATGAATTGTTCCGGGGCGATTGCCCCCGACCGTCAACGCCGGCGGACATCCTCGGCCGGGTCGCTAGATTCGACCCGCGGCGCGCGCTTTCTCGCGACTGCTCGAAGCAGGCGAGCCGTCGCCGGGCACGACCTAGCGACCCCTCTCGAAAGAGCGCACGAGCTCGGGAACGCTCTGGGCCGCGATCACCCAAACCTGGGCGGGGTCAACGCGTTGGTAGTGATGCGCAAGCAACGTGCGCAGGCCCACGATGTCCGACCACGGAACCTCCGGATAGGCAGCACGACCCGCTTCGGACATTGCTCGGGCCGCTTCACCGACGATCTCGAGCAGGCGCTCGACGGCGAGCTGACGAACCCTGTCGGTGCGAAAGGCATCCTCGCCTCCGGCGACAATCGCGGCAATCTCACCGGCCGCGTCGAGGATGTCGGCGACGCGTTGGTTGTCTCGCTCATCCATCCCTAAAGGTCGATCGCATCGTCGAGGATGTGCTTGTCCCGAGGCTTCAATCCCCCGGCGGACACGACATCCACATGACGACCGAGCAGGCTCTCCAACTCTGCGGTGAGGTGAAGCACGTCGAACAGCGAACTGCCGGGCTCGAAATCGACGAGCATATCGACGTCACTGTCGGAGCGGTCCTCTCCGCGCGCACCCGACCCGAAGAGGCGCACTCGTTGTGCGCGGCATCGTCTCGCCGCGGCACGTACCTCGTCGCGGTGCTGATCGACCAGCGCTCGAATGCTCACCGTCCCAACTTCGGTCACGTCACCAGGCTACCGGCGTCGCGCCGATCGCTACGGCCAAACGCCTCCATCAGAAGTCGCCGCTGACGTCCGAGGCCGAGCCCTGACACGGGGTGCCGGACGGTGGATTAGAAACTGGCCCCCGAAGAACCGGGAAGAGAACCCCCGATTCTCCCGGAAATCTCCTTTCCACCTGGACTTTCTTCAGTGGCGGGGGCCCGATATCCGCGTTAGCTACTACCCATCTACCTGCGGTAATGGTCGACGCGACCCTCGTGCTCGGCGACTGAGCCCATCCCACCGGCGCCCATGCGTACGTTCGCATAGCAGATGAAGGGCACCGGTACGTCAATCAGGCCGCTGCGACGGCGCTCTTCGGTGTCGTCACATCGCGGCCGTGTCGGTGATCTGGCTGCACTTCGCGCCCACCTCGAGTCCATGGCTCGACCTGGTCGAGCGATGGTTCAAAGAGCTGACAGATCGTCGGCTTGGAAGAGGGGGCCTCCCGACACTCGTCGAGGCGGTCGAAATCTGGGTCGAGCACTGGAACGACGACCCTAGGCCATTCATCTGGCACAAGGCTGCCAACGACATCATCGAAAAGGTGCGCCGCGGAAGGCTAAAGCTCCACCAGATCAATCCCGCGACGGACGACTAAGCCTGAAACAAGCGTGGGTTGGGTCTGAGGACTCGGGGCGAGCCCCGGAAGGCCCGTTGTTCAGGGCTTTGTAGGCCGACGGCTGGCCGAGGCCTGATTGCCCGTGTGCGTGTTGAGGTGAAGCCTGCTCGCTACGGGCTGGCTGCTTGTCTGAGCCTCAGCTCAGCAGCTTTGGCCGCGACCTGACGCATCTGTTGGATGACACGTCGCAGTCGGCGGTCGTTGGCGATCCATTCTTTGTAAAGCTCCGCCTCGCCCTTGCTCAGCCGGCGTGTGACGGTCTTGCCGTTGATCTTGGCCGTCCACTGGTAGTAGGGGCCGTGGGGTTGGCTCGGCTCGGCGTGGCATCTACAGCTTTGGGTCCCGCAGCGTGTGTAGCGGAGGGTGACGCTGCCCGAGTGGATCAGCCCGATGGTGGCGAGCTGGGCGGCCAGCTCGTGATAGCGCTTCTCGTGGTCGGCCAGCTGCTCGGCGGTGTTGGTAGGTGGCATCTCGTCTCTGTCTCCCGTGACCAGTATCCACCACTGTATCAGACAGTAGAGCTACTGTTAGGAACGTGGTGGTGCAGACGAAGAGGAGAACCTTATGAGCAAGAACCGCCGCAGGCGAACCGCCAGACTTCGGGCCGAGGCAGCGGCGATCGAGCGGCGCCTCGAGCGCGCCGTGGTGCCGAACTTCGGCGGGCCGGTGCTCGGACGGGCCAACATCGCCTACGAGCTGTCCGAGCGGACCAAGGCCACCGCGCATGGCGGCATAGGGATGATCGCCAAGCTGGTCTCAGCGGTCGGCCTGGCTGAGGAGATCGACGCGTCGCTGCACCTGCTCAAGCTGCACAAGCCCTATCACGAGTCCGACCACGTGCTGAACATCGCCTACAACGCCCTATGCGGAGGACAGCGGCTCCAAGACATCGAGCTACGCCGAGGTGACCCGGTGTTCCTCGACGGGCTCGGGACCAAGAGCCTCCCGGACCCGACCACCGCCGGGGACTTCTGCCGGCGCTTCGGCAACGACTCGGTGCTCGCCCTCCAAGAGGCGGTCAACCGGGCGCGTCTTCGGGTCTGGGCCGAACAGCCGGACTCATTCTTCGAACAGCCGGCGGTCATCGATGCCGACGCGAGCATCGTGCCAACCGACGCCGAGACCAAAGGGGGCATGGACATCTCCTACAACGGCATCTGGGGGTACTCGGCGCTCGTGGTCTCTCTCGCCAACACGAAAGAGCCGCTGTATCTGGGTCTGTTGGGTGCCAACCGGCCCAGCCACGAGGGGGTGGTCGACTACTTCGACCGGGGAATCGCGCTGTGCCGTGAGGCGGGATTCATGAAGATCCGCCTGCGCGGCGACACCGACTTCTCGCTCACCTCCAACTTCGACCGCTGGGACCAAGACGGCGTGCGCTTCGTCTTCGGCTACGACGCCAAGACCAACCTGATCGAGCGGGCCGAGAGTGCCGACGACGAGATATATCACGAGCTCGTCGCCCGTGCCGCACGACAGATCGCCACGACGGAGCGCACCCGAGCGCACAAGGTGAAAGACGACATCGTGCGCCAGCGCAAGTTCAGGGTGCTGCGCCAGAAGGCCGAGGATGTCGTCGAGTTCTCCTACCGGCCCGGCAAGTGCCAGCGGGACTACCGGGTGGTCGCTCTACGCAAGAACATCTCGGTCGAGCGGGGCGACAACGTCCTGTTCTGCGAGTACCGCTACTTCTTCTACATCACCAACGAGCGGTCGATGACGGCCCACAAAGTGGTGGACCAGGCCCGCCAGCGCTGCAACCAGGAGAACCTCATCAGCCAGCTCAAGTCTGGCGTGCGGGCCCTGCACGCCCCGGTCAACACCTTGTTGGCCAACTGGGCCTACATGACCATGGCCGCACTCGCCTGGAACCTCAAGGCCTGGTGCGCCCTGTTGCTGCCGGTGAGCCCACGCTGGGCCGAGCGCCACCAAGAGCAACGGCGGCGTCTGCTCACCATGGACTTCCGCACCTTCCTCGGCGCCTTCATCGAGATCCCCTGCCAGATCGTCATCACTGGCCGGCGCGTGCGGTGGCGCATCCTCGCCTATAACCAGTGGCTGGAGGCGTTCTTCCGCTTGGTCGACACCCTCTGACGAACACCAACTTGCGTGTCGATCACCGGCCCGACGGCCGGTGGCGTCAGCCATCCCAAAGAACGTTCCCGATGCGTCCCAGGCCCGTCAATTGCCGCCGACGCTCGGTCGAATTGCAATTCCATGCGCCAGTCAGCCCGCCGCACCGGCTTTAGCGCCTTGCCACGCAGGTTCTGTTCGGTGAAGCCGGCCTGCACATCGGGGAACGCTTGTTTTAGGACTAAGGGCTGCCCTTCACGACGACCGCTTCGAAACCAGTCGGGCGAAGCGACTCTGCGACGGGCTCGTCCCGCGACAGCACCCCGAGGCTCGAGGACAGTACCGGCCCGGTCACTCCTCCCATCTCAGCGGGTTCTCCGAGAAGTTCGCCGCCACCAAGACATCGCCGGACCGATAGACCCATTGATGCTCCGCCGAAACCAGTTCCTCGTAAGAGCCGCCGCGACCCTTGATGTAATGCCGGCGAATCGCAATGAGCCGTCGGCAGAGCGAGAGGAGCGATCGCGGGTCATCCCGCTGCCCGGCCAAGCTATGGGCAGAGATGTCACCCAGCGGCAACCAGGAGACGGCGCCCGGATCGGTGAAGCCGCCGTTGGCGCTTGGCTCCCAGACGAGGTGAGGAGAACGGCGTTGCTCGGTGCCAACGTATGGCGTCAGATGCTCGGTGTCGACAAGGCGACGGTGATCGAGTCGGTGGGGATCGACGAGGAGGCGAACGCTGTCGTCGCGCGTGCGCCCGCGCAAGGTGACCAAGCGTCGCTGCGGACGGTGCGGGGTCCGCGCGCCGGGCTACGACCAGGGCGAGGGTCGCCGGCGCTGGCGATGCCTCGACCTCGGAGTGGTGATGTGCTTGCTCGAGGCCGACTCGCCCAGGGTGAGCTGTCCGAAGCACAGACGGACCGTTGCCCAGGTGCCCTGGGCCCGCCATGGGGCGGGTCACACCCGCGACTTCGACGACGAGCTCGCCTGGCTCGTCACGCACACCGCGAAGTCGACGGTGTGCGAGCTCATGCGCGTCGCCTGGCGGACGGTGGGCTCGGTCGTCGCTCGCGTCGTCGCGGACGGGCGCGCGGCCCATGACAACTTTTACGGGCTCTCGCGTATCGGTATCGACGAGATCAGCTACAAGCGCGGGCACCGCTACTTGACGGTCGTCGTGGACCACGACTCCGGGCGCCTCGTCTGGGCGGCGGTCGGCCGCGACAAGAAGACGCTAAACGGATCCTTCGACCTGCTCGGCAGTGAGCGTTGCGCCAAGATCAACCTCCTCTCGGCCGACGGGGCCGAGTGGATTGGCAATGTCGTCGCCGAGCGGGCCAAGAACGCCACGCTCTGCATCGACAACTTCCACGTGGTGAAGTGGGCCATCGACGCCCTCGACGAGGTCCGTCGCGAGGTCTGGAGCACCGCCCGGCGCTCGGGCATGACCGGCGACGCCGCAGAGCTGAAGGGCTGCCGCTACGCGCTGTGGAAGAACCCCGAGGACCTCACCGCGCGTCAAGAAGCAAAGCTCGCCTTCATCGCAAAGGTCAAAACGCGGCTGTATCGCGCCTATCTGATGAAAGAGCAGCTCCGGATGGCGATTTCGACCAAGGGCGTGCTCTCGCTCACCATGGTCGAGGCGTGGCTCGCCTGGGCAGCGCGCTCACGCATCCCCGCCTTTGTCGAGCTCGGGCGCAAGATCCGTCGACACCTTCCCGGCATCGGGGCCGCGATGACAAACAACTTGAGCAACGCCTTGGTCGAGTCGACCAACACCAAGCTGCGGGTGCTGCACCGGATGGCCTTCGGTTTCAAGGAGCCCGAGCACCTGATCGCCCTCGCACTCCTCGACCGGGCGGTTGCTGCCCACCACAGCCAGGGCGCGCTCGCTGACCCAACGCCTGCGTCAACGCTCCCTCGCCGTCAAGATTGCTCCGCGTCCTTCGGACTCCCTCGCTCCCGCTCGGTCGCTCTTGACCGTTTCCCTCGCGCCGACGCGGAGAGCCATCGGAAGCGACGCTCAGGCGTCGCTTCGGCTACGAAGCAATGAGCAACCCGGACGGAGTCCGCACGCGACCCGCTCGGATTCTCGCCGCCTGTAGGACGGCAGCCTCAAGGAGTGCGGAGGCGTCGTCCCGTCGGAGGTCGACGAGTGCGAGGACCGCGACGATCTCGTCAATCGATTGCTCGTCCCGAAGTCGCACGACCACACGTGCGAGGCGGGTGCGCTCGGCCACCGTGTGGAAGCGACGGCTGACCTTCGCGATGACGTCGCGGATGGCTTGCCCATCGCCCACCTCGCAGGCAAAGAGCAGCGCATCGAGCTCGGGGTCGACGAGGGCGGGCAGCGACACTACGAGCTCGGGAAAGTGCGCCGGGAGCTCAAGCACGTCATCGATGTAGTTCGAAGGTCCCCCGTTCGCCCGCAGGGCGACGAGTGCGGGGATCGAATCGCGGATCGCCCGAGCGAGGAAAGACCGGTCGGCGGCGTCAGCCGACGGCCCGCAAGGTGAGTCGCAGCAGTACTTTGCCTTCAGGCCACTCCCGCACCGGCACCGCTCGTTGCGTCCCTGCTTCGCCACCACTCACCTCCGATGCGCCACCCTGACGCATCTTGTCCGAGCGGCTTCACGAGGTGGTGGATCCCACCCACGGATGTAGCAGCAGAGCCGGTTTCGGCCGCCTTGCAACGCTCTCGCTCACGTCTGTTGACCGCCTTCAGCACGATCGAGACTTTGGTGTCCTACACACGCTGGGAGGGGCTTTCTTCGTCTGATGGAATGTGTGCACGCCTGACGAACCATCGCCGCGAACGCGGCCGACCGACACTCCGGTGCTTCAAGAAGGATCTCAGGCTGGAGTTGCCGCCACTTGACGTTGACCTGGGCGACGTCGACGATCCGTGGCTCGACGAGCTGCGGCGCATCGCACCGCATTCTCCGACGGGACAAAAGCGCATCTTGTCGATCGGAAGTCCGATGGTGTTTCGACTGCGTGTCTCCGATGAACGCGGCGCTACGTGGCTTGATGAGAGTCGCGATGTCGTCTGGCTCTGCGGAGTGCACCGCCGCAAGGAAGGTTGTGACGACGACGCCTTCGCCTGGTTTGCAGAACTGCACGGAAGCGCTCAGCTACTCCCAACAGACGACGACAGGCTGAGGGATGACGCCGAGGCAGTCCTCCGGTTCCACAAGACGCTGACGAATGATCTGCTGATGCTCGTTGACGCAGCATTCGCCGATGCGCAACACGAACTGACAACTGACCTCGGCGAGTGGCTACCGTGCCGAGTGCTCGTCCAAAGCGGTGACGGCCTTCAGGAGATCTGGTGTGCGCTCAGCACCCGTGGCAACGATGGGAACTTCGTCTCAGAGAAACAGCGAGACCTGCTCTTTGCAGAGCTGGAGCGGCACTTGCAGCCAGTAATGTTCGAGGCTCGCAACGACTGGCCGAGCGGTGACGTCGAGTGGTGGGAGGTTGTGCGGTTCGGAGTACGTCAGCGTTGGTGACGCGGACCTGCGATCCGTCGTACGGCTTCATCAGGGACGTCGAGCAGGTGTGCAGCGATGGCGACATCGCCAATAGCAAGAACGGAACGGGCAGCGTCGATGCCCTTCTCGATGAGATCGGCATGCCGAGCGGTGTACTCCTCGATGGCACGGTCCACGAGTTGGGACTGAGTGGTGTCGGTGAGCGCGGCAAGGTAGCGGATTCGCTCCTTGGTTTGTGGGCTGACCTTTATCGGGGATTGGTTGACGCTCATAGCTCTCTCTCCTGGTACCTAAAGGTACAGAGTACCTAGAGGACTGTCAAGACGAGTCCGGCCGGATTGGCTTGGTCCCGCCGGGGTCGCCCGCGAAAACGTACTCGCCCGGCGAAGGCTCCAGGCCAGTTTGCTCGCGCCTTCATGCGAGCTGGCGCTCGAAGGACTGCCTCACCGAATCGATCAGCGGAACGTCACGCCAGTCCGACTCCTTGGTCGGCTTGCGCACGAGACCGACACCCGGGGCGCCGTCGGCGATGGCAAACGCGACGTGCATCTCTTGCGCCTTCAAGTCGACATCCTCGACGAGCAGAGCAAGCAGCTCTCTTTGCGAACTCCGGTCCCGGCTGAACATGGCTACATTCACACCGAATCCTCGGCCTTGGCCACACCCGCACACTGCTGTGACCTGGATGTTCTCGGTGGAGGCGAAGGGACTCGAACCCTCGAACCTCCTGACTGCCAGTCAGGCGCTCTACCAACTGAGCTACGCCCCCGAGGATGCCAGCACTCTATCCGACCTGGCCGACGACGGTCTGCCGAATTGTCGCCGCGTGCACGGAGGCACGATGGCGGCATCGGCGTCCGGATCTGACCACGTGAGTCGGGCGACTATTGCGCGGCATTTCCGTGCTGCGGTTCGTGCTCCAGAGCTCCTCGGAGAGGCACACACCGGCCAACTAACCTGTTCCCGTGGCGGAATACGACTTTCGCGAGGTTGAAGAACGCTGGCAGCAGCGCTGGGACGAGGACGGCACTTACCGGGTAGAGCTCGATGACCCTCGGCCGCCTTACTACGTGCTCTGCATGTACCCCTACCCAAGCGGGCCCGCCCACCAGGGTCACATCCGCAACTACACCTTCGGCGACGTCTTGGTCCGGCACAGGACGATGCAAGGCCACGCCGTACTGAGCCCTTTCGGCTTCGACTCGTTCGGCCTTCCTGCCGAGAACGCCGCCATCAGGGGTGGAGACCACCCGCGCGTGTACACCGAGGCACGCATAGCGGAGCTCAAGACTTCGGTGAAACGGCTCGGCGCGGTATATGACTGGCGACGCGAGCTGCGCAGCCACGACCCTGACTACATTCGTTGGAACCAGATCATCTTCCTCGAATTGCTCCACGTGGGCCTCGCGTACCGAGCCGAGGCACCGGTCAACTGGTGCCCCGGCTGCCACACGGTTCTTGCCAACGAACAGGTCCTCGCCGACGGGACCTGCGAGCGCTCAGGTGACGTCGTGGAACGCCGCAACCTCGAGCAGTGGTTCCTCCGGATCACCCAGTACGCCGAGGAGCTGCTGGATGCTCTCGACGGTCTGGACTGGCCCGAGCGCGTGAAGACGATGCAGCGCAACTGGATAGGCCGATCCGAAGGCGCCCAATTCCGCATGGCAGTTGCCGGACGGCCGGGGATCGAGATCGAGGTTTTCACCACGCGCCCGGACACCGGCTTCGGAATGACCTACGCCGTGCTTGCACCAGAGCACCCGCTCGTGGCCGAGCTCGTGACCGACGCCCACGAGGACGAGATCGCCGAGCTGTGTGCCCGTGCCGAGCGAGCCACCGACATCGAGCGCCAATCGTCGGAAGGATCACTGGAGAAGCGAGGGGCTTTCACGGGCAGCTACTGCGTGAACCCCTTCAACGAAGAGCTCGTGCCGATCTACGTTGCGGATTACGTGCTGATGGGCTACGGCACCGGGGCGATCATGGCCGTGCCCGCCGAGGACGCGCGTGACTTCGCGTTTGCCGAGACGTACGGCCTGCCCATCGTGCGCACCGTAGAACCGCCCGATGGCTTTACTAAAGGCGCCTACTCCGGTGACGGCCTCAAGATCAACAGTGGCTTCCTCGACGGGTTTGACGTCCCGACCGCGAAGCGACTGGCAATCGAGTTCCTCGAAGAGCTGGGCCTCGGCTCACGCAAGGTCAACTACCGGCTGCGCGACTGGCTGATCAGCAGGCAACGCTATTGGGGCTGCCCGATCCCGGTGGTTTACTGCCCCGCCGACGGGGTCGTGCCGGTTCCCGCCGAGGAGCTCCCGATCCTGCTCCCCGACAACGTCGAGTTCCGGCCGACAGGCGAGTCCCCACTCCGCTTCGACGAGGGGTTCCTGAAGACGACCTGCCCCACTTGCGGGGGCCCGGCGATCCGGGAGACCGACACGATGGACACTTTTGTGGACTCGTCGTGGTACTTCCTGCGTTTCTGCAATCCCCGCTGTGAGACAGGCCCCGTTGACGTCCGAGCGGCCCACCACTTCATGCCCGTCGACCAGTACATCGGCGGGATCACCCATGCGATCTTGCACCTGCTGTACGCCCGTTTCTTCACGCGGGCGCTCGCCGACACCGGCCTCGGTCCGAAGGAGGTCCGCGAGCCCTTCTCTCAACTGTTCTGCCAGGGCATGATTCGCCTCGGAGGCCGGGCGATGTCGAAATCGAAAGGCAATGTCGTCTCGCCCGACGATTACTTCGCGAAGGTCGGGGCTGACGCGCTGCGTCTGCTGCATCTGTTCATCGGCCCCCCTGTCGACGACGTCGACTGGAACGAGCAGACCGATGAGATCCTCGACGGTTGCTCCCGTTACCTTGGCAGGGTCTGGCGACTCGCGACGGGCGCACCGGAACAGCCGGACCAACGAGCACAAGACAGCGCAGCGGACGATAGCCACGAACTGAGGCGGGCCGTTCACCACACGATCGCGCGCGTTACGACCAACATCGAGCGCTACGCGTTCAACACCGCGGTCGCGGCATGCATGGAGCTGACCAACACCATCTCCCGCCACGCTCGATCAGGCACGGACCGAGCCGTCATCGAAGAGTCGATCGACACACTGCTGGAACTTCTCGCCCCATTTGCCCCGCACCTCACCGCTGAGGCATACGAGCATCGCCATGGTGACAACGTGCACACCAGACCGTGGCCGGTGGCGGACGTGCGCCTGCTCACCGAGCAGAGGGTGACGATGGTCGTGCAAGTAAGAGGCAAGGTCAGAGACCGGATCGAGGTCGAGCGCGACATCTCAGAGGAAGCAGCCACCGAGGCGGCCTTGGCGTCGCCGAGAGTCCAGGAGGCCCTCGGCGGCGCCTTTCCGAAACGTGTGATCGCGAAGCCGCCCCGTCTCGTCAACATCATCGCCTGAGATCCAGCGCCAGCAGTCAGCCCGATCGGCCCGTGGCTCGGCTCAACCGGTGGCTCGGCTCTTCCGTGGCTCGGCTCAACCGGTGGCTCGGCTCTTCCTCACGACCCGGGCTGTCGCCCTTCAGAGCGCCGCGTGTCCCTGGACGGGAATTGCAACGCGTTCTCAAGTCGGCTCTGTGCCCTTGCCCGCTGCCCCACCGTCTCTGGTCCACGCTCTGCGGGATGAGAAGAGACGGCCAAGAACACCTGCGCAGTTGTTAGCGCGTCGCTCAAGGCGTTGTATCGACGGTGCACCGGAATTCGCAGGTCGCCGGTCAGCGTCGCGGCGTGAGCGAACATCTCGCTCACCCCTATCGCCGTCGGAGTCGTACTACTCTTTGCCGGGGGGTGCAGGATGTTGTCGGTGCGCAGATGGTCCACCGGTCCGAATGTCCAAGACACTGAGGTCGAGTTGAAGGCCATCGAGGCCGAGTTCGCAAGTGCTCGACACGGCTCTGGGGCGAGTCTTTGAGTCAAACCCCGCTCGGCCTCACCCTTGACCGGCTGGCGGCCCTGGTCGCCTCGCACGACATCGACACAGTGGTCGTTGGGATCACCGACATGCAGGGTCGGCTCCAAGGAAAGCGCTTCGCAGCCCCTCACTTCCTCGGCGACATCGTGGAGCGCGGCACCGAAGGCTGCAGCTACCTGCTCGCGGTCGACGTCGACATGAACACGGTGCCGGGGTACACGATGGCTTCGTGGGAGCGCGGCTATGGCGACTTCTTCATGGTGCCCGACCTGACGACCTTGAGGCTGACTCCGTGGCACCCGGGTACGGCCTTCTGTATGGCTGACGTGAGATGGGCCGACGGCAATCCCGTCGTCGCGTCGCCCCGTCATATCCTGCAACGCCAGGTCGAACGTCTGGCGGCTCGCGGTTGGCGAGCCCTCACGGCGACAGAGCTCGAGTTCATCGTCTTCAACAACACCTACGAGCATGCCTGGCAGGCCGGGTATCGCAACCTCACTCCGGCGAACCTGTACAACGTCGACTACTCACTCTTCGGCACGGGCCGGGTGGAACCGTTGTTGCGGAGGATCCGCAACGAGATGGGCCAAGCCGGCATGTGGGTCGAGTCCGCCAAAGGAGAGTGCAACTTTGGCCAGCACGAGATCGCCTTCCGCTACACCGAGCCGGTCGAGAAGGCTGACGAGCACGCGTTGTTCAAGATGAGTGCGAAGGAGATTGCGGCCCAGGAGGGCCAGTCCATCACCTTCATGGCCAAGTACGACGCCAGAGAGGGCAACTCCTGCCACATCCACATATCGCTGCGGAACGAGTCGGATGAGCCCGTGTTCGCCGGCCCGGGTGACCATGGCTTTTCGAATGTGTTCGCGCAGTTCATGGCCGGCCTACTCGCCACATTGCCGGAATTGACGCTGTTCGTCGCACCGAATGTCAACAGCTACAAGCGCTTTGTCACAGGGTCGTTCGCGCCAACGGCACTAGCCTGGGGCCATGACAACCGATCCTGCGCGCTCCGCGTCGTCGGCCATCAGCCGGCCTCGCTGCGCGTGGAGTGCCGCGTGCCCGGTGGTGACGTGAACCCCTACCTGGCACTGGCGGCGATGATCGCAGGCGGCCTGTTCGGGGTCGAGCACGAGCTCGAGCTCGAGCCGGAGTTCCTCGGCAATGCGTACGCTTCGGACAAGCCTCGGTTGCCTACCACTCTTAGAGATGCGACCCGACTGTTCGCCGCCAGCAGGGTCGCCCGTGACGCCTTCGGTGACGAGGTCGTCGACCATTATGCGAACATGGCGGGCGTCGAGATCGAGGCCTTCTACGCCGCCGTCACCGACTGGGAGCGCTACCGGGGATTCGAACGGCTGTGAGCATGGCCCGTGCGGTCGTCAACCCCGCAACGGAGGAGACGATCGCGACGATCAGCCAGATCGACGCGGAGGCTGCCGACGAGGCGATCGCTCGCGCCGCAGCCGCGTTCCCGGCTTGGCGTGCCGTCGCGCCGGTCGATCGAGCCCGGCTTCTCAGGCGTTTCTCGGAGGCCGTCGGCGCGGCCAACGAGGAGCTGGCGCGGCTCGAGGTGGCGAATTCGGGTCACACGATCTCGAACGCACGTTGGGAGGCGGACAACGTCCGCGACGTGCTGGCGTACTACGCGGGAGCGCCGGAGCGGTTGTTCGGGCGCCAGATCCCAGTACCGGGGGGCGTGGATGTCACCTTCCGCGAGCCGATCGGCGTCGTCGGGGTCATCGTGCCCTGGAACTTCCCGATGCCAATCGCCTCTTGGGGCTTCGCTCCGGCGCTTGCCGCGGGCAACACGGTCGTCCTCAAGCCGGCCGACCTCACGCCTCTGACAGCGATCCGCATCGGAGAGCTTGCCCTCGAAGCGGGGATTCCTGAGCACGTCTTCCAGGTCCTGCCAGGCAGGGGCTCGGTCGTCGGTTGGCGCTTTGTCACCAATCCGGCTGTCGGCAAGATCTGCTTCACGGGCTCGACCGAGGTCGGCCAGGAGATCATGGCGGGCTGTTCCGAGCAGGTGAAGCGGCTGACCCTCGAGCTCGGCGGCAAGAGTGCCAACATCGTCTTCGCCGACGCCGACCTCGAGGCTGCGGCTGCAGCCGCGCCGTATGCGGTCTTCGACAACGCAGGCCAGGACTGTTGCGCACGTTCACGCATCCTCGTGCAGGCAAGTGCCTACGAGCGCTTCATGGACCACTTCGAGACAGCGGTCAAGAAGGTGCGGGTCATCGACCCCTCCGATGAGCAAAGCGAGATGGGGCCGCTCATCAGTGCCGAGCAACGGGAGGCTGTTGCCTCCTTCGTTCCGGACGACGCTCCGGTCGCGTTCCGGGGAAGTGCCCCGGACGGTGCCGGTTACTGGTACCCGCCCACCGTGCTGGCGCCGGTCGCGCCACAGGCGCGAGCTGTCCGGGAGGAGATCTTCGGCCCCGTCGTAGCAGTGCTCCGGTTCGAGGACGAGGCAGACGCGATCCGCATCGCCAACGACACGCCGTACGGGCTCTCGGGCTCGATCTGGACCCGTGACATCGGGCGCGCCTTCAGGGTCGCACGTGCCGTCGAGACGGGCACGATCTCGGTCAACTCGAATTCCTCCGTCCGCTACTGGACGCCGTTCGGCGGCTTCAAGCGCTCCGGCATCGGGCGCGAGCTCGGGCCCGATGCGCTCGAGGCGTTCACCGAGCTGAAGAACGTGTTCATCGCCACCGGAAGCTGATCGTCGCAGCCCCGGGCCCGCCAACCACCAAACGATCGGGGAAGGACCATGTCAGGAAGGCTCGAGGGCAAAGTGGCCGTCATAACGGGCGCGGCGAGCGGCATCGGCCGCGCGAGTGCCGTCAAGTTCGCCCGCGAGGGTGCCAGCGTCGTAGTGGCGGACCTGGCAGACGGTCCAGGCACGACCGTCGCGAACGAAGTCGGTGGCCTGTACGTCCACGCGAACGTGACGGACCCCGCCAGTGTCTCGGCAATGTACGAGGCTGCCCTCGACCGTTTCGGCACGCTTGACATCTGCTTCAACAACGCCGGAATCTCGCCGCCTGACGACGACTCGATCCTCGAGACGGAGCTCGACGCATGGCGTCGCGTGCAGGACGTGAACCTGACCAGTGTCTACCTGTGCTGCAAGGCGGCGATCCCGATCCTGCTCGAGCACGGTGGGGGAAGCATCATAAACACAGCTTCCTTCGTCGCCCTCATGGGCGCAGCCACGTCCCAGATCTCCTACACCGCTTCGAAGGGAGGCGTCCTCTCGCTCTCTCGTGAGCTCGGCGTGCAGTTCGCCCGCCAGTCGATCCGCGTCAACGCGCTCTGCCCGGGACCGGTGAACACACCGTTGCTGCAGGAACTGTTCGCCAAGGATGTCGAGCGCGCCGCGCGACGTCTCGTGCACATCCCCATGGGCCGCTTCGCCGAACCGGAAGAGATTGCGGCTGCGGCGTGCTTCCTCGCCTCCGACGACGCCTCCTTCATCACCGCGAGCACTTTCCTCGTCGACGGGGGCATCAACGCCGCCTACGTAACGCCCCTGTGAAAGCCATGGAGGGCCGAGAGCGCCCCGTGATTGGGGTAACCGCTTACGACGAGAAAGCGGCCTGGGGCTCATGGAACACGGACGCCGCGCTCGTGCCGGTCGACTACGTGCGCAAGCTCGCCGCCTTGGGCGCCAACCCCGTCATCCTGCCGATCCACGAACAGCCCGAAGACACGATCGACTCCCTCGTTCGGCGCCTTGACGGCCTGCTCTTGACAGGTGGCCCCGATGTCGACCCTGCCCGCTACGGCGCGCAGCGCCATCCCCGGTCCCAACCCCCGCGTCTGGAACGCGACGAGCGCGAGCTCACCCTTCTCGGTGCCGCCGAGCGTTCGGGACTGCCCGTCCTCGCCATCTGCAGGGGGATGCAGCTGCTCAACGTGGCTCACGGCGGCACGCTCATCCAGCATCTCCCCGACGTCGTGGGCCATGAGGAACACAGCCCGACGCCGGGCGCGATGTCCACGCATCTTGTCCATATCGCGCCCGACAGCCTGTTGCGCGAGGTCCTCGGCTGGAGCGAGCGATACGTGCCCACGCATCATCACCAGGCGGTCGAGCGCCTCGCGTCTGACCTCTCGGCAGTCGCCTGGGCCGATGACGGCACCGTCGAAGCGGTCGAGAGGCGGACAAGGCCCTTCCTCATTGGGGTGCAATGGCACGCCGAGGCGGACGACGACATGTCCGTGCTCGAAGCCTTCGTCCGCGAAGCCGCCGCAATGCTCGCCACCCGGGAGGAGTCCGCGCCGAGAATCTGAGCGCCTGGTTGCAATCAAGCTCGAGCGCGTTCGTCACCACTCGGACGGGACGGCTCGCCTTCCCGGTCGGGCGGTGTGACGGCGCGTTGGCCGACAGCCGGTGTTCAGGGCGACAGAGCCCTCAGAACACAGAACTCGTTGCCTTCCGGATCCGCGAGCACAACCCAGGTTGCCTCGGCCGTCTGGCCCACCGAGACGCGTGCGGCACCGAGCGCCTCCAGACGCTCCACCTCCTTGGCTTGGTCGCCAGGGCGGAGGTCGAGATGGAGGCGGTTCTTCAAGGTCTTCGGTTCGGGGACCTTCAAGAACAACAGGTCGGGGACGATCCCGTCCTCCGGGCTGCCGGCAGGCGGTTCGAGCACGATCTCGTCGGGATCCTCGTGGGTCCGTCGCCATCCGAGCGCCGACTCCCAGAAGCTCGCAATTGATGCAGGATCGCGAGAGTCGACACACAAACACTGGATGCGGATGCTCATCGTCCCCTCTTGCCTGCCGTCATCGAGACGAGGTGGAAGTCCCGCCGAGTCCTCGAGGAGCTCGACGGGGCTGCCTTTCTAGGTACCACCACCTCGGCCTAGATGACTTCATGCAACCTCCCCTTCGACACGTCGTAGACGAATCCCCGGACCGAGTGCTTCCTCGGAATGAACGGGCTTGCCTTGATACGAGCGATCGACTGGCGAACGTCCTCGTCAAGATCACCGAAAGCCTCGGCCGACCACTCCGGCTTTATGCCGACCTCGTCTTGTATCTGCCTCTTGAACTCGTCGTCGGTGAAGGTGAGCATCGCGCAGTCGGTGTGGTGGACGAGGATGATCTCCTCCGTACCGAGCACCCCGTACGGGTTCAATCGCGCGTCCATACAGGCCAGCACTGCCACCTTCTTGCCTGGCGGCAGAGGCAGGTCACCCTTGTCGAATGACGAGGCGTAGGCCTCGTTGTTGCGCAGAAGCTCCTCGGTCACGGTCATCGCTATCCCCCCTCGTAACAGAAAGCCTAATGATGACTTATATCATCGGCTTTCACAACTTAGCACGACGACACGGAGCGCCTGACCCGTTCACTGGCCACGCAGATACCGTTCCAGCTCTGCCGCGATCTCATCCCCGGAGGGGACCGTCCTGTCGTCGGGCATCTCCGGTGTCCCTTCGATCTCGTCGATCTGCTGCTCGAGCTGGCGAACCATCTCCTGATGCTCACTGCTCTGGGCAATGAGCTCGTCGACCTTCTGGCGTGCCGAGTCGGCAGCCTCGGCGAGCACGTGGGAATCGATCACGAGGCCGGACAGGCTCGCGAGACCGTCGAGCAGGACAACCGACGCCGCAGGAAACGGCATCGCAGCGACATAGTGCGGCACGCGTGCCCACAGGCCGACAGACGGGATCCCCACTCTCGAGCACGCAAGCTCGATGACCGCCTGAATCCCTGCCGGCACGTCGATCGCCCCCGGGATGAAACCGATCTTCTGGACCAGCCGACTGTTCGAGGCCGTCGCCGCGAGCTTGACCGGCCGCGTGTGCGGAGCGGCGGCGGGAAAACCACCGAATCCCACCATGAGCCTCACCTCAAGAGCTGTGGCCAGCTCGGCGACAGCGTCCGAGAACGACTGCCAACGCATGTCCGGCTCGGGACCGACGAGCATCGCGATCCCCGAGCCGAGCCGGTCGGCTCCGACACTGAGAACCAGCTGCGGCCATTCAAGCCCGTCGTTGATCCCGTCGGCGATCTTGAGCTTCGGCCGGCGGGAACGCTGATCCAGCAGCTCCTCGGTGTCGAACACTGCGTACGGCCGTGTCTCGACGGCCTCGAACAG
The DNA here is from genome assembly GCA_963807575.1 of uncultured Acidimicrobiaceae bacterium. Classification (GTDB taxonomy): domain Bacteria; phylum Actinomycetota; class Acidimicrobiia; order Acidimicrobiales; family Bog-793; genus Fen-455. Next base: position 19,684 of record CAWECD010000006.1, read on the forward strand.
GCTCGCCATGGCGGTCCCTCCCGCGAAACCGGCATCGACCCATCCTTCCAGCGCGACGACGAGCACCGGGGAGGCCGGGGCAGACGCACCTGTGAGCCGGTAAAGAGACGATGGGACAGCCATTGACATTTCCTTCCCACGCCGTTGCCTTGCATAACCGCACGTTATCGGTCTGGGTTCGAGGTTTGGGAGACAGCGACACCCTGCTCAGAGGGCCAGAGACTCCCCTCCGTCGACGACGATCCTCGCGCCGTTCACGTTGGCCGCCGCCTGAGAGCACAAGAACGCCACCACCTTGCCGAAGTCGGCCGGGTTCCCCATCGGGCGCCCGCTGCCGGTGAAGCCGAGCTCGATCATGCGATCTGTTGCGTGAAACCCGGGACAGGCGAGGTTCAACGTGATGCCGGTGTCGCGCAAGTCCGAGGCCGCGGTCTTCGCCCAAGCCCACAACCCTGTCCGTGCGGTGTTGGACAGCGCCAGAGTCGGGGAGGCCTGCGCGATGGTCGACGAGGCGATGCAGCAGATCCTGCCCCACCCCGCAGTCCTCAGATGAGGCAGGGCCGCCCGCACGAAACGGACACTCGTGAGCAGGTTCGCTTGGACCGCCCTCAGGATGGCTTCGTCGTCGAACTCGAGCGCACCCCCAGGCGGCGGGCCGCCGGCGTTCGGCACGACGATGTCAAGACGACCGAACTGGTCGATCGCCAACGAGACGAGACGTTCGGGCGTCTCCGGATCGGTCACGTCGGCCCGGACGGCGACCACCTCGGCACCACGCGACCTGAGCGTTGCCTCGGCACTGGCCAGCGCCTCCTCACCTCGGGCAGAGATGACAAGACCGACGCCCTCGGCTGCCAGCGCGTCGGCGACGGCACGGCCGAGACCCTTGGACGAGGCGGCAACGACGGCGACCCGTCCCTCAAGACCCAGATCCATGACACCAACCTCCTCCTATCGGCCGGCGAACCGACCCGGCGACCGGCTCGCCCTGGGCACGCTGACTATCGAACGTTCACGCCTCGACGACCGCCAGGCCATGGTCGGCCTGGTTGCAGGCGAGCGGGCCGTCGTCGGTCGCTATCACGATGTCTTCGATGCGGGCCCCGAAACGTCCCCTCAGGTAGATACCCGGCTCCACCGAGAAAGCGTGGCCGGCAACGAGCGGTGTCGGGTTCCCGGCGACGATGTAGGGGTCCTCGTGTTCCTCGATCCCGATCCCGTGTCCTAGGCGGTGAATGAAGCACTCCCCGTACCCGGCCGCGGTGATCAACTCCCGCCCGGCACGGTCGACCTGCTCACACGGCGTGCCGACCACGGCGGCCGCGACGGCGGCGGCTTGCGCGAAGTGCAAGACCCCGAACAGCTCGAGGAACTCCGCTTCGGGCTGTCCGGTCACCACGGTGCGGGTGATGTCCGAGCAGTACCCGACGCCGTCCCGGAGACGAAGAGAACCGCCGAAGTCGCACACGACGACCTCGTCCCTGCCGATGACACGCGAGCCAGGCGCGTGGTGCGGGCTGGCGGAGTTGGGACCACTTCCGACAATGGAGAAATGGACCTGGTCATGGCCTTCGGCGCGCAGCCGGGCCGAGATCTCGGCCGAGACGGCCGCCTCGGTCCTGCCGATGAGGGCGATGTCGCCGCGCAACAGGGTCGCCGCCACGGCATCCGCGGCTGTCCCCGCGGCGCGGAGCGCCGCAACCTCGTGAGCGTCCTTCACCGCCCGCAGCGGGCCGACAACCTCTCTAGCACTGCGCCAAAGCGCTCGTGGGATCGCACGCTCGAGATCGAGCAGATGCGAGGCCCAGCACCGGTCCGAGACGGCGAGCCTCGTCCTGCGGCCGACCAATGCCGCCACGATCTCCGTGGGTTGTTCGTGCTCTGCCCAAGGGCGCATCGCGAACAGACGCGGATCGTGGTCCACGCGCGACGCCTCGAGCTCGGGGACGACCAGGGTCGCGTCTTCGTCGACCGGAACCACGAGCATCGTCAACCGCTCGAGCGGCATGGCCTCGTAGCCCGTCAGCCAGGGAAGGTCTGCCCCGAGTGAGAGGAGGACGGCGTCGACGTCCATCCCCCTCATACGGTCCCTCACACGCGCCAGTCGCGCCGCCCTTGCGCGCCACACGTCCATCGGCGCATCGAGCGGGCTGTCTGTGCTCACGACACTCTCACTTTCCTCGAAATGGCGACGGCAGCGCCCGAGGCAGCGACTGCACGCTTCGCGTGATAACTCGAACGCGTCAACGGTGAGGCTTCGACGTGCGCGATACCTATCTCCCGGGCCGTTGCCGCCAGCTCCTCGAACTCAGAAGGGGCCCACCAGCGGGCCACCGGCAGGTGCTGCGACGTCGGGCGCAGATATTGGCCGAGCGTCACGATGCCGACTCCCACGGCGTGAAGGTCGCCGAGGGCCGCCACGACCTCGGACACGGTCTCACCCATGCCGAGGATGATGCCCGACTTTGTCGTGCATCCGGCCGAGGCCGAGCGGGCGAGCACCGACAGGCTCCGCGCGTAGGAGGCTGAGGGACGCACGGCCCGCTGCAGCCGGTTCACGGTCTCGAGGTTGTGGTTCAGCACGTCCGGACGGGCCTCGAAGATGAGGTTGAGAGCGTCTTCGTCGCCCTTGCAGTCAGGGATGAGAACCTCGACGGTGGTGCCGGGACTGCGGCGACGGATCGCGGCGATCGTCTCGGCGAAGGCCCGCGCGCCACCATCGGCGAGATCGTCGCGCGCCACTGCGGTGACCACCGCGTGAGTCAGCCTCATCCGGGCGACTGCCTCGGCGACGCGGTCCGGCTCACCCGGATCGAGCGGGAACGGGCGTCTCGTGTCGATCAGGCAGAAGCCGCAAGCTCTCGTGCAGCGCTCGCCGTTGATCATGAACGTCGCGGTGCCATCGGCCCAGCACTCGAAGATGTTCGGGCACCCGGCTTCCTCGCAGACTGTCACGAGGTCGAGCTCGCGCATCGTCGAGCGGAGGCGGATGAGCTCCGGGCCGATCCGGGCCTGAGCGCGCGCCCACTCGGGCTTCCGGCCCGAGATCGCCACTCCTTGTCCGGGATCGACACCCGCGTCGACAAGCCGGCGGTCGAGAGCGCGCCCGGCGCGCGATCCCTCCTCCCCGACGCCGACCGGCGGCACGGTCCTACCGGGGCCCGGCCACCATGACGCGTCCTGACGCTCGATGGACGCGCCCGGGACAAGCCGGTCGGGTGCCCGATGCACTATCGCCTCGACGACTTCGCGCATCGTCGCGTTCACTCCCTCAGCAGCGAGCGAGGTCACGCCCATGTCGCTCAGCCCGCAGGGGACGATGTGGCCGAACATGGAAAGGTCTGGCGCGACGTTCAGTGCAAAGCCGTGCATGGACCGTCCCCGGTCGATCCTCACCCCTATGGCGCAGATCTTCCTCGGCTCAGGACCTTCGGGATCCATCCAGACCCCCGGATAGCCTTGAAGCCGGCCGGCCCCTTCGAGCCCGAGGTCACCGATCGCATCGATCACAAGCTGCTCGATCGCGTGGACATGTGCCGGCACGGCGCGCAACCCCATCGGGACGTCGAGGATCGGGTAACCGACGAGCTGACCGGGGCCGTGGTAGGTGACGTCCCCGCCGCGATCGGCGTGAACGAGCTCGGCCCCGACCGACTCCGGGTCCACGAGGACGTGCTCGGGGATCGCGCGGACGCCAAGTGTGTACACGTGTGGGTGCTCGAGGAGGAGCAGGTACTCAGCCCCGCCCGCTCGGTGCAAGGCGTGCTGCAGGACATGGGCGTCCCGGTAACGGACGCGCCCGAGCCAGCGGACGTGCAGCTCCCGGCCCGCAGCGCTCAAAGCTCGGCTTCCCAGTCGCGCGACTCGATGACCCGGGCCAGCTCGTGAAGGAACGCCGACGCGTACGCCCCGTCGACGGCTCGGTGGTCGAATGACAGCGCGAGCAGGCCCACCGAATGGATCCCGACCGCCTCGGTCCCGTCGGGCGCGGTGACCACGACAGGACGGCGCTTGATCCCGTCGGTCGAGAGGATCGCAACCTGTGGCTGGTTGATGATCGGCGCAGTCAGGAACGTCCCAAACGGGCCCGGATTCGTGATAGTGAACGTCCCACCCACGACCTCGTCGGCCGACAGCTTTCGCGTGCGGGCTCGCTCGGCAAGATCGGCCATGGCGCGGGCAAGCCCCCGGAGCGACTGGCCCTCGGCGTGATGGACGACGGGGACGATGAGCCCGCGCTGTCCCAAGTCCACCGCGATCCCAAGGTGAACGTCCCGGTGGATGATGAGCGCGTCGTCACCGACGGACGCGTTCAACTGCGGGTAATCGCGCAGTGTCTCGGCCACAGCACGAGCGATGAAGGCAAGGTAGGTGAGACCGATCCCCTCCTCCGCGCGGAACTGGTCCTTGTGCGCCTTGCGAACCCGCTCGATCCCTTCGTAATCGGCTTCGATCACCACAAGGGTGTGAGCCGACGTCGCCTTCGACCGGACCATGTGCTCGGCGGTGAGGCGCCGGATCTTCGTGAACGGCACGATCTCGTCGCGTCCTCCTGCGACGGGCGCGTACGAACGGGCCGCGGCGCGCTCGAGAGCCGGCCACCGGCACAATCGGTGCGGTCGCCGGTTGGGCTCCCGCCACGCTCCTGGTCGCGCGAAGGTCCAAGAACGAGAGCACGTCCTCCCTGGTGATCCGGCCACCTTTACCAGTGCCCGGAACTGAAGCCGGGTCGATGCCATGCTCGGCAACCAGCTTCCGGACGACGGGGGACAGCACGAGCCCCCTTCCGTTCGGGCCGGCCCCCCCCGATCCGGTCACCCCCTCCGGCATTCGTCCCGGCTCGGACGCGGCGGGCTCCCGCGGGGCGGGCTCGGACGCGGCGGGCTCCGGCGGCGAGCCGGCCGGGGCGCCGGCCGAGTCTGCCAGGACGGTCCCAGAGGGAGCCACCTCGGTGACGACCGCGAGCCTCGTGCCGACATCGACCGTCGCACCCTCGGCCACGAGGATCTCCGCCAGGTAACCCGACGCGGGCGACGGGACCTCGGAGTCGACCTTGTCGGTCGAGACCTCGAACAACGGCTCGTCGTAGGCGATCTCGTCGCCCACCTTCTTCATCCAGCGGATGATCGTCCCTTCTGTGACCGTCTCGCCGAGCTGAGGCATCGTGATGTCAGGCAACGTGAAGACCCCTTCCCGTGAGAGCCAGAACAGTCTCGCCGAATGTTTCCGACAGCGACGGATGTGGTTGAAGGAACTGCGAGATCTCGTCGGGCATGGCTTCCCAGTTCACTGACAGATACGCCTGCCCCAGCTGCTCTGTCACCCACGGGCCGGCCATGTGCACGCCGAGCAGCCGCCCTGCACGTCCGTCCGGGTTCTTCTCGCAGATCACCTTTACGAGCCCTTCGGTCTCGCCCAGGATGCGGGCGCGGCTGTTGCCGCCGAAAGGGTCCCGCTTTGTGATGGTCTCGATGCCCGCGTCGAGCGCGTCCTGCTCGGTCATCCCCACGAAGGCCACCTCCGGGTGGCAGTAGATGGCCCACGGGACCTTGCCGTAGTCAACCGGGAAGGCTCGTTCACCGAGGATCTGCTTGACGACCAGGATCGCCTCCGCGAAGCCGACGTGAGCCAGCTGGGGTGTCGCAACGAGATCACCGACCGCGAATACTCCCGCCACCGATGTCCGCATCCACTCGTCGACACGGACATAGCCGCGCTGGTCGATCTCGACCCCCGCGTCCCCGGCCACCAGAGCGTCGGAGAGCGGGCGGCGGCCGATCGACATCAGGATCGTCTCGACCTCGAGCTTCTCGCCATCCCGGAAGACCACCGCGGTGTGATCACCGTCGGGCTCGTGCCCGGTGACCATGACGCCAGTCCGCACGGTGATGCCGCGCTTGGTGAACGACCGGACGATCACGTTGGCCACGTCCTGGTCGCAACCGGGAAGGATCTTGGGCAAGGCCTCCAGCAGCGTGACCTGCACACCGAGATCGGCCAGCATCGAGGCGAACTCGCAGCCGATGGCACCGGCGCCGATCACCGCCGCCGAGCGCGGAAGTTCACGGAGGTCCAGCAGCTCGTCCGAGGTCAGCACGTAACGGCCGTCGACCTCGAAGCCGGGAAGGCTTCTCGGGACCGAACCCGAAGCAAGCACGACATTGGTCCCGGTGATGACTGTCACGGCTCCGTCCGGAGCGGCGACCTCGACGACCCTGCCCGCGAGCAAGCGTCCGACACCCGGGAAGACCGCGACCTTGCGCTGATGCAAGAGGCCCGAAAGCCCTTTGAAGAGCTGGTCGACTATCCGGTTCTTCCGGTCCTGGCTGATGGTGAACTCGACGACGGGTTGGCTCGCATGGACGCCGAACTCCTTGGCCCCCGCGACGCCGCGGAACACTGCGGCGGTCTCGAGGAATTCCTTCGCCGGCACGCAACCGCGATGCAGGCAGGTGCCGCCCACCTTGTCCTTCTCCACCACGGCCACCGACAGTCCCGCGGCACCCGCATACAGAGCAACGGCGTACCCGCCAGGCCCACCACCGATGACGACTATGTCGAATTGCGCCGGCTCAGCTCGGTTCGCTGGCAGACCGACCACCTCCTAGGTTCAACCACGACTCGACGGCCTGAGCAGCCATCTGCCGGCCGGGCACGTGTTCTCTGCCACGCGCCAAGGCCGGCCTTCGGGCTCAGCCTAAAGCCTTGCGAACGTCCTGACCCTCAGCCCGTCGGCCGGCGGAGCATCCCCGCCGCCACCGTCGCGTTGGTCTGCTCGTCCACGAGCACGAAGCTGCCCGTCTCTCTGTTGTCCCGGTACTCATCGTAGAAAAGCGGCGCGGTGGTGCGCAGATGTATGCGGCCGATGTCGTTCAGCTCGAGCTCGCTGGCCCGGCTGTCGTGATGGAGGGCGTTCACGTCGAGCCGGTACTGCAAGGAGCGCACGCGTGCGCGCGCCCATCGGGTCGTGTGCTTGATCGCGAACGTCGAGCCTTCCCTGAGTGGTCTCTCGGCCATCCAGCACACCATCGCCGAGACGTCCTGGCCGACGTTGGGACGGTTGTTGGGCCGGCAGAGCATGTCGCCTCGCGAGATGTCGATCTCGTCCTCGAGCCGGACCACGATCGACTCCGGCGGGAAGGCCTCCTGGAGCGGCCCCTCAGGGCCGTCGATGCTGACGACGTGGCTCGAGAAACCGGAAGGGAGCGCCACCACCTCGTCACCCACCTCGAGCACACCGCTCGCGATGTTGCCGGCATAGCCGCGAAAATCGTGGTGCTCGCTCGAGATCGGCCGGATGACGAGCTGCACGGGGAACCGCAAGTCGATCAGGTTGCGGTCGGAGGCGATGTGGACGGTCTCGAGGTGGTCCAAGAGGGAGAGCCCGCCGTACCAGGGCATCTCTGACGAGCGGTCCACGACGTTGTCGCCCGCCAGCGCCGAGATGGGGATGCAGGTGAGGTCGTACACCTGGAGGCGTTCGGAGAACCCGATGAAGTCGTCGCGGATCTCCTCGAAACGCTCCTCCGAGTAGCCGACGAGGTCCATCTTGTTGACGCACAGCACGAGGTGGCGGATGCCGAGAAGCGACGCGATCATGGCGTGCCGCCGGGTCTGCTCGGTCGCCCCGGCGCGGGCATCGATGAGGAGGAGGACGAGATCGGCCGTTGAGCAGCCCGTGACCATGTTGCGCGTGTGCTGTGTGTGGCCGGGGGTGTCGGCGATGATGAACCTGCGCTTGGGGGTGGAGAAGTAGCGGTACGCGACGTCGATGGTGATGCCCTGCTCGCGCTCGGCCCGGAGCCCGTCAGTGAGCAGGGCAAGGTTCACGTATTCGTCGCCCCGGGCCACGCTCGTGCGTTGGACGGCTTCGAGCTGGTCCTGGAAGATCTGTTTTGAGTCGTAGAGAAGCCGGCCGATCAGTGTGGACTTGCCGTCGTCGACAGAACCCCCGGTCGCAAAACGAAGCAATTCCACTAGAAGTAGCCCTCCCGCTTGCGGTCCTCCATGGCAGCGTCAGAAAAACGGTCATCCGCGCGCGTCGCGCCCCTCTCGCTCACTCTGGTCGCCGCCGTCTCGACGATGATCTCGGCGGGAGTGCTCGCCGTCGACTCGACAGCGGCCGTGCAGGTCATGTCACCGACCGTGCGGTACCTCACGGTCGTCTCGAAGGCCTGCTCGTTCGTGACGCCGTCGCGCGGCTGGGTCCAAGGTCCGACCGCCAGCAACATGCCGGAGCGGCGGAACACGGTTCGCCGGTGCGCGAAGTAGATCTGGGGGAGCTCGAGGTCCTGCTCGTCCACGTACTGCCAGATGTCGAGCTCTGTCCAGTTCGAGAGCGGGAAGACCCGGAAGTGCTCCCCCGGACGGTGCCGTGTGTTGTAGAGGTCCCACAGCTCCGGCCGTTGCGCACGGGGGTCCCATTGGCCGAACTCGTCACGCAGGGAGAACACCCGCTCCTTGGCCCTCGCCTTCTCCTCGTCGCGCCGCCCCCCTCCGAAGACCGCGTCATATCGGTTCTCCTCCAGCACCCGGAGCAGGGTGAAGGTCTGCAGCCGGTTGCGGGTGGCCCCGGGCACCGGTTGCTCGACGATCGAGCCGCGGTCGATGTCGTCCTGCACCGAGCCGACGACGAGCCGAACGTCCAGCTCGGCCACCTGCCGGTCGCGGTACTCGAGGACCTCGGGGAAGTTGTGCCCGGTGTCGACGTGCACGATCGGGAACGGGACGCGCTGGGGCCAGCAGGCCTTCACGGCCAGATGGAGCAAGACAGCAGAGTCCTTGCCGCCGGAGAACAGGAGCGCAGGCCGCTCGAACTCGGCGACCACCTCACGGATGATGTGAATGGCCTCAGACGCGAGCGTGTCGAGGTGGGAGAGACGGTGAGCCATTGAGAGTAGGCAGACTAGCCACCATTTCGCGTCCCGAGGCGGAATCGGCCGCCAGGAACGCGATCGTGGTGGTCACGCGTGCAGGTTCGGGTGGCGGTCCAGCCACCCACTTGCCTCCTCGAGCTGACTGGAGACGCGGATGAGAACGTCCTCCCGCCCGTAGTCGGCGACGAGCTGGACGCCTATCGGAAGTCCTTCCGGCGTCCAGTGAAGCGGCAACGACACGGCCGGCTGGCCGGTCGCGTTGAACTGGCCGGTGAACTGGAGGGTTTCGATCACCTTGGCCTCGCCGGTCACCGGGTCGGAGAGCTCACCGATCCGGGGCGGGGGCTGTGCAAGGACCGGGGTGCACAGGAGATCGAAGCCCTGCTCTGACCAGAAGGCGATGGTCCGGCGCCTGAAGCCCTCGAACCAGAGGAGGGACTCGAGGTAGTCCGGCGCCGAGATGGACCTGCCGAGCATCGCCAACAGCAGGTTGGCCGGCTCGTACTCCGTGGCGGAGATCTCCCTGCCCAACAGCTGCGACCATTCGGTCAGCGCCGCGGCCACGGAGGTCGCGACGACAACGAGGAAGTGTCGGTACATCTCGGGGTCTTCGAGCGAGCTCGGGTGGGCGACCTCCACCCGGTGGCCGAGGGACTCGAGCATCGCGCCGGCGACCTGTACCGCCTGCGAACACTCCGGATCGGACCCATATGCGGGCTGCGCCGGGCGGTCGAGGAGGCCGACACGGAGCCTGCCGGGATTGGCACCTACCTCGTGGGCGAACGGGCGGGCGGGCGCGGGCGCGACGTAGGTGTCACCCGGCCGGTAGCCGGCGATCTCGTCGAGCACGGCTGCCGAGTCCCGAACGCTGCGGGTGAGCACGTGGTCGACGGAGAAGCCGTTCCAGGACTCACCGGTTCCCGGACCCTTGCTCACCCGGCCCCGGCTCGGCTTGAGTCCGAAGAGCGCGCAGCAGCTTGCCGGGATCCGGATCGAGCCGCCGCCGTCGTTCCCGTGGGCCGCGGGTACCATGCCGGACGCGACGGCCGCGGCCGAGCCACCCGACGACCCTCCGGTCGAGTGCTCGATGTTCCAGGGGTTGCGCGTAGGCCCGAACGCGACCGGCTCAGTGGTGATCGTTGTCCCGAGCTCGGGGGTGTTCGTACGGCCGAGCACGACAAAGCCCGCTCGCTTGAACCGCTCTACAAGGAAGCTGTCCCGCTCGGCCCGATAGCCGGCGTCCTTGGCAAAACGAGTCCCTTCGCAATAGGGCTCCCCCGCCTGCGGGGCACCGAGGTCCTTGAGAAGGATCGGCACGCCCCGAAACGGCCCGTCGGGCAGTTCCACGGCCGCCCGGGAGCGGGCATTGGGGAACTGATGGTGGATGACGGCGTTCAGCACCGGGTCGCACCGGTCGATCCTTTCAATGGCCGCGTCGACGAGCTCGAGCGGCGACACTTCCCCGCGCCTCACAAGGTCGGCCTGCGCCGTCGCGTCCTTCCAGGTCAGCTGTTCGTCCACAACACCCCCGGTTCGAGCCCCTGCCGCCGTGAGGTCACCGTCTGCGCTCGGATCTCGCCGCCCGTAGCTTGACGAGCGAAGGCACAGCCGCCACACCGTGGAGGGGGTGGTACGCCTCGGCGGCGTCCACGAGCCGATGCTCGTCATCTTCGGTGAGGTCGAGGTCCGCCGCCTCGGCGTTGCGTTGCAGCTGCGCGACCGTGCTGGCACCGGGTATGGCCACGACGTTCGGATGGCCGATGATCCAGGCCAGGGCCACCTGAGACGGCGTGGCGTCATGGCGGCCGGCGATCTCGCGGAGGGCATCGAGCAGCAGCCGGGCGCGTTCCAGGTTCTCGGGCAGGAAGGCAGCCGACCTCGCGCGCATCGCGGTCGGCCGGTGCTCCGCGTCGTAACGCGCCGAAAGCAGGCCCTGAGCGAGCGGGCTGTACGCGATCACCAAGCGGTCGTTCGCTGCCGCCCATTCGGTCAGGCCTTTGAGCGGTCGGCGATCGACAAGATTGAACCGGACCTGGTTGGACAACACCGGGCCACTGAGGGCGCCTTCCGCGGCCTTCCAGCGTTCGAGTGAGTAGTTGCTCACTCCTATGTGGCGGATCTCGCCACTTCGTTGAAGAGCCCGCATCGCCGCCATCTGTTCGGTGAGGGAGACCAACGGATTGGGCCAGTGCAGCTGGTAGAGGTCCATCTGGGTGACGCCGAGACGGCGGGCGCTCCCCGCCGCCCGCCGGGCCACGACCTCCCGCAAAGGAAGGATCGGGAGGACCTTTGAGGCCAGGAACACCTCCGCTCGTCGGTCCGCGATCGCTCGGCCGACAATCCGCTCCGAGCGGCCGAGACCGTACATCTCCGCGGTATCTATCAGGTTCACGCCGAGATCGAGGGCGCGATGGACGATGTCGATCGCGTCGTGCTCGGCGTAGTGGGAGCCGTATCCCCATTCCTTCGACCCGAACTGCCAGGCGCCCAGGCCAACGGCCGACACCTTCTCGCCAGCCACCTCTACATATCGCATCAGCTTTGACACTATCTGGAACTTCTGCGTCGGGTGGCTTGCAGCGACGGCAGCTCAGCGGCCGCGAGCGCCCCTCTGGAAACGGGCAGCTTCGACCGCGAGCCGGTCGACGAGCTCGTTCATCGGGTGACCGGAGTGTCCCTTCACCCAGCTCAGCTTGACCTCGCCGCGCCGGCGGTCGACGACCTCCTCGATGAGCGGACGCCATAGGTCCTGGTTCGCGACCGGCTCGCCGCGGGAGTTCTTCCACCCCCGCGCGCGCCATCGGGCCCACCATCGTTGGTTGAAGCAGTTGACGACGTAGGTGGAGTCGCTCACGACATGCACATGACCGCTGACGGAGCCAAGCGCCTGGAGAACGGCGGTGACCTCCATGCGCTGATTGGTCGTCTTCTCCTCGTGGCCGCTCTCGTACTGCTCTTGGGAAACCGCCCACGCCCATCCGCCCGGGCCGGGGTTGCCCGTGCATGCGCCATCGGTGAACACCACAGTGGCACGATCCGGGTCCTCGAACAGCGTCACAGACCCATTCTGCCTGGTCCGACTGGCACCGGGGTACTCGTCTCCGACCCGCGGGCGGGCCGGAGACCGATCTCGAACGATTCCCGCACTTGCGCGGCCGGAAAGATGCTCCACGGGCGCGAGACTGGTCGCGTGATCATCGATGGTTTCTCTTACCAGCTGCCCGATATTGATCCCGAGGAGACCGCCGAGTGGATGGACTCCTTCGATGCCGTAGTCGAGGCGGGCGGCCGACCACGCGCCCAGTTCCTCCTGATGAAGCTGCTCGAGCGGGCGCGTGCCAACCAGGTCGGCTTCCCGTCTACGGTCTCGAGCCCGTACATCAACTCGATCCCGGCCCGCGCAGAGCCCTGGTTCCCGGGCGACGAGGACCTCGAGCGCAAGATTCGTCGCTACATACGCTGGAACGCGGCCGTCATGGTCACGCGGGCGAACACACGCGATCCCGGCATCGGAGGCCACCTCTCGACCTTTGCGAGCTCAGCGTCTCTCTACGAAGTCGGCTTCAACCACTTCTTCCGGGGCAAGGCCAACGGCACGGCCGGAGACCAGGTGTTCTTCCAGGGTCACGCGTCACCCGGCATCTATGCCCGCGCATACGTCGAGGGCCGGCTCGGGGACGACGAGCTGGACAACTACCGTTTCGAAGTCGGCGGCAAGGGCCTGTCCAGTTACCCGCACCCTCGCCTCATGCCCGCCTGGTGGGAGTTCCCGACGGTGTCGATGGGGCTCGGCCCCCTCACGGCCATCTACCAGGCGCGCTTCAATCGCTACCTCGTGCACCGAGAGCTCGCTGACACGACGCAGTCACGGGTGTGGTGTTTCGTCGGGGACGGTGAGTTCGACGAGCCGGAGACGCGGGCCGCGCTCGGCCTGGCGGCCCGCGAACGCCTGGACAACCTCACCTTCGTCGTCAACTGCAACCTTCAACGCCTCGACGGTCCGGTCCGGGGCAACGGCAAGATCATCCAGGAGCTGGAGGCGCTGCTGCGGGGATGCGGATGGAACGTGATCAAGGTCATCTGGGGCAGGCGCTGGGACGAGCTGTTGGCGCGTGACGTCGACGGCGTGCTGCTCCACAAGATGAACACGACTCTCGACGGCGACTCCCAGACGCTCGCCACCGAGTCGGGCGCCTACATCCGCGAGCACTTCTTCGGCCCGGACCCGCGCTTGCGCAAGCTCGTGGAGCACCTCTCCGACGAGGAGCTGCAGACCTTGCCCCGGGGCGGGCACGACTACCGCAAGCTCTACGCCGCCTACAAGGCGGCGACCGAGCACATCGGGGCGCCGACGGCAATCCTCGCGAAGACCATCAAGGGCTGGACGCTCGGGCCCGAGATCGAATCGCGCAATGCCACCCACCAGATCAAGAAGATGACCAAGGATCAGCTCCGGGTGCTGCGCGACCGATTGCACCTGCACGAGGAGGTCCCCGACGATGCGCTCGACGCAGACGCACCGCCCTACTACCGCCCACCGGTGGGATCGCCCGTGCACGAGTACCTGACCGCTCGCAGCCGTGCGCTCGGAGGGCACCTGCCGCACCGTGTCGTACGCGGGCGCGGGCTTCTCGGGCTCCCCGCGCCGGAACCGGCGACGTTCGCCGAGTTCGCGCTGGGCTCGCGCGGCCAGCCGGTCTCGACGACCATGGCGTTCGCGAGGCTGCTGCGCAACTTGCTCCGGGACCCGGGCGTCGGCAAGTACGTCGTGCCAATCGTGCCCGACGAAGGACGCACTTTCGGGCTCGACGCGCTGTTCTCGGAGGTGAAGATCTACGCCCCGGATGGTCAGCTCTACACGCCCGTCGATGCCGGCCTGCTTCTGTCGTACTCGGAGGACCGCACCGGCCAGATCCTGGAGGAGGGCATCACGGAGGCCGGCGCCATGGCGAGCTTCCAGGCGGCCGGGACGTCGTACGCGACGTGGTCCCTGCCGATGCTACCGATCTACCTGTTCTATTCGATGTTCGGTTTCCAGCGGGTGGGAGACCTGATCTGGCAGGCGGCTGACGCGCGGGCACGTGGCTTTCTCATGGGCTGCACCGCGGGGCGCACGACCATGAACGGCGAGGGGCTCCAGCACGAGGACGGGCACTCGCTGCTGCTGGCCTCGGTCGTGCCCTCGGTCCACGCCTACGACCCGGCGTTCGCCTACGAGATGGCGACCATCGTCGAACGCGGGATCAACCACATGTTCGGCCCCGAGGCCGAGGACTGCATCTACTACCTGACGCTCTACAACGAGAACTACCCGATGCCTGCGTTCCCGCTGCCGGATGGCGACGAGGCGACGCAAGCGGCGGCCGCCGCCGAGATGAGAGAAGGGATCCTCCGTGGCATCTACCGCTACGCCGGACCGGCCCAGGTCTCCGGTGGCGGCGGCAGTCCCGTCGAGGGTGGCGCCGGCCGTTCGGCCACGATCCTCTTCTCCGGGACCGCGTGGCAGGCCGCGATGCAAGCACGTGAGCTCCTGGCGTCCGACTGGGGCGTGGCGGCCGAAGCGTGGTCCGTCACGAGCTACAAGGCGCTCAGGGAGGACGGGCTCGAAGTCGAGCGCTGGAACCGGCTGCATCCCGAGAGCAGTCCCCGGGTGCCCTACATAACTCGTGCGCTCGAAGGGGCACGGGGCCCGATCGTCGCCATGACCGACTTCTTGAAAGCGGTCCCGGATCAGGTCGCCCGTTTCGTCCGGGCGCCCTACACGGTGCTCGGGACAGACGGGTTCGGCCGTTCCGACACCCGTGCCGCACTTCGCAGGCATTTCGAAGTCGACGCCGCACATCTTGTCGTCGCCGTACTGGCCGAGCTTGCTGCGGCCGGCGACGCCAAGCCGAGCGAGGTCGCCAGTGCAATCGAGCGCTACGGGGTCGACCCCGGGGCAATCGACCCGAGAGGGGCCTAGCGCCTACGGCCTGCCGCCGGCAGTGGGCGACCAAGCGGCGGAAGCCCCGCAAAAGGCACTCGCAGGGAGCAGAACGAGGCCGCGTCGTCTGGGCGTGAGCGCGCTCGAGGGACGCCGAAGCGCCCCTCGAGGCGACTGTGGCAACGACCCACAGCCATAGTCATTTGCTGAAAAAGGCTCGGCTTCCGGACTGCATCGAGCGGGACCAACTCCCGACCGGAGACACCGAGGGTGTCTGGATGGTTATCACCAGGTGGTCCAGCGAGCCGCCTAGCGGCCAGCCACCTCCAGGGTCCCGCAAGGTTGACTACTCATGAATTGGACCACCTCCTTTCTCTGGTGGCCCTAATGTATCGAGACTTTCGCCTCGATGTGCGGACTCGGCTCAACCGAAGGGCCACCAGCCCCGTTTGCCGGTCACGGGCCGCCGCCCGGAACGGGAACCGCGCCCTGGCGGCAGCCGCGGCCCGGGGTGCGGCAGATCGCTCGTCAGCTCGTACAGATCGATGAGCGTCTCGGCCGCGAACACGAGGTCGAGACGGCGTTGGAGCTCCTCGAGGCTGAGGCGGCCCTCGGCAAAGTGCTCGTGCAGCTCCGAAGCAAAGCGTTCCCGGTCAGCATCGGACGCCCGTGGCCCCGCAGGGCGGCCGCCCTCGGCGCTTGCGCCCGAGCCGGTGCCGGCTGGCTTGTCAGGGGCCACCGCGGACCACCTCCGGAACGGACTTTAGTCTGTCCCCAGGCTGATCCCCCGCTCGTCGCGGTCGCGAACCGGCCCGAGGAGCACGGCAAGAAAGGAGGCCGCGGCATGCACTACCAGGACGCGCAGGTCGAGATCCACAAGGTGGTGGTCGGGCCTTTGGACAACAACGTCTTCGTGGTGCGCTGTCGCCTGAGCGGCGATGCCCTGCTCATCGACGCGGCGAACGAGCACGAGAAGCTTCTCGAGCTCTGCGGGCGTCTCGGAGTGCGCAAGGTCGCGGAGACCCATGGCCATTGGGACCACATCCAGGCGGTCCCCCAGCTGCGGGAGGCCGGTTACGAGGTTGCCGTGCGGGCCGAGGATGCCGCCATGCTCCCGTCCTACGACCTCCTCCTCGAAGACGACGACCTGCTCGAGGTCGGTCGGCTCCGGCTGAGGACGATACATACCCCCGGGCACACACCGGGGTCCATGTGCTTCCTGATCGAAGGCTCGCCCGTCCTGCTCTCCGGGGACACGCTGTTCCCGGGAGGACCGGGCAACACGGCCAGCGCCCTCGGCGACTTCCCGACCATCATCGACTCGATCGAACGGCGCATCTTCGCGGTTCTGGCGCCGGAAACGATCGTGATGCCCGGCCATGGCCTGGACACCACGGTTGGCGCCGAACGTCCTCACCTCGACGAGTGGATTGCAAGGGGCTGGTAGGCCCTATTTTCCCTACGGACGTAGTGGTAATCTCGCGGCGCGTCTGAACATGGGTGGAGTGCCGGACCGAACCGCGATCGCCGAAGCTTCGCGTGCCACACCGAACTTCGCGACCGTGGAGGAGACCGTGATCGGGGCTGCCGGTGGCGAGGTGCTGACCATCGAAGACCTGCACGTCACAGTCGAGGACCACGAGATCCTCCGTGGAGTCGACCTTGTCGTCAGGGAGGGTGAGCTTCATGCCCTCATGGGCCCCAACGGCTCGGGGAAGTCGACCCTTGCCAACGCCATCGCCGGCAACCCCGCCTACCAGGTCGCGAGCGGACGGATCCTCTTGCGGGGCCAGGAGATCACCACCTGGACGGCAGATGTCCGGGCCAGGGCGGGGGTGTTTCTCGCGTTCCAGTACCCGGAGGAGATCTCCGGTGTGCCGGTGTCACAGTTCCTCCGGCAGGCCGTCTCGGCTCGCCGCGGGATGGACATATCGGTGCTCGAGGTCCGGGTCGCGCTGATGGAGTGGATGCAGCGCCTGGACATGGACCCTGCCTTCGCCAGCCGGTACCTGAACGAGGGATTCTCCGGCGGCGAGAAGAAACGTAACGAGATTCTCCAGATGGCCATGCTCGAGCCCGATGTCGCCATCCTCGACGAGACCGACTCGGGCCTCGACGTCGACGCATTGCGGATCGTCGCCCGGGGAATCGAAGAGGTCCGCCGCGTGCGCCCGGCGCTCGGGATCTTGGTGGTGACGCACTACCGCAGGATTCTCGAGCAGTTGCAGCCCGACCGCGTGCATGTGATGTTGGCGGGGCGCATCGTCGAGAGCGGAGGTCCTGAGCTCGCGGAGCGCCTCGACCGCGAGGGTTACGAGGGCCTGCAATCGTGACCTCGGCTGTCGATTCCGGCCTGCTCGAGCTCGCCGCGCTTCGCAAGGAATTCCCTTTGCTCCGACAAGAGTCACACGGCAAACGGCTCGTGTACCTCGACTCGGCGTCGTCCTCCCAGCGCCCCCGCGCGGTGCTCGATGCCATGGACCACTACTACGAGACCACCCACGCGAACGTTCACCGTGGCGTCTACGCCATTGCCGAGGAGGCGACCCGCCAATTCGAGATGGCACGCAGGGCCGTGGGCCGGTTCATCAAGGCACCGCGACCCGATGTCGAGATCGTGTTCACGAAGAACGCCACCGAGGCGCTCAATCTCGTCGCACATTCCTACGGTCGCCACGTTCTCCCCAAGGGCAAGGCGATCCTGCTGACCGAGCTCGAGCACCACGCCAACATCGTGCCTTGGCTCATGCTCGCCGCCGAACGCGCGGTGGAGATCCGTTACCTTCCCGTCGGCGAGGACTACCGGCTCGACCTGCGCGATCTCGACCGGCTCATGGATGGCGTCGGCCTGGTCGGCGTCTCGAGCATGTCGAACGTGCTCGGCACAATCAACGACCTCGGCCCCATCGTCGAGGCGGCACACGCGGCAGGTGCCGTTGTCGTCGCCGACGCCTCCCAGCTCGTTCCTCACCGTAGCGTCGACGTGAGCGCACTGGGAGTCGACTTCCTGGCCTTCACAGGCCACAAGATGCTCGGGCCGACGGGCATCGGCGTCCTCTGGGGGCGCGAGGACCTGCTGGACGCGATGCCACCGTTCCTGGGTGGTGGTGAGATGATCCGCGACGTGCGCCTGGACGGTTTCATCCCGAACGATCTTCCTTGGAAGTTCGAGGCCGGAACCCCGCCGATCGCGGAGGCGATCGGCTTGCACGCCGCGATCGAGTTTCTCGGGGCCGTGGGGATGGACCGGGTCGCGGCGCACGAGACCGAGCTCACCTCCCGGGCGATCAGGCTCCTCACCGAGCGGCACGGCAACGACCTGAAGATCTTCGGACCGACCTCTGAGCCGGCAAGGCGCGGCGGCGTGTTGTCCCTCGCTCTTGGCGACATTCACGCCCATGACCTGGCACAGGTCCTCGACCAGGAGGGGATATGCATACGTGCCGGGCATCACTGCGCGAAGCCCCTGATGCGCCGACTGGGCGTCCCGGCAACAGCACGAGCCTCTTTCTACGTGTACAACGGTGAGGACGACGTCGAAGCTCTCTCAGACGCGCTCGACGTCGCGGCAGCATTCTTCGGCTGAGACAAGCCAACTGAAATAGGAGCCACGACAACGCCATGGCCGGCCTCGAAGACCTCTACCGTGAGATCATCCTCGACCACTACCGATCACCGCGCAACCGCGGGGAGCTCCCGGTGCCACCCGCGCACCGGGTCGAGGGATTCAATCCCCTCTGCGGCGACGAGGTCGTCGTGTACCTCGAAGTCAACGACGGCACGCTCACCGACCTGCGTATCGCCGGTCAGGGGTGCTCGATCAGCCAGTCGTCGGCGTCGATGATGGCCGCCACGGTCAAAGGCCGCCCGGTCGAAGAGGCGCGCAGGATAATCCGCTCCTTCAAGGCGATGATGTCGATCCGCGAGCACTCCCTCGGCGGCGAGGAGGGGGCCGACGACGCCGAAGATCAAAGCGAGGTCGGGACCATCAAGCCCGAGGATCTCGGCGAGCTGGCCGCACTCCAGGGAGTGGTCAAGTTCCCGGTCCGTATCAAGTGCGCAACGCTCTCGTGGAACGCTCTGGCCCAGGGGCTCGACGAGATCGCCGCCGGCGCGGCGCCGGCCGACTGAAGTCTGCCTCGGCCGGGTCCGGACCTGGGCCTTTGCGCCCGGGCTCAGCGCGCGACGACCAGGCCCGCGAGGTCCGGCGAGATCACCAGCGCCTGTCCGGGAACTCCCGCGGACTCGAGCGCCATCTCGCCGGCGTCGCGGACATGCGCCGCCGCAGCGGCGCCGTCGCAGATGCCGAGCAGGCTGGGCCCGGCACCGGACCAGCACGACACGAGGGCCCCGGCCTTCGTCAGTCTCGCCAGGAGCTCGGGTGCCTCGGGGAACAGGTGCACTCTATGGGCCTGGTGAAGGCGGTCCTCGCCGGCGGCACCGATCAGCACAGTGCGATCGGCGAGACCGGCCAGGAGCAGTCCCATTCGCGAGAGGTTGAACACGGCATCGCGGTGTGGCACTTCGATCTTGAGGGCGCGCCTCGCCTCGACGGTCAACAGCTCCCGGTCGGGAACGAGAACGACGAACGTGAGAGCGGGGTCCAGCGGGAACCGGCGAACCACGGGGCCGGTGTCGAGCACTGCCGCAGCGACGAGACCGCCTCGGAATGACGCCGCCGCGTTCTCGGCATGGCCCTCGAAGCTGACGGCCACTCTCAATGGGTCGGCCGCTCCGGCGGCGGCCGCGGCCGCGACCGTAAGGGCCGCAGACGAGCCGAGTCCACGCCCGACCGGGATCTCGGAGTGGACCCGGATCGCGAGGCGGTCATGACCGCATACCGCCGCGGCCACCCGGGCCACCAGATGGCCCTCGTCGCACGGAAGGCTCGCTCCCTCACCCTCGCTGTGCAGCGAGAGCCGCCCCGCGGGGCCGATCTCGACTTCCACATAGAGGGCCAAGGCAACGGCCAGGACGTCAAAGCCTGGACCGAGATTGGCCGAGGACGCCGGGGCTCGGGCGCGCATCACGATCCCTCAGCTACCGCTCGCGGCGGCCACGGTGGAGCTGGTCGCCGGCGGGGGCGACCAGCCCGGAGGAGCCGACGAAAGGAAAAGGTTCAGCTTTGCGGGAACCGTGGACTGCACGCCAGCGGGCGTCACCACCTCCACACTCGCGATCGTGGTACCCGACTTCCAGCCGCGCCCGGTGCCAGGCCCCAAGGGAACCGACGCCTTCACAACGGTCTGCACCACCAGACCGGCCCAGCCGACGACCGTCACAGGAACCGTGACAACGGCGTCCGGCTGCTTGCGGCTCCAGAGCGCGACGACTCTGGCAACAGGCTGGTACGCGCGCAGCAGCGGCCGTGACTGGAGATCGGAGGTTGCGGCGTCGAGAAGTTGCATGTCGATGTCCGCTGCCCATTCCAGGCTCGAAGGCTGGCCGAGGGTGACGCTCACGATGAGAACCCTGTGACCCCCGACGATGCGCCTTGCCGCTGTCACAAGGCAAATTTGCGCCGCGTCGGTGAAGCCGGACTTGAGGCCGATCACGCCGTCCTGGCCCAGGGCCGGGTTGTAGCCGCCGACCCAACCTGTCGGGAAGTCCATCGTCGAGTGATCTTCGACAGAGATCATTCCCGGGACGCTCATCGCGTAGGCACCGAGAACCGCCTGGTCGATCGCCGTGCTCCGAGAATCTGGGCTCAGGCCGCTCGCGTCCGCATAGTGGGTGTGCTTCAGGCCCAGACCGGCAGCCATTGCGTTCATCTTTCGCACGAACGCGTCGATGCTCCCGGCGTCCCAGCGTGCGAGATAGTCGGCGATGTTGCAGGCCGAGGGGATCATGAGCCCCTCGAGCAGCTGGCGCTCGGTGAGGCGCTCTCCGGCAACGACTTCGAGGCTGGAATCGCCGTTCTCCACGTCCCGGACCCATGCCGCATGGTCCGCCGCGGTCATCACGAACGTCGGTCCGGATCCGTGGCCGAGGGGATGGTCCTCGAGCACGATGATGGCGGTCATGACCTTTGTCACGCTTGCCATCGGCACCGCCTGCTCATCTGTGGAGGCCCCGAGAAGCCCAATACCCTGGACGAACACGGCGGACTGACCTGCCGAAGGAAGAGGCAGCAGGGGCAGCGTCCCTGAGAACCTCGTCACCGCCGGCACGATCGGGACCAGCGAGGGCACTTGGACCGGAGCGGATCGCAGCCTTCCCGGATCGGCCGAGGTGGCGAGCTTGGGTGGCCCGGACCCTGAGACCAGCCATCCGATCCCCGACAGGACGACGCCGATGCCGACAAGCACGGTCGCTCGCCGCCGCCAGTAGATCCAACGCCGGCGAGCCTTGGCGCGCGACCGCGGGCGTCCGGCATTGGTTGCAGACGGCCGGCGCCCGGCCTTGGCCGACGGGGCGCCACCGTTGGTGGAGGAGGGCTCGGGCGGCGAGGTCATCGAGGGTGAGATGACACCTTGGTTCTCCATCACGTTGACCCCGTCGCCGGCCCGGCCGTCGCAGCTAGAGCTCGTCCAGCTCCTCGGCTGTCATCAGGACGGCACGCGGCTTGGAACCCTCGGACGGGCCTACTATGCCGCGCCTTTCGAGAAGATCCATGAGCCGGCCGGCCCGAGCGAAGCCGACCCGGAGCTTGCGCTGGAGCATGGAGGTCGAGCCTAGCTGTGACCGCACGACCAACTCCATTGCTCGAGGCAGGTACTCGTCATCGTCGTCCTCGACTCCCCTGCCGGATCGGTTCCCTGAGGCCTCTTCACCTTCCACGCCATCGACATAACGCGGACCGCTCTGCCGGCGCCAATGAGCGACGACGGCATGGACCTCGTCCTCGCCCACCCACGGACCCTGGATCCGCCGCGGGACGCTGGAAGACGCGGTGAGAAGCAGGAGATCACCCCGGCCGATGAGCCGTTCTGCTCCAGGCTGGTCCAGGATGACCCGGCTGTCGGCGAGGGAGGAGACCGAGAAAGCCAGCCGCGAGGGGATGTTCGCCTTTATCACGCCGGTGATCACGTCGACCGAAGGCCGCTGTGTCGCGATGACGAGGTGGATCCCAACGGCGCGCGCCATCTGAGCGATCCGGCAGATCGACTCCTCGACGTCACGCGCGGCAACCATCATGAGGTCGTTCAACTCGTCCACCACGACGAGGATGAACGGCAGCCGGACGTGGCGCGTCCCCAAGGCCGCTCCGCGCGAGCCTCCAGGTCCGACGTCGGCCACGACGGGCATCGAAGGCATGTCGGCGCCGGCCAACCACGGATCGCTTTCCGTTTCTTCCTCGTGAGATCCGGCGGCGTCATCGGCAGGTCCGGCCTCACCGCCCAGATCCGCCTCGGCGAAATCGGTTCCGGCCAGATCCGCCCCGCCGGCCAGATCCGCCCCGCCGAAATCGACGTCCTCCAGATCGGCTCCGCCGACCAGATCCGCCCCGCCGAAATCGGCGTGCTCCAGATCGGCTCCGGCCAGCGCCAACTCGGCGAGCAGTGGCGCCCTGTCGCCTGTACCTGGCGTCCGAAAGCCCGCAAGCGGGCCGTCGTCGAGCTCTCCGCGGTCGACCGCGGCGTTGTAGCCGGTGATGTCGCGCATGCCGCACTCGGCGAGCAGGTCGTAGCGGCGCTCCATCTCGGTCACGGCCCACGAGAGGGCATTGGCAGCTCGTTTCGGATTGACCACGACCTGGGTGAGCAGGTGGGGAAGCCCGTTGTAGTGGCCGAGCTCGACCCGTTTCGGGTCCACGAGGATGAGGCGTACCTGATCCGGCGTGGCCTTCATGAGGATCGAGGTGATCACCGAATTGATGCACGACGACTTGCCGGCCCCGGTGGCCCCTGCGATCAGCAGGTGCGGCATCTCGGCGAGGTTCACCATCACGGGGCGGCCGGCGATGTCCCTGCCGAAGGCGACCTCGAGCGGATGTGTCGCCCTCTGGGCCTCGATCGACTGCAGAACGCTGCCGAGAGTGACGAGCTGCCTGTCACGGTTGGGCACCTCGACGCCGATCGCCGAGCGGCCCGGGATCGGGGCGAGGATGCGCACGTCTGGTGAAGCCATCGCGTACGCGATGTCCTTCGCGAGGGTGGTCACCCTCGCCACCTTCACGCCTGCACCGAGCTCGAGCTCGAAACGAGTCACCGTCGGTCCCACGGTGTAACCGACCAGGTGCGTCTCGACGCCGTGGCCGGCAAGGGCTCGCTCGAGCACGCGACCCCGCTCTTCGATCCCCTTGCGGTCGAGGTCCTGCTCCTTGCTCCGCTTGAGAAGCTTCAGCGGCGGGAGCCTCCACGAGCCGGATGCCGGAGCAACCGGCAGGCTGAGCTGCTCGGCCTTTCCTACGGCGGTCGCGGCGCGGAGCACGTCCCCACCGGACGGCCTGGCGTCAACGACCGGAGCATCCGTGAGCCCCACGCGTACTTCCGCTTCGGCAACCTCCGGAGCCTCCGCGGTAGCGCCGACTTGATCCTCGCTCGCAGCGCCGGGGAGAACAGACACGTGGCCGGTCCCGGGCGCGAGCCCACCGGTGTTGGCCGGCCAGACGCCGAAACCGTCGGCGCTCCCAGCCGTCACCACTGCTGAGCGCTGCTCGAGGGGTTGAACGCGCATCGCGGCGATCCAGTCGCCCAACAGGCGGCGCGCCCACCGCACAGCGGCTGCGCAGCCCCGGCCGACCACCCTTATGACGGCGAGCAGTGGCATGCCGAGCAGCCCGCAGATCGCTGCGATGGCTATGGCGCCGAGCACGACAGACGCTCCGGCGACGCCGACGATCCTCGAGAGCCCGCCGCCGACCGCAGCACCGACGATGCCACCGGCACCCCCGAGCCGACTCCATGCTGCCGAGGTCCCAGGTGAGCCCGCCGCCAGGTCCGCCAGGCCGGCGGACATGACCATCAGGAGGACAAGGGCCGCGAGAATCCCTCCAAGGCCGCGTCGCGCGCGCCCTGCCAGAAGGATGACACCGCCGACCAAGAGCGCCGCCGGCACCACGTCAGCTCCCCAGCCGAGGGCCCGCGCGCTCCCTCGTCGAAGCATGTGCCCGGCGGGCCCGAGCAGGTTGAAATGAATTCCCAGGACGGCGAGGACCCCGACGACGAGCAGCGCCCAGCCCCAGGACTCTTCCGAGGGCGCAGCAACGAGGTCGACCAGCCATTCGGCGCCGCGTTCGAGCGCAGTCGTCTTCCTGCGTGCGGACGCCCGGCCGTTTGCTTTGCGCTTAGCGGGGACCTTGGCGAGCCGCGGTCTCGCGCCCGGCGTAGGCGCAGCCGCGGCCCGCGTCGGGCCGCCGGGTTTCCGCCTGGTCGGAGCATCGCGGGAGGCACCGGACTGGCCGGAGATGACGCGCTTGGATACTGCCACGATGAGCACAACGCTAACACCAGCCACTCCCGGTGACAGCGATCCCGCGACTTTCTGAAGCGGGAACTACCTGCTCAGGCCTCGAGGACGACCGGCACGATCATCGGCCTGCGGCGGGTGCGGTCGCTCACGATGCGTCCGACCGTCCGGCGGACCACGCGGCGCAGCGCGTCGGGGTCCTGCCCACCTTCACCCACGGAGGCCTCGATCGCCTTGACCAACGCCGAACGCAATTCCTCGACCACCGACTCCGCACCAGGCTCGTCGAGGAAGCCGCGGCTGACGATCTCCGGGGCTCCAACGAGTTCTCCGGTGCGGCCGTCGACGGTGACAACGGCGACAACGACACCCTCTTCTGCCAGCACACGCCGGTCGCGCAGTACACCGACGCCCACGTCGCCGACGATTCCGTCGACAAAGACGTGAGCGGCTGACACCTCGCCCGCGAAGTCGATCCCCTCGTCGCCGAGCTGCACGACGTCACCGTCCTCGCAGATGAGGACCTCGTCGGGCGCGACACCCATCTCGATCGCGAGTCGCGAATGGCGCACCAGCATGCGGTACTCGCCATGCACAGGCACGAAGCTGCGCGGCCGCGCGATCGAGAGCAGAGTGGCCAGCTCACCCTGGTGGGCGTGACCGCTCTCGTGCACGTGAGCGACGCCGGCGTGGATGACCTCGGCGCCCCGGCGAGCGAGACCGTCCATCACCTTCGCGACCGCCCACTCGTTGCCCGGGATCGCGTGCGAGCTGAGAACTACGACGTCGCCTTCCTCGATGTGCAACCACCGGCTGTCGCCCGATGCCATCTGCGCCAGCGCGGACATCGGCTCGCCCTGGGAACCTGTCGATATCACGCAGACCTCACCTGGGTTGTGGTCGCCGATCGTCTCGATGTCGGCAAAGCACCGGTCCGGGATCGTCAACATTCCCAGATCACGGGCGATACCCACGTTCTTCAGCATCGAGCGGCCAAGAAGCGCCACCTTGCGGCCGCTCGCGATCGCAGCATCGGCGAGTTGCTGGATACGGTGCACGTGGCTCGCGAAGCAGGCCACGACGATGCGACGACCTCGTTGGGCGAGGAAGATCCTGCGAAGCGACTCGCCGACTGCGCTCTCGCTGCCCGTATAGCCCGGCAGCTCCGCGTTCGTCGAGTCCGCGAGCAGGAGGCGGATACCTTCAGTGGCGGCGATCTGCCCGATCCGGGCGAGGTCCGTCCTCCGCCCGTCCACCGGTGTCAGGTCCAGCTTGAAGTCACCGCTGTGGAGCACAACGCCTTGTGCAGTGTGGAGGCCAAGCGCGAAGCCACTCGGCACCGAGTGCGTCACCGGGATGAACTCAACGTCGAACGGTCCGATCGTGCGCCGTTCGCCGTCGCGCACTTCCACCAACGGTGCCTTCTGGCCGAGGCCGGCCTCGTCAAGACGGTTGCGCGCGAACCCGAGGGTCAGGCTCGAGCCGTAAATCGGCGCATCGACGTCTCGCATGAGGTATGCCAGCGCCCCGACATGGTCCTCGTGACCGTGGGTGAGCACGATCCCGTCGACGTCTCCCGCGCGCTCACGGAGGAAGGTGAAGTCCGGCAGCACCAAGTCGACGCCGGGCATCTCAGGATTTGGGAACATCACCCCGCAGTCGAGAACGACAAGGCGGCCCGCCTGCTCGACAACGGCGCAGTTGCGGCCGATCTCTCCCAGCCCGCCCAGAAACGAGATTCGGACCGCCTCAGGCATTCGAGCTTGGCACCCCGGTCCGAGCCGGGCGGCTCGAGCGCCACAAGTCCAGGTTGGCGAGCATGGAACGCGCCTTGGGCTCCAGCCAGTCCGGGGCAGGTCCCATGGGCAGGCGGCACTCCCCTGCCGGGAGTCCCCGTGCCCGGAGGACGGCCTTGGCCGGCAGCGGGTTGGGCGCGTCGTCGCTGGATTGGAAACCGACCGCGTCGATCAAGGCCGCGTTCAGCTCCCGGGCGCCTTCGACGTCGCCTTCAAGGTAGAGCCTGATCATCTCCCCCAGCTCCTCACCGACCCAGTGTGACGCCACGCTCACGACGCCGACTGCGCCGACCGCGAGCAGCGGAAGGGTCATCGAGTCGTCGCCGCTGTAACAGTCGAACCCTGCTCCAGCCCTGGCCACGAGCTTCGCGGCACCGGAGGGGTCACCGGACGCGTCCTTCACGCCGACGATGTTGGGAAAGTCATTGACGAGCTGCAACATCGTGTCGAGGGCAACCTTGCGCCCGGTGCGCACCGGGATGTCGTAGACGAGGAGCGGGAGCGAGGTCGCGGCGGCCACCGCGGCAAAGTGCGCGGCGATGCCGCTTTGGGATGGGCGGTTGTAGTAGGGCGTGACAGCGAGTATCCCTGCCGCGCCGGCTTCGCTGGCCGCCCGCGTGAGCTCGACGGAATGGGCCGTGTCGTTGGTTCCCGAGCCTGCGATCACCGGCACCGTGACCGCGCCCGCCACGGCCGCCCAGAGCTCTGTCCTCTCCGCGTCACTCAGGGTCGGCCCTTCGCCGGTGGTACCGGTGACCAAGAGGCCGTCGCTCCCGTTGTCGACGAGGTAGCGGGCAAGAGCCACGGCGCCGCCGAGGTCAACTCGCCCGGCGGCATCGAACGGGGTCACCATCGCGGTCACCACGTCACCGAACCGCCCAGCGCGTCGAACCGCCGTCATCTTGGGCGCGGCTCTCTCACGGATCGAAAACTAGCAGCATGAGGGTGCGGAACCCGATCAACTCCGAACCTGCGCCGTGGCCGGCAGCCGAGAAGCTGCCGTCGGCCGCCCGGGCGCAAGCGCCCTCAAAGTCCGAGCAGGTCCCCGAGCCCGACGGTCAGCCCTTCCAAGTCGGCGACCCGACGCACGGCCAAGAGCACGCCGGGCATGAAGCTCGCCCGGTCCAAGGAGTCGTGCCGCACCAACAGCGTCTCACCTTGCAGACCGAAGATCACCTCCTGGTGGGCGACGAACCCGGGAAGCCGCACGGAGTGCACGTGCACGCCGCCGTCGGCTCGTCCCCCTCGTGCGCCCCCGACGAGCTCCTTCTCCGTCGGATCGGCGGTCCAGTCCCCGGCACCGGCCGCGTCGCGTGCCGCCTGCATTCGGCGGATGGTCTCCAGCGACGTCCCTGATGGGGCATCTCGCTTGCGGTCATGGTGGAGCTCGACAACCTCCACGCCACCCACCCATGGGGCACAGATCTCCGCGCAGCGCATCATCAGCGCCGCTCCGATGGAGAAGTTCGCGGCCACGATCGCGTGGGCATCGCCGGAGAACCAGGCCCGCATGGCCTCGAGATCGGTCTCGTCGAAGCCCGTCGTGCCGCAGACGACATGGATGCCGTGATCGGCGCACCAGCGCAGGTTTCCACGCGCCGCGGCGGCGACGGTGAAGTCCACGATCACCTCAGCCTTGGCCTCGCTCGCCGCACTGGGCGAGGCGGCGATCTCGAGCCCACTGCCACGCACGGCTGCGACCTCGTCAAGGGGTCGGCCCGCCGCAGCGGGGTCAACGGCCACGACAAGCTCTAGATCGCCGGCGCCGAGCACCGCTGCGCAGGTTGCTGCCCCCATGCGCCCGGCGGCTCCGAACACCCCAACGCGCTTCACATCTTCACCGTATCCGGACGGGACCCAGCCGCCTTGCGGGCCGACGAGTCAGGAGAAGTCCGACTCCACGAACGGCCCTACGACCGCTAGGGTCCTGGGCCCGGTCAACACGGTCTCGGCAACGGTTCGGACTTGGTCCGCCGTGACGGCCGCGACGTGCCCGAGCAGCTCGCCCGTGGTGAGCACCGAGCCGAACAACAGCAGCTCAGAGCCGATTCTCGACATGCGCGAGCCGGAGTCCTCGAGCGAGAGGAGCAGGTCCGCACGCAGGTGCCCCTTTGCCACCTCGAGCTCTCGTGGGGTGATCCCTTCAGCGCCAAGGCGGTCGAGCTCGGTGTGAAGCAGGTCGAGCACCTCGTGGGCGTGCTCGGGCGCTGTGCCGACCGAGACCGCGAGAGTCCCGGCGTCGTCGTAAGCGCTTCGATCGGATCCGATCGAGTACGCAAGGCCCCGTGCTTCCCGGATCTCCTGAAACAGCCTGCTGGACAGGCCTCCTCCGAGAACGTGATTGAGCACTGCCAGAGCGAAACGGTCCGCTGAGTGCCGGTTCGGGGCTCTGACCCCGAGGACGAGCTGCGCCTGCTCGGTCTCCCGTGACTCGACCACGAGCGCAACGGGGTCCTCTCCCGGCGCCTCGCGCACGGGAGGACGCCCGCCGTGGCGGTCGGCGAAGCGGGCCTCGATCCCCACGGCGATGCTTTCATGATCGAGGTCGCCCGCTGCGGCGACCACCAGGTTGCCCGGCAGATAGTGCTCATCGAAGAACGACCGGATCGCCGGCACTGTGACCTTGCGGATGACTTCGCTCTCGCCGAGAACCTCACGCCCGAGGGGGTGGTTGGGGAACATCGCATTGGCGAATTGCTCCTGGACCACGTCCATGGGCTCGTCACGGTGCATGAGAACCTCTTCGAGGATCACCTGGCGCTCCGCGTCGACCTCTTCGGGCCGCAGCGCGGGCCGGCAAAGGATGTCGCAGAGGATGTCCAGGCCAAGCTCCACGTGCTCTGCCAGCGCCCGCACGTAGAAGGTCGTGTACTCCTTGGTCGTGTAGGCGTTCATGTCGCCCCCGACCGCATCGACCTCCTCGGCGATCTCCCGTGCGGTTCGGTCCGCCGTTCCCTTGAAGAGGAGGTGCTCGAGAAAATGCGAGATCCCGGACTGAAGCGGTGTCTCGTCGCGCGAGCCGGTCCCGACCCAGACGCCCACGCACAGTGAAGCGACCTCCGGCATCGACTCAGTGACAAGCCGGATGCCGCTTTCGAGCGTCGTGGTCGTGATCACTCCGAGGGGGTCCCCCGTGGGAAGCTGCCCACGCGAGTCAGCTCAGCGACCGCTGCTCCTCGGGCGCCGGCGGGCCCCACCTGAGGCGCCGCCTGGACTGCGTCGTGCGCCGCCTGCGCCTTCCGACCCACGACGGGCACCACCGGACGGCGGGCCGGCGGCCAGATCGGCAGGACCGAGATTGCCGAACGTCGACTCGAGCACGCTCTCGAATGCGTCCTCGAACGAGGCACGGCGACGCGGGGCACCAGCCTGGTCGGCGCCGCGGCCACCACCTTCGGCGCTCGAGGCACTTTCGGCCCCCGCGCGACCGCCCTGACGCCTGCCACCGCTGTTGCCGGCTTCGGAGCGGCCTTCACCCGAGGTTGCACCGCCGCCGCCATCACCGGAAGCCGGCTCGCCCGCGAGCGACAGGGAGACCTTGCCCTGCGGATCGATCTCGTCGACGCGGACCTCGAGCTCCTGGCCCAGGGTGACGACGTCCTCCACGCGTTCGACCCGCTTGCCCTGGCCGAGCCTGGAGATGTGGACCAGGCCGTCACGGCCCGGGAGGATGTTGATGAACGCCCCGAACTTGGTGATGTTGACGACTCTGCCGCTGTACACGGCTCCCACCTCTGGGGTCGGCGGGTCGAGGATCAGCTCGATGCGGCGGCGGGCCTCGTCGACCACCGAGCGCTGCTTGGCGCCGATGGTGACCGTGCCGACCGTGCCGTCATCGTCGACGTTCACGTCCGCGCCGGTCTCCTGCTGGATGGCGTTGATGACTTTGCCCTTCGGGCCGATGATCTCACCGATCTTGTCGACCGGGACCTCGAAGCTCACTATCTTCGGGGCGTTCTCCCCGACCTCCGCCCGAGGCTCCGAGATCGCCGCCAGCATGACCTCGAGGACCTTGAGCCTTGCCTCACGTGCTTGGCCCAGGGCCATTGCCAGCACGTCGGCCGGCAGGCCCGCGATCTTCGTGTCGAGCTGCAACGCCGTCACGACGTCAGCGGTGCCGGCGACCTTGAAGTCCATGTCGCCGAAGGCGTCCTCGGCACCGAGGATGTCGGTCAGGGTCGTGTACTTGCCCTCGGCGAAGACGAGCCCCATGGCGATGCCGGCGACGGGCGCCTTGATCGGCACTCCGGCGTCCATGAGCGAGAGCGAGGACCCGCAGACAGACGCCATCGAGCTCGACCCGTTCGAGGAGAGCACGTCCGAGACGAGACGCAGCACGTAGGGGAATTCGCTCTCCGCCGGGATGACCGGCAACAGTGCCCGTTCGGCGAGAAGGCCATGGCCGATCTCGCGGCGCTTGGGCCCGCGCATGAAGCCGGTCTCTCCGGTGGCGAACGGCGGGAAGTTGTAGTGGTGCATGTACCGCTTCGACTCGTCGATCCCGATGGTGTCCAGCAGCTGGTTCATCCGGGGCATGCCGAGGGTGCAGACGTTGAGCACCTGGGTGTCGCCGCGCTCGAACAGCGCCGAGCCGTGCGCGGTCGGGAGCAGTCCGACCTCGGCGGAAAGTGGCCTGATGTCGGCCGGGCCCCGCCCGTCGATGCGGATGCCTTCGGCGACGATCCGCTTGCGGACGATCTTCTTGGTGTAGGCGCGCGCAGCTGAACGGACCTCGCGCTCGCGCTCGGGGAACTCGGGGGCGAGCTCGGCGGCGATGGCGTCGGTTGCCTCATCGAGTGCCGTATTGCGCTCGGTCTTGGTCGTGATCGCGTTCGCCGCCTCGAGGCGCTCGGCTCCGGCGGCGGTGACACGCTCGTAGACGTCCTCGCCGTAGTCGACGAAGAGCACGAAGTCCATGGTCTCTTTTCGTCCGGCCTTGCGGACCAGCTCCCTCTGGAGCTCGATCGACTCCCGGATCCAGGTCTTCGCGACTTCCAGCCCGCCCGCAATGACGTCCTCGGTCACCCGGGGAGCACCCTGTTCGAAGTAGTCGAACGCCTTCTCGGTACCCCCGGCCTCCACCATGACGATGGCCACGTCGGCGTCCGGCTCCTCGCTGAGCGCCCTCCCGGCGACGACGAGCTCGAACGTGGAGGCATCGCCCTCTTGGTAGGTGGCATGCGGGAGCCACGAGCCATCTGTCGAGTAAGCGATGCGGACCGCACCGATCGGCCCATCGAAGGGGATGCCTGAGATCATGAGGGCCGCCGACGAAGCGTTGATCGCCAGCACGTCGTGCGGGTTCGACTGGTCGGCGCCGAGGATCGTTCCCACGACGTGGACCTCGTTGCGGAAGCCCTCAGGGAACGAGGGGCGCAACGGTCGGTCGATGAGGCGGCAGGTCAGGATCGCCTGGTCGGTCGCTCTGCCCTCGCGGCGGAAGAACGACCCGGGGATCTTTCCGGCGGCGTACATCCTCTCTTCGATGTCGACGGTGAGGGGAAAGAAGTCGGTACCCTCACGCACTTTCCGAGCAGCCGTCGCGGTTGCGAGCACGACGGTGTCGCCGATCCGGGCGACGACGGCACCGTCCGCCTGGCCGGCGAGCTTGCCGGTCTCGAAGGACAGGGTCCGGTCGGTCCCACTGATGGGGCTCGACACGGTGATGGCATCAGCCATGACACTCCTAAGTGATTGGGGCGCCACGCTTGCCAGTTCCCAGTCGGCGTGCACCGGAGCCGTCCTCTTGGACCAGGACCCGGTAATCGGCGACTGGCAGCTGGCACCGTGCGGCACCGCTTGTCTTCGTACGGGTGACTTGCGCCGGTGAAGCTCGCTCCGACTGCCGCCCTATGTTTGCCGGGAATGGCATCGCCATCCCGGGGGACTCCTGGCTTCCTAGCGCCGGATCCCGAGCCGGGAGATAAGCGACCGGTAACGCTCGACGTCGTTGTCCTTCACGTAGTCGAGCAGGCGGCGGCGGCGGCCGATGAGCTTCATCAGTCCCCGCCGGGTGTGGTGATCTCCCCGGTGGATCTTGAGGTGCTCGGTGAGGTGGTTGATGCGTCCGGTAAGGAGCGCTACCTGCACCTCGGGTGAGCCGGTGTCCGTCTCGTGAAGCCGGTGCTCGGTGATCGTGGCCGTCTTGTCGGGCATGCGTGAGTGGCGTGCTTTCTTGCTGTACCGGCCGGCCACGCCGACCCGGCGGGGGAAAGGAAGGATCACAACCTCGGCATGACGCATGCGCCATGCCGCACCGACCTGAGCCGGCACTGATCACGATAGCAGGTCGTCAGCCCAGGGACACCGCCCTGCCGGCTCAAACCTGGCGAGGGCCGACCTCGACACGGGTACCGGGGGCGGGCGGCCCCGCAGACGCGAGCGCGTCGGCGATCGCGTCGGGTCCCGTGGCACGGATGAGGAATTGGCCACCAGCCGATCTCCCCACCTCGACAGCCGGGTCCGAGCTCTCCAGCCGCGTGACGAACTCGGCGGCCCCGTCCCCGCTCACCAGTGCGAGCGCGGCCGCAGGGGGAAGCCGGAGCAGTGCCCGGCGACGCTCCTCGCCAGCAGCGAGCCGGCCGGGATCGGCATGTAGGGCGGCATCGAGGACCTCGTGACCTACCAGCCGCGTCCTGACCACGACGCGCCCTTGCCTTCGCCGGCCACCGACGAGCCGCGACCCGAGAGCGAGAAGAGCGAGGGCCTGCTCGCCGGCCCGATAACGGGGCGCGAGCAGTTCGTGGTCGAAGTCCAAGAACACGACCAGCGAAGCCGAAGCGACGCTGTGAAGCACCGCCTCGGTGCCGACCAGCACGGGAGCGTCGGGAAGGCCACCCTCGGGCCCGCTGTGATCACGACCGACCTCGGCCACGTCCAGACCGGTGAGCGCGGCGAGGTCCTCACGGACCCGAGCGACGCCGGGTCGGACGATCCGTGGCCGGGTCGGCCCGCAGGAGGCGCACACCGACGGGCCCCCCGATGAGCATGCCGGGCAGTGAAGGACCACCGGCTCGCCTTGGGCGGGTCGTTCGAGCTGAACCAGAGCCGTGCCACAGGCGTCGCAGCGCAGCAGGCTTCGACAACGCCCGCAGGCCAGCAGACGGGCGCGACCTTTCCGGTTGAGCACGGCCAGGACTGGCCGCTCCGGCGTCATGGCCACTGCGGCTCGGATCACCGTGGCCAGCCGAGTGGGGTATCCACCCGCACGCGGGTCTTCGTCCCGGGCGTCGATCAGCTCGATCGGCGCCCACCCCGCGCGTTCTGCGTCCCGGGACAACGTGACGAGTCGCCGGCCCGAAAGCAGGTCAAGTGTCGGGCAGGCACTCACCAACAGGCATGGCGCTGTCGCGCGCCGGGCACGCTCGCCCGCGAGCACCGCGGCCTCCCACGTGGGAACGCGTTCTTCCTGGTAGGAGTCTGAGTGGGCGTCGAGGACAACGACGGCACGCAGTCTCGCCACGGGAGAGAGCACTGCGGAGCGCGCTCCGACGACGATTCGGCCTCCCGCTGCCGCCTCCGCCCAGGCCTCGGGCTGAACTGCCACGGCGTGACCGGACCGTTCCAGGCGCTTCGCAAGGATGACGGCGTCCGCTCTCGAAGCAGCAAGGACCAGCACGTCGCCGTCGCTTGCGGACGTCGCCTCGATGGCCGCCTCGATGACCGCCAGCCTCGGCGCCGCCGGCGGAAGCCGCAGGACCGCCGATCCCGCCGAAACTGCCTGAGCGGTGGCCGTGGCTATCTCCCGCTCGAGTGTTCCGTCCCAGGTGGTGTCGCCGCCGGCGTGCTCTAGGGTCCCTGCCGGCCCCGTCCGAGGAGGTAACGCCGGCGGCAGGGCGCGAACCGGGCGCGGGGGGAGGCTGTGCGCAGCAGCGGCCGCAAGCGACCCGAGTACCGCCAGGCCGCCCATCGGCAGAGCTCGACCACCGCCGGTGGAGGCCCAAGCGACAAGAGCTCGCTCACCTGGCGGAGGTCGATCTCCGGTGGCGGGGCGGTCACCTCGGCGACTACCCATCCCCGGACTCGCCGTCCGTGGAGGACCACGCGAACGATGCAGCCGACCCTGATGCTGCCGGCGAGCTCCTCGGGGACCTCGTAGGCGAAAGTTCGGTCGATCCCGCTCACGTCGGGCAGGACCTCAACAACCATGTTCATCGCTCACCGGTCGGCTGCGCCGGGCAAAACGCGAGCCTCGGGCCAGCGCCTGCTAGAGGCCGAGGGTGGCGCGTAGGTCTCCGATACGCGGCGTCGCCTCCCAGGGAGCCTCGGCGGGCTGCCGCCCGAAGTGTCCGTAGGCCGCGATCTGGCGGTAGATGGGCCGGCGCAGGTCGAGGTCCCGCACGATCGCAGCCGGGCGGAGGTCGAACAGCTCGTCGACGGCCTTGGCGATGTGGCCGGGAGCGACGGTCTCAGTGCCGAAAGTGTCGATCATCACCGAGATCGGATGGGCGACCCCAATCGCGTAAGCGACCTGCATCTCGCACCGGGTCGCGGCGCCGCACGCAACGAGGTGCTTTGCCACCCACCGAGCTGCGTAGGCACCCGAGCGGTCCACCTTCGAGGGGTCCTTGCCCGAGAACGCGCCGCCACCGTGCCGGGCCGATCCGCCGTAGGTGTCGGCGATGACCTTGCGACCCGTAAGCCCTGTGTCGGCCCGCGGGCCACCGAGCTCGAAACGTCCGGTCGGGTTGGCCAGCAAACGGTAGCCGCCGGTCTCTATCCAGTCCGGAAGCAGCGGGGTGATGACGTGCTGCACCAGGTCGCCGGACAGGTTCTCCAGATCGGCGTCCTTTGTGTGCTGAGTGGAGATGAGCACGGTCGTGAGCGCGACCGGTCGGCCGTCCTCGTAGCGCACGCTCACCTGGGTCTTGCCATCGGGACCCAGGTACGGGATCGTCCAAGACTTGCGCACATCGGCCAGACGACGCGCCAGGCGGTGCGCCAACCAGATCGGCAGTGGCATGAGATCGGGGGTCTCGTCGCACGCGTACCCGAACACCATCCCCTGGTCACCTGCTCCCTGGGCGTTGAGAACGTCATCACCGGCGACACCTGTGCGCACCTCGAGCGCAGCCGACACGCCCTGTTCGATGTCAGGCGACTGCTCGTCGATGGAGACGAGCACGCCGCAGGAGTTCCCGTCGAAACAGAGCTCCTCCCGGTCATAGCCGATCTCGCAGATCGTCCGCCGGACGAGCCGTGGGATGTCGACATAGGCGCTCGTCGAGATCTCGCCGGCCACGACCACGAGCCCGGTCGTGAGCAAGGTCTCGCACGCGACGCGACCTTGGGAATCCTCCGCGAGGATCGCGTCGAGGATCGCGTCGGAGATCTGGTCGGCCATCTTGTCGGGATGACCCTCGGTGACCGACTCGGAGGTGAACTGGAAGCTATTCAAAGGTCAGACTCCCCATTTTCGATCGCGGCCGCAGCACCCGGTCGTAGCGATGCCGCAGCCGCCGCGTCTAGATCCGGGGTTCCCGCGCGAGCCACCCGGACACCCTTGTGCGCCTCCCGAGAGCAGCGGGAGCGCAGTGCGAAGCACGGCCTGGGCGACGGCTCGCTTGGACTGGAGCGGGATCTCCGTGCGGCCACCCCCACGATGGAAGATCGTCACCGCGTTGGTCTCGTGCCCGAACCCGACCCCGACCGCTGTGACGTCGTTGCCCACCATGAGATCCACGTCCTTGGCCTCCAGCTTGGCCGCCGTACGCTCCGGGAGCGAGTCCGTCTCGGCGGCGAACCCGATCAGCACTTGACCTGGACGCCGGCGCCTCGCCAGCTCGGCGAGAATGTCGACCGTCGGGACCAGACGGATCTCGGGCGCCCCGTCGGCTTTGTGGAGCTTCGTGGTCGCAACGACGGCCGGACGGTAGTCGGCGACTGCTGCGGCCATCACGACCAGGTCAGCCGTTTCGGCTCTGAACAGCACGGCATCAGCCATCTCGGCAGCCGTCTCGACGGAGACCACCTCGATTCCCGATGCGGCGGGCAGGCCGGACGTCGTCACGAGGGTGACCTGCGCGCCGAGCTCGAACGCGGCCTGGGCAAGGGCGTGGCCTTGCCGTCCCGAGGAGCGGTTGGAGAGGTAACGGACCGGGTCGATGGGCTCCCGGGTGCCCCCGGCGGTGACCAGCACATGCCTGCCCGAAAGCGGAAGGTCACATCGAGCAGCGTCCCGGGACGCGGAGAGGATCCTGGATGCCTCTGCAACGATCACGCCGGCCTCCGGGAGTCGTCCTGCGCCCATGTCCCCGCCTGCCAAACGGCCGGTCTCCGGCTCGAGGACGTGAACGCCCCGCCGGCGGAGGGTCGCCAGGTTCTCCTGGACCGCGGCGTGCTCCCACATCTCGGCGTGCATCGCAGGGCAGACCAGCACAGGGGCACGCGTCGCGAGCAGCGTCGCCACGAGCAGGTCCGAGGAGATCCCAGCGGCGTAAGCCCCGATCACGCGTGCCGTCGCCGGTGCGATGAGAACAAGGTCGGCGCGATGCCCGAGATCGATGTGAGGGATCGGGAGGTCATCGGCGAACATCTCCACCCGAGCAGGCTCCGAGGCGAGCGCAGAGAACGTCGCGGCCCCGACAAATCGGGTGGCGTTAGCCGTGAGAATCGGCACGACGTGGGATCCGGCGTCGACCAGACGGCGGCACAGCTCGACGGCTTTGTAGGCAGCGATCCCGCCGCTGACGCCGAGCACAACGGTCGCGCCGACAAGTGACGCTCCAGCCTCAACGGGGCCGGTAGCCCTGTCCGAGCCAGGCCTCAACTCACTCACGGCCGTAGCCTTCGCGTGCTTGGAGGTGGGCTAACTTGCCTCTCCACTGCCGGGGGCGTCGCTCGTGTCTTCGGCTGAAGCTTCAGCGTCGACGGCTTGTTCATCCGCCGGCCAAACCGCGACGACCTTGCCGGCTGCAATCTCCTCGAGCGCGATCGACAACGGCTTGCGGGCGATGGACGCCACCTGTGGGGGCACGATGGCGCCAAGACCCTCACCAAGCTGGCTGAAGTAAGAGTTGACCTGCCGACCCCGCTTGGCTGCCAGGGTCACGAGCGTGAACTTCGAGTCGACCTTGTCAAGCAGGACCTCGATCGGCGGATCGATCATCGTGCTGCGCGGCTCAGCCATGGGGCTCCTTGTCGATCGGGTGCCACCTCTCAGAGATGGCCCGCCAAACTCGGGACGCGTTCATCCCTGGTGGCGGAACTTCCTCACTATAGCCGCGAGGGCGGGCACGGCCTGGTCAAGGTAAGCCGTTGGCATGTGACAGATGAACTACGGTGATGTCCACCCGTTCTCGACAGGCGGCGATGGCCTCGAACTGGTCCACAGTGCAATTTGAGTCGAGGAGGTCAGGCGAACATGACCAAGGGGCGCAGGCTGAGCAGGCTTGCGACTGTGGCAATGGCGGTTACGTCCGCGGCGCTGGTACTCGCAGCCTGTTCGTCGAGCCCTACAGCACCGCTCGCGCCCACTTCGACCACGACACCCAACCACATGGTCAAGGTCCCTGGCGGGACCATGACGGTCGCCGAAGCTGCCCCCGGCCCGAGCTATATCTTCCCGATGATGGGCGGGCAGGACTTCCTCGAGTCGAACTTCCAGCTGATCTACCTGTTGTTCCGCCCGCTGTACTGGTTCGGCGTCGGGAGCACCCCGGAGCTGAACCAACAGCTGTCGGTCGCCTTCCCGCCGGTGTACTCCAATCACAACAAGACGGTCACTATCAAGATGAAGGGCTACAGGTGGAGCAACGGCGAGACGGTGAACGCCCGGGACGTGGTGTTCTGGATGAACATGGTCAAGGCGGACGCCACCTCTTGGGCGGGCTACGTACCGGGGCCGAGCCAGTTCCCCGGCGACATCACCGACGTCGTGGCCAATGACAAGACCGACACGGTCACTTTCACCCTTGACGGGAGCTACAGCTCCTACTGGTTCACCTACAACGAGTTGAGCCAGATCACGCCCCTGCCGATCGCGTGGGACATCACCAAGTACCCCGCGCCGGCAGGTTCGGGAGGCTGCTCGAGTGCCTCGTACGAGTCGATACAGACCTCGATCGCGCCCAATGGCCTCACTCCAGTCTCAGCGTCAGCAAAGGCTTGCGCCAAAGTTCACGCCTTCCTCACGGGCACGACCGAGGCGGGCGACCTCGACACCTACGCCACGAACCCGCTCTGGCGGGTCGTCGACGGACCGTTCCGCCTGACCCAGTACACCGCGAGCACTGGCGGTGCGACCCTGGTACCGAATCCCGGCTACTCAGGACGGGTCAAGTCGTCGCTCGGGTCGCTTGTGCTGGCCCCGTTCGCGACTGACGCATCAGAGTTCCGCCAACTGCAGAGTGGCAGCGCCATAAGCATCGGCTACGTCCAGCCGCAGGACCTGCCGGTCTACAGGGGCAAAGCCTTCGGTGAGAACCGAGCACCGCTCACAGGGGCGAACAACACCTCGCTCGCCGCCAGGTACAACCTCGTGCCGACGTACCCCTGGAGCGTCAACTACTTCGCCCTCAACTACACGAACCCGATCTCGGGTCCCATCTTCAAGCAGCTGTACATCCGTCAAGCGATGCAGTCGCTGATGAACCAGACCCTGTGGATCCAGCAGTTCAACTCCGGTTATGGAGCTCCGACTTATGGCCCGGTTCCGGTGTACCCGCCCACTGACCTGGCCACGTCGCAGGAGAGCTCGAATCCTTACCCCTACAGCCCCTCGAACGCGAAGTCGCTGCTGGGATCGCATGGCTGGAAGGTCGTCCCGAACGGTGTCACCACCTGTGTGAGACCGGGAACCAAGAGCGACGAGTGCGGAGCGGGGATCCCCAAGGGCGCGGCTCTGAGCTTCAACTACCTCTACTACAACGGCGACGCTTCCTTTGACAGCCAAGTCAAGGAGCTTTCTGTGACATGGGCGCGGGCCGGCATCAGGTTGCAACTTGAGCCCGAGGCATTCGATGCCCTCATCAGCACTGCTGCGACGCCCTGTGTGGCCCGCAAGGCGTGCCCGTGGGACATCGCCAACTGGGGCAATGGATGGTGGTACACGCCGGACTTCTATCCGACCGGTGAGGAGATCTTCGCGACAGGAGCGGGTTCGAACTTCGGCCAGTACTCCGACCCGAAGGCCGACGAGCTGATCAAGGCGACGGACTCGTCTTCGTCGTTGTCGGCCCTGCACAGTTACGAGAACTACCTCGCGGTGCAGGTTCCTGACATCTGGCAGCCAGAAACGGCGCTAGCTCTCAACGAGGTCGCCAAGAACGTCTGCGGCTTCGTCCCCGAGAACCCGCTCTTCACCTGGGTTGCCGAAGACTGGTACTTCTGCAAGCCCGCCAAGTAGCAGTTGACTTCGGTAGAGTTGGCGGGGAACCGGCGGAATCGTCGTCTGCTCCCAGAGCTCACTAGCTATGGGTTCGTCGGCGAATCTCTTCCACTACGTCCGCGAGGTCGCGCACGGCCCCGTCAAGGTCGTCGTTGACGACCACATGGGACGCGAGCTCAAGTCCCTCCGCCTCCTCCAGCCTGCCGAGAGCAATGCGGCGTTCTATGTGCTCCTCCGAATCTCCCCTGGACCGGAGCCGCTGCTCCTGCACCGCGGGTGAGGGCGCCCGAATGAGAACGCAGTGCGCGTCGCCATGACGCTCGAGCACCTGGCGCGCGCCCTGAACGTCGATCTCCAGCACGATGTCGCGATCCTCTCCGGGCTCGGGCGTCGGTGTCCCGTAGTACTCACCGAGGATCGTCGCCCACTCGAGGAAGCCACCCTCGTTCACGCGACTCAAGAAGGTGTCGCGGTCGACGAATGTGTAGGCGTCCTCAGGCTCACCGGGACGGCGGGCGCGCGTAGTCCACGAGCGACTCAGCCAGAGTCGCTCGTCGGCCGCGACCAAGCGCCGGACGATCGTCCCTTTACCGACTCCCCCGGGCCCACAGACGACGAGGATCAGGGCCGGGCTGCAGCCTCGAGCAGCGCCTCGCGCTGCTTGGCCCCGAGGCCCTGGAGCCGGCGGGTCTCGCTGATCCCGACGTGCTCCATGAGGCGGCGAGCCTTGACCTTGCCCGTCCCAGGTAGCGCCTCGAGAACGGCCAGCACCTTCATCTTGCCGACGATCTCGTCCGACTCCGCCTTGACAAGCAGCTCTCGCAGCGTGACACGACCACTCTTGAGGTGGTCCTTGATCTCGGCGCGCTCGCGGCGCGCTCGGGCCGCCTTCTCGAGCGCCGCATGGCGCTGCTCAGGCGTGAGGCTAGGAGGTTGGGGCATGGGCGGTTACGATAGCGCAATAAAGGCTGGGTGACCAGGCATCGGGATACAATCGTGGCGGGCGGCGGCATGAGCTGTGCCCCGATCGGCAGAGCACTGGGGTGAATAGTCCATGGCCAACGTTCTCGAAGTAGTCGACCTCCACACGGAGTTCCACCTCCGTACCGCGAACGTCAGGGCTGTCGACAGCGTGTCGTTTTCCGTCGCCGAGGGTGAGTGCTTGGGCCTGGTCGGGGAGTCCGGGTGCGGCAAGAGCACGGTCGGCCTGTCGATCATGAAGCTCCTGCCGAACGTCGGCCACATCACCGCCGGGAGCATCCT
Source organism: uncultured Acidimicrobiaceae bacterium (assembly GCA_963807575.1). Lineage (GTDB taxonomy): Bacteria > Actinomycetota > Acidimicrobiia > Acidimicrobiales > Bog-793 > Fen-455. The sequence continues at coordinate 60,220 of CAWECD010000006.1, forward strand.
GGTCGGCGGCAAGGACATCGTCCCGATGACAGAACGCCAGATGCAGGACGTCCGCGCGAACGAGGTCGCGATGATCTTTCAGGACCCGATGACCTCGCTCAACCCCACGATGACCGTCGGCCGCCAGATCGCCGAGCCCGTTCGCCTGCACCGCAGCGTGACGCGCCGCCAGGCGCGGGAACGAGCCCTCGAGGTCCTCACGCTCGTAGGCATGCCGCGACCGGCGGAGCGGCTTGACGACTACCCCCATCAGCTCTCTGGCGGTCTCCGCCAAAGGGTCATGATCGCCATCGCGCTCGCGTGCGATCCCAAGCTTCTCATTGCCGACGAGCCGACGACGGCTCTCGACGTGACCATCCAAGCCCAAATCCTCGACCTGATTGACGACTTGCGCTCCCGGCTCAACATGGCCGTGATCCTGATCACCCACGATCTCGGTGTCATCGCCGGCCGGAGTGATCGGGTCATGGTCATGTACGCAGGCAAGATCCTCGAAGGCGCGCCCACCACCGAGCTGTTCGCCCGCATGCGCCACCCCTACGCGTCGGCCCTGCTCCAGTCGATCCCGAAGCTGGAGCAGGACTCCACTCAGCGGCTCTACAACATCCCGGGCGTGCCGCCCGACCTGAGCCGTGAGCTCGTTGGGTGTCGTTTCGAGCCGCGGTGTCCCAACGCCACCGAGAGGTGCAAAAGCGAGGAGCCGACGTTGGAGCCCGTGTCGGGCGTGGCGGGCCACTCTTACGCCTGTTTCAACCCCGTCGGGGATCCGGGAACACCGGGCGCACCGCTCCTCGGCGTCGTGACGACTGAAGAGCGCGCTGAGGCGCTGCAACGCGCCCAGAGCCGCATGGACGATCTCGAGGGCCGCCGGCCGATTCTCGAGATCGATCATCTCGTGAAGGAATTTGTCGTCACCTCGGGTGCGATCACACAGCACAAGATCGGAACAGTAAAGGCCGTCTCAGATGTCACATTCAGCGTCCGGGAGGGCGAGACGTTCGGCCTCGTCGGAGAGTCCGGCTGCGGAAAGACCACGATCGGTAGGCTCGTCGTCGCCCTCGAGCGAGCGAACTCCGGGGCCATTCGCTTCGAGGGCGAAGACCTCTCGAAAATGCGAAGACGAGCCCTTCGCAGGAAGCGCCGGAACCTCCAGCTCATGTTCCAGGACCCGTACTCGTCGCTCGATCCTCGCATGCGGGTCGGCACTATCCTGCGCGAGCCACTCGCGGTGCAGAAGATCGGATCTCGCGCAGAGCAGGCGGCACGAATCCAGCAGCTACTCGAGGAAGTCGGTCTCGCCCGCCAGGCCGCCCAGCTCTACCCTCACGAGTTCTCCGGCGGGCAACGTCAGCGGATCGGCTTCGCCCGTGCGCTCACCCTGAGCCCGAAGCTCATCGTGTGCGACGAGCCTGTCTCCGCGCTCGACGTGTCGATTCAGGCTCAGCTCCTCAACTTGATGAAGAGCCTTCAGCAGATCCACAACCTGTCGTACATCGTCATCTCGCACGACCTAGCCGTGGTCAAGTATCTCGCCGACCGCATCGGGGTCATGTACCTCGGAAAGCTTATGGAGGTCGCACCGGCCCAGGAGCTCTACGAGCACGCAGCCCATCCCTACACGCAAGGCCTAATCGACACGATCCCTGTGCCGAATCCCGCCCTCGCCGCGGCCCGCCGAGGCCGCCACATCTCAGGAGAGCTCCCGTCGGCCATCACGCCACCTTCCGGTTGCCGCTTCCGCACTCGCTGCCCGCAGGCACAGGAGGTCTGTGCGGTGGAGGAACCGCCGTTCCAGTCCTTCGGCGGCAACCACGTGGCTGCTTGCCACTTCCCTCTCCGGACGCCGCTTGCGAACGCGTCCACCGAAGGCGTCCTGGTCTGAGCGCCGGCCGCACGCGTGCGGCCAAGCGGGCTGATGCAGCTCAGCGGCGCTGCAGCCGTACCTCGAGCGCGTCTCTCAGGGCGTCTCCGATGAAGTTGATGGCCACGACAACGAGCACGATACACAGCCCGGCCGGAACGATGAGCCACCAGTAGCCGGCCGTCAGGTAGGTCGCCCCGTCGGAGAGCATGCTCCCCCAGTCTGCATCGGGGAAGTGCACGCCGAGGCCGAGGAACCCGAGCGCGGCCAAGAACAGGATGGCATCTGCCACCTGGAACGTCGCGTTCACGACGATCGTCCCGATCGCGTTCGGGATGATGTGGCGGTAAACGATCCGCCTGCCGCTGCCGCCCATGACGCGCACGGCTTGTACGTACTCGCGGGTACGCAGCGTCAATGTCTCGCCTCGGACGAGCCGGGCCGGGTACAGCCAGGCAACCGAGGCGATGACGAAGATCAACACGTATTTCGAGGGGGTGAACAGCACCGACAGCACGATGAGGAGCAGCAGGGTAGGGATCGAGAGGAGGATGTCGACCAAGCGCATCATCAACGCGTCCACGACACCTCCGAAGAAGCCTGCAGCCGCGCCCCAGACGACTCCGATCATGGTCGCAACGAGAGCGGCTGCGAGGCCGACCTCGAGCGAGGACCGCCCCCCCTTCATTAACCGGCCCAGGACGTCGAAACCGTTTGAGTCCGTGCCGAGCGGGTACTGAGCACTGGGAGGCAGCGTGAAGGCATTCAGGTTCGTGTACTGCTGGTTCGTGTGGTAGAAGAGCGGGCCCAGGAAACAGAAGCCGGTCATGAGAACGAGGACCGCGACGCCGACGAGGGCGAGCTTGTTCTCGAAAAAGACGCGCAGGACCAGGCGTCCGAGGCTGCCAGTCGAGGCTGCTTCGCCGCCGGACGGTGCGCCGGGTCCGCCTGAGCCGTCGCCATCTTCGAATGTCGCCTGGGGGCCTACATCTACGAGCTCGCCTGGTGGGACAAGGGCCATTCTCGACGTACCCCTCAACAGATCACTCGTATCCGGACGGGTCATGTCACCGGTGTCCATAGCGGATCCTCGGGTCGACGACGGCATAGAGGATGTCGGCAAGCAACGATCCGGCGACGGTGGCGACGGTGGCGACGACCGTAGTGCCGACCACAGTCCCCAGATCGAACACCTCGGCGGCTCTCACGGTGAGAAAGCCCATGCCCGGGTAGTTGAAGACCGTCTCGGTGATTACGGCGCCCGAGACGATCCCGGGTATCGACAGGCCGACCAGGGTGACTATCGGGATGAGGGCATTTCGGAAGGCGTGGCGGAACAGGATGCGGCTCTGGCTGGCGCCTTTCGCCCGCGCCGTTCGCACGTAGTCCTGGGTCATGGCATCCATCATCGACGAACGCATGTACCGGCTAAATGCGGCGAGCGTCGCGGCGGCAAGCGTGAAAACGGGAAGCACCATCGCGCGCCAGTCCAGGGCCACCTGCCCGAGGGTGTCTCCCGGCGGGACATACGGACTGAAGATGTGGTTGTCAACAGCCAGGAACAAGACGAGCAATGGACCAAGGACGAACGTCGGCATGGCGTAAAAGATGAACGCCATGGAAGTGAGCGCGTAGTCGGACGGCTTGTTCCGCCGGACTGTTTGAAAAACGCCGAGGGGGATCGCGATCAAGAGCGCGAAGACTGTGGAGGTTCCGACCAATAGCAGCGTCTTCGGAAGCGCTTGGGCGATGAGGACCCGCACCGGTGTATTGAACTGGTAGGAGGTGCCGAAATCGAGGTGGGCATAGTTGTCTATGAGCCGCCAGATTTGGTAGTAGAGGGGTCTGTTAAGCCCGAGCGACTGGACAACCGCCTCCACCTGCGCCGCCGAAGCGCGAGGCCCGACTATCGCCTTCGCGATAACGTACGACGGCTCGAGGTGGAACAGAAGGAAGACGATCAGGATCACTCCGAAGATGACCAGGACTGCCTGTAGCAAGCGGCGGATGATATAGCTGATCACTTAAGGCCGCGCCTCTCCTCCTGAATCAGATGCAGACTCGAAGTACCCACGATCGCCATTGGCCCCGATACAAACAGGACGTTGTGCGCAATCCTACGCCGGTTTGCCCGCAAGCACATAAAGCTCGCCAGGCGCAGAAGTGGGCGACCCAGAAACGGGCGTCGGCCCGGTCACACAATGACCGGGCCGACGTGCAAGCGTCCCGCTCGGCTTAGTAGTGCCAGTACTCCGGCGTCAGGTTCTCGAGGGCGTTGATGGGCGTGACCCCGTGAAGACCCTTCGAGATCTCGGCAAGGTCATATGCAGGGCTCGGTTGCCAGATGACCGGGACCTGCGCTTGCATGTAGTTCTCGAACTGCGTGAAATAGGCCGGGCTGCTCGAAGTCTGGGTGAGCTTGATCAGGCTGTCGGCCTTCTGGTCGCTGTAGCTCCCCGAGTTCGAGCCGGCGCCGGTGGCGAAAAGATCTTCACCGGTCGGCAGGTAGTCGGGGGAGTAAAGCCAGCCACCGAACGCAACGATCTCCCAGGTGCACGCTGACTTCGGAACCGTCGCCGACGGGCAGGGCGTGTCCACACCGAGGACCGTGTCGAAGGGCTCAGCCTTCGCGACGATATTTATCCCGGCCTGGGACCATGCGGAAGTCTCCGCGTCAACCTGCGTGGTCAGCGCTGCGTTGCCGCTGGAGTAGGGCATGGTGAAAGACAGCGCGGCACCCTTGGGGATGTTAGCTCCGCAATCGCTCGGGCCCGTCCCGGGGCTGGTGCAGATGTCGGTGCCACCGACGTGGATCGTCCAACCGTGACTCGACAGCAGCTTCTTCGCCGCCGAGATGCTGTACGGGAACAGGTTGTGCGACTGCTGGGGCGAGACGAAGGAGTTCTGCGGGTACAACGGCACCGGGCCATAGCCCGGCACGCCGTAGCCCTTGAACACCGCCCGGATGATGGCGGACTGGTCGACGAGGATCTGGATCGCCTGACGGACATAGAGCTGCCGGAAGATGTACCCGGCGACTCCATGGTCGCCTATCGAGTTGAAGTTCTCCGGCCAGTAGCTGATGCCCCAGTCGTAACTGCCCACAAGGTTGTAGTTCGAGGACAGCTGAGGGGCGTTGGCGCCGACACTGCCGACTGGCCCGTTGTTCACCGGGATGTCCTGGAGTGGCACGGCACCCACCTGGGGTGCACTCGAGCCACCTGCTGCGAGCGCCGCGAACTCGGACGTGTCGCTCAAGAAGGGAACCTCGACGAACTTCGAGATGTAAGGCTTCTGCGGCCCGGAGTACGCCGGGTTCGGCACGAACGTCGCCTCGCCGTTGCTGGAGTTGAACGCCGACAGCGTCCAGGGGCCGTCGACTACCTTCCACAACGGGTTGGTGGCGTAGGTCGCGAGGTCACCGGCCATTTGCGGGCTCTTGCTCTTGCCGTTGTTGTCGGTGTCAAAGGTCCACACCTTCGCGCACGCGGCCGCGACTGCCTTGGTGTAGACGAGCTTGCCACAGCCGCCGCTGCCCGGGGCGCCGGTGAGCGAGGTGATGTCCCACGCCTCTGGCATCGGCGTGAGCTGGGACAGCTCGTTGTAGAGCATCCAGTTGCCCCCGTAGGCGGCGTTGAAGTGCATCGTGACCGTCAGCGAGGTCAAGCTCGGTGCCGACCAGCTGACGAGGTTGTCCGGGAAGTCGCCCGGCGCGTAGCCGGCCCATTCCGTTGTGCCTTCCTCTTTCATCATGTTCAGCCAGAAGAGCAGGCTCTGGGCGTCGACGACCTGGCCGTTCGAGAACTTCCAGCCCTTGAGGTTGATCGTGACCGTCTTGCCGCCGTCCGAGTACACCGGAGCGGCTGCCAGCGAAAGCTGCGGATCGAAGGTCGGGTTAGAGCTCGTGACCTGACCGAACCAGTAAAGCGGCCGGTACATGAGGTACTGGAACTCAGTGAGGTTGTAGAGAGAGAAATACGACAGGCTCGCGAACGGGAAGATCCAGTTCGGGGTCACCGAAGGAGGCAACGCCCACAGAACCGTCCCACCCATCTTGATGGCGGGCGCCTTCGTTAGAGTCGCCGACTTGGGGCTGGTCTTGGACGAGCTCGCGAAACTTGTCGTACCAAGAGCGAGCACGAACACCGCGCACGTGACCGCCGTTCCCACGACCGCGAACTTGCTCAGTTTCCGCTTCGTTCTCATGACCGTGCCGGACCTCCTTGACTCGACTGCGCCATTAGCTAGTTCGATGCTTTGGAAAAAGCGGGCTATCGCTCCTTGGGCGAGAATCCGTCAAGATCACCGTAGCCCACCTGTAACATGGGTACAAGAATGCTCCGTCGGTTCACCGCCCGGAAGAGGCTCAACCGCCAACGAGAGCGACCATGACTTCCGCCGAGAGCCGCTGAGCCGCCAGTTCCGGATCGCCCGAGGCGGTCACGATCCTGCCGACGACGAGCAGGTCAGCCCCTGCCTGTATCGCAGAAGAGGGCCCTGCCGCGCGAACCTGGTCGTCCCGTGGTGATTCCGCGAAGCGGATCCCGGGGACAACGGTCAGCAGCCCGGGCGCCCGCGAACCGACGACGGGGAGATCCGCCGCGGCACAGACCACGCCGAGGCAGCCAGCCTGTGCCGCAAGGCCTGCCCGCAGGCCGACAAGCTCGGCACTGGCGTCCGGGTCGCTGGTCAGCACGGTCACGGCGAGGACCCCTGCGGACCCCTCGGCCGGTTCGGGATGGCCCGCGGCCACTGCGTCCGCCCATCCCTCCTCGAACCCTTCCACCGCTGCCCTCAACATCTCTTCTCCTCCGGCCGCGTGAACGGTTAGGTACGACACGCCCATGGACCCGATCCTCCGAGCGGCGCGTCCCACCGTCGTCGGGATGTCGTGGAGCTTCAGGTCCAAGAACACCCTGAAGCCCTCGTCCAAGATCGCGTCGACCGCCAGCGGACCCTCGGCGGAGAAGAGCTCCAGGCCGACTTTGGCGACCGAGAACCACCGGTGCAGCCGAGCAGCGAGGTCCACTGCCTCGTCGAGGCTCGCAACGTCGAGCGCGAGCGCAAGACGGTCCCGCGCGGTCAGTGGAGCTTCGCCCGGCACCGTCACGGCGCGCCTCGCTCCAGCTTGTCGTTTGCAGCCCCGACGAGCTCGCGGATCGCGCCTACCCGGCGCCGGGCGCACCACGCCTGAAGCTCGGCCTGTACTCGCAGCACGGCTCTCGGATCGGTCAGGGTCGCGGTGCCGACTTGGACCGCATCCGCCCCGGCAAGCAGCATCCGCACGGCTCCCAGCCCGTCGCTGACACCGCCGACTCCGACGATGCCGGCATCGGGGAAAACCGCCCGGCAGTCGTAGACAGCCCTCAGCGCCACGCTGTGGAGCGCGTCTCCTGAGAGCCCTCCGCCCCCCGCGCCAAGCATGGGCGCGCGCCGTTCGGCGTCGATCGCAAGCCCGAGCAGCGTGTTTGTCAGCGTGAGCGTCTCGGCACCCGCCGCGAGCGCGGCCTCTGCGACGGCGAGGAGGTCGGACGTGTTCGGCGAGAGCTTGGCCCAACGCGGCCGGCCGCAAGCGGCGGACGCCTCCACCGCCGCGCCGGTCGCCGCTGGAGAGTGGGCGAACATGCGGCTGCGGTCCTCGAGATTCGGGCAGCTGACGTTCACCTCGACGGCGACCAGGCACGCCGGAGCCTGGGCAAGCAGTGACGCCGCTCGCGCGTAGTCCTCGACCCGGCGTCCCCAGATGCTCGCCACCACCCGGGCGCCGGACGCCTCGAGAGCGGGCAGATCGTCAGTGAGCCATGCCGCGACACCAGGCCCCTGGAGCCCGACCCCGTTCAGCATGCCCCCGGGCACGGCGCAGACGCGCGGTGCCCTGTTGCCCGGCCACGGATCGGCCGACAACGACTTCACGACGACGGCGCCGATCGCCGAGAGGTCGAAATAGGCACCGAGCTCGGCTCCGTGCCCGGCGGTGCCCGAGGCTGTCATCACCGCGGTCGGTAGCCGGACGCTACCGACCGCGGTCGCGAGGTCGACCTCGACGGCTTGCTTGCGATGCCTCACAGCGCCGGGCCCGGGGTCTTACTCATCGCTGTGACGCGCCGTCCAGGACCACGACCTCGCCTGCGAACACCGTGTGACGGACCTTGCCGGTGAGCCGGCGGCCTGCATAGGGCGTGTTACGACTCCGGCTGGCCATGCGGCTCGGGTCGACGACCCATTCGGCAGTCGGGTCGAACACCGTGAGGTTCGCGGCCCCGCCGGGACGGATCGGGCCGCCTTGACCGCCAAGGCTGCCCCGGGTCCCCCGGCGGTCACGGTCGAGCCCGGCGATGCGAGCCGGCTGCCAGGAGAACAAGCCGAAGAGGTCCCGCATCGACAGGGCCGGCCCGGCGCCCCGTGGCACCCGGCCGGGATCGGCCCCGGCGTCGTCGGCCTCTCCCGGGCTCGCACACAAAGTGCTGTAAGCGACAGCGAGCGCGGTCTCGAGACCGAGCATCCCGGCGGGAGCCTCGTCGAAGGGGTCCTCCTTGCGTTCGGGCGGGTGGGGCGCATGGTCGGTCGCGATGGCGTCGACGACGCCACCGACGACGCCCGCGCGTACCGCGGCCACGTCGAGAGCGGTCCGCAGAGGCGGGTTGACCTTGTAGACCGGGTCGAAGCCCGCCACCGACGCGTCACAGAGCGCCAGATGATGCGGCGTGACCTCCGCTGTGACCGCAAGGCCGTCGGCCTTGGCCCTCCGGATCATCTCGATTGCCCCCGCTGTGGACAGGTGCAAGAAGTGCATGGGCGCGCCGGTGAGCCGCACCAGCGCGAGGTCCCGCGCGAGCATCATCTCCTCGGCCAACGCGTTCTGGCCCGCGATCCCGAGGCGGCTCGACCAGGCACCTTCGTTCATGTGACCGCCCGCTGCTAGCTGCTCGTCCTCACAGTGCTGGGCGAGCACGACACCGAGGCCCGACGCGTACTCGAGCGCGCGGCGCATCAACCCGGCGTGCTGCACTCCTCGCCCGTCGTCGGTGAACAGCCGCACGCCAAGCGCGGCCAGCTCGGCCATCGGGACCAGCCGCTCGCCACGCCGGCCGATCGTGATCGCACCAGCGACTGCGATCTCGGCCAGGGCTGTCTCACCGAGCGCGAGCACGTCGCGGGCAACGGCTGCCGAGTCGATGGCAGGCTCGGTGTTCGGCATGGCGACGACAGCGGTGTAGCCACCGAGGGCGGCGGCCCGGGACCCGGACTCGACCGTTTCGGCTATTTCCCCTCCCGGCTCGCGCAAGTGGGCGTGCACGTCGACAAGACCGGGCGTCACGACACAACCTCCCGCGTCCAGGACGGTCGCGCCGCTTGGTGCCTCGATCACCTCCTCGACGGCGGCTATCCGGCCGGCGCGCACGAGGACGTCACCTCGCCGCTCACCCGTCTCATCTACAAGCGTCCCGCCGCGGACGACGATCTCTGCCGTCTGTGTGACTGCGTTGCGGCGCGCCATCAGATCACCCCCGATCCGAGCAGGTGGAACAGGACGGCCATGCGGACGACGACGCCGTTGCGCACTTGACGAGTCACGAGAGAGGCGGGCAGGTCGGCGACCTCCGGCGAGATCTCGACGCCTCGGATCATCGGTCCCGGATGCATGACCAGAGCGCCCTTCTTGAGCGCGTCGGCCCGCGCCCGCGTGAGACCGTAGCGCCAGTGATACTCGTCGAGCGACGGCAGCAGGACCTCGCCGAGCCGCTCGGACTGGATGCGGAGGAGGTAGATGACGTCGAGCCCCCCGAGTGTCGAGTCGAGATCGCCGGTCGCGATCACAGGCCAGCCCTCCAACGACGCGGGCATGAGGGTCGGCGGCGCCACGAGCACGACCTCGGCACCCAACGCGGTGAAGGCGAGCACGTTCGAGCGAGCGACACGCGAGTGCTTGATGTCGCCGACGATCGCAATACGCAGTCCTGTCAGATCTGCGGGGACCTCTCCGTCGCGTTGAGCGGCGAGAGCCTCGCGGATCGTGTAGCAGTCCAACAGCGCCTGGGTCGGATGCTCGTGGGTGCCGTCCCCGGCGTTGACGACGCTCGCGCCCACCCAATTGGTGACCATGAGCGGGGCCCCCGACGCGTGGTGGCGGATGACCATCGCGTCTATGCCCATGGCGTCGAGGGTTTCGACGGTGTCGCGCAGCGACTCGCCCTTGACCGAGGCCGACGTGGCGGCGGTGAAGGTCATGACGTCGGCGGAAAGGCGCTTCGCGGCAGTCTCGAACGACAGGCGCGTCCGGGTCGACGGCTCCATGAAGACCGTCGCCACGGTGCGACCCCTGAGCGCAGGCACCTTAGGGATCGGGCGCTCGGCCACCTCGGCGAACGCGTCGGAAAGGCGCATGATCTCCAAGATGCCGTCGCGATCCAGATCGGCTATCGACAAGAGGTGTCGGGGTGCGGGGCCTCGGTGGCCTACGAGCAAGTCGTCCCCGGCGATCGACCGGTCCGCGTCCATGGTGCCCAGTCCGCTCATCGGGTCTCCTCGTCGGTCCCGGCGTCCACGAGCTCACCGATGGTGACTCCATCCTCGGCCACTTCGACGAGCTCGTCGCGCCGCGTCGGCAGGTTCCTGCCGACGAAGTCGGGCCGGATCGGCAGCTCACGGTGACCGCGGTCGATCATCACCGCCAGTTGCACGGCACCGGCCCGTCCCCGCTCTGCGAGAGACTCCAGCGCGGCGCGGACCGTCCTGCCGGTGAACAAGACATCGTCGAAAAGGACCACCGTGCGGCCCGTCAAGTCGAAGGGCAGGTCGGTGACCTCCTCGCGCAGCACCGGACGCATCCCGATGTCGTCGCGGTAGAACGCGACGTCCATGGTCCCGAACGGCACGGCGGTTCCCTCGATGTCACGCAGGATCGCCGCGAGCTGTTCGGCCAGCGCTACGCCGCCGGTCTGAATCCCGATGACGACAACGTCTTCGAGACCGCGATTGCGCTCGACGATCTCGTGCGCGATGCGCACCAGGGCCCGGCGAACCTCGTCGCGGTCCATGACTTGGGTACGGGCAACAAAAACGCGCCCCTTCGGGCGCGTCGAACTTCTCTCCCTATCGGCCACTCGGGCTCCTCCTCGTACGTACGGCCTCGCTGGACCTGCTTTACGTGCGAGGCCTCAATCTAGCGAAGACTGGGGCGCAAGGCCGGCATTGTCCCTCTCATCTGGTCGCACCTCGGTCGCCACGGCGGAGAGCACGCCGTTGACGTAACGGCCGGAGTCCTCCGTCGAGTAGGTCTTTGCAAGCTCGACCGCTTCGTCGAGCACAACGGCCACGGGCACTTCGAGCTCACCCAAGAGCTCGTACGCGGCCATCCGTAGCACACAGCGGTCGACCATCGGCATCCTGTCGACCGCCCAGCCTGTGGCGTGGCGTCCCAGTAGGCGGTCCACCTCCTCGGCCCGCCGTTCGACGCCCAAGATGAGCTGCGAGGCGTACTCTTCTGGCGCGACCGGTAGCTCGGCGAGCAGCTGGGCGGGCCTCAGGTCCTTGGTCTCGGCTTCGTAGAGCAGCTCGAGTGCCCGTTCACGCGCCCGGCGCCTGGCGCCCGGCAGAATGTGGCGCGGCGAGCCCTTAGGCCCTTGTGAGGTACTCACCGGTCCGGGTGTCGACCTTGATCCGTTCGCCGGGGTTGACAAACAACGGCACCTGGACCACGAGGCCTGTCTCTAAGGTCGCGGGCTTCCGGCCACCCGAGACTCGATCACCCTGGAAACCGGGCTCGGTCTCGGTCACCGTGAGCTCGACCGCGGCCGGCAGGTCGACGCCGACGATCTCGCTGTCGTGCATCTGCATCACCGCCGAGTCGCCTTCCTTCAGGTACGACGCGGCGTCGGCGAGCGACGATTCGCTCACGTGCATCTGGTCGTAGGAGACGGTGTCCATGAACACGTACTCCTGCCCGTCCCGGTAGAGGTACTGCATCTCTCTCTTGTCGATCACGGCCTGCTCGAGCGGCTCGCCGGCCCTGAAGGTGCGCTCGATCACAGCCCTGGTACGTGCGTTGCGCAGCTTGGTCCGGACGAAGGCACCGCCCTTTCCAGGCTTGACGTGCTGGAACTCGACGACGGTGAACAGTCCTTCAGGCAGCTCGAGAGTCATGCCGTTGCGGAGGTCATTGGTGGAAAAGGCCATCAGAGCACATAGTCCTTGGTCGACTTGGTGAGCAGACGAACGCCGGTCGCCGTGACGACCAAAGTGTCCTCGATGCGTGCGCCGCCGTTCGAGTAAAGGTAGGCGCCGGGCTCCACGGTCACGACAGCACCTTCTTCGAGGATATCAGTGGAGTCCTGCGATAGAGATGGGGCCTCATGAATATCGAGGCCGACGCCGTGGCCGGTCCCGTGCAGGAAGGCCTCCTCGAGACCGGCGGACGCGAGTGACTCACGGCACACGGCGTCGACCTCTCCCCCGGTCACGCCGGCTCGGACCGCGCGCACGCCGGCTCGTTGTGCGGCCATGACCGCCTCGAGCAGCTCGCGAAGCTCGTCGGGCCGGGGTGCTCCGACGCTGACCGTACGGGTCATGTCCGACCGGTAACCGTCCACGATCGCCCCGAAATCGACGACGACGAGCTCTCCGCTGTCGATGCGGCGACCTGTCGGTCGAGCGTGAGGAAGCGCGCCGTTCGGGCCGCTTGCCACGATCGACTCGAAGGCGACACCTTCGGCCCCGCGACGACGCATCTCGAAATCGAGGGCGATCGCGAACTCCTCCTCGGTCGGCGCCTCGCACAGGAGCTCCTTCACCTGGGCGAAGGCCACGTCGGCGATGTCTGCCGCGCATTCGATCCGCGCAACTTCTCCCTCGTCCTTGATGGCGCGAAGCGTCTCGACGGCGCCGGGCACCGCCACAAGTTCGGTCCCCGTTTCCAGTGTGGCGTCGAGACGCTGCTGGGCGCTCCAACTGATGTCGTTGGACTCCAGCCCCACGCGTCGCAAGCCCTTGGCCGCCTGTTCGATGAGAGCCGACTGCCCAGTCGGTTGGCCGATCTCCACCCGGACCGGTGCCGCCACTGCGGCGACCTCCGCGGTCGCCTGGTCCCGGTAACGGAAGTCGGACACGAGCAGTGCGTCGTCGGCCAAGACCAGGAGCAGCGCTGCGGACCCGGTGAAGCCGGTCAAATACCGGACGTTGGTGAGATTGGTGACGAGAAGACCTTCACAGCCGAGCTCGGCAAGGCTCGCCGCCAACCGCGGGATGCGGCCGGCGACATCCATGGCGGCAAGGTCGGGACGATCGGAGCCATTGGGCATCGGCGGAGATGCTAGGCGCCGGGAAGGCGGACGTCCCGCCCGTTTACAAGTCGCGCTGCCGCCTCGACGGCGAGCTCATAGCCGAGCCCGCCGAAGCCGGCCACGGTGCCCTCGGCCACCGGCGCCAAGACCGACTGGCGACGCCAGGGCTCTCGGGCGTCGGGGTTGGACAGGTGCAGCTCGACCACGACGCCGTCGAAAGCTGCCAAGGCGTCGTGAAGTGCCCAGCTCGAGTGCGAAAGGGCGCCGGCATTGACCACGATCGCCTCGACGGCGCCTCGTGCGTCGTGAACGGCTACGACGAGGTCCGCCTCGTGTTCGCTCTGCAGGTGCTTCAACTCGAATCCTGAGCGGGTCGCCGCCCGATCGGCCCGCTCGACATGGTCCTGGAGCGTCGCCGTGCCGTAGATCTCCGGCTGGCGCTCACCGAGCAGGCCGAGGTTCGGGCCCGAGAGGAGCAGGATGATCGGGCGTCGTTCGGTGTGGTCCTTCCCGGGAGCACTCATCGGTCACCTCGGATTGCGTCGAGCGCCTCGTACACGAGCTCGGCGGGAACGTCGTGAACAGCTTCGACACCGTCTGGGCCGTCGAGCATCAATGTGAGGCCACCGGCTGACTTCTTGTCTCGGATCATGAATTGGACCAGAAGCGCGGGGTCCGCGCCAGAAGGAAGGCTGACCGGCAAGTCGTAGCCGGCAACGACCCGACGATGACGCTCGACTCGGGAACTCCCGATCCTGCCCATGAGCTGTGCGAGCTCGGCCGCGAACACGAGGCCGACCCCAACCGCCTCGCCGTGGCGAAGCTCGGTCCCGGCGCAGCTCGCGTCCTCGCTCGCAAAGCCGGCCGCCTCGAGGGCATGAGCCAAGGTATGGCCGTAGTTCAGGATCATTCGGCGGCCCCCGTCGCGTTCGTCGGCGGCAACGACCTCGGCCTTGCACGCCACACAGCGGGCCACCTGGTCCAAGAGGCTCAAGCTGTCGAGATCGTCGACCCCCAAGAAGGCGTACTTGGCCATCTCGCCATGGCCCGACCGCCATTCGCGAGCAGGCAGGCTCACGAGGGTCTCGGTGTCGCAGAAAACCGCGAGGGGCTGCCAGAACGAGCCCACGAGGTTCTTGCCCTCCGGAAGATTGACACCGGTCTTCCCGCCGATCGCAGCGTCGACCTGTCCGAGCAGCGTGGTCGGGACGTTGACGACCGCAGTGCCCCGGTGATAGCTCGCCGCCGCGAAGCCGGCCACGTCGGTCACGACGCCTCCACCGACGGCCACGACGACGTCGCTGCGGTGCATGTCACCACGAGCCATGGCCCGGCAGATCTCCTCGACTGCCGCAAGCGACTTGGCCCGCTCTCCGTCCGGGATCGTCACGACCTGGAACGGCACGCCCGGGTCGACCTCGACACCGATGCCGGCCTGGGTCACGATGGTCGCGCGGCGGGCACCGGGAGGTACGCTGCTGAAGACCTCCTTGCGCACACCGGGGCCCACGAGCACGTCGTAGCCACGCTCTGCCAGCTCGACCCTGACACGTATCGGCCCAGGACTGCCCGGACCGTCTTGCCGCCGCGCGACACCGGGCGTGGGATCGCTCATCACGGCGTCCCCCCATCGATCGGCGCATCGAGTTGCGCCCGGGCTGCACGCACCAGGTCCTCGGCGAGCTCGGCGGGACGGCGCGCGCCGGCGAGCAGGACGACGTCTGAGAGCTCCCGGTACACGGGCCGGCGGCGCGCGTCCAGGCGCTGAAGAGTGCCGGCCGGGTCCACCTCGAGCAGGGGCCGGCCGCTGCCGGCACCGACCCGGGCGGCCAGGACGTATGGCGCCACGTCGAGCCACACGACGACGCCGGCGCTCCGCAGGCGACGGCGCGTCTCGGGATCGAGGACCGCGCCGCCCGCGACGGCGATGACCGACGGCACAGAGCACGTGAGCGCGGCGCGAAGCGCCGCGCTCTCCTCTGCCCGGTAGGCACTCTCGCCTCTGGCGGCAAAGATCGCGGGAAC
The DNA here is from genome assembly GCA_963807575.1 of uncultured Acidimicrobiaceae bacterium. Lineage (GTDB taxonomy): Bacteria > Actinomycetota > Acidimicrobiia > Acidimicrobiales > Bog-793 > Fen-455. The sequence continues at coordinate 75,385 of CAWECD010000006.1, forward strand.
GCTGTTCCCGGTCCGCATCTCGACGTCGGCGTCGCTGTCTCGGAAAGGCCTCCGCATCCGGTCCGCCACGATGCGGCCCACCGTCGACTTGCCCGAGCCCATCATCCCGACGAGCAGCACGTGCTCACCCATTGTCGGTCACCGGCACACCACGCCACCACCGTAGTGGTCCTTGTCCGGGCTGTGGCCTGTCACCTGGCCCGGCGCACCACTAGCGTCGATGACGCCGCCGCGCAGTGCCGAGCGGCCCTGTTCGACAAAGGAGGCACGATGACCCCACAGGCCGGACCTCTCATCACGCGAACCATCGAGCTCGAGACACCTGAGGGCCCGATGCCCTGCTACGAGGCCTTCCGCGACGCCGAGGGCGATCATCGCGGCATGATCGTGATCCAGGAAGCCTTCGGGGTCAACGGCCACATCCAGGAGATCACGCGCCGGCTTGCAGAGCAGGGCTATCACGCGGTTGCCCCACCTCTTTTCCATCGAACCGGGGACAACCCGACGATCGCCTACGAGCGCTTCGACGAGGTCCGCGAGCACCTTGCGGCACTGACGGACGAAGGCATCCTTCAAGACGTCGACGTGGTCCGCCGTCACCTCCGTGAGTCTCAGCTCGGCGACGAGCACACGGGCGTGATCGGGTTCTGCATGGGCGGAAGGGCCAGCTGCCTGGTGGCGGTGAGACGCAAGCTTGCCGCGGCAGTCAGCTTCTACGGGGGTGGCATCGTGAGAACCAGGTCCGAGAACATGCCGGCGCTCATCGGCGAGGTCGCGAATCTCGGCACACCCTGGCTGGGCCTGTTCGGAGACTTGGACGAGAGCATCCCGACCGACGACGTCGAGACACTGCGCTCGGTGCTCGCCGAGACTGCGAGCGTCGACTGGGACATCGTCCGGTACCCGGACGCCGGCCACGGCTTCAACTGCGACCAGCGCTCCTCCTACCACGAACCGTCCGCCCGCGACGCGTGGGGCCGCGCGCTCGCGTGGTTCGACGCCCACCTGCCCTGAGCCGTCCCCGGCGCTGAGGCCCCAACCCCGAGGTCCAAGCCGGCGGTTCAGGCCAGCCCCAGCCCCAGACCCGAGCTGGCGGCTCAGACCAGTCCCGGCTCGAAGTAGGGGCTCATGCCCGACATGTGGTCGGTAACGTCCACGACCTCTGTGATCTCCGCGACGGCATCGGTGATGGCGACGGCGATGCCCTGGCTCAACGTCGCCCGGGCCATGCCGCACCCCTGGCACCCGCCGGACATCTCTACGTAGGCAGTCGAGCCCTCGACCGCGACCAGCGCGGCACGCCCGCCGTGCATTGCAATTCGTGGGTTGACGTCCTTCTCGAGCACCTCGAGCACACGTTGAGCCACGGGACCGGTGAGATCGCCCCCGGGCGGGAACGGTGCCGACGAACGAGGAGGCGTGTTGGCGTTGATTATCACCAGACCGGCCTCACCGGCTACTGGGTTCACGTCCAACACGGCGCCGCGAAGGCGTTCGACACTCTGCTTTGGTACGACAATCTGGATCCCGCCCTCGAGCTGCTGGGCGTCGTCCGGTCCGATCCGGGACTTGGACCCGAACCAGAGGTCGTAGGTGTAGGCACCGTTCGCGCTGCCGTTCACCTCGAGCCAGAGGGCCAGGCCCTCCGGCTTGGTCTCATCGGCGAGGACCTTGCGCACCACTTCGAGCGCGGCGGGTGTCACACGCATCACCTTGTTCACCGCGAGAACGCTACCGTGACCGCATGCCCGCTAAGCCCGATGCGCCTGTCGACGCCCACGAGTGGGTGAGCTTCGAAGACCCCGCTGAGGATCGGACCTGGCTCGTCGACGTGACGTTCATGTCGAGCCCTTGGCGATGCATCTACGGCGCCGGGTGCCAGGGTGTCCTCACCGAGCCGACGCCGGAACGGATGGAGGGCTGCTGCTCGTACGGCGCGCACTTCACCGACGATGCCGACGCCGAGCGCGTCGCAGCGGCTGCCGCGACGCTTTCGGGCGAGCAGTGGCAGTTCCGCTCGAAAGGCCGGCGGAAGGCCGGCGTGCTCAAGCGCGACTCGAAAGGGGTCATGACCACCCGTCTCGTCGACGGCGCCTGCATCTTCTTGAACCGCCCCGGTCACCCCGGCGGTGCCGGCTGTGCCCTGCACCGTGCGGCGATCGACCGGGGCGTGGCACCGCTGAAGCTCAAGCCTGACGTCTGCTGGCAATTGCCGCTCCGGCGCGAGGACACGGTCGCGGCGGACGGCCATGTGACGAGCTCGCTCGGTGAATGGGGCCGGCGGCACTGGGGCGAAGGGGGCGCTCAGTTCAGCTGGTGGTGCACCGAGGCACCCCTGGCGTTCTCGGGGCGCGCTCCGGTGTACCTATCGCTCCACGATGAGATCATCGCCATGGCCGGACAGGACGTGTACGACCTGCTCGCCATGTATCTGAAAGCCCGTACCTCGCGACGGGGACAGAGAGTGCCGTTGCTTGCGCATCCCACCGTTCGCGTGAACCACACCGAGCCACACCCCGGGAGCAGAGGCGTCTAGCCCTGCCGAGAACCGGAGGCTTCGCCGTCGACCCGGCCGAGGGCTCCGTTGCTCTCTATCTCCGGGCTTGCAAAGTGCGAGGTCGTACGGCGTCCGTCCACTTCCTCGGGCTCGTCGAGCTCCGCTGATTCGTAAAGACACCAGGAGGCATGCTCCTCCTCGGGGTCGGCCCCGCATTCGGGACACGGCTCTACAGTTACTTCGATTGCGCGCTTGAGGCTGCGAGCCTCTTCGAAACGCCGATGACGTCCCTTTTTCACGAGCCGCTCCCAAGATTCGCGGATGCCGCCTCAGACAGCAGCGATGAGGTGGCCAGGCCGCGCCGCTGCCACGCTGGCCGTCTGGCGCCCCCTAGGTCGCCTACCACCTGACTACAGCATATCCGTCCAGGTAACTATTCGGGCAGGTCGCGCCACAGCCGCTGCCGCCGTTATGGTGACGGCGATGACAGAAGGATTCGACGCCGACGAGATGATCGCACGGTTCAGGGAGCGAGCCGCGGCCGTGCGCCGACGCGGCATGCCGCCGGTTGAAGGAGCTGAGAGGCAGATGATCCTGCGCCAGATGCGGCTCGACTTCCAGGACTTCGCCATGCTCGGCGATGCCGTGGGCTCGCTCGAAGACGGGGTCTTGACGCTGAGGATCGACCTGCGAAGTGCGCCAGAGGGCGACGACAGCTCGAGCAGCTAGTGATCCACAGGGCGGAAGGACCGTTCCTCCAGCACCAGAGCGCCGCGCCCGTCGAACGAAAGTGACGCCTTTCCCTTGGCAAGGCGCCGCAGCCCATCTCCGACCAGGTCGTTGCGCCAGCCACTGGCAAGCCGGCCGTGAGGGGGATCCTGCATGAAATCAACCAGATCAGCTCTTGTGGCCAGGATCGCGGGGTCAAGCTCCAAGTCGCCCGCTCGTTGGGCCACATAGGCCGTCGCGAGCGTCGTGACGGCCCGATTGGGCTGGTCCAGCTCGTTGGCGGGCGGCAGGCACAGCTGCGACGGAGCGAGCTCGAGACCCTGGGCGACCGCCCCCAACAGCTCTTCGGCAGCGCCACCGCCAAGATGGCGCCCGTCAAGACTCCGGGTGCGCCGAAGATCGTCGCGTGTGTGCGCCGGGTGCTGGGCGATCGACAGCACGGCGAGATCGGGCAGGACGAAACGCACCGGGAGGTCGATTCGTTGTGCCCTCCGCTCACGCCAAGCCGCGACAGATTGGGCGACCCCGCGGGCCGCACCTCGGAGCTGGCGTGAGCGCGGAAGACGCCACCACGCCTCTTCCGGCTCGGTGGACGACCGGTCCCTGGACAGCAGGATGGCGAACTCCTCGTCCGCCCACTCAATCCGGCCCTTCTCCTCGAGGCGCTCACCGACACGCTGGCGCAGCTCGAGAAGGTAGGCCACGTCGCCTGCGGCATACGCGAGCTGCCCAGCAGACAGGGGCCGCCTGGTCCAATCGGTCAGCTGATCACCCTTGAGCAGTCGCACGCCGAGAATTCGTTCGACGAGATTGACCAGCGAGGGGGACACCTGGCCCAGGAACCCGGCCGCGATCTGGGTGTCGAACAACCTGGTCGGCACAGTCCCGCACGCCTTTTCGAGGACTTCGAGGTCCTGTTCTGCAGCATGGACAACCGCGAGGCCCGGACCCTCCAACAGCCGAGCCAGAGGAGAGACGTCGACCGCAAGAGGGTCGACGAGAGCGATCCCGCCCTGCCAGGCGAGCTGGATCAGGGCGAGCTGCGGAAAGTAGGTCCTCTCCCTGTGGAACTCGGTGTCGAGCGCGTAGGCCTCGCAGGAAGCGAGCTCGTCCACGAGGGATTCGAGCACCGCGGCGTCATCGATCCAGCGGTAGTCGCCTACGCCGGCCGGGCGCGTCACAACGGTGTCGGTTCCGCTGAGCGGATGCCGGGCCCAGGTCTCCATGGTCTCGTCGCCCGATCCGTCGCTTCCCTCCGAGCGCCGGAAGGTCGTGCCCGGTGCGTTCCGGTCCCTCATGCCGTTCCTGCGTGCCACTGTCCTAACCGCCGTAGTTCATCCGGGTGTCCTCCATGCGAAGAACCGGAGCAGTCTCGCCGAGGTTTCCGAACCCTGCATCGAGGACCTCCCCGACGAAAAGCGAGTGAGTACCCAGCTCAAGGCTGTGGCGAAGCCCGCAGTCCAGATATCCGACCGCGAGCTCGGGGATCGGCGCCCCGCTGACCCCGTCTCGGTACGCAATTCCGCCCAGTGTGTGAGCCTCCACGTCGTGCTCCGCCGGCTTCACGAACCTGCGAACGACCTCCCTGTCCTCGCGGGCGACCAGCACGACCGAGTAGCAGCGCCCTTCGACGATCAGGCCGTGGGTCACCGCAGAGCGCTCGACCGAGACGGCGACATATTTCGGGTCCAACGACACCTGCATGGCCCAGTTCAGGGTCATCAGGTTTCGGCGCTGCCCGGCACGGCTCCCCAACAGGTAAAGGCCCGTCGGCAGCTTCCACAGCACGCGGCGGCGCAACCGGGCGTACTGCGCCGCGTCGAGGTCCTCAGGGGGAGGACCGACCGGGACGGCGTGGGTGCTCATGACCGAACCGTAGCCGTGCCGACGGGCTGATCGCGCCCTCGCGCGGCAGAAACAGACCATGCGCTGGGCACACTGCGCCCGCCACCAGGGATGCACATCAACGCACCCCGTCGGCGGCTAGGAGGCGGGTCGCTTCGTCGAGGGAGACGACGCCCACGGCGATGGTCGCCAACGCAGCGGTGACCCGGCGCGAGTGAAGGCTCGCGGCCGCGGCGCACGAGCTGCCGGCGCTGGCGAAATCCTCGTAGGCGATGTTCAGCTCGTTGGTCAAGGTGTTGTCCGGCGTCGGAAGATTCCCGTAGGCGGTGCCCGTGTCGAACACGAGTCCCGAGCAGTTGCTCGTGACATCCTTGAACTGTCTCGCCCGCAGGGAAGCCTTGATGGCCGCGATGTCCTGCACGATGAGCTTGTCGTTGGAGCTGACCAAGGCGATCGAGGCCCACTGGCGCACCTGATTGGCTTTCGAGCCCGTGTACGACGTGCATCCTGCGAGCGCGCCCAGTGCCACGAGCGCGGCGGCGAGAACCACCGCCTCGCCGGGGCGATGCCGCAAACCTGCCCTCACTCAAATTGCAGCAGGTGGTAGTCCCGCCGCCCCTTGCGCAGCACCACGTACCGGTCGACCAGGAGGTCGCCGCGCCCGAGGCACGCCTCGGGGTCGGCACGGCGAAGGTTGTTCACGTACACGCCCCCTTGGGACACAGCGGTGCGCGCCGCAGTCTTCGAGGCGACAAGGCCCGTCGACACCAGCGCCTCGACGAGCGGGAGCCCGCCGGGATCGAGACGCGAGCGTGCGAACTTCGACGACGGCGCGTCTGCGAACACCTCGAGCAGCAGTGCTTCGTCGAGCATCGCGACGTCCTCGGAGTACAGGGCCCGGGAGGCCGCACTGGCGCGTTCGGTCTCGGCCTCCCCGTGGACGAGGGTGCAGACCGCCCGCGCCAGGGCCTGCTGCGCCTTTGTCTGCCCGGGCCGCTCCGCGATCTCGATGTCGAGCGCTTCGATCTCGTCATGGGACAAGAACGTGAAATAGCGCAGCAAGCGGCCCACCTCGTCGTCTGGGGTCCGCACGAAGAACTGGTACAGCTCGTAGGGCGACGACTTGGCCGCATCGAGCCACACCGCCCCGGACTCGCTCTTGCCGTACTTCGTCCCGTCGGCACGCAGCAGCAGTGGCCAAGTCAGAGCAAAGGCCTCTGAACCGCGCACCTTGCGGATGAGCTCGAGCCCCATCGTGATGTTCCCCCACTGGTCGCTGCCCCCGAGCTGGAGACGGCAGCCGAAGGCGTCGTGCAAGTAGAGGTAGTCGTAGGCCTGGAGCAACATGTAGCTGAACTCTGTGTAAGAGATGCCCTGGTCAGGCCTCTCGAAACGGGACCTCACAGACTCCTTGGCCGTCATCTGGTTGACGGTGAAGTGCTTGCCGACGTCGCGGAGGAAGTCGATGAAGCCGTAGGCGCACAGCCACTCGGAGTTGTCGAGCAGCAGGCCCTGGGCGTCCCCTGCCGCCGGCGACAGATCGAGCAGGCCTCCGAGCTGGGCCCGGATCCCCTCCAGATTGGCCACGAGCTGCTCAGCCGACAGCAGCGGTCGCTCGTCGGACTTGCCACCCGGGTCGCCTATCAGGCCGGTGCCGCCACCCGCGAGAAGAATTGGGCGGTGCCCGGCCTCCTGAAGCCGGCGCAGCGTGATGATCCCGAGAAGATTGCCGACATGAAGACTGTCGGAAGTCGGGTCGAACCCGGCATAGGCCGTCGTCGCCCCCTCATCGAGCAGCGTCCAGAGCCCCTCGTCGCTCACCTGCTGGACCAGACCGCGAAAGGCGAAGTCGTCCGAGATCTTCAACATTCCCAAAGCGTGCCACGATGCCGGCACCGGGGCGAACGCCGGGGGCGTCCGGTGCCGGGCCGAGCCTGGCCGAGGGGGGCGCCCCGGCCTGGTCACCCCAGGGCGAGGGCGACTTCGGCCTCGAGCTCGGCGTGGAGCGCCGCGTTCGCCTTGCGGTCGCTACGCACCACGACAACGGCCGGACCCGACCGTGCCGCGTTGTGCAGCGCTGCGTCGAGCTGCCCCAAGATCTCGTGCCCCGATGTCACCTCGATCGTGTCGCACCCCGCGGCCCTGGCAAGGTCGGCGACGTCGATCCTCTGCGGGGTGCCGAAGAGCCTCTCGAAGTACGCCTCGTCGAGCTCGTAGGCCTGCGGCAGGAACGAGAAGATGCCACCGCCTGCGTTGTCGATGACAACCAGCACCGCGGGAAGATACGGCTCGCGCCGGCCGCGGACCAGAGCCGTCGAGTCGTGCAAGAAGGCCAGGTCGCCGAGCAGTCCCACGACGGGGCCACCCGTGCCTGCAGCCGCGGCTGTCACGCCGAGCACCGTGGAGGTCACGCCGTCGATCCCGTTGGCGCCCCGGTTCGCGAGCACCCGCGGCGGGTCCGAGCGTGGGGCCGCGAACCACTCCAGGTCGCGCACCGGCATCGAGGACGACGTGACGACCGTCGAGGAAGGCGGCGACCAGGCAAACAGCGTCCTCGCCAGGCCCGGCTCGGTGGCCTCGGCATGTCGGCCCAGTGCGCGCTCTATCGCATGTTGGGCAGCCGCCTCGGCCTGCGCCCATCCGTCCGACCATGTCAAAGGCGCCGCCCAGGCCGAGCGCCCCGGCATTGACTCGGGGACGCGCGATATCAGGGCCTCCATCACGTGGTCCGGATCAGCCGGTACGACGACATCGGCCTCGCGACGGGGATCCTGCCAGGCCCAGTAGGGATCGATCAGCACCTGCACGGCACCGGCACCGCTGCACGATGCCAACCAGTCGGCCAGGACCTTCGACGCCCACGGCTGGCCGAGACGCAGGACGATCTCCGGCACGTGCTCGCTGGCGAAGCTCTCGACCCGCAATAGCGCATCCGCGGCGGCGATGGTCGGTGAACCCGGCTCGCCGGGGGTCCTGGCACCCGAACGCGGGTCGGCGAGGACGGGCCAGCCCAGGGTGACGGCGAGGCGGCGGATCGTCTCCGGGTGGCCCGCTCCCGCTCCCGCGACGATCAAGCCCTTTGCCCCCGGACGAGCGAGGGCGGTGAAGGCGTCAAGCGAGCCGGGCTCGAGAACCCTCCGGACGGGTTCGACCCGGTGCCACGGCCGGCCGTTGCGGCGGCCCGGGGGCAGCTCACCGGGGCTTGCGAGCAGCGGATCTCGAAACGCAAGGTTCGCGTGCACCGGTCCCGGGCCCATGGGACCGGCCGTCGCCTCAGCCACAAGGCGGCTGCCGAGAGATCGCCAGCTCGATCGGGCCTGCTCGTCGGGCACACCGGGGTCGACTGCCCACCGCAGCGATCCCGCGAAGAGCCCGGCCTGCTCGATGGTCTGGGGCGCGCCGACTTGGTGGAGCTCCGGGGGCCGGTCCGCAGTGCACACGATGAGAGGCACCCGGGACAGATGAGCCTCCATCACAGCCGCGTGAACCTCGACCGCCGCGGTTCCGCTCGTCGTGACGAGGACCGCCGGCCGGCCGGTCGAAAGCCCGATCCCGACCGCGAAGAAGGCCGCCGACCGCTCGTCCAGCCGCACGTGCAACGCGATCCGGCTCTCACGCGCGAGGGCCACCACAAGCGGGGTCGAACGCGAGCCGGGAGCCACCACGGCGTCGGTGAGACCGGCACGCACCCACTCGTCAACGAGCGTGGCCGCAAAGCTGGCCGCTACCGTCACCTGCGATGTCCTCCGAGTCCAAAGAGCCGCCCAGCGGTCGCTCGCCCGGGCTGCACACGACGAGCCAGGGCCACGGACCCAAGATCGTGCTCGTTCACGGGTTCACTCAGACGAGCGCCTCCTGGTCGCGCATCGCGCGCGAGCTCGCAAGCGACTTCGAGGTCGTGATGCCGGACCTTCCCGGGCACGGCCTGTCTCCGATGCCCGACCCCGCCTCGGGGCTCGGCCAGACCGCCTCGGCGCTCGGCCAGGTGGCGGGCAAGGCAGGCTACGTGGGCTACTCGCTCGGCGGCCGGTGCTGCCTGCATCTGGCACTCGAGGCGCCCCACCTCGTCGAGCGCCTTGTCATCGTCGGAACGCACCCCGGCATTCCCGACGCGGCCGGCCGCCGGCTCCGCCGGGCGGAGGACGAGCGACGCGCGGCTGAGCTCGAACGGGGCGGCGACGCGGTCGTGGCGGAGTTCGTCGATGCATGGCTCGCCGGACCGCTCTTCGCCCACCTGACCGAGGAGCAGGCTGACCGGCCATCGCGCCTTAGCAACTCGGCTGCGGGCTTGGCCGCATCGCTTCGAACAGTCGGGACCGGCACCCAGACGCCCCTTTGGGATCGCCTCGGCGAGCTCGAGATGCCCGTCCTGGTCGTCACGGGCGCGCTCGACGACAAGTTCAGGCCCCTTGCGGAGCGTACGGTCGATGCCATCGGGCGCAATGCCCGGCTCGCGGTCGTGGGCGGGGCCGGCCACGCGGTTTGCTTCGAGTGCCCCAGCGCCTTCGTCGAGCTCGTGAGGGAGTTCCTCCACCCGACCGTTTGACCGGGGTCCGCCGACGTGGTTCAAAGCGCGATCCCCAAGGCAAGCAGGGCGCCGAACGCCAGTTGAAGCATTCCGGTGCCGGCCAGTGCCGTCACGAGGTCACGACCTTCGGCACCGCCGAGCACGCGACGCACCGGTGGCAGGGCGGGAACGACCGCGAGCAATGCGATCAAAGCCAGGGGCCGCCAAAAGGCAACGACGACCACGAGGGCGAACGCACCGACCACGCAGGTCGCGTAGAACCAGCGGGTCACCGCAACTCCGGTGCGTACCGCCAGGGTCTTCTTGCCGGCTCGGCGATCGGAGTCGATGTCGCGCAGGTTGTTGACGACCAGCAATGCGGTGGCGAGCAGGCCAACTGGGATCGCGGTCATCACTGCGAGGTCGGTGATGCGCCCGAGGCTCAAGTAGGCGGTGCCGATCACCGCGACGAGCCCGAAGAACACGAAGACGAAGATCTCGCCGAGCCCCGCGTACCCGTAGGGCCGGGGACCGGCCGAATAGAACCAACCGGACGCGAAGCACGCGGCACCCACGACCAGCAGCCACGGCGTCGTGGCGAGGGCGAGCACCAGGCCGGCCACACCTGCGACACCGAAGGCGCAGAACGACGCCGCTTTCACAGCCCGCGGGGCGGCGATCCCGGCCGCCACCAGCCGGACCGGCCCTATTCGCTCGGCGTCGGTCCCTCTAACTCCGTCCGCGTAGTCGTTCGCGTAGTTCGTGCCGATCTGGATCCCGAGCGCGACGATGAGCGCGCCGAGAGACCGCCACCAGAGCACCGAGCCATCGGCTGCCGCCACCGCGGTCCCGACGACGACAGGCACAACTGCAGCCGGGAGCGTGCGCGGCCGGGCGCCGGCCACCCAGTCACGAACAGAGGTCACCTTGGGGATGCGGCCGCGCTCAGGGGTCACCTTGGGGATGCGGCCGCGCTCAGGGGCGCCGTGGGAACCGCGAGAAATCGGGACGGCGTTTCTCGACATAGGCGTTGCGGCCCTCCTGGCCCTCTTCGGACATGTAGAACAACATCGTCGCGTCTCCCGCGAGCTGCTGGATGCCGGCGAGTCCGTCGTCGGCGGCGTTGAAGCTGGCCTTCAACATGCGAAGTGCCATCGGCGAAAGCGCGAGTATCTCGCGGCACAGCTCCACAGTCTCGGTCTCGAGGCGGTCGAGGGGCACGACGGCGTTGACGAGCCCCCAGTCGAGGGCCTGGGCGGCGTCGTACTGGCGGCAGAGGAACCAGATCTCCTTGGCCCGTTTGAGGCCGATCGTCCTTGCCAACAGCCCGGCGCCGTATCCCCCGTCGAAACTGCCGACCTTGGGCCCTGTCTGGCCGAAACGCGCGTTGTCGGCGGCGACCGTGAGGTCGCAGACGAGATGGAGCACATGGCCTCCGCCAATCGCGTAGCCCGCGACCATGGCCACGACGGGCTTGGGAAGACGGCGGATCAGTATCTGCAAGTCGAGGACGTTCAGCCGGCCGATGCCGCGTCTTGACATCTCGTCGTCGCCGAGATATCCGTCGTCACCCCTCACCCGCTGGTCGCCCCCGGAGCAGAACGCGTCCGGGCCTTCTCCGGTCAGGATGATCACGCCGATCTGGGGATCGTCTCGCGCCGCTTCGAAGGCTCGCGAGAGCTCGAAGAGAGTCTGGGGCCGAAAGGCGTTGCGAACCTCGGGCCGGCAAATGGTGAGCTTCGCGATCGCGTCTGCAGTCTCGTAGGCGATGTCCTCGAAGTCGCCGTGCCTGGTCCATTCGGTGACGGCCATAGCTGCAGGCTAACGCCGGACAGGTGGGCCGTCCCCGTACGCTTGAGCCGTGCGTCGCCTCGTGGCCCTCGCTATGCCCGGTGGCCCGCCCTTCGCCGAAGCGCTCCGGCGCTGCTGGGACGAGGACGACGCCGTGCTGCCGCTCGACCTGCGCCTTTCGCAGCCCGCCATCGCGCGACTCGTCGCGTCATTGCGCCCCTGTGTCATCGTCGATGCCTCGGGCCGTCCGTCCTCACTCCCCGGTGGCGAACCGGTCGAGGAAGGCGACGCCCTGGTCATCGCGACGAGCGGTACCACCGGTGAGCCAAAGGGGGTGGTGCTGACACACGGGGCCGTTGAGGCGTCGGCCCGAGCGACCAGCGCCCGCCTCGGTGTGGACCCGTCCCGGGACCGCTGGCTCGCGTGCCTGCCGCTGGCGCACGTCGGAGGCCTCTCGGTCGTGACGAGGGCGATGGTGACAGGGACGCCCGTGGAGATCCAGCCTCGTTTCGCCGTGGAGGACGCCACCGCAGCGGCGCAGGACCGGGGCGCAACGCTCGTCTCCCTCGTGCCTGCGGCCCTTGCGCGTCTTGGGCCAGAAGGGGCGGCTTTGTTCCGCGCCATCGTCGTGGGCGGCCAACAACCGCCGGCCGGCCGACCCGCGAACGTCGTCGCCACCTACGGCATGACCGAGACGGGCTCCGGGGTCGTCTACGACGGTGTCGGCTTGGAAGGCGTGGAGGTGAGCCTGCGCTCCGGTGAGGTCTGGCTCCGCTGCCCGATGCTGCTGCGCTGCTACCGGGACGGGACCGACCCGAAGACCGCCGACGGCTGGTTCGCCACTGGTGACGCCGGCGAGCTCGACCCCGACGGGCGGCTCTCGATCCAGGGCCGGCTGGACGAGCTCGTGATCTCCGGTGGCGAGAACATCTGGCCCGCACAGGTGGAAGCGGTGCTCCGGCGCCACCCCTGCGTGGCCGATGTCGCAGTCGGCGGGCGCCCGGACGCCGAATGGGGCGTCAGGCTCGTCGCCTACGTCGTGCCGTCGCAGGCCTCACTAGGTGTCAAACCGGCGACGATGCTCGCCGAGGTGCGCGAGCTCGTAAAAGAGCACTTGGCCCCGTTCGCCGCTCCGAGAGAGCTCATCGTCGTGCCCCGGCTGCCGCGCTCCGCGATCGGCAAGGTCAGCCGGGCCGAGCTGGCGGCCCTCGACGGTCCTCGCGCAGTCGTCGGCTGAGGTTCTCACGCCCCCGGCTCCTGGCGGCGTTCCGCTGCGGCAACCGTGAGGTGAGCGGGATCCTGCGACAACCGTGAGCGGGATCAAAGGTCCGACCCGGCACATTCGCCCTCGATGACCGCGGCGTAAGCGCGGCGGGGTGCCACGCAGTCGCCCACCCGTCGGGTGGTGGAGAAGCTGGACCCCGCCGGGCTCGAGCGCGATGACCACCAGCTCTGTCGATTGCACTCTCGGCCGTACCGCCGCGCAGATGTCGGGGGGCCTCGAGATCCCAGGTGACGTCGAGATCACCTCCCACAACCATGGACGGCGTGGCGATCTCGACCGCACATCCCTGGGTGGCCAGCAGCTCGCCGACACTGGACGCCTGGTGGAACGCGAGCTCGTCGACGACGAGCACGACGTCGGGCCGCTCCGCGAGCACGGTGAGCAGCGTGGTCTCGGCCGATAGCCGGATCTCGACACCGAGCTCGCGGCATTGCGCCATCTGATTGCGTACCAGGTCGCGAAGCGCGCCGCGGCCCGGAGCCGTGGCGGCCCGGAGCCGTGGCGGCAAGGCGAACCTGGCCTCCGCTCTGGAGAGCCTTTTCGAAGGCGATCACCTCGTGACCGCCCTTCGCGGCCGCGATTGCCGCTTGAAGGCCGCCAGGACCGGCGCCCGCGACCACGACCTTCCGGCGCGGACGGGCGGTGGCGACCGCTGGGGCCTCGATCTCCGCCTCGCGTCCGGCCTGGGGGTGAGGAACTGCTGAGCAATAAGTCAATGATGCTCAACGTACATATGTTCTCTCGACGAGAGTCACTTTGCCCGCGGGACCGAGCCTCATAGCCTCAGACCATAGATTCCGGAGCGTGAACGCGTTCCGATGCTTCTCCGTGGAGGCCTCAGGTGAACCGGCTCGGTAACGAGACAAGCCCTTACCTGCGCCAGCACGCCGGCGATCCCGTCGACTGGTACCCGTGGGGCGATGAGGCCCTCGCCAGCGCGAAGGAGCTGGACCGGCCACTTTTCATCTCGATCGGCTATTCCTCGTGCCACTGGTGCCACGTCATGGGCCACGAGTCCTTCGCGGACCCGGCGACGGCAGAAGTGATGAACCGGCATTTCGTGAGCGTGAAGGTCGACCGGGAAGAGCGGCCGGACCTCGACGCGGTCTACATGGAGGCGGTGCAGGCCGCCACGGGGCGCGGCGGCTGGCCGATGAGCGTGTTCGCCACCCCGGACGGGCTCCCGTTTCTTGCCGGCACGTACTTCCCTGACCGCGCCCGCCACGGGCTGCCGTCGTTCCGCCAGGTGCTCGAAGCCGTCACCGAGGCCTGGCAGTCGCGGCGTCACGATGCCGTCAGCCAGGCGCGCGCGCTTTCGGACGCGGTCGCGAGCCGGCTCGAGCCAGTGGAGCTGTCGATCGCCCCTGGGCAAGCCGGAAGGCCGGCGGACGAGCTGTCCGCAGAAGCGGCCAAACGGCTCGCGTCGATGTTCGACCCCCGAGACGGCGGGTTCGGCTCCGCCCCGAAGTTCCCCCAACCGCTGCTATTGGACCTGCTCTTGCGAGACCACCTCCGCCACCGCACGGGCGCGTCGCTCGACATCGTCGAGCGCACCCTCGAGGCCATGGCCTCCGGCGGCATCTACGACCATCTCGGCGGCGGGTTCGCCCGCTACTCGGTCGACCCGCACTGGGACGTGCCACACTTCGAGAAGATGCTGTACGACCAGGCGCTCATCGCTCGCGTCTACCTGCACTCCTGGCAACTGGACGGCGACCCTCGCTGGCTGCAGGTGCTCACCGAGACGGTCTCCTATGTGCTGCGAGACCTCCGTGACCCCGGCGGCGCGCTGTACGCGGCAGAAGATGCGGACTCCGAGGGTGAGGAGGGGCGCTATTACGTGTGGTCGGCCGAGGAGCTCACCGCGCTGCTCGGGCCCGATCTCGGCGCGGAGGCGGCCGAATGGTACGGCGTCACGGCGGCGGGCAACTTCGAGGGCCGGACAGTCCTGCACCGCGCGCGGCGCGGCGATCTGCAGCGGCCCCCGCGGATCGAGACCGCCCGGTCCAGGCTCCTCGCAGCGAGGGCAGGTCGCGTCCGGCCGGGCCTCGACGACAAGATCATCACGGAATGGAACGCCATGATGAGCTCGACCCTCGCCGAGGCCGCCGCCGTCACCGGGCGTGACGACTGGTCGCGGGCCGCGGCGGAGATCGCGACGTTCCTGCTCGAGCATCTGAGGCGAGCAGATGGGAGAGTCTTGCGCTCATGGTGCCAAGGGCGCGCCGATGTGCTCGGCTACGCCGCGGACTACGCGTGGCTTATCGACTGCTGCACCCGCCTCGGCGAGCTCTCGGGCGACCCTCGCTGGACCGTGGAGGCCGTGACCATCGCCCGGCAGATGCTCGAGCTGTTCACCGACGACGAGCGCGGCGGGCTGTACACGACCGGGAACGACGCGGCACCGCTCGTCGTGCGGCCTCGCGAGACCCAAGACGGTGTCACGCCGTCCGCAGGCTCGGTCGCTGCCATTGCACTGGCTCGCCTAGGGGCCCTCGTCGGCGACGAGGGTCTCTCCGAGGCAGCCGAACGGATCGTCAGCTCCCTGGGGGCCGGCCTGGCGGCCACGCCCTCGGCTTTCGCAGAGCTGCTCCTCGCTGCGGCACTGGTCGAACACGGGCCGGTCGAGATCGTCGTTAAAGGCGACCGGGAAGACCTTGTTCACGCGGCCAGGCGGCGTTTTGTCCCCGGGGCCGTGCTTGCCTGGCGCCCGCCCGCGACCAGGGTGCCCGGCGGTGACGGGGCGGCCGTGCCCGGCGGTGACGGGGCGGCCGTGGCCTTTGAGAGCCCGCTTCTCGCAGGGCGTAAGGACGGTTTCGCGTACCTTTGCCGCCGCGGCGCATGCCTGGCTCCGGTCGACAACGCCGAGGCCCTCCTGGCATCCCTGGACGCGTTGGTCATGTCGCCGTGAGGTGGCACGCGGTGAGGGTGCCATCGCGTCGGCATCGTCGGCCGGGCGCGGTCCGGGCGAACCGACCGGGCGACGTGCTCCGGTGCCTCCTGCTCGCCCGAGGCCCCGAGTGGGTCGCAGTCGACGTCTCCAGTGGCGCCCTGGTGCGCAGCCGGGCCTCCGGCTGGCCGGTCGTGTCCACCGACTCGGGCCTTTTCGCCGGTGGGCCTCTCGGCGGAGCTCGGGGTGGGTCCCATACGGGTCCGGAAATGGATGTCGTCGAGATCGAGCTCGCGGATGACGACGAACCGGCTGACCCGGCACGACCGGAGGCCGTCATGATCCGCCACGCTCCTAAGCGTGTCGGCACCCCTCGGCGCCGTGTAGCGCGCCGGATCCTGCACGAGCTGCTCCCGGCCAACCCCAGGCGTCCCCTCCTCGGGTCACTGGGCCCCTCGATCTCGTACGTTGACCTCGACGGTTCGCACCCTTCGGTCGCTGTCGTCGCTCCCGACCGCACGCCCGCCTTCGCCGGCGACATGGCAGGCACCTGGTGCCAGTTCAGCCTGGGAGGCCGCAAGCACCGCCTCCCGGTGGTCGACGAGCGCCTCGTCGAAGCCAAGTATCGAGCCCAGGACGGCGCCCTCACGCTCGACGCCGTCGTGAAGGCAATCGGCGGAGCCCCCCGCTACCTGGTGGTCGCCCTTGGTGCGCCCCATCGCGGGCAAGCACCGAAACTCGTGCTGGGCGTGCTGCCGCGGCCCTGACCGGGCCGGGCTATGCCGGGAGCGTGTTCGCTGCGAGTGCCTCGGCCATCGCCCAGCCGAAGGCCACGAGGCTGTCGCGACGCCGGCCGTCCACCGCGGCGAAAAGCCCGGCGAGAGTCCCGCTCTCGCCCGGCGGCTCCTCAGGGTCGTAGTCGAGAAGCCCGGCCGCGTCGCCGTCACCCTTGATCACGAAGGTCCGGTCGTCAAGCTGGCCCTCCGCCCCAAAACGCTTGGCGAGCCGGCGACCCCAGGCACGCTCCTCACCAGTCGCCCGGTGGTCGGGCCACGGGACGACGTCCTCCAGCCCCTGGAACGCGCGGAATCCGGCGGCTTGCGCAAGCCTGGTCCCGACCAGGACGTCTTCATCGGGAAAAGCGAGAACAGCACGGCGATACAGGTCGCGCATCGCAGCATCGAGAGCAGCCGCCGCGCCAGGTCCCCGCGTGAAGGCCGCCACTCCGACCAACAGGCTCGGCGTGCCGCCTATCCGCTCGAGGGTCGCGAGCGCGTAGCCCTGAAGCTTCGACTTCTCGCGAACCTGGGTGACAAGCACCCAGTCCTCGCGTTGCTTCGACAGGAAGCCCACTTCCCAGCCGCCCGCCTCGGCCGCCGAGAGGTCGGCCATTTCGGCGAGCTCCGCGTCTGTGAGCGCCGTACAGTCCTTCGTGGCGACCTCGATCTCGATGGCCATGACAGTCTCATGCTCCCGTGCGTCGCTCTCACCCTGCCGCCCGGCCCACCCTGGGACACGGCCTCGGACCGCGCCTGGGATATTGGCCGCTCGTGGCGACACCGAACCCCGAACGTGCCCGGTTGTGCGCACACGTCCCGGCTCGGACCATCACCAGTGTACGGGATCAGACCGATGACCTGCCAGGTGGTGTTCTGCCGACCACTCACCGCGCGACAGCGGAGGTGCCCAGCAGCTCCTTGAGAGCGCCGACGAGCCCGCCTCTCGGATCGACGTTGAACTGTGGCGGAAGCCTCAGCACCTTGTCCCCGACGCGCAGGTGGACGGCGCTGTTGCCCGGATGCTCGCTCACGAGATCGCGGATCTGGCGCACGAGCGAATCGGTCAGCCGGTTGAGCGGCAGCACGACCTCGACAGGGGGATCGGTCCCGGGTGTGGTGAGCTCGAGACGGCGGACATCCCTGCAGATGAGCTTCGGCTGGTCCTCGCGAAGGTCGAGGCGGCCCCGGACCGCGACGATCGCGTCCTGCTCGAGCAGGCCGCCGTACTCGAGCATCGTCTTGGGGAACACCATCACCTCGATCGCCGCCTCGAGGTCCTCGAGCACGAACGTCGCCATGAGCTCGCCGCGCCTGGTGTAGCGCCGCACGAGGGCGGTGACGACACCTCCGGTCGTGATCGTGACGTTCTCGGCCCAACCGCCCGGACCGGTGCCGACCTCGACTGCTCCCAGGGCGTCTCCCCCCGGAACCGCTGAGTCGAGCAGGTCACGGATCGTGACGTCGGTAACATTGCGCAAGGCTTTCTCGAGCCCCATCAGGGGATGGTCGCTCACGTACAGGCCGAGCATCTCCTTCTCGAATGCAAGCCGTTCGGCCTTGTCGAACTCGAGGTCCGGGATCGCCACCCAGGTGCCGTCGAGGCTTGCCGGCGACGCACCTTGAGACTCAGCGTCCCCGGCCTGTTCGTCGAAGAGCGAGAACAGCGTCGCGATCCCCTGTTCTTCTTCGCGCCGGCGTACCAGCGCCCGCTCGACGATCCCCTCGAAGGCCAGGCACAGTCCCTTACGCGGATGACCGAGCGAGTCGAAAGCGCCCGCCTTGGCGAGCGACTCGACGGCTCGCTTGTTCAGCGCGCTCGAATCGACTCGTCGGCAGAAGTCGTAGAAGTCGACGAAGGGGCCACCGCGCTCGCGGGCGGCGACGATGTGCTCGACAATGGCCTCCCCGACGTTGCGCACCGCGGAGAGGCCGAAGACGATGACGTCGCGGCCGGCAGAACCCTGGCCCTGGGCCGTTCCCCGGATCGTGGTGAAGTTCGAGGACGACGTGTTGACGTCCGGCACGCGCACCTCGATCCCGAGCGTGCGGCACTCGGCAAGATAGACGGCCGTCTTGTCCTTGTCGCCCTTCACCGATGACAAGAGCGCGGCCAGGTACTCGACGGGATAGTTCGCCTTCAGCCATGCCGTCTGATAGGTGACCAGGCCATAGCCGTACGCGTGCGACTTGTTGAAGGCGTAGTCGGCGAACGGTTCGATGATGTCGAACAACTGCTTGCCAAGCACCTCGCCGTAGCCCTGCGCGACACAGCCGGCGATGAACTTCTTCCGCTCCGCTGCGATGAGCTCGCGGTTCTTCTTTCCACAGGCTTTTCGCAGATTGTCGGCTTCCTCGAGCGAGTAGCCGGAGAAGCGCTGTGCGACCCGCATCACCGACTCCTGATAGAGCATCAGTCCGTAGGTGTCCCCGAGGATCGTCTCCGCATCGGGGTGGAGGTAGGCGACGGCCTTGCGACCGTTCTTCAGATCCGGGTAGTCACGGTGCATGTTGGCTGCCATCGGGCCCGGCCGGTACAGGGCAACAAGCGCCGCGACATCATCGAAGCTGGTCGGAGCCAACGAGCGCAGCGTCGTGCGCATGGCTGCCCCCTCGAGCTGGAACACGCCGATGGAGTCACCTCTCCGGAGCATCTCGAAGGTCGGCCCGTCGTCGAGGGCCACCGAGTCGATGTCGGGACGCGACCCCGTCGTCTGCTCGATGAGATCGAGGGCCATCTCGATGACGGACAGGTTGCGCAGCCCGAGGAAGTCCATCTTCAACAAGCCGAGGTCCTCGACGCCGTGCATCTCGTACTGCGTGACGATGGGGGCGTCACCCGGATCGGCGCCGGGCTCGGGCTTGCGCTGGACGGGAAGGTACTCGGTCAGCGGCTCGTGGGTGATCACGACAGCCGCGGCGTGGATGCCGTCTTGGCGCCGGAGCCCCTCGAGGCCCTTGGCGACGTCGATCACCAGCTTCGCGTCCGGGTCCTGCTCGTACATCTCGCGAAGGTCGGCGGCGGCCATGTAGCCGTCCTCGTGACCCTCGACGCGCTCGAGACAGGCCCGCAACGGCGTGTCGCGACCCATCACCAGCGGTGGCATCGCCTTGGCGATCTTGTCCCCGAGGGCATAGGGAAGGCCGAGGACGCGAGCTCCGTCACGCACGGCCGCCCGGGCCTTGATGGTCGAGAACGTGATGATCTGAGCCACGTGGTCCGCGCCGTAACGCTCTGAGACATACCGGATCATCTCGCCGCGGCGGCGCTCGTCGAAGTCCATGTCTATGTCGGGCATCTGCTTGCGGCCCGGGTTCAAGAAACGCTCGAAGAGCAGGTCATAGCGGATCGGGTCGAGATCGACGATGCGCAGGCAGTAGGCAACGCAACATCCCGCCGCCGAGCCACGGCCCGGACCGACCCGGATCCCCGCCTCGCGCGCGTAGCGGATGATGTCCCAGACGACGAGGAAGTAGGCCGAGAACCCCATCTCGGAGATGACGCGCAGTTCGAAGTCGAGCCGCTCGGCCACTTCCGGTGGGATCCCCGCTCCGTAGCGTGCCGCGGCGCCCTGGTAAGTCAGATGGGCCAGATAGCCGGCCGCCGACTGCTCGTAGCTGTCTTTCTGGAACGCCTCCGGGATCGGGAATTGCGGCAGTGCCGGCTTGCCGAGCTCCAGCTCGACCTTCGCCCTCTCGGCTATCCACAGCGTGTTGTCGCATGCGGCCGGCACATCGCCGAAGAGGCGCCGCATCTCCTCCGCGCTCTTCAGGTAGTGCTCCTGGCCCTCGAACTTGAAGCGCTTCGGGTCGTGGATGGTGGCGCCGGTCTGCACGCACAGCAGAGCGTCATGAGCGACAGCGTCCTCGCGCCTGCAGTAATGGCTGTCGTTGGTGGCGACCAGCGGGGCGTTGAGCGCGCGCGCAATGCGGATGAGACCGGGATTGGTCCTGCGCTGTGCGTCCAGGCCGTGATCCTGCAGCTCGACGAACAGGTTCTCACTGCCGAAGATGTCCTGAAGCCTCCCGGCCAGGACCATCGCAGTGTCGAAGTCCTCGGCGAGGAGGGCCTGGGCCACGACGCCGCCCAGGCATCCGGTCGTGGCGATGAGGCCTTCGTGATGGCACCCCAGGAGCTCCCAGTCGACACGGGGCTTGTAGTAGTAACCCTCGAGGTAGGCGGCCGAGGAGAGCTTGATGAGGTTCCGATAGCCCTGCGTGGTCTCAGCGAGGACGGTCAGGTGGTAGTAGAGCTTCTCGCCTCGCTCGCCCTCGCCGCCCGTGTCGTCGATGCGGCCCCGGCGAACCGGGCGCTCGTGACGGGACTGCGCGGCCATGTAGGCCTCGGTGCCGATGATCGGCGTGATGCCGCGTTCGCGGCACTCCTTGTAAAAGTCCAGGACGCCGTACATGTTGCCGTGATCGGTGATCGCCAGAGCGGGCTGGCCGTCGGCCACCGCGGCAGCGACCAGGTCGCCGATACGCGCCGCCCCGTCGAGCATCGAGTACTCGGTGTGGGCGTGCAGGTGCACGAACGACGCGCCACCGTGTGCTGTGCCCCCGGACGCCTCAACCACTGCCTACCCACTCCCTGTCCACAGGCTCGATCCACAGCCTGTGGACGAACTACAACCCTGTCATTAGCCCTAGCGCACCATAGCGCGCCGGTCGCGCCACGCGAGAGGCTGCCCTGCAGTCTTCCCGTCATGCATTGCCACTTTGGGTGGGTTGCGCGACGCTGTAGGTATGGAGCGGTCTGATCTCGATTCACTGCTGCACCGCCTGTCCGCGGCCGAAGGTTCCGACCTCCACTTGAAAGTGGGGTCTCCGCCACGAATGCGGATCAACGGTGAGCTCTCTCGCGTCACCGATGCGCCGGTCATCAAGGCGGACGACATGGTGCGGATCACCAAGGATGTCATGCAGCAGCGGACGTGGGACCATTTCGAGGAGACCAACGAGGCCGACTTCGCGTACTCGATCCCGAACCTGGGGCGCTTCCGGGTCAACGCCTACCGCCAGCGCTCGACGATCGGGATGGTCTTCCGCCTCGTGCGTTCCCATGCCCGGTCCTTCGGCGACCTGAACCTTCCCGAGGCGGTCCGGCGCCTCGCCGACGAACAGCGGGGGCTCATCCTCGTGACCGGGCCGACCGGCTGCGGCAAGACGACGACGCTGGCCGCCATGGTCGACCACATCAACCGGACCCGTGAGTGCCACATCGTCACTATCGAGGACCCGATAGAGGTTCTGCACCACGACGAGCTTTCCGCAGTCAGTCAGAGAGAGGTCGGCTTCGACACTTCGAGCTTCCTCGTGGCGCTGCGCTCGGCGCTTCGGGAGGACCCTGACGTGATCCTCGTAGGCGAGATGCGCGACACCGAGACCGTTGAGACCGCCCTCAACGCGGCCGAGACCGGCCACCTCGTGTTCGCCACGCTCCACACGATCGACTGCGTGGAGAGCATCAACCGGATCGTGGACTTCTTCCCGTCCGCTCAGCAGCGCCAGGCGCGCCTCAGCCTCGCCGGGTCGCTCAAGGGCACGCTGTGCCAACGGCTCATCCCGACCGCCGACGGCTCAGGCAGGGTGCCTGCGCTCGAGATCATGATCATCAACGGGCGAATCCAGCAGTGCATCATCGAGCCCGGGCAAGGCGGGGACATCACCGCCATCATCCGCGAGGGCGAGTACTACGGGATGCAGACCTTCGACCAGGCACTCGTCTCCCTGCTCGAGCAGGGCACGATCGACCTGCGTGCCGCGACGCAAGCGGCCTCGAACCCGCACGACCTGCGCGTCGCGCTCCAAAAGCGCGGCCTGATCGGTTCGGCCGCCGGTAGGTAACCCCTCCCCCCTCCCGTGTTGTCAGAGGGAAGACCACGCGTGGATGATCGGCGCCCCGAACAGAACGGTGATCACAGTGCCGGCGGCGAGAAACGGGCCGAATGGGACCCGTGTGCTCCGCTTCACCTTGCCCATGGCGAGCAGCAAGGCGGCAGGCACTCCCGCTACGACGAAGCTGAGCAGGAAGCCTAGGACCGCCTCGCGATAGCCCATCCAGCCGAGAAACCCTCCGCACAGGCCCGCAAGGCGAACGTCGCCGAAGCCGATCCCCCTGGGCACGGCATAGAAGAGCGTGAAGAAGGCGGCAAAGGCCGCTGCGCCACCAATCGCCGCGCTCGCGAGCGCGGACCAGTGGTGAGTGCCGGCCGAGGCGAGGACGAGCAGCGGGGCGCCGAGCGCGGCGGTCACGTACACGATGGCGGTGGGAATCCGCATGTGCTTGACATCGATCGCCGAGATCGCGACAAGTGAGGCCCCGAGCACGCAGTACGCGGGGAGTGCCCACAGCGAGGACAACCGCCAGGCGAGCATCACGAACAGGATCCCCGTCCCGAGCTCCACGAACGCGTCCCGAGGTGGGATGTGCGAGCCACAGGACCGGCACCGCCCTCTGAGCACTACATAGGAGACGATCGGAATGTTGTCGTAAGCCCGGATGGGCGCCGAGCAAGCGACGCAGTGGGAAGGAGGTGACACGATCGACTCCTGGCGGGGGAGCCGGTCGACGACCACGCCAATGAACGAGCCGATGACCAGGCCGACGACCCCGGCGACCGCCTCGGAGGTCACTGGCATCGATGCCCGATGGCCTGGCCCTCAAGGCTGGTAGGCACAGACGCGAGCGAGCCAATTAAATGCACGGTTTGCCTCCTGCCCGGCCTTGTCCTGGGGTGGTATCGCGCGTACCCTGTCGACGCTAGTATGAACGCGTAGCGCGCGGCTGTAACCGCCTAGTGCGCCCACGCGAGGGCTCGCCGGGAGGGATAAAGCGCGCATGCCGACCAGACGTCGATATGAACGAATAAAGAAATGTCGGCGCGCGCCCGATGGTATTAGGGGATGAGTACCACCGAACAGACCACTCCGACGGCCGTACGACGGCAAGTGTCACCTTCCAAGGCGGAGGTCGCTGAGGCGCGGGCTCGCTCCAAGGAGGTCGGCCTCGAATACGTAGACCTTGACCGCTACCCTCTCAATGCCGCGGCGACATCGTTGCTGCCTGAGCAGGTCTCCCGCCGTCACCACGCGCTCGCGATCGGCTGGAAGTACGGCACCCCAGTCGTAGCGGTAGCGCGTCCGGACAACATCATGACCATGGACGACCTGCGGACGATCGTCGGGAGGGACATCCACGCCGTTGTGGCCTGCGAGTCCCAGATCGATGCCTACATCGATCGCATGTACGCCCGGGCGGAGGCATCAGCGACCGGTCATGTCCGGCCGGCTCGCGCCGCGGCCGAAAACCCCAAGAAGGCTTCGTCCGAGTCGCCC
Organism: uncultured Acidimicrobiaceae bacterium; assembly: GCA_963807575.1. Taxonomy (GTDB): domain Bacteria; phylum Actinomycetota; class Acidimicrobiia; order Acidimicrobiales; family Bog-793; genus Fen-455. The sequence continues at coordinate 99,043 of CAWECD010000006.1, forward strand.
CCAGAAGTCGCGGAGCCTGCGCCTCCCCCTGCCGCATCCGAACCCCTCGCGGCAGCGGAACCCCCCGGGCCCGAAGAACAGGAGCCAGCCGCGCCGCCAAGCACCGAAGCGCCATCGCCCACGGCTTCGGAGCCGGAACCCGAGACGATGCTGGACCTGCTCGAGCAGGTTGAGCCCGCGCCAAGCCCGCCTGGGGCGAGCGAGACGGCCAAGGCGGAGGCCGAAGCCGTGAACGCGCTCCTGGCGACCGAGCTGGCCGAGGCTCTGCGCGGCGACGGCAGCTCGCTCGGAGACGACGCTGGCACCCCGAAGACGGCGACGCCCGATCTCGCCGAGTTGCTCGTGAGCTCCGGTCAGGTCACTCGCGAGGAGATGGAAGCCGCGTTACGCGAGAGGGCGGCGACCGGGAGGTCGCTCGGCGAGATCCTGAGCGAGCTCGGCCTCGTGACCGAGGAGGACCTGATCCGTGCATCGGCTACCGAGGCCGGCATGGAATTCGTCGATCTCAACGACCAACCGCTCGACCCCGAGGCAACAAGGCTGATCCCCGAGGCGCTTGCTCGTCGCCACCGTGTGCTCGCGCTCGCTTTCCGGGGTGACACACCTGTGATCGGCATGGCGAACCCCTCGGACGTGTTCGCCATTGACGACCTGCGCTCACTTCTCGGCAACGACCTGCACATCGTGGTGTGCAGCAGCGGCCAGATCGCCGAGTACCTGTCGCGTGTGTACCGGCACGACCGCGAGACGACCCTTGCCGCCCAGTCCGCTGCGTCGCAGACCTCGGCCGCTGACGAGACCAAGATCACCGAGATCACAGATCTTCACTCGGTGGTCGAGGACGCCCCGATCGTCAAGTACGTCAACTTGATCCTGCGTCAGGCTCTCCAAGAGCGCGCTTCGGACGTTCACATCGAGCCGAGCGCCGATGACCTCCGAATCCGGTTCCGGATCGATGGCGTGCTCCACGAGGTCACCCGTTCGCCTAAGGCGATCCAAGGTGGCGTCACGACGCGCCTCAAGGTCATGGCCAGCCTCGACATCGCCGAGCATCGCATTCCCCAGGACGGACGCATCACCCTCACCGCGGGCCGGCGCGAGATTGACCTGCGGGTGGCGACTCTCCCGACGGTGCACGGTGAGAAGATCGTTCTACGTGTGCTCGACAAATCGAGCGCAACCTTGAACCTCTCCGAGCTCGGCTTCCTGCCCACCGTCCAAAAGCGCTACGAGGTCGCTTACCGAAAGCCGTACGGGACCATACTCGTGACGGGCCCGACCGGCTCGGGAAAGTCCACGACGCTCTACGCGACCTTGAACGCGCTCAACTCCCCCGAGCGCAACCTCATCACTGTCGAGGACCCGGTTGAGTACCAGCTCCGTGGCGTCAATCAGATCCAGGTGAACCCCAAGGCCGGTCTCCACTTCGCCAACGCCCTGCGCTCCATCCTGCGCTCCGACCCGGATGTGGTTCTCATAGGCGAGATCCGCGACCGCGAGACCGCCGTCATCGCGATCGAGGCTGCGCTGACCGGCCACCTCGTGCTCTCGAGCCTCCACACCAACGACGCCGCCGGGACACCGATGCGACTGGTCGAGATGGGCGTGGAGCCGTTCCTCGTGGGCTCCGCCCTCGACTGTGTCCTCGCTCAGCGCCTTACGCGCCAGATCTGCGAGAACTGCGTCGAGGACTATTCTCCGACTGTCGAGGAACTCGAACTGATCGGCTTCACAGAAGAGGACGAACCGCCGAACGGGAAGGTGCGGTTCCGCAGAGCCGTCGGCTGCCAAGCCTGCAGCCGCACCGGCTACCGCGGTCGCATCGCTCTGCAGGAGCTCCTGCTCGTCGACGAAGAGATCGAACGTGCGATCATCGCCCACAGCTCAAACGATGACATCCAACGCCTAGCCCTCGAACAGGGGATGGTCCCATTGCGTCACGACGGACTGCGCAAAGCAGCGCTCGGCATCACGAGCCTCGAAGAGATACTCAGGGTGGTCGTATGAGTGCCTACCGCCGGTCCCCGACAGAGTGGTCCAGACGGCTTTCCGAGACCCTCGTCGCCGCCGGCCGCATACCCGCTGACACCGCTGCCGTCATGCTCTCCGAGGCAGCATCCAGCGGGCGACCCGTCGCGGCAGTGCTCGCCGACCGGGGCCTCGTGGAGCCAGCCGTGTCGCTCGCCGAGCTCGCCCGGATATCGGGACTTTCGTCAGTCGATATCTCCGAGCAACGCCCCATGGGTGAGGCGTTCCGCCTGGTTCCCGAGCTGTTCGCCCGGGAGCTGACTGCGGTCGGGTACAAGCTCGAAGGTGAGCGCCTGACGCTGGCGTGTGCCGAGCCGATCGACCTTGCCCAACAGCGCGAGATCTCGGCGTTCCTCGGTGTCGAGGTCACCGGGTGCGTGCTGGCCGAGCCTGTCGCAATCGAGCGTCTCATGAACGCCGTTTACCCCCGATTGTCCTCTGATGAGAAGGCGGCATCGACCGCTTCGGCGCCGGCAATGGCCGAAATGGGCGCGACGCAGCTGACCAGCTCGATGGTGAACGCTCCGGCCCAAGTCCCAGAGCCGGTCATGGCCGGTGCCCAGGTTCCCAGTGACGTGTCCTCGAATGGTTCGCTCGAGCCGCACTATGACGCGAGCGACTGGCAGGCCGATTACGGAGTTGACGTCAGGCGGCCGACACTGCCGGCGGCTTCGGGCGGTATGCCGGACATCGAGCCGTTCACACCGACGCTCAACCCCGACGGCACTTTGGACATCGACGAACTGCTCACCTACGCGGTGCGCAACGGTGCCTCGGACCTTCACCTCGCGAACCAGCTGCCACCCGCGATCCGCATCGACGGCTCACTGAGGCCCATCGAAGGCCTGGCACGCGTGGACAACGAGCAGATCCGTGAGATGGTGTACCGGATCCTGACCCAGGGCCTTCGTGAGCGGTTCGAAGCGGAGCGAGAGCTCGACACAGCCCACACGATCATGGGCGTGGGCCGGTTCCGGGTCAACGTCTTCCAGCAGAGAGGCTCGATCGGGACGGTCATGCGAGCCATCCCGCACGAGATCCCGCCGTTCGACACGCTCGGCCTGCCGGCGGTCGTCCCCACACTGGCGGAACTGCGCCGCGGGCTCGTGCTGGTGACCGGGCCGACGGGATCGGGCAAGTCGACGACGCTCGCGTCTCTCATCAACATCATCAACCAGTCGAAGCCTCTTCACATCGTGACCGTCGAGGACCCGATCGAGTTCCTCCACACCCACAACCGGTCGATCGTCAACCAGCGCGAGGTCGGCACCGACACGAAGTCGTTCGCCGAGGCGCTTCGGCACGTGCTGCGCCAGGACCCGGACGTGATCCTCATCGGTGAGATGCGCGACACCGAGACCATAGCCACGGCGCTCACCGCGGCCGAGACCGGGCACCTCGTGTTCGCGACCTTGCACACCCAGGACGCCCCCCAGACGATCGACCGGATCATCGACGTCTTCCCGAGCGGCCAGCAGGACCAGATCCGGATCCAGCTCGCCGGATCACTGGAGGCAGTCGTAACTCAGCAGCTCGTGCTCAGCGCGAGCGGCTTCGGTCGCACGCCGGTCGCGGAGGTCATGCTCTGCAACCCGGCAATCCGCAACCTCATCCGGAGCGCCAAGACGCACCAGATCTACTCGCTCATCCAAACAGGAGCGGCGGCGGGAATGCAGACCATGGACCAAGGACTCGCGAAGGCGGTCCAGTCTGGCGCCATCACCGAAGCGATGGCATTCGACCGCTGCCACGATCCGAGCGAGCTTCGCGACTACCTGAGGTCGCGATGACTTTGGTCACCGTCCGTCTGGAGGACTGAAAGATGCCAACTACGACCTTCGACTACAAGGTCCGCGACGCCGACGGCAGACTGGTCAAGGGTCAGCTCGAGGCGGACAGCGTCCCTCTCGTGGCAGCCCGCCTGAGGGACATGGGGTACGCACCCGTCGAGATCAAGCCCGTCTCGCTCAACTTGAGGCGAGAGATCAACATCCCCGGCATCACCGACCGCGTGGCTCTCAAGGATGTCGCACTCATGAGCCGCCAGCTGGCGACCATGGTCTCCGCGGGGCTCACCCTGGTACGGGCACTTGGCGTGCTCGCCAGCCAAATCGAGTCCAAGCCGCTTCGCGAGGCCATGCTCCAGGTACGCACGGATGTCGAACAGGGCTCGTCCTTGTCGACCTCGCTCGAGAAGCTCCCCAAGGTGTTCCCACCGCTCTACATAGCGATGGTCCGGGCCGGAGAGGTCGGGGGCCAGTTGGACTCCGTGCTCCTCAAGCTCTCGAACACTCTGGAGAAGCAGGTCGAGCTCCGCCAGAAGGTCCGCTCGGCAATGGCGTACCCGGCCATCGTGATGTGCGCCGTCATCGTCATAGTCACGGCGATGATGATCTTCATCGTCCCCATCTTCAAGCGCTTGTTCACAACCCTCAACGGAACCCTGCCACTGCCTACCCGGATCGTCATTGCCATCTCCAACGTCGTCGCCAGCGTCTGGCTGCTCGTTGTCATAGCAGTCATCGTCACGATCGTGGTTCTGATGCGACGGTGGATCGCGACGCCGGGGGGCAGGAGGAAGTGGGACGCGTTCAAGCTCCGCCCGCCCGTGTTCGGCCCCCTCACTCACAAGGTCGCACTCGCCCGGTTCTGCACGACCTTCGCCTCCTTGCTATCGGCCGGTGTGCCGGTCATCGAGGCCCTCGACATCGTCGCCGCAAACGCGGGCAACCAAATCGTCGCCGACGCACTTGTCGGAGCCCAGGACGGCGTCCGCGAAGGCAAGACTCTCTCGAGCGTCCTCTCCAAGTACCCGGTCATGCCCATCATGGTCACCCAGATGGTCGAGACCGGCGAGGAGGCCGGTGCGCTCGACGACATGCTCGAAAAAGTTGCGACGTTCTATGACAACGAAGTGAGCGCGACCGTCGACAGCCTGACTTCGATCCTCGAGCCATTGATCATCGTGTTCATGGGTGCGTGCATCGGAGCCATCGTCGTGAGCCTTTACCTCCCGATGTTCGACTACGTCAAGCTGCTGCAGCAGCCTGGGGCCTAGCTCCCGATTGAGAGCCGCTCGGTGTGAGGACGGAAGCCTGGACGGTGCACACGCTCCCTCAGCTCAAGAAACGCCCCGAGTAAGCCGATAAGAAGGATCTTGTGCATGTTGTCTCTTCGGCTGTCGACAGGTTTCGACCGAAGTACCCGGGCCTTGGAATGTCGGTCTTCGGGAAGGCCAACAGCTAACATGACTCGGGCGGTCTGCAACGCTATGGGTTCATTCGCAGTGTCAGGAGCACGTTGATGGCTACGGGACGCTTGAGTGTCGAGATAAGCAGCAGTGCAGTCCGTATGGCCGAAGTCGTCGTGGGGCGCGGACAGCCTGAGCTCGTCCGTATCGGCCAAGTCGCCCTTCCTCCGCGGGCCGTTCTTGATGGCGTGATCCTCGACGTCGTGGCAGTCCGCGTTGCGCTGGAGCGCTGTATCAAGGAGGGCGGCTTCTCGCCTGGAGATGTGCACTTGGGAATTGTCGGGCTTCGCGCGATCACGCGCGAGCTCGGGATGCCCGTCGTACCTGACTCTGAAATTGACTCTGCGGTGCGGCTACAGGCGCTTGATATCATCCCATTTGCAATCGACAGGGCGCTCATATCTGCACGTCCACTGGAAGAGACCATCGGCGCGAACGGGTTGCCCGAGCGGCGCGTCCTTGTCGCCGCGGCCCATCGCGACCTGGTCGATCCTCTTCTCGAGATCGTCACCGCGGCCGGACTGACACCGGTCAGCGTCGAACCTACGTCTTCGGCAATGATCCGGGCCCTTTTCGATCCCGCAACAGCACTCGAAGGTCCTGAAGCGATCATCGCGATCGGTGGTGGGCTCACCAATGTGGCCGTGCACGAGAACGGGGTTCCCCACTTCGTCCGCACGATTGCAGAAGGTGGCGATGCCGTCACTGCAGCGATCGCGAGCGTGCTCGGACTGCCTGTGGCCGATGCCGAGATGGTAAAGCGGAACTTGGACGAATCAGCGCCTTATAGCCGTGCCGCGATCGGCGCCGCCCGCGATGCCTCTATGTCGCTGATCGCCGAGCTGCGAAGCTCGATCGACTACTACGCAACTTTGACCGGTCGCAGCCCTGTCCGCCGGGTCGTGGTCACAGGAGGTGGATCCTGCCTTTCCGGGTTCGTCGAACAGCTGCGACAGCAGCTCCGGCTGCCCGTGGTGCAAGGGAGCGCCCTGAGCCGAATTGACTGTTCACGGCTCAACCTGCCCGAAGAGGAGATTGCCCGACTCGATCCCGCAGTCGCCGTAGTCGTTGGCCTTGCCCTACCGGGCGCCAAGGACGTCAAGGAGCTCGACCTGCTCCCGCCTGAAGTGGTACTCGGGCGCAAGCGCAAGCGACTGGAGCACGCGGTCATCCTTGTCGGCATCCTTCTTGTGGTCGTGATGGCCGGTCTTGGCGTGCTCCGCTTCCTCAAGGTGCACAACGCCGAGAATCAGGTCGCAGGCCTGCAGAGACAGATCGCATACGTCCAGACCCAGATCCCCAAGTACGACAAGGTCCAACAGGAACGTGCCGAGATCCTCGGCCTCGAGTCGATCAGCACGCCCATCGTGACCGACGAGGTCTACTGGCCGGGGGTGATCGCGGCCCTCGCCAATGCCACACCAGCAGGCGGCGTGGTCACGAGCTTCTCCGCCAGCACCGTTCCACGCGCGGTTCCGGTTGCGCCGACAGCCGGTGCTCCCGCACCCCCGCCTCTCACACCGGCCGAGACGCAGATCGCGACCGTGAATATCTCTCTCACGTCGCCGACAGGGTACACGTACTTCCGTAGCTGGTATTACTCCGTCAGCGGCTCCGGCAAGCTGACTGTCAACGGATTCAGCGGGATCACGCAAGCTGCCTCCAAGCAGGTCACCTTCACTGCGACGGTGGGAGTCACGGGAGAGGTCACTTCAATACGGGCCAACGAATTCAAGGTGCGATGATGAATCGAATCCCAAGTCTCAACCTCGACATACTGAAATCGAAGGTGGTCCTTATCGTCACGGGCTGCGTGATCGTCCTGCTCATCGTCTGGTGGTTCGCGTGGATGACCCCGGAGGCCAACAAGCTTGCTGCCGTCCAACAGCAGGTGACTACTAACCGTACCCAGTTGACACAGCTGAACTTGCAGCTCGCAGCACTGAAGGCGGAAAGTAAGCTTGTGCAGAAGGAGCTCCCGTTTCTCAAGAAGGTAACTGCAGCAATCCCACCAACCGAGGATCCGCCCGGGATCGTCGATTCACTCAACACCCTCGCGAACAAGACGGGCTGCGATCTCTTGTCTGTCACCCCCGCGGACACTCCCAGCGCCAGCGGCGTGGCAGGCCTTTCGGATATACCTGTCTCCTTCTCGATTTCGGGAACCCATAAGGACGTGTTTGCGTTCTTGTCGAACTTTTACAAGATGACACGGCTCATGACAATCAGCAGTGTCGGGCTTTCTCCAGCGGGCACTAACCCGAACATCTTGGCTGTGGGTGACGGTCAGCAGTACAGCATGTCCGTTAGCGCAACGGCCTATACGACCTACGTTGCCCCGGCGGCGGCTTAAAGCACGGATTGTCCGGCTGGGTCCCGATCGCCTCTCGCCCTGCCAAGGCTTGAGCTCGTGGTCATCGATGACCTCCGCCTTCGCTGCCGAGAATGAGCCTGGGTTGAACT
>CAWECD010000007.1:0-430771 GCA_963807575.1 uncultured Acidimicrobiaceae bacterium
GTTCTGGGCGCATTTTGGAAGCGCGACTTTGGTGGTTTGAGGGCTGCGAAGTTGGTCGGTCGCTACTCGCGAGATCGGTGAATAATCGGCCGCGAAATTGGTGAACTGAGCAGTAGCCTGATGAGATGGCTCAGATGCCGGGGTACAAGCGGAGAGTTCATGACCTCGCGCTCGCTCGTCTCGAAGAGGAGCCACTGCTCTTGTTGCAAGGCCCCCGAACGGTTGGGAAGACCTTCCTCCTCCACCAGCTGGCCGAGGCTCGCGGTGGCGAGGTGATCGACCTCGATGATCCTCCGACGCGCGATGCAGTACGGACTGACGCCGCGACGCTCGTGAGCGGAGGCGGGCCGATCTTCATCGACGAGTACCAACATGAGCCCGCAGTTCTCGCTGCCGTCAAGGCGGAGCTGAACAATGATCTTCGACCCGGCCGGTTCGTGTTGGCCGGATCGACCCGCTCAACGGCCGTGCCCGAAGTCGCGGAGTATCTGGCAGGACGGGTCAGCTTTCTCGCGGTCCTTCCGCTGTCCCAGGGTGAGATCGAGGGTGCACGAGAGAACTTCGTCGAGACACTGATGCTGGGCGAACCACGTTCGCTAGTGACCAACAAGCGGTCTGAGACTTCAAGAGTCGAGTATGCGCGGCGGATCACCACAGGTGGCATGCCGATCGCGCTCGCGAGGAACGAGTCGGCGCGAGCACGGTGGTTCGACGAGTACGTGGAGCTGGTCCTTGAGCGCGGCGTGATGGAGGTGAGCAAGCTCCGCCAACGCCGACAGCTTCCGGCACTCCTCCGGCACGTCGCGTCGCAGACCGGCCAGCTCTTGAACATCACTGCCACGGCGGAGGCCGCAGTCCTTGATCGCCACACGGCGGCCGACTATCTCGAACTGCTCGAATCGGTCTTCCTCGTGCGCCAGCTCCCGGCGTGGGGACGGACGCTCGGAGCCAGGACGACGGGCACGCCAAAGGTTCATCTCGTCGACTCCGGCCTTGCCGCCCGGCTTCTTCGGCTCACACCGGAGCACCTGGCGCGCCGCGATGCAACGGCGCTCTCCGAGTTCGGTCACCTCATGGAGACGTTCGTTGTCGGCGAACTCATAAAGCAGGCGAGTTGGCTGGACGGAATCGCTGGCCTCCACCACTGGCGGACCTATGACGGAGAGGAGGTCGATCTCCTCATCGAACGCGACGACGGCTGTGTCGTCGCGATCGAGGTGAAGAGTGGAACGCGCGTGCCAGGAGAGGACCTTCGGGGACTCGAACGGCTTCGAGACCTTGCTGGCGCTGGATTTATCGGAGGTGTCGCCCTCTACACCGGCGAGCGGTCTTATGCGGTCGGCGACCGTCTCTTCGTTGTGCCAATCGACCGCCTCTGGAAGCCGACACGCTGATTGAAATAATCCAAGAGCTACGAGTACACCTCGCGGATGGGTACGACCTGCGCGCTCCGTGAAATGCCGGCATCCGTGGCAAGCACGTCGAGAGCGGCGTTGACTTTTTGTTCGGAGTCAGGGAAGAGGTGGCCGTATCGATCGAGGACGGTCACAACTGAGGTGTGACCAGCTCGCGTCGCGATCTCCCGCGGCGTCGCGCCTGCCGCGATCCAAAGCGCGACCGCCGTATGACGGAGGTCATGCGGTCGCAGTGGTGACAGCCCGGACGCCTCAACTGCAGGCTTCCAAAACCGCCGCCGCCAACTCGCGAGCCGAACCGGTCCGCCCTCGGGAGCACTGAATACGAGATCGCCTTGCGCTGCCGGATATCGGCGCAAGTGATCATCGAGAGCATCGATGGCGACACGGGGAAGAGGAACGGCTCGGCGTCCAGCTCGCGTCTTCGGAGGGCCGAAGTAGAGCTGACCGGAAACTTCCACCAGGATTTCCGCGACATTGACGCGACCATGCAGAAGGTCGAGGTGCTTTGCGCGCAACCCGAGCATCTCGCCGATCCGCAGTCCGCCGAACGCGCCGAGCATGACGAGGCCGCGATAGCGCTCGTTGATGGTATCGGTGAGCGCACCGATCTCAGCGGGAGCGAGGAATCGAGCCTCCTCACGTTCGATTCTCGGGAGACGTATCCCGTTGCACGGCGAAGCGGGAATCCGCCCGGCGGCGACCGCCGTGGCCATGATCTTCCGCATTAGCAATCCGGCAAGAACGACGGTTGACGGTGCGAGGCCGCGAGCGATAAGGCCCGCGACCCAAGCGCGCACCATGACGTGGTCGATCTCGGCGAGGCGCTTCTTGCCGAAGGTCGGCTGCAGGTACCGCTTGAGATAACCATCGTCCCGAGCGAGCGTCGATGGACGGAGATCAACGATGCCGGCACGCCACTCCTTCCCCCACGTATCGAACGTGATCTTGCCGAGTACCGGGTCGACGTAAGAGCCAGAGGCCTTCGCATGTTCGGTGCTCGTCAGGAACAGCTCAGCGTCGCGACGTCGGGAGAAGTTCCGACTGCGTTGCTTCCCCTCAGGGTCTCGGTACCGAGCTCGCCAAGCCCCGCTCTTGTCTCGCGTGATTGAACTCACTGGGCCTCCCATCCCCGTGGTGGACACAGCACCTGTCGATAGTGCCACCACGATCTCTCACTACTTCGGGTTACGACGCGTCCGGGCGACGTTGCTGCTCGACCCAATTGCGGATGTCGGCAAGGTCGAACCGGACGTAGTGCCCGACCTTCACAATCGGGACTCGTCGCTCTGAGACCATCCTTCGCACATATCGCTCACCAACGCCGAGGAGCTTCGCGACCGTCTCGATGTCGACCAGCTCGGGAAACTGCAACTGCTCCATGATCCACCTCCGCTTTGAGAGCGGAGGTGGCCAAGCCGTTATGCGGCTGCGCAAACCTCCGCTCGATGACCTGACTGTCCGAAGAGACCCCAAGGGTCCGAGCCGAGAGCAGGGGACGCGGGAGGACCCACGGGCGCGATCGAGAGGGCCGAGCGGAGCTGGCGGAGGATGCCACCGTCCCGATCGTGCTCGACGCAGCTCGCAAGTCGCAGCGCAGCCGATCCGACGATGAGCAGTTGCGCGCGCCGGGCTCCGAGGAGGAGCCGTCTGGCGGTAGCGAGCACAGTGGCGACGGCTCCCGGCTCCCGGCGAGCGAACGCATCGCGACAGAGCACGAATGATTCGAGTGTCACGGCGATGAAGCCAACCGTCATCATGACGATGACGTGCCGGAGCGAACCGGCCGCACCTCCCACCCCGAGATGGTGGACCCATAGGTCCGGCGCGATGACGACATGGGCGTGCAGTCCCACCACAGTTACCACCGAGACGCACACGGCGGCGGTCAAGAGCATCAGCCGCGCCATGAAGGAGGCGACCGTGGTCAACACCTCCGCGTACTGGCGAGCCATGTCGGTCGCTCCGAAGTCCCCTCGATGAGCCATCGCCTCTCATGGTACGGCGCGGTCGTATCACTGCCGACGCGCCTTGCGCCCGAATCGACACCGATCCTCATTCGCTCATTGACCCGTATTGACCACTGTTTACCGTTTCGGATTCCGCCATTTACAAGGCTTTTCTCGCCTGTCATAACTGTTCCTCGTGACCCCAGCGCCAGACACTGCTGCACTGGAAGTGCGCTCGGCTCGGGCGTCGCTCTTGGGAGCGTCGCGGCCGTGATGAGCCTGACGAAGCTCGGTCCCTCCGGCTGGCGCTACTTCGCCGAGGAGATCGCGACCGGCCGCGAGGACTACTTCGCCTGCTCCGGCGAGCACCCCGGCCGCTACCTCGGCCGCGGAGCACAGGCAATCGGGCTCGCGGCCGCCGAGGTCGACGCGCTCGGTCTCGAGCGCCTCATCGGTCACGGCACCGATCCCCGCGACGGCGCCGCGATGGGTCGCGGCTTCTCACCCGACAACGACAACGTCGTCGCCGGCTTCGGGCTGACGTTCAGTCCGCCCAAGAGCGTCTCGGTGCTGTGGGGAACCGGCGGCGAAGAGCTCCGCACAGCTGTCGTTGCCGCGCACGAACGCGCTCTTGCGAGCACGCTCTCCTTCCTGCAGGACCACGCCGCCTTCACGCGACGCGGCGCAGGCGGGATCTTCCAGGTCGACACCGAGGGCTTCGTAGCCGCGAGCTTCCTCCACCGCACCTCGCGCGCCGCGGAACCGCAGCTTCATAGCCACGTCCTTGTCGCCAACAAGGTGCGCGCCGAGGACGGACAGTGGCTCAGCCTGGACGGTCGCGAGCTCTACGAGCACCAGAAGGCCGCCGGCATGCTGTATCGCGCGGCACTTCGGGCCGAGCTCACCGCCTCGCTCGGGGTCGCCTGGACGCCGGTCGACGAGAACGGCATCGCCGAGATCCAAGGCGTGCCCAAGGTGCTCGTCGAGACCTGGTCGACGCGTCGCCACGAAGTGGAGTCCTTAGGCGCACAGCTCGTCGCGAGCCGCGAGGCCGAGCTCGGTCGCGAGCTCTCGGGTGGTGAGCGGGCGCGCTGTCTGCAGCTCGCCGCCTATCGCAGCCGGGCCCCGAAGCTCGACGCCGAGACGCCGACCGAAGTCCTGGTCGCCCGCTGGCGCGAGGAGGCCGCCTCCTTTGGACAGGCACCGGAGCGCTGGCTGCCACAGGTGCTCGGGCAAGCGCAAACAGCGACCCCCGAAGACCGCAAGGCGGTTGTACACCTTGCGATCGCCCGCCTCGAGGAGACGCGCGCCACCTGGGGGCGCTCCGATGTCACCGAGGTGCTCACCACGCTTGTCACCGGGACGAACGCAGACGAGCTTCGCGCCCGCGTCGAACGGGCCGCCGACGAGGTGCTCAGAGACCGCCGGGTCTGCTCGCTTGCTGCGCCGCTGCCGGCCGAGCCGCCCGAGGCACTCCGGCGCCGGGACCAGATGAGCGCGATCGAGCGCCACGGGGCGACGCGCTACACGACCGAGGCCACGCTGTTAAGCGAGGCACGCGTCCTCGACGCGGTGGCGAAGGGACGAAACGCCCGAGTCGGGCTCGTCCCCGAGCGCACGCTGGACATGGTGCTCTCCTCTTCGATGCTCGGCGCCGATCAGCAAAGAGCTGTGCGCGAGCTGCTCGGTGGCGGCGAGCAGGTGGCCCTCCTCGTCGGTCCGGCGGGCGCGGGGAAGTCCCGCGCGCTTCGACGCGGCGCGCGAGGCCTTCGAGGCCGCCGGCTACCGTCCCATCGGGCTCGCACCCTCGGCGATCGCGGCGCGGGTGCTGTCCGACGAAGCCGGACTTAGTTCCGACACCCTGGCCCGCTTCCTCCTCGATGTGGAGAACGGGCGGCGCAGCCTCGGTCCTAGGGACGTGATCGTCCTCGACGAGACGACGATGACGCGCACCAACGACCTGGAGCGCCTCGTCACCCACACCGCACAGGCGGGCTGCAAGCTGGTCCTCGCCGGCGACCCGCACCAGCTCGGCAACCACCACACGTTCGGGCGAACCTGTGGCAGGTGGTGCCTTAAGTTCACTAGTTCAAGAAGAGTTGCTCCTGGTCGACGCTGTCGGCGAGGTAGTACAGCGCTGTTTTGTGGCAGATGCCGAACATCTCGGTGACAAGGATGGGGTCGGTGGTGGTGATGAGTTGAGCGAGGCGGGTGCAGCGCAGTCTCTGCGGGCTTATGCCAGCTGGTTTTAGGACGTCATTGGCGTGCGAGGGCGATACCGGCTGGCCGGTGACCTTGGTCCGCCGGTTGACGAGCACATGAGGGTTGGTGGTGTTGAGGGAGCTGCGGTGGGCAAGCGAGACCTGCAGTGCGGCCCATGTGGGGGGATCGAGGGGCACGGGTCGGGACCGAGCCACAAAAGCGATGGTATGGGCGGAGTGATCGATGTCGGAAACGGTGAGACGGCGCAGATCGTCGACCGACGCGGCGTGAAGGAGCGTGAGCAAGCCGACAAGGGCTTCGTTGGGGCTGAGGTCAACTTCGGTCGTCCAGCGCTGGAACAACCGGCGTTGGGTGGCAAGGTCGACGACAGGTCCGGAGAACCGGCGCTGTAGCCGGTTGCGCAGGTTCGCGGTTGGATCGACGAGGATTCGTCGTTGTGTGCGGGCCCAGCTGAAAAAGGCACGCAGGCTGGGAAGGCTGTAGCTGTCAGCCGGTGAGCGGCAAGCCAGGAAGGCTTCGATGTCGCCCTGGGCGACGGTGGCCCAGTCAGCGAGGTCGGGGGTGTGGCGGGAGAAGTCGGCGACGACTTCGAGGTGGATTAGCAGCGTCTGGTCTGTGAGGAGCCGTCCGCCGGAGCGGCGTGCACGTTCACGGTTGGAGAGCTCCGCGGCGGAGAACGCCGTCACCATCGGGCGGAGTGTTTCCGGCACGGTGTCGATGACCCGGGCCCGGCGTCCGGCCGCCCGTGCCTCGGTGTCACCTGTTGCTGGGCGCGGACCGAGACTGCCGAAGAACTCGTCGAGGGCGCGGCCGAGTGGTGCGAGCCGGCCGTCTTTATGTGTGGCGGCTGCTACGAGTGCGGGCGGGTCGGCCGTCACGGCCAGCAGCCGACCGAGCTCGCGTAGGCGTCCGCGTGCCTCAGAGGGCGAGTAGCGCTCGACAACGTGGGTGACGAAGGCGTAATACCACGGTGGTCGACCCGGACCCAGGCGGCGGGCGAGACCCTCAGCAAATGTACGGGTCGTCTCGGGGTTATTGACCAGGCATCGCCTACAGTTCCCGTGGGCGATGATCCGGCGTTTCTCGCCGCAAACGACACACGGGGGAGCCACCACGACTGGCCGCGGCCGGCCCACATAAACGCAGAAGTCGCATCGACCGCCGGAGTCATAAATGGGGCGGCGCTTGGCGCAGCGGGTGCAGGCACCGACCGGTCCGGCCTTGCGGCGAGCGTCATAGCAGGCTCGGCAGCGAACCGAACCTGGGAAACGGTTATCTGCCCCGCAATCGACACAAACCTTCACAGTGGGGGCATCGTGCGTCCCTGACGCGGTGACGGCTCGGGGCGCTTGGCCCGCCCACGGCGCGCAGCTTGGACTACCGGGGTGGTGTCGACCTCGATGAGATCGGCGGGCCCGCATTCCAAGGCGGTGCACAGTGCAGCCAGGGTCGACAACTTGAGCTGGCGTGGCTGTCCGGTGAGCAACGCCGACACCGAGGCCGGTGAGAGGTCCACGCCGGCTCGCTCGGCCAGCAATCGGCGCAGAGCCGCCCCGGTCCACACTTCACGTTGTGCCGCGGCCATACGCAGCCGCCAGGTCACGTCCATCTCAATCGCCTCCCTCGAGTTGGGCAAGGTTCGCCGACAATGCCCGCCGATAGGCGTCCTCGATGAACGTCGACGACGGGGTCACATACCGCATCGTGGTGCCGATCTGCCAGTGGCCCAGCAGCTGCTGGATGGCAACGAGGTCGACGCCTCGCTCATAGTTGTGCGTGGCGCAAGCATGGCGCAGACCGTGCGGGCTGAAGTGTCCCTCTGGACCAGCCTGCTCGCCGACCAGGGCTACCCGCAGCCGGTTTCCGACTGTGCCCCGGTGAATGGCCCCGCCGCCCTCGTCGCAGAACAGGGCCGGACCTGTCCCGAACCGGGGCCGGATCTCGGCCAGATACCAACCGAGGATCAGGTCGAGGCCGTCCAAGAGAGGCACCCAACGGGCCCGGGGACCAGAGGTGCGCGTGCCTTTGCCGAAGCGCACATGCAGCTTTCCGAACGGCCCCCGATCGAGATGCACATCGGTCACATCGAGGCGGGCGGCTTCATCAGAGCGCAGCCCCGCGTGATACAAGGTGCGAAACAACGTGTAGTCGCGCGCCGCGGTGCCGTATTTACGAGCCGTGGCGATCTGCTCGCGCGAGTACGCGAAGAAGTCCTCCAGGCGTTGCGGTGTCGGCGGGGGTCGGCTCGCCTCCAAGCCCGAGCCCACATGGACCGGGCTGTTGAAGGCGTCGACTGGGTTGACCATCACCACCCCGAAGCGCTGCTCCACCTCCACCCCGTGACGCGCTTCGACGAAGGCATAGAAACCCTTGAAAATCTGTAGGTATCCGGATCTGGTCGAGGCAGCCAGGCCCCCGTCGGACAGGTCGGCCATCACCCGGTCGATGTCGTCACGGCTCACCTGCCACACCGGTCGACCGCACCTTGACAAGAACCGTTCCAGCACAGGCACTGAGCCGTCGATCGTTCGCTGGCTGAAGGCTCGAGCTGTCAACGAATCCTGCCAACGCTCAATACAACCGGCTTCGAACTCGACAGGGCCAACCGCTGCACCGAGGGCCTCAGCTTCTCCGTCGATGAGCCGCAACTCGACTGCCACCACTGCCACACCTTCCCACTACCTGAAAGATTCAGGTGGCACCTAACATTCGGTGATAACACCCGACAAGTCAAGTCCTCTCCCTAGGCCCCACTTCTCCCTGCAAGCAGGCCCTATTCCGCGAAACGAACGTGTGGCTAGAACGGGTGCGGTCGGCCCGGGTGGGCTGTTCGCGACCCTTGTCGACTCACACGGCGCGAGCGAGCTCGAGACGGTGCGCCGCTTCTCGGAGGCATGGGAGGCCCAGGCCTCGCTCCGGCTGCGGGCACGCGACGTGAGCGTGCTCGCCGAGTACGTGTCGCACGGCCGGATCACCGGCGGACCCGAGGCGGAGATGCGCTCCGAGGCGTTCGAGCTCTGGCGCCGGGCGCGCGAGGAGAGACGCGCAGTGCTTCTCATGGCCGGCGACAACGCCACCGTTGACACGTTGGCGAGACGCTGCCGGGAGGACCTCGTCGCCCGCGGCGAGGTCGAGCGCGAGGGCGCACCGATCGCGAACGGGCGGGCGGGTGTCGGCGACGAGATCGTGACCTTGAAGAACGACCGCAAGCTCATCTGGGCTCCCGGTGAGTTCGTCCGCAACGGCGCGCGCTGGCACGTCGTCGAGCGCGACTTGTCGGGCGCACTCACCGTCGAGGCCCTCCAGGGACGCGGGCGCGTCACACTTCCGCCTGGGTACGTAGCCGAGCACGTCGCCCTCGGCTACGCGCTCACCGGCCACAAGGCGCAGGGCTCGACTATCGACTGGGGGATCGTGCTCGTCGACGAGCAGATGACCGCCCAGCAGCTCTACGTGGCGATGAGCCGGGGACGGGAGATGAACGCGGCACTCGTCGTCGAGCAACGCTGCGACCCCGGTCTCGACGTCTTCTGGAGATCGCGACGGCTCACGCCCGTCGAGCTGCTGGCAAAGGTGATGCGGCGCGACGGCGCGGAGCACTCCGCACACGACGTGGCTCGCGAGAACCTCGCCCACATGGAGGACATCGGCCTCTTGGGCCACCTCCTCACCGAGGCCCGGCGCGACCTCGACGAGCGGGCGGGACCGGATCGCAATGCGGAGATCGTCGCGCTGGCGCCCCGAGCCGACGTGCAACGCGCCAACCAGGAGCTGAAGGACGCCCAGTCGTCCCTGCGGCGCGCCGAGGAGCACCTCAAGAGGGCCGAGACCGCGCTCGTAGCGGCGAACACCCGCCCGACCCGAGCGCTGCTTCCCGGTCTCTTAGGCAACGAGGCCCGTCGGGATACAGAGGCTCACTGGCAGGAAGCAAAGCGCGACTTCGACGAGGCGCGACGAATCGAGCAGCAGTCGCTTCGCGCCTACGAGCGAGCGCGCCATCGCCTCGAGGACGCCGAGCGCGCCGCTCGCCAGCTCAGCGAGGCACGTACCGCCCAGGAGCGTCGCCAGTCCTTCCTACGCGAGCACCCGGGCACAAGGCGCTGGATCGAGCAGCTCGAAGAGCGCGTGGCCGTGCGCGACTACGAGCTCGCCCACACCGAAGCCAGCGAGCCTCAGGTGACTCGTGACGGACGCGCCGAGCAGACACCGGGACGCACACGCTTGAAGCGGGCCAGGCTCGAGGCTTCACCCGCTGGCGACGCGGCCACCCGCGCCGTGCTCGAGCGCGCGTCGAGACACGATCCGGGGTATCGGCCGGCGCCGATGCCGCCGCTGCGCCCGATGGAACGGGAGGGACCGAGCCTTGGACGGTAGTGCTGGAGCCTCCTATCTCCCGCCGTCTACGCCAACCAGGCCACGCAGAACGATGCCGATTCTGGCGCCAGGTCGCCTTCCGGTCACAGCTCATGGTCGCGCGCGTTATGTCGTCGATGATGACGCCCTGAAGGAATGTGTTCAGTGGCTATGTGAGGTGGCCGATCGGCCACGCTTGGGACGCGTTGGCCTTCGGCGGGGCGTTGCTTAGCCTGGGGCCAAGACCTCCAGCCGCCCGATTCTTCCTCATGCCCCGTTTCAGACGCGAGCTCAGTTGCGGAGGAACGCCAGGAGCTTCGACCACTGGTCAGCACGTGCCAGCGGGTTCGCTATCGGGGTGTCCCCGCCAACGCCGTCCGTCTTTTCAATCGGGGCCACGCCGGGGGTATAGGGCGCGATAAACCCGACTCCGTGGCCGGCGCCGGGGTATTCGACGAGCTTGTGGGGGTAGGCGTCGTGGGCTGCGGCCAGCTCGGTCATCATCGCTTGAGAGTTAGGGCAAGACGGCCACACGCTGTCCTGTACTCCACAGACGAACTCGATCGGCCCACGGATGTCTGCCACCGGTATCACTGCAGCGGGGTTGTCGGTCTGCTGGGGTGCGCCCTCATACTTCGAGCAGGGCAGGGGATGGCCGGCGAGGGTCCACTCTGCGTCCCCGCAAGTTGCCGCGTCGTTGGGCTCGAAGGCCACCACTCCGTGGACCAGGTTGGGGTAGTGGGCGGCAGTCAGGAGGGCAGCTTCGGTGCCTAAGGACCAGCCCACTATCCACAGATGTGCGCGGTCGACACCTGGCTGGCTCCCGAGCCACTGCAGGGCCTTGGCGAAGTACTCCAGGGGGATCCGTGGGGGGACTGAGAATGGGGGGAGGCCTGGGAGGACGAGGCCCGGCGACCCGAAGTAGGCGAGGTCCAAAGTGGGGTAGCCGCGTGCGGCAAACAGGGCACCTAGCGAGGCGTCAATACCACCCATCCCGCCAGCGAGCTCCAAGACCCCGATGTGATTGTCCAGGTCAGCCGGGGGCTGCCAGAACACGCCGTAAAGGCCAGTGCTGGCGACGCTTTCGGACCTGGCCGTGACCGGGCTTGCGGGCCCGCGCCAGACCGTAGTGGAGGCGTTGGCTTTGCCGGCGGTCACACTGAACACGAAGGCGAGCGACTTGGCCCACGAGCAATGGAGGGCTGAGGGACAGCTGGCCCAGGCGTACCAGTCGTCTGGGTACACGCTGGACGTCCCGAACGGCCAACCCGCCGAGGTAGTCACATCCGCCGAGTCAGGAGGCGCCGAATCGGGCGACCCCGTCATGAAGTCGATGGGGCCCATAGCATCGACACCCTTGTAACTGCCGGCGACTGCCGGCGTGGTTGCCGGGTCGACCGTTCCCGCCGGACCAGCCTTGTATGTCGAAGACGAGCTCCACTTGACGCCCTTGGCGTCAACCGAGGTGACCGCGAGCGTCACGTTGGCGCCGGGCTGGAGCCCGCTCACACGGATTGCCAACGGCGCGTCGGCCGCCGAGACTTTCGGAGTGACCGTGAGCTGCAAGCCTCCTGTGGTTGCCGTTGCCGGCATGACCGCCACCATCGCAGCCAGCACTAACCCGGCACAGACAATCAGAAGTGCGCGGTGCAAGGTTCTCAGGCCCATGGTGCCTCCCTCTCACTCTTGGCCAGTCAAAGAGGCGTCGGGAGCGACCGAAGATCCGGAGGAACGTGGCGCCTGTTCTGAGGCGCATGTATCTCAACTCGCACGCCGGGGTGCTCGACGCTGGTCGGGATCTCGGCTGGCAGGAATTTAGTCTTGTGGTCTGTCAATTGCTAGGGGCCGTGAATCCGCTGGGCAGCTGACCGGCCACGAGCAACATTCGCAAGCGTCACCCCTTGCGAATCGGTCGCCAAGACCTCAAGGCCTGCACCAGCCGGAGATCACTCCGGCCAGGACCTCATCGCGAGGCGCACACTCGCGCCGTGGTCCCGCCGTTGCAAACTCCGTTTCGCTCAAGCGACATAACGTCCCGTCTGGGCCGGCGCGACGACCGGCTGGCGAGATCAGCGGGCACGCATATCAGACGGATCGGGTGTTCCTTGGTCAGGAAACTTGGCGCGGGCGAACGTTGCCGGTCGCGGCGCTAGTCACCGACCGCGTCGCAATCTGGGCGGCTGCCGAGCTTGGATTGGCGGGCCTTCCTGATGAGCTAAGCGTGTCGTTGGCTCTGCTGCTGTCGACCGTAGTCAAAGGAGGCGTAAGCGTCTCGTATCCTCCGGTGAGTAAAGGCAGATGACGTCATCGAGATAGTTCAGGCGAAGGGCCGTCTCAAGCATCGCGGCTCCGGCACCTACGACCGGAAGATGAGATGTCAAGACGATAAATGGGCAGCGTGTCGGCTCCCCGGCGAGGAGGGCCCCATTCGCTATCGCCTTCTTGAGGGTGTCAGTTCTTAGAAGGCCCGGCCGCGTACCTTGAACACTGCCCTTGAATTCGAACCAGATCGCGTTCCCGGCTGGGCTGGTGGCAACGCAGTCAATCTCGACGCCGACATTTGCGATCAAGGCCCGGCCGTGCAGCGTGTAGCCGTAGTGCGTCAGCAGCTGGCTGCACTGTTCCGCGAACTGCCGACCTTGGATTACGGCTGAGGCTTGGAAGTCAGTCAAGGTTGATTCTCGTTGAATATCCGTGCCATCCGAATTTCGAAGGGCGTCACGTCAGTCCCCAGAATCTCCTCTGACCACACATCCTCTTCAGGATAAGCGTCGAGAGTTTCGCCAGTCGCAAGCATCCAATCCGTCACCGCATCGCCCCACCTCTCGGCGAGCAGAGCCGCTTGGATGCTGTGTAGGAGCTCCGCGGGTAATCCTTTGGGATCGGTGGTGGCGACGACCTTGAGGGCGACCAGACGATTGAGCACATCGGCGTTGGTCGCCACAAACACCTGGGGCGGATCTGAGCGCACGACGGCCAAAGCGACACGTCCGGGCCATCCGGATGGGTTCCGGTCAGACACGTCTACAGCGTCGATCGCTCTCTTTGGCCACGGGCGTAACTCCGTAGCGTCAGAAGATCGTCAGGAGAACTTAGGACGATCGTGTCGTGGATCGGCTTTCCGCGTCCTACTAGGACCGACAGCGCCGAGTGTCCAGCGCTACCGCGCGGCGGGGCGTCCGTGGTGAGTAGAACCAACCGTGACGCGGGATAGGCCTCGTGAATTACAGACGCCTTTCCGAGCGCCTTCCACAGAGTGTCGGTGCGTCGAAGGCCCGGTCGATTCGACGTGAACCCGCCAGAGACATCGAAGAGCCACTGCCCTCCGGTCTTATCCAAAGCAGCAAAGTTGACCTCAACACCCTGCGGAAGTTTGACATTTGCCTGAATGTGGGAAAAGCCACATTGTTCAAGGGCTTCACGTGCTAGGTCTCGCGCTGCGCGACCTTCTCGCACGGCTCGTGCCTGAAAGTCCTCGTTGCCGCTCGCGGGCGGTGGGCCACTTGACAACACGACTCGACGCGGCTCGACCTCAGACTCCTGGAGTGCCTGGAGTGTCTCTCTCTCCCGGCTGACGCGCACTCGAGCTTGCTCGACGTAGCTGGGCTCAAGGTCGTAGCCGAGATAGTGCCGCTGTGTTCGGAGGGCGGCGATCGCCGTGGTGCCCGATCCGATAAACGGATCGAGCACAACGTCGTCCCGGTACGTGTACAAGTGGATCAGCCTTTCGGGAAGCTCTACTGGGAACGGCGCCGGATGGCCCACGCGGCTCGCGCTCTCGGGTGGAATCTCCCAGATGTCGGTGGTGGCCTCCATGAACTCATCCCGAAAGATCGATGCCTCAGAGGGAAGTCGCCTGCGGAACCGCTCCCGACGACTGAGTGCACGGTCGAAGCGCCCTTTGCTCGCGATGATGACTCGTTCACTCAGATCGCGTAGGACAGGGTTCGCCGGGCTCTGGAAAGAGCCCCACGCGCAAGATCCCGCCGCTCCCCGAGCTTTGATCCAAATGACTTCGCCTCGGAGTAGAAGACGGAGCCGATCCTGCAAAATGAAGGCAACGTCCCCCGACAATGAGCGATAGGGCTTGCGGCCGAGATTGGCCACGTTGACTGCGATCCTGCCACCGGGCTCGAGCTTTCGGACGCACTCCGCGAATACGTCTTCAATCATCGCGAGATACGCCGCGTACGTCGCAGGGACGTGGCCTTCTCCCAACGCGGTTTCGTACTCCTTGCCCGCAAAGTATGGAGGTGAGGTCACCACGAGAGCTACGGAGTTGTCGGCAACGTGGTACATGTCGCGGGCGTCGTGTTGAAAGATCTCGTCGACGAGGCGGCTTGTGCCGAGATCCTCGTCTTCGGACACGTCTGGTAGGGCGAATCGGCGGTAGAAGGCCGTCGAGTCGTGTGCCTCACGCCGCGATGACCCGAACATGGACGTTTCGGTTGGTGCGCGTCGGCGCGTGGGACGATTCGCGCGAAGCGGCGACGGGAGAGCGGCGCTCATGCGACTGGCGCGTTGCTTGAAGCCTGCTCTGTACTGTCTCTCCGCCAGAAGTCCAGCTGAATCGGGTCGCCCTCGTGCTTCATCAGCCACTCCCGCACAGCCTTGATGACGAGATGGTTTACTGAGACGTCGCGTTCATCAGCGACCCGTCTCAACTCGCTGTGCAGGGGCTCGGGTAAGCGAACAGCGGTTGCCTTGCGAGGCTCGGTGAATATCTTGGGTCGTGCCATGATCCTATATTAGCGCGCGATATCGCGCGACGAAACTATATTCGTCTAACATTGCTGCAAGGCTGGCGAGGTCTCTTTTCGGCTGGGCGCAGCCATCGCGACTTCGCCCACTTCCTCCAGGACGCAACCGACGTGCGGGCGTTCGCCAAGCTGCCCCAACGCTTTGGCTTCGCCATCGCGTACACCGACAGCGCGTCGTTCCGATCAGCCGTGGCGAGGAGCGGGCCGGTGTCGACCAGAAGCACTCAGTCGCGCCCGAAGCCGTCGGCAAGTAGTTCGTCGACGTTCGCCGCGCCCCTCAACTGACCCGAGGCGCCAATAGCAGCAAACCCAAGATTGGACTTGATCCGGTTCGACGGACAGGTTTCTTCAGTTGATCATGCTGCCTGACGGTCTGCGTTGCGGCGGATGGCTTCGTACTGCGCAGGGCTCATGTAGCCGAGCGTCGAATGCAGACGACGCGTGTTGTACCAACCCTCGATGTACTCGAACACCGCGCGGTGAAGGCCCGCTCTCGTCGGCCACGGACGGGTGTCGATGAGCTCGCGTTTGATGGTTGCGAAAAATGATTCAGCTACTGCGTTATCCCAGCACTCGCCCTTGCGGCCGACCGACAGGACGACTCCGTTCTCACGGGCGAGGTCGGCAAAGTCCTTGCTGGTGTACTGACAACCGCGGTCGGAATTAAGCGGAATTCCGCTTAACACCGATTAAGCCGAGCATCTCGTTAAGCCGAGGAATCGTGGCGTGAGCGTGCGTGGACGAGGTTTGCTGACTGGTTCCTCGGCTTAACGATCCTGATCGTCCTTAGCGTCCGCCGTGCCCTCACATCTTGAGGAAAGGAGATGGGCATGGACACGACGGTCACACAGATCGCATCGGTGGTTATCGCCGAACTGCGCGCAGCCGGCTACTCGGAGTCAACGATCGGACAGTACGAGAAGACGGTCAAGGCGCTGGCGAGGTTCGCTGAGGAACGAGGAGGCGTCTACTCGCCCTCGCTGGGTGCCGCGTTCAAGTTGATGACGCTCAGCCCGCGCACTGGCCGCTTCAGTGCACAGCGCAGGTTTGACTACGGGAGAGTGGTCAGCGTTTTCGACTTCTATGTGCAGACCGGCCGGGTGGAGCTTCTGCCCCGCAAGCGCGGCGGCGGGGGTGCCCGGCCCAAGTCGGGTGAGTTCGTCGGCCTGTGTGCTGCGTGGGAAGCCGAGATGGATGATCGCGGTCTGGCTCCGGCGACTCGCGACGCCTACGGTCGGGTCTCCAGCGCGTACCTGGTGTTCTTGGAGTCGCAAGGGATCTGCCACCTTGAGGACGCCGATGGCGCCAGCATTTTGGGTTTCCTCAAATCGCTGTCGAGTAGATGGGCGAGGTCCTCCCTGTTCTGGGTGGTGTCGAATTTCCGCGCGTTTCTGAAGTTCACCGGTCGAGTCGACCTCGTCGAAGCGGTGGGCCTTGCGGGAGTGAAGCGTTCCCATACGATCCTTCCCGTTCTCAGCGACGACGACGAGCGCCTAGTAGTGCAGGCCTGCGCCGCAGGCGCGGTGAGCGCTCGGGACGCGGCCATCACCCTGCTGGCGCTGACGACAGGCCTGCGAGCCTGCGACATCGTCGGCCTGTGCCTGCGCGACATCGACTGGCGGAGCCGGACTGCCGAGATCGTGCAGCAGAAGACGGGCAACCCGCTGACCGTGCCACTGACCGCGTTGTTGGTGGGCAAGCTTGCCGACTACGTCCTGGATGGCAGACCCGGCTCAACCGACGGACACGTGTTCCTGCGCTGCGTGGCGCCATACACTCGACTCGCCGATCACGCCTCGATCTACCGAGTGACGGCGGGCGTGTTCCGAGCGGCCGGCGTTGCCGACGTCAAGGCCGGGTGTCGGCTCTTGCGTCACAACGCCGCGTCGAGGCTGCTGCGTGCGGCAGTGCCGCTGCCGACGATCTCGGCTGTGCTTGGCCACGCGAGCGCCGAGTCGACGAACCTGTACATGAGCGTCGACCGAGAGCATCTGCTCGATTGCGTGCTCGACGTGCCCGCAGGTGTGTGCTCGTGAGCGCCCACGGTTTCACCAGCGCGTTCGCCCAGGAACTGGACGCCTATCTCGAGTTCAAGGAGAAAATGGGCTTCTATGGCAGTTCCCGGATTTGGTATCTGAAGAGGTTCGACCGCTACTGCCTCGCACGGGCTCGGACCGTCTTCGACCGCGACACCGTCGAGGGTTGGGTGACCGAGCAGCTGGCCGCCTCGGGCCGCTACTGCTCGTGGATGTCCTATATCCGTGACGTCGGCCGGTGGCTCCAGATGCATGGCGACACCGAGGCCTACGTCTTGTCCGAACGCTGGAAAGCCCCGGCCGTCCGCGCCCAGCCCTACCTGCTGAGCGCGCAGGAGATCGAGCGGTTCTTCACGGCGGCAGCACAGCTTCACGCACACTCCCCGTGGCGCTGGCAAGCGGTCGCGTTTTTCACGCTGATGCATTCCTGCGGGATGCGAACCGGGGAGGTCCGCCTCCTCACGCCCGACTGCGTCGATCTGGGTGAGGGGCACGTCGACGTCTTGTGGTCAAAGGGAAGCCGCAGTCGACGTCTGCCCTTGAGCGGCGACGTCGTCAAAGTCTTGGCTGCATGCGAGCAGGTATCCCGCAAACAGTTCGGCATGTCCCGCCAGAGGTTCTTCGTCTCCGCCGCCGGCAACCAGGTCACGGCCGCGACGGTCGGACAGATGTTCAACCGCGTCTGGGACCAGGCTGGATTGGCGCGACTGGCGGGCGGCCAGCAGCCTCGGCCCTATGACTTCCGGCATTATGTGGACGGCGGGGTTATGCGCCCTGTCGGGCTGTTCCTGCTGGTGGGGGCCGCGCCGATGGTGGTTTTGTCCGCATAATTCGGGCCGTCGGTGTCTGGGTCAGCGGCCGAGCGAATCGAGCCAGCCGATCAGGGACGGCGCGGGATAGCTCGCTGCGTCGCTGGGCGCCACTCGCATCTGCGAAGAATCGCTTGTCTGTTCGTTCCACTACCGAATGCAGAGGTGATTCTCATGGGAGAGGTAGATGTCCGAGACTCCGTCGACCGTGTTCTGGCGGTGTTACGCGATGCAAGGAGGAGCGAGCGTACGGTCAGGTGCCACCAGGCCGTGCTGGATCGGTTCACCACCTTCCTGGCCGGACGCGGCTTGGACACGGTGAGCGATCCGGTCTGCATCGAGTTCATCGCGGACCAGACCGGGGTGAAGTTGGGGTCGCTGCGAGAGCCGGTGAAAAACAGGGCTGCCCAGGCGGTGCGTCGGCCGGTGGTGTTGATGGCGGATGCGCTGGCCGGTCGGGCCATCGACGTTGACCAGTCGGTGCTCCCGGTGAAGGACTTCTGCCCTCTCGGGTTCCGTCCGCTCAGGGACGAGTACCTCGCTTCGTGCCGCGGGCGCGGCAACGCGGAGGCGACCGTGGTTGCGAAGGACAAGGTGGCCAGCCGGTTCTTGGGCTACCTGATCGAGGTCGGCATCGATGATCTCGCGGCGCTCTCCGTGCGCGACGTGGCGGGCTTCTTCCTGCACCAGCGTGGACTGCGACGCAAGACCATCGCGGCCATGAGATCGTGCCTGGCGGACTTCCTTTCCTTCTTGGCCAGCTCGGGCCGGACACCGTGCAGTCTGGCGGATCGGCTGCCTCCGCACCGCCACGTCCGTCACGAGTCCGAGCCGCACCTTTGGACGGCGGAGGAGATTCGCAAGGTCCTCTCCGTGATCAACCGTCAGTCCGTCGCCGGCAAACGCGACTACGCCATGATCCTCGCAACCGCACGCCTCGGGCTGCGGATCTCCGATCTGCGTCAACTCGAGCTCGGCGACCTCGACTGGCGCGCGAAGAGGATCACGATCGTCCAGCACAAGACGGGCCGGCCGCTCAGCCTGCCGCTGCTCGACGACGTCGGCTGGGCGATCATCGACTACGTCCGAGACGGCCGACCCGAGACGGCCTGTCAGAAGGTGTTCGTCAAGCACCGTCACCCCTTCGACGCGTTTGGGAGCGCCTCGTCGGTCGCCTCCCGACTGTCACGCCACGCTGCCAGAGCGGAGATCACGTTCCCACCGGGCGAGCTCTGCGGAATGCACTCCCTTCGCGGCGCGCTTGCTGTCGCGATGATCGGCAACGGCGCGCCGATACCGGTGGTGTCGGCCGTATTGGGACACGCCTCGAGCGATACGACCCAGGCCTACTACCTCCGCTTCGACACCGAACGGCTCCGCTGTTGCGCGCTGGACGTCGAAGACGTCCTCGAAGGGGCAGGTGCGGGTGAGCGCGATGTCTGAGACGACGCTTTCGGACCTCGTCGCCGAGTTGGTCGGCTTGCGCCACGCCGGTGGGTACCGGTTCAAAGTCCAAGAACGGGTCCTGCGCCAATTCGCGGACCACTGCCGGCGGGAGGGCTACGCGGACGGGTCGATCACCAAAGAAGCGGTCGAGGCGTTCCTCTACGGCGCTCACCTGCGGTGCTCCACGATCCGGCGCAACGAGTTGGCAGTGCGCCAACTGGCCGAGCACGCCCAATCCGTCGGCTGGCATGCCTACGTACCGGGCGCGGCAACTCGCGTCCGTGTCCGTCACCAACCGCCCTATGTGCTCACCGAAGACGAGGTGCGCCGCTTGTTCGCCGCGATCGACGCTCAGGCGATGTCCTCCTACTCGAACAAGGCAATGGTCGACCCGGTCCTTTTCCGGGTGCTCTATGGCGCCGGCCTGAGAGTCTCCGAGGCGCTCCACCTGACCCTCGCTGACGTGGACGCGCGCGCCGGGACACTCCGGATCCGTGACTCGAAGAACGGTGAGGGAAGGACCATCCCGATCACCGGCCGGCTCAACGCGACCCTGGACGCCTACCTCGCGGCCGCGCACCCGGCCCCCGAGCAGGACGACCACGTGTTCTACAGCAGGGCTGCGGACAGGCCGGTCAACCAGGCGACCGTCTACACGCGCTTTCGCGGCTACCTGGCCGACGCCGGCATTCCGCATTTCATTGGCGGTCCCCATCCGCACTCGCTGCGCCACGGCTTCGCCGTCGCCAACCTGCGACGATGGGCCACTGCCGGCGCGGACCTGGCCGTGATGCTGCCCTACCTGGCCTGCTACATGGGCCACGCGGATCTTCGCGGCACCCAGTACTACCTGAGGCTGACCGCGGACGCCTACCCCGAGGTGATGGCCAAAGTCCAGATCCGGTTCGGTCACGTCATCCCCGTCCCGCCCGAGGTGAAGTCGTGACCCCCCGGCCGATGCCGCCACCGGATCTTGCCGGGCGCTTCCTGGCAAAGTTCTTCAGCGATCACCTGGCCGGGGAGCGCGCCGCCTCAGAAAGGACCATGGCCTCCTACCGGGACGCGATGAAGCTGCTCCTCATCTGGTTCAGAGACGAAGAGGACCTCCCGCCCGAGAGGCTGCGACTGGCCGACATCGACCGGGCCCGGGTCCTGCGGTTCCTGGACTGGTTGGAGACCGAGCGGTGCTGTTCGACGGCCACCCGCAACCAACGCCTCGCGGTGATCAAGTCCTTTTGCCGCTACACCGCCGTCGAGCAGCCCGATCACCTCGACCAGTTCACCCGGGTCCTCGCGATCCGACAGAAGAACGTCCCGGTCACCGATATCGGACACTTGAGCGCGAACGAGGTGAAGGCGCTGCTCGCCGAACCCGGCGCGACCAGCGCACGCGCGGTCAGGGACACCGTCCTGCTCTCCCTCGCCTACGACACTGCCGCCCGTGTCCAAGAGCTCTGCGACCTCGACGTCGCCGACATCCGCCACGCGAGCCAGATGACGGTGGTAATCCACGGGAAAGGATCCAAGATCCGCTACGTGCCCGTGATGGGCCCAACCGCCCAGCTCGTCGCCGACTACCTCGAACGCCGCAAGCCGCACCCCGGCCTCGGCGCTGACGCGGACCCAATGTTTTACGGACCGAACCACTGCAGGTTGACCCGGTCCGGGATCGCCAAGCTGCTCGCCCGCTATGCGCGAGCCGTCCGGGCTCGCGACCCGGCCTGGGCTCCCGGCCTGTCGATCACGCCCCACACGCTCCGGCGCAGCCGGGCGATGCACCTGATCGACGCCGGCGTCAACCTGATCTACATCCGCGATCTGCTCGGCCATGCCGACGTGGCCACCACCGAGATCTACGCCCGGGCAAACGCGCAGGCCAAACGCAAAGCGATCGAAAATGCCTACGAGCCACTCACCCCAGACGTCCTGCCCGACTGGACCTCGGACACTTCCCTGATCGGCTGGCTCGATTCGCTCGGCCGCTGACCCAGACACCGACGGCCCGAATTATGCGGACAAAACCACCATCGGCGCGGCCCCCACCAGCAGGAACAGCCCGACAGGGCGCATAACCCCGCCGTCCACATAATGCCTCTTATGCGGAATTCCGCATAAGAGGCACCACTTCGCCTACGCCAACGTCGAGCGGTGGATGGCACAGGGCAAGGACGTCACCGCGATGCTGCCCTACCTGGCCCGCTACATGGGGCACGCAACCGTTGATTCCAGCTACTACTACATCCACACCTCGCCCGACTTCATGACCTCCTACGCCCACATCACCGACAAGGCCCAGTCGGTGCTCCCAGAGGCCGGATTCGAGTGAGACGCGACCCGAAGGGCGACACTCCCAACTTCTTCAGCTTCGCCAGGGAGTACCTGCACATCTACCTGCCGACGGTGCAGCGACGATCGCCGAAGACGATCGAGGCATACCGAATCAGCCTCGAGTGCTTCCTCGACTACCTAGCCGAACGCGAGCACGTCGAACGCGCCGACGTCAGCTTCGACGACTTCGATCGCCAGCATCTGAAGGCCTGGCTGGCCTGGATGTCGGACCAGCGACACTATGCGCCGAAGACGGTCGCGCTGCGCCTCAGTGCCGTCAAGGCGTTCCTGACCTACTGCTCCTATGAAGACCTCACCCTCGTCGCTCTCAGCCAGGCGGCTCGGGCCCTCCGCGGACCGACCAGCCCCAGAAAGCCCATCGAGTACCTCAGCGAAGCCGAGACACGGGCCGTTCTCGCAGCTTTCGGCGGCTACACGGCAAAATCGCGCAGGAACAGGATGCTGCTCATCCTGCTCTACGACGCCGCTGCCCGCGTCAGTGAGATCACCGACCTGACCCTGCAAGGGCTCTGCTTGGCCAGGCCTGGGCATGTGACCCTCACCGGCAAGGGCAACAAGACCCGCATCGTTCCGCTGACCGCGAGGACGATCGAGCACCTTGAGGTTTACCTCGCCGAGTTCCACCCGAACACAGGCACCCTGTCCGCGACACGACCGCTGTTCTACAGCCGACACCACGGCCAACCCAGCCAACTGTCGACCGACACCGTCGCCGCCGTGCTGAAACAGGCCGCCCGAGGTGCCCGCGCCGTCTGCCCCACGCTCCCAGAGCAGATCCACTGTCATGTGCTGCGCAAGACCAAGGCGATGGACCTCTACCAGCAGGGGATCCCCTTGCCGATCATCATGCGGCTCCTCGGGCACGAGAACGTATCGACCACGGCAGCCTTCTACGCCTTCGCCACCGTGGACATGATGCGCCAAGCCGTCGAAGCGGCCACACCCGGGATCGACCACCCAGCAGCTCGAGAGCTCACCGAGGACAAGCTCGAAGTTCTCTGCAGCCTCCGATAGCTGCCGATCGTTAAGCCGAGGAACCAGTCAGCAAACCTCGTCCACGCACGCCCACGCCACGATTCCTCGGCTTAACGAGATGCTCGGCTTAATCGGAGTGGAAGATGACTCCTTTTGGTGGACGGCGCGTCAAAAAGGCCATCGAGAGCGCGTCTTCGACGAGCTCGGTCCGCATGTGGTCCGCGAGCGCCCAGCCGACCACCCGACGGCTCGCCAAGTCGATGACTGTCGCCAGGTAGGCCCAACCCTGCCAGGTCGCGATGTACGTGATGTCGCCGACATAGCGCCGGTCCATCTCGGTGCACGGCCCGAAGTGGCGCTGGATGAGGTCCCGTGCCCGCTGGGCGTCCGGGTCGACGACCGTGGTCTTGCGCCAGCGTTTCTTGCAGCGGCCCTCGAGGCCGGCGCCACGCATGAGGCGGGCGACCCGGCGCTTGCCGCAGCCGAACCCCTGCTGGCGCAGCTTCTGGTGGACTCGGGGCGATCCGTAGGTGCCCTTGGACTCGGCGTGGACAGCTGTGATCTTCTCGGTGAGCTCGGCATCGGTCACCTCGCGCTTTGAGGGCTCGCTGTTGCGTCGTTGATAGTAAGCGGCACGGGAGACTTCGAGCAGACCACAGGCGTGGTTCACGCTGCGGCCTGCGACCTTCTCCGCTTCGATGAAGGGATCCACCTTCACCGCGTCTCCTTCGCGAAGAAAGCCGTCGCTCGCTTGAGCAGGTCGACGTCCATTTGCAGCCGTCGGTTCTCCCGGCGAAGCCGGATGAGCTCGGCCCGCTCCTCGGTTGTCAGCCCAGGTCGCTCACCGGCGTCCGTCTCTTCTTGGTGCACCCAGGCCCGCACAGCCGTCTCACTCAGATCGAAGTCCTTGGCTACTTGGCCGATGCTGCGATCGCCTTGGCGGCACAGCTCGACGATCTCAGCTTTGAACTCCGGGGTGAACGACCTACGCGGACGGGGCTTCCTCCGTTCCATGGTCTCCATTTTGGACATCCTTTCCGGGGCGGTGCCCCTGATGGTGGATGTCCGTCAAACCGGAGGAAGCCCAGATGGCGGCTCACTCCGTTGGACACTGGCTCGTGTTCAGACTCGCTGAGTGCGGCGTCAAGAAGATCGACGGCAGCAGCCTCGACGCTTGTTCCGCGCTCGGCCGCCACCGCTTCGACGCGGCGCGCTAGTTCGTCGGGCAGCCTTACGTTGATGCTCATCGCCCTCAAGTTTAGGTGCTCTTCGTTTGGAACGAACCAAGGCCGTCCCATCGTCTTGCGGCGGCCCCGTTGGGGTGCCGAACGGAACTTTTAGGCACGACGTTCAGTGGGATTCCCGCGAGGTAAACGCGGGATAGCTTCTTCGATACGGACCTCGACCGAAGGTCGCGGCGAACCACCGAGCAATGAGCCACCCGACCACGGTGACCGGTAGGAGCACTGCCGTCCAGGTGGGCCGATCCACCACTTGAATCGCGACCGATACTGCCGTAGGTCGGCCCGTCTTGGCGCAGATCATCGGCCAGCGGCCTTCGGCATGATGCTGGCGCGTCGTGGTGCGATTAGGGCCATGGATCGACCGTGGTTCCCATGGTTGCCCAAAGGGCCGGGGCACTCCGAAGCGGGGCTTCCTCCGGTGACAGCAGCTCTACGTGAGCGTGCGGGCATACCCGCCCGGCGTCTGACACAAATCTGACACAGCAGTGTGGCAGATGACGGTTACTCGTGGTCAGTGACGGTTCACAAAAGCGCAGTTCAACAACGGTTTCTAGCCATGGGTCCAGCTGGGGATAACCCCCTGCAACGCACTGATAATGCTGAGGTCCTCAGTTCGAGTCTGAGTAGCCCCACCGAAAAAGCCCTGGTAGAAGGCTTGGCCTTCAGGGTGTTGCCCCTCCTTGACAGGTTGGTCCCGACCACCTTTCGCGATACGCCGATGATCGTCGGAAGAACGCAGACAGCATGTCAACAACCGAGTGCGTAGCTGACCGCCGAGCAGACCTTGCGCATAACGTCGTCGCCGACTCGTCCGACCGGACCGGTCAGTGATGCCTGAGTGACCGTGTGAAGACCGTCGCAGTTGATGACGGACGGCCGGTCCAGGCCAACCTCGAGATGGTCGAAGTCGACTTCTGCGAAGAGACCCCGGACCGAAGTGGTGATCTCGGCCACCGCAACGAGACCGCGAACGTCGAGTACCTCGGATCGTGTGAGCAGCAGAACGGGTCGCCTTTTGCGACCAACCTCGGCCAACCAAATCTCGCCGCGTTTCAAGGCTCGCCCCACTCTTCAGCTTCGGTCCAGAAGATGTCCGCACGTTCAGGGCGTCTCAGATACGCCTGTCGGTCTGATCGTGCCAACGCGGCGCGCACAGCATCAGCGACTCCCTGACGCGCTGCCGCCGAGATGTTGACGCCGAGCTGATGAGCGCGTTCAGCCAACTCCTTATTCAGCGTGAAAGTGGTTCTCGATGAAGCCATAAAGTGATGCTATCAGACAATGATAGCAGTCGATGCTGCCAAAGGGTCTCGTCGCGCATGTGAAGACGAGTCAGAACCTGCCGGTCCAGCCAGGCGAGCCCTGGAGATCACTGAGCTCGGTTGACCAGCCTTCTCGCGACTCCCTGCGATCAGGCATGACACGCGAGGGCGCCCTCACCAGCCCTGATAATCCTGAGTTCGTTGGTCGAGTCCAGCGAGCTCCACCGATCTTGTGTCGTGTGGACGGCTGGGCCTCGTGCCACCGGCGGCGGTCACGGCCGCCACGCGCGCTGAACCGCCCTCGGTCCTGAGCCCCCGCATGCCCTCAAGGGTGTAGCTGACTTGAAGCAGGTACTTCGGCATCTGTTCCCCCCTGTTGGATGAGCGAGTGATGATACCCAACGGTTGCGTCCGCCCAGCAAGAACACGGCAGAGCTCCTCGGACGTCTAGGCGGCTCTTGACGTCGTCCGGTTCGCCGGCTGAGGGGCCAGCTCTGCAGGCCGTGTAAGTCCGAGTGCCAACTCAGGACGAGGGCGTTGACTGGAACGCGAATGAGCTGGCAGGCAAAGTCCGGGCTCATCACCTTGGCGTTGCGAGGCCTTCCGCCATGACGGCCTGGATCGTCGTGGCGCAACCGTGTCGCCAGGGCATAGCTGAAGCTGTGGGCCTCGGCCAGTGCGAGGTTGCCCTCTGACATGAGCCCGCGGTCGCCGAGCGGGGTGAACCCCGGACTGCCCGCTCCCGCCATCTGAGCAGCACACGATGACGGTGCGGACACCTTCGTGGTGGTAACGCGCCACGGTCATGCCACCGGACCCGTCCTCAGGCTGGTTCGCCGGCGCAGTTTGGCGGCATACTACGGCTGACGTCGGGTTATCGAACCGTCGGCTCGGCGTGAGAGTTCCCTACTTGTGGGCAGTGAGGTCCATGGTCACTCCAATCGTCGCCAGCGCCGAGACCCAACCGAACGATCCTTGTGTCTGCGGAGCCATCCATCGTGTCCCGACCGACGTGGTTGTCATCGACGAGCACGCCGTCGAACGGCTTGCTGCCTACGTGGCAGGGCGTGGGTGGTCACTGCCCCTCGTTGTCATGGACGCGAACACCGAGGAAGCCGCCGGGTCTCGCGTCGTAGCCGAGCTGTCGAGAGCGAACATGCCCGTCACGACCTTTTGCTTTCCGGAACGAAGCGGCCTGCTCGCCAATGAGACGAGTGTGTCGCGCCTTCATGA
Source organism: uncultured Acidimicrobiaceae bacterium (assembly GCA_963807575.1). GTDB lineage: Bacteria > Actinomycetota > Acidimicrobiia > Acidimicrobiales > Bog-793 > Fen-455. The sequence continues at coordinate 26,055 of CAWECD010000007.1, forward strand.
GGAGTTGAAGGCTTCGATAACCGACTCGATAATTGCGGTCGGGTCCGGAGTCATCACCGACACCACCCGGTATGTAGCGAGCCTCATGGGGCGTCAGTTCGTGAGCGTGCCGACTGCTGCTTCGATGGACGGGTACGCGTCGAACCTCGCTGTGATGGAGTTCCGGGGCATGAAGCGGAGTTTCCCGGTGGCCCCCCCGGTGGCAATATTCACGGACCCGCGAATAATCGCTGCAGCTCCGCGGGACTTGACTCGGGCCGGCCTTGGCGACCTGTTCGGCAAGGCGTCAGCACACGTCGACTGGTTGGCCTCTCATGAACTGTACGGGGAGCGGTACTGCGCAGAGGTTGAGAGACGGGTGACCACGCCCCTCGTTGATGCTGTCACGCACGTGCAGGACATCCTCGCTGGGTCTCTAGGAGCGGTTTCCGGGTTCCTAAGCGGGTTGGTCGAGTCTGGGATCGCCATGGCGATGATCGGCAACTCCCGACCAGCGAGTGGTTGTGAGCACCACGCGTCCCACTTCTGGGACATGCTGGCGGCGAGCGGTCGGAGATCTCATGCGCCGCACGGCTTTCAGGTGGGCTACGCGACCCACTTTGCGATGCGGCTCCAGCAGTACGCGTTCGGCGGAGGCATACAACAGCTGGCCCCCCCGTGCCCGATTGCCCCCGACGGCGACGACGCGCGTTCGTGGTTCACAGGCCATAACGCGGAGGTGGTCACCGTCTTGGACGAGAAGCGGCAGTTTCTCGGCGAGCACGCTCACGCATGGCCAGCGACACAGTCGCGCTGGGAAACCGTGCAGGAGAGAGTCGGCGTGGCGATGGGCGTCTTCCCCCTTGTTGCCGAGGCCTTGTCGGTGGCGGGCATCCCGTCAGAGCCCGGATTCCTAGGTCTCGATGTCGCCACGCTCGAGGCAACCTTCCGGTGGGCGGACCGGATTCGCGCCCGCTACACGGTGCTCGACTTCCTGGAAGGCCAGGGCAGGCTCGATGATGCGATAGGTGCGATGTTCTTTCCCGGGCCCACGACCTCCTGACACCGACGCAGAGTCGCCGAGAGGACGGCGAAGGCGCTGGTCGAGGAGGATGATGTGTGTTGAAGACTGAACCCGATTCGGACCGACTTCGTGAAGCCCTCACACGCGAGCTCAGGGGTGACCGCGGCCGAATTCGGTCAGTGCAAGGGCGCGACATAATGACGGGATGGTCCATCATGTTCCGAAGTGTTTGTTTGAGGCGATACATGAGATCTCTGTGAGCACGCCCGAGGAATCGGGGCACCACGTCGTGGTGGGTGACAGGTGAACGCGTCCGCTGCGCCCGGCGATCGGCGTGTGTCGATAGGAGTCGACTTCGGGACCGAGTCCGGCCGTGTGCTCCTTCTCGACCTGTACAACGGTGAAGAGCTCGCAGTCACCGAAGTCCGCTACCCCCACGGGGTCATCGACCAGAGGCTCCCGTCAACCGGCGGCGAGCTACCACCAGACACAGCGCTGCAAGACCCCAGCGACTACCTCGAAGTCCTCTATCGCGGGATTCCCGAGGCACTGGCGGCCGGCAACGTGGCCGCGGACGAGGTGATCGGCATCGGTGTCGACTTCACCTGCTGCACCGTCTTGCCGGTGACCGAGGACGGCACGCCGTTGTGCCAGCTCGATGAGTGGCGAGATCACCCCCACGCCTGGGTGAAGCTCTGGAAGCACCATTCCGCCCAGCCGATAGCGGACCGCCTCAACCAGGTGGCGGTCGAGCGCGGCGAGAGTTTTCTTGCCCGCTACGGAGGGCGCCTGTCTTCGGAGTGGTACTTCCCAAAGCTCATAGAGACCTGGCAGAAGGACCGCCCCGTCTACGACGCCATGAGTGCGTTCGTCGAGGCCACCGACTGGATCGTGTGGCAGCTCACGGGCATGCTTGTCCGGGCCAGCTGCTCAGCGGGCTACAAGGCGTGCTGGTCGGCGAGCGACGGCCTACCGTCCCGGGCGTACTTCGAGGCTGCCTATCCTGCCTTTCCGGACCCACACGAGAAGCTGGGGACAAGCTTCGTCTCTCCCGGGCAGTGTGCCGGGACGTTACGGGCGGAAGTGGCTAGCCGCCTTGGCCTGACCACATCGGTCGCAGTGGCTGCCGGCAACGTCGACTCGTTCGTCTCGGTCCCCGGCGCCGGGGTGCAAAGTCCCGGAGTGTTCCTTATGGTCGTGGGCACGTCGATCTGCGACCTTGTGATTGATCGACACGAAGTCCGGATGCCGGGGATCACAGGTGTCGTGGAGAACGGCATCTTGCCCGGGTTCTTCGGCTACGAAGCTGGGCAAGCGGCCGTTGGGGACATGTTCGCGTGGTTTGGGGGCCGTTTCCTCGGGTTGAAGAGCGGTGAGCCTGGTTCGGGAGGGAGCTGGCACGAGGAGTTCGAGACAGAGGCGGCCAAGCTCGCGCCAGGAGCTAGCGGCCTTGTCGCTCTGGACTGGTGGAACGGCAACCGGACGATCCTCGGCGACGCGGACCTGTCGGGCGTCATCGCTGGCCTCACCCTCGCGACGACACCGGCCGAGGTCTATAGGGCGTTGCTCGAGTCGGTCGCCTTTGGGACACGCCGGATCGTCGAGAATTTCACCGAGCACGGCGTCGCCATCGGCGAGATCGTGGCATGCGGTGGGATCGCCGAGCGCAGCGTGCTCATGATGCAGCTGCTCGCGGATGTGACGGGCTTGCCGGTCACGATCCCCGACTCGAGCCAGATTCCCGCACGCGGAGCGGCGCTTTGTGGCGCGATTGCCGCAGGTTCGGCACGGGGTGGCTTCGACGACTTCGAAACCGCAGTCAGTGAGCTCAAGCCTGCGATGTCCCGTCGCTTCGAGCCGACCGCGCAACACCGTGCGACATACGACGAGGTCTACTCAGTTTTCGGCTCGCTGCACGACGAGCTCGGCCGAGAGCACGTGGAATGGCTCCACCACCTAAAGCAGATCCGTCGCGCCTCATTGGCCGCGAGCAAGTGATGGTCCTCTAGACGCACGGCAGCGAAGGACATATGCATCGCGAACGCGTGGCCGCAGCGCTAAATCACGTGACGCCGGACCGTTGCCCATGGCAGGCGACCTTCACTCCGGAGTTCGCCGAACGGCTCCGCGCGGACCTGCGCATTGACGTCGCGGCGGGCGCGCACAATCCTCACGGCGGCGGCAATCCGTACGACCTCGAGATGGCTCTCGACCAGGATGTCCTCGTCACTTCGGTCGGCTGGGCGAACTCCTACTACGGAGCGGGCTCTGAATATGTGGACGAGTGGGGAGTGGGCTGGCTGTCGGTGCCTTACGAGACACCCTATGGCGTTGGTCACTACACCGAGCCGCGCGGTCATCCTCTTGCCGACGCCGACGCCGACGCCGTCGCGCGTTACCTGCCACCCGACCCGAGCCGGTCCGAGCTCTACATTGACGCCGGGCGGCTCATTGCCGAGCATGGAGCCGACTACTGGATCGTCGGATCCACCGTCACAACGATCTTCGAGACGGCATGGGCGTTAAGGGGGCTCGAACAGCTGCTGACCGACTTCATCGAAGACCCCGATCTCGCGGACGCCATCCTCGAGATTCCCTACCGCTACCATCTCGCCGCGGCCGAGACGCTCGTGCGCATGGGCGTCGACATGATCTGGCTGGGTGACGACGTGGGCCAACAGCACGGTATGTTCATCTCTCCCCGTCACTGGCGGCGTTTCCTCAAGCCGCGCATGGCGCACATCATCGAGCGCCTCAAGAGCATCAACCCAGGTGTGAAAGTCGCGTATCACACCGACGGCTGCGTCTACTCAGTCGTCCCGGAGCTCATCGAGATCGGGATCGATGTGCTCAACCCGATCCAGCCCACCGCTATGGACCCCGCCAGGGTCAAGCGTGAGTACGGCAGCGACCTTTGCTTCTGGGGCTCGGTAGACGAGCAGCACACCTTGCCGTTCGGAAATTCCGACGAGGTCCGCCACGAGGTGCTCGACCGGATCGCAACGCTTGGCGCGGACGGCGGTCTCATCCTGGCGCCGACGCATCACGTGCAGCTGGACACGCCGCTCGAGAACTTCTGGGCAATGGTCGAGGCGGTCACAGGCAACGCCCGCCTGCCCTGAGCCGTCTTGGGAGAGACGCTGGACGGCAAAGGGCGCACCACGACGATAAGTGGGGCAACGAGTGGAGGGAAATGAAGGCTGCTTCTCGCTATGGTGGCCACCGGCGGACTAGAAGGTGCGCCTGGACGGACGTCGCCTTACGATGATCAAGCGGCCACTGGACGAAGGGCCGCGATTCGATCATCTGGACGCACCACAATCCAAGTCGTGGTTGTGGAGTCGACCGGCCGAAGAGCTGGGGTGAGTGGATGAACTCGATTGAGCGGGTAGGGGCTGCCATTGAGCTGCGCGAAGCGGACCGCGTGCCTGTGGACCTGCACGACTTCCAGGTCGCCGCCCGCGCCTCGGGCTTGCCGATGTCAGAGATCTTCCGGGACGGCGCGCTACTGGCTGAAGCGATGCTCACGGCCTGGCGCGAGTTCGGGCACGACATGATCCTGTTGGAGAACGGGACGGCCTGCAGCGCTGAAGCGTGCGGCATGGAGGTCCGCTACGGCCACGACATGGCACCCGTGGTTGGCCGGCCCATCCTCGATTCTCTCTCTAAGGTGGTCGACCTGCAGGTGCCGGACCCTTACGTCACGTTCCCGATGTGCGAGATCCTGAAGGCGACGCGCATTCTTGCGCGTGAGATCGGCGACAAGGCCTGGATCTGCGCACGGGCGGACCAGGGGCCGATGGATCTGGCAGCGGAACTCCGCGGCATGAGCGAGTTCATGATGGATCTCGCGACCGGTGAAGAGGAGGACCGGATCCACGCGCTGCTCGACTATGCCAGGCGTGTCGCAACTCGCTATGCCTATGCCCTGATGGAGTCCGGCGGCCGCTCGACATCGATAAGTGAGCCGATAGCGGGACCCGCCATGATCTCGCCGCGGCAGTACCGGCACTACCCATGGGTTCACGAGGGCCGCATGGTTGCCGAGCTCAAAGAGCATGGCATCGTCTTGCAACTGCACATCTGCGGAAACACCGAGCGGATTACCGACGATTTCATTGCGACCGGGGCTCAGGTACTGGAGATTGACCACAAGACCGACGCAGCACGCCTCAAGGCGGCGGCGCGTGACTCCACATGCCTTCTCGGCAACATCGACACCAACCTGCTTGCGCTCGGATCGGCGGAGGAAGTTGACGCCGCCTGCCACGATCTCCTCGACGCCTGCAAGGTTGGTGGCGGGTTCATCCTGGGCCCAGGGTGTGCGATGGCCCCGACCACCCCATCGGAGAATATTCACGCACTCGTTGAGTCGGCAAAGAAGTACGGCACCTACCGGCGCGCGTAGGCGCGATTCACCACTCCATTCCCGGGTGCGCCCGCGGCCCAATGTTCCACGGTCGCCCAATCCTCGGCTCGCTACCATGAGGTAATGGAAATTCGACGACTTGGCAAGACCGGATTCAACGTCAGCGTGATCGGTTTTGGCGCGTGGGCGATCGGGGCTGACTGGGGTGAGGTGGACGACGAGATGTCCATGCTTGCCCTGCATGCCGCAGTTGACGCCGGTGTTACGTTCTTCGACACGGCCGATGCCTATGGTGACGGCCGCAGCGAGCGGCTGATTGCCCGGCTCCGGCGCGAACGTGAGGAGCAGCTCGTGGTCGCGACCAAGCTGGGACGTAGGCTGCCCGTCCAGTCGGTCGCCGGCTATTCGCCGGAGAACATCGAATCCTTTGTCGCGCGGTCACAGAAGAACCTCGAGACCGATTGCCTCGATCTCGTCCAGCTGCACTGCCCTCCGACGGACCTCTTCTACCACCAGGAGGTGTTCGCCACCATGGACAACCTAGTGCGTGGTGGAAGGATTGCCAACTATGGAGTCTCAGTCGAGCGAGTGGAGGAGGCGCTAAAGGCGCTCGACTACCCAGGGGTCTCGACGATCCAGATCATCTACAACATCTTTCGCCAACGACCGGAGGAACGGCTCTTTCCTGCCGCCCAGAATGCCGATGTAGGGATCATTGCACGCGTGCCTTTGGCTTCGGGGCTGCTGACCGGCAAGATAACGGCCGATACAGTTTTTGCGGCCAATGACCACCGCAACTACAACCGTCACGGCGAGGCCTTCGACGTCGGCGAGACCTTCTCCGGTGTCGATATCGAAGCGGGTCTTGCCGCCCTTGCTGAGATCAAAGCAGTACTTCCGGAAGGCGAGACCCTGACGAGCCTGGCCCTGCGCTTCTGCTGTTCCCATCCGGCCGTGTCTACGGTCATCCCGGGAGCTAAGACGCCCGCCCAGGTGCGCGACAATGCGAGTGCGGGCGATCACTGCACGCTCAGTGGGGACACGCTGGCTCGTCTTCGCGAGATCTACCGGTCGTACATCGCCGCGTCCGTGCACAATCGCTGGTAGCGAGGCGCCGGGGTCCAGGTCTTCTGCCCACTCAGCTGACCCGCGCGGAACCACGGGCGGTACTTGGTCGCTGAGCTATCAAGCGCGGACGAATGCCCGTTTGACTTTGGGCGTGGTCGTTCAAGTCCTCTTGAGGACCTCTGGGAACAAGGCGACGGGATCATCGATGATCCGCCGTATCGTCACGCCCGCCGCCCCTCTGACCGAAGCCTCACCGCCGAGCGAGGACACAACGACCTCGGTCGGTGACCAGGAATGGTTGACGACGCGATCGTGCAGTTCGGCGGTTACCGGTCCGATCAACCACGGGGCAAGCTCCGCATAGAAACCACCGAGGACCACGGTGGGAAGATCCAAGACGTTGAGAAACGCGGAAAGCGCGACGCCGAGCGCAGTTCCGGCCTTCTCGAGGGCAAGAAGTGTCTTCTGCTCGCCAGTTACTGCTCGCTGGATGACCTCTGTCACCGATCGGCCAGAGCTTCTGGTGGCGTTCGCCACCTTCGCCGGTAGGCCTGCTGCCTCGAACAGAGCCTCTTGGCCGGCGACGCGCTCGAGGCAGCCCCGGCCGCCACAGCTGCACTCGGGGCCCATCGGATCCACGGTCACGTGGCCGAGCTCGCCACCGAGGCCCCGGACGCCGCGAAACAACTCGCCACCGATGACGATCCCGGCTCCGACGCCGATTTCACCCGACACGAACACGAAATCCTGCAGGTCATTCCTGTGACCGAACCAGTGCTCGCCAAGAGCCGCCAGATTGGCCTCGTTGTCGCAGTACACCGACCGCAGGGGCCGGCTGATCATCTCGGCGATGACCTCGGCCAGTGGGATGCCCTGCCACTCCAGCAGGTTGGGGGCCCGATGGAGAACGCCGTCGAAGTCCACTAGGCCCGGTACGCCGACGCCGAGCCCGACTACGGTGAGCCCTGCGGTGTCGGCCTTGTGCCAGACAAGACTCGCGGCCCGGACCGCTCGCCGTAGCACGACCTCGGGTTGGAGCGGCCGATTGTCTCCCACGATGGTCCGCCGGAAACAGACCGAGCCGGTGAGGTCTACGACGCAACAGGACACGTAGTCGACGTTGATCTCTATGCCTAGCCCGGCAGGTCCTCGCGGATTCAGGCTAAGGGGGCTGCCGGGTCGCCCGATGAGGCCCCGTTCCGGGTCGCGTTCCACGACAAGATCTGCGTCCATCAATGCATCGATCAGAGTCGAGACAGTTGCCTTGGTCAGGCCCGTCCGTGCGGACAGTTGCGCCCGGGACGACCTTCGTGACGCCGCGATCTGGCGGAGCACGAGAGAAAGGTTCTGGCGCTTGAGCAGCTGCTGACGCGCGGGCACACTGGGAAGCGTTCTCCCCGTCTGGTTCGGCATCCGGGCAAATTCGCGATTGCCCTCAGTCATGGCCCCCGGCTATCTCTCGCCTATGCGCGAACGAGAGATGTGTGCGTCGCGGACTTCCGCATACCGGGCTCGCACCTCAGGGGACGGTTCAGCATCGAATCGCAGCGTCCCGCTCAGAGGCCAGGGCTCCGGCTTGTGGTCCGGATCGAGCACCCATATTGCCTGGAATGCGGCACCGTCGGCGACGTACTCGCCTGGGGGCGGCACGAGGACCGGGCGTCCGAAGATCGCCGGCGCGATACGTCGCAGGGCTTCGGACCGGCTGCCCCCACCGATCAGGCGCACTCGCTCAATCTGGACGCCATGTGACTCGACGGCGTCAAGCGCGTCCGCCAGGCCACACAGAAGGCCCTCGACCGCGGCCCGGGCAAGGTGCGCCGCACTCGAGGTCTTGAGGCTGAGTCCGTACAGCTCGCCGGTCGAGTCAGGCAGATTGGGGGTCCGCTCTCCTTCGAAGTAGGGGAGGAGGACCATTCCATCGGCACCCGGCGGTCCGGACAATGCCAGGTCGGAAAGGCCTTGTTGATCGACGCCCAGAATTTTGGCTATGCCATCGAGGACTCGGGCGGCGTTGAGGGTGCAAACGAGCGGTAGGTAGCGCCCGGTCGCGTCGGCAAAGCCTGCAACGGTGCCGGAGCTGTCCGGTATCAAGACGTCCGAGCTTGCAAATACGGTACCCGACGTCCCGACCGAGACAACGACATCGCCGTCCGTCGGGGCCACGACGAGAGCGGCCGAGGCATTGTCACCAGCACCAGGTCCAAGCGGGGCAGAATCGTACTGCCCGGGGCTCTCCGCCGGTTTAAGGACACGCGGGAGCTTGACGACGCGTCCCAACGCGCGCTCTAGCAAGTCGAGTCGGTAGTCATCGCTGATGGCGGACCAATAGCCCGTGCCGCTCGCGTCACTCCGATCGGTGGTCAGCGATTCGATCGTCAAGCCGTCTTGGTGCTGAGAGCCCAGGAGCCTCCAAGTGAGCCAGTCGTGCGGAAGGCAGACGGCCGCGGTGCGGTCCGCATTGCCGGGCTCGTGCTCGGCAAGCCAGCGGAGCTTCGAGACGGTGAACGCCGCCAAAGGAACGCTCCCGACGGCGCGTGCCCACGCTTGCGCACCGAGCTCCGATACGAGTGCATCGGCCTCGGGAGCCGATCTCGTGTCGTTCCACAAGAGAGCCGGTCGAATGACGTTTCCGTCCTCGTCGAGGCAGATCATGCCGTGCTGTTGCGCGGCGATCGAGATCGAGGCGATACCGTCGAAGCCCCCCGCATCCGCAAACGCAGTCTGCAGGGCGGTCCACCAGTTTTCCGGGTCGACCTCGGTCGAATCGGGGTGCTGGGCCCACCCCTTGCGCACGAGCTCGCCGGTGGTGGCGTCGCGAACGACCACTTTGCAAGATTGAGTGGACGAGTCCACTCCGGCGACGAGTGTCATCGGAAGATCAGGCCTTCACTTCGGGCAGGTCCGCACGGCAGCAGGTCGCTCAGCGTCAGGCTTGTCAACGGGCACTTAGCAGGTGCTCGACAGCGAGTTGGTCGAGATGGGCGAACCCGAACCCGTGCACAGCCGCCGTCTTGAGGTCGAAGTCTTCGAAAGCGGACCGGTCAGCGAGCAGGTCCTGATGGGACTCGCCTTGCTTGAGTGTCGGCGTGCCGAGCTCTGCGACCTGGCTCGCTCGCAAGGCTTCCTGCACGGCCGGGTCGGCGCGGAAGGCTGCCGCCCGCTCTTTCAAGAGCAGGTAAGTCTGCATATTGGATGCCGCAGAGGCCCAGACACCGGCTGCATCCTCTGTCCTCATGGGCTTGTAATCAAAATGCCGGGGGCCGTCATAGGACGGACCACCCCCGGGGCCTCCGTTCTCGAGAAGGTCGACAAGGTAGAAGGCGCTCAACAGGTCGCCATGACCGAAGACGAGGTCCTGGTCGAACTTTGCCCCGCGCTGGCCGTTGAGGTCTATGTGAAAGAGCTTCCCGTGCCAAAGAGCCTGTGAAACGCTGTGGACGAAGTTCATCCCAGCCATCTGCTCGTGCCCCACTTCGGGGTTCAACCCGACCATCTCGTGATGCTCAAGCGTCGAGATGAATGCGAGCGCGCTTCCTACGGTTGGCAGCAGGATGTCGCCCCGCGGCTCGTTTGGCTTCGGCTCTATCGCGAACCGGAGGTGATAGCCACGCTCGATGACGAATTGCGCGAGAAAGTCGAGCGCCTCTCGGAAGCGGTCCAAGGCCGCCCGGACATCCTTTGCGGCATCGGTGTCGGAGCCCTCGCGTCCACCCCAGAAGACATACGTTGCTGCCCCAAGCTCCGCGGCGAGGTCGAGATTGCGCATGACCTTCCGGAGGGCATAGCGGCGGACCTCGCGGTCGTTGCTCGTGAAGGCCCCGTCCTTGAAGATCGGATGGGAAAAAAGATTGGTAGTAGCCATCGGGGCGACGAGCCCTGTCGCGTCCAGAGCGTCGCGGAATCGCTTGATTCTCCGAGCACGCTCGGCATCATCGGACCCGAAGGGAATCAGGTCGTCGTCATGAAAAGTCACACCGTACGCGCCCAGCTCGGCGAGACGAGTCACGGCTTCAACGGGGTCCAGGGGGTCTCGTGTCGCATCCCCGAATGTGTCTCGAGCTTGCCAGCCCACCGTCCACAATCCAAACGAGAAGCGGTCATCACGGGTCGGCGTCGGCATCAAGGACCTCCTCAGTACTTTGTTGATACGTTGAACTTAATCATGGCGTGCCGTGGCGTCAACCGGTATGAGGGCTGAGCAGGCTGAGATCAGCCGGGCTGAGTCGATCAGAGATGTTCGCCGCCTGATGCCAGTAGGGGTAGCGAAGCGGCTCGGCGCTGACGGCATCAAGGCGCGAGACTTCTTCGTCGGTGAGCGTGAGCTCAGCCGAGGCCAGGTTGTCCGTGAGCTGCTCCTCGGTGCGCGCACCGATGATTACGGAGGTGACTGCCGGCTTGCCGATGAGGTAGGCCAGTGCGATCTGAGCTGCCGACACGCCGCGCGCCGAGCCGATTTCGACCAATTCCTCGATCGTGTCGTACAACTTCTCCTGGTCGCGGATCGGCGGTTCGTCCCAGTCACCGCTCAAGTGCCGACTGCCCTCTGGGGCTTTGTTTCCCTGTCGGCGGTACTTGCCCGAGAGCAGGCCACCGGCAAGCGGGCTCCACACCAGGATGCCCAGGTCCTGGTCAATCGACACGGGCACCAATTCCGCCTCGGCGTCACGCGCTTGCAGTGAGTAGTAGATCTGCTGACTGACAAAGCGCGGCAGACCAGCGCGCTCCGACACCGCTAACGCCTTCATCAGGTGCCACGCGGAGAAGTTGGAGGCGCCCACATAGCGCACTTTGCCTGAGCGGACCAGGAGGTCCAGCGCGCCCAGGGTCTCCTCGAGCGGGGTCTGACCGTCCCACCCGTGCACCTGGTACAGGTCGATGTGATCGGTGCCCAGCCGGCGCAGGCTCGCCTCGGCCGAGGCGATGATGTGGTGACGCGACAGCCCTGCGTCATTGGGCTCATCGCTCATCGGGAATCGCACCTTGGTCGCGATGAGCACCTGGTCCCGATCGCTGCCGAGAGCCTGACCCAAGATCTCCTCCGACAACCCGAACGAGTACACGTCGGCGGTGTCGATCAGGTTGACGCCGGCGTCCCTGGCAAGTCTGATCTGCCTGCGAGCTCCCTCGACGTCTATGTGTCCCACGGGACTTGCCCATCCGGTCCCGCCGAAGCCCATCGTGCCGAGCGTGATGGTAGAGACCCGCAGTCCGGAGCTACCTAGTTGGTGATATCTCATGTGACCGAAGTTACGGGAAGACTGTGAGCCTGTCGATCGATCCTGAGGCTGTCTTCCCCTCCACAAGGTTTGCCGAGGAGGCTCCGCCCGTCGTGACTCGGTGAACCGGTCTACGCGTGTTCACGGGCAAACTCCGCGGTGAGGCTCTCTAGATGTTCGACAGCTGGTAGACGGACGTCTCGCGGTAGATCTGGCCGGGAGCGAGCACGGTCGAGGGGAAGGTCGGCTGGTTCGGGGAGTTCGGGAAGTGCTGGGTTTCCAGCGCGAATCCGTCGCTCTGGCGGTGACGGCTTGTACCCACGAGTGTCGCGGTCGAGAGATTGCCGGAATAGAACTGGAGACCGGGCTGGGTCGTGTAGATGCTGAGCTCGCGGCCGCTGGAAGGATCCGATGCCCGGGCTGCCATGATCAGCGACGGCGGGCTGGTCTGGTTCAGGGCCCAGTTCAAGTCATATCCCTTGCAGATGAGCAGCTGTTGGTTGTCCGCAGCACTGAACTGCGACCCGCCGTCGATGTTCTGGCCGATTGGTGTGGGCTTGGTGAAATCGAACGGTGTTCTCGCTACCGGCTCGACAACACCGGTCGGGACGAGAGTCGAATCCACCGGTGTGAAGCCGTTGGCATTGATATGGAGCATCTGGCCGTAGACGGATCCGGAGAACTCACCTGCCAAGTTCCAGTAAGTGTGATTGGCGAGGTTGACCACGGTTTCCGCAGTGGTCGTGGCGTGGAACGTGAGCGTCAGCCGATTCTCATTGTCAAGCGTGTAGGTCGCGGTCGTAGTGAGTGTGCCTGGGAAGCCCATCTCTCCAGCCACGCTGACGTATGTGAGCCGGAGAGATACGGTGCCGGGACCCGATGAAGTTGCCGGTGTCCAGACCTTCCGATCGAAACCGATGGTCCCGCCGTGCAGCGCGTTCACACCATTGTTCACTGGCACTTGGTACTTGGCCCCGCTGAGCGTGAACTCACCGAGGGCGATCCGGTTGGCGTACCGACCGATCAGCGCCCCGAAGTAGACGCCCGCACCGGTCGTGTTCCCGTCGTACGCCGCTGGGCTGTAGGATTCGTAGTCGGCCAGCGTCGGGAAGCCCAGCGTGACCTCATCGGAGCGACCGTGGCGATCGGGGAACGAGATCGACTGAATGATCCCGCCGTAGTTGAAGATCCTGACGACCATCCCGTTGCAGTTGGTGAGCGTGTACCGGTTCACGCCCGTCATCTCGGTGGGCGCGGTGCTGATCGTTGGAGCGGAGGAGAAGGAGTCCATCGGGCGCGTCAACTGTGCGCTCACGATGGAGCTGGGCCGAGGGCGAAAACGGCCATGAGCGCGAGATTCTGTGCACATATGCGTGCGGACGTGCGGTTCTTCACGTCATCCATGTTCCCATGCTTCGGCGGTCCGTTCGACTCCGACGTCAGGTTCGCCAGTCGCTCTCCCCGGAGAGTCGGGTCGTGCAGACAGCCGGATCAATCGTGGTGCCCTGGTTCGTGCGGGGCGGTGATCACTATGATCGCCTGCATCTTCGACCATGTCGCACCCGGGCGTCGCCGCGTGCGCTAACTGGCGCTGTCAAGGGCCAAGGCCCATAGTTGTCGGTGTCCTATCTGGAAGGAGGTCACGTGCACGAGACCGATGAGACTCTCGAATGCTGGTTCTTGACCGGCAGCCAGGCACTCTACGGCGACGAGACGCTGCGCCAGGTGGCTCAGCAGTCCGCCCAGATAGTCGATCTGCTCAACGCGGGGCCGGAGATCGGTGTCCGCCTGGTCTGGAAGCCGGTGCTCACCGGGGCGGCAGAGATACGCCGGGCGTGCATCGAGGCGAGCGCCACGGATCACTGCATCGGTGTCATCGCGTGGATGCACACGTTCTCGCCTGCAAAGGCGTGGATCGCCGGGCTCGACGTCTTGCGAAAGCCGCTCTTGCACCTGCACACCCAGGTCAACGTCTCGCTTCCCTGGGACGAGATCGACATGGACTTCATGAACCTGAACCAGGCCGCCCACGGCGACCGTGAGTTCGGTTACATCGAGACGCGGCTGGCGATCAGGCGAAAGACGGTGGCCGGCCATGCGAGCGACCCGCTGGTCCGCCAGCGGATCGGCTCATGGGCACGCGCCGCGACCGGCTGGCACGCCGCACAGCAGCTCCGGCTCGTCCGCTTCGGCGACAACATGCGCGATGTGGCGGTGACCGAGGGCGACAAGGTCGAGGCACAACTGCGGCTCGGGGTCTCTGTCAACACCTACGGCGTCAACGACCTCGTGGCCGAGGTCGAAGGCGCCTCTGCGGCGACCGTCGACGCGATCGCGGCCGACTACGAGGCCAGGTACTCGGTCGTGCCCGAGCTCGCCACCGGCGGTGCCCGCCACGAAGCACTGCGCTACGCGGCCCGCATCGAAGCCGGCCTGCGATCGTTCCTCGAGGGTGGCAAGTTCGACGCCTTCACGACGAACTTCGAAGACCTGGGCGGATTGCAACAGCTACCCGGCATCGCGGTGCAGCGCCTCATGGCCGATGGCTACGGCTTCGGCGGCGAGGGCGACTGGAAGACCTCGGCGCTCGTGCGGATCCTGAAGGTCATGGGCCAGGGCCAGAGCGGTGGCACCTCGTTCATGGAGGACTACACCTACCATCTCGGTCCCGGCGAGCCGAAGGTTCTCGGTGCGCACATGCTGGAGGTCTGCCCATCCATTGCGGCCGGGACGCCGAGCTGTGAGATCCACCCGCTCGGCATCGGCAACCGCTCCGATCCGGTCCGGCTCGTCTTCGACGCCCTGCCGGGCAAGGGTTTCGTGGTCGGGCTCGTCGACCTCGGCGACCGGTTCCGCCTCATCGCGAACGAGATCGAGATCGTGCCTCCCGACGCGCCGCTGCCGAAGCTCCCGGTGGCCCGGGCGGTCTGGAAGCCCGCTCCCAACTTCTCGACCGCAACAGAGTCGTGGCTCATGGCCGGTGGTCCGCATCACACCGCGTTGAGCACCGCGGTGGCCGTCGAGACTCTCGAGGACTTCGCGGAGATCTCCGGTGTCGAGCTCGTCCGCATCGCGGAGACCACGACGACCGAGAGCTTCAGGCACGAGCTTCGCTGGAACCAGGCCTACTATCGGCTCGCCCAGGGCTTGGCGCGGTGACACCTGACGACGCCCGTTGGGTCTAAAGGCCGTCGTAGTGGCTGATGGCACGCCCGCGCGTCCGATGGCAGCGGAACGGAGTTGCAACAGAGCCGCCACCTGCCGCTCCGCTGCTGGGCTCGGGCCCTTCAGCCACGTGTCCAGCGGCTGGCTGGCGCCGGGCCTTGCCGGGCGCACAGGTCAGGACTCGATGGCCGCCTGCAGTTGCGAGCGGTAGCTGGTCACCATCAGCTCCGTCAGCTGTTCAAGCGAGGTGTCCTTGGTGAGCTGGTCGATGGTGATGCGACCACCTTGCATAACGTTGACACGGTCGCAGAGCTCGAAGAGGTGAGCGAAGTTGTGGTCGATGATGATCATCGATACATTCCTGCTCTTGGCGAGACTCCTCACGAGGTCGATGATGAGCCGTGACTCGCGTGCGCCCATGGCCGCCAGCGGCTCGTCGAGGAGGAGGATGGAGGCGTTTGTCCTCGTTGCTCGCGCTACGGCGATCGCCTGCCGCTGACCTCCCGAGAGCTGGCCCGCCTCGGCGTTAAGGTTCGGCACGCTGACGTTGATGTCGTCGAGGTAGCGCTTGGTGAGCTCGCGCATCTTGTGCTTGTTGAGCACGTGGAAGGGCCCGAAGTGGAGGATCTCGTGGTTGAGGAAGAGGTTCTCGAAGACGGGCAGCTGGGGAATGAGTGCGAGGTCCTGGTAGACCGTCTCGATCCCGTGTGCGGAGGCATCCTCAACCGACTTGAAATGCACTTCACGACCCCTGACAAGGAGACGGCCCGAGTCTTGCGACGAGTACCCGCTCAAGATCTTGACGAGCGTGCTCTTGCCTGCGCCATTGTCGCCGACCAGGCCAAGCACCTCGCCCGAGTGCAAGGCGAGGTCTATGCCGCGGAGCACCGAGAGCGGTCCGAAGCTCTTCGTCACGCCTTGGACTTCGAGGACTACTTCGGAAGTTTCGGATATGTCGGGAGTGCGTTCCGGGGCTCCGACCGGCCCGGGGATGTCGTTCATCATCTCTCGTCCCCTCTGTTAGCCCGTCCGCGTACGCGCGGCCAGGCGGTCGAGCCACCCGTTCAGGGTCATCGCGACGATCATTATGACGCCGATGTACACGAAGAAGTCGTTGGTGCTGATCCCGATGATGTTAAGGCCCGCCTGCAGGATGCCGATCAGGATGGCACCGATGAAGGCACCGATCACAGTGCCCCGGCCGCCGGTGAGGGCAGTTCCTCCGATGACACAGGCACCCACGGCGTAGAGGATGTAGTTGACGCCGGGGTTACCCGGGTCCAAGCTGCCGTACTTGATCGCGTCGACGATTCCGACGAGCCCGGCGAGGAACGAGCACATCACGAAGCAGAGGATCTTCACGCGCCGCACCGGCACGCCGGCCTCGGCGGCACCCAGCAGGTTGCCGCCCGTCGCGATGACACGAATGCCGAAGCGTGTTCGCCTCAACACGAACTGGACAACCAGTGCGATGGCCACGACCCAGATGATCTCGGACCACTCCCAGACTCCGAACATCTGGCCGAAGAAGCCCACGTGCGGAGTCACGCTCGACGTCTGCGGCGGGAGCGCTCCGGGGACGGGCGTCGCCTCCGTGTCGTTCGAGAAGATGAGCACGAGCCCGTACAGGATGAAGTTCGTCGCCAAGGTCCCGACGAACGACGGCACGTTCAAGAACACGTTGATCATGCCGTTGATCGCCCCGATCCCGATACATACGACGAGAGCGGCGGCGATGGCCCAGCCCGTGGGAACCCCGAGCGTCCAGAGCCAGTACATGACCCATGGCGAGAAGAGGAAGACCTGTCCCGCCGAGAGATCGATCTCTCCCAGCACAAGCACGAGCACCTCGCCCACGGCGAGCGCTCCGTACGGCCCGGCAAAGCCCGCAGCAGAGTTAAGGCCGAGGGAGGTCAGGAAGTTCGGCGAGTCGATCGTGAAGAAGATGAACAGCGCGATCGTGATGAGGAGTGGGGTGATTTCGCGCTGCGCGACAAAAGCCCGCCACAGGTACCGGCGCCAACCAACTATCGGTGGCCCGACCGACGCGGGGGTAATCTGCGGCCCGGCCGAGCCTTGGGGCTCGGCCGGGCTTGTTACGGAGTAGGCCATTTCTGAGGCGACCTCTTATAGGTTTTCTTACCTGGCCGTCTCTTTGTCTCCTAGTAGGGGATGTGCGCGGGCGGCGCAGTCACCGTTTCTGCGCTAGCGGTGCCCTCCCAGCGGTTGAGCTTCAGGTACGGCCCAACTGTCGACTTGACGACGATGGCGGTGCCCGTGTTGACGTCGGTCGGCTTCATCAAGCCGCCGGAGATGTTGAAGAGGAACAACTGCATGAGGGTGTCGAAGCCTTGCAGGTAAGCCTGCTGGTCGACCGTCTGGAGTAGGGCGCCGGTGTTGATGGCGTCCATCACCGGGATTCCGGTGTCCCACCCGGAGCCGCCCACCTTGCCCTTCAGCTTTTCGTTGACGATGAACGTCGCGAGCGCATCGGAGTCGCCGCTGTCGACGGTCATCATGAACTTCACGTCCTTGTGGCCGCTGTACCACGACGAAATCGCGTTGTACTCGGGCGCGCCTACCGTGGGCGAGGTCCCGACCTCTATGAAGTCCATGCCCGCCGCCAAGAAGACCGGCTTCGCTCCGTCGATCCGCGGCTGGATGTTTTCAGTACCGGGGGTGGCGATGATGCCGGCGACGAGGTCGCCCTTCTTCAGGGCTGGCGAGGCGAAAGCGAGAGCCGCTTTCGCGACTGCCGCTCCGGCTGTCAGGTTCGACTGGCCGACATAGGCCATCCGGTTGTTGACGAAGCCCACACCCACGTCGGCGTTGTAGGCAATCACAGGAATGCCGGCGCTGAGCGCGTTGTCCGTCGGAGTGTTGAAGGCCGTGTTGTCGATGAGACACACGCCGATGCCGTTGGTCTTCGAGGCGATCGCGCTGTCCATGGCCGAGACCATCTGGCCGGGGACCGAGGTCTCCGAGCCGGTCCAGGTGAAGGTGCAACCTGTAAGGGCACAGAAGTCTTCGCAACCGTAAATAGTCGCTGTGAAGAACGGGTTCGTCGTCACGTGGTTGACCATCGTGAAGTGGTACTTCTGGTGTGGCGCGAAGAACGGATGTTCGCTGTTGCGCTTGTAGGTCTGCGCACCGGCTCCCTCCGAACCCAGGATCCCGGCAACGCCTCCGAGCAGCGGCAACGAAGCCACTGCGCCAGCGTTGCGCAGGAAGCGCCGCCTGGAAAACTCTCGCTGCGTGCTGCTGATTTCCTCGGGTATGTCCTTTGCCATGCTGCCCTCCAGTTTCTTGCCGAAATCATCCGTGCTCTCGCGCGGACTGGGCTTGCATCCAAACTGCCTATCGAATTAGGAAACCTAACAGCAACAAATTTTCTTGGCAAGTACTGCGACCACGCTGGCGCTGGGCACTCAGTGCGGCACTGACGGCGGCGGGGAGAGCTTCGCCATGCCCATCACGAGGTTCAACCCGCCGGCGAGTCGTGGGTGAATCCGGCCGGTTGAGAGACGTCGAGAACCCGGTCAAGGCCAAGCTCAGGACGCCGGACCGAAGACCCGTTCGCTGCTGTGAGTGCAGGTTGCGGGTCTGCAGCGCCGATCCATCAGGCGACGACACAGCGCGGGCACGCAGCGTGTCGGACTTTAGGCGACTCGCGAGGCCCCACCGCAGGCGACGATCTCGAAGGTCTGCGGTGGGTTGTAGCCCCGTGCTGCGAAGGCCTTTGCCACAGCCACCGTGACCGCTTCGGCCTTTTCGAGCTCGACGAGCACCACGGCCGAACCTCCAAAGCCGCCCCCCGTCATTCGGGCACCGAGCGCTCCGTTGGCCACCGCGACGCCGACGACGGTGTCGAGCTCGGCGCAGGAGACCTCGTAGTCGTCGCGTAACGAGCGGTGCCCCGCGCTGAGCACCGGTCCGACTTCAGCGGGACGTCCGGACTCGAGGAGCCGGACTACTTCGAGCACGCGACTCTGCTCGCTGATCACATGGCGGGCCCGGCGCCGTACCACATCGTCGGCGATCTGACCGAGAGCGGCATCGATGTGCTCTGGCGCGACGTCGCGGAGCGCGGTGACGCCGAGCTCCTCGGCGGCGCGACGGCAGTCGCGGACGCGATCTGCATAGGCGGAGTTCCCTAAGGCGTGCTTCACGCCGGTGTTCACCACCAGCAGCGTCAAGCCGACGGGCTTGAGATCGAGGGGCACCTGGCGCACATCGAATGTGCGCGTGTCGAGGAACAGGGCATGACCGGACATGCAGAGCAAGGAGGCAGTCTGGTCCATGATGCCGGTAGGGACGCCGACGTACTCGTTCTCGGCCCTCTGGGCGACAAGCGCCAGGTCCTGTCGGGAAAGCTGCAACTCATAGAGGTCCTGCAGCGCCAACGCGGCAGAACACTCGAGCGCTGCGGACGACGAGAGGCCGGCCCCGATCGGCACGTCACTGTCAATCAGGAGCTCGACGCCGGCCATTTCCATGCCGGCCTCGCGCAGCGCCCAGACAACGCCGAGGACGTACGATGCCCACCCGCTCGCCGTCCCGGGCCTCAGCAGGGACAGCACGGCCTCGACCACCAAGAGCTCGCCGTCTTGCGAGCGCTGGGCAGAGGCGATTCTCACGACTCCGTCATCGCGACGTGCGGCGCACGCTTGAGCGGCGAAAGGTAGCGCAAGCGGCAGCACGAAGCCGTCGTTGTAGTCGGTGAACTCGCCGATCAGGTTCACCCGTCCGGGAGCCGACCAGATTCCTTCCGGGGGCCGGCCAAAGACGCGGCGGAAAGCCTCGCCCGAGGCTGCCAGTGAGCTCACCTCTTCATCTTTGCCGTTGCCGGACGCCCGTTGGTGAGACGGGTAGCGGCCTTTCTCAACGACCGCACGCTGGCGAGGAGCTGCCTGTTCGCGTTGCCCGCACGGCGTGGATACTAGCTATTGCCGTGACTACAGACCGAGAGCCCGTTCGCAAGAATCGGATCCCTAGACCCTGTGCCCCGATTGTCCGCCCGGCGGACGGCGCGGGCATGTGGGATGCTGCGCGTCTGCGGAGCACACACTTGGCGGCCGGGTCCGATTACCGGGCACGTCGGCTCGTCACGCGACACTTGGCGTGCCGACCAGTGCTCTTTGAGCGCAGCCTTGGCGTCGTCCGAAGAGCACCGAGAAAGGAGGAGCCACGATGACGCGGCGCATGTTTGGTCATCTTCTTGTTGGGATGACCGTAGTCGCAGCGGTCACGTGCCCGGCGGTCGTCGGCGCTCGGCCGGTAGCTGCGGGTACGTCAGGTCCCAGCGCCGCGGCCTGGTCCTTTGGAGGGACGATTGATCCCCTCACCGGAGCGCCGGCGGCCGTCTCTTGTCCCACGCCGAGCTTCTGCGTCGCAGTGGACTCGAACGGCAGCGTCCTTGTCTACAACGGCAAGTCGTGGTCGTCGCCCGAGAGCATCGACCCCAACGGAGGCGGGCTCACATCTGTTTCCTGTCCGACGAGCAGTTTTTGTGGCGCCGTGGACGAGAACGACGACGCCCTGACCTACGACCGTGGCTTGTGGTCGAGACCGGTCAGGATCGACTCGACGGGATTCGGCTTGGCCTCGGTATCCTGCGCCAGGCCGACATTTTGCGTCGCAGTGGACCGGGGCGGTTTCGCCGTCGGCTACAACGGCAGGTCGTGGGGAGGACTTCGTTACGTCGACGTGGGCGGAGAGGGCCTCGACACCGTGTCCTGCCCGAACACGAACCTCTGTCTTGCTGTCGACGCGGAGGGCAATGTTCTCGCCTACAACGGCACGTCATGGTCGAGACCCGTCAGCGTCGACTCGAGCGAGTACTACGTGAGCTCCATCTCCTGCTCGACGCCGAAATTCTGTGCCGCGGTGGACGAGGGCGGGAGCGCCCTGACGTACAGGTCCGGGTCTTGGTCTGCTCCCTACCTTGTCGACCCGGGCACGGGCATACTCGTCTCGGTCTCGTGCTCCAAGGAGGACTCTTGTGTCGCAGTGGACCTTCGGGGGGACGTCGTCACTTACAACCCTGCGAGCGCGACCTGGTCATCGCCTCTCCGCATTGACCCAAAAGGGGGCGGCCTCACCTCTGTATCGTGCCCGTCAGCGAGCTTCTGTGCCGCGGTGGACCTCCATGGCAACGCCACCACCTACAACGGCACTAGGTGGTCGTCCCCCCTCAGCATTGACCCGAAAGGGGGCGGCCTCACCTCTGTCTCGTGCCCGTCAGCGAGCTTCTGTGCCGCGGTGGACGTCTACGGCAAGGTCTTCACTTACAACGGCACGAGATGGTCGTCCCCCCTCAGCATTGACCCGAAAGGAGGCGGTCTCACCTCGGTCGCCTGCCCATCGTCGAGCTTCTGTGTGGCGGTGGACCGTGCTCTTCACGCCCTCACCTACCAAGCCAGGAAGTGGTCAAGGCCGGTGAGCATCGACCCAGGCGGAGGCGGTCTCACCTCTGTCGCCTGCCCATCGGCAAGCTTCTGTGTCGTCGTGGACGAGGGCGGCAACGTTCTTGCATACAAGGGCAGGTCCTGGTCGCCCCCCTCGCGCATCGATCCGAACGGAGGCGGACTCACCTCTGTCACCTGTGCCTCGGTGAGCTTCTGCGCGGCGGCGGACCTCCATGGCAACGCCACCACCTACAACGGCACGGCATGGTCGTCCCCGTTTGGCGTCGATTTGAACGGAGGCGGGATCACCTCTGTCTCCTGCCCGACTGCCAGCTTTTGCGAGGCGGTTGACGGCAGCTTCCACGCCATCACTTACCAAGACAGGAGCTGGTCCAAACCACTCAGCATCGACCCGAACGGAGGTGGGCTCACCTCTGTCTCCTGTCCGGCGGCGAGCTTCTGTGCCGCCGTGGACTCCAAAGGCGACGCGCTCACCTACAGCAGCAACAGGTGGTCGTCCCCCGACAACATCGACCCGGGCGTCCCTCTCGAATCGGTCTCGTGCTCGTCGCAGGGCTTGTGCATAGCAGTGGACGGCACCTCGGCGTTCAGATGGCGCCCCTGACTGAGAAGGTCACCGCCAATTCACAGCCAAGTCCGCGACGAAGGTGCCGAGTCTGCGGACCATGCACCGAACGGGCGGCGCTACGCTGCGCCCGTGTCACCTGAAGAACTGCCGTTTCGCGCCTTTCCGAGCACGGTCGTCGCGGCATGAAGATCGGTGTGGTGTTCCCTCAGACCGAGATCGGCGTGGATCGCGGCGCGGTTCGCACCTACGCCGAGGCTGTCTCCGAGCTCGGCTATCACCACGTCCTCGCGTACGACCATGTGCTCGGCGCTGATACGAGAGTGCACACGGGCTGGAGCGGTCCGTACAACTTGCAGAGCACGTTTCACGAGCCGTTCGTCCTCTACGGCTACTTGGCGGCCATCTCGTCTCTCGAGCTCGTGACCGGGATTGTGATCCTTCCTCAGAGACAGACCGCGCTCGTCGCGAAACAGGCGGCAGAGGTCGACCTGCTCTCGGGAGGCCGTTTCCGTCTCGGGGTCGGGATCGGGTGGAACGCCGTGGAGTACGAGGCCCTTGGCAAGGACTTCTCGAACCGAGGCGAACGAATTGCCGAGCAGGTCGGACTCATGCGCCGGCTGTGGACAGAGGAGTCGGTGACTTTCGAAGGCAAGTTCGAGAGAGTGACCGCGGCCGGCCTCGCCCCTTTGCCGGTCCAGCGGCCGATCCCGATCTGGTTCGGAGCCACGTCACCTCGCGCGCTGCGGCGTGTCGGTCAGCTCGCGGACGGCTGGTTTCCGCTGGTCGCCCCTGGGCCACAGCTCGACGCGGCAGTCATTGTCATCGAACGGGGAGCACTAGCGGTGGGGCGGGACCCGGCAGCAATCGGTATGGAGGGGTTCGTCAACGTCGGTGAGGGTGACCTCGCGTACCTCGAGCATCAGGGCGAGCTGTGGCGGAGTGCCGGTGCGACCCACCTTTGCCTCAACACAATGGGCGCGGGTCTCCTCAGAGTGGACGACCACGTGGCGGTCCTCGCTGCGGCAGCCGAGGTCCTCCTCGACAAGTGAACGCGAGCGACAGACAGAGCGCCTCGGCGCCGCGCATCCGCCACAGCGCACCGGACATCTTCATCCGTGGCGCGAGCGTGTTGGACGAAGCCGGAGGATTCGTCGGCCCGATGGACGTTGTTGTGGAGCATGGAGTAGTCGTGGCAGTGGGGCGGAACCTTTCGCCTGGCGCGAGCCAAGTTGCGCTCGACGGCGACGGACTGTGGCTGCTGCCTGGCATCTTCGACTGCCACGTCCACACTGGTCTGTCGAGCTTCGACACCCTCGAGCTCCTGCGCACACCGTTCTCGCGACGGGTTCTCGAGACGGCCGGCGTTCTGCGGCGCACCCTTTCTGCAGGCGTCACGTTCGTGCGCGACGCCGGCATCGCTGATGCGGGCGTACGCGACGCGGTAACGGCCGGGCATGTGCCCGGGCCCACAATGCAGGTCTCGGTTGTCGGGATCGGCTCGACCGGGGGCCACACGGACGGTTTCTTGACCGGCCCCGGCCTGGAATGTTCGGTGGACTACTCGATGCCGGATTACCCGGGGAGACCGCCGCATCTCGCCGACGGCCCCGAGGAGATGCGCAAGGTCGTCCGCCTCGTTCTTCGCTCAGGAGCAGACTGGATCAAGCTTGTTGCCACAAGAGGCGTGTTGGCGACATCAGATGGTGGGTTCGACCCTGAGCTGTCGCTCGAGGACATCGTCGTTGCCGTGCGGGAGGCCGGTTGCCGGCGTCGCTCCGTCATGGTGCACGCGCTCGGTGGCGACGCTATCGGTTGGGCGATCGAAGCCGGCGCCCGCTCCATCGAGCATGGGGTCTTCCTCACCGAGGCCGACGCGGCGGCCATGGCCACGCGCGGGTGCTTTCTCGTCCCGACGCTTGCCATCTACGAGCGACTCGTGGCGCTGGCACGCGCAGGTGGGCTTGACCCAGGCCGTGCGGCGCGGGCGATCGAGGTCGGCGAACACCTTGGTGAAGCCGTCCGGATCGCCCGGGCTGCGGGTGTGAAAGTCGCGCTCGGCAGCGACTTCGGTCATCGCGACGATCACGGGCGCAACCTTTCCGAGCTCGCGTCGTTGCGTCGAGCCGGGCTGAGCGTCGAAGAGGCACTGTTGGCAGCGACCTCGGTGGGAGCCGAGCTCTGCGGGGTCGGGGACCGCCTCGGACGAATCGCCCCGGGCTATCAGTTCGACGCGATCGTGCTTGATCACGAGCCCACCGATCTGGCGCAGCTGAGCGAACCTGGCGAAGTGACCGGCGTCTTCCAACTCGGTGCACCGGCTGTGATGCACCCGCGCTTGCGTGCCGCCAAGGCGACAACTACATTAATCTGAGTAATCTGATCGGATTTATAGGTTGGTGCGGTCAAGCTGAATAGCCGGAGCGAGCGCAACCGCGAACGGAGGTAGAACGTGACAAGTCGACGGGCAGCAGATGATCGGGCGACACCGAACGACAACCGGCGGCGTTACAGCCGACGTGAGATGCTCCGCTTCGGCGTGGTCGGTGCGGGCGTGGTCGGTGCGAGCCCGCTTCTAGCCGCCTACGGCAGTTTCGCTTCGGCCGCTCCCACCACGTCCGGCAAGCCCGGCGGGGCCGCACCCAAGCTCGGCGGCACGTTGAACTTCGGCCGCCAGACGGGACCGACCCAGCTGGACCCGGCGAACTCGATCGTCGAAGGTGACGTCTACACACTCGACAAGATCTTCGAGCCCCTGTACATCACCAGCCCTCAGGGCACGCTCACCCCGTGGCTCGCGCGGGGACACACGGTGAGCTCTGACGGGAAGACCTGGACCTTCTCGCTCCGGCCGGGCGTGAGGTTCTCCGACGGCAAACCTGTGACCGCGGAGGACGTCGTGTTCTCGATCCATCGCGCTGCCACCGACGCCGACGGACCGCTCAGCTTCTTGGACTTCGCGATCAAGTCCTATAAAGCAACCGACTCGCGCACCGTCACCTTCGAGCTTTCCCAGCCGTGGGCACCCTTCCTGTCGGACATCTCGGTCTTCGCCAATTCGATCCTGCCGAGCAACTTCGGTGGCCAGAGCGAGTCCGCTTTCTTCGCCAATCCGGTCGGCACGGGGCCCTTCGTGCTCAAGTCCTTCGTCAAGGGCGGGAGTGCGGTCCTGACGAGGAACAAGAACTACTGGCAGCCCGGAAAGCCCTATCTCGACGAGGTCAACTTCAGCTACATATCCGATGACAACCAGCGTGTGCTCCAGCTCAAGGCCGGGCAGGTCCAGGTGATCTCGGCGGTCCCGCCGGCCCAGGTGACCGCCTTGAAGGCGAACCCGGCTCTGGTCCTGGAGGCCTTCGGGTCCTGGGCCGTCGACCTGCTGTTCTTCAACGAGAAGGTCCCGCAGTACAAGGACCGCCACGTTCGAAGGGCGATCAACCACGCCATCGACATCGCACAGCTCGCCAAGGTCACGACCTTCGGGACCGCCGAACCGGGGAACTCGTTCTTCCCACCGAGCCTGCAGTACTACGCCAGGGTCCCTACTCTTGGCCACAGCCTCGCTGCTGCCAAGGCCGAGCTTGCGCAGTCGGCCTACCCGCACGGCTTTTCGACCTCGATCCTCGTGCCCAGCGGTAACACCCAGTACGTCGAGGCGGCGACGATCATCCAACAGGAGCTCAAGCCGCTGAAGATCAACGTCTCGATTCAGCAGCTCGACGACGCCGCCTATACCGCAGCGTTCGAGGCCTTCAACTACGAGGCGATGATCAACGGCGCGACGAACGACATCAGCGACCCCGACGAGATGGCGTCGTTCCAGGTCGACGTGCAGGACGGCGGATCACATTCGTTCTGGACCTATTACGACGACCCGAAGGCCATCGCGCTCGTGCGAGAGGCCGAGACCGAGTTCGACAGCGCGAAACGCGCCGCGTTGTACGCGCAGATACAGGCGCTGGTTGCCCAGGACGCACCTTATGTCGCACTGGACTACCCACCGAATATCTACGCGTGGCAGCCGACGTTGCACGGGTTCGCCGTGAACCCAGGTGGGGCATACCGCTTAGAGGATGTCTGGTTGAGTTAGGAGGCCAGCCCCGAAAGCCACTGCTGAGCTTGTCCCGCGGTCGTCGCTCCTTCAGGCGAGGCCAGCGCACGCTGCTTTGACATGGGGGATCCTGGCCCCCGGTGTTAGCCTCCACGCGAGAAGTCGTCACACGGAGGGTCGACCTTTCGAGTCGGCATCACCATGAGAAGGAAGGGCCGATGGCGACGAGGACTACGCGCTTTGGGGTGGGCAAGCGAGAAGGCCACGACTCGTCTCCGTTCTACGGTCGCGCTTTGAAGGACGTCGAGACGACCTGGGACCGAGCTCCATCTCAGGAGGTCGTCCCAAACGGCCTCTATGCCCGCTCCGCTGAGACAATGGTTGAGCTTCCCGATGACTGCGTCGCCCTAATGGTCACGTCGCCGCCCTACCACGTGGGCAAGGAATACGACTCGGACCTGAGCTTCGACGACTACCTTGCACTCCTGCACGCGGTGTTCAAGGAAACCTATAGGGTTCTCGAACCGGGCGGAAGGGCCGTAGTGAACGTCGCCAACCTCGGGCGCCGACCGTACGTCTCGCTGACGGATCACGTCACTGCAATCATGGAGGACCTTAAGTTCCTTCCTCGGGGTCAGGTCATCTGGCTGAAGGCCAGGGGAGCTTCTGGGTCCTGTGCGTGGGGCAGCTGGCGATCGGCGTCCAATCCGACGTTCCGCGATTTGCACGAGTACTGCCTTTGCTTCAGCAAGGAGCGATGGAGCCGAGCGCGCAAAGGAGTCAGCACGATCACTCGGGATGAGTTCCTCGCCGCGACCCTGTCTGTATGGGAGATCCCGTCGGAATCTGCTCGCCGCGTGTCACATCCCGCTCCCTTCCCGGTCGCGCTGCCGAGGCGGTTCATCGAGCTCTATACCTATCTCGACGACCTTGTTCTCGATCCGTTCCTTGGTTCAGGCTCGACCGCAGTGGCGGCCGTCGAGACCGGTCGTCGTTACGTCGGTTACGACATCGATGAGGGATACCTGGGCACAGCGCGTAGGCGGGTTCTTGCGGCCCGTCCTTACGCGCCTCCACTGGACGGATGGATCACGAGCTAGGGCTGCAAGAAGGGCCTTGCTCCTCGACGCCCGTGAGGGCGACGCCATGCGACTGGTGCGGGAAAGGCGCTGTCCCTTGTTGTGTTCTCGTAGCCTGACGAGCCCCGAGTCGCCGGCAAGGGTCGAAAGCGGTCCTCGGTTACGATCGCTGCCGGACGCTCAAGAGGACCGAGTGCACGAGGAGATCGATGAACCGGACGAGACTTTGGGGTATCGCGGCGATCCTCGTGACTGTTTCGGCAGCCGCCTTCGCGGCCGGGACGGTTTCCACCGGACCCCATGCGGTCACCCCAGCGCTCTCCATCCCGCCGAACGCGGTCGTCCTTCAACCCGAGGCAGTCCACATCGGTTCGGCCCTGTCGAGCCCGCCGAGCACGTCCGCCTGTGAGAAGAGCGCGGGCATCGCCTGCTACGAGCCCGCCCAGATACAACGGGCCTACAACCTGGGGCCGTTGTTCGGGGCGGGCATTGACGGCGCCGGACAGACGATTGTCATCGTCGACTCATTCGGCTCGCCGACGATCGGTCACGACCTGACCGTCTTCGACAGGACTTTCCACTTGCCGGCCCCACCCTCGCTCACTGTGATCCATCCTGCCGGAGCTGTCCCGCCCTACAAGGCGTCAGCCGACCGCGAGGGCTGGGCCGGCGAGGCAACCCTCGACGTCGAGTGGGCACACACCATGGCGCCGGGCGCGAGCATCCTGCTAGTAGAGACCCCGACTTCGGAGACCGAAGGGACCAACGGGTTCCCCCAGATCGTTGCGGCGGAGTTGTACGTCATCAAGCACCACATGGGCGGTGTCATCAGCCAGAGCTTTGGTGCCACCGAACAGACCTTTCCCACTGCACAAGCGTTGCTGGCACTGCGGTCCGCATACGTTGACGCTGCTGAAAGCACCAACAACGTGACCGTGCTCGCGGCTTCGGGTGACTCTGGCGCGGCCGATGTCGGACCCGACGGTTCCACCTATTACGACTTCCCGGTCACGTCGTGGCCGGACAGCGACCCCCTCGTGACCGGAGTCGGCGGCACACGGTTGCATCTCGACGCGGAGGGCCGCCGCACGTCTCCCGACAGCGTTTGGAACGACACCTATGCTTCGGCAGTCACAGGCTACGTCGCGGGGAGCAGCAATCCGACTCCGCAAGCCAGTGGCGGTGGCAGGTCGATCATCTTCGAGCGACCCAGCTACCAGGACGGCGTGGCATCAATCGTGGGCCAGCATCGTGGCGTGCCGGACATCTCCATGAGCGCAGCCTGCAACGGGGCGGTCGATACCTACCAGAGCTTCCCCGGAGAAGACCCAGGCTGGTACCCGGCCTGCGGCACGAGCGAAGCGACGCCCCTATTCGCAGGCATCGTGGCGCTTGCCGATCAGGAGGCAGGTCACCCGCTGGGACTCCTCAACCCAGCCCTCTACGCTTTGTCGGCCTCGCGGGCGGCAGGCATCGTGGACGTCACCAAAGGCAACAACACGGTCTCGTTCACACAGGACGGCAAACTCATGACTGTGACCGGCTTCCCGGCTTTGCGCGGCTACGACCTCGCATCGGGAGTCGGCACGATCGACGCGGCCAGGTTCGTTCCCGAGCTGGTCAAGTTCCTGGCGAGCTCCTAGCGCCGTTTGGGCTTGGTTCCCCGCACGACCGCTGCTTCGTTCACGACGGGGATGGCCTCGACGTCGACGAGACCCGCCTTGTTGAACATCTCCACCCACGCGGACATCGAAATCGGCCGCTCTTGAAACCGGATTACGTAACGACCACCATTCTTGAGGATCCGCCACCAACCTCCGGGGCCTTTGCGGAGGAGCAAGGTCAGCTTCGAACCGATGATCTCGCGGTCCCTGGCATCGCCGCCGCGTCCGAACATCATGTCGCCTATCACGAGCATGCCGCCAGGGCGCAGCCACTTGAACGCCTCGTTGACGGCGGCCTGCTTGTCCCTGTCGCGGAGATGGTGGAGGGCGTAGTTCGAGACCACCAGGTCCACTGAGCTTTCCGACAGTCCCAGGCGCTCGATTGGCACGGCGCGTCCCTCGACGTTCGAGACGCCCTCGCGCTCGGCGTTCTCGAGCAGCAAGGTGATCATCTCCTCGCTCACGTCGACCCCGAGCACAGTCCTGCAGCGTTGGGCCAGAGCGAGCGTGACCTGCCCCGATCCACAACCGAGATCGACGGCGAGCGCTTCAGGAGTCGGGCGCGCCTCGGCCAGCACGCGCTCTACGACCTTGACGAGACCCGGATTGCTGCCAGCGCCATGGTCCCAGCTCACCGCTCGGCGGGTCCAGAAACGCCGCTGACGCGCGATGTTCCGATCCCCGCCCGTCGCCACTTGGCGGCCGTGGCTCACGAGCTGGTCGGACGGAAGTTGTAAGTGACGGCGTAGCGGAGCACAGCGACGGTGCCGACTGGCCTGCCCTGGACGCTGACCGAAAGGGACGACCCTCCGGCAAAAGCCTCCAAGGTTGTCGACCCGCTCGGTACGAGGACCGACTGCGTCGTACCGGCAGCAATTGTCGAGCCGAACAGGTCCGTCCCGTTCTCGAGTGACTTCACCACGACATAGCACCGTTGCGTCGTCTTGATCGCCAGCACGTAGGGGCTGCCAGGGACGGAGTACGTGACCGAGTTCGTCGTCTGCGATGTCTGTTGGAGCTTGTCGGAGACGGGCGCCGGGCGGGTGGTGACTGTGCTGCTGCCGGGACCGGGCGACTGGCCTGGCGTGCCCACCACGTGACGGAGAGGATCCATCCAGGAGGGTTGGTAGTGCTCGACGATGAGTCCCGCGCCACCGATCGCGACGAGGAAGGCAAGCGTCCAGACCGTTATTCGGAGAAGGCTCGGCGCCGGGAGCTTTCGCTTCGAGCCCGGGTACCAGATCGAACCGTCCGGCAGCAGCACGCCATAGGCCGGGGCGACCGGTACGGCAGGGATCTCAGCTGTGATAGCCGTGCCACCTCGGCCGTCGCTCGCGCCGTCACCAGAGCTCTGGGTGTTTGACTCGAAAGGGGTGACCGCCGGCCGGCTCGTCGCCGGCCCCGCGTCTGGGTGCCCTGGCACCACGTGCCTCGTCCTCCAGTCGTTCTTTCCGAAACGCTACCGCGTCACTCTTCGGTGCAGTGACCACGCGAGCGCTCCTGCTGGCGATCACAGGTCTCATCTAGGACCGGCTACGGCGATTCGACCCTTAGGAAGAAAGGGAGGGAGGAAGCGATCAGAACCGGGCGAAGCGTTGTCAGTGATCAGGACGCGCTGGGCCGAAAGTCATTCCACCCGGTGGGCAGGTCCTTGGCGCGCAGCGTTGTGTCATGTAGTTCGGTTGGCACCGACCGGGCCGCTTCGGCGTCGAGGCGAGCGTCCTCGCGCGCGGTCTTGCGGTCCTCCGAGGCCATCCACTGGAAGTAGATCGGGATGACGGCGGCGACTGTGAGTAGTTCCGACAGCACCCAGAGGACGCCGGCTCCCGCGTGAGTGCTCGCCAGGCTGTACATGGGCGCAATCGTTTGGCGCGAACTGAGCAGGGCAATGGCGAGAAACGACTCAAGGGGCACCCCGATCAAGAGGTTGACCATCCGAATTGGATAGCTGGCTCCCCACCGGGGGATCGGGTCGAGCCCGATCATCGGCCACCAGAACAACGTGGCTCCGAACAGGAAGCTCAGGTTGATGATG
This sequence comes from uncultured Acidimicrobiaceae bacterium, assembly GCA_963807575.1. GTDB lineage: Bacteria > Actinomycetota > Acidimicrobiia > Acidimicrobiales > Bog-793 > Fen-455. The sequence continues at coordinate 56,701 of CAWECD010000007.1, forward strand.
TCCATGAGCCACATGTGGTTCATCGCGAAGCCGATGAGAGGCGTGAGGAAGAAAGCAAGCATGACGCCGTAATAAAGCACCCAGACCACGAGGGGATGCGAAAGGACTGCGAAACCCTGGCTGTGAAAGAGGCGGAGCCATCTGGTCTTGGTGCGGCGGCTCGAGGTTTGCAGGATCAGGGTCATGGGAGCGCCCATCGACAGCAGCGCCGGGGCGATCATCATGAGAAGAAGATGTTGGATGACGTGGGCTTCGAAGTAAGAGCCGGTCAAGGTCGCGACCGGCGACTGGAGTGCGAGGTCGACAGTGATCAGGCCGGCGAAGAACGAGATGGTCCGCTGCGCCTTCCATTTGCGCCCCCGAGTTGCGAGCGCCCAGTCGGCCCGGAGGTACCAGATGGCCGCCGAGACGCAGGCTGCGAGGATGAGCAGCGGGAAGGGCCCGAACTGCCAGTCGAGCAGTGCGGTATGCAAATTGAAGTAGACCCTTTCCATGGGCATGCCGGGCACGCCTCAAGGGTAATGGCGGTTTCCGCCCGGTCGGCAGGTCTCGGCGTGCCGCCTCCGTGTCAAGGCGATACGCCGGCGCCAACCAACCGAGTCCTGTCTGGCGCCTAGGCTGATAGCACGCGGGGCTGTAGCTCAGCTGGCAGAGCACCTGGTTTGCAACCAGGGGGTCAGGGGTTCAAATCCCCTCAGCTCCACCCGTATTTGTGCAGCTCAGCAGATATTTTTGCTCTTGCTGCCTTCGCCTGCGACTGCCTTGGTCGCGCGTTGATCGCGCGGTCTCAGCTGCTGGGCACAAGCCGCAGGGTCGAGGCACCACGCGGCATCGAACTTCATCTCAGGGCTGATTCCGCGAGCAGTTGGCGTTACCGATCCGGATATGGCTCGGGCCCTCGACGAGCGGGACGAAGCGATGCAGCGCCGACCGCGAGCATCGCAGCCCGCAATCGACCGCCGAACTCGCAGGGCTTGGCCATCAGCTCCCGATCGGTGTCGACTTGTGAGGCACGCGTCATCCGCGAGTGCCAACTGGCTGGCTGACGACGCTTATGGATGGGGTGCACACCATTGACGCGCCGGTGGATACCTATCCGGGCGCGGTCAGTTGCTCACGTGCCCCAGTTCGTTGAGAAGAGTCAGTTAAGGGGCCTGGTAGAAGTTTCTCACCCAGCGGTGCCGACGGAGGACTTCGAGCTTCTCGGCCGACAAGGGCCCAAGCTGGGCCGCACGGACATTGGCGTCGACGTTGCGCGGCGAACGCATGCCAGCAATGACGGTCGATACCGCGGGCTGCGAAAGGCAGTACTGCAGAGCTATTTCGGGAAGGCGGTCAACTGGGACGCCGAGGTCTCGCGCGATGGCCTGAACGCGTTTCCAGACCTCCTCCTTGCGGTTGCCGCCAAAATATCCGTTGCGCCAGTCACCTTCCGGGAACTTCGTCTTAGGATTGACCTTGCCGGTCAAAGCTCCCTCGTCAAAGGGCACTCGAACTATGACACCGACATTCTGGTCGACTACCGCCGGGAACAACTCATCCTCGGGACTCTGGTCGAAGAGGTTATAGATGACCTGAACAGTGTCGACAATCCCTGAGTTCACGAGGGCCAACGCGTTGGCCGGTTCGTGGTCGTTCACGGAGATGCCGAAATAGCCGATCTTGCCCTGTGAACGAAGGCGCTCGATCGCGTCCATCCAGTCGCCTTGGCCGACCCATTCGTCGGACCACACGTGGAACTGCTGCACATCGATCGTCTCGAGTCCAAGATTCACGAGGCTTCGTTCGGTGCACTCCACGACCCACTCCGAGGGAAAGGCCTCACTAGCCGATACTCCTCGGGGAGCGGGCCACTTCAGGTTCTTTGGAGGTATCTTCGAGGAAACATGAACAACCTCCCGGGCCTCTCGCACCACCCGGCCAACCAGCTTCTCGCTGTGGCCGTTCCCGTAGCCGAGGGCGGTGTCGACGAAGTTCACGCCTTGGTCGAAAGCCCTGTGCAGTGACCGCAACGACTCGTCGTCGTCAGCACCGAGCCACATGGTCTTTCCGATCCCCCAGGCTCCGTAACCCAGTTCGGATACCTGCAGACCGGTCTTACCCAGGTTTCGATAGTTCATGGTCAACCTCCCGTGGGCAATGTACGTTCGGTACCCAGATTGCAACAAGAGCGATCCACTGACGACACCTCAAGCACTGGGCTCGGCAATGAGTGCACCGCTGCGACGTCCCAACCGGGTCGGCGGATGGCCTCCAGGTTCGTAGTCGACCCGAAGGCACGGCGAACGAAGGTCCGCACTCGATTCGAACACCCTCGCTGACGATCGGCAACGCCTTTCAGAACTGGGTCAACCAGGGCTGGTTCGCCGCGAACATGTCGTCGGTCAACTTCCATATCTCCTCCAGGGAACAGACCGCAGCGGTCAACGGGTCAAGCGCCATCGCCTGGTAGATGGCCTCCCGGTTTCGCTCGAGGTGCCCCTTGACGACTAGCTCCTGCACGGCGACGTTGCTCCGATTCAAGGAGGCCAACTGAGGTGGGAGGTCCCCCACGACGCAAGCGTGGACGCTACCGTTGTCAACCAGACAGGGGACCTCTACACACGCCCCGGCGGGCAGGTTGGTGATGAGGTCTTGGTTGGGCACGTTGCCGTTGATGCGAAGGGGGGTGCCCGTCTCGGCGGCGTGAATGATGAGGGCGCCGTACTCGTCCGAACGGCGGAGCTCGATCGGCTCGGTGCCGGCGATCTGGCGCGCAACTTCCTGCTCGTAACCGGACTCGATGATTCGCATGCTGGAAACGCAACCACCCGTTTGGCCGTAACCGAACCACGCCGAGTAGTCGGACCCGGCCGACTCGAAGGTCTCCACCAAAGAAGCGAGAAGGTCGGGCCGCTTGCGAAAGTAGGGCAGGTACTCCGAGGCGTGTCCGCTCGACTCGGTCACGAAGTAGCCGAAGCGGCGCATGAGCTCGAAACGCACAGGCTCCAAGGCGAGCGTCCCGGGGTTGTCGAGCTGCAGCCGCAGGCGGGGGTAGAGGTCTTCGCCCCGGTGCTCGAGGGTGAGGAACCAGGCCTGGTGGTTGATCCCGGCCACCCAGTAGCTGAGCTCCTCGTAGGGGACCTCGCAGTACCCGGCGAGAAGACGGGCCGTGCCCTGGACGGAGTGGCAAAGGCCAACCACCCGCAGCCCCGAGAGCGCCGTGCGCCAGGTGAGGATGGCCATGGGGTTGGAGTACTGCAGGACGAGCGCCCTCGGGCACAGCTGCGTCATGTCCTCTATCAGGCCGTCGAAGACGGCCAGGTGCCTGAGACCGCGGAAGATCCCACCCGGGCCGATGGTGTCGCCCACGCACTGGCCCACGCCGTAGCGTTCCGGGATGCATATGTCGGCCTCCCACTGGGCCTTCCCACCTACCTGGATCGTGATGACGACGTAGTCGGCCCCCTTGAGGGCTTGGCGGCGATCCGTCGTAGCCAAGACACGCACCGGTGACCCGGCCGTCTCGGCCATCCGGTTCACGAGCTTTAGGGCACGCGAGAGCCTGTCGGCGTCGATGTCCATGAGCACGATCTCGCCGTCTTGAAGCTCCGGGAACGTGAGGATGTCTCGCGTGAGGTTCCTCGTGAACACCACACTTCCCGCTCCGATGAAGACGATTCTCATCTGGGCCTCCACAAACCAAGGGAGGTCGCTGGTAGCAGCAGGCCTTTGGCCCCGCAACGCCGATAACCCATGCCCCTGTACAGGTTCTCGTCAGCGCGACGCATGTTCCTCCGGCAGCAAGACGGAGCAACCCGACAGCGACGCACTTCTCTCGACCCGGCGGACGCCGAAGTGAGCTGTGAGCCTCAGGCACTGGAGAAGCAGTATCGGCACCCCGATCAGCGTGAGCGCCGGGTCTAGCAAGAGCAGCAAGGCCGTCGCCGCGAACTCGGCGATGAATAACGGGCCGGTCGTCGCCAAGCTTCGCACCGCCAGGTAAACTGACATGTTCCAGAGGTCGCTTGGTGCCATGAGCGGTCGACGAGCGCCGAGCACGAGCACGTAGCCGATGCTCATCAGCGCGACGAGCAAGGCGGCGACGCCGAAGCCGAGGCTCACCCAGTCGCCCGGCGTGCCGCCGTGGCTGAAGAAGTGCACTTCTTCGACAGCGATCGCGGCTACGGCGAGCGGCGTGCCCACAGTCACGGTCGTTCGCAGCGGCGGCCTGGATCTGAGCGTCGCGAGGAACTCCTGCACCACTCGGTCCTCACCCGACACGCGCCACCGCTCGAGGGCGACCGTCGCCGCCTGGAGGGCCATGGGCACCGTCACGACCGGGAGGCAAGCGACCAGCAGCACGAGGTTGAGGGCGAGGAAGTTGAAGCAGGCAGTCAGTGCACCAATGACCTTGCCTTTGAGCGAAACGAGGACGAGGTTCTCCGCACCGGCGGCCGCCATCCCGGCACCTTGTCTGGTCGCGTTGAGGGCCGAGCTAGGTCTCATCCCTTGACCCCTGTGCCCTGGATGGCGATGCCCTTGATAAACGTGCGTTGCGTGAAGAAGAACAGGACGATGATTGGTGCCGTGGCTGCGGTCGCGGCCGCCATCACCCAGGGCCAGTTGGTCGTGTACGTGCCAAGGATCAAGTTCAAGCCGAGCGACAGGGGGTACCACACCTGGTTGTTGATGTAGATGAGCGGCCCGATGAAGTCGTTCCAGCAGTAGATGAACTGGAAGAGGATGACCGTCGCCAGAGCGGGTTTCGCCATCGGCAGGATGATCCGGCTGAAGATCGTGAACTCGTTCGCGCCGTCCACCCGGGCGGCGTCGGAGAGCGACTCGGGGATGGCCATGAAGAACTGGCGGAGCAGGAAGGTGCTGAACACCGAGCTGCCGAGAAACGTCGGGATCATCAACGGCAGATACCAGCCCACCATGTGGAAATTCTTGTACATGGTGAAGAGCGGGATCAGCGTGGCGAAGAACGGGATCAAGAGGGTGCCGACCATCACCTGGAACAAGACGTCTCGGCCTCTCCAGCGGATGCGGGAGAAGCCGTAGGCCACGAGGCTGCTCGAGACGCACACCCCGACGATCGTGACGCCGGCGTACATGAGCGTGTTGAGCACGAACCGCCAGAAGGGGACGGCCGAGAGCATCTCGGGGTAGTTGCGCCACACGAAGGGGTGCGGCCACCAGAGCGGCGGCATGGCTAGAGACTGCGGATTGGTCTTCAGTGAGGTGAGGACCATCCAGAACAATGGAAAACCGAGCAGCACGCTGACGGCGATCAGCGTCGCGTGCTTGGCCAGGCTGCCCCCGAGCCTGCAGGTCGACCTACTGCTGCTCGTTGGCATAGTAGACCCAGCGCGCCGAGGACCGGAACAGAATCACCATAATGACGGCGCTGATCACGAACAAGAAGAACGCCATCGCCGAGGAGTACCCGAGTTTGAGGAACAAGAAGGCCTGTTCGTAAAGATACTGCACGTAGAACCACGTCGAGGTGCCGGGGCCGCCGGGGTCGGCGGCTTCGATCACCTGTGCCTGGGTGAAGTACGAGATGCAGAGCACCAGCTGCAAGATGACGTTGAAGAGGATGACGGGGCTGATCATCGGCAGCGTGATGTAGCGAAACCGCTTCCAAGCACTCGCTCCGTCGAGGGCGGCAACCTCGTACATATCTCTGGGCACGCCTTGCAGGCCCGCCAAGTAGATCACCATCGGCTGGCCGAGCCCCCACAGTCCGAGCAAGATGAACGACGGCTTCGACCAGGTGACCGAGAAGAACCAGTCGGGGGACGGTAGGTGCGCGTCGATGAGGAGGTCGTTGACGATCCCGAATGCCGGGTTGAACAGCCAGACGAAGATCATGCACGAGGCGACGAGCGGCACGATCGAAGGGATGTAAAAGATTGTCCGGTAGACGGCCCGGCCCCTCACGTTCATGTTGAGCAGCAGCGCCAGGCCGAGGGCGGCGACCGTGGACAGGGGCAGTTCGATCGCTGTGTAGTAGAAGGTGTTGAAGAGCGACGTCTTGAACAACGGGTCGTGGAACAGGTTCACGTAGTTCGCGAATCCGATCCAGTGCGCCGCGCCGACGCCGTTGAAGTCCGTGAAACTGTAGTAAATAGTGGCGAAGAACGGGTAGGCAAAAAAGAGGAGGAAGCCGGCGATCCACGGGCTGACGAAGAGCAGCCCGAGCCGGAGGGCCCGCCGGTGCGGAGAGCGAAGCGAGCCCCGACGCCGGGCGCTCAGGACCGTCAGCGGCGCAGCCGGTGAGTTGTTTGTCTGCACGTCGACCTGCATGTCAGCAGTGTGCTCCTCCGACTGCCCGTGCGCACACAGTAGGGGACAGCCAGGATTTAGCTGACTGTCCCCTAAGTGTGAGGGCGGACTGCTTAGCTCGAGGCGTTCGCCTGTTGGTCGATGTACTTGAGTGCCTGCTCAGGAGTCATGATCTTCTGCAGCACGTCGGCCGTCGCGGTGTTCTCCGCGGTGAACAGCTGCGCCTGCGTCGAAGTCAGGAGCGGAGCCTGGGTGTAGGGGCTGGTCATCTGGGGCAGGAAGCCCGACAGCCAGGAGTTGGCCTTCAGCCACGCCTGGTACGCCGGGGCCTTGGTCACCGAGGGGCCAGCGGGCACCCAGCCGCCCGTCGGGTCGATGGATCCAACGAAGCTCTCGTTGTGGTAGCCGGCAAGCCAGGAGATGAACTCGAAGGCCTGAGCCGGGTGCGCGGAGCCCTTGGGGATGATGTTGAAGTTGCCCTGCCCGAGTGTGCTCGGCTTGGGGACGATCCCTGGGAAGGCCTCCACGCCGAAGTGGTCTTCGAGGTCCGGGTTGGACACGGGGATGTTCTGCGCTCCCACCCACGGACCGGACAGCTCGAAGCCGGACTTACCGTTCGTAAAGATGTCGGTCTGGCCGCCAGCCACATACCCTAGGGCCGTCTGCTCCGCCATCACCTGGGCGTAGGGGTACTTGTCGAAGCTGGCGATCCAGTTCATCTCCGCTTTTGCACCCGGGCAGCTCTCGAAGTCGTACTTGCCTGCCTTGTTGAAGCAGTTGGTCGCGCCGAAGAAGGTCGTGTAGAACTGGAAGCCGTTCCCGTCCGTGTCCGGGTAGAAGCCCATGGTCACGATCCTGGAACCGCTGAAGGTCCACATCTTGGCTTGGTCGGCGTCGAACTGGGCGAGGGTCTTGGGCGGTGACTTGATGCCGAACTCGGCGAGCAGCGGAATGTTGTAGTACAGCGCCCAAGAGTTCAGTGACATCGGGACGGCGTACAGGCCGCCTTTGTAGCTGGCCGCCTGGACGGCGACGGGGTACTCCCACTTCTCGAAGCCGGCATACTGGCCGGTGAGGTACTGGTTCATGTTCACGATGTCGCCGTCGGCGGCAAAGGAGCCGATCTCCGGCCACCACTCCGTGAAGATGTCCGGCGGGTCCCCCGCCGCGATCGTCGAGAGCAGTTTGGCGGTGCTCGTCGTCGCAGAGCTGGGGATGTTGGTCTCGGTGACGTGGATGCCGGGATGGGTCTTGTTGAACTGAGTCACCATCGTGTTCAGCAGCTGGAGCGTCGTCCCCGACCACATCGTCCACCACGTCAGGTTGACCACCGGCGCTCTCGTCGTCGAGCTCACCGCTCCAGCGGTGCCCCCGCCCGCGGCGCCGAGAGAGACGGTGCCGACGACGGTCACGGCGGCGAGCGCCACCGCAAGACGCCTGTTCCAGCCCAGGAAGCGCGAGCGTCTGCCGCTCGTGCGACCCGGTGCGTAGCTTTCTTGTCCTTCCTGGTCCTTCATTCGCTTGCTCCTTATTGTGTCCGGGGCAACCTGCCCCCTTATAGGTCACTCGCCTGCGGATGCTTGCTAGCTGGAGGTCCTCTCCCGCTTGCCTTGCGACCCCGGCGTGACGAGCATCCTGAGGACGCATTGGCAAAGGCGCCTAACGTGACGGCCGCTAGGTGGCGGCGCTCTCGTATGTCACGAGGTGAGCACGTCGATGCTCGACTCGCTCGACACGGCGGGCTGCCGACCCGTACGACCAGATCGCCGACGCAACCGCCTCTCCGGGCGGTCCTCGAGTCCTGGCAGACCGGGACGTCCTGCTGGGTCGAACTGGTCAGGTGCATTGTGGGTCTATCGCGATACTCCTTTCGCCGTCTTCTTGGTTTGCTGTCGGCCGACGCCGGAGGTTGCGACCGGCGCCGCGGAGGACGATGGGGCGCCCGGTGCGCGCCGCGTGCTGCCACTCTTGCGGCCATCGGCTCCGGTTTCCGCCAGCAGAGAGCCGCTTTGCCCACCCGCTCGCTGCGGCGGCGGTCCCGCGCTCTCCCGCACGATCAGTTCGGCCTGCGGCCAGGGGTGCGCGTCTTGGCTGGCGTTCGCATCCAGCAGTGAACGGAGCTTTGCGAAGCACGCCTTGCCCAAGGCCGCAAAGTCCTGGCGGACGGTCGTGAGGGCGGGAATGTAGAACGCCGCGAGGGGCGTGTCGTCGAAGCCGACGATGCTGACGTCGTCGGGAATAGCGCGCCCAGCTTGGTGCATGGCTCGCATGACACCTATTGCGAGGTCATCGTTGCCGCACAGCACTGCTGTCACCTTTGGGTCGCGCGTCAGCCTGTGCTGCGCTGCTTGGCTGCTCGACTGCGGGTCCCATCCGGCCTGCAACGGCTTTGGCACCCTGACGCCGGCATCCTCGAGGGCTGAGCGCCACCCCAACATACGCTGGCTGGTACTGGTGGATGACGGTATCGAAACGTAGTGCACGGTCTTGTGCCCCAGCCCCAACAGGTAGTTTGTTGCGTCTCGGGCTGCCTTGCGGTCGTCGAACCACACCCACGGCTTGCCCGCCGCCTCGTCGCCAGAAGGAGTCTCGACCATCGCAGCCATTGGCACGTCGGGCGGGACAGCTCTCAGCGCAGCAATACCCGCACGGTCGTAAGCGATGACGATCAGGGCACCTGCTGGCTCAATCGCTCGCTCGACTGCGTCCCGCACGTCGCTTGGAGTACCGGACTCCACGACCCTGACGCCCAAGGCGAAGCCCGCCGCGCGCGTCGCCTCCTCAATGCCTTCCAGAGCCGCAGCAAAGCCGTACTGCCGGGTGTTGGACGTCAACACCGTGACCGACTGCACCGGCCCACCGGCCAAGGCGCGCGCGGCGCGGTTGGGCCGAAAGTCGAGCCGGGCGATCGCTTCAAGCACGACTTGGCGCGTTGATTCCTTCACGCTCGGGCTTTCGTTGATCACTCGGGAGACCGTCTGGTGCGAGACACCAGCTTCACTGGCGACGTCGCGAATACTCACTGAGGCCAGTCGGTCACTAAGCACCGGCATTCGACGCACCCCTTCTCAGCTCCCGCTCACCCGATTTCGCTTGTGTGACCGGTCACAACGCGCTATTGTGACCGGTCACACGGCCTCTGTCAAGCGCTTGCAACAAATGAACAAGGAAGACTGTTGGCCGTGCTCGAGGAGGATCGACGTGGTGGGCGCTAGGACAACGTCTCCGTCGGGGATGGGCTGGGCTGACGACGCGCTCGAGCTGCGGATCGAGGTAGACGCGGACGGCCAGGCGCAACTGGTTCACCTTGCCGCGTGTGCGGCCCGCCGGACAGCACCGACCGAAGGGAACGGCGAAAGACCCGCGACACGCGATCGGCGGGCCGCTGGGTTGCCCTTGGTGGATGTAGTCATGTCCGGTAGCGGGCGAGCGTGGTCGGGGGGACGCTACGCAGAGTCAGTTGTCGGCGCTCGGCTCCGCTATGTAGGACACGAAGAGCGCGTCAACGATCCATGGCGCGAACTGCAGATTGACCTCGAGGACGCGACCATCGGGCTCAAAGCAGACGTCGTCTACCGCGTGCTCAAGGGACGGGGCGTCCTCCAGTCCCGGGTGCGCCTCACAAACGATGGTGCGGATCCGGTGACCATAGAGTCGGTGACCTCTTTTCTCGGCTCTGGGCTGGCCGGTCCGGCGGGTCGTTTGGCCGATGTTGATCTCATGTGGGCCGAGAACGACTGGTTGGCTGAGAATCGATGGCAGGTCCGAGCACTTCGGGGGGCCCTGCCAGATCTGAACCGTGGCGTGCACGAGCATGATTCGCGGGGTTGGTCTGGTTTCACGAGTGCTGGGAGCTGGTCGTCCGGCAGGTATCTACCGATGGGAGCTGCTGTCAACCGTCGAACTGGACACGCCTGGGTGTGGCAGATCGAGCACAACGGTGGTTGGCATTGGCAGGTTGGTGAGCACACGGGTCATGATGCCTCGGCGCTCAATGGTGACGGGCCGACCGATGCCTATCTTGCCCTGCTCGGCCCTACCGATGCCGAGCACCACTGGAGGCTCGTTCTCCGGCCCGGACAATCTTTCGAGACCGTTCCGGTCGCGGTCGCGGTGAGCAGCGAGGGCTTCGAGGCCGCGATGGCGCGTCTTACCGACTATCGCCGCACGATACGGCGAGCGCACCAAGACCACCGACGTCTTCCCGTGATCTTCAACGACTATCTGAACACCTTGATGGGCGACCCGACGACAGACCGGTTGATGCCGCTGATCACGGCGGCTGCAAGTGTCGGAGCAGAGTATTTTTGCATCGACTCAGGGTGGTACAACGAGATCGGCGAGAAGTGGTGGGACACGGTGGGCGCATGGAAGCCTTCCACGACGAGGTTTCCCAAGGGCATCACAGAGGTGCTTGACCGAATCAGGGCAGAAGGCATGGTCCCGGGCCTGTGGCTCGAACCGGAAGTCGTTGGAGTACGCAGTCCCGTCGCCGAACAGTTGCCTACGGAAGCCTTCTTTACCCGTGACGGCACGCGCGTGGTGGAACAGGGCAGATACCACCTCGACTTGTCGCACCCTTCGGCTGTGAAACACCTTGACAAGGTGGTCGACTTCCTCGCAGGAGATTTGGGCGTCGGGTATCTCAAGATGGACTACAACATCAGTGTTGGGCCGGGGACTGAGACCGGGCACGTCAGCGCCGGCGTTGGGCTGCTGGCGCACAACAGGGCATTCCTTGACTGGGTGGACCGGATCCTCGATCGCTACCCGAGTCTCACTCTTGAGAACTGTGCCTCTGGAGGGATGCGTACTGACTATGCCTTGCTGTCGCGCTTTCAGCTCCAGTCCACGAGCGACCAACAGGATTACTTGCGCTACCCGGCGATTGCGGCGGCAGCCCCGACTGCGATCACGCCTGAACAGGCCGCCGTGTGGGCCTGCCCGCAAACAGAGTGGAGCGACGATGAGATCGCGTTCACGATGTGTGGAGCCCTGCTTGGCCGGCTCCACCTTTCGGGGCATATCAGCCGGATGCGGCCTGCCCAACAGCAGCTGGTAGCCGATGCGATCAGCGTCTACAAGCGGATCAGGCCCGAGTTGGCTACGGCGTTCCCATTTTGGCCGCTTGGACTCCCGGGGTGGACCGATTCGTGGATTGCTCTCGGGATGGCGGCACGATCAGTAACCCACCTGATTGTTTGGCATCGAGGGCGCGTCGGCGACGCTTTGGGGCCAGCCGAGCGAGTTGATCCCAGCGAGATCGTGCTTCCCGTGGCTCACTTGCGCAACCAGCTGATCTTCCCCGAAGTCAGATATCCGATGCTCGCGGGCGCGGAGGTCGAGTGGCGTGCGCCGCGCGGAGAGCTGGTCGTGGCACTTCCCCGCACGCCGTCTGCCTGTCTCATAAGTTTGCGGTCCAGGCGATCGCACTCCGACTAACGGTCGATTCATTCAAACCAGTCAGAGTTAAGCGCAACAGTGCCGAGCGCGAGCTGACGGCCCGCCTCGGCCACGCCAACCCCGCCGCCAGTCGTTGCTACCAGCACGCCGCCAGAGACCGGACCCAGCCATCGCCGCCGGTCTCGACGTCATCTTCCGGGACCTCCAGAAAGGCATCGCGTTTATCGCGCGGACGCTGACATTCGGGGCGGTTGACCAGCGTGTGGATAACCCTCTGAGCTGCTGTAACACAAGGCTGTAGTTCGCCGAAATGCGGTCAGAAGTGGTTTGCAACCAGGGGTCAGGGGTTCAAATCCCCTCCGCTCCACCCGACCTGTTGTCAGAAACACGGCGTTCTCCCTATTGGCAGGCTGCTTCTTTGCCCGATTGCTCCAGCAGATTCATTTCGTTGTTCAGCTCAGAAGCAGGTCCAGCGGATGGTGCCGGAGTCGGTCTCCCCTAGGACGCGGAGTAGGCGGCGAACCAGCTACTGCACGACCTCACGGGAGGGGTGGGTATTTCACCGAGAAACTGCCGCCACCGGGCGCGGCCCCGGTCATGGTGACTGTAAGAGTGAGCGTCATGACGCCGCCACCCGCGGAGGTGGTGCTGCTGGCAGGAGCGTGAGTGCTGCTCGGGCCGCCGCCAGGTCCGCTGTTTCCAGCTGAGCCACAGGCCGTGACCAGCAACGCAACCGCCATGGCAACGGCTGGTACTGCCCGTGTCGCGAACCTCGTCTTCCGCTCCGCCGGCAAACGCACAGATATCCAGCGGTGAGCCTCCCTTGCGTGAGACTCTACATCGGCGATCAGTCTGCTTTGGGTGCCAATCGCAGTGCCAATGCCACAATGCCCGACGCCACCGCTTCCATGGGCCAGCACTGCGACGACGTGATCGCCGGCGTCTCTGGCCATTCCGTGCTCGGCTTTGTCGGCAGCCGGACACGATCCCATGGAGCTCGATCAGTCAGCTGACCTGCTCGCCGGCGAGCTTGGCCCCCAACTTGAATGCCTCTTCGTTGATGGGGATCATGGCGCATTTTTGCTTGAGTGTGGCTCGGACGGCCGTCAGGAACGTCTCCTCCGGGAACACCTTCGTCGCCCCCTGTAGAGCGCCCAGCGCGACGACGTTTTTCACCAGCACAGCACCGAGGTCATTGGCGACGCTGGTGAAGGGCACTGCTACCATCCTGACCCCCGTGTCGAGGCCTTCCGGCCGGGCAGTGATGACCGAGCTGTCGTAGATGACCATCCCGCCGGACTGCACGGTAGGGCCGAATTTCGCGAGGCTCGGAGCGTTGAATGCCACCAGCACGTGCGGGTGAGGCGCGGCCGGGGACATCACCTCTTTCAAAGCCACATGCACGTCGGCATAGGACGTGCCGCCGCGAGACTCGGGACCATAGCTCGGGATGTGCGTGGAGTCATACCCTTCGTTGATAGCGCCGCGGGTGAGGATCATCGCCGCGGTCTGGGCGCCGTCTCCGCCGGAACCCGCCAGCTTGAAGCCGATGTCCTCGGGGTCGAGGTGCGTTGGGAACCCTTCAGCGAAGCGAGGTGGGCGATCGATGGTCGCGCCCAACGCCGCCAACGCCTCTTCCGGATCGAACCTGGCCGTTGGTATAACCGGGAAGGCCACTCCGTCCGTGGTGTCCTTCTTCACGCCGAGCGGGAAGACCGGCGCCATGTTGTCCCTCACCCAGTCTTGGGCGGCCTCGGGCTCGAGGCCGAGATGGACCGGACACTCGGAGAGGACCTCGACGAAGGCAAAGCCGGTGCCGGCGACCTGAAGTTCGAGCGCTTTCTTGATCGAGCGCTTGGCGTGGGTCCGTCGTCTGTTGTCGTAGAGAGCGACCCGCTCGACGTAGACAGGTCCGTCCAGGACAGAGATTAGCTCGGCCATCTTCATCGGTTGGCCGGCCAGGGCGGTCCGGCCCTTTGGCGTCGTGGTGGTTCGCTGCCCGATGAGGGTCGTAGGGGCCATTTGACCGCCGGTCATCCCGTAGATGGCATTGTTGATGAAGATGACCGTGATCGGGATCCCGAGCTGCGCAGTGCTCACGATCTCGGCGAGGCCTATCGACGCGAGGTCACCGTCTCCCTGATAGCAGATCACGATCGAGTCCGGATTCGCTGTCTTGTGGCCTATCGCGACCGCCGGAGCGCGGCCGTGAGGGGCCTGCGTGTTCCCGACGTCGAAGTAGTAGTACGAGAACACTGAGCAGCCAACCGGCGAGACCAGGACGGTGCGGTCCTGAACACCGAGCTCGTCGATGGCTTCAGCCAGGTACTTCTGTGCCAGCCCATGCCCGCAACCCGGGCAGTATGTCGTCGAGTGCGCGTCGATGCCCTCACCACTGGCGTGGCGCTCGAACTCGCGGTAGAAGACCGAAGTCGACATCAGCGGACCTCCTCCAGAGAAAGCACGTGCTGGACGATCTCGCCCTGCGACGGAAGGATCCCACCCATGCGACGGACGTGGCTCATCGGTGGCGGCACATGCACGTCCGCGTGGCTCAGTGCCAGCCGCAGTTCGTCTTCCAGCTGTCCGCTGCTCGCCTCGATGACGACGAGATGCTTCATTTGCGCGAGCGGAGCGCGAAGGGCCTCGATCGGGAAGGGCCACAGCGTGATAGGGCGGAAGAGGCCCACCTTCAGCCCCTTGTCTCGCAGCTCCTTGATGGCGCCTTTCGCGAGTTGAGCCGGTGTGTTGCAGGCCACGAGAAGGGTCTCGGCGTCGTCACACTGGTAAAGGTCGGCCCGCTGCTCCTCGGCCATCATCCGTTCGTACTTCTCGTTCAGGTGCACGTTGTGCTGCTCGAGCCCGATCTCGGAGAGGTCGAGCGAGCAGACCAGGTTGCCCCGGTGCGAGTGGTCGCCGAACACAGCCCACTCGGGAATCCCGGGCTTCATCATCTCGCGCGGCAGCCGCACCTTCCCGGTCATCTGGCCGAGATAGCCGTCGCCGACGATCACGACAGGATTTCGGTACTTGAAGGCGAGCTCGAACGAGAGCATCGCGAGGTCCAGCATCTCCTGCGGCGTTGCCGGGGCCAGCACGATGGCGTGGGTGTTCCCGTGACCCAGGCCACGGCAGACGAGCTTGATGTCCGCCTGTTCGGGCCCGATGTTGCCCAGCCCTGGTCCGCCGCGCATGATGTTCACGAATACGGCTGGAATTTCTGCCCCGATCATGTAGGAGATCCCTTCCAGCATCAGGCTGAAGCCAGGAGAGCTGGTGAAGGTCATGCAGCGTTTCCCGGCGCCACCTGCCCCGTACATCATGTTCACAGTCGCAACTTCGCTGACTGCCTGGATGAAGACGCCATCGAGCTCGGGTAGCACCCTCGCCATCAGCTCAGCGCCCTCGGTCGATGGGGTGATCGGGTAACCGAAGACGTGGCGGCAGCCGGCAAGGACAGCGCCAACCGCGGCTGCGTAAGTCCCCTTGACGATGAGCGGCTCGCGCTCCGGCAGCGGAACCGTGGTGTTCGGCCAGGGCTCCGGCTGTGGTGCGTCGAAGGGCCGGGGGCCCAGCACAGTGGCGGGATCGATCAACTCGAAAGCGGCCGCATCTTCTTGCGGTCGCAGACCATAGGGCTCCGGGCAGGCGTCGAAGCAAAGACCGCAGCCATTGCACTGTGACAAGTCGAGAATGATCGGGATCAGTCCCGTCTCCGGGTTGATCTCGGTGCCCATCGTGATGCAGGCCTTGCTGCACGAACTGATGCAGCGTCCACAGCCCTTGCAGTACTGCGGTAGGAGGAAGGGCTTGGGTCGATCGGCCACCCTGGTCATGGCATTACCTCCTGGAGGGGCCGGCATCATGCCACGCAGACTTTCCCGGCACCCACACTGTCTTGGCTACAGGGCGCGTCCACGATGTGGACGCGGCGCGACTCGAACCGGACGCAGTGGTGCTGCGCCCGTCACCGGTGAGAACGGGGGCCCGGACACGGTGCGACATGCTCTTCGGATCGCCGAGACCGAACAAGACCTTCTCACCACCTCTATCTTCGGTCCACGGGCGCCAGTGGGGTAGGCCTTTATGTCGTCCTGTGTGGGGCCGAAAGACTCTTTCCACATCCCGAGTCTCCAGACGCGTCCAGCATACAGGTGAATTCGCAGGTCAGCCGGCCTGCCGATCTCGTCTTCTTGCCTCACCACGGCCCGATCAATCTTGACCAGGGCGCGAGATGAGAATTCTGAGTGCCCTTCGACCCTACAACGCCGGTGGCGACTGCAGGAGACTGGAGGGGTGAAAGGCCTGCACAGGGGATCTGGGACATGAGCGAGACAGGTGCCGAGGTCTCGGAGGAAGTCCTGCGCATCGCTCGCCGTGTCGGGATCAACACCCTTGAGGGCGCCGACGCCGAGACGGGCCGGCATCTCGACGCAGTGCTGCAGGATCGGTCCAGCGCGGCGCAGGCCACGCTGGACGCGTTCCTGCGCCCCCATTCCATCGCCGTGGTCGGGGCCAGCACAGATCCGAACACAATCGCGGGCCTGCTTTTCGGCAACCTGGTTGACAGCCACTTTGGCGGGGTCGTGCTACCGGTGAACAAGAAGCATTCCACGGTGCAAGGTATCGCCGCGTATCCGGACCTGGCCTCGTGCCCAGTAGTTCCCGACCTCGTCATCGTCTGCGTTCCGGCCTCCGCCGTTCCCGCAATAGTCGCCCAAGCCGGCGTCCTCGGCGTCAGGGCGGTCTGTGTCATCTCAGCCGGGTTCGCGGAGACCGGTACAGACGGGGCGGTTCTCCAGGCCGACCTCGAGCGGGAGGCCCAAGCGGGCGGTGTGAGGCTCGTCGGCCCGAACTGCACGGGGATACTCAGCGGTATCGCCGACGCAAGGTTCAACGCGACCTTCAGCCGGGTTGTCCCCCGGCCAGGGAGGACGTCGGTGCTCAGCCAGTCGGGCGCGATCGGGCTTGCCGTGCTGGAAGCGGCCGAGAGCCGCGGTCTGGGGATCGGTGGGTTCGTGTCGATAGGCAACAGCATGGATGTTGCAAGCAACGACCTGCTCCTGTACTGGGGTCAAGACCCCGCCACCGACCTGATCCTGCTCTACCTGGAGCAGATCCAGGACGCGAGGTGGTTCATCCGAACTGCCCGATGGGTCGGCAGGCGGGTCCCGATAGTGGCTATGAAGGCAGGCCGGACAGAAGCCGGCTCTCGGGCGGCGGCGTCGCACACAGCGGCGCTCTCCGGCGGTGATGTGGCGGCGGACGCCCTGCTCCACCAGGCAGGCGTCATTCGCGTCGAGTCCATCGAGGAGATGCTCGACCTCGCCACCATGTTGAGCTCGCAGCGGCAGTTCCGAGGACGACGAGTGGCCATTGTGACCAACGGCGGGGGACCGGGCATTCTCGCTGCAGACGCCTGCGAGGCCAACGGGCTCGTCGTGCCCGAGCTTGCCGAGCGCACCTCCGCGCGTCTGCGGTCCCTGCTCCCGCCGGAGGCGAGCGTGTCCAACCCCGTCGACATGATCGCCAGCGCCACCGCAGACCAATACGGTCAGGCGGTCCGCGTCCTCGGGGCCGCTCCGGAGATCGACGCACTGATCGTCATGTTCAACACGCCCCTCATCACCCGCGCGTTCGATGTGGCCACCGAGCTCATCGCGGCCCGTGCTGAGCTCGATGAGGACGTGCCACTGGTCACGGTGTTCATGAACCGGGAGGGTCCACCTGCAATCCTCCGCGAGGCAGGCATCCCGTCTTTCGCGTTCCCCGAGAACGCGGCCCGCGCCCTCGGGCGGAGCGTCGCGTGGGAAGACCAACGGGGCCGTCCGGCCGGCAAGGTGCTGCGACCGGACATCGACGCCCACCAGGTCGGCTGGCTCGTTGCCGCAGCTGATCACCGTGCAAGCGACGGTTGGTTGGCGGCGGCCGACGCCCAGGCGCTGCTCGACGCTTACGGCATCGCGATGGCCCGCGCGGTGCGCGTCCGCACTCCGGCTGAAGCCGAGGCGGCCCAAATCAAGCTCGGGTGCACGGTGGCGGTCAAGGTCGCCGCTGCGATCCACAAAAGCGATGTCGGCGGCCTCCGGCTCGGTGTGACAACCCCCGTCGGGGCCGCAGATGCGGTGCGGGCGATTCGCGCTGACCTGGAATCAGCCGGGCTCGCTGCGGTGGCCACCGAGTTCCTGGTGCAGGAAGAAATCGAGTCGGGGCAGGAGATGATCGTTGGTGTGAACCGTGACCCCTTGGTCGGATCGCTCGTCATGGTAGGTCTCGGTGGCACGTTGGTCGAGCTGCTGGGGGACGTCGCTGTCCGAGTCGCTCCGCTCACCGACAACGACGTCGAGGACATGCTGCAGTCCTTGAGGTCGTACCGGCTGCTGACGGGCTATCGGGGAGCGCCGGCTCTCGACGTTGACGCGCTGCGCCAAATGCTCCACCGGGTCTCTGCACTTGTCGACGACGTGACTGAGATCGCCGAGATGGACCTCAACCCCGTGTTTGTCCTTCAGAAGGGCGCGGTCGCGGCTGACGTGCGCGTTCGTCTCGCCGAGCGTCCCTCGTCACATTCCTGAACGCGATCCACACTCCTTCTGCACTCACCTTTCTCATGACGGACGTGGACATCGCTTGGTGCGTGCCGCGGGCGAGCCCGACTCTCCCGAGACGTTGAGGCGAAGATGACCTGCGTCAGGCCGCAGGCCCGGTTGGCGGCATTCGTCCGGAGATCTGCTCGGTCATCTGGTGGATCTTCTGGGTGAGGTCATGCACCTGCTGGGTCAGCTCGGTGTTCGAACCGAGCAGCTCGTCAATCCGGTGAGTCTCGTCGTAGTGGTGAGCGGCGAGGATCTCGTCACGGGCGGCCGCCCGGTTCTGGCTCATCATGATGATCGGTGCCTGGATGCCGGCAAGGCCTGAGAGCACCAGGTTCAGCGCGATGTAGGGATAAGGGTCGAACGGCCGACGGCCGAGCACGTGCTGGATCAGGAAGGTGTTGGCCACCATCGAGATCACGATCATCCCGAGAAAGATGAAGATGAACGGCCATGAGCCTCCGAAGCTGGCGATGTGGTCGGCGACACGCTCTCCTAGGGAGCGGTCATCGTGAGCTGCTTGCAAGGCAGGGTGGTTGTGCTGCGGATGGCGCCACGGGAACCAGTTGCTGCGCGAGGGGCGCGTATAGTTCATGCATCGCTGGCTGTCACCGCGGCAAGCGAGCGCCAGCCCGGTCTCCTCCTGCCTCCATATAGCCTGAAGACCGTGGATCGTCTCGCCTCCGTCAGGCCTCGCGACCCTTGAAAGGCCCAGCCTCGTCGTTGATCGAGAGACGAGACCGTTCTCATCGTCGATGGCTTGTGGCAGGGATCCTGGCCGTTTGGGGTCCTGGCCTTGTAGTCATGCTCGCCGACACAGATGCCGGAAGCCTGATAACGGCGGCACAGTCCGGGTCCGAGTGGGGTTACCGGATGGTCCTTCCCCAGCTCGTGCTCATCCCGATTCTTTATGTCGTCCAGGAGATGACGGTCCGGCTCGGCATCCTCACGAACAGGGGTCAGGGGGCCCTGATCCGCGAACATTTCGGGCAGGGATGGGCGCTGCTCGCAGCGCTACCGCTGTTCGCATCCGGTGTCGGGGCCCTGTTCACCGAGTACGCCGGCATTGCCGGCGTAGGCGAGCTCTTCGGTGTCCCCCGCACTGTGACGGTTCCAGTCGCTGCGGCGTTCCTGATCGGCGTTGCCATGACCGGCAGCTATCGGAGGGCTGAGCGGATCGGGATTGCTCTCGGGCTCGCGGAGCTGGTCTTCATCCCCGCCGTCGTGATGGCGCATCCGAGCCTTCGCGCCATAGGGCAAGGGTTGGGGCACCTGCCGCTCGGCAACAGCTCGTACGTGTTCCTCCTGGCTGCCAATGTCGGCGCGGTGATCATGCCGTGGATGATCTTCTATCAGCAAGGTGCCGTGCTCGACAAAGGCCTCAAGCCGCTGAACATTCCCAGTGAGCGTCGCGACACCGCGGTCGGGGCAATGCTCACCCAGGCGATCATGATCGTGGTGGTGCTCACCTTCGCGGCTACCGTCGGCCGCGCCCATCTGGGCACAACGCTTCATACCGTCACGGACATGTCATCGGCGCTTAGGCCCTTCCTCGGCACGATCGGGGCGAAGATCCTGCTTGGAACTGCGGTGCTCGGCGCAGCCCTTGTCGCTGCCCTTGTCGCATCGCTGGCTGGTGCTTGGGGGATCTCCGAGGTTCTCGGATGGACTCACACTCTCAATGAGAGGCCAGATCGCAGGACCGCGAAGTTCTACATCACCTACGGCCTGGCCCACGTGCTCGGGGCGACGATCGTGCTTCTCAGCTTGAATCTCGTCAGGCTGGTGATCGACGTCGAAGTGATGAACGCGCTGCTCCTGCCGATCGTGCTCGGCTTCTTGTTGGTGCTCGAGGCGCGGGCCCTGCCGAACGAGCATCGGATGCATGGGACTCGCCGAGTCATCGCGACCGGGCTCTGCCTCACCGTGATCGTCTTCGGGTTCTACATGGTGCCTGCGACGCTTGGATGGGTGTAGGGGACCCAGCTCAGCGACGCGGCCCGGTCAGCTCGCCGAACCACCCGTGGTGTGACCCGCGTCCCATGACCGGAGCGCGGAGAGACGGGTCGAGACATCGTTCGCCGTGGCTTGGAGCCGCGGCAGCAGCTCCCTGATCTGGTTGTCGGTCATGCGTGACGACGGCCCCTGGACTGCCACCGCAGCCGCTACCCAGCCGCTCGGAGCTTGTACCGGTACGGCCATGGTCCGCACGGCTGGCTCGCGCTCCTCGTCGTTGATGGCCCATCCCCGATCGCGTGTCTCTTGGAGGACCCTGCTCAGCACCGAACGGGAGGTGATGGTCGATCCCGTGAACTTGGTCAGCTTCGGTAAGGAACGGAAAGCCTGGTCTGGATCCCGGTCGAAGGCCAACAAGACCTTTCCCATGGCCGACGCGTACGCGGGCACACGTGTTCCGACGCCTTGATCAAAGCGGAGGTTCCGGGCCGAAGGCACGGAAATCAGTACCAACACGTGGCCGCCGTCGCGCACGCCCAGGTTGACCGACTCGCCAGTCGTGGCGGCGAGTGATTCGAGCAAGGGGCGGACGGCCGAGACGCCTAAGGCGTCGGCTGCTCTGGCGCCCAACGGGACAAGGGAGACGCCAAGCGCATAGCGCTCTGTCAGCGGGTCGTGTGAGAGCAGCTCTGCGCCGCACAGAGCCCGCAAGAGGCGGTGCGCGGTGGCGGGCGTGAGGCCTGTGAGTTGGGCGAGCTCACGCAACGATCGGGTAGGCGCTCCCACCTCGAAACAGCGCAGCAGCCCGAGGGCCCGCTCGACCGCCTGACTCCCGGTCCGGCGGGTTCCTTCGTTGACCATGGCATCCTCGACCGTTGTTGGCTTCAACACATTCCACAATACAAGAGTCATTCCACATTGAGATAAGTCTGACTTGTGCAGTCGGATATCTGCATCTAATGTCGATCCGTGCGACGGGACTCGAGAAAGGCGTGACGAGCATGAAGATCGCGGAAGACATCACCGAGCTCATCGGGAACACACCCCTGGTGCGGCTCCGTAGGTTAACTGGGGAGGACGGGGCGAAGGTGGTGGCCAAGCTCGAGTTCTTCAACCCGGCCCACAGCGTCAAGGACCGCATCGGTGTCGCGATGATCGATGCGGCCGAGAAGGCCGGGCTGATTGGGCCCGACACGATCATCCTCGAGCCCACCAGCGGCAACACCGGGATCGCTCTGGCGATGGTGTGCGCGGCGCGTGGCTATAAGTGCGCCTTCACGATGCCCGAGACCATGTCCAAAGAGCGCCGGGCGCTGCTTCGGGCCTATGGGGCCGAGCTCATCTTGACGCCGGGGCCCGAGGGCATGCCAGGTGCCATCGCCAAGGCCAACGAGCTCGCCAAGGTCGACGCGCACTACCTCATCCCACAGCAGTTCGAGAACCTGGCCAACCCGGCGATCCACCGTGCCACGACCGCCGAGGAGATCTGGAACGACACCGACGGCGAAGTCGACATCGTCGTGTCCGGGGTCGGCACCGGGGGGACCATAACCGGCGTCGGACAGGTGCTCAAGGCGCGCAAGCCGTCCGTGAAGCTCGTGGCCGTCGAGCCGGCGGCCTCGCCGGTCCTGTCGGGCGGCCAGAAGGGGCCTCACCCGATCCAGGGCATTGGCGCGGGTTTCGTGCCGGCGATCCTCGACACCAAGATCATCGACGAGATCATCACCGTCGAGAACGCCGACGCGTTCGACCTCGCCCGCCGGGCGGCGTGCGAAGAGGGGCTCCTCGTGGGCATCTCCTCAGGGGCGGCGATCTGGGCCGCCCTCAAGGTGGCTCAGCGCCCAGAGAACTCAGGCAAGCTGATCGTCGTGATCATCCCTTCGTTCGGCGAGCGCTACCTTTCCACGGCACTGTTCGAAGGCCTCAGCGACTGACCATGTTCGCGACCCTGCGACGCGACCTGCGCGCGGCGCGCGACCGTGACCCGGCAGCACGCTCGTCGTTCGAGATCGCGATCTGCTATTCGGGTGTCCACGCCGTCTGGAGCCACCGGATCTGCCACTTGTTGTGGAACAACGATCGTAAGTTCCTCGCGCGATGGTTCTCGAGCCTGGCGCGTCTGCTGACAGGTGTCGACATCCATCCTGCTGCTGTGCTCGGCCAGGGCGTGTTCATCGACCACGCCACAGGCGTGGTCATCGGCGAAACGGCCGAGGTTGGTGACGACGTGACTATTTATCAGGGTGTCACCCTCGGCGGCACGAGCCTCGACCGGGTGAAGCGTCATCCGACCGTGGGAAACCGGGTCACGATCGGCGCCGGCGCCAAGGTCCTTGGCGCGATCACCATCGGTGACGACAGCCGCATCGGCGCCAACGCAGTTGTCGTCAAGTCGGTGCCCCCCAACTCGGTAGTGGTCGGCGTGCCCGGTCAGATCATCGCTCGGAGCCGGCCGCACCTTGCTACAGACCGGCCGGACCTCGAGTCCGCGTTCATGCCGGACCTCCTCGGTGTCAGCTTGCACTCGTTGTTGGCGCGCGTCGACGAGCTCGAGGTGGCGGTCGAGGGTCACGCGCACTACCCCGATATTCGTCCGTCCGAGAGCGGAGTGTGGTCGGGGGAGGACTTCTCGATCTGACCACCAGAGAGCGATGCTGACGGAGTCGTCACGTGAGCCGCCAGCCCCTGCGGCTTGGTAGCGTCTTGCGTATGCCTATAGCGGTGTCCTCCTTTGTGCTCGACTCGTTCGATGAAGAGCCGGCTTTTGTGGAGGATCCCGGTGTTCACTACGCCCGCATCCGAATCGCCAAGACGTTTCGGGGTGAGATCGAGGCTCGGAGCACCGTGGAGATGTTGTCGGTGCGCGCCGACAATGGTGGCGCAGGCTACGTGGCGGTGGAGCGGATATCGGGATCGGTTCACGGCCGGTCGGGAAGCTTCGCGGTCCTGCACGTGGGGACGATGACAGGCGAGCCCCAGTGGGCCAGATGGCCGGTCGTCCCGGGTTCAGGAACCGGAGATCTCGCTCGGATATCTGGTGAGGGCCGGATCAGGATCACGCACGACGGCACGCATCAGTTCCACCTCGATTACGAACTTTCCTGATTCCGGCCGTCTCGTCGCGTGCCCGAGAGCGATGATGGACCAGATCTTCAACTGACGACAGAGTGGGAGGAAGGCACGGACATGACCGACTCGCTACGGGCGGAGACCGTTCGCCTCACGGGCCACAAAGGCGACGAGATCGAGGCCTATCTGGCCCAGCCTCTTGATGAGGGACGTTTCGGGAGCGTTGTGGTGATCCATCACATGCCCGGCTACGACGAGGGGATGAAGGAGATCACGAGGAAGTTCGCAGCGCACGGCTACTTGGCCGTTTGCCCGAACCTGTACAGCCGGGAGGCGCCGGGAGCGTCTCCGGACGACGCCGCGGCCGTCGTCCGGGCGCTCGGAGGAGTGCCCGACGATCGGCTCGTCGGCGATGTTCAAGGCGCTGCCCACTTTCTGACGTCACTCGGGCCGTCGAATGGCCGCGTTGCCACAATCGGCTATTGCTCAGGCGGCCGGCAGTCGTTCCTGGCCGCCTGCAGTCTTCCGCTCGACGCCGCGGTCGACTGCTATGGGGCCTTCGTCGTCGGCACCCCGCCTGAAGGGAGTCCGCTCAGGATCGGCCCGATCGGGCACCTGGCCATCGACCTGTCCTGTCCGCTGCTGGGCCTGTTCGGTGCCGAGGACCAGTACCCGTCACCCCAGCACGTTGCCGAGCTGGAGGAAGCCTTGAAACAGGCCGGCAAGACCTTTGAGTTCCACTCCTACGCGGGGGCCGGTCACGCCTTTTTTGCGACGGATCGCCCGAGCTACCGACCCGAGGCTGCCAAGGACGGCTGGCAGCGGATCTGGGAGTTCTTCGGGAGACACCTGGCCTCCTGAGACGCGCTAGCGGAGCGAGCGCCACGATCAGTGGGGCTTGCGGGCCAGGAGCCCGGTGAGCACCGCATCTGGCACGTCGAGATCACCGGTCCCCATGCCGACTGAGATGTCGGGCTTGAAGGTCCCGTGAAAGTCGGAGCCCCCCGTCGCGACGAGGTCATGCCGTTTCGCCATTCCCGAGAGCCCGGCGCGCTCCTCGGGCGAGTAGCGCCCGTAGTAGCACTCCATCCCGACAAGCCCGGCGGCGGAGAGCTCGTCAAGGACGTGGTCAAGTCCCGGCGCATCGAGCCCGAGCGAAAGCGGATGGGCAAGTACGACCGCCGCTCCTGAGCCTGTGGCCGCGGCGATGAGAGCTGCGGCGTCGATGCGCGCTTTTGGGACGTAGCCCGGAGTCCCCTTGGCGAGCAACCGGTCGAAGGCGTCTTGAATGCTCGCCGCCGCGCCGTTGGCCACGAGGACGGATGCGAAATGGGGCCTGCCGATGACCGAGCTTCCCGCGGCCGCGTCGACCTCGCCCCAGGTGATTGGCAACCCGAGGTCCTTCAGTCGTTGCAAGAGCCGCGTATTGCGGTCCGAGCGATCCCGTCGGAGCCGCTCGAGCTCGGATTGCAGTGGGCCCTCGCCGGGCTCGACGAAGTAGGCGAGCGCGTGCATCGTCCCAGGCGAGAACGCGCACGAAATCTCGCAACCCGGCACGAAACCGATGCCGAGGCTCGCGGCGCGCTCTCCAGCTCGAACAACGCCGGCAAGACCATCGTGATCGGTCAGCGCCATTGCTGTGCAACCTGCCGTCACGGCGAGGTCCACGACTGTCTCGGGAGTCTCCGAGCCGTCGGAACAGGTCGAGTGCACGTGCAAGTCGATCACGGCGCCGAGCGTACCGGAGGTCGCTTTCGAGCGGATCGGGCCTGCGTTGGCAGGTCTGTTCGAACCGGGCAAAGGGCTCCCACTATGTGGCCCTAAGTTGTGGGGCGACCAGGAGGGTGCGCCAATGGGAGCGATGGCCATCAGGACCGAGGGGCTGACCAAGCACTACGGCAGCGTCCACACGCTCGAGGATCTCGATCTCGAGGTGGCTCAAGGTGAGGTCGTGGGCTATCTCGGTCCCAACGGTGCGGGGAAGACGACCACGATTCGCCTTCTGCTCGGGTTGATCCGCCCGACATCTGGACGCGGCGAGATCTTCGGGCTCGACTGTCAGCGCCAAGCGGTCGAAGCTCATCGGCGCTTGGCCTACGTGGCGGGGGAGGCGAGTCTGTGGCCGTCGCTCACCGGCGCCGAGACCCTCCACCTGCTCGGCCGCGTGCAGGGCAGAGTGGACGACACCTACCGGGACGAGCTGATCGATCGCTTCGATCTCGACCCCTCCAAGAAGGTCCGTGCCTACTCCAAGGGCAATCGTCAGAAGCTGATCCTGGTCGCCGCCCTGATGACCAGACCCGAGCTCCTCGTCCTCGACGAGCCGACGAACGGGCTCGACCCGTTGATGGAGCAAGTGTTCCGTCAGTGCATCCATGAGGCGCGTGAGCGAGGCCAGACGGTCTTCTTGTCCTCGCACATCTTGAGCGAGGTCGAAGCCTTGTGTGACCGCGTCGGGATCCTACGCGAGGGCCTCCTGGTTGAGATGGGGACGTTGGCGGAGATGCGCCACCTCTCGGCCCTGACGGTCGAGGCGACATTCGAAGGTCTTGTCCCTGACATCTCCGGGGTCCCCGGGGTGTCCTCGGTCGAGGTGACGGGGCATCTTGCCCGATGCCAGGTGCGAGGAACGATCGAGCCCCTGCTGCAGGTGTTGGCCGCTTCGGGAGTACACGAGCTGTTGAGCCGGGAGCCGTCACTCGAGGAGCTCTTTCTAGCCCAGTACGGCGTAGGCACCGCGAGCGAGGACACGTCGACTCATGCAAGCTGAACTGGCGATCGGGCTTCCGACATCGGCGGGTCGATGGCCCACCTCGGTGGTCTCGCGACAGACAGCACGTAAGGCGATCCGTTCCGGGGTGCTGTGGGGGTACGTCTTTGGTGCTTACCTGGCGACTCAGGCGCTCGCCTATGCCTCGAGCTACAAGACTGTTGCGCAGCGCGCCGACTTGGCCAAGGAATTCGGATCGAATGCCGGGGTGAGCGCTCTCGTCGGCCCTGCCCACGACATCCAGACGGTCGCTGGCTTCACGGTTTGGAAGTGCCTCGCCGTGCTGGCCGTCGTCGGCGCCGTGTGGGGTTTGCTGACCGGGACGAGGTTGTTGCGCGGGGAGGAGGACGCCGGCCGGTGGGAACTGCTGCTCGCAGGCCAGACTACTCGTAAGGCTGCCGCCGCCCAGGCATTGGTCGGCCTGGATTGTGGCCTGGTGGCGCTGTGGGTCGTCACGGCCATCATCACAGTCGTGGTCGGGCATTCCTCGAAGGTCGACATCAGTCCTGCGGGAGCCCTCTTTCTGGCCGTTGCCGTCGTCGCGGCGGCGGCAGTCTTTCTCGCCCTCGGGGCTCTTACGAGCCAGCTGGCGCCGACTCGGCGCCGAGCATCCGCCTACGCCAGCGCGGTTCTCGGTGCTAGCTACGCCCTGCGCATGGTCGCCGACTCGGGGACCGGCCTCGGCTGGCTCCGATGGGCGTCGCCACTCGGATGGATCGAGGAGCTCCAACCGCTGACGTCTCCTCATCCCCTGGCGCTCTTGCCGATCGGCGGACTCGTCGCTGTGCTGACACTGTTTACGGTGCGTCTCGCCGGAGCGCGGGATCTTGGCGCGAGTACCTTTCCCGATCGCGCGCGTTCGGCTCCGCACACGAGGCTCATGTTTGGTGCGCTGGGCTTGGACATCCGCTTGACCTGGTCGGGCCTGGCGGGATGGGGCGTGGGCATCGCTGCGTACGGACTTGTGCTCGGGCTCGTGGCGAGGTCTGCGGGGAGCGCGATCGCGGCCTCGTCGAGCCTCACGCGGGCGTTTTCACGCCTCGGGGCGATCGGAGCGGAGGCGTATCTCGGTGTGGCGTTCTTGCTCATGGGCGTGATGGTGGCATTTGTGGGCGCCGGTCAGATCAGCGCCACAAGGGGGGAAGAGGCCGAGGGCAGGCTCGACAACCTTCTCGTCCGGCCGCTCTCGCGCCTGTCCTGGCTCGCGTGGAGACTCCTCGTCGCGGTTCTCGCCGTTGTCGCCGGGGGACTGATCGCCGGTCTTTTCACCTGGCTCGGGGCGGCGAGCCAGCACAGCGGGGTGAGCTTTGCTCACGTGTTCAACGCCGGGCTCAACATTGTGCCCCCCGCTGCGTGTGTCCTCGGTGCTGGCACGCTCGTTCTCGGTGTCTGGCCCCGGGCCACGACGGTCGCCACTTACGGCGTTCTCGTCTGGTCCTTCCTGGTCGAGCTCATCGGCGGGGTAGTGGGCCTGAATCACTGGGTGCTCGACGCCTCGTTGTTCCACCAGATGGCCGCCGCTCCTGCGGTGGGTCCCGACTGGGTCTCTGGGGGAATCCTCGTCGTGATCGGCGCGGTTGCCGCGGTCCTCGGCGGAACAGCCTTTGCCCACCGAGATCTCAGAGGCGAATGACAGCCCGTTGACCTGCGACCGGCGCCCAGATCCCGCCTGGGAGGGCTGCCCCTCCCGGGCCTTAGGAGACGAGCGCCCTTCGGATCATTTCTCCCACCGCTTGGTGTTCCACGAGGAACGCGTCGTGGCCGATGATCGAGTCGATGACCCGAACATCGTCCACACACCCGAGCAGCTCTGCCAGCTCCCATTGGAGCCGCAGAGGATAGAGGCGGTCCGAGGAGATCCCGGCGATCGTGACCTGAGCCTTGACGCGGGAGAGAGCCGCTCGGGCTCCGCCATAGCCGCGGCCGAGGTCGTAATGGTTCATCGCCTCGCTGAGAACGAGGTAGCTGTTGGCATCGAAACGGCGGATCAACTTTTCGCCGTGGTGCTCGAGGTAGGACTCGACCGCATAATGCCCCCGTCGGAGGGGCGCCTCGTGGCCCTGCGCATTGTTGGCAAATCGTCGTTGCAGCTCAATCTCACTGCGGTAGCTCAAGTGGCCGATCCCGCGCGCAATGGCCAAGCCGGTCGCAGGACCGCGCTCAGCGCCGTAGTAGTCGCCGCCCCGGAAGTCCGGATCGAGACGGATCGCCTGGTCCTGCAGCCAGCAGAGTGCGATCTGCTCGGCACTGGCGGCTGTGCCCGTGGCAATCACGATCGCCCGTTGTACTTTGGAGGGAAAGTCCACGGTCCACTGGATGGCGCGCATGCCACCCATGGAGCCACCGGCCGTGGCGTACCAAGCGTCGATGCCGAGCTCTGAGGCGAGAGCACGCTCGACGGCGACCTGGTCCTTCACCGTCACGACAGGGAAACGGGACCCGTACGGCTTGTTGTCTGGCGCCCACGAGCTCGGACCGGTCGTCCCTTGACAGCCTCCGAGGACGTTCGGGCAGACGACGAAGTAGCGGTTCGTGTCGATCGGCGCACCTGGGCCGACGAGGGGACCCCACCAGCCTGGGCTCGCATGGCCAGGCTCGACCGGGCCGCTTACGTGTGAGTCGCCGCTCAAGGCGTGCAGGACGAGGACAGCGTTCGAGGCGCTCGCGTTCAGCTTGCCCCAGGTCTCGTAGGCGACCGTGACCTCACCCAAGTGGCCACCGGCTTCCAGGTCAAGGCCGCCTCGTTGGTCGCGCCCACCACCGAACAGTGACGCGAACTTCCGCCGGCCGGGAGGGTCTCCCGGTCGCCAGGCCCCGGTGATCGGGGCGTCGATCATGACGGTGCTCAGCTCAGGAGCCCTTGGCCACGCGGAAGCCTGAGTCCAGATCGGCCAGGATGTCGGCCAGGGTCTCGAGCCCGATGCACAGCCGGATCAGGTCGGGAGTGACACCGGTGGTCGTCTGCTCTTCCTCGGTCAGCTGCGAGTGCGTGGTCGTCGCCGGATGGATCGCAAGGCTGCGGACGTCACCGACATTCGCGAGATGGCTGAAGAGCTGGAGCCCCTCGATGAAGCAACTGCCGGCTTGCCTGCCTCCTTTGATGCCGAAGCTGAGGATCGCGCCGCCACCATTGGGGAGGTAGCGCAGTTGTCGCGCATGCCAAGGACTCGAGTCGAGCCCGGGGTAGCTCACCCACTCGACCTCGTCGCGTGCCTCGAGCCACTCGGCCACTGCAAGAGCGTTGGCGACGTGGCGTTCCATCCGAACGCTGAGCGTCTCGAGACCCTGAAGGAAGAGGAACGAGTTCAGCGGAGCGATAGCCGCTCCGACATCGCGCAGGTACTGAAGACGTGCCTTCAAGATGTACTGAGCCGGGCGGAGCGATTCCGGCAGCTCCGAGAAGATGAGTCCGTGGTAGCTCGGGTCGGGCTGGGTGAAGTTGGGGAAGCGACCGCTTTTCGCGTAGTCGAACTTTCCGCTGTCGACGATGACGCCGCCGATTGAGGTGCCGTGGCCGCCGATGAACTTTGTCGCCGAATACACGGCGATGTCTGCTCCGTGGAGGAAGGGCTGGCACAGGTAAGGCGTAGCCACGGTGTTGTCGACCACGAGCGGGATGCCGTGTTCGTGGGCGACCGTCGAGACGGCCTCGAAGTCGAGCACGTCCCCCTTCGGGTTGCCGATCGTCTCGGCGTAGAACGCCTTGGTGTTGGGCCGGATGCAACGGCGCCACACGTCCAGGTCCTCGGGGTCGTCAACGAAGCTCACCTCGACTCCCAGCTTCGGAAACGTGTAGTGCAACAGGTTGTATGTGCCACCGTAGAGAGAGGCCGAGGAGACGAGGTGCCCGCGGTTCTCGGCCAGGTTGAGCAGAGCGATCGTCTCGGCTGCCTGACCGCTCGCGACTGCGAGCGCGCCGACGCCGCCGTCGAGCGCGGCCATGCGCTCCTCGAAGACCGCCTGTGTCGGGTTCATGATCCGGGTGTAGATGTTGCCGAACTCGGAGAGCCCGAAGAGCGCGGCGGCGTGTGCCGTGTCCCGGAACACGTAGCTCGTCGTCTGGTAGATCGGCACCGCGCGAGCCCCGGTGGTCGGGTCGGCTACGGCTCCGGAGTGGATCTGGCGGGTCTCGAATCCCCAGTCGGCCATCTTCGCGGTCTCCTTCTTCTTTGGGTGCGTTGCAACGGGTCTGGTGACCGCGCTTTGGCAGGGGGGAGGTTACCAAGCAATACTTGACTGGTCAAGTCATGATTAAGCCGAGTGAGCCCGTCCTCGGTGGCTCGGAGCGACGACCAGGTCTCAACCGACGCTCACCGCGGTCACACCCCGCCAATGGTCTGTTGAAATCTGTCGTAGGCGACCCATTTCGGGTTGATAGGCCGGCGCGTGGAGACACGGACCGGCGCGGAACCGTTTACGATCTCATGAACGCGTGCGCGTTGTCGCGCGCGTCGGTGAGGGATATCGACCGTCCGGAGGGTCTTGTGCGCGCTGGTTCTGTGATCAACAAGCGAACGAAGCGGGAAGAAAGGGCAAGGCTGCGGACACCGTTTCGTTTCTTGACCCTCAGCGGAATGGCCCTCGTCGTGCTCGCGTTGCCTGTTGCCAGTGGTGCCACAACGTTCCATCACGCCATGAGTGCCCGCACAGCACAGGTCACTGGCACGCCACGCCTGCAGGAGGGGCAGATGCTTCTCGACGGGTCGGCGCTCGTCTCCCCCAGCGGCCGGTATCGGCTCGTCCTGCAGGGCGATGGGAACCTCGTGCTCTACTGGGAGGGCCAGCCCCTCTGGAACTCCGGCACAAGGGGTGACGCCCCGGACCACCTCATAATGCAGAACGACGGTAACCTGGTCATATACCAGGGGCTCAATGTGCTCTGGGACTCGAAGAGCGGCGGAGGCGTCCGTAGCAGCGCCTACTACTTGAGTCTCGAGAACGACGGAAATGCTGTCGTTTACTCGCCGGCCGGCCAGCCAATCTGGACGACCAACACCGACGTGCAGCCCGGACTGCAGCTCGGCGACTCCGGTACGTCGGTCCGAAGGCTCCAGGAGCTCCTCAATGGGCTCGGCTACTGGGTTGGGCTGGCGAACGGCGTCTTCGGGGACTCGACCCAGCAGGCCGTGTGGGCGATCCAGAAGGCCGCCGACCTGACTCGCGATGGTGTCGTCGGCCCCCGGACGATCGCCGCGCTCGCAAGCGGCGTCGTGCCCACGCCGCGACCCGCGGCCGGCAACCTGATCGAGGTGGACCTTCAGGACGATCTCCTCATGGTGATCCAGGGGGGCAAGCTCGCCTACACCCTCAACACTTCGACAGGTGGTGGGTACACCTATACCGACAAGCACGTGACTTCGCTGGCCGTCACACCGACGGGCGTGTTCCATATCTTCGGGGTGATCAACGGCCTCGACGTCGACTCGCTCGGCGCGCTCTGGAGGCCGAGGTTCTTCACCGAAGGCGGGATCGCGATCCACGGTGACTCATACGTGCCGCCTTATCCCGTCTCACACGGCTGTGTCCGCGTGAGCGACGAGGCGATCAACTGGATATGGGCCGACAACATCGCGCCGATCGGCGAAGAGGTGTGGGTCTTCTGATCTGAGCGGCACCGGCAACGGAACGGCGGCGTGTCTGCCCCTGACATCAACGAGGGACTGACTGACTCAAGTGCCTGCGAGGCGAGCCTCCGCGGCCTCCCACCGGCCGGCCTCACCCTCGGACGGGTGGTACACGTGCAGCTTCATCCGGTCGGCGATGCTCGCGCGAGCAGCCCAACGGCCGCTTCCGACCGTGCCGATCGCCTGGGCCTGCACCAAAGCATTTCCTATTGCCGCGGCTTCGTCCGGGCCTGCGATTACCGGTAGCCCGCATGCGTCGGAAGTGAGTTGGCACAGGAGGGCATTGTGCACGCCGCCACCGACGATGTGGATGGCATCGACGCGTTTCCCCGACAGATCGGAGGCCAGACGCAGGGTTCGCCGGTATGCGAGGGCAAGGCTGTCGAGGATTGCGCGAGTCACCTGTGGCGGTGTCTCGGCAATTGGCTCACCCAGATCGTGCAGAATCTGCGCGATTCGAGCAGGAATGTCGCCCGGCGGGAAGAACACCGGATCATCGGGGTCGAAGATACTGCGACGAGGTGACTCGGCAGCCGCCCGGGCAACCATTTCCTCGAGGGAGAAGGGCTTGCTCAGACGCTCCCAGGTTCGCATGGACTCTTGGAGCAGCCACAACCCCATCACATTGCGGTGGTACAGGAACGAGCCGTCGACGCCTCGTTCGTTGGTGAACTGCGCGAGACGGCTCGCTTCACTAAGGACCGGGCGGTCCAGCTCGACGCCGACAAGAGACCAAGTTCCGGAGGAGATGAACGCGAAGTGTGGGTCGAAGGCGGGGACAGCCATGACCGCCGAAGCGGTGTCGTGCGAGCCGACCGCTGTGAAAGCGACGTCGTAATCAAGGCCCGTCTCGGAGAGCACATCGCCAAGGAGCGGGCCAATCCGCTCCCCAGGCCGACGAATCGGCGGGAACAGGCCCGGGGAGACGCCGACCTTTGCGATCAGCTCGGCATCCCATCCGGATCCGTCGACTCTGAGCAGCTGGGTCGTCGACGCGTTGGTCTCCTCGGCGCCGAGAGATCCCGTGAGCCAGTACGCGAGCAGATCCGGCACCAGGAGCAGGGTTCGCGCCAGGCTGAACTGGGCGTCGTCGCGACCAGCGGCAAGCTGGAAGATCGTGTTGAAGGGCACGACTGCTATGCCTGACCGGCGATAAAGCTCAAGGGCTCCGACGCTCTTCACGACGGGGTCGACCAGGGCGCGCGTCCGGTCGTCACGGTAGTGGACAGGATTGCCGAGCAATGTCCCGTCGGCGTCGAGCAAGCCGTAGTCGACCCCCCAGGAGTCGATCCCGATCGAGTCCAGGTGTCCCGTGCGGCCCGCCGCCCGGACACCATCGAGAATCCCGCGATAAAGGCCAAGCACATCCCAATGGATGTGGCCACCGGCCCTGATGGCTCCGTTCCAGAACCGGTGGACCTGATCGAACTCAAAGTATTTCTCACCTAACTCGGCGACGAACACACGTCCGCTCGAGGCGCCGAGATCGACAGCGACGACGCGCGCCGTCCCAGGCGGCATTACGGGCTGTGTTCCAACGACTGCTGTTGACTGTGCCATCGACGGAATGGCTCTCAGGTGTTCCTCTCCTGTCATCGCGGGAACCCAGGACGACGGGCAGCTGTCAGCGGTCACCTCTGTCGGCTACGACGAGGATCTTGACCTCGCCACCGGCAGTGATGGCGGCGAAGGCCTCCGCCGCTCTGGGGAGGGGGAAGGTGGCTGTGATGAACCGATTGGCGTCGAAGTCGTCCCCAGCGATGATGCCGATGGCAGTTTCGAAGTCCTCCCAGCAGTAGGTGGCCGCTCCTTGGATGCGGATCTGGTACTCCTGGATCACAGGCAAGTCGACGGTCGCCAGTTTGCGCGGTCCTCCCAGCACCACGACAGTGCCTCCCTTGATGGCCATCTTGATAGCCTCTCCGAGGGTGGCCTGGTTGGCCACGCAATCAAAGACGAAGTCGGCGCTTTCTCCGAGCTTGTCTCGGACCACGGCGGCCAGGTCGTCGACTCCTGCATCGACCACGACGTCAGCTCCCAATGCGAGAGCCAGTTCACGCTTCTTGGCCAAGGTGTCGGTGCTCAAGATCTTGGCCGCCCCGGCCCGGCGGACCGCGATCAGGGTCAGTAGCCCGATGGTGCCGGCGCCGAGAATGGCCACCGTCTTGCCGGTGAGGTCCCCGGCCAGCCGCACCGCGTGCACTGGCGTCGCCAAGGGCTCGATGAGCGCCGCCTGGTAGTCGGTGAAGTCCTTGGGCACTTTGTGCAGCCGTGCGGCCGGCACTGAGAAGACGTCGGCCATCCCGCCTTCTCGATACCCGCAACCGAAGAACTGCAGGTTCTCACACAGGTTCTCCGCTTTGTGCAGACATGGCTTGCAGTGACCGCAGACCAGGGTCGGCTCGATCGTGACCCGGTCTCCAACCCCGACGTTGTCCACGCCGTCGGCAGCGGCAACGACTACACCGACCACTTCATGTCCCGGGTAGTAGGGGGGCTTCATGAAAGCGTGCTCACCGTGGACACCGGCCTTGTCCGAACCGCACAGCCCTGACACCGACATTTCGACCAGCACTTCGCCGGGCTCGAGCGGCGGTATG
Source organism: uncultured Acidimicrobiaceae bacterium (assembly GCA_963807575.1). GTDB lineage: Bacteria > Actinomycetota > Acidimicrobiia > Acidimicrobiales > Bog-793 > Fen-455. Next base: position 90,989 of record CAWECD010000007.1, read on the forward strand.
GCCTCGGTGATCACTTCGACAACGTCGGTGCTGCTGACGATGGCACGCCTCCGGGTCAGTTCGTTGCTCATGGCATCTCCTATGGCTTTCGAGTGGTTCTCGCTTGGACGTTCGCAGGCGGCACTGCGCCGCCAGGGGTGGTCATCGCCCGCCACTTCCCGAGACGGATTGCCGTCCCAAGGCATTTGTTGCACCGCACGCCGCCGCGTAGACACGCAGCACATCGCGAACGGCTTCGAGCACCAGAGTCTTGGGTACCGGATCCAAGGCACCGCTGGCTACACGTGGATAAAGCGTCGGAAGGAATTGACTGATCAAGGGCTCGGGGATGCTGGTTCCCCTCAGGCGGTCCAGGAGCCGGCGGACCGCTTCCTGCGGCGCGGAGAACGCCCAGTAGTAGCGGATACGGTCGCTGTAGCTGAAATGGCGGAGCACACGTTGGTCAGCCGGGTCCCCCCGATAGTGCGACCGCCAATATGTGGGGTTGGCGACCATCTCGGCTTCCATCACTGCCATCAATGAGTTTTCGCACCAGCCGGGATACAGGGCTGCCGCGATCTGGTCGAGTGCGTAAAGGGCCTCGCGCAGGGCGAAGGTCAGTCCCGGGCCTACCTTCAGGATCGCAAACCCGTCCTCGACCAGGCGGGCGAGGCTGTCTGGGGGCTGATAGTCCGTGGAGTGCGCCTCGAACACCAGCCCTGGCATCTGGTTCAGGGCGGCACTGAGCTCACGGGCGCGCTCGGGCTTGTAAACCACGACTTTCCTGTCGTCGAACTCGACTCCGGGCTGAGCCACCAAGGCGATCACCGCCCCGAAGGCGGTCTCGGCTCCAGCGGCAGCGAAGGCGCGCCTGTGCGCTTCGAAGGTAGCGGCGACGGCTTCTGGCCGGGTCACCTCGAGTTGCTCAATCGCATCCACTGCCCCACCGGGGATCGGTACCTCGGTACCGATGACATAGCGAGGTCTCGTGGCGGCATCTGCTACCGCGGCCTCGGCGACCACGGCGAGGCGAGCGGCGCGCTCGGCCGTCACGGCGTCCGGCAGGTGGTCAGGTTCGCCCTGACAACCCATGCTCGTGTCGATGTGGATCTTCTCGTACCCAGCGGTGACGTAGGCGGCCACCATCGCTTCAGCCTGAGCCAGCGCAGCCTCGGTGGGCAGGTGCCGCCACGGGTTCGGACCGAGGTGATCACCACCGAGAACTATTTGCTGGCGCGGGAGTCCCACCTCATCGGCGATACGGTGCACCTGGTCGCGGAAGGCGGCTGGGGTCAGGCCCGTGTAGCCACCTTCGTGGTTGACCTGGTTGCAGGTCGCCTCGATAAGCACTGCCGTCCCATCGGCGACGGCCTGGCGTATGGCCGCTTCGACCACCATCGGATGTGCCGAGCACACTGAGGTGACACCGGCCGGCCCGACAGCAACACCGCTGCCGCGGGGCGAGACGAGAGCCCCTAGGCGCGTCGCCCGGCCTGTCCGGGCACCTGACCTCAAGGTGTCGAGCTGGGCAAAACTCGAAGTGCCTTCCATTGGGCCTTTGATGGTCACCGCCCGGGCACCGCTGGCGTTGGCGTAATCGAGGCTCTCTTCCACGCTGCGTTCCTGTAGCCGGCAGGTGATGAAGGTGGCTCCGAAACAGTCACCGGCGCCCGTTGGGTCCAACTCCTCCACGCGATAGCCGGGCGCGCTCCGGCTGCCATCGGCGTCGTAGTGGATCGCCCCCTTTGCCCCGTTCTTCACCACGATGGCGGTGACGCCCAAGCCCAGAATCTCGGAGACCGCCGCCTCCGGGGTCGTGGCCTTCGTCAGCAGCGTCAACTCTTCGCCACTGGGCAGGAATGTGTCGCAGCGCGCCAGGACGTGCTCGAGAGCTGCACGCACTTGCGGATCACGAACCACCTCTTTGCGGATGTTCGGGTCGAAGGACACTGAACCGCCATGGCCCTTCACCAGCTCAATTGCCTTCGCCACCATCTCGACCATGCGGGGAGACGAGAGCGACGCGCCGGAAACATGCAAGTGGGCGCACTCGCCGAGAAGCTGCAATCCGGCGTCTGTCAACCGCAGCTGGCCGCAAGCGCTGTTGCGTATGTTGAACACAAAGTCTCGGTCGCCGTCGTCGCGGTACCGGACAAACGCGCTGCCCGTCACATACGCCGGATTGACCTCGACCGCCTTGATGTCGACGCCGTCATTGCTGAGCCGGTCCAGGTTCACCCGACCGAAGTCGTCGTCCCCGACGCAGCTGATGATGCCGCAAGCTTGGCCGAGCTTGGCGACCTGATCGATGAAGATTGCCGGCGCACCGCTCGGGAAGGGCCCGACCAGACGTAGAGGCTCGCGAAAACCGTTCCCACGCTTGTCCGCCATGATCTCCACCAGGATCTCTCCGAGAGTCACGACCTTGAGCATCTGTACTTCCGTGTGGCTCAACTCCCGCTGGCGACCAGCTTTCATGTTTGTCACAGCGCTGCTCGGCTCTTCATCTCAACCCCTGCCATGGAGCGATCTTGACTCGACACCGACTCTCCTAGAAAACGATTTACCTGCTTTTCTGTAAGATTTCAAGAGATCAGAACCCCGGTTTCGGGGCCAACGGCCCTGACAGCCAGGGCCGTCTGGTCGGTGCTCGCCCCCGGGGACGGGCGCTGGTGCCTGTTGTTGCGGACGTCATAGTAATCGTGCACCATGATTGCAGTCTGCAGTCAAGCCCTCAAGGAGGGGCGCCCAGGCGTCATGAGTAACGTGACTCAACCATGACCACCATCGTCGACGTGGCCCGCGCCGCCGGGGTCTCCACCGCGACGGTTTCCCGAGTGCTCAACAATCAACCGCAGGTCGACCCCCGCCTGGCCGCCACGGTGCTGCAGGCCGTGAAGGACCTCGGCTACCGCCCCAGCCGGGTCGCACGCAGCCTGCGTACCCGCCGTAACCGGGTCTGGGCGCTGATCATCTCAGACATCCGCACGGGGCCGTTTTTTGGCGCGGTCGTGCGGGGAGTGGAGGACGTCGCCTACGAGGCGGGCTACTCGCTGTTCCTCTGCAACACCGACGAAGACCTTGCCAAAGAGGCCTCTTACATAGAGCTCGCCGTCGCCGAGAATGTCGGGGGCGTGATCCTCACGCCGGCAGGTCTGCGCACCGACCTGTCGCCGTTGGTGAACTTCAGCATTCCCGTGGTGCTCATTGACCGCACGCTTCCCGCTCAGCAGGCCGACAGCGTCGTCGTTGACAACGTTTCGGGCGCATACGAGGCGGTGAGCCACCTGCTGGCCGGAGGTTACAGGCGCATCGCGTGCATCACGGGCCCGCTGACGACCACGACCGGCTACCAGCGCCAGGTCGGCTATCACAAAGCTCTCACGGAGGCCGGTATGGCCCCGGACGACTCCTTGGCGCGTGTGGCCGACTTCCGCGAGCTCGGCGGTCAGCTGGCCATGCAGGAACTGTTGGGCCAGGACCCACGCCCCGACGCGGTGTTCGTGACCAACCACCTCATGGCCATCGGCGTTCTCCAGGCCATCGCCCAGGCAAAGCTCGCCATCCCCGCCGACATCGCCGTCGTCAGCTTCGACGACATGCCGTGGTCCTCACTGTTGCAGCCCCCGCTCACGGCCGTGGCCCAACCGGCTTACGACCTTGGAGTGGAGAGCGCCCGGCTGCTCTTGAGCCGGCTGGAGGGCTACACAGGCGCCGCTCGAATGGTCACGCTCTCGCCCACGTTGCACGTCAGAGGGAGCTCATCGCCCAAGTCTCGCGTTGCCGCCCGGCATCGCTGAGAGGGCCCTTTGGGAACGGCTTTTCTTCCGTCAAACATCCGGACAATGGTCTAGTGAGGAAGCCGAATAGCCTTGGAAGCGATTGGAGGGTTCACGTCGTGAGAACGACCGTCTTTAGCATGAACGATGGGGAAGTGGAGTTTCAGGCTTCTGCCGTTCCTCCTTGGGCAAACCCAGATGAATTTGGGCAAGTTGCCGCTGTGCTGCATCGCTCGCCGAACGGCACCAGCACGCTATATCGCATCCCTGCCGGATGTTCCGTGCCGATCCATAGCGGCCCTGGCTATGCGCTTTGTCAGATTGTTGCCGGACGGGGGAAGCTGGTTCTTCCGGGTGGTCGGGCAGTCGACTACCACGGTCCCGAAATATTCATGTTCGAGCCCGGAGCGTTGCACGGTTGGCAGGACGTCATTGAAGACACGCTGTTGACGGTCTGTGAGGTGAAGCCCTAGAAAGGGCCGTCGCGAGCCCTGGCAATCCGTGCGGGCACGTGGCCGGCTGCTCCGCTGCCGTGTCGCCTAGCTCTCGGGCGGGATGGCGCCCTTCTTGATCAGCACATTGCCGAAGAACCGGCATTCTCCTGTGAGGACCACGGCGTAGCAGCTGCGGGCGGCCTCGTAGAAGGCGAAACGCTCCAAGACACCCATCGGCCAATGCCTACCACTGACGGCGTCGATGACCGCCTGCACTTCCCGTTGCACCTCGGGAAGCTCGTTGGGCGTGACGCCGGTGGCCATTCTGCGGACCGGCTCATCCACGAACTCGTCGAGAGGAAGGACGGAGAGGATCGCGCCAACCACCTCCGGCAGCGAGGCTCCGACGACCGGAATGACCCTCCCGTGGCAGGTACCACGGGCCACGCTGTCGGCGGGGAAGTTCGCATCGGTGACGGCCAGCTCGTCGCCGTGGCCCATTGCCGCCAGCACAGAGAGCAGCTCCGCGGTTAACAGCGGGTCGATGTTCTTCAACATTCCTAGCTCCTTTCTCACGTCTGTCTAGAGCAGCCCTGGCTACCAAAGGGCCCTCTCAGCGATGCCGGGCGGCAACGCGAGACTTGGGCGATGAGCTCCCTCTGACGTGCAACGTGGGCGAGAGCGTGACCATTCGAGCGGCGCCTGTGTAGCCCTCCAGCCGGCTCAAGAGCAGCCGGGCGCTCTCCACTCCAAGGTCGTAAGCCGGTTGGGCCACGGCCGTGAGCGGGGGCTGCAACAGTGAGGACCACGGCATGTCGTCGAAGCTGACGACGGCGATGTCGGCGGGGATGGCGAGCTTTGCCTGGGCGATGGCCTGGAGAACGCCGATGGCCATGAGGTGGTTGGTCACGAACACCGCGTCGGGGCGTGGGTCCTGGCCCAACAGTTCCTGCATGGCCAGCTGACCGCCGAGCTCGCGGAAGTCGGCCACACGCGCCAAGGAGTCGTCCGGGGCCATACCGGCCTCCGTGAGAGCTTTGTGATAGCCGACCTGGCGCTGGTAGCCGGTCGTGGTCGTCAGCGGGCCCGTGATGCACGCGATGCGCCTGTAACCTCCGGCCAGCAGGTGGCTCACCGCCTCGTATGCGCCCGAAACGTTGTCAACGACGACGCTGTCGGCCTGCTGAGCGGGAAGCGTGCGGTCAATGAGCACCACGGGAATGCTGAAGTTCACCAACGGCGACAGGTCGGTGCGCAGACCTGCCGGCGTGAGGATCACGCCCCCGACATTCTCGGCGACGGCGAGCTCTATGTAAGAGGCCTCTTTGGCAAGGTCTTCGTCGGTGTTGCAGAGGAACAGCGAGTAGCCCGCCTCGTAGGCGACGTCCTCCACTCCCCGCACGACCGCGCCAAAAAACGGCCCCGTGCGGATGTCTGAGATGATCAGCGCCCAGACCCGGTTACGGCGGGTACGCAGGCTGCGTGCGACCCGGCTGGGGCGGTAGCCGAGGTCCTTCACGGCCTGCAGCACCGTGGCGGCCAGGCGGGGGTCGACCTGCGGTTGATTGTTGAGCACTCGGGAAACCGTCGCGGTGGAGACCCCGGCGGCGCGGGCCACGTCGACGATGGTGGTCATGGTTGAGTCACGTTACTCATGACGCCTGGGCGCCCCTCCTTGAGGGCTTGACTGCAGACTGCAATCATGGTGCACGATTACTATGACGTCCGCAACAACAGGCACCAGCGCCCGTCCCCGGGGGCGAGCACCGACCAGACGGCCCTGGCTGTCAGGGCCGTTGGCCCCGAAACCGGGGTTCTGATCTCTTGAAATCTTACAGAAAAGCAGGTAAATCGTTTTCTAGGAGAGTCGGGTCCACCTTGCTCATAGCCGCAACTGTCTGGTCGCCTGTCTGAGAACAGGCATCTGGCAGACCGAGCTCGGTTCGTTGCTCGTCAACTTGCAGATCGCGGCCGTGTAGTAGTTGGCCGCGACAAGGATCGTGTGCGCTGGTGACACGGCGGGGTTGCCAAGGCTTCGCGCGATCTGCACGTGTGTGAGGCCCGCGAGGATGGACGGAGCCATCAGGGCGCCATCTTCAATCAACTCGTTGGCGAAATCGATGAAGGGGATTCCACCCTCGTCGGTTGACGAGACATACGGCGGGAAGTCGTACTTGAGGAGGATCTTGCGGGCCGTTGGTGACAACGGCTGCAGGGGCTCGTAGCCGTTGCAGTCCGCGACCGCCGGGGAGGTGCTGGACGATTGGATGTCGGTGCACTGCTCGGTCGAGAGGAAAGCGATGTACGGGCTCGTGTAGGTCGAACCGTAGAAGCTCAAGGTGGCGATACCGGGATCGGTCTCCCCCGCGGTGGTTATGTGAAGCCGCTTGAAACTGCCGAACCGGGACAGGGCGATCGCGAGAGGCCAGCGGGTTGCTGCGCAATACGGGCACCAGTTGGAGCCGACGTAGGTGATCAGCGGCTTGCCGTCGAGAGTCAGTGAAGGCTGGCCCCTGAGGACTGTGATCGAACCCGTGAAGGGGCCAAGTGAGGTGATCGTCGACCCTGCTTGAGCGAACGCCGATGGTGATACCAGACCGATCGCGGTGGTTACGCTCGCGGGCGCAAGCTGCATACCGAGCCCGCTGCCGCCGCCCGGTGCAGCGGTCGGAACCTTCGTCGCGGTCACAGAGACGAGCACGATGACGAGAACCGCAATCACGACGAGCACGGTGCCGAAGAGTCCCGCGGTCTTGACGGCGCTGCGTTTGGAGGCATTTTCCGCGGGCGCGCGTCGCGAGCCGGCCGCGCTCGCCCTCACTCGCCTGACGGCGGGACGCGCCAGGCTTGGTTCTCGCTCTCCTTGTCCTTCTCCTGTGGAAGCCACCTGACCTCTCTTCTTGATCAGCACGTTCCCGTAGAACCAGCGTTCTCCGGTGACGACCGTCGCGCAGCAGCCGTGGGCGGGCCGGCAGGGTGCCGATGGTCATGGCTGCTCGTCGCGCTTTGGTGCCCATCGGGACTTTGGTCGGCCACCCCATGCCGTCTTGGGGACTTGACGTCGACCGCGATGGTGGTACACGATTACCACAAGGTTACGGGATGGCGGTCTGTCGTGGCGGTCAACTAGCGAAAAACCGAGATCTTGATCCCAGGCTAGGCGTACTGGTGTCTCGAAAGCCTTACGGCGGAGTGGGCAAATCGTTTACTAGGAGGTGCCAATGTCTCGTGTTGGATCCTCACCTTCAGCGATGGTCGTGACTTCATTCACCGAGGCACTGACTTCCCCGAAAAGGGCATCTGGGACCTGGAGAGCTCGGGGCAGCATGCCACCTACTTCGCCGGCCGCTCGGACGCCCGCGACGAGAAGCACGAAAAGAGCTCATGCACCAGAGCACCTACGTCTGGCCCCATGCCTCCACCTGGATGGACGTCTCCGTGGAGGCGTTCCCTTCCCGGCTCGGGGCGAAGCACATCCACGCTGCCCCGAGTGACACAACACCCTAGTTCGGAGGCAGTCCGCCGCTTTCTGAAGATCGACCGGAAGAGGTTCGACATCTGATTGAGGGAGGTGATCAATAAGGCCCGAAGTTTGGCCTAGCGATGAAAGTAGCTGGTAACTAATCGATTTTTTCGGGACTTGGGCGTCAAAGCCCGAGGTGACGAATACCCCCGAAAGACAGAAATGGGAGGATTAATGAAATCTTGGCTTAAGAAGTCAATGGGCATGATGGCCGCGGCTGGGCTCGTTGCGCTGTCTGTGAGCAGCGTCGGGGCGGCTACTGCCGCCAGCGCAGCGGCGCCGAAGCAAACGATCAAGATCGGCGTGGCCTTGACCTACAACAACACCGCGTTCTGGTCTGCCTATGTGGCTTACGAGCAGCAGTTCGCCAAGCAATTCAACGTCCAGCTCATCGGCCCATTGGTTTGCTGCGACACCTATGGCAGCAACGCCGCTCTGCAGAACCAGCAGGTCAAGGACCTCGTCAACGAAGGCGCCCAAGCGATCATCCTGAACCCGGAGGACGCCTCCGCTGAGGGCCCCTCGATCACGTATGCTTACGCGCACGGCGTCCCGATCATCTCGGTGGACACGATCCTTGGTGCCGGCAAGGACTACATCGTCGTGCGGGCGTCCAACTTGTTCTACGGCTACTCTGCGTGCGCCTACATCGCGTCCAAGGTGACGTCGGGGTACGTCGTTGACAACGAGGGTCAGCAGGTCTCCTCGAACGGGCACGACCGCGCGCTCAGCTTCAACGACTGCATGGCGAAGCTGGATCCCAAGGTCCATGTCTTGTCGAAAGACACCCTCTGGAACCCGAACACCGCGCTGACCTTTACAGAGACGGCCATCGACGCCTATCACTCCCAGGTCAAGGCCGTCTACGACGAGTACAGCGGGCCCGACCCGGGCATCATCAAGTTCCTCCAGGCAAAAGGCTACGGCCCCGCCGGTGGCACCAAGCCCCATGTAATCCTCGGCGGAGATGACGGCGTCGCCTACGAACAGTGCTACATCAGCCAGGGTTGGATGGACTTCGCGTCGTCGCAGCCGGCCAACCTGTACTCCCTGGGCGCGATCGAGTACGCGGTAGACGCGGCCAGGGGTGTCAGCCTCACGGTCGGGATGCCCGGTTTGACCGCCGCTCCTCTGGGCGACGTCAGCTACAAGGGTGACGTCCAGCTGACCGACCCGATCATCGCCCCCTTCGTCACCAGGACGCAGCTGACGTTGAGCGGACCCGGAACGGACGGACAGCCAGCCAGCTTCACGACCACGCCAATCTATGATCCAACGCTCTGGGGCAATGTCTACGGCAAGGCCCATGGTGGGATTTGCAACGGAGTAACGCCGTAAGTAAGCCTGTCAACAAGTAATAGGCCTCGTCCCTGCTCCCTCCTCTCCCTTCTGAGGAGGGAGCAGGCGGGCCGACATTCCAAAGGTCTAGTCGTGAGTCCTGGTCTGGAGCGTGACATTGTGACAGGGGTCAGCAGTCAAAGCGAGGCCGCCGCGCTGGCGCAGCTAACGGAGCAGGAAGACATCAACCCGTCAGCCGCCCAGGGCAGAGCCCTGACCCTCTTGAGAGACGTGAGCCTGTTACCGGTGCTCGTCCTGCTGATCGTCGCCGGCGCCCTGATGAGCCCTGTCTTCTTCCAGTCCAGCAACTTCTGGGGGATCGGCCAGTATGCCTCCTCAATCGCGCTGATCACAGCGGGCGAAGCGCTCGTCGTGATGATCGGAAGCATGGACCTGTCCCTCGGCGGTACTTATGGGTTTGCGCCGATGCTGGCAACCTGGCTGATAGCGCCCACGTCGGCCTTCGGTGCCGGTCTCAATCTCAATCCGTACCTCGGGTTGGTCGTGCTCCTCTTGGTGGGCGCCGCTGTCGGTTTCGTGAACGGCCTCCTGATCGTGAAGGCGCATCTCAGCGCCTTCATCGTCACCCTTGGGATGTTGATAGGGCTGGCCGGTGTTCAAGACGGCATCGTCAACGGGCAGACGATCTCCTACCTGCCTACTTGCTTTTCCTACATCGGAGGTAACTTCTGGGGCCCGGTGCCGGTCTCGCTGGTGGCGACAACGGTCGTATTTGTCGCGGTCGGCTTGTTCCTGCGCTACCGTCGGGCTGGCCGCGCCATTTATGCCGTGGGCGGTAACGCCGAGGCCGCTCGAGCGGCCGGCATCAACGTCGACCGAGTGAAGATCGGCGTCTACATGGCGGCGGGTGTGCTCGCTGCCATGGGGGGCTTCGTGGAGATGGGACGTGACGGCGCGATTACCGCCAGCCAAGGGTACAACGAGGGCGTCATTTTCATAGCGTTCGCGTCTGCCGTCATCGGCGGTGTGAGCCTCCTTGGCGGCAAGGGCAACATGATCGGGGTCGCCACCGGGGTTTTGGTCCTTGCGGTGGTCCAGAACATCTTGGACCTCAAGAACGTCAATGTCTTTTGGGAAGAGGCGGTCTACGGACTAGTGATCCTTATCGCGTTGGTTGTCGCCCGGGTCATCGGCGACAGAGAAACTCAAACCTGAGCGCGAGCACCTGGGAGGAATCATGCTTGATAACAACACAGTTGACGTTCCGCGCTTGGCAGCTACGAACTTGTCGAAATGGTACGGTCACGTTGGCGCCCTGAGAGAAGTGTCCGTAGAGTTCTGGCCGGGCCTTACCGGAATTGTCGGTGACAATGGTGCCGGCAAGTCGACACTAATGAAGATCTTCAGTGGTTTCGAGGTGCCGGACGCAGGAGAGATACTGGTCGACGGGCATCCTGTGGTGTTCCACAGCTCGCGGGCGGCGCGGGAAATTGGGATCGAATCGCTTTACCAGAGCTTGGCTCTCGTAGATACTTTGACAGTCGCGGATAACGTCTTTCTCGGCCGCGAACTGCAGCGGCGAATCTTGGGAGTGAACGTGGTCGACCGGCGCGCGATGCGGAAGAACGCGGACGGCGCACTGAAGCTGTTGAGGATAAGCATGCCTCCTTCCAGGGTCGGCGTGAAGCAGCTAAGTGGCGGGCAGCGCCAGGCTGTCGCGCTTGCCCGGGCTATCTACTTCGGGGCACGGGTGGTGCTCCTCGACGAGCCAACAGCCGCCCTCGGCCCGCGCGAGACGGCTGCTTTCTTGCGGATCATCCGGGACACGGCGGACCACGGTGAGACCGTGGTTGTGGTGGGCCATAACTTGCCGCAGATGCTGGAGCTTGCCGACCATCTGTTGGTCATGAGGGCAGGCAAGATCGTAGCGGCCATTAGCCCGAAGGAGACTTCGCTCAGAGAGCTGACGGACTTCATGGTGGGGTCCGCCTAGGCCGCGTACATTCGTCCGGTGCCGGGAAGCTGGCGGTGCCAGGTCCCAAGCCTGAGGCCGCCGCACGCGCATCCGGGTGCCGGACCGAGTAGCAAGGAGCAGACATGACTGTGGACCCTGCAAGAGTGCCGATGCGAAAGCTCAAGGGTGGCGCGCTCATGCCGGCGATCGGGTTGGGGACGTTCGGTTCGGACCGCTACTCCGCCGCCGAGGTCGCGACCGCGGTAGAAGGTGCCCTGGAGGTGGGCTACCGGCACTTCGACTGCGCCTCCGTCTACGAGAATGAAGCTGAGATCGGCCAAGTGCTGGAGGGGTTCCCGCGCCAGCAGCTCTGGCTCACGTCCAAGCTGTGGAACGACAAGCACGCACCCGAAGACGTCAGGCCCGCCTGCCAGAAGTCCCTCACCGACCTGCGCGTTGACTACCTCGACGCTTACCTGGTTCACTGGCCGTTCCCCAATCACCACGCGCCCGGTGTCGACGTGACGTCCCGCAGTGCCCACGCCCGGCCATACATCCACGAAGAGTTCATGGCCACATGGCGGCAGATGGAGCGACTCGTTGACGAAGGGCTCGTTCGCCACATTGGCACGTCCAACACGACCATCCCCAAGATGGAACTGCTCCTGCGGGACGCCCGGATCCAGCCCGCAGTGAACGAGATGGAGCTCCATCCCCATTTCCAGCAACCCGAGCTGTTCTCGTACCTTGTGGACAAGGGCATCCAACCAATCGGGTTCTGTCCGATCGGGTCCCCAGAACGGCCCGAGAGGGACATGACGCCTGAAGACACCGTTGACATCGAGGACCCGGTGGTTGTCCGAGTTGCGGAGGACCACGGGGTCCACCCGGCCGTCGTCTGCGTCAAGTGGGCCGTTCAGCGGGGGCAGACGCCCATCCCGTTTTCCGCCAGGCGAAACGAATACGAGTCAAATCTGGAGAGCGTCGTGAGCGACCCGTTGACCGCTGACGAAATGGCCGCCATCGCGGGCATCGACCGCGGCGACCGCCTGATCAAAGGTCATGTCTTCCTGTGGAAGGCGGATCAGTCCTGGGAGGATCTGTGGGATATCAACGGAGTCATTGTCGACAGGCAGGACGGCTGAGCTAACCGAGCATTGTCCTACAGGAGATGGGCCACAAGGGCTATGGCCGCCCCTGAGGTCAGGATGGCAGTGGCGTGAGCTCACCGGCTCGGTAGGCCTTCATGTATGCGCGGCAGTTCTCATCGGCACCTGTGAATACGTCGAGGGCGAGCTGGAACGGGCGAGTCGTCCGGTCCGCGGCCAGAACCCGCTCGACGTTGACGACTGTCGGGTCAATGATGCCACTGTCGGCACCAGCTTCGATTGCCAGAATCAGGAACGCGTCATTCAAGAGCCGCCGTTGAGGCAGCCCAAAACTGACATTGCTCATGCCGCCGGTGATGTGGATCTCGGTCCCGAAGCGCCGGCGCAGCTCGGCGATCGCGTCGAGGCAGTGCCGACCGTACTCGACGTCGACGGCGATCGGGAAGACGAGGGGATCGACGAAGATCCGCTCCAGCCCGATGCCGACTGCCAGCGACGCCTGCACCATTCGGCTGGCGTTGGCAACTCGCTCCTCGGCATTCGTCGGCATTCCTGACTCGCCGGCGGCGGTGACAACGACCGGTCCCCGAAGTTGTGCCACGAAGTCGAGCGCCTCAATTCGCTCGAGCGACGCCGAGTTCAGCATCGGCGGCCCGACGCGGGTGCTCGCCACCTCGGCAGCCCCGGTGACGCCTGCACTGATGATCTCGAGATTGGACGAATCGATCGAGAGCGGGACATCGACGAGCGGCGCCAACTTCCTCACGAGCCAGCGCATCGCCTCGAGCTGGTCGTCGAGCTTGGTCGAGATCTCGTCGACGTTCACATCGAGAAAGTGCGCGCCCGCCTTCACCTGACAGTGGGCGAGCATACGCAGGTATGAGAGCGCAGTTGAGCAGTCGGGCTCGGCTCCTGCCATCGCTATCTGCACGGCAAGCCGGACGTGCTTGATGCGCCCCTCCTGATAGGGCTGCGAGTGCTTCTCCTCTTCGGGAATGCGCAAGTGGCGGGACACCCCGTCCTCGTCAGTAAAGACGATCGCTTCCTCCCCCTGCTCGTTGGCGGCGATCCTCTTGCTCTTTCGCAAGAGCACTCGTGTGGCGTGGATGTTCTCCCCGATCACGACGAAGTCCTTACCGGCGATCCTCACTTCACGTCCTCCAGTCCGGCAGCGGAACGGGCCTGGTGATCCCTTCCCAGGAAAGTGTTCGCCCAGGCACTCGTGCCGCGAAGCGCGTTGTCGTTGAAGACGACCGGGCCATCCAGCATCGAGGCCTCCTCCCCGTAAGGCTTCAGCCTTTCGTAGGCGCTAGCCCAGATGCACTCCTTGTCAGTGACCTCGCAGAGGCCGTTGTGGGAGCCACCACACGGGCCGTTGCGCTGGTTCTTCGCGCATTGAGATTCGGGGCAGAGATAGGCGATCTCGGGTAAGGAGCAATCGCCGCAGTCCTTGCAGTTGTAGAGCGGCACCTTGGAAGCGTGCTCGGCGAGGTGGAGCACCTTGCGCGCCGAAACCGGAGCAGACTCGACGGCGGAATAGAACCTTCGCGCGACGTCGAACAGCGGTGCTTCGGGGTCGAAAACAGCCCAGTGAGCCAGACGGCTGGCCCGGTAGTTGATTGGTGTGTGCAAGCGGGCACGCCGGCGTGCTGCATTGGTCCGCGATACAACAAGAGCGCGGTTGATCTCCGAGGTGCATAGACCCGTCGACTCGTCGCGCTCGAAGTAATAGAATTCGTCCGCGTAGGCGAAGTTGACCTCACCCGCGAGTGTCTTCCAGCCATCCACTCCGAACCTGTCCGCGCGGGTGAGGATCTCTTCGCAGTCTGCGAGATCCAGCTTGCCTCCCAGGTAGGCACCACGGAAGCCGAGCCCCCGCGCGATCGCCACCTGTTTTGCTGCCAGCTCGAGGAAGAAAGACCGTCCCCGATCTGGCGAGCTCGCCTCACGCTCGGCGAGCGCGACCAGCTCATCAGTGACCACGACGCCGGGAACCCGGCCCGCGTTGAAAGCGCGGACCGCGCCGAGCGAGAGGACAAAGACGTTCGCGATCACAGGCACGTCCAAGCCCGAAAGAGCGAGCCAACGCAACAGCTCGTCGTCCTTCCACGCGTCGTAACCGGCTTGGTTGATGATGAAACACGCCCCAGTGTCGATCTTCTTGCGCAGCTTGAGGTACTGGGGAACCAACTCGCGCTCGTGACGCTTGTGGTTCGTCACGACGGCACCCAGGAAGAAATTCGTCGGCTTCATCCGGCGTCCCGTCGCTTCGTCGGGCAGGCCTCGGTTCATCTCCGAGTACATCGCGAGGAGTCCTACCGAGTCGATGTCAAAGCTGGCGCGTGCCATTCCCCCGTACCCTGGCTTTGGATAGTCGCCTGTCAGGGCGAGGATGTTGTCGAATCCCTCCGAGGCGAGCTTCCAGCCGCGGCTTTGGAGAAAATTTCTGTTGCCGTCTTTGCAGGCCAAGTGGATGATTACTTCCTGGCCCTGTGAGAGGAGATCAGCGCCGAGCGTGTCGGCGGTGAGCATCGCGTTCCCTGCCGGATTGTCCGTGATGGAGAGCACGTCGATTCGGTCGCTCTTGGCCAAAGAAAGCGCGTGGCTCAATACCCTTTGACCCGCGAGGTCGCTGATAACTCCACGGCTTGTGACCAGCTCGACGGCTACCAAAAACCGGTCTGTCTCCTCGAGCAGATGACGAAGGGTCGGCTTGCGCCCGGAATCGACTGCAACTTGCTCAGTAACTGCAGGAAACATGCTCACCTAGCAGCCGAGATCCCTTTCCTCCATCGATGGCTACCACTAGGACCATCCTTGCACAGCCGCACAGATTCCTTCGTCCCACCTACTGCGTGCGACGACGCCTTCCTCGAACGCCGGGCCAGTCGGGAAAGTCGCCGAGGTGACTCCCTGTGCGCGCTGCACCACAAGCGGCAGTGACTGTGAACGGCTCGTCCTATCTGTGGTCGGGACCGGCATCGATCCGGTGACCTCGCGCTTTTCAGGCGCGCGCAGACTAGATTCGGCCCGAGTCCACTACCTCACGCTCATCGCGTCAGAGCAGGTAGATCGGCATTTATGCGTGTCCGGTACTGACCGCCCGATACCGGGATTGACCCTCCCGTGCCACTCACTGTGGCACGGTTGTGGCACGCTCGCCTGGCAGGCAACGCGCTGAGCCGGGGGTACATGGCAGTCCGAACGCGGCCCCGGAGCAGGCTCCCGAACGTCATGCACACGCCCACCGGTCGGCACGGCGTCGCCAAGGTCACGCGGATGAGACGTTCTGTCGCTCCTGCCGTCGCTAGTCACGTGTTGCTTACGGTTGCGAGAGAGTGAGGTGGGGTTCACGTTGGGAGGGTCGACGTCAACAGTCACTCCGACGGATCAAGTCATGGGGAAACTGACCCCTACTCGGCCGCGAGTAGCGCCTCGCAGTCTGCGGCGGAAACCGGCCGCGAGAACAGGTACCCCTGCCCGTATTCACAGCCGACCCCACGGAGCGCATCAGCCTGCTCCTGGCGCTCGATTCCTTCGGCAGTGGTCTTCATCCCCATCGAGGTGGCCAGGTGGCAGATCTCCTCCACTAGCAGCATCGTGCGTACTGAGTGGGGCAACTCCGCCGTGAACGAGATGTCGAGCTTCAAATGGTCGAAGGGGAACCGACGGACGTAGGAGAGCGACGAGAAGGCAGTGCCGAAGTCATCGAGCGCGAGGCCCACCCCGAGGTCCTTGAGCCGGATGAGGAACTCCATCGTCTGTTCGGTGTCGTCGAGCAGCACCGATTCGGTGACCTCGACCACGAGATCGGTTGGCTCGATGCCGGCACCTCTGACTATTCCCAAGATCGACTCGAAGAGAGCCGGATCCGCGAGATCACTCGCCGACATGTTGACGCTCATCCACATGCGCGGAGGTGCCGCGTACTTGTGCTGCCAATCCCTAAGCTGAAATGCCGCCTGTTTCCAGACCCACTGGTCGATCTCGATGATGAAGCCGGTATCCACAGCAACTGGCAGGAACGAGTCGGGGTAGAGCAGTCCCCGTTCTGGGTGCTGCCAACGGGCCAGAGCCTCGAACCCGACGATTCGCTCACTCGCAAGCTCGAAAATCGGCTGATAATGCAGTACCAGCTGGTCGAGCGTCGGGACCGACTCCATCTCGTCGTTGGTGACTGGCAGACCTGCGGCCACATGATGTACCGCATCGCGAAGTTCCTGGATCGCCCTGGTCTTTCGCACCCATGCAGAGCTGCCCGCTCGCATCGAGGCGTAGAGGGCACCGGGGCGTTCCGATCCGGTGAGAGTGATGATCTTGCCAGCGGGATGAACCTCTCGCAGCGTCTTGATCGCAGGTGGAGCGTCCATGTCCGGCAGGTGATAGTCGATGATCACGACTTCCGGCCGCAACTGCCGGGTGATCTCGACGCCCTGCGCAGCGGTCAGTGCCGTGCCGACGACGACGATCCGGGGGTCCTCTTGGAGCAGGCGCACGACACTTTGAAGGAACATCTCGTGGTCGTCGATCACGACAACCCGGATCGCCGGCTCTTCACTCATCGCGATCGAGCACCTTGCGTACATTCTCCAGCAGCGTCGCCTGGTCAAAAGGCTTCTCCACCAACAGGAACTCAGTTCCGAGAACAGCTTCTGCTTCGAGGACGGGTTGGGCGTGACCGGACATGAAGAGCACTCGGATGCCGGGTCGGAGCCTCTTTACCTCGTTAGCGACGGCCGGTCCCTGCATCGTCGGCATGATCACGTCGGTGAGGAGGAGGTCGACGGGTCCGACGTGCGACGTCGCAATCTCTATCGCCTGAGCACCGCTCGATGCGGTGACGACGGTGTAGCCGTTGCGGGTAAGTATCCGTCGCGTCACCTCTCGCAGCGCTTCTTCGTCATCGACTACGAGGATCGTCTCTGTTCCCTCCAGTGACTTGAGGTGATCCACGCGTTCGTCGTGCTCGTCCCGCGTGGCGTCCTGCTTGGCAACGGGGAGAAGGATGCTGATTGCCGTCCCGACGCCTTCATCGGAGTAGATCTTCGTATAACCACCAGACTGCGAAACGATTCCGTACACGGTCGCCAGCCCGAGGCCCGAGCCCTCGCCCCTGGGTTTGGTCGTGAAGAAAGGTTCAAACGCGCGATCGCGGATCTCTGAAGACATACCTACACCGGTGTCGCTGACGCGGAAACAGGCGTAAGAGCCTGCCGGAACACCCGTGGCGGAGCTTTGGTCCCCAGTGATCTCCCTTGTCGACGTGCCGATCGATAGCGTGCCCCCCGCCGGCATGGCGTCACGAGCATTGATGGCCAGGTTGAGAACAATCTGCTCGATTTGGCCTGGGTCGGCCACGACCATCGGCAGGCTGGGTGCGAGACTCATGACGAGCTCGACCTGCTCGCCGATTGTGCGACGCAGAATCTGCTCCATTCGGGTGATTGCGCTGTTGAGACTGAGCGCGCGGGCCTGGACCACCTCTCGGCGAGCGAAGGAGAGAAGCTGGTGAGTTAGGAGACCGGCGCGCTCGGCTGCCAATTGGATCTGCTCGACGTCCTTGAGCGGCCCCTCCCATTGCGTACCTGTCGGAGTCGCGGCGGCTACGGTCAACTCCTCGGCAACGAACGACGCGTAGTTCAGAATAACGGCCAAGAGATTGTTGAAGTCGTGTGCAACACCTCCGGCGAGTTCGCCGAGACTCTCCATGCGTTGCGATTGATGAAGCTGTGCCTCGAGCCGCTCGCGTTCGGCCTCGGCTTCGATGCGCACGCGTTCGGCCTCGGTCTTCTCGCCCTCGGCCTCGAGGCGCACGCGTTCGGCTTCCTTCTTCTCGCCCTCGGCTTTTACACGATCGCCCTCCACTTCGAGGCGCACGCGTTCGGCTTCCTTCTTCTCGCCCTCGGCCTTGAGGCGATCGGCCTCGGCCTCGAGGCGCACGCGTTCGGCTTCCTTCTTCTCGCCCTCGGCCTTGAGGCGATCGGCCTCGGCTTCCAGGCGCACACGTTCGGCTTCCTTCTTCTCGCCCTCGGCCTTGAGGCGATCGGCCTCGGCTTCCAGGCGCACGCGTTCGGCTTCCTTCTTCTCGCCCTCGGCCTTGAGGCGATCGGCCTCGGCTTCCAGGCGCACGCGTTCGGCTTCCTTCTTCTCGCCCTCGGCCTTGAGGCGATCGGCCTCGGCTTCCAGGCGCACGCCCTCGGCCTTGAGGCGATCGGCCTCAGCTTCGGTCTTGAGGCGCACACGTTCGGCCTCAACCTCAATCCGCTCGGTCGCGTCTCGAATTGTCGCAGAGATCAGAAGTCCGGCATCGGTCGCCATCGTTGACACTGAGATCGAGGCTGAGAACTCGCTACCGTCTTGTCGTCGACCAGGCATCTCCAAGCCGGTAGCAGAAGGTCGGAATTTCGGATCCGCAATGGGGACGAGCAGTTCGACGGGCCTTCCGATGAGTTCTGCACGCCGATAGCCGAAGAGCCGCTCGGCTTGGGCGTTCACCAGTACGATCAGCCCAGCCTCATCGATCGCGAGCATCGCGTCCGGTGCCGCGTCGAGAAGATCCACCAGCGTGCCTTCGGCGAGCGGGGTCACATCAACTCCTTTGGAGGTTGAGGTCCACTCAGAAGAGACAACTGTTCAGTCACTATAGTGCGACGGGTCGTCAATGATTCACCAGGCGATTTGGGTGCCGTGGAAGGGAAGACGGGGACCTGCCATCCGAGAAGATGGAGTACCACTCTGAGGAGTTGCGTCCCCTGTAAGCCCGCAAACTTCAGAGGTCTACGACCCTCGGTCACTTCCGCGCTGGATAGGCGCACGGAACAACGTGGGGTGAGCCAGATAATGCCGATACGCCTCCAAGCAACTCCAGGGAAGTGAAAGCAGCAAGTTCGATTCGTGTGCGAGACTCGGCCGCGGACCTCGTGAGGTAACAGGGAGGGACAGGTAAGACGGCATGAGCAGTAGGTCGAGGAAAATCCCGACTCGATCCCAGGTTCCACTCAACTACGTGGTCCCAAGGTCGCGTCCCTCGTCATAAGAAGCGACAGGGTGGGTCCCTAGGAAGACCTCGAGTTCCTGTGGGCTGAGGGGCTTGGCATAAAGGAAGCCCTGACCGGTGTCGCACTTCTCATCTCGGAGCTGCTCTAGCTGCTGTTGCTCCTCGATCCCTTCCGCAACGGTGTCCAACCCGAGTGACTTTCCGAGCTGGACGAGAGAGTGGATCAAAGCTGATGAGTGCTCCGACGTAGTCATCGAGGCGATGAACGAGCGATCGATCTTCAAGATGTCCACCGGGAACCTGCGCAGGTAGGCGAGCGACGAGTACCCGCTGCCGAAGTTGTCGACGGCCACGCTGATGCCCAACGCCTTGAGCTGGGAGATGCGCTCGAGGGTGCTGGCAGGATCACGCATCAAGGTGTTCTCCGTGATCTCGACCACAAGATGACGGGGGTCGAGCCCGGATGCCTCCAGGGCGTCGGTGATATCGCGCACGATTCCAGGAGAATCGAGCTGCCGGGGCGAGAGGTTCACCGACATCGACAAGTCATAGCCCGCCTTGTGGCACTCACAGGCCTGTTGGCAGGCTCGATGCAACACCTGACGGCCGACTGTGAGGATCAGGCCGCTCTCCTCGAGTATCGGAATGAACTCATCGGGCATGACAACCCCACGAATGGGGTGTTGCCAGCGCAGTAGAGCCTCGACTCCGACAACTGCACCCGTATCGATCTGGAATATCGGCTGGTACGCGAGGAAGAACTCATCGCGTTCGACAGCGAGACCGAGGTCCATCTGAAGCTCGACGTGGATCTCCACCGCTTGGCGCATTCCGGGTTGGAACAGGGTGTAGCGCTGCTTACCGGCGCCCTTCGCCTCGTAGAGAGCGACATCCGCGTCTCGTAACAGTTCCCCAGCGGTGGCCCGCGGTCCTGTTGCAATGCCTATCGAGGCCGTCACGGTGTGCAGAGACTGATTGTCACCAAGGGCGAACGGCTCTCGAAGAAGCTCGAGTATGCGCTCGGCGGTCGCGGTCGAAACAGTGTCGCCTGACGGCCCCTCTCCACGTTGGCCTGCCTCCGCCGACCTGCCGACCGTGGGAAGGCTCTCTGTCAGAACGACGAACTCGTCGCCGCCAAGGCGACCCACGGTGTCTGTATCACGAAGCGCCGAAGTGAGACGTCTAGCCAGCTCGACTAGCAGCTCGTCTCCTACACGATGACCGAGGGTGTCGTTGATGTCCTTGAAGTTGTCTACGTCTATGAAGAGGGCGCCTGTTGCCACGTTGTTACGCCGACCACGAGCGAGCATCTGTTCTGCGCGGTCAAGGATGAGGGTGCGATTGGGGAGCCCGGTGAGCGAATCGTGCAGCGCCTGGTACCGCAGCTCGCTGGTCAGGTCACTCTGAGATTGCTCGGCCTCCTTGTGCTCGGTGACGTCGACGAACACGGCCCCGACCCCGATGACCTCGCCCTGTACGCGGACTGGGTAAAGGCTCTCCAGCCAATAGTGGATCCGGCCCGGGTCCTCCGCTGTCTCGGAGGCAACTTCCACGTTGAGCATGGGCTTGCCGCTGGTCAGGACGCCTCGGTAGGAGGGCTCGAGCTGTGGCCAGAACTGCGGGATGACCTCGGCCATCGTCCGGCCGAGGTGGTCTTGCACCGCAGAC
Organism: uncultured Acidimicrobiaceae bacterium; assembly: GCA_963807575.1. Lineage (GTDB taxonomy): Bacteria > Actinomycetota > Acidimicrobiia > Acidimicrobiales > Bog-793 > Fen-455. The sequence continues at coordinate 111,731 of CAWECD010000007.1, forward strand.
GCCGTTGATCGCCGCGGCCTTCTCGTTGACTCGTACGAAGCGGAAGTCCGGATCGACGAAGGAGAACCCGACGGGGGCGGTGGACTGCAGCGTGTCGAGGATGCTGAGGGTCTCGGCGGCCTCCTGTTCGGCTTGGCGCATCGCCTCTGTCAGTCGAGACCTCTCGGTGCGGTCATGGACTATCAAGGAAACCCCGACGACCGAGCCGTCGGGACCGAGAGACCGGTGACACCGTGATGGTCACCTGAACCCGGGTGCCGTCTCTTCGCAAACGCTCCGAATCGAAGTGCCGAACCGTCAGCCCCTCGCGGACCGCACCCAACAGCCCGGTCCACTCTCCAGCTCGGTCCTCCGGAAAGAGAGGCAGCAGGCTCTTGCCGATCATCTCGGCCGCTTTGTAACCGTAGAGGCGCTCGGCGGCGGCGTTCCAGGACAGCACCACTCCGTCGATTGTCTCGCCGATTATGGCGTCGTCCGCTGAAGCCACCAACGCGGTGAGGAATTGCTCGGCTTGAAGACCGCCGCTCTTCTGAATATCAGAATCATCCCACGCCGCGAGATCGGCGTCGATGGGCGATGGTTTGGAGCAAGGCGCTGAATGTTGTCTTGGGAGTGCAGCGTCACCGACTCAGCAATCATGCGAGTTGTTCTCGACAACGATGCGCATGAGGTCTTCAGCGATGACTGCCATCTCGTCAAGCGTGAACCGGACTGGACCCTCACCTGGCGACACGGTCGGCCGTCGGGTTCTTGACGGTCAGCTTGCGTTGCGCGTTCGGCGAACGTCCTTGACCCGGAACGCGCGAACTCCGCCAGGGAGCTCGACTGCAATCAGGCGACCTTCCCGGACGGCGTGAATGAATTCGCGCGGCCCGAGGCCTGACTCTCGAACCGCGTCAGCTGGCGAGAGCAACCCTGCGGGAAAGACTTCTCGACGCGTCACTGCCCGTCGGCGAGCGCGGACGACGTTCGGCTGGCCAATGTCTCCGACCAGGGTGCTGATCTCCCGAGAGGAGAGTCCGGCTCGGTGCGCGTCGACGATCGCGGAGTCGCGAAGAAGGCGCGTTACATAGTCGCCTGTGCGCGCTCGCTGGTATTCCTCTTCAGCCTCGATGAGGCGCTGGCGCACGTTGTCCACTTCCGCCGCCGACTCTTGCTTGCTCACTATGTCAGTGTGACATAGCGGGCAGGACGAGACAAGGCTGAAAGGTTTCCGAAACGTCCCTAATCCGTCACCACCACCGGCCGTTGGAAGCCGCTATTGACACGTGCTGACCGTCGTGACTCCTTTGATTGTGGCACGTTTGTGGCACGCCGCCGAGACCGGCGACGAAGAGAGGTCAGCTTCAGCGCTCTGACCAGGGAGTTATTAGTGGTCGGGACCGGCATCGATCCGGTGACCTCGCGCTTTTCAGGCGCGCGCTCTACCAACTGAGCTACCCGACCGCTCGCCCTGTTGCCAGGACCGCTCCATAATGCCGCAAGAGGAACCATCGCACCGCACGGCCACGCGGGAGGCACGCCGGACGTCACTACGCGACGCTCACATGAAAGCGGACCTGACGGGATTTGAACCCGCGACCTCCGGCTTGACAGGCCGGCGTGCACTCCAGGCTGCACCACAGGTCCCGGTGACCGACAAGCAACTGCCGGTTGGGATGAGTTGCCACTGCTGCCGGGTTGACGGCGACGACCCTCAGACCCGATTTCGAGATCCTAGGCGATAACGAGGACGTCGTCCGCGGCTGCGGAGCGGATGGAAGCGGAGCGGATGAAAACAGGGCCTTCGGCCCTAACCAACAGCCGCCCGAGTTGCCTATTGTGAAGCCCATGGACCTCAGCGCTTCGTTTGTAGTGGACCGCGCCGGTCTTGACAGGTTGCTCGGAGCGCTCAAAGCGCGCGGCTACCGAACCATCGGCCCGGTCGTGCGCGATGGAGCGGTTGTTCAGCGGCAGGTATCTGGCACCGGCGACCTCCCCCAGGGCTGGCATGACGAGCAGGCGCCGGGTCACTACCGGCTTCACCAGGCCGACGACCCGTCGCTTTTCGCCTGGGCCGTTGGACCGGGATCGCCGAAGTCGGAGTTCTATCCGGCTCGTTCCCTGGTCTGGCGCGCGACCTCGACCAGCGACGTGGTGACACTGGAGCAGCCCGGGGAGAACAGCACTCCAGTGGCACTCATCGGGTCGCGTCCCTGCGAGCTGGCCGGGATGCGCGTGCTCGATCGTGTATTTGCCGGTGGAGAGGTGCCAGATCCCCGCTATCGCGATCGGCGGGAATCTTCGTTCGTTGTCATCGCAGAGTGCGGGACGCCCGCGGGGACATGCTTCTGCACCTCCATGGGCACCGGGCCCGGGGTTGCTGACGGGGCGGAGGCCGGTTACGACCTGGCGCTGACCGAGCTCACCTCGCGGGGCGGGCCCCGATACCTCGTGCGGATCGGATCTGAAAAGGGAGCCGAGGTTGCCGAGGAGATGGGCGGATCGCCTGCTGGGCCGGAAGACCTCGCAGCCCGAGATGTTGTGCTCGAAGCGGCCGCCCGAAGCATCGACCGCAAGCTTGACGCGGCCAACGTCCGCCAGCTGCTCGCGAGCAATCTGGGGCACCCCCGTTGGGATGACGTCGCCGGCCGCTGCCTTGCTTGCGGCAACTGCACCCTGGTCTGCCCTACATGTTTCTGCGGTGGCGTGATGGACACGACCACGGTGGACGGCGCTGTCGAGCGTCACCGCCAGTGGAACAGCTGCTTTGACCTTGCACACTCGCTTGTCCACACGGGCCCCGTGCGGGCCACGACCTGGGCGCGTTATCGACAGTGGCTCACTCACAAGCTCTCGACGTGGCACGATCAGTTCGGAACATCCGGCTGCGTCGGCTGCGGCCGTTGCATCACGTGGTGTCCAGTGGGAATCGACATCACTGCCGAGGTTGCGGCGATAGCCGCGAGCGACGGGGCTGTCCCCGTCTACATCGAGTCCGGAGGTGACCGGTCATGACTGAGAACATCGGTGAACTGGTGGCAGAGCACCCGCTGTTCAGCGGGTTGCCCATTGATGTTGCCGAGCTGGTGGGAGGCTGTTCGCAGAATGTCGCGATCGCGACCGGCCAGCTCCTTTTGGAAGAGGGCGAACCGGCGCGGTCGCTTTTCCTGCTCCGGCGTGGCCACGTGGCGCTCGAGGTGCACGAGCCTGGCCGTGTGCCCCTGGTCATCGACCGTATTGGCCCCGGACAAGCCGTCGGCTGGTCCTGGATGTTCCCCCCTTACAGGTGGCATTTCGACGCCCGTGCACTCGAGCCGGTCGGTGCCATCTCAGTCGACGCCGAGTGCCTGCGTTCGAAGGCGGACGCGGATACGGCTTTCGGCTACCTGCTCATGAAGCGTCTTGCCGCTGTGATGCTCGACCGGCTTCAAGCGACCCGGATCCGGCTGCTGGATGTGTATGGGCGCGATGTTGCTCACTGAGGTGGAACCGTTGTTGAACCCGCTGACGCCCGCGACATACCGGGTAGTGGACAGGCGCGTCGAGACCGGCGACGTCGTCACCCTCTCGCTCGAACCGACGTCCGGCCCGAGCCCGTTCGCCTTCAAGCCAGGCCAGTTCAACATGCTGACGTCCTTCGGGGTCGGGGAGGTCGCGATCTCGATCAGCAGCGCTCCGGGAGCGCCCGGGCCGGTCGAGCACACCGTCCGTGACGTCGGAGCCATAACCCATTCACTTTGCACGGCCCCCGTTGGCACGGTCATCGGGGTGCGTGGTCCCTTCGGCACGGACTGGGGCGTGGACGGGCTCGACGGCAAGGACGTGGTCATCGTCGCCGGGGGCATCGGTCTCGCGCCGCTGCGAGGTGCCATCAGCTACCTCGTTGACAAGCCGGGACGCACGGGACGGGTGTACGTGCTTGTCGGGGCTCGGGAACCGGACCAGATCACCTTCCCCGACGACCTCAAGAGGTGGGAGCGTGACGGAGCCGTCGTCAAGGTCACCGTCGATGTCCCGGACTCCCGCTGGTGGGGCGCGATCGGCGTTGTGACGACTCTGCTGCCTACGATTGACTTCGACCCGGCTCGGACCGTTTCGCTCGTGTGCGGTCCCGAGATCATGATGAGGTTCACCGTTCGCGGACTGATCGACCTTGGAGTCTCCCTTGGGGCGATTCGTGTGTCGCTCGAACGGAACATGCAATGCGGCATCGGTTGGTGCGGCCACTGCCAGCTCGGGCCACTCTTGATCTGCCGGGACGGTCCCGTTTTTGACTACAGCGAGTCACTGGAAAAACTGATCTCGGAGCGCGAACGATGAGCACGTCCACAGTCGCCACCCGACCCACGGTCGCCGTCTTCAAGTTCTCCTCCTGTGACGGATGCCAACTGAGCCTGCTCAGCTGCGAGGACGAACTCCTAGGGGTCGTCGGCGCTGTGCAGATCTCAGAGTTCAGAGAGCTAACGCGCTCGGTCGTGGAAGGACCTTACGACGTGTCCTTCGTCGAAGGATCGATCACCACTCCGGACGACGTGGAACGCATTCGGGCGATACGCCAGGCGTCGGCAGTGCTCGTGACCATCGGTGCTTGTGCGACCTCCGGTGGGATCCAGGCATTGCGCAACTTCGCCGACGTCGGCGAGTTCACGACGGCGGTCTACGCCCACCCTGAGTACATCAGCACCCTCGCGCAGTCGACGGGGATCGCTGATCACGTGCCGGTCGATTTCGAGCTTCGCGGATGCCCGATCGATCGTTATCAGCTTCTCGAAGTGATCACAGCGACACTCCGCGGCCGCAAGCCGGTCATCCCCGGCCACACCGTCTGCCAGCAGTGCAAGGGGCGGGGCACGGTGTGCGTGATGGTCGCGCACGGCACGGCCTGTCTCGGTCCGGTGACCAAGGCTGGCTGTGGGGCACTTTGCCCGGCGGTCGATCGCGGCTGCTACGGCTGCTTCGGACCGTCCGACTCGGCGAACACATCGTCGCTTGCCCGACAGCTCAACGCGCTGGGCACATCACGGGTCGATGTGTCACGGTTGTTCCGGACCTTCAACGCCGGTGCGCCGGCCTTTCGTGAGGAGAGCCTCAGAAATGACTCACCAGAGACCGGCGGATAGCCGCACCGTCCACGTCGAGGGCTTGGCCCGCGTCGAGGGGGAAGGCTCCCTACTCGTCGAGGTTCGTGACGGCACTGTCGAGACGGTTGAGCTCGAGATCTTCGAGCCGCCTCGTTTCTTCGAGGCCTTCTTGCAGGGCCGGCGACACACCGAGCCACCGGACATCACGGCGAGGATCTGCGGGATCTGCCCGGTTGCGTACCAGACGAGTGCCTGCCTCGCGATCGAAGACGCCTGCGGAGTGTCCGTCACCAACCAGATCGCCGCGCTCCGCCGGTTGCTCTACTGCGGTGAGTGGATCCAGAGCCACGCGCTCCACATACATTTCCTGCACGCTCCTGACTTCTTCGGCTGCCAGGACGCAGTTGAGCTCGCCGGGCTGGACCTGGCGGCTGTACAGCGCGGCCTCGAGATCAAGAAGGTCGGCAACCACCTCATGGAGGTTGTCGGCGGGCGTGCCATCCACCCGGTCAACGTGCGGGTCGGCGGTTTTTACAGGGCGCCGTCGCGCGACGAGCTTGGAGTTCTCGTAGAACCACTGCGCCGGGCTCTCGACGCGGCGTTGACCTCGGCGCAATGGGTGGCGGGCTTCGAGTTCCCGGAGATCGAGATCGACTATCGGTTCGTGTCCTTGCGCCATCCTGACTACTACGCGATCGAATCCGGCCGGATCGTGAGCTCCGAGGGCCTCGATGTCGACGCCAAAGGCATCTCTGATCTCGTCGTGGAGGATCATGTCGCCCGGTCGAACGCGCTCCACGCGCGTCTCGGCGGACAGGACATGTATCTCACCGGTCCGCTGTCTCGCTACGCGTTGAACTACGGCCAGCTCTCTCCGCTCGCACGCGAAGCGGCTGTTGCCGCGGGTCTGGGCACGGTGTGCAACAACCCGTTCAAATCCATCACCGTACGTGCGGTTGAGCTCGTGTACGCGTGCGAGGAGGCACTGCGGCTCATCGAGGCCTATGAGCCGCCCGACCCACCGGCGGTCGCCGTCCCAGGGCGGGCCGGCATCGGTCACGGCGCATCCGAGGCGCCCCGCGGCTTGCTGTTCCACCGTTATGAGCTCGACAGCGACGGTCTGATCCGCGCGGCGCGCATTGTCCCGCCCACCTCACAGAACCTGCTCTGCATGGAGGACGACCTCCGTCGAGTGGCGCAGGCGAACCTTTCCATGCCGGACGAAGAGCTCGGCTGGCTGTGCGAGCAGACGGTGCGCAACTACGATCCCTGTATCTCTTGCGCGACGCATTTCTTGGATGTCACGGTTGAGCGCCGGTGAGCATTGATGCGCTCGTCGCCGGGCTCGGTAACGAGTACCGCAGTGACGATGGCGCGGGACCTGCCGTCGCTGCCTACGTGTCGGAGCGGATGTCGAAGGTCGTATCGAAGGTCATCAGCGAACCGCTCGACCTGATCGGTGCGTGGGATGACGCTGACCTGGCCGTGGTCGTGGATGCGACCCGTTCCGGCTCGCCGCCGGGCACGGTGCAGCTCGTCGACCTCGGTGCAGGTGAGAGCGCCGGCTCGTCTGCCGGGCCCATGAGCTCGCATGGCATGGACCTGCCGCGCGTGCTCCGGCTCGCGCGGGCGATGGGCCATCCCCCGCGCCGCGTGGTCGTCGTCGGGATCGAAGGCGAGAACTTTGCCGACGGTGTTGGTCTCAGCTCGGCCGTTGAGCTCGCAGTCACTGAAGCCGGTGAACTCGTTCTCCAGGTGATCGGCGAGGCGAGCTGATGTGCATGAGCAGGCTCCACCGGGCGGTCACGGCGCCGGCCGGTGGATGGATGACAGTTGAGAACGCCGAGGGCCGCCTGCACCGGGTGTCGCTCATCGCCCTGGAGGGCCCGGAGCCACAGGTTGGCGACTGGCTCGTCGTCCACAGCGGCTATGCATTGCGGCGCGTCGATTCCGAGGAGGCCACAGCCATAGTGAGCGAGCTCAGGGCCGGACAAGAAGCTCTGTCCTAGTCACAGTGTCGGCCGGTCCGCTGTTCGCACGCTATGCCTACCCACCGAACGCGCTCGGCTACTGCGGGCCGCCGGACCCGAAGGCGCTTGTCGAAGCCGGTTCACCCGATGCCAGTGCCGAGGACCTGGTTTCGGTGGCGCGGCGCTTCAGCGGGGCGTGGCCCTACCTCGAACTGATCGCCTCGTCCAACGCCATCGCTGATCCGCTGGATGCCCGGGTTGTGGAGGCCTACTGGGTTGGCAGTGAGCTGCTGGAGGACATTCCTGCGTCGTCGTTGCTCGAGGCCATTGGGAGCTATCCCGATTCCGGTCTGGGCGGCGCGGCACAGCGCCGGGAGGCGGCGATGGCCGGTGGCGTCGCGCATCACAGTTTTCACGTTTTCGCTGTCTACCCCTGGCTGGCCTTGTTGCGGTCGGGCAAGCACGAGCCCGCCCTTACCGTCCTCGAGCGCTGCAGGATCCGTTGGGGTTGCGTCGAAGCGGTCGAGGGCGAGAACGTGATCGTCCGAAGCCGACCACTCGGCTTTGACGGTCGCGACCTTGTCCTGCTCGACGAGCGCTCAGAGCAGGCTTGCTGCCGCGTCGACGGTGTCGGCTTCGTCGACGACCTCGTGCCGGGCGAGCTGGTCTCGTTGCACTGGGACTGGGTTTGTGACCGGCTCGAGCCCAGCGCGCTCGCGCACCTTGAGCACTTCACAGCCCGCAGCTTGCAAGCTGTGAACGCGACAACGACCCTGGGCTAGCCGGTTGCGACTGACTGGCTGGCGCATCCACGCGTCGGCCCTGCATGAGACACGGACCTCGGCGGTCGCTCGCGGCCCCGGTCCAGTTCGTGCTGACCTGTGAGCAATGACCGACGATCAGAGGAAAGGACCCTTCCCGGAGTCCTCGATTGAGGGGCCGAGGTTGGAATGCTCGCGGATCAACGCCTCGACTGCATCGGGATCGTCAGGGGTTAGGAAGGGATGCACGTACCGGCCCAGATCGAGAATGAGCCCGACCTTCTTCTTCGGCCGCTGTGGATCCAGGCTCGCCCAATAGCGAGGATTCGCGGTACCCCAGATCCTTCCTTTTCCACTGAGCGCACCGATCTCGACACGCCTGACCGAGCGGATCGAGTTGTACGCGATGCGTTTGGTACCCCAGGGGAAGTAGTACCCGCGGATCTGGATGTGATCAGACAGGCATTCAATCCACTGGTCATGGTAGCGACTGTCCACGGTGCCACCTCCGAGCGTGGGCTCACTGATCAGGCCCTGTGCGACCGAGATTACTTAGAACCTCCATCGGATGCCGGACAGGTCGGCGGCGCGGGCCCCTGCGATCGGTTCAAGGTACTCGAATTGCCCTCGGCGGTAATCCGATTGCCCTCGGCGGCAATCCGATCAGAGTGACTCGGGTCTGATGGCGCCGTCGATTATGTCTCTGGCCACATCTGCCAGCCGGCGGCCGTTGCTACGGGCATATGTCCGCAACAAGGAGAACGCCTGTGCCATCTCGATCCCGCACTTTTCGCCTACGATGCCTTTGGCTTGTTCGATGACGATGCGGCTGTTGAGCGCAAAATTGAGTTGGTCGTTGAGAGCACGCAGGTCGAGGTCGGCGCGGTATTGGAGAATCGCGATACTAGCGATATCCGCGAGAGACTGAGCGGCGTTGACATCGCTTTCGTCCATTCGGCCTTCATGGTCTCGGAAAAGGTTGAGCGCCCCGATAGTCTCGCTTCGCACGTGCATGGGCAGGGCGTGTACGGAGCGGAACCCGGCAGCAAGGGCACGCGGCGTGAAGCGGGGCCACCTACTGTGGGCCGTGGCCAGATCGAGGTTGACGATCGGCTGACCGCTGCGATAGCAGTCTAGGCAAGGTCCTTCGTTGGATTGCGCTTCGAAGGTCTCCAAGATGTGCATCGCCTCACTGGACGAGGCAACAATGCCGAGCTCCCCGTTTGTCTGGGGGAGCATCAGCCCCGCGGCGGCGACATCAAGGATCTCGATGCATCTTGCCGCAAGGAAGGTAAAGAGGTCGACGATGTCGAAGCCTTCGACAAGAGTGTCGGCCAGCTGAACGAGAGTGCGGGTCAACAGGACTTCTCGGGATGAGGTAGCGTCCGTCAACTTGGCCTCCTTCCTGCATCGCTACTAACGAATATCGGCGAAATGTGCTGACAATAGCGTGGTCGCGTTCACTGTCTGTGAATCTCCCCGGAACCGGAATGGAAACGGAGGTGCCGACCGACGATGCCTTCGGCTATCTCTGAAATCCGGCGGCTGTCGGCGAAAGCGAACGCGCGGAGCCGGACCAGTGCTTCAGTGAGACTGACACCGAGCTGCACCGCCACCATGCCGCACGCTTGGTGTACCACGAGACGCAAGTTGGCGCCGGCCTCGATCTCAGTGGCGACCTCGCCCGGCGATGCGTTCGCCTGCAGGGCAAGCACAGCGCGGGTGGCGACATCGGCCAGGACCAATGCGTCCGCATATTGGTCGTTCGTGAGAGGTCCCACTGTTTCGCGGTAGAGCCCCAACACGCCCAGGCGGACTGCACCGACCCGAAGGGGGAAGCTGAACACGGCGCGAGCTCCGGCGCGGAGAAGAACGGGCGAGAACACCGGCCAGCGGACGGATTCCGGCTTTGCCAGGTCGGGTTCGGCAACGGGGCACTCCAGGCGGTACGCATCGATACACGGCCCCTCGCCGAGCGTGTATTGCGTCTCCTCCATCAGGCCGGATATCTCGTTGGGGGTGCGCCACGATCCCAACGGTGCGTTGTCGGACACGAGCACCATCACGGCACCACTTGTGGCGGTGACCGACGCGCAAACTTGGCACAGTCGCGCGATTCCAGGATCGGTGTCACCACCAGCCGACAGCAGGGCCAGGATGCGGGCCAGCCGCTCAGGCGCCACTCCAAGAGGCTAGACGACAAGGTGCGACAGAGGAGGCTGGTGGTTGTCGTTGCGGAGGACACGGGGGCATCTCCAGTTCCCTGGGATCCGGTCCTTCAAATTTCACACCGGCCGCTGTCGCGCACCAGACCCCGGCCGTTCTCCTGTGGGTTGACGGGAGCACCCGCTCGTAATGAGTCAAGCACTGGATCTGGTCAGGCATCTCGGGCCTTCAGTTGCCTGGACCCCATCGGCAACCTGGGTGCCAATTGGTTCCGTTGGCACTAACTGCAACTATTTTTACGATAAAGCAACCACTTGGTTTTGGCAAGCGTTCCTTGACAAGCAGAGGCCAGTGCGCTGAGGCTGATGACAGTCGCCGAACAGCGCCAAAGCTCGCACCCATCCACAACAATGGTCGAGGTCCAGATCACGAGCCGACAGGCAACACTGCCCGGTGCAACGGATGTGATCTGCGACTGGATCGTAAGCCTCGACAAGCTATGCAAGGGTGCGTCGGAGGACGCCGACGAAGTCCTTGGCGTCGCTGGCGAAACCCGTATGGCCTCCGGGGAAGTCGATCAACGGCGAGCCGAGGCATTCCGCGAGTGCGATAGCAGCGCGTTGAGCGAGCCGGCCCTTGGAGGTGGTCCCTCCCCCAACCACGACCCGAGCCGGCGCGCCCTGCAGCGCGGAGAAGTCTGGTTGGTAGAACGTGATGGGCAACAGGCCGTGACCAAAGAAGCGCTCGCTCATCACCACCGCCTTGGCCGCCGGCGGCTGTCGCGCGGCGTCCTCACCCTGCGGGCGCATGTTGATCCCAGTAAAGGCGGAGAACCGCTGCCACGCGGTGCCGATGCCGCTGTCGCGGTAGGTGTCGTAAATATCGTGCATCCCGGTGCGTGCCTTCTCGGCTTCCGGAAGGAGCAGGGCGAGCGGGGGCTCGTGGGCGACGAGGGTCTCCACGTGGCCGGGGTAGCGGGCGACCAAGGCGAGCCCCGTGACCGCGCCACCGCTGCTGCCGAATATGTACGCGGGTCCGCCGCCAACTGCCTCCAGCACCCGGCGTACGTCATCGGCCAGCAGGTCCGGCTCGGCATCCTGGTCGGGGTCGTCAATCGTGCTGCGGGCGAAGCCTCGGGGGTCGTAGGTCACGACCGTGTAGTCCTCCGCGAGCAGTGGGGCGATCGCGGCAAAGCCCAAAACGCCCATTGGGTGCCCGACCAGCATGATCACAGGGCCTGAGCCTTGTACCTCGTAATACAGGCGCGCTCCCCGAACCTCTAGCGAGTGACTCGTGGGCAAAGCCATTCGATGGCCTCTTTGGTTCGCGGTTGGGGATGGACGGCAACGCCACTGAGGACTAACGCCAGGATCGGCGAGAGCTTAGCGACCACCGACCCGATGCGCCGAGCTCCCGTCGCGGTACCTATTCGGGGCGGTACTCACGCTCCCCGGTTGCCGGGTTGTACCAAACCCGCATCGGCTTGCCCGTCGAAGGGTCGGTGAAGACTTCGCTCGTCGGCTGAGAAGACTTGCTGGCAACCTTGTGGTTACTTCGGTAACGGTCCCAGCCGAAGAGAGCAAACACGACCCCGACGACAACGACCGCTACGATCACCCATTCCGCGACGCCCAATGGGGGCCTCCTACCTCTGCGCGCCGGTTGGGCCAGGGGACGCGGGCAGCCACTCGACGACCCGGGCGGTACCGTAGGCGACGATCTCGCTCATGCTCTTCGACATCTCGGTGGAATCGAAGCGCATCATGGTCACTGCATTGGCCCCCATGGCAGAGGCGTTTTGCACCATGCGGTCGAGCGCCTGGCGCCGAGCGTCCTCGTTGAGTTTGACGTAGGACCTTATCTCGCCGCCAACGAGGCTTTTCAGGGCGGCGGCGATGTTGCCTCCCAGGCTGCGGGAGCGGACGGTGAGGCCGAACACCTGGCCGAGGGTCTTCACCACTCGGGCCTCGGGGATGTTCTCTGTCGTCGTGACGATGAAGGGCCGTGAGGTAGGGGCACCCCCCCCTGCCGGCTGGCTCGGGTAACTGGGTAGGTCGGCTGGGGCCTGCATGGCTGCCTCCTGTGACTTGAGGCGTCGCTGACTGTGGGCGCCTTCGAACATAATGTCACCACGGTCAGCCAGGCGGGCTCGACCGACTTGGTTCGGCCGGTTCCGTGCCCCGTGCCCCGTGCTCCGTCGAGGCCCGCCACACGGCGCGCCGAAAGCCAGTGTGGTGAGCTTACGGACCGCTAATAAAAGGGCAGCTGAACAGGTAAAACACCCAGCACCCCCATCGGGATTCGAACCCGTGTTTCCGCCTTGAAAGGGCGATCCGGGGCGCTCTTCTGCCTGCCCGTGTTTGGTGAAAGTCCTGGTAGAGACCACTTATTATTGTCCACTGCTTGCCATCAGAATCCCTAATTGCGCGCACGATCGCGCACGGATCGCGCACGGATCGCGCACGGCCGGACTGCGAAGGACACTGAAGGCGACGCCGGGGTAGTCGCGGTCGATGATGGGCGTTCGCAGTGGTCGCGTATGGCGATGCAATACGCTGACTGTGTTGAGCCGTGGAGGGTGTCGAGGAGCTGCTTTGGGACGACCACAACCTGGATCACATCGCTCGTCACGACGCGAGACCAGCAGAGGCCAACAGCGTGGTCTTCGGGCCTCGGCCGGTACTCGTTGTGATCTCGAACGAGCACCGGCTCGGTCGCCGAGAATTCTATGGAACCAATGAGGCGGGTCGGTATCTCGTGGTCGTGACGGACGCGCCGACTTCGACGGGCCTCGCGTACGTCGTGACGGCGCGACCCATGAGCGAACGCGAACGTCGAGCATTCGAGAAGAGGATGGCGAGCGATGAGTGAGCATGACCCAATCGCAGACGGGCGCGACTGGTACGCCGAGACGGACCTGTCGGAGCACATCGCGAGTGGCAAGGTCGCCCGTGCTCCGCGCCCGTGCGATGGTGAGCCAATGTCGACATTCGCGTTGCGCATCAGCGATGGCGTGCTCGACGACGTTGCCGATGTCGCTAGCGCTCGTGGTGTGCCGACGAGCACGCTGATGCGCCAGTGGATCGTCGAACGCCTCGCGTTAGAGCAAAGACGCACAGCGGATTCGTCCGACGCGATCTGGCAGGCAGCGCTCGATGCCGTGCCACGTCTCGCCGAAGACATCGCCGGTCAGCTCGCGGATCGGCGCTCGACGTAAGCCACGCGTGTCGCGCTCTTCAGGCGCGCGCAGACCAGATCGGCCCGAGTCCACTACCTCACGGTCATCGCGTCAGAGCAGGTAGATAGCAATTTATTCGTGTCCGGTACTGACCGCCCGATACCGGGATTGACCCTCCCGTGCCACTCACTGTGGCACGGGAGTGGCACGCCCGCCTGGCTGGCAACGCGCTGAGCCGCCGTACATGGCAGTCCGAACGCGGCCGCCGAAGCAGGTTCCCGAACCGTACTGGCGCGATCGGCAGTTCGGGTGGTCCCTCGCGGTGGCACGCCAGATCGGATGACCTGTGCGCCACCCAGCTCGCGGCTAGCTGGCGAGGCAACCTGCCACCTGGGGACGACGGAGCAGTCCTCGGTACTACGAAAGTGGCAGTGTTATAGTATGTCCGTATGACAGGTAAGCAGAGGCTGTCGGCCTCCGTCGATGCCGAGCTACTCGACGCCGCACAGACAGCGGTGGACCAAGGACGGGCCACCAGCATCAGCGCTTGGGTCAACGACGCCCTCCGGCTAAAGGCCGAGCATGACCGGCGGATGCAGGCGCTCGACTCCTTTCTGGCTACCTACGAGGCGGAGCACGGGGTGATTACCGAGGTTGAGATCGACGAAGCGGTCCGCCGGGCCCGCTCGCGGGCGACGGTCGTTCGGTCGGCACCAGCCAAATCGCATCGCGGAGTCGCGTGACCCTTCTCCTCGACGCCGGAGCCTTCGTCGCTGTCGAGCGCGGTGACCGGGACGTCGTCGCCCTGGTGAAACGCGAGCGATTGGCCCAACGCTCGCCCCTGAGCCATGGTGGCGTCGTCGCCCAGATCTGGCGCGGCGGCTCGGGCCGCCAGGCCGAGGTCGCACGCCTGCTGCGCGGCGTCGACGTGAGGGCGCTCGACGAGGAGCTAGGTAAGAAGGCGGGCATGCTCTTGGGCCGCAGCGGGGCTGAGGATGCAGTAGATGCCGCTCTCATTTGTCTTGCCGCCGACGGCGACGACATCCTAACCTCCGACCCCGCGGACTTCAGGGCCTTGGCCGAAGCCGCCGCCGTCCATGTCGACCTGGTGCCGGTGTGACGATGCGGCGGATGCGTGGGCGGAATGATATTTATGGCAATTCTGCGTGGCAGCACAAGCCTAACCTCGATTATTCACGCGATAGCGGCATGAGGCTGCCAGTATCCGCGTAAAAGGCCTCCTCAGCTGGGAGAATGGCTGTGTTCGAAGACAGTCAACCAACCCAGGAGGAGGCCTCCTTGAAGGTGCATCGTAGCCGATCGGTCCGCCGGGTCGAGGTAACCACCGACGGCCGCAATCTCGTCTCGCACGCGGGCACCGCGTTGCTGTGCGAACTGGCCGATCGCACCGGGTTGACGAGAGCCATGTCGGTGGCGATGGCCGACTGTGGCATCTCGTGGAACACCCATGACCCGGGCGTCGTGCTCACTCACCTCGCCGTCGCCATCGCGGACGGGGGCGACTGCCTGAGCGACTTCGAAACGCTCCGGTCGGGCTCAGAGCTGTTCGGAGACGTCGCTTCGATCTCGACCGCCTGGAGAGCGGTGAAGGCCACGGCATCGCTCGAGCTGCGCGAGATCCCAAGGGCAGTGGCGCATGCACGCGAGATCGTGTGGGCCGCGGCGCCACCAGGCGACATCACGATCGACTTCGACGCCACGCTGTTAGACGTTCACTCAGAGAAGCAAGACGCCGCATCCACCTACAAGCACGGCTATGGCTTTCATCCCCTCGGCGCCTGGTGCGACACGACCGGAGAGCCGCTCGCGTTGAAGCTCCGCCCGGGCAACGCCGGCTCGAACGACGCCGACGATCACCTCGAGCTGTTGGACCAGGTGATCGGCTCCCTCCCTGTCGAGTACCAGGTAGGCCACCAGCCCGGTGACGAGCCGGGACTGGTCCGACACCACATCCTCGTGCGGGCCGACTCGGCCGGGGCGACCCACGACTTCGTCTCTGGCCTTACGGAGGCGAACATCGAGTACTCGATCGGCCACCCGGTCGACGCCGGTGTGAGAGAAGCGTTGTTGTCGTTCCAAGAAGAGGACTGGCGCGAGGCCATCGAGTCGGACGGGACCGACCGCGACGGGGCTCAGGTGGCAGAACTCACAGATCTCATGGACTTGTCGACCTGGGGTGAGGACGCACGGCTCATCTGCCGGCGGGAACGTCCTCACCCCGGGGCCCAGCTCAGTCTCTTCGACACCTCGGAGGGCTTTAGGCACACGTGTTTCATCACGAACGCGAGTGCCCTCAACTTCGACCCCGCAGTGCTCGAGTGCCGACACCGCGGCCATGCACGCGTCGAGGATCGGGTCCGGTGCTGGAAGGACTGCGGGTTACAGAACCTGCCCTTCGCGAGCTTCACCCAGAACCTCGCCTGGGTGGCCACCAGCCTCGTCGCCGGGGCGCTCATCGCCTGGGCGCAAATGACCTGCCTCGACGGCGAGCTCAAAAAGGCCGAGCCGAAGACGATCCGCAACCGATTGCTCCATGTCGCCGCCACCCTCGTGCGGCACGGGCGGCGCCTCATCTTGCGGCTGGACGAGACCTGGCCGTGGGCTGAAACGCTCCGGCGGGCCTTTTTGAGGCTGCGGACCGCTTTCCCTTAACCACCTGGGTCCCGGCGCCCGACCCGACAACGGTGAGTCTCCCGAGGGCGTGACATCTGATGAGAGCACGAACCTCTGGGTCGACGCGCCCTACAACGACCGGATACCTTCGTTGTCTCCCTATCGCCAATACTCGAGCGCTCGCCTCAGCTTCCCGAGGCCGGATGAATTTTCTGGGCTAATTGGCGGGCATCGGAGTCTCAATAGCCGTCGTTATCACGCTCGCGAATAGTCTGACGACGCACCTTGCGCGGCGTACAGATAATTCGATCGGCGACGGGGACTGATCCCGCGGAGATTTCCGCGACGTGCGGGCCACAGTTCCGATTATGCGCTACCTCGAATCGTCCTCAGGCAAGTCCGAGGCGTCAACAGCCCGAGATTGCCACCGTTCCATTGCAGCGACATCGTTGGGAGTGGCGGGCCGGATGGAGGGCCATCCGAACGCGTTCAGCAAACAGACAAACTGCTTCTCCTCGCCCTCGGCCAGAGGAATATGGAGTTTCCTCGATCGCCGCAAGCCCCCGAGGAAGTGCAGACTCAAAGAATGTTCCCCAGGTGAGACCTGGTAGACCTTGATCTGCTTGGGCGAGATGACGCCCACCTTCGAGCCGTCGAGGAAGACGCTGACAACACCACCCTCACCGATTGCAGGGCTCCGGCGTTGGGCCCGGCCCCGGCCGAGCCGGGATGCGGCACGGACCACAACCAGGGTCGGAAACGCGGGCCAAATTCGATTCGGGGCTCGCCACAGTTGGATGGTCGCTCCGTCCCTGGTTGCCGCGACAACAACGAATCTTTCACGATCGTGATTCATAGTTCTGTCTTACATCGATCGGCGTTAAGACGAACAGCGACAAGCTGATGAAATAACACCTCCGTAAGTCTGAGCAGGCGCTCGTGATCCTCGGTCAACTCGTGCGGAACGCTGAGGGAGTTGCGGCGGCGGTCACCAGAGGCTCGTCCAGCCAAGAAATAACCGTCGTTCGGTCGCGGTCTGGCTCTAACCCAGCGCGATGTTCTGGGTGGCGGTTCTGGCGGCGATCCAGCGTCACGCGTCCCGCGTCGCCATCCTCCACGCGCCGATCACCGACCAACCGACAATCCACCCCACGATGACGAGGATCATCGCCCAGGTGGGCATCGGCGGTATGCCGCCGACTGCCCCCCCGCCGGCCCCGAAGTGCTGCAACGGACCCCCACCGCCGCCTCCACCAGCACTCGAGGCAAGGCCTGCGGGTTGCAACTGGTCGAGGGCGACCCCTACGAGAAGACGCTGCCCGTTGAGGAAATAGGCGATGTGGGCCCTGGCGAGGATTGGGGTGACGATGACCTGAAGGGCGATGAGCACGATCGTTGTGACCGTCCGCTGACCGGTAAGAGCACCGAAGCCGAGTCCTACGACGAAGCCCACGACGACCACGAGCTCGAGCCACAGTCCGATCTTCACCATCTCATTGATAGGTGGGTTGAGGGTCCTCTCAATCTCGGTGTAAGCGTCGTAGCGCGAGGAGGTGGAACCACTCGCGATCGAGATGCCGTCGACGAAGTTGCCTGCACCGGTCGGGAATGCTTCGAGTGCCTCTCGAGGGTGTTGCTCGATCCAGTGCTGGAACTGCGACCCGCTCAAGTTAACGGGGATCGAAACGCCGTTATTGACGCTTAGGGCGGTCGGGTTCGGGACCCCCTCGAAGCTCGTGACGAGGCAGCACATGGTAAAGGCCAGCGCCACAATCGGGAGGAGGATGGCAAGTCCTGCGGGGATGCGTGCGAGAAAGAGCGCAACTCGTGACCGACCCGTGATCACCAGATGTCGGAACATGCCCTCGGTCAGATCGGTTGTTCCGGCTGCGGCACCAACCGTGGCGGCGATGATAAAGCCGAGCTCGGCCATCGGGCTCATGAGGTCCTGAAACGTGCTCGGTGTTCCCGCCGGTCCGTAGTGCGACGGGTCGACAGCGTGGAAGAGGAGTCGGAACCCGTAGTCAAGGACCGGCGGACCGAGGACCAGCACGAACACCGCGATCATCAGCCCACGCCGCCGTCGCAGCTCAAGGTTCTTCGTCGTGATGAGCCCCCAGGTCGGGAGGGCAAACGCCATCCGGCGCAATAACGAGGCCGGGGTAGAGGGCGACCTCGATGGACGACCGATAGCGACTGCGATGCTGCTCACCGTTCTCCTCCCAGTCGGCTCGTGACCGTCAAAAACCAGTCCTCCAAGCTCGTCTTCACCTGCTGAATGCCGGAGACGCCGACGCCACCTTCCACGAGCCGTCGCGTGAGTTCCTCGATATCCGCACGGGAGCTCCCGGCTCGTAGCGTGACCGTCACGCCCGCTTCTGTGAGCGAAGCGCCCGCCGCGAGGTCAGAGCCTTCGATGATCCGCAGGGCTGCTGCGGGATCGGCACACTCGACAATCACGACTAGAGCGCCAGCACCGTGCACGAGCTCGTCTATCGTCCCTTGCCGGATAACGCGTCCGTGGTCGACGATCGCGACCGCGTCACAGGTCCGTTCCACCTCGTCGAGGAGATGGGAGGAGAGCATTACCGTCCGCCCCTCCTCGACGAGGCTCTCGATCATCTCGCGCATCTCGTGCATGCCGGCCGGGTCGAGGCCGTTCATAGGCTCATCGAGGATCAAGAGCTCCGGATCGGCGAGGAGGCAGGCCGCGACGCCGAGGCGTTGGCGCATGCCCATCGAGTAGGACGACACCTTGTCGTCGGAACGCTCCGCGAGCCCGACGCGTGCGAGCGACGGGCCGATGCGCTCGTTCGAATCGCCTCCGCGTGCCTCGGCGAGAAGGCGAAGGTTCTCACGCCCGGTGAGGTGAGGGTGGAAGCGCGGCTCGTCGACGATGGCGCCGACGCGCGCCAGTGCCTCTCGGCGTTCGTGCGGGACGGGGATGCCGAGAAGCGACATCGTCCCGGCGTCGGCGCTGGTCAGACCGAGCAGGGTGCGGATCAAGGTTGTCTTCCCCGCACCGTTCGGTCCGAGGTAGCCGAAAGCGGAGCCGCGGGGCACGAGCAGCTCGACGTCGTCGACGGCGACGTTCGTGTCGAAGCGCTTGGTGAGGCCATGTGTCTCGACAGCCCATCCGTCAGGATCATCGCCACCGAAAGAGATGGCACGAGTAGGGCGTGAGGGAGCGACCGCTGGCGCGTCCCCGGGTTGAAGCGAGCGCTCCAGCGTGACCTCACTTGTGGAAGTGCCCGCACCCGTGCGTGCGCTGGGACCGAGCATGGTTACGTTGGCTTCCTCTCCCGGAACTCCGCGAGGCCCATCCGAGCTTGTTCTCCCATGGGCATCCGGGCGGTGCTTGGCCCGCCGTCGCAGAAAGAACACGCCTCCTCCCACAAGGAGGATGAGGATGAGGATCTGGGGCCCATGGAAGGGGCCAAGGTTGTTAGCGCGGGCTGCGAGGATCACAGGCACCTTAGGAGAGTTGCGGGCCGACCGGCGGCCGCTCATCGGGAAGAAAGTTGGCAGGCATGGATCCCATCGTGCGCGATCGAGGATCACCTGTCGTCAGGCGCAAGGATGAATGCGCCTCAACGCAATCGTCCGCTGGAATGACCCCTGTGGCGGCTCGCGCCCGTCAGGTCGTCGTGACGAGCCCAGATTCGTAGGCGATGACGACGAGTTGGGTGCGATCCCGTGCGCCGAGCTTGGTGAGAATCCGGCTCACATGAGTCTTTACCGTCGGCAAGCTCACGTGCAGCCTCTCTCCGAGTTCGGCGTTGGAAAGGCCTTGCGCGACCAAGCTCAGCACCTGGCGCTCGCGTCCGGTAAGCAAGTTGAGACCGTTCGGCACCTTCGCGGAAGCCGGAGCTCTATCGGCGAAATGGGCGATGAGTCGGCGCGTGACGTTCGGAGCGAGCAGCGCTTCACCTTGGGCCACGACCCGGATCGCAGTTAGCAGCTCCTCGAGCGGCCGGTTCTTCAAGGTGAAGCCGCTTGCGCCGGCGCGCAAAGCCTCGAAGACGTACTCGTCGAGGTCGAAGGTCGTGAGAATGAGCACCCGCGGCGTATTCGCCCTATCCCTCGAGGTGATATGGCGGGTCGCCTCGATCCCATCCATCCCCGGCATGCGGACGTCCATCACGACGACATCCGGCGACAGACGCGAGACAAGTTCGACGGCTTCTCGCCCGTCGGATGCTTCGCCCACGACCTCCAAGTCGTCCTCCTCGTCGATAAGCGAGGAGATTGCGGTGCGGAGCAACTCCTGATCGTCGACAACAAGGACGCGGATGGTCATGACAGGTTCTCTAAGGGGATGCGAGCGGATACGCGGAACCCACCGTCGGCGAGATGTTCGGCCGAGAGCGAGCCCCCAAAGGCGTCGACGCGTTCGCGCATCCCAACAATCCCGTGGCGGGTAGCAACAAGGGGAGGTGGCAGCTTCTCTCCAGCCGTGCGCGACGGGCCACCGTTGTCGGTGACCTCGACGCAGACATCGTCACTAGAGACGCTGACGTTGACCACGGCCTGGGCTCCCGGTGCGTGTCTCACGACGTTGGTGAGCGCCTCTTGGACGACCCGGTAGATCGACAGCTCGACTGCTGGCGAAAGCGAGCGATCAGCGCCCGTCCTTCGCAGCTCCACCTTCGTGCCCGAGGCCCGGACCGTCTCGACGAGTTCCTTCAGATCCGATAGTCGCGGCGCCGGGGTACGCGAGATCGGCTCGACCTCCTCGTCACGGAGCAGTCCGAGCACCACGCGCAGCTCGTCTTGAGCGGTGCGGCCGATCTCCTCGATCAACTCGAGGGCGCTGGCGGTCTTCTCGGGGCGCTTGGCCATGAGGCGTCTTCCGACGCCGGCTTGAATGGTTATCACCGCGAGTGTGTGCGCGACGACGTCATGGAGCTCTCGCGCGATGCGCACCCGCTCCTCTCGGACTTGCTGGCGGGCGCGCTCGGCCTCCGCCGCCTGCTCACGCCGTGCCTGCTCCGCAAGGCCGGCCTGGTACCGCCGCCGGGCCGCCACCGCATCCCCCACGAACCACGCGGCTCCGAGCGGCATGAAGCCTTCGACTGCAAGCACCGCCAGCGGCACGGACGGTTTCGTCAACGCCGCGCACAGGAGTGCTCCGCCGATCGTGACGGCCGCGACAATGGTGACGAGGATCGAGATCCGTCTGGTCAAACGCGAAGAGACGAGGTATGTGGCCAGCCCGAGGAGCACGGCGAGCGGCAGGGGTGCAGCCCCCGAGGCGATGACTACTACTGCCGCGGCCACCGCTGCGGCCAGCACCGGCAGGGGCCACCGGCGCAGCAGGAGCATGGGACCGCAGGCCACCAGGGCGAGCGTCAACCGGGCCCCCCCCTCCCCGGGGTGCGGCTCCAGCGCGAGGAAGATCGTGGCCAGGCCAACAAGGGCGGCAAGGACGACGACGGCGAGCCAGTGGCGTTCGCTGAAGGCCACCATCGTCTGCTTGGGCGGGCCACCGAACGAGGGATCACTAGGCACTGATTGGACCGTAGCGAACGAGCCCCCCGAGCGCATCAGTCTCGAGGATGACGCTGTCCTGGCCACGAGATCGCAGTCGGTCGACCGGTCGCCACCGAAACTCGGCTAGTCAACCCAGAATCTCCGGTCCACGTGACCCAGATCGCCGACGAAGGGAAGCACAGAACGACACGGATCGAGCTAGCTGCGAATCGCCAATATTCGGCGATCTCGTGCGCACACCGGAACCGTCTGATCCGGGCGGCCGCGGCCCTCCGTACGACCGATCGCGCCGACGCTCGGAATGCCCTGTTATGCGCACATGTCGAGAAGCACGTTGTACCGCTCGTTCAGGCGGCTTCCGGTTGCCTATGCTCGATTCGAGGAAGGGCCGCCTCGGACTGTGGCAGGCGTGACTGCGAGGCAGGTCTTATGAAGTTCAACCACTTGGGTATACCGACGACCGAGCATTTCGAGAACGAGATCGACCTTCCGCAGCTCCACGTGACCGTGAGCGATCATCAAGACAACCCGTACGGCATCCAGTGGATGCGGTATTGGGAGGACGCTCCTGTCCCCGACCTCGTCAAGACTGTTCCCCACGTCGGGTTCGAAGTGGACGACTTGGACGTCGCGATCGCCGGACAGGACGTCCTCATCGAGCCCAACAGCCCGAGCCCGGGTGTCCGGGTTGCCCTTATCCAGGTGCGGAGGGCGCCCGTCGAGCTGTTGGAGATCGACCATCAAATCCGTCCGGACCTGTAGCCAAGGTCCGATCCGCGCCTTGGAGTCATACCCAAGGCCGCGCCGCATGTGAGGCGCTGCCAGCGAACCGAGGCGTTCTGCGTGGCCTGGTTGGCGTAGAAGGCGGGAGATCGGAGGCTCCAGCCCTACTGCCCAAGGTTCGGTCCCTCCCGTTCCATCGGGCGTGGCAGTGGCATCGGCGCCGGCCGATGCCCCGGATCGTGTCTCGACGCGCGCGCGAGCACGGCGCGGGTGGCCGCGTCGCCGGCGGGTGAAGCCTCGAGCTTGGCCCGCTTCGAGTGTGCGCGTCCAGGTGTCTGCTCGGCGCGTCCGTCGCGAGTCAGCGGACGTTCGCTTGTTTCGGTGCGGGCGAGCTCGTAGTCGCGGACGGCCACGCGCTCTTCGAGCTGCTCGATCCAGCGCCTTGTGCCCGGGTGCTCGCGTAGGAAGGACTGGCGACGCTCCTGTGCGGTGCGTGCCTCGCTGAGCTGGCGAGCGGCGCGCTCGGCGTCCTCGAGGCGATGGCGTGCTCGCTCGTAGGTGCGAAGCGACTGCTGCTCGATTCGTCGCGCCGCGTCGAAGTCGGCTTTCGCCCTCTGCCAGTGGGCCTCCGTCTCGCGACGGGCCTCGTTGCCTAAGAGACCGGGAAGAAGCGCCCGGGTCGGGCGGGTGTTCGCCGCCACGAGCGCGGTCTCGGCCCTCTCGCGATCCTGCCCGGCGCAGCGCAGGGACGACTGCGCGTCCTTCAGCTCCTGGTTGGCGCGTTGCACGTCGGCTCGGGGCCGCAGCGCAATGATCTCCGCGTTGCGATCCGGCCCCGCCCGCTCGTCGAGGTCGCGCCGGGCCTCGGCGAGGAGGTGGCCCAAGAGCCCGATGTCCTCCATGTGGGCGAGGTTCTCGCGAGCCACGTCGTGCGCGGAGCGCTCCGCGCCGTCGCGCCGCATCACGTTTGCCAGCAGCTCGACTGATGTGAGCCGTCGCGATCTCCAGAAGACGTCGCGACCGGGGTCGCAGCGTTGCTCGACGACGAGCGCCGTGTTCATCTCCCGTCCCCGGCTCATCGCCACGTAGAGCTGCTGGGCGGTCATCTGCTCGTCGACGAGCACGATCCCCCGGTCGAGAGTCGAGCCCTGCGCCTTGTGGACGGTGAGCGCGTAGCCGAGGGCGACGTGCTCGGCCACGTAGCGCGGTGGAAGTGTGACGCGCCCGCGTCCCTGGAGGGCCTCGACGGTGAGTGCGCCCTTAAGGTCGCGCTTAACGACGCGCCAGCGCTCGCCGTTGCGGACGAACTCACCGGGAGCCCACCTGAGCTTGCGGTCGTTCTTCAAGGTCACGATCTCGTCGCCGACACCCGCCCGCCCGTTCGCGATCGGTGCGCCCTCGCGCTCGACCTCGCCCCGCGCGACGAGGTCCTCCCGACAGCGTCTCCCCAGCGCGTCGACGGTCGCGTTGTCGCCGGCCATGAGAAGCACTGGGCGGCCCTCGTCGCGCGCCCGGCGCCAGAGCGCGAACGCCTCGGCGCGCATCTCTTCCTCGCGCCCGCCCACGATCCGGCCCCGCGACACGTACTCGGCGAGCACGCTCACGTCGCGTGCCCGCAGCCGGAGCGAGGCTTGGGCCTCCCATGCCTCCAAGAAGCGGCGCACCGTCTCGAGCTCGCTCGCGCCGTGTGAGCCGACAAGGGTGGCGAACAGCCCACCCGGGCCGACCGCGCCGAGCTGGTGCGGGTCGCCGGCGAGGACCAGCTTGCAGCCCACCTGTGCAGTGTGGGTGACGAGGCGCTCCAGGTCGTCGGTGCGAGTCATCGTCGCCTCGTCGAGGACGACCACGTCCCTAGGACCGAGACTGCGACGTCCGTTCTCCACATCGAGGAGGAAGCGGGCCAGGGTGTCGGAACAAAGTCCCGCTTCGTCAGACAGCACGCGCGCCGCGATCGCCGATGGCGCGAGCCCGGTCAGACGGTAGCCGGCGGCGTCCCAGGCCTCGCGCGCCGCGCCGAGGGCGCGGGACTTCCCCGCGCCCGCCGGACCGACGAGGAGGGCCACCTGCTCGCCACCACCGAGCAGCTCGCGCACAGCTCTTTGCTGATCGGCGCCAAGCATCGAGCGTGAGAGCACCATGTCCACGGTGCGCTCGGGGACGAGGCCGACTCCGACGTTTCGTCCCTTCGCCACCGCGTCGAGGACGCGTGCCTCGCTCCGAAGCGTGGCCTCGGTCGTGTAGCGCGTCGCCCCGTGGCGCTCGATCGCGCTCATGCCGTCGCGGCGACGGAGCGCATCGGGCGGCTCGGCCGGCAGCGGCGCCGCGAGCGAGCAGACCCGATGGTCACCGAGTACCTCGTCGGCGAGCTCCTCGACACGGGCGCGGAGCTCGTCTGCGTTCGCCCCGGTGACAAGCGTGGTGAGCACCTCGGTGACGTCCGAGCGTCCCCAGGTGGCGCGCGTCTCCTCGAGGCGGGCGATCGCGAGGTGCACGACCGCCTTGCGATCTTCGGGGGTCGATGTCCGCGCTGTGGCTGAGCACCTGTGGCAGCCAGCGCTCGGGTGCCTGTCCAAAGGAGGCGGCCTCTTCGCGCCAGCGGGCGACCAGGACTTCGGTAGGCGTCTCGGCGTCGAGCTTCGGGGCCCGGCTGCGATAGGCGGCAAGCTGGAGACAGCGCGCCCGCTCACCACCGGAGAGCTCGCGACCGAGCTCGGTCTCGCGGCTCGCGACGAGCTCGGCGCCTAAGGACTCCACTTCGTGGCGACGCGTCGACCAGGCCTCGACGAGCACTTCTGGCACGCCTTGGATCTCGGCGATGCCGTTCTCGTCGACCGGCATCCAAGAGACCTTGAGCGAGGCGGTGAGCTCGGCCCGAAGCGCCGCGCGATACAGCATGCCGGCGGCCTTCTGGTGTTCGTAGAGCTCGCGACCGTCCAGGCTGAGCCATCTGCCGTCCTCGGCGCGCACCTTGTTCGCGACAAGGACGTGGCTATGAAGCTGCGGGTCCGCGGCACGCGAAGTGCGGTGGAGGAAGCTCGCGGCGACAAAGCCCTCGGTGTCGACCTGGAAGACCCCGCCCGCGCCGCGTCGCGTGAAGGCGGCGTGGTCCTGCAGGAAGGAGAGCGTGCTCGCAAGAGCGCGTTCGTGCGCGGCGACGACGGCTGTGCGGAGCTCTTCGCCGCCGGTTCCCCACAGCACCGAGACGCTCTTCGGTGGCGAAAAGGTCAACCCGAAGCCGGCGACGACGTTGTCGTTGTCGGGCGAGAAGCCGCGACCCATCGCGGCGCCGTCGCGGGGATCGGTGCCGTGACCGATGAGGCGCTCGAGGCCGAGCGCGTCGACCTCGGTGCCGGCGAGCCCCATTGCGTCTGCTCCGCGGCCGAGGTAACGGCCGGGGTGCTCCGCGGAGCGGGCGAAGTAGTCCTCGCGACCGGTCGCGATCTCCTCGGCGAAGTAGCGCCAGCCGGAGGGACCGAGCTTCGTCAGGCTCATCACGGCCGCGACGCTCCCAAGGCACGCGCCTGTGCCGAGCGCACTTCCAGTGCAGCAGTGTCTCGCAGAGGAGTCACGAGGACCAGTTATGACAGGCGAGAAAAGCCTTGTAAATGGCGGAATCCGAAACGGTGAACAGTGGTCAATGATGGTCAATGAGCGAATGAGGATCGGCGGCGATTTGGGCGCAAGGCGCGTCGGGACTGATACGACCGCGCCGACCGCTCCGCGGCGTCTCGGGTCCCGTCCAACACGGTGCGAGGGCGGGGTAAAGGCGACCGTCGGATCGGAGATCGGCCATCTCAAGCTGTATCACGTATAGGCACGGATGTGATACAGTGCGGATATGCGAAGCCTTCGGCTTGATTCCGAACTTGATGAGAAGGTCCGGCGAGCGGCCGCTGTCAAGGGCGAGTCGGTGTCGGAGTTCCTCCGCCATGCCGCCGCAGAGCGGGCCGAAGAGACGCTGTCCGCGCGTCCAAGCGAGCGTTTCGCCGATGTCGCCGGGGTGGTCCATGGCGGCGGCGGTCGGGCTCGACGGACCGGGGACGCCTTCACCGCATCACTGGCGGAGGACCGCAAGAGGCAGTGACACTCACCGACGCTGGTCCGCTCATCGCGATCATCGACGCCGACGAGCCAGACCACGTCGCTTGTATGGAGGCCCTCGACCAGATCGTCGTCCCGCTCGTGACCACATGGCCAGCATTCACCGAAGCGATGTACCTGCTCGCCAGGGCAGGTGGCATTAGAGCTCAACAGGCTCTCTGGCGCCTGGTGCAGACGGACCGACTCGTTATCGCCGATCTCTCGCCGTCCGCTGTGGATCGCAGCGCTCGGTTGATGGATCAGTACGCGGACCGACCTATGGACCTGGCGGACGCCACCCTCGTCGCGCTCGCCGAGGAGCAGGGCGACCGACGGATCTTCACCCTCGATGCCGACTTTCAGATCTATCGGTTCCGGGGACGACACCGCTTCGAGACGATCCCAGCTCGATGACCCACGGGCGCTCCGGTTCGCCCAGCGCACTTGGCATTTCTCCTGGCACCCAGCCGCTACGCCGCCACGTGGGCGAACTTGGCGTGCGCTGACGGCATCGCGGCAGCAGCTCCCGTCGGCCTGCACTTTCCCGACCGGACGTACCGCACTTAGGACGGGAGACCTTGAGAATGCCGGCTGCTCGTGCAGCTCCCTCACCTCGACGCCGGTGAGGTGGAGGTGACGCTCGCTTCGGAAGTCCGCGTCCGCTCGGGCTTCGTGGAGACCGCGAAGTTGTCAGTGCGCAACTTGGGAGTTCGTGAGTTGTCGATCAGGACGACCGGCAACTTGACCACCCGTGTCGTCGACCCAGCGAGCGGCGAGGTCGTCGGTGGCTGTTGGGGCGGGCAGACGACGCCGCTCGTCGTCTTCCGGGCGACACGGCGTCGGTGCGACTCCTGAGCGTCACGGCCTCCTTCGCCTCGGAGCTCGGCTACGCGATCCCGCCGGGCCAGTGGGTGTTCGATGCAGTTATCGACCTCGGCGACGAGGGCCGGTACGTGACGCCGCACCTCCCGATCACGGTGCTGCCGTAGGCGGAAGGCGTCTCGCGCAAAAGAATTCCGACCGCAAAAACATGGCCTGACCTGGGTCTGTGAGTGTTGCTGTGAGTGTTGCTGTGAGTGTTGCTGTGAGTTCGACTCCGCATAATCGGCGACATGACGGACATTCAGCACGCCGATCGGTCACGGAGACCGCCGCGCGGAGGCGTTGAGGGCACGAGCTTGCCCGGTGATCAGTAAGTGATGGGAAGCGGTGACGAGCATCACGGTGCGGTGAGCGGTCCTGTGAGTGATTCGGGAGTGCTCAGCAAGCGTGGGGCGACCGGACACGAAGGAGCAATCGAAATGTCACAACGACGATGGTTGTCAGAACGGTCCGGACGGCAGCGGACGGGCCAACACTCACCGATACGCCAGCGGAGAAAGCAGACGATTTTTCATCGTAACAAAGGCACTTGTGGCCGATTGGATCCTCTGAATACCCAGCAATACTCATCGGAACTCGAACCAACAAGCGAAAGAAGGGAACAGTGGAGCAGTTGCAATTTCCGGAACTTGTCGACATCGAGACGGTCGCGAAGCTCCTTGGCGTCGGGGTGCGGTACGTGAGGAGGATGGTGGCGGAGCGGCGGGTACCGACGGTCAAGGTCGGTCACTACGTCCGCTTCGACCTCGCCGACATCCGCAAGTGGGTGGAGGAACAGCGGCGTCCCGACGCGTCGTGACTGAGGTGGGCGACGGCACAGCGCGATGAGAAGATGCGGCCAAGGCCTTTATCGCCCCAGAGGAGGGTGACATGAGCAAGCGTCACTTCGGTTCAGTCAGGCGGTTGCCATCCGGGCGGTATCAGGCGAGCTACTGGCACGAGGGGGTCAGGCATCTCGCCGAGCAGACATTCCCGACGAAGGGCGACGCGCTGGCTCACCTCGCATCGATCGAAACGGACTTGCACCGCGGCGCGTGGATTGACCCGAGCGCTGGCAAGGTGACGTTCGGCGAATGGGCGCAGAGCTGGCTGGATGCCCGCGCCGATCTTCGGCCAGTCACCAAAGCGAAGTACCAACACATGCTCGACCGGCACGTCGATCCCGTTCTCGGTCCGGTCCGTTTGAGCAGGGTCACTCCGTCTGCCGTGCGCGCTTGGTACATGGATATGCGCGAGCGGTACGTGACGACGGGCGACGACGCCTACCGGATGCTTCGGGCCATCCTCAACACTGCCGTTACGGATGGCTTGATCGCACGGAACCCTTGCCAGGTGCGCGGGGCCGGACAGGCCCGCTCCGTAGAGCGACCGGTGGCGACCGTCGCTGAACTCGCAGCGGCAGTCGAGGTCGTTCCGGATCGTTATCGGCTCGCCATCCTTTTGCCGGCGTGGTGTCAGTTGCGACGCGGCGAAGTCCTGGGGTTGCAGCGTCGCGACGTCGACCTCATGCACGGGACGATCCGAATCGAGCGGTCGGTCGTGAAGCCGATGGACGGTACCACGATCGTCGGTCCGCCGAAGACGAGCGCGGGCGCTCGCTCGCTCACGGTGCCCGCCAATGTGCTGCCGGAGCTACAGAATCATCTTGGGCGTTACGTCGCACCGCAGCCGAGAGCATGGCTGTTCACCAGCGAGAGCGGCGGACCGATGATCCCCGTCACGCTCAATCGAGTGTGGCAAAGGGCCCGTCGCAAGATCGGACGGACCGATCTGCACTACCACGACCTCCGCCATACCGGGCTCACATGGGCAGCGGCCTCCGGTGCCTCGGTCGCCGAACTGATGCGTCGCGGTGGTCACGCAAGTCCGACGGCGGCCCTCCGCTATCAACACGCCACCGAGGACCGCGATCGAGCAATCGCCGATGCGCTCGCCGAACTAGCGACGGGAAGAGTCGTGCGATTCAACGCGAGTCGCAGCAGGACCAGAAGGAGTCGGTAAGCGCACATCGGCCGGCTGCCGCGTGAGTCACCCAAGCGCCAGCGATCGGAGGCGGTTGCTGCGACGGCAGACTGCCTCGCAGTGATGAGCCGATCCCGTTAGCTTGCTGGCGTGGCGGAAGGACCGGCTACGACGAGATCGGCATCGGCGTCGCGCTGCATCTCTGTGGCGACCAAGTCTCGAAGGCGGCAGCCGACAGATCGGTGCGACACCTGTCGGACGATCTTTCGGATGGAACCTGGGAAGACGCGCAATGGGCACCTTCGGCCTGCGTCCGCGTATGACGCTGCCTGCGCCTCGTTGTCGCCGCGTGAATCGCGTTCGAGCCTCATAGCCAAGGCCGCCGCGGCGCAGAGCTCGCGGCCGATCGCGCACGAATCGCGCACGAATCGCGCACGGTGCGGCTCAACAACCTCTAGCGAGGGCTAAAAAAGTGCCATTTAGCTGGCCAAATGACTGGCACCCCCAACGGGATTCGAACCCGTGTTTCCGCCTTGAAAGGGCGATGTCCTCGGCCGCTGGACGATGGGGGCTCGACCCGAAGGCGGGAGCGACGAAGTGAGAACCCAAAATTACCAGGCGCCGGCCTCCGTTCCGATGGTGCCTTCGCCTGCAAGTAGCCACTCACTGCCGTCGGGAGTATCGCGCACTTCGATCCCCGACTCGGCGAGGCGTTCCCGTACGAGGTCGGCATCCACAAAGCGACCGTCTCGTCTCGCCGAGCTCCGGAGCTCCAGGAGCGCCTCGACCAATGGCCCAACGACCTCTCGAGGGTCGCGAGACCCGGTTTTGGACAGTCGGCCGAGCTCCAAGATGAGCGAACGCAAGCTGGCGCGCGCCCGGTCGAGCTCGTCTCCGGCGGGGATGTCTGTTGACCATTCTGTGACGTCACGCTCCAAACCAAGCACAATGCTCGTGGCGAGTGCCATGTCTCGAGCGGCGACCGCCGTGGCGAAGTCAGCCTCACGCGCGCGTACGAGATCGACGAGCGGCGACGTGCTCAGCGACCGGCCGGCACCCGGCGACGGCGCATCATAGGAGCCGGTAGCTCGGTCCACCGTTTGTCCGTCCGAATTTCGGCTCCCGTCTGAGCGGGCGAGTTCCTCAGCGGTCTCGGCTAGCCGTGTAATGGGGAAGGTTTCACCGCTTGCCAGGGTCGCGGAACGACCGGCGGAGCGAACGGTCACGACGCCCCGTCCTTGCACCGATGCGGTGCCGGCGTCGAGATCGAACGTGCACGCGGTGTGCTCGTCAACTCCGAGCACGAAGACCCCGTCGGGCAGGTCCCTCTCCATGATGGAAAGGCGCCGCTCACCCAGATAGCAGAAACGGGTGTCGTGCGTCCCACCCTCGTTGTTGTCGTAGTGGGGGATGACCGCCGCCCGAATCCCCGCGACCGAAGTGATGTCGAGGCCCTCGAGCCAGTGCGGATCCTGACCGCACTTGTAGATCTCGTACACGGGCACCGTCGCGATGCCGAGCGTCAGCGCTGCGGCGCTTGCGAACACGACACAGCCACCGTGAAGCAGCTTCTCGACGAGCAGGCTCGGGACAACTGTTCCCTGCCACTTCGCCAACGCGTAACTCGGGCTCCCAGGTCCTGCGAAGACGTAACGCGCGTCCCTAACGATGGTCACAAGCCGTTCGTCGGCGAACGCGCCCTGCTCGGCGCCGCCATCGGTGCTTGCAGCGCCGTCCGCCAGCCCGGTGACCGCGATCGTTGCCTGAAGGCTCTCGCGGAAGTAGGTGACCGCGCGTCCGGCGATCTCCCCCGCGTTCTCCTGGAAGCCGAACGGGGTGTCGAGCAGGACTGCTGGGACCGGCGGCGGCCCCAACCTCCCGAGCAGCTGGCGATGGACCTTCACCATCGTCGGCGACGTCTCGCCCGAGCCCATGATCGTGAGCAGACGGGGCACCGTGGGCCGCGCGCTCATCTGTCACTCGGTTGTTGCGTGCCGTCCCAGCGCAGCCCGCCCGGTGGTTCGCCCCAAGGATCCTCGGGGACGAGGTCGTCGGCGCCCGGCACCGGGTCGGGGAGGGTCCGCTCGAGGACGTCGATGATCTCACTTTGAAGGCCGCCCAGATAAAGGTATGCGATCAGCTCGGCCTGACGGTCACTTGCCAACGGCGGTTCGCTCTCGTCCTCGGTGACCCCGAGCATCGATCCGAGGGCGAGCCGGAGGTCGTTCAGCGCGGCGAGCCATGCGGTGAGCTGGTCATCTTCGAGCCAGGTGGCCCTTGCCGTGACCACCATCGTCTCCAGCGATCGACGGTGGTGCTCGACAAGATCCTCACGGGTCATTGACACGTAGGCACGTTCGGCGTCGGGGTCGGTTGTGTACGCGGGCGGAAGCAGCCGCCGCAGGGCATCGGGCAGGTCGCCCAGAGCGGTTTCGCCGACGCCTTCGAGAAGGGCGATGAGGTGACCGGGAAGCGCCGTGAGCAACGAGCGCTCCTCGGCAGCGAGACGTACCTCGTAGCCCCCGCCTCTAGAGCGGCGGATCCGGCGCCGAGAGCTCATCGGCTGTGTTCCATTGTTGCCCAGAGCCCATGCTGATGGAGGCGGGCGACGTCGAGCTCGGCTCGCTCCTTTGGTCCGCTGGAGACGACGGCGCGGCCCTTGTAGTGGACGTCGAGCATGAGCTTGTGGGCTTTTGCCCGCGAATAGCCGAACAGCTTTTGGAAGACATAGGTCACGTAGCTCATGAGGTTGATCGGATCGTTCCAAACGATCACCAGCCACGGAAGCTCCGGCGTTGCCACTTCGTCTGTCTCTGGGCGCTCGACTTCCGTCGGAAGGGAGGTGAAGCCGATCAAGGTCCCGGTCATGGCCATGTCAGGTGCCGAGAGGGACGGTGTCGGCGGGCCCAGTCGCCAGAGCACCGTCGGTCGCTTGCAGAGGATGGCGATGCAACGACAGGAAGAAGCCGAGCCCCGTGATCCAAAGCGCCGTCGCCCCCGCCAGGTGGAGCTCCACAACCCATGCAGCATCGTGAAGGAAGTACTGCAGGTAGCCGAGCGCTCCTTGCAGGGCCATCACCTCGATGAACAGACGTCCACGGCGCAGCACGATCTGCGGCGCATTCGCATGATGGAAGGCGAACTGCGACGCGAGGGTCATGCCGATGAGGAACAGCGCCACTGTGGAGTGCACTTCGGTGATGTCTCGGAACGCGATCGGGACCCGTTTGGCTCCCGGGCCACCCGCGTGAGGGCCGGCACCGGTGACCACGGTGCCCAGGACCGTGACCAGCGTGAGGGTACTCAGCTGTAGCCGTGCCAGACGGGCGAGGTCTCTCCCGACGATCGACTCGGCACGGGTCGGACGACTGCCGGACAGGTGGTACAGCACGATCGCGTCGGCGAGGATCACGATTGTGAGCAAGAAGTGGAGGGCGACGAGATAAGGATTGAGCTTGAAGAGCACGACGAGACCGCCGAGCACGATCTGAGCGGCGATGCCGGCAACCAACCCCGCGCCGAGCAGGGTGAGGTCCCGGCGGGGCGGTGTCCGGAGAGCCGCCACGGCAAGGGCGACGACAGACACGAATGTGACTGCTGCGCTCACGAGCCGGTTGGTGAATTCCACCACCGGGTGGAACGAGGACACGGCCGTCAGGTGGTGCTGGAAGCACGAGGGCCAGTCGGGGCAACCGAGCCCGGAGCCTGTCAGCCGCACTGCGCCGCCGCTCAGCACCAGCAGCGCGTAGCACATCACCGAGACCAAGGCCACCTTGCGCACGGTGGCGGGTGAGTAACGGGGCAGGCGCACCGCCTTCGGATCGTATGCTTGCACGGCTCAAGCCACCATTCTGTACCGCCGGGTCACAGCGCCGCCGCGGCTTGATCGATTGCGGCCGTTCCTATACTTGCGAGATGGCGCAGGTCACGACCGTTCTGATACCGCGCCGTTCTTTCAACCTCAAGCTCAGAGCGTATGTGGCGCTCACAAAGCCTCGGATCATCGAGCTGCTTCTTGTCACGACGCTGCCGACCATGATCGTCGCCGCCAAGGGCATTCCCGCTTGGTGGCTGATTGTCGCGACACTTCTCGGGGGCGCGCTCTCGGCCGGCGGCGCCAACGCGGCGAACATGTACGTCGACCGCGACATCGACGCCGTGATGCACCGTACGCGGCACCGGCCGCTTGTTACCGGTGCGGTCACTCCGGCCGCTGCGGTCATCTTCTCGATCGCGCTCGAGATTGCAGCCTTCGTGCTGCTGTGGCGGGCTGTCAATCTCTTTTCGGCTCTGCTCGCCCTCGCTGCAGCGCTCTTCTACGTCTTCGTCTACTCGGTCGGCCTGAAACGCCGTTCGACTCAGAACATCGTCATCGGTGGTGCGGCCGGAGCAGTCCCGGTGCTTGTCGGCTGGACAGCAGTCACCGACCATCTGGCCTGGCCCGCCATTGTGCTTTTCGCAATGATCGTGATCTGGACGCCGTCGCACTTCTGGGCCCTGGCCTTGCGTTATCAGGACGATTATCGGTCGGCAAACGTCCCGATGCTGCCGGCGGTGGTGCCGTTCGAACTGGTGGCGCGCCGGATCCTCTTGTACTCGGTGGCATTGGTCGCGACCTCGCTCGTGTTCGGCGTTGTCGCCCACTCAGGGTGGGTCTATTGGGTTGCAGCTGTCCCTGCGGGCGGTCTGTACCTGGCGGACGCCTTGCGCCTGCGACGTGAGAACGGGACGCCGAAGAGCGCCATGCGCTTGTTCACGTACTCGATTACCTACATCACGGTGGTCTTTGTGGCGATGGCGGCCGATGTGGTCGTCCGCTACCGCTGACACTCGCGACATCAGCCGGCGACGCGTCGGCAGTTGACGCCTTGTCGTTCGCTTTTCGACTTACTCCCACTTGAAAGTGAAGGCGGCCACCACGGGCGCTGCAATCGCCCAGAGCGCGAGCACGACCCAGCCTTCGGTCGCGTTCGGGCCCGATCCGAGCGTCGTGTGCAGTGCGTCCGACAGGGCTGCCGCCGGCAGCAGGCGAGCGAAGGACGCCAGACCCCCGAGCTCGTGCAGCGGGAAGATGACGCCCCCGATGAGCAGCAGGATGACGTATACGCCATTTGCGACGGCCAGCGTCACCTCGGCTCGAAGCGTGCCGGCCATCGCGAGCCCAATTCCGGCGAACGCAACCGTTGCCATGAGCACGGCGATGACGGCCAGCCCGGCGGATGTGTGCGGTCGCCAGCCGAGCGCGAGCGCGACACCCACCAGAAGCACGACTTGGATGATTTCGACCACCATGACTGAGATGATCTTCGCCGTCAGCAGCACGGGGCGCCCGAGCGGGGTGGCTCCGAGCCGTTTCAAGACGCCGTAGCTGCGTTCGAACGCGGTCGCGATCCCGAGGCTCACCATCGCCGTGGACATGATGGCGAGCGCGAGGACACCCGGCGCCAGGAAGTCGACCCGATGGCGGGTGCCCGTCGGCAGGACTGGCACCAGCGTGAAAAAGACGAGAAGCATGACGGGAATTCCCAGCGTGACGAGCAATGTCTCGCCGCGCTCGAGTGTCATCCGGGTCTCGGCGGCGACCTGCGCCCGAAGCGCTCGGAGGTTCATCTCCTCTTGCTCCAGTTACGGCTCGGCCGCCCGGAGCCCGACGACCCAGTATCGGAGCCTTCGCTCATGGGCTCGGCGACCCCGGCGCCCGTCAGTCGGAGAAAGACGTCTTCAAGCCGTTGGCGACCTGCGCGAAGGTCGCCCAGTTGAAGATCACGCTCGGCGAGCCACGCAGCCAGCTCCGCTACCAGCGCCGGGACAGGTGGCACAGGCACCAGGTACTCGCCGGGCGGTCCTTCGGTGACGCGGGCACCGAGCCGAGTGGAGAGCTCCTCGATCGCGAGTCCCGGTTCTGCAGCAAAACGAAGCTCTTCCGACTCGCCTTGGATCTCCCCCTGGCGCCCCGCGGCGACGACCCTGCCGTGGTCGACGATGACGACCCGGTCAGCCAGGCGTTGCACCTCGTCGAGCTCGTGGCTCGTGAGGATCACGCATGCGCCGTCGACCCGCAAGCCGGCGATGACGTCGCGCACCGCGATACGACCCGCGGGATCGACCCCGGCGGTTGGCTCGTCCAAGAAGGCCACGCGGGGCTTTCCGATGAGTGCAAGCGCCAGCGCGAGCCGCTGCTGTTCTCCGCCGGACAGCCGTTTGTACGGCGTCCGCGCAACAGAGCGAAGCCCGACGAGATCGATGAGCTCGTCAGGATCCCGGGGGTCGACGTAATAGGCGGCGAAGAGCCGGACGGCCCGCTCGACACTCATGATCGGGTAGACGCCGCCACGTTGGAGCAGGATGCCAACTTGGGACGTGAGCTCGGTGTGATCAGACCACGGGTCGAGGCCAAGGACCCGTAGAGTGCCGGCATCGGCGCGCCGGTAGCCCTCGAGCGTCTCGACCGTCGTGGTCTTGCCGGCACCGTTGGGGCCCAAGAGCGCCACGACCTCGCCAAGATCCGCGTCGAAGCTGACGCCATCGACCGCGACGAGGCTCCCGTAACGAACTACCAGGTGATCGACCTCGACCGCAGGCATCGCCGAGAGGCTACCTGGGGTCGAGGCGCATTTCGCACCCAGAGGCGAACGCCGAGTAGCTGCTCGTCAGAGCGGGATCAGCGCCGCGGGGACTCGAACCGGTAGCCGAGGCCGCGAATGGTCGTGATGAGGACGGGCTTGGAGGGATCCTGCTCGATCCGCGATCGCAGCCGCTTGATGTGCACGTCGAGTGTCTTGGTGTCACCTACGTAGTCCATTCCCCAGACCCGATCGATCAGGGTGTCGCGCGTCACGACGCGACCCGGGTTGCTGAGCAACATCTCGAGCAGCTCGAATTCCTTTAGCGGGAGCTTGATCTCCTCGTCGCGCACGATGCATTCGTGACGCCCTAGGTCTAGGACCACATCGCCTACTTGAAGGATCTCTTCCGGTCGCAGCGCCGCGGCGGACTGTGCCCACTCACCTTCTCGCTGCGTCACCTCCCCGCTCCGGTCCCCCATGACCCCAGCCGCGCTGGTGACCCCTGCTGCACCTCTTTCGCCGCCCCCGTGGGTTGGCACTGCACCGGCGGGCGGAGCAACCGAAGGGTTGGTGCCTGCGTGGGCGCCCGGCGCCCGGCGGAGAACGGCCCGCATGCGCGATACAAGCTCGTGGACGCGGTACGGCTTCGCGACGTAGTCGTCCGCACCGACTTCGAGGCCGACGACGGTGTCGAGCTCGGTGGACTTGGCCGTCACCATGATGATGGGGACCGTCGAATTGGCCCGGATCGACCGGCAAACGTCGATGCCCGACAATCGGGGGAGCATCACGTCGAGCAGCACGAGGTCGGGCTGGTCTGTTGCGAACCGCTCGAGTGCTTCGACGCCGTCGCGCGCGACGGTGACGAAGAAGCCTTCCCTCTCGAGATTCACCGTCAACGCGTCCACGAAGGACTCTTCGTCCTCGACAACGAGAACACGTGCGGGAGGAGCGGCGCGGTCATCGTCTCCGGAGGTGCCCAGGTCGGCCGAGCGGCTCGCAGGAATGTAGGCCGGAGGCTGGTTGGCGGGACGTGAGACATCTCGTGCGAACCATTCCAACTCGAGGCGCTCCCGCTCAGTGGAGAGCCTCGAGGTTCTGCGGCGCTGTCGGGTGGTCACAGGTCCGTCCTTGGTTGGCGGGGAAGTCTCAATGTGAAGGTCGACCCTTCTCCCTCTCGAGAATCGACCTGGACGCTGCCTCTATGGTTGGCAGCCACATGCCAGACGATAGCGAGGCCGAGGCCTGTCCCGCCTGTCGAGCGGCTGCGCCCCGCGTCGACGCGGTAGAAGCGTTCGAAGATCCGCTCCAGGTCGCGTGAAGGAATGCCTATGCCGTGGTCTTCCACGACCACAACGACGTCCTCCCCTTCGGCTCGACCAATGCAGCTGACGCTGCTCTTTGCTGGCGAGAACTTCACCGCGTTCTCGAGCAGGTTGTAGACAGCCGAGGTCAGCTGACGCCGGTCCCCGAGCACCACTACCGGTGGGTCCGGCTCTTCGAGCGTGACTTCTATCTGTAGCTGACTTGCCGCCTCCCGGACGCGTTCGGCTGCTTCGGCCATCACCAGATTGATCAGCACCGGCTCGCGCGGAGGCGACTCCTCGTTCTCGATCCGGGAGAGATCGAGAAGGTCGTCGATGACTCTGCTGATGCGAAAGGCCTCGTTGTAGATCCGATGTGCGAGGCGCTGGGCCACTTGCGGCTCGTTCTCCGAGAGCAGGGTCTCGGCCAGGAGACCGACGGCCCCCATGGGCGTCTTCAGCTCATGGCTGACATTCGCCACGAAGTCACGCCGGACATCCTCGAGGCGGCGGCGTTCGGAGACGTCCTCGATGACCGCGATCACTCCGAGGGCGCGCTGGCCATTGTCGATGCTCTCCGCGCGAACTACGAGAGTGCGCCTGGGTGGCCCGTACAGCTCGAGCACCCGTTCCTCGTGAGCGCCGGGTGCCGTCGCGGCGAGGAGCTCTTCGACGGCCTGGGCCGCGAGCGCGTCCCCATGGCGGCTTCCGATGAGCGCGACGGCTTTGCTGTTGCGGAACACGGTCTCGCCGCGCTCGTCGGTGACGAGCACAGCCTGGGGAAGGGTATCGAGCGCCCGGCGGAGTCGGATGGCCTCGGAGCTCGCTTCCGCGACCGCCTCTGTCGCGCGGTCGGTTGCACGTTCCAAATGAACCAGCACTTCCTCGAAGTCGTTCGGGTCCGTTTGCGGCGCGTCCGCACCGAGCCTCGAGGCGAGTGCTTGCAATCGCTGCCTCAGGCTGGAGCGACCCCGGCGGGCTGTGACCAGTGCGGTCGCCGTAATAAGAGCGACCAGCGCGACAACGGTGACGACGAGCTCGAGAACCGTCACGTGAAGGACCCTGCCCATTTCCCCAAGCATTGCAGGCCGGCGAGCTGAAAGCCCAACCACGTCTTCTCGCTCGGCCCCTTCTTCATGTTCGTGCGGTAGGTCAGGCGGTAGCAGGGGGGATCAGTCTGAACGAGCCACGTGGCCCAAGACGATGCCCACAACTCGCCGACTGCTCGGCCAGAAAGAATCCGCCGTCCGGAAAGGTAGGCCGAAGACCGTGTCGCCACCCGCGCTCCTGCTTGCCGGCATCGTCTCGATGAACCCGAGCTCCTCGGCGTTGCCGGGCCAGTCCACGATCCAACAACTCACGAACGGACTCGGCTGGTGGGCGCTTGTCGCGTCGCTCGTCGGGCTTGTGCTTGGTGCCGCCGCCTGGGCGCTCGGAAGCCACACGAACAACTACCAGTATGCGAACACCGGCCGAAAGGCAGTGCTTGCCTCCGGTGTCGCCGCCCTCCTGATCGGGGCTGCACCGACTCTTGTGAACTTCTTGTTCCAGACCGGTCATGGGATTCACTGACCGTTCTCACCTTCTGACGTCGCTGGCCCAGGCCCGCGGTCTTGCCGGGTCGACGATCGCCCAGGGCGCGAGCGGCAGCAATGGTGGCGGCGGGGGGATCGCCGGGATCCTCCGAACGATCGAGGGCACGGTCGGAGGGCTGTCCCACACGATCGGAACCGTCTTCACCGGTGTCGGAGGAACCGGGCTTGTCGGTTCCCTCGCCAAGGCGCTCCTTGGTGGGTTCTTCCATGACCTGCTGGTCTGGGTCGCGAACGGAGCCGCCTCGCTGGTCGGTGTTCTCGGCAATGTGCTGTCGGCGAGCACCGAGCCGGTGTTGACCGGAAGTGCGTTTCGCTCGGAGTTCGAAGTCATGGCGGTGCTCAGCGCAGGTGTCGCCCTGCCCCTCTTGGCTGTGGGCGCGATCCAGGCGATCATTCGTCAGGAGCCGGGAGGACTGCTTCGCAGCGCACTTGTGCGGCTGCCGCTCGCCCTGTTGTTCACAGGTGTCAGCGTGCAGCTCGTCGCTCTCGGGTTGGCGGCGACGGACCAGGCCAGCGTGATGGTGCTCGGTGCAGCCGGTGACCCGACGCATCGGTTGTTGCTGGGCTTGGTCACGGGTCTCGAGCAGACGGGAGGACCAGGACTGGCAGCTTTTGGGGCGTTTCTCGTCGTGCTCACCGCCGCAGTCGTCGCTTTTGTGCTCTGGCTCGAGCTTGCCGTCCGATCGGCGGCGATCGCGGCTGCTTCGCTGTTCTTGCCCCTTGCGCTGGTGGGCCTCGCGTGGCCGGCAACATCGCACTGGGCGCGCCGGCTGGGCGAGACCCTTGCCGCCCTCGTGCTTTCGAAGCTCGTCATCGCGTCGGTGCTGGCGCTTGCCGCGGGGTTGTTGGGAAGCTCCAGTGGCGTCGCGGGCGTCGTCGAAGGCGTAGCCCTGCTCGCTGTCGCGGCCTTCGCCCCGTTTGCCCTACTGAAGCTTGTTCCAGCGGTAGAGGCTGGCGCGGTCGCCCATCTGGAGGGTCTCGGTCAGCGGCCGGTTCGTGCTGGTCAGCGCTTGGGCACGGGGTTGGCCGGTCTGGAGATCGGCGGGGTTGGGGGCCTCGGCGGCCTTGCAGCGCTCGGCTCCAAGGGCGCGAGCAGCACGGGCGCAGGAGGTTCGAGCCTGCGGACCATCGACTACGTCGGCGCGGGGCCTTTCACCGCGGACCGGCCGACAGGCGGAGGAGGGTCTCGCTCCGGTTCAGGCTCCACCGGTTCAGGCTCCACCGGTTCAGGCTCCACCGGCCCCTCGGCCTCGTCCGGTCCCTCCGGTTCTTCTGCCACACCCGACCTCGCCGGTCGGCCTGACTCCGCTGCCACACCCGACCTCGCCGGCGTCAGCGGGCCCTCGGCTTCGCCCGGTCCCGCCCGCCCCGGCGACGAGCTGAGCGACGTCAGCCACGGAGCACAGGTCGCCCGTTGGACCGTGCTGCTTTCCCAAGGGGACCAGCAGCATGGCTGAGGAGAGCCCTCGCTACCAACTCGGGCCGCGCAGTCGTCGTGGGCTCGTTGCAGGGTGGCGAGGTGGGCAGCTCGCGGCGGTGGGGGCCGGTCTTGTGGCCGGAGTGCTGCTGTTGCGCTCTGTCGGAGGAGCCGCCGGCGCCCTGTTTGCTTTTGTCCTGGTGGCCATTTCCGTGGCGTTTGCCACTTGGCCACTTGCCGGCCGGAGTGCCGAGCAGTGGACGCCCGTCGTGGCGTCGCACCTCGCGCGTCAGACGGGTGTCTTGCGCCGGGGGCGCAGCGCGCTGTCCACTCTCGAGCTCGACGAGATTCCCATCGGTGTCGCTGGCAGGAGGATCGGTGTCGTTGTCGACAGCGTCGCGGGCACATGGACGGCGACAGTGAGGGTCGGGGGATCCGGATTCGCCTTGGGCGACGAAGCTGATCGAGCTCGCCGCATCGCGGCCTGGTCCGGCGTTCTCGCCGGGTCGGCGCGCGAAGGCGGAGCCCTTCACCGCCTGCAGTGGGTGGCGCGTTGCCTGCCCGGTGACTTCGCCGACCGCGCCATACCGGGGCAAGCCACCGATCGTGGAGTCGCCACCGACAGCTACCGGTCCTTGCTCGAGCAATCCGCGCCGCGACTGTGGAGCCACGAGGTGTTCGTCTCATTGTCGGTCCGCGCCGCCGCCGGGGCTGTGCGCCGACGGGGCCATGACACGGCCGACCGGGTTGTCGACGAGCTCGAGGCGCTCGAGAGACGATGCCTTGCCGCGGGCCTGGAAGTTGACGGTGTTCTGTCGCCGTCGGCGCTCGCCGCCACGATCCGGAGCTCGTTCGCTGTGGCCGGCGCACCCAGAGGCGTAGCCGACGGCTGGCCGTGGCCTCTCGGGGTTGAGGAGAGCTGGTCGAACCTGCGCACAGACGCGACTTGGCACGCGATCTACTGGATCGCCGAATGGCCGCGCACCGGCGTGGGAAGCGGGTTCCTGTTGCCGTTGATGCTCGAGGGTGGGCTGAGACGGACGATCGCCGTGACGATGGCCCCTGTGGCTCCGCTTCGGGCGGTTCGGCGAGCCGAGCACGACCGTACGTCGGGCGCGGCCGATGCCGAGCTCCGGCAGCGGCACGGATTCGCCGTCACGGCGCGCACGCGCCACGAACACGAGGCAACCACGCGTAGAGAGATAGAGCTTGCCGAGGGGCACGCAGCCTTCCGTTTCACCGGCTATCTGGCGGTTACCGCAGACGACGAGGGGGCGCTTGCCGCGGCTTGCGGTCACCTCGAGCAGGCCGCGCTCCAGGCCCAGCTTGAGCTGCACCGAATGTACGGTGCGCAGGAAGAGGGCTACACGTGCACCTTGCCGGTGGGCCGGGGGTGCGCATGAGGCTGCCGGCTCACGAGTCGACGACGGCCCAGCTTGGTGCCGCATACCCGTTCGTTGCCTCGCCTCCGCTCCCCACAAGCCGCGTGCTAATTGGCCAGGATCTTGCGGGCGGCCCCTTTTCCCATGACCCGTTCGAGCTGTACGCGGCGGGCGCGGTGACAAATCCGAATGTCACGGTGCTCGGCCAGATCGGGCGGGGGAAGAGCGCGCTCGTGAAGACGTACCTGCTCCGGCAGGCGGCCTTTGGGAGACAGGTTGCCGTGCTCGACCCGAAAGGCGAGTACGGAGCTCTCGCCCGGGCGCTCGGCTCGAGCCCGCTCACCTTGGCACCCGGCGGCTGCGTTCGCGTGAACCCGCTGGACGGTCCATCGGCGCCACCAGGCATGGCCGTGGCAAGACACCGCCTCGTTCTGCTCGGGACGCTGGCCACCGCATGCTTGCGTCGCCCGCTTTCTCCTCGCGAGCATGCTGCACTTGAGCTTGCTCTTGGCGCGGCAACCCGGGTGCACCTGGAGCGCAGCAGCGGTGCGCCGACCCTGCCGGACGTGGTTAGGTCACTCCTCAGGCCTTTGGCCGAATCCGCGAGGGTCGTGGGGACGACGAAAGCCGGGCTCGAGCTGGACGGACGGGATGTGGGTCTCGAGCTCCGTCGGCTCGTCGAGGGTGATCTCGCCGGAATGTTCGACGGCCCGACGACACCAGGTATCGACCCCGCTTCCGGCGTGCTTGTCATCGACCTCTCTGCCGTGTACCACTCCGAGGCGATCGGCGCACTCATGGTGTGCGCTTCGGCCTGGTTGCAAGCCATGACGGCACGTAGTGAGGCGCACACGATCCTCGTGGTCGACGAGGCTTGGGCGATCCTGACCGAGCTTGCCGTGGCCCGCTATCTTCGGTCGTCTTGGAAGCTGGCACGCTCGAACGGCCTCGCGAACGTGGCCGTGTGCCACAGGGCGTCGGACCTCAAGGCGAGCGGTCCGGCCGGCAGTGAGCAGAGTCGCCTCGCCGAGGGCCTGCTTGCCGACTCCGAGACGGTGGTGTGCTACGCGCAGCCGGCTTCCGAGCTACCGGCGCTGGCCGATCTGCTCGGCTGCTCTCGCGAGGAACTGGAAGTCCTTCCGCGTCTACGCAGGGGCGTGGCGTTGTGGATGGTCGGAAGGCGCCGCTACCTCGTCGAGCATCTCCTCGGTCCCGACGAGCGCGCCGTTGTGGACACCGACGCAAGGCTGGTCGAGCGAGGCCAGCCGTGATGGCTGTGCGGCTTGTTGCGGCCGACCGGGCGCGCAAGTGAGCCCGCCGACCCCTGCTCGTCGGCACAGTCGCGGGCCCCGGCGCCTGTCCACAACAGCCCACTCGTCGACCGAGGTTCGCGACTGGGATCGGACGGCTCTTGTCGCTGCGGTCGGCTGCCTGGGGGTGTCGTGGCTCATCTGGCTCGCGGGAGGTCTCCTGACTCTCATGACCACCGGTCGGTGGCAAGAGGTCCCTGTGGTCCAAGCCCCCGTCCTCCTGGTGCACTTGATCGCTCATCCGAACGTGCCCCTTGAGGCCTGGCCGCCCGTGATCCGGAGGAGTCTTCCCGGGCCCGGGGCCACCGACGTCTGCCTTCTTCTGCTCGCACTGTTCAGTGGCCTGGCGGTCTCGTGGCTGGCATGGCACCGATCCGGTGGAAGGGGGGCTCGAGGAGCCCCTGGTCTTAGGCAGGGCCCGGGAGGCGCCTTGTCGCGATCTGCCGGCGCGCGCCGGTTCCGTCTGTTGGTGCGACTGGACCGGGGCACGGCGTCGAATTCGGTGTCCAGGGCGCGGGGGTGGGCGCACCCACGCGACCTGCGACCACTTCGCGTGCCCAAGGCGACGGGCGACCGAATCGTTCTCGGGACCCTCGCTGGCCACCTGCTGGCGGCTGAGTCCAGGCACTCGGTCATGGTTGTCGGGCCGACGCAGTCCGGCAAGACCTCCGGGCTCGCGATCCCGGCCATCCTCGAATGGTCGGGCCCACTGCTGGCTACCAGTGTCAAAGCCGACTTGCTGCACGCGAGCCTCGAATGGCGCAGGTCACTCGGCGAGGTT
The DNA here is from genome assembly GCA_963807575.1 of uncultured Acidimicrobiaceae bacterium. Taxonomy (GTDB): domain Bacteria; phylum Actinomycetota; class Acidimicrobiia; order Acidimicrobiales; family Bog-793; genus Fen-455. The sequence goes on from CAWECD010000007.1 coordinate 154,998, forward strand.
CAGTACTACGACCCGACTGGCTCGGTCGGTTCCGTGGCCGAAGGGTCGCGGGCATCTGGATGGTCTCCCCTCGCAAGGGCCACGACCTGGCCGGGCGCGAGACGCATCGCTTCGGCTCTGTGCTCGGTTGCCAGAGCGGGGGACGGAGGGATGGAAGACGCCGGGTTCTGGTATGCGAACGCTGAGAAGCTCCTGGCCCCTCTGCTATTCGCTGCCGCGACCGCGGGTGCTTCGATGGCCGACGTGGTCCGATGGCTGGACGAGGAGGAGACGACCGAGGTTCTCTTGGCGCTCCAGCTTGCCGGCGTGCCTGAGGCACTGCGTGCGGCCCGCGTCAGTCTTGGACGCGAGGAGCGCCAGCGCGCCTCGGTTTACGCGACTGCAGAGACGGTCATTGCCGCGTTCGCCGACCCCGCGGTCGCGGCGTCGGCGGAGCGTTGCGAGATCGACCCGGCAGGCCTCGTCGGTGGATCTCGTGGCTCCCTGTTCTGCTGCGCGCCCGCAAGAGAGCAGGAGCGGCTGGCCCCTGTGTTCACGGCCATTGTGCGCGAGGTCTTGGACGCCGCGTTCGAGCGGTCGGCTGCGATGGGTCGGCCTCTCGACCCGCCGCTGTTGGTCGTGCTCGACGAGGCCGCAAGCGTTGCTCCCCTCGCGGACCTGGACCGAGTCGTGGCGACCGCTGCTGGCCACGGGGTCCAGCTGCTCACGGTTTGGCAGGACCTCGCGCAGGTCGAGTCGCGCTACGGCGGTCGCTGGGCGACGGTTGTGAACAATCACCGCGCCAAGCTCGTGTGTTCCGGGATCGCGGACCCTGTTACCTTGCAGCACGTGAGCGGGTTGCTCGGCGAGGAAGAGCAAGCCGAGCGCTCCTGGACCGTCGGCGACGACGGCCGGCACAGCCGTACTGAGGCGGTCACGGTGCGGGCGCTCGCGCCTGCGGGCTGGCTTCGTCAACTGCCTCCTGGCGAGGCCGTACTTGTTTACGGAAGCTTCCCGCCCGCGCGCATCGCCCTGCGACCGTTCTTCGACGACCGCGAGTTGGCGAGTCGAGCCGCGGGCAGCTCAGCCGGGTGATGCGGTGTCCTGTGCGGCCGCAGCCCGATCGCCCTCAGGCGGATCGCCTTCAGAAGCCCATGGGCCCCGTCACGGTTCGACCGGCCACAGCCGGCTCGGGACACGCCGCGCCAGGTTGACCGCGTGGTCGCCCAGGCGCTCATAGAAGCGACCGACCAGAGCCAGTTCGATCGCCACCACGACAGGTGTCTCCGCGGCGACGAGCTCCGCGATGAAGCTCACATGGAGGTCGTCCATCTCTTCGTCCAGGGCCACGAGGTGTTCGGTCACGCTACGCGCGTCGCCCCCGTAGCCATCTGCCGCGATGCGCCACATTGCGCAAGCAACTTCGCCCATGCGCTGGACGTAACCCCGCAGCCGCGCGGGCATCTCAGCAGGAAGATTGCGTGTGGCGCGCCGGGCGACATGTTCGGCCAGGTCACCGCTTCGCTCAAGCTCAGGGAGCATTCCGAGCACTGCCAACAGGTACTGAGTCTCCGACGAGTTTGAGCGGCGGTCGAGCAGCAGCGACTGGACGGAGGATTCGAGCCTTTGGTAAAGGGCATCAATGTCCGCGTCTGCAGCGATGAGAACGCGCGCCGCCTCGTGGTCAGCACTGACCAGCGCGTGTGTCGCCCCTGCGACAGCATTCTCCACGAGCGCAAAGAGCTGGATTACTTGACGGTCGATGAGCGCGAGGTCGATTGGCTCGTGAGGCTCGCGTCGTACCGGCCCCCGGATCCGGTCCGACCCTTCCGAGTGCTCACCCGGAAAACTGCTGGTTGAGGACGCGGCATCTTCAGGCGCCAGAGCGTGGTCTGGATTGCTCTGTCTCTCGGCGTCGCGGGTTAGGCGATCATCGGGAAGCGCAGACTGAGCCATGCCGGTCACGGTACCCGCTAGCTTCGGCCTCGCGGGCGTCCAATTCTGTTCAGCGGTGGGATCTCGCGAAGCTTTCATGTTCACGAGGTCTTTCAGTTACTCGGAGTTTGCCGTCAGTTCAACCTGGTCGCGTATGTTCGCTCCGGTGGAGAAACGAGAGGCGATGACAGTTCTCAGCGGTCCTCGCCGCAGTCTCGTGTGCTCCGCTCGTACCGGTCCTGTCGGTGGCCGTGCGGACGGACTCCGAGGGGACAGCCCTCCTTTTCTCTTGGAGCGTCCGCCGGCCGCCGCAAGCTCAATAGGCGAGCAGCGCGCGGGCCGCAGCGACTATGCCCTGGGTCTGCGGGAGTATCGCCTGCTCCAGTGTGGGCTCGTAGGCGACGAAAGTGTCGGTCGCGCCCACCCTTGAGATCGGCGCGTCGAGGTCACCGAAGCAGGCCTCACCTGCCCAAGCCGCCACTTCGGCTCCGAAGCCGCTGGTCAGCACGTCTTCGTGCACCACGAGGAGACGGGAGGTCCGCTCGACCGAGGACGCGACTGCGTCTTTGTCCCAAGGGCTAAGGGAGCGAAGGTCGATGACCTCGACGCTGGCTGCGTCATTGGCGAGCTGCTCTGCGGCCTCCAGCGACTTCTGCACCGTCGCACCCCACGTCACGATGGTCAGATCAGTGCCCGGACGGACCGTTGCGGCCTTGCCGATGGGGACCAGGTAGTCGGCCGGAGTCAGAGCGTCCCTGGCGTACTTCTGGCGAAGCAGGTGCTTGTGCTCGAGGAACATCACAGGATCTTCACACCGGAACGCGGTCCTGAGCAGCCCGGCCGCATCGCTCGAGCGGGCCGGCATGACGACGACAAGACCCGGGATGTGAGTGAAGGTCGACTCACCGCACTGCGAGTGCCAGATGGCGCCGCCGGTCAGGTAGCCGCCGATCGCGACCCGGATGACCAACGGGACGGTGAAGCGCCCCTCGGAGCGCCACCTCATCGTGGCTGCCTCAGCTTGGATCTGTTGCATCGCGGGCCAGATGTAGTCGAAGAACTGAATTTCGGCACACGGCCGAAGTCCACGTATCGCCTGGCCGACCCCGCGGCCGATGATGTTGGCTTCGGCAAGGGGCGCGTTGTAGCAACGCGCGATCCCGAACTCGCGCTGGAGCCCGTGGGTGGTGCCGAAGATCCCGCCCTTTCCTGCTACTGAGGCGATGATCTCCTCACCGGCGTCGGCAACGTCCTGCCCGAAGACCCGGATGCGCTCGTCCGAGCGCATCTGCTCGAAGAGCACCAGCCTTATCGCCTCGCCCATGCCCACGAGCTTGGTGTCGTCTTCTCCCTCGCCTCCCGTCGGCGAGACCAGGCTCGGCGGCAGCTTCGGCTCCGGGATCGCAGGCAGCGCCAGCACGTGATCGGTCACCGTCGCCGGGTCCGGTCTGCGTGCCTGGAGAACTTCCGACGCGACTGCAGCAACCTGTGCGCGGACGTCTTCATGGATCTTGGCTGCTTCGGCGCCGGTGAGAACGCCTGCCTCGGTCAACTCGCGTTCGAGCCGGAGGATCGGGTCGCGCGCAGCTTCTTCCTCGAGGTCGTCGGAAGACCGGTACTTCGATTGGGTGTCCTGCGACGAGTGTGAGTATGGCCGGGTCACCATCGCATGGATCAGGCAGGGGCCTTCGCCGGCCCGCACCCGGGCCGTTGCCTCCGAAGCGAGCGACCTTGACGCGAAGTAGTCGGTGCCGTCGACTTTGTGGACCGCCAGGCCGCGAAAGCCCCGAACGAGCTCGGAGACCGGTGCCGGTGCCTGTTCGGAAGCCCGAACCGAGATGGCCCATCCGTTGTCCTCGACGAGGTACACGATCGGGAGCTGCAGCTGGCAGGCCGTGTTGAGGCTCTCCCAGAATTCGCCCTCCGAGGTTGCGCCTTCGCCGAGCGACACATAAGTCAGCTCGTCGTCGCGCGCCACGCAGCCCGGAAGATCTCGCCGCGTGATGTAACGAGAAGCCTCCGCACACCCCACGGCGGGAAGGCACTGGCTGCCGGTGCAGCTCGACTGCGAGACGATGTTGAGTGACTTGTTCCCCCAGTGAGCCGGCATTTGGCGACCGCCCGAGCTCGCGTCTTCGCACGAGCCGACCGCTTGGAGCAGGATGTCGCGAGGCGTGACACCGAGGCCCAGGACAAGTGCCTGGTCCCTGTAGTACGGGAACAGCCAGTCATAGCCGGGACGAAGGGATCGGGCCATGGCAAGCCCGAGGGCCTCGTGGCCCGCTCCGGCTATCTCGAAGTAGGCACGGCTCTGGCGTTGGAGGGTGATCGCCCGGTCGTCGAGGGCTCGCGATATGCAGGCGAGACGGAAGTCGTCGACGAGCTCGGAGCGGTCGATGCCCCGGTACTGCAACGGTGGCACTTCCGGCTGGTCGGTGGATGCCGTCACCTTGTCCCGGCGGGCGCGGTCGGCAAACTTCACGGCCGGAACAGGGGGAGCGGGAGTGGAAGGGGCCATCGTGCGTGTCGACTTCGTCAACCTGGAGTCACCTCGCTGGAGTCGGTGCCACCACCATAAAGTGAGCCCACGAAGGACCCTTCGGTCCCGCGCGGCTTGCCGCCTGTAGCTTCGTGGTTCGTGGGCCTGTCGACGCGACCAGCACCAGGGCCGCACCAGGGCCGGCGGGGCATTCATCGGGCCACTTTGGCGGTGGTTTGCGTCGCGGCTCTGATCGTCAACGTTGACAACACCATCCTCAACGTGGCGCTGCCGACCCTCGTACGAGAGCTGCATGCCACCTCCAGCGAACTGCAGTGGACCGTCGACTCCTACGCGATGGTCTTCGCAGGGCTCCTGCTCGTCGGTGGCAGCCTGGCCGATCGATTCGGCCGGAAGCGCTTCTTCCTCATCGGTCTGACGGCCTTTGCCGGAGCATCGACCGGCGCCGGCTTCTCGGGCTCGGTGAGCTTCTTGATCGCCTGGCGAGCCGTCATGGGCATAGGTGCCGCGCTGACGATCCCGGCGTCGTTGTCGATCATCAACGACGTCTTCCGCGACCCGACAGAGCGCGCTCACGCCATCGGTGCTTGGGCCGGGACCATCGGGCTCGGAATCGCGATCGGCCCGATCGCCGGGGGCTTGCTGCTCGCGAGGTTCTGGTGGGGTTCGGTGTTCCTCGTGAACGTCCCGATCGCGGTTGCCGGCTTCGTGGCGGCCCTGATACTGGTGCCCGACTCGAAGAACCCGGAGGCTGACCAGCCCGATCCCACAGGCGGGCTGCTGTCCATTGTCGGCTTGGGCCTGCTGCTGTGGGCGATCATCGAAGCTCCGACCGAAGGCTGGGCGTCCGGAGAAGTGATCGGGGTCGGGCTGGGCAGCCTTGCCGTTCTCGGCACCTTCGTCGCTTGGGAGGCCCGTAGCCGCCACCCGATGGTCCGTCTGGGGCTCTTCTCTGACCGCCGGTTCTCCATAGCCGCAGCAGGTGAGAGCTTCGAGACCTTCGGCTTGTTGGGCGCGCTGTTCGTGCAGACGCAGTTCCTGCAGTTCGACCTCGACTACTCACCACTGCAGGCGGGGCTGCGCATCCTGCCGATCGCGGCCGTGCTCGTCGTGAGCGCGCCGCTGTCTCCGGTCGTGGCTCGCCTCATCGGCGTCAAGTGCACCGCCGCAGCCGGCCTGACGGCGATCGCGGGCGGACTGTGGCAGGTCTCGGCGGTGTCCAGTGCTGCCACGACCTATGGGACCGTGGTGCCCGGGATGCTGCTGATCGGGCTCGGGGCCGGCCTCCTGCTGCCGACCGCGACCAACTCCGTGGTGGGCTCGGTCCCCCAAGGAGACTCAGGAATCGGGTCAGCCTCCAACGCCGTGGCTCTCCAGGTCGGTGGCGCTCTCGGTGTCGCCGTGTTCGGGAGCACCTTGTCAGCTCGATACCAGGACCGTATGACAGCGGAGCTCACCGGTCGTCATGTGCCGACCGCGGCCATGCAGACAATCCTCGGATCTCTTGGTGGTGCCCTTGCCGTGGCGGACCGAGCCGGTGGCGCGACGGGCGCCCTGCTGGCGAGGGTCGCGCGCGCAGCGTTCATGAGCGGCAACAAGGTGTCGTTGGCCGTTGGCGGAATCGTCGCGTTTGCCGGTGCTCTCCTCGTGCTCGCCGGCCTGCCCTCGCGGCCCTCGCCAGATCACAGCCCGGGCACTTAGGGTCGCGAACCGCGGGCCCCGCCTGCACGGCCCCGTCCCGATGCGTCTAACCTGATTGCAGTCCTCGGAAAGGAAGGCAGGTGATCACCGGGATGCTTGCCGATCTCATTGGTCCCGACAGCTTGATCGTGATTGCAGTCGTCGTAGTCGTGCTCCTCTTCGGAGGGTCACGGCTTCCTAAGCTTGCTCGCGGGCTCGGCAGCGCGTCCCACGAGTTCAAGAAGGGCATGGAGGAGGGTGACCCGGACAAGGACAAGAGTGACTCGTCGACCTCCAAGGGCGACGACAAGACGTCCGGCCCGGTTCAATCCAACTGAGACACTCCTTGACTCATCCTTAGGCGATGGCGTCGGCCGGGTCGTCGCGTCGGCGGGTTCCCTTTGGGGGGCATCAGCTTGCCGAGTACGCCCTCGCCGCTGCTCTCGTCGTCGTGGGCTTGCACCTCGGCGGTCGCCCGGCAGTCGTCCTGGCAGTGGCGGGTGCTCTCATGGGCGCGTTCGCCTTTGTGAGCAAGGGGCCGCTCGCGGCCCTGAGGATCATCCCGAGGCGGCTGCACGTCTATCTTGACCTGGTCCTCGCTGCCGGGTTTGCCGCCTCGCCGCTGTTGTACCTTCACGATCTCCAGATAATCCCGATCATCCTCAGCGAAGCCATAGCGGTGCTGCTGGTTCGCATGTCGCTCACGACCGAGATCGTCCCGCGCCCGCGCCCCAGCCGGCGCGCAGCGTCCGTGGGTGACGCAGGTGTCTCGAGTCCAGCGGGCAGTTCCGATGCCGTCTCAGCTGTGGCCGCGACGGCAGGCCGCGTCGTAGGAACTGCAGTCGCCAGGGTTCGCGGCTCGGACGCCCCGTTGGCTGTAGCACGGGGACTGGGTCGGGCGACGGGTCACGCCCGCCGCCTCAGGCGTGCCGCTCGTGCGGCAAAGGAGTCGTAGGCCGCGTCCCCGCCTGTTCGCGTGCCGCCCGGGTCGTAGCACCGCCCGGGTCGTGGCGGCGCCGGGCTCGGAGCATACGGCAGCCGCGTCCGGGCCGGTGTTTGACTGGCGCGGAAATTATTTGGATAGAGTCTTCGGCCAGTGGGGGTTCCGGGGGTCGCCAAACTGAGACGTACCGCGCGCTTTTTGCTGCTCAGCACAGTCGCGCTCGGCCTCGGTGGCTGCACCCTGCCTACCTTAGGAGCCTTCAGGGGCGCCACGAGCCAGGGCCAGGCGGAGTTCAAGCTGTGGTCGTGGATGACGATGGCAGGTCTTGTCGTCGCCGTGATCGTGTGGGGTCTGATCCTCTGGGCCGTGGTCGCTTACCGACGCCGTGATCCGGACAAGATGCCCAGGCAGTTCCACAGCAATCTGCCCGTCGAGATCATCTACACCGCCTTGCCGCTCATCATCGTCGGTTTCATCTTCTTCTACACGGTGAAGACAGAGAACAAGATCGACGCCCTCGCTCCCCATCCGGCCGTCACGATCAGGGTCACGGGATTCCAGTGGGGGTGGAGCTTCAGTTACCTCAACTCGCAGGGCAAGCAGATCGCGTTGGTGGAAACCGCGCAGACGAGGCCTCCTGTTCTCGCAGCCAATCCGACCTCCCCGGAATACCCACAGTTCGTCCTTCCCGTCGGCGAGACCACCCAGATCGTGCTCGTGTCCGCTGACGTGGTGCACGGCTTCTACGTCCCGGCGTTCAACTTCAGCCGCTATGCCCTGCCCGGGGTCACAAACGACTTCGATTTCACTCCGGTCCACACTGGAGTCTTCGCCGGCCATTGCTCTCAATACTGCGGCCTTTATCACGCCGAGATGCTCTTCAGCGTGCGTGTCGTCAAGCCGGGCGCCTTCCAAGCCTGGCTGGGTTCCGAGAGCGCCTCGGGAGTGGCAGCATGACCCTTCTTGCTGAGCGGCCGGCCGTCTTCGACGAGAGCCCGGCCCACGAACACCAGGCCGGGCCGTCCGGGTTCCTCAAGTGGATCACGTCCACCGATCACAAGGTAATCGGCAAGAACTACACGGTGACTGCTCTCATCTTCTTCCTCATGGCCGGTGCCATGGCGTTGTTGATCCGGGCGCAGCTCGCGAGCCCGGACAGCACGTTGTTGTCGCAGCACACCTACAACGAGATGTTCACCATGCACGGCAGCTTGATGATCTACCTGTTCGTCGGGCCCGTCTCGTTCGGTGGACTCGCCAACTACATCGTCCCGTTGCAGATCGGCGCACCGGACATGGCGTTCCCCAGGCTCAACGCCCTGTCGTACTGGCTGTACCTGGGTGGCGGCTCGCTGATGATGATGGGCTTCTTGACAACGGGCTCGGCAGCCGACTTCGGCTGGGTGGCGTATGCGCCACTCTCCAACTCGATCAACACCCCGGGCGCTGGGCCGGACCTGTGGATCGTGGCCCTCATTCTCACCGGGTTCTCGGCCATCTTCACCGGCGTCAACCTGGTCACCACGATCTACTACTTGCGGGCCCCGGGGATGACGATGTTCAGGATGCCGATCTTCACCTGGAACATGCTCGTGACCGGCATTCTCATCCTTATCGCCTTCCCGGTGTTCACCAGTGCTCTTGTCCTGCTCTGGTGCGACAGGCACCTTGGCGCCCATATCTTCGAGGTCTCAGGTGGTGGGGTCCCGGTTCTGTGGCAGGACCTCTTCTGGTTCTTCGGTCATCCGGAGGTCTATATCCTCGCCCTGCCGTTCTTCGGCATCGTGACCGACGTGATCGCAGTGTTCTCCCGCAAGCCGATCTTCGGCTACCGCGGCATGGTGTTCGCGACAATCTCAATTGCAGCCCTGTCGACAAGTGTCTGGGCGCACCACATGTTCACCACCGGTGTGGTGCTCCTTCCCTTCTTCAGCTTGATGTCGTACTTGATCGCCGTGCCGACCGGGATCAAGTTCTTCAACTGGATCGGCACTATGTGGCGAGGATCGGTGAAGTTCGACACTCCCATGCTGTTCGCCATCGGCTTCCTCGTGACCTTCCTGATCGGTGGGGTGAGCGGCATCTTGCTGGCCTCGCCGCCCATCGACTTCGCCACGCACGACACGTACTTCGTGGTCGCTCACTTCCACAGCGTGGTAATGGCGCTGGTGATGGCAGCGTTTGCCGGGTTCTTCTACTGGTACCCGAAGATGACGGGCCGAATGCTCCGAGAAGGCCTCGGCAAGGCGACGTTCTGGCTCATGTTCATCGGCACGAACGTCACGTTCGATCCGCAATACCTGCTCGGGCTGAAGGGGATGCCGCGACGCATCGCGGAGTACGCGGCGAGCGACGGGTTCACGACGCTCAACCGGGTCTCCAGCGCAGGTTCGGTGCTGCTGTTCTTGGCCGTGTTGATCTTCCTCGCCAACGCGTTCGTGTCCTGGTGGAAACCGATCCCCGCCGGCGACAATCCCTGGGACGCGTCCAGCCTGGAGTGGGCGACGACTTCACCTCCGCCCCACCACAATTTCCTGAGGATCCCGCCGATCAGGTCCCAGCGCCCGGTCTGGGACTACAACCACCCTGAAGACCGGATTCTCGAGCACGCGAAGCCGAGGCCCGTGAGCTTGGTGGCAGCGGTCGGCGGTGGCACGGTACTGCTCGAAGACGTCCGCCTTGATGGTGCGGACACTCTCGACACGCGAGATCCCGAGCGATGAAGGTCGAATCCTATGTTCTCCTCTTCGTCGGAGTCTTCTTCGGGCTTGTCGGCGCCGTCTATTGGCTGTTGAGCCATGAGGACGCCGGCAGCATCATGCTGCTCGGGACGTTCCTGCTCGGTGGAGTACCGGGCCTCTACTACCTCTGGTGGTCGCGCCGGATGTCCCCGAGGCCGTCGGACAATCCTGAGGCCTTCGTCGAGGACGGGGCAGGCGTTGTCGGGGCCTTTCCTGGAAGCAGCGTCTGGCCGTTCGTCCTCGGGCTCGGCGCCACATTCGTGGCCTTGGCATTTGTGTTCGGAGTCTGGACGTTGGCGGTCGGCCTGTTCCTGGCAATCGCGGCCCTCGTCGGGGTCGTCTACGAGAGTCGCCGCGGCGGCTTGGTCTAGCCCGAGCCTGGGCTGGGCCCAGGACCAGGACTCGCCTCAGGACCAGGGCCGGGCCCTGGACCAGGGCCGCCTTCGGGGTCGCGACCGATGGCAGGACCGGCAGACGGCCGACGCCTCCGGCCCTCTCGAATCGCGAAGCGCAACACGAACACGAACAGCACGGTCATCAACACCAGGAAGCTCCCGAAACCGAACGCAAAGGCCACGGTTATCCCCGGCCTCGGTTAGGGCTCTCTCGGCGGTGGGTCCTGTGTCCTCATGCGGACGAGACCTTCTTGCACGAGGCTCACGACAAGGTGGCCCTCCTCGTCGAAGACGAGCCCTCTTGCCAGCCCTCGTGCTCCGTAGGCGTTCGGAGAATCCTGATCCAGGAGCAGCCACTGGTCGGCCCGAAACGGGCGGTGGAACCACATGCAGTGGTCCAGGCTGACGACCATGCTTCTTCCGGCTTTCCATCGGAGCTCATGGGGCTTGAGGACCGAGTCGATGATGGACATGTCGGAGGCGTAAGCGATCACGGCAGCGTGGAGCAGCGGGTCGTCGGCCAGCTCCCCATCCGCGCGCACCCACAATCGTTGGCGGGTCTGGCGACTAGCCGTTGGCAACCACGGGAGATCGCCTATGTAACGCTGATCGATCGGCCGTGGCCGGTCCACCACGAACCAGTCCGGCAGCTGGTCGAGATAGGGCTCGAGGCGCTCGCGAACTGTTGGCAGGTCGTCCGCCCGGGGTACCTGCGGCATCTCCGCCTGGTGGACGAGACCCGGGCCCTCGTCGATGTGGAACGAGCACTGGAGATTGAAGATGGCCCGGCCGTGCTGGATCGCGACCACTCGCCGCGTCGTGAAAGACCTGCCGTCGCGGATGCGGTCGACCTCGTAGAGGATCGGCGCTGTGGGGTCCCCAGGGCGCAGGAAGTACGAATGGAGGGAATGGACCCGACCGGAGTCAACGGTCCGGCCCGCGGCGACGAGAGCCTGTGCGGCCACCTGGCCTCCGAAGACACGCTGACGAGTCTCGTCGAGGTTTCTTCCACGGAAGACGTTGACCTCGATGGCCTCGAGGTCAAGCAGCTCGACGAGCTGGCTCAGAGCCTCTGTCACGGATCAGACGATAGACTTTGTTCATGGCCTCACTCGTGCGCCGGGTTGACGCGTTTCGGCGCACGGAGCACTTCAAACGCCTTTGGAAGTACGCCTCGGTCTCGATCATTACGACGATCGTGTCCCAAGTTGTGCTCTTTTCGACCTACCACATCTGGAAGGTCGGATCGGCGATGGAGTGCAACGTCATCGCCACGGCCGTCGCCTCCCTTCCGGCGTACTACCTCAACCGCACGTGGACCTGGGGCAAGACGGGCCGTTCGAGGGTCTGGGGAGAGGTCGTGCCGTTCTGGACGCTCTCCTTTGCCGCCATGGTCATATCCACAGCCGCTGTCGGGGTGGCCGCGCACAACGCGGACCGGATCGCGAGCGGGTCGCTCGCTCGTGCGCTGATAGTCAACGGCGCCAACTTGCTCACCTACGCATGCATCTGGACGGCCCGGTACTTCATTCTCAACCGTTACCTCTTCGGGGCCAGGACCCAGGTTCATGCCCAAGAGCAGTTCGGTGACGCGGCGCCTGAGATCCCGGGCCCGGCCACTGGCGAAGCCGGCGCGCTCGAGCCCGGGCTTTCCGCACTGGCAGCCGGCGAGACCACCGACCCGGTCGCTGACGTTCTCTGACTCAATCCCGCTTGGCCGTGAGCTGAGGTTGCCTCTCCTCATCTGTTGGGGCGGTCGGACTTCCTGAGGCCTTGTCGCCTCTCACGTCGGCGCTCCACGAGCGTGACCGCCCAGGCCGCCAACACGGCGAACAACGCCAACGAGACCGTCGGCACATCGCCCACCCGTGTGTACAACGTGGCCCCGTCGCGCAGCGCAACGGTCGCGCGGAGCACTGCCGCGACCGACAGGCGTGTTTGCTGGAGCACGTTGCCCCGGTTGTCGACGACGGCCGAGTAGCCGGTCGGCGCTGCTTGCAGCAGGTCACGGCCCTCCTCGATGGCTTGTAGGCGGGAGGCCGCGATCTCCTGGGAGGGAGCCTGCGCGCTCGAGTAGGAAGACGTGTTGGTCGGCACGAGGATGAGCTGCCCGCCGGCTCTGACGCCCGAGCGCCCGCGGTCAGGGAAGAACACCTCGTAGGACACGAGCACGGCGACAGGCCCCACAGGTGTCGCCATCAGTCCGCTGCCGTGTCCCCCGATGGCGTCGCGGGGGATCGCCTCGAGGTTCGCCAGGTGGGAGAAGAACGACCGCCATGGGACGTACTCGCCGAAGGGGACCCGGTGAACCTTCTCGAAAACGGCGACCAGGGCACCTGAGGGGGAGTAGGCGACGATCTCGTTTCGGAATTGAGTGATGCCCACGGGCTCGGTGATGCCGGCGACGAGCGTCGTGTGAAGACCCCGGGCGATCCCGGAGAGCTGCACGGATTCCGGCGAGCCCTTGAACGGCCGGCCGAGCGCCACGACGTCCTCTGGCCAGAGCACGAGATCGACCGGCGGCCGGACCGTCATGGTCGCCCGTAGTGCAGCCGCGTACACGACCGAGGCCGGGACCTGCAGATCGGACAGGCCTCGCTGGCCGCCCCCTTGCACAATGGCTGCGCGAAGCGTGCGTGCCGGAGGTCCACCATCAGGTGCAAAAGTGCCCCAGATGGCGAGCGCGACCACGACGGCCAAGCTCGCCCAGCACCCGATCAGCCCCCGACTGTGCGCACGGCCTTGCATCCGTCGACCTCGGAGCCATGTGACAGCGAGGTCGCCGAGAGAGGCACCGCAAAGGTAGGTCACGCCCACTAACAGGACCGTGCCGCCGATGCGCGCGGTCCCGACCAGGGGGCCGCTCACCTGCCCGAGAGCGATCCCTCCCGGCGGCACGCCACCGAATGGCCAACGCTCACGCACCCACTCTGCGAGCGTCAGCGCTGCCGCGAGGACCGGCACCCGGACGGGCCCGCGTGGGACGAGGGCACAGGCGACGGCGAACATCGCCGAATGGATGATGATCAGCCCGCCGTAGCCGAGCAGGGTGAACTTGTCCACCCAGGCGAGGCCGATCGCGAACTGCCCGACACCCGCGAGAAAGCCGGCTGCTGCCCGGCCACCGACGGACCGGTCCCTCACGGCCCAGGCGAGGACTGCCACTCCGAAAAGGGCCATGGGCCACAGCCCGAACGGGGGTAGCGAGAGTGCCACGAGAACGCCCCCTCCGAGCGGAGCGAGCCCTCTTGCAACCTGGCCGGCGCGCCGCTTCATTGGCTCAGGCGATCGCGAACCTCCAGCGCAGCTCGCTCGCCCGTTGTCAAGCACGCCGGGATCCCGATGCCGCCCAGCGACGGGCCGGCGAGCCCGAGCGCAGGCAGTTCGCCCAGTGCTGCTCGTGCTCGCGCGATCTTTCGCAGGTGGCCGGGCAGGTACTGCGGGAACGCTCGGGGCCAGCGTTGGACATGGCTGGCAAGCGGTGGGACCTGGGCGCTGATCAGCTTTCGCAGATCGCCGAGCACCGCTTCGACGAGCTTGGAGTCGGACATCGAGGAGGGACGCTCATCGCCGTAGCGCCCGGTCGAGGCACGGACGACCACTTCCCCGGCGGCGGCGGTGTGAGGCCATTTGGCCGACAAGTAGGTGCAGCCGGTGATGATCCCGCCCTCGCAGCGGGGCACGAGGAAACCGCTTGCCTTCGCAAGCCCGGGCAACGCATCGCAGGGCCAGGCGAGCGTGACGAGAGCGACGCTGGAGTGCGGGACCGAGCCGAGCTCGGCGGCCGCCACCGGGGCGGTGTCGACGAGCAGACGCGCGGCGACGTACCCGGGTGCCGCGAGCACGACGCCGTCCGCGACGATCGTCCCGTTCGCCGTCTCGAGCTCGTAGCGGTCCTTGGCTCGTCGGAGGGCCGTGACAGCTGTGGATCTTCTAAGTTGCACGCCCCGGTCCTGCAGGTCCGCAACGAGCGCTTCGACCATGCGACCGAGTCCACCTCGCATTCCGAGGAAGAACGGCCTGGGCTTGGTGCTCGTGCTCGACGGCTTTGGCGTGCTTCGGGCCAACAGCCTCAATGCGTGAGTCACGCTGCGATGCCCGACCAGCGCCTGTGCCACCTGGGGTGCCACGACGACGAGCGAGAGCTGGTCGAGGCCACCGGCGTTGATGCCGCCGAGCAGGGGATCGACGAGTCGTTCGACCAGCTCCCGGCCGAGCCGGCTCTCGAGGATGGAGGCGGCGCTCCACTCGGGGCCGCCGGGGTCGTTTGCGGCGGCAGCGCCTTCATTGACGCGACCGGTGGCGGTCTGTGCAGGGGAGAGGCCCAGGCTCGAGGCCGAGATTGGTGCTCCGAGTGCCAATAGATCGAGGGCCGCCCGGGCAAGTCCGCGCGGACTTACGATCCCCGACCGGGCGAGAGCCACCAGGTCGGGCGGCAGGCCGAGGATGAGCCCGGCCGGCAGCGGGCGGAGCCGTCCGCGCGTCAGCACCGATGCCGAGCTTGTCGCGGGCGCCACGAGATCGTCGCCGATCCCGAGCTGGGCGCACAGCTCTGCAGCACTGGTGTTCCGGGTCAGGAAGTTGTCGGGACCGAGGTCCACTGAACGTCCCCGGAACTGACCGGACGCGACCTTGCCCCCGAAACGGTCATCGGATTCCAGCAGGACGATCTCGATGTCGGACCCGCCGTCCTGACGACCGGAGTCGTCCTGACGACCGGAGTCGTCCTGGCGACCCGAGCGGGTCTGGAGCTCGGGGCTGACGGGGCTGGCACCGGCAAGAACACGGGCTGCGGCGAGCCCGCTGATCCCACCGCCCACGACGGCAACGACGCGGCTCATGGGGCTAGAACGCCTCCGCGCGACCGATGACAAGCTCGGCCAGGCTGGCACACATCCGCGGATCGGCGTTCAACGACGCTGTCCGGGCGAAAGCCACACCCGTCTCGGCGGCGACCCGGCTGGCTTCGATGTCGAGGTCGTAGAGGATCTCGAGATGATCCGATGTGAATCCCGCCGGGCAGACCACCACGGCGCTGACTGCCTCGCTCGGTAATGCCCGCAATCTGTCGAGGATGTCCGGGCCCAGCCAAGGCTCGGGCGTCCGGCCCGCGCTCTGCCAGCCGACGTCCCATCGCCCGAGGCCCGAGGCCGCCGCCACAAGCTCGCCGCTGCGCCGGAGCTGGTCGGCGTACGGGTCGCCGTCGGCGACGGCGCGGACCGGCAGGCTGTGCGCGGTGACCAGCAAGAGAAGCCCATCGTGCACCCGAGCGTCAGTTCCGGCGGTCCCAAGCGACTCGAGCGCATGGATCACGCGCTCGGCGAGAAGCTCCACAAGAACAGGGTGGTCGTGCCAGTGCTCGACGAAGGCGGCGGACATGCCCAAGCCATCTGCCCGCTCGGTCGCACGGGACACGTACTCGCCGACACTGCCCCGGGAGTAGTGGGGTGCGAGGACCAGTCCTACGAAGTCGCGCACTCCTTGCCCGGCGAGGTCCTCGACGGCGTTCTCGATGCGGGGATCGGAGTGCTTGTTTCCGAGGGTGCACACATAGCGCCCAGGAAACCGAAGATCCAACTGCCGCTGGATCCCTGCCACCTGGGCGGCGGTGTGTCGTGAAAGGGGAGAGACTCCCCCGATCGCCTCGTAGCGCCCAGTCAGGTCGGCCAATTGCGCGGCACTCGGTGGGCGTCCGCGGCGCACATCGGTGTAGAAGGCCTCGATCTGTTCGGGCGAGGATGGCGTCCCGTACGCCATGACGACGACCCCGATCTGCTTCTGAGAGGGTGTCATTCGCCGGCCACCTCACCTGACGGCGTGTCCGGTCGCCAGGCGTGGACGGTTTCAACCACCTGGGCAAGCACCCCGGGGTCAGTCTCGGGCAGGACACCGTGCCCGAGGTTGAAGATGTGGCCCGGCTTGCCACCCGCGTCCCGAAGGACCCGAGTCGTCTCGGTGATCACCACACCGGCGGGTGCAAGGCATATAGCCGGGTCCAAATTGCCCTGGACAGCCTTTCCCGCACCGATTCGGCGGCGGGCCGCAGATAGCGGCACGCGCCAGTCGACACCAACCACGTCGGCTCCGGCCTCGGACATGAGCCCGAGCAGCTCGCCGGTGCCGACACCAAAATGGATCCTGGGCACGCCGAGATCACCCGCCCCCTCGAGCACCTTGCGCGAGGCGGGCAGAGCGAAGGTCGCATAGTCCGCGGCAGAGAGCGCTCCGGCCCAGCTGTCGAAGAGCTGGATCGCCGAAACGCCGGCGGTGACCTCGGCTCTCAGTGCCGCCAGCGCGATGTCAGCAAGACGATCCACGATCTGATGCCACAACTCGGGTTCGCCGTGCATCAGCGCCTTGGTGAGGGCGAAGGTCTTGGAGGGGCCACCTTCGACGAGGTAGCTCGCCAGGGTGAACGGAGCGCCGGCAAAGCCGATCAGCGGGACGTCCAGCTCGCCGACGAGGATCCGAATGGTTTCGAGCACGTGTGCGAGGTCAGTCTCGGGCTCTAGAGGCCGAAGACGCCTCAGGTCCTCGTGGGTGCGAAAAGGCCGGTCTATTACTGGCCCCCGTCCTGTCACGATCTCGACCCCGACTCCCACGGCTGCAAGTGGCACGACGATGTCGGAGAACAGGATGGCGGCATCGACTCCATACCGCCGTACCGGTTGAAGTGTCAGCTTGGCGGCAAGATCGGGTTTGGAAATAGCGTCGAGGATGTCACCTTCTCCGCGCAGGCGGCGGTACTCGGGGAGGGACCGCCCGGCCTGGCGCATGAACCATACCGGTGTCCGCTCGACGGGCGCGCACCGGCATGCCCGGAGGAAGGGCGAATCGAGCGTTCGCACGGCACGACAGTATCCCGCCTCCGGGCCGGCGCTATTTGTCGCGCAAAGGGCTGGATTCGCGTGCGCCGTTAGGCTAAGAAGTACGCCGTGAGCGACGCAGTAGTATTGCCGCGCCCGCACAGCCGACAGCAGCCGGGGGGGCCCCAGTTGCTCGCCGTTGGCGTAGTCGTCTGGCTTGGCTCGGAATTCATGTTCTTCAGCGGCCTATTTGCCGCCTTCTTCACGATCCGCGCTCACAACATGCCGCTGTGGCCTCCGGCGGGGACGTTTCCTCCCGGAACCCACCTCGACACGATCCAGGCGCTGATCTTCACCTTCGTGCTCTTGGCTTCCAGCCCCACCTTTCAGCTCGGGGTCTGGGCGCAAGAGCGCGGGGAGTACAAGAAGGCCCGTAATTGGATCATCACGAGCTTCGTTCTCGGCACCGCCTTCCTCGCGAACCAGGCCTACGAGTGGAAGACCCTTCCCTTCCGGCCTCACACCAATGCCTATGGCTCGCTCTTCTACATCATGAGTGGCCTTCACGGGCTTCACGTCCTTCTCGGGCTCGTGGCCATGATCGCCCTCCTCGGGCGTCTTGCCGGCTCGATCAAGGGCGGCGACCCAGGTGAGACGGCTGTCTTCCAGGCCGTCAGCTATTACTGGCACTTCGTCGATTTCGTCTGGATCGGGCTGTTCAGCGCCCTCTTCTTGCTCTCGTGACCGCTTCCCGCGCCCTTTGGCGGCGCGCCCTGCTGAGCCTGGCGCTCCTCGTGTCCGCGAGCTTTGTCGGGGTGTTCCTGCTCGGTGGTGGCCGTGGTGATGTCTCTGGGAGTAGCACCGCGAAGGGAGCTGGCGCCGCCAGCCTTACGAGCCAGGACAGCCCGACAACCGCAAGCCAGCTGGCTGCCGGTCGCACCCTGTTTGTGCAGAACTGTTCCAGTTGCCACGGGATCGACGCCTCGGGAGGTAACCGGGCGCCGCCGCTGCTCGGGGTCGGTGGCGCGACGGTAGACCTTTGGCTTTCCAGCGGGTGGATGCCGCTCGCCGAGCCGACGGCCGAGCCCGAACGCAAACCGGCGAAATTCGCCCGTGCCGAGATCCTCGACATCGTGCGGTACGTGACTTCGTTGGCACCCTCGTTCGGCAATCCCGGCGTCCCTTTCGGCCTTGACATCTCACATGCGAACGTGGCTGAGGGATTCAGCTTGTTCGCGCTCAACTGCGCGCCCTGCCATACCATCACAGGCGCTGGCGACGCGCTTGCGGGCGGAATTCAGGCGCCTCCGCTCCACGGTGTGACCAAGACGATGGTCTGGGAAGCGGTCCGGACCGGTCCCGGCAACATGCCGCGCTTCGGGCCAGGGACACTCTCGCCTGCACAGGTTGTCGACATTGTCGGTTACGTCGTGAAGGACATCCAGCATCCCGTCAGCCCCGGTGGGCTCTCTCTCGGGGGCGTCGGCCCGGTCGCGGAAGGTTTCGTCGGACTGTTCGTAGGTGTGGGCGCCTGCCTCCTGGCAGCACTCTGGGTCGGCGACCGCACCGAGAGCGAGGAGGACGAGGGCCATGACGGTCCTGGGAGCCTAGAGGGTCACGAAGACGGCCTGGGCGGCGACGATCAGCGCGAGCCGGCCCGTGCCTGACCAGCCTGAGGCCGCCGCCGGCTCGTCGGGACAAGACGACCTGTCTCGCCGGGTGAGGATCCCGGTCACCTCGGTCCGTGCGGACGCGCCCCAGTTCCAGATCGCCGCGAAGAACCCGCGTCGAGCCGAGATCGTGGCCGGCTCGGGATTCCTATTGGCAGCCGTGGGCTTTGCCGGCTTCGGCGCGGCCTATTGGCAGAACTACTCCAACTTCTGGCTTGCGGTCACGTTTTCCATCGGCTTTGGGGGCCTCGGGTACGGGATGGTCGTGTGGGGCAAGTTCCTGATGCCGCGGGGGCCGTTCTCGGAGTCCCGGCACAGCCTCGTGCCGACCAATGCTCACCGTGAGGCGTTCGTCGCGGACTTCGCGAGTCGCGGGAAGGTGGCAGTCGAACGCCGGGGCTTTCTCGTCAAGACCCTCGGTCTCGCATCGGGGATTCTCGGTGTCGTGCTCGCGTTCCCGTTCCTGCGGTCGCTCGGGCCGCTGCCGGGCAAGACGCTTCGCCAGACCGCGTGGCGGCGCGGCTCGTATCTCGTCGACATCACCGGTCGCAAGATCAAGACAGGCGACCTCGAGGTGGGGGGCTTCATCACGGTGTTCCCCGAGACCGACATCGGGGGCGCGTACTCGCAGACCATGATGATCCGGGTTGACCCTGCGCCCGCCAGCGGCTACCTCACGCCTCCACCGCAGTTTGCCAAGCAGCGCGCGACTTGGGCGCCACAGGGCTACATCGCCTTCTCGAAGGTCTGCACGCACGCCGGCTGTCCTGTGGGCCTTTACGAGGAACTCACCAAGCAGATGCTGTGCCCTTGCCACCAGTCCCTGTTCAACGTCACCGATGCCGCCATCCCGATCTTCGGGCCGGCACCGCGACCGTTACCCCAGCTTCCTCTCTACATCGACGAGGAGGGCTGTTTCCGTGCCCAGGACGGGTACGACGAGCCTGTTGGACCGGGGTACTGGGAGCGGGGCAATGATTGACGCCCTTTTCAGCTGGTTCGACGAGCGGCTCGGGATCTCGGGCTCGGGCCGAAAGATGCTCAACAAGATCTTCCCGGACCACTGGTCGTTCCTGATAGGCGAGATCGCCCTCTACTCGTTCATCGTGCTCCTCGGGACGGGAGTCTTCCTGACCCTCTACTTCGTCCCGTCGAGCAAGGAGGTCATCTACGAGGGCTCGTACGCGCCCCTTCGCGGACAGCCGGTTTCCGAGGCCTTCGCCTCGACGCTGAACTTGAGCTTTGCGGTGCGCGGCGGCCTGCTCATGCGCCAGATGCACCACTGGGCCGCGAACATCTTCGTGGGGTCGATTGTTGTCCACATGCTCCGCATTTTCTTCACCGGAGCGTTCCGCAAGCCCCGCGAGCTCAACTGGATAGTGGGCTCGACCCTTCTCATCCTCGCGATTTTCAACGGCTTCCTCGGCTATTCGCTTCCTGACGACCTCGTCTCGGGAACGGGCATCCGGATCTCCTTCTCGATAGTGGAGTCGATCCCGCTCATCGGCAGCTACGCGGCCTTCTTTCTTTTCGGCGGCAACTTCCCGGGTAACGCGATCATCCCGAGGTTCTTCATCCTGCACGTGCTGATTCTGCCCGCGGTGATCGTTGGGCTCCTTAGCGCTCACCTTGGAATGCTCGTCCGCCAGAAGCACACGCAGTTCCCCGGACGCGGCAACACGCCCCGCAACGTGGTCGGAGCACCACTGTGGCCGACTTTTGTTGCAAAGACGACAGGTTTCATGTTCCTGACGGTCGCGGTCACCGGCGTCCTCAGTGCCTTCTTCCAGATCAACCCCGTCTGGCTCTACGGCCCGTACGTGCCGTACAAGGTGAGCTACGCCGTGCAGCCGGACTGGTACATGGGCTGGCTCGACGGGGCGCTTCGTATCATGCCGAGTTGGGAGGTAGTGGGCTTCGGCCACATGATCCCCAACGTGTTCTTCCCTGCGATCCTGCTCCCAGGGATCACGTTCGGTGTCCTGCAGGCGTGGCCGTTCATCGAGGCGAGGCTGACCCACGACCACGCAGAGCACCAGGTCCTGGATCGCCCGAGGGACCGGCCGAAACGGACCGCGTTCGGCGCCGCCGTGTTCTCGTTCTACTTCGTGCTGTTCGGGGCAAGCGCCACCGATGTCCTGGCGAACTACCTGTCGATCTCGCTGAACGTCGTGCTCACCTCCTTCCGTTTCCTGGCGATCGTCGTGCCCTTGGTGGTGTTCCCGGTCACCTACCGCATCTGCAAGGAGATGCAGAGTGTGTCGACGGCCGGCAGGCGCAAACGTGCCAACGTCATCCTGCGTTCGGCAGAAGGCGGGTACTCGACCGTCCGCGCCGAAGAACGCCCGGGCGACGCCGTCCCGAGACTGGACCCGCTGCCCCTCGATGAAGACATCGAGTTCGCCCCCGTGATGGCCGGTGTCCCAGCCGCGGGCGACGGCCCTGCCGACGAGGCACAACCTGAATCACCGGCCGAGGCCCGGACCCACCGTTCACGGGGCGGGATCTTCAGGATCCCTCGCAGTTACCGCTGAACCCGCTGGTATCGTCGCAGAATTTCTCGAGCCGGTGGTGGGACTCGAACCCACGACCTGACGATTACAAGTCGCCTGCGCTTCCTCTGCGCCACACCGGCCTCGTCGTGAGCTTCGCGCGGAGAGGCGTCGATGACCAGCCTAAGGTGAGTTCCCTGCCGTGCCGGTGACGGGTCCGGCTCCCGTGTGGTCGGGCGGCAGGACCGGGACGGTGCCGGCCTCATCGGGCGGCAGGATCCGGACGGCACCACTTTCACCGACCATCTCAGGACGGGCAGCAGGTCCCGGACCGACCGGTCTTCCGTGGCGGCCACCTCCGACGAGGAATTTCAGGGGTGATCGCGCAACCGCATGCACCAGCGCGCGCAGCGACCCGATCGCGAAGGGATAGACCACGAGGGTTACCAGCGTTCCGAGCAGCAGGCCGGCAGCTGCGTCGCCGGGGTATGCCGGGCCCGCGTAGACGACTGCCAAGGCGATGACGACGGCGACCAGTGTCGCCGCTGCAGCCGCCAGCCGGGCCCGGCTCAGCCAGAGCCCGGTGGCAAAGGCGCCGGCGATCACGGCGTGCTCGTTCGGGAAGCTGAACCCGGCCGGTCTTGCGACCAGGACCGCTGCCTGCGGCATCACCGCGAAAGGCCGGACTCGTCCGACCAGGTGGACGACCGGCAGTGACACCCCGTAGGCCAGCACGGCGCCGATTGCCGCCCACGTAAGGCCCGCGATCTTGTCGAGGTCGCTTCCGCCGAAGCCGCCCACTCGGGCGAGTGCCAGAGAGACCAGGAGCAGGACAGCAAGGATCACGAGTGCCGAAGGGCGGGCGCAGAATGCGATTACGCCATGAGCCCACGCCGTTCGCGTGGCGAAACGGTTGACATCGAGGTACCAACGTCTGTCCACTGCGAAGGCTCCCGAGGACCGACCTGAGCGCCCGCCCGGGTGGCGAGACGCCCAAGGGTCCTAGGGTATCCACGAAACTCGCATTGCGGTGAGTGGCTCCTATAAACTCTCGCCCGGCTTCCTGGAGGGGCCACGTTCCGGCATCCGAAGAGTTCGGCTCGGGTCTTTCAAGTTGCTATCGGCCGCGGTCGAATGCGACAAGTCCCCGAGCCACTACGCCAACTGGGCAGCGTAGAGACCCGCGATCTACAAGGAGAAGAAAGACCGATGAGGATCCTCGTACTCGGTGGCGACGGTTACCTTGGCTGGCCGACCGCACTGCACCTGTCCGCGCGCAACCACGACGTTGGTGTCGTGGACAATTTCGCTCGGCGCCTGTACGACAGCGAGATGGGCGTCGACAGTCTGGTGCCCATCCGGCAGCTGCAGAGGCGGGTCACGACCTGGAAGGAAGTCTCCGGCCACACTGTGAAGCCCTTCATCGGCGACCTCACTGACGAGGTGTTCGTCGAGCAGACCCTCCGTGAGTTCGCCCCCGAGGCCATTGTCCACTTTGCCGAGCAACGGTCCGCTCCGTACTCGATGATCGACCGCAAGCACGCCGTCTACACCCAGGTGAACAACGTCGTGGGCACCTTGAACCTGCTCTATGCCATCGCCGAGATCGATCCCACGATCCACCTCGTCAAGCTCGGCACGATGGGCGAGTACGGGACTCCGAACATCGACATCGAAGAGGGCTTTATCGAGATCACCCACAAGGGCCGTACCGACCTGCTTCCTTACCCGAAGCAGCCCGGCTCCTTCTACCACTTGTCGAAGGTCCACGACAGCCACAACATTCACTTTGCTTGCCGCATCTGGGGCCTTCGGTCCACCGATCTCAACCAGGGGATCGTGTACGGCCAGGAGACACCCGAGACGACGATGCACCGTGATCTGCTGACCCGATTCGACTACGACGGGGTGTTCGGGACGGTCCTGAACCGCTTTGCAGTCCAGGCGGCGGTCGGTTACCCGCTCACCGTCTATGGAAAGGGCGGGCAGACGCGGGGCATGCTGGACATCCGCGACACGCTCGCTTGTGTCGAGTTGGCCTGCAACAATCCTCCAGAGCCCGGCGAGTACAGAGTCTTCAACCAGTTCACCGAGACCTTTTCGGTGATCGAGCTTGCAGAGTGGACCGCCAAGCTCGGCGGCGACGACGTCAGGATCGACAGCGTTCCGGACCCACGAGTTGAGAAGGAAGAGCACTACTACAACGCCGTGGCGACCCAGTTGCCGGCACTCGGGCTCAAGCCCCACTTCCTCGAAGACGCCACGATCGAGGTGCTCATAGAGACTGCCAAGCGGCACAAGGACCGTGTGGAGTTCGACGCCATCCGGCCGATGGTCAACTGGCGGTCGACCAAGAGCCAGGTGAGCGTGGCAAAAGGTGCTACCGGAGACTGATCCCGTCCGGCGGGGAGGATGACCGCGCTCCTCGGGTCTGTAACAGCGGCACGCTCGATGCGGTCGGACCTCCGGTCGTGTGCTGCCGGCCGGAAGTTTCGGATCACAACCTGAACAAGGGCTAGCTTCTTCGGCGATGACTGCAGGCTGGCGACGGGGGAGCTTGCCGTCCGCGCGCCGGCCGACCAGACGTGTCGTGTTCGCGATCGCCGCAGTGGTCGTGTTCGCGATCGTCGTCGCCCAGGTCGCCGCCGACGTCGTGAACTCCGGGGGTCTGGCCGGTCGCGTTGCCGCTCAGACCTACGTCGCCGAGGTCATCCCCGTCATTGATGAGTCGACGATGCTTGCGTCGACGATGCATCTGGTTCGCGACGGCACTGGTTCGCTTGATCGCACGAACCTCGACGCAGACCTGGGCAGTCTCATCGCCGGAACCTCGGAGAATCTGGCCCAACTGGGAACGCTGGGCGTTCGGGCACCCACCCCCCGCTCCCAGCAGCTGCTCCAGGCCACGCTCGCGGCCAGGGCCGGCGCTTCAAGAACGCTGGCCGGGGCCATAGCGCTCGCGGTCGGGCCGACTGCCTCCTCCCCGAGCTCGGGCAGTTCCTCCAGCAGCGGGCCTGGCGGTCCGACGCCCCCGATCTCGGTGGTGCGGGCCCGCGCCGAGGCAGCGACCCTCATCACCCGGGCCGGAAAGGAGCTCGCGGCCAGTGACGGGGACTACCGCAGCTTCGTGTCCTCGCTCCCACCCTCGAGTGGTCGAGACCGTCTCCCGGCCTCGAGATGGGTGACCCACCCGGCGACATGGGACAAGGCGTCGGTGACGACCTGGGTCGCGCAGCTGTCCAGCGAGCCCGCGCTGCAGATCCGCGAGGACCTCTCGATCGTCGCGGTCACCGTGCAGCCCCCGGTGGTGCGGATCACAGGGCTGCCGACGACGACCACGACCTTTGCGACAACGACGTCCACGTCAACGTCCACTTCCACGACGACGCTCCCCACGCTTCCGGGCGCGTCAACTTCCACGACCACGACGTCCACGCCGCCGACGACCTCGACGTCCACGTCGACGACGTTGCAGCTCCCGCCGCTGGGTTCGACCTCGGTCCTCCCGCCGACCCATCAGGTCTCGGTCGTCCTAGTGGTCGCAAACGCAGGCAATGTTCAAATCTCGGGCATCTGGGCCGCAACAGCGGCCGTTCTCGAGCCGTCAGTCGGCCGGTATCCGAGCCCTCGCGTACCGACTCGCTCGACGGCTGTGCGCGTCGGTCGCCTCGTACCTGGGGAGTCGGTCGAAGTGACCCTGCCGCCGCTCGCCGTGGTTGCGGGCGACAGCTACCAGCTCTGGGTATCGATCGGCACGGGCAGCCTCCCGGGAGGGCCCGTTACGAGCTCGCCCAAGGGCTTGGGTCAGACCGACGAGGTGAAGATCAAGGTCGCATCGGGGTGACCGGTCCCCCTGGCCCAGGGTCGCGACGCGGCGGTTCGGGTGTCCCGGCCTGCTGACGCCAGGCGGCCTCGGCGCGGGCGGCAACTTCGCGCAACGGCCTGCCCGTCTGCCCGGCCACGCGGGCAGCGTCGGCATGCTCGACTTTGACCCGACCGGGGCTGACTTTCACCCGCACGCGGTAGCCGTCGACCTCGACTTCGACCAGCTCGCGCGGCGCCGCCCAACGTTCGACGGTGTGCGCGCGAACTCCGAGGCTGCCCGTCTCGGCCGCCAGGCGATGGCGGAGATCACCAACGAGGACCGGGTCACACAGGACGTTCAGGACATGGCCCGGCCGGCCCTTCTTCATCAGCACCGGCGTCACCCACGCGTCGAGCGCGCCATCGTCGAGCAGCGCGGCAACGGTGTGGGCGAGGGTCTCGCCGGTCACATCGTCGAGATTCGCCTCGAGCTGGACGAGTTGCTGACCCTCGCCGAGAGAAGAGGCCCGGACCGACTCCGCCGGGAGGCCGATCACGACCTGGGTGCAGTTCGGCATGTCGTCCAGTTCTCGCGACCCTGCTCCGAAGCCGGTTGCCTCAATCGTCATCGCTGGCATAGGTCCGAACGTCGAGCCCCAAGCGGCCAACATGGCCGCGCCTGTCGGAGTCGTCAGCTCGACGGCGACGTCGCGGCCCTCTGTAGGGATCCCTTCGAGCAGTTCGACGACGGCCGGAGCGGGGTTGGGCAGCAAACCATGGGCGCTTCGGAGCATCCCAAGGCCGGTGGCAACCGGGCTCGCGGACACCGTGCTCACCCCGAGCAGCTCCAGGGCGCAGGCTGTGCCGACGATGTCCACGATGGTGTCGTGCCCGCCGATCTCGTGGAAGTGGACCTGTGAGGGTGGGCGCCGGTGCAGGCGCCCCTCGACGGCCGCGAGAAGGGAGAACGCTGCGACGGCACGCTCGCGTACCCGGTCGGGCATCCTGGCCTCCTCGAGGATGCTCATCACATGTGGGAAGGTCCTCACGACAGCGTCGTCGCGAATCTTGACGACCGCTCGCGTCGCCGCGATGCCGTTACGCAGCACGGGCTCGAACCCGAGCGACCATCCGTCGATGGGAAGGCGGTCGAGCATGTGCCCGAGCTCGGCGGGATCGGCTCCGGCATCGACCAGGCTTCCCAGTGCCATGTCCCCTGCGATACCCGAGAAGCAGTGAAACCAGGCAACGCGGCGGCCAGCCCCGCTCCCCGTTCCGGCTGCCGTTCCGCTCTCGCCGACCTCTCCGTCGGGCTTGCCGTTCTTGTCGGTCATCGAAGCAACCTCGCCACTGCACACGCGGCACCGAAGCCGTTGTCGATCCCTACGACCGTAATCCCAGATGCGCACGAGGCGTGCATGGCTAGCAATGCCGTCACTCCCTCCAGAGAGGCCCCATAGCCGACGCTCGTTGGCACGGCGATCACCGGAGCCGGCGTGAGGCCGGCCACGAGACTCGGCAGAGCTCCTTCCATCCCGGCCACCACGACGATGGCATCCGCGTTTGTGACGTCTTCGATCGACGCGAACAAGCGATGCACGCCCGCCACCCCGCAGTCGCCCAGAACCGCCGGGTGGAAGCCGAACGCACGAAGGACTGCGGTGCACTCCTCG
The DNA here is from genome assembly GCA_963807575.1 of uncultured Acidimicrobiaceae bacterium. GTDB lineage: Bacteria > Actinomycetota > Acidimicrobiia > Acidimicrobiales > Bog-793 > Fen-455. The sequence continues at coordinate 181,616 of CAWECD010000007.1, forward strand.
GCCACGGGCAGGTCGCCCGTCCCGGCCGTGCAGACGAGCACCCGCTCGGGCCGATCCGGCTGCTGTCGCCAAGCGACCGTGGAGAGACGGCCGGCATCCGGCTCCAGGGGCGTCCGCTGACCACCCGGCGAACCTCCGAGCGCCGCGGCCACCTGCGCCTGGTCAGCCCGAGTCAGAAGGACCGGGCCACCTCCGCCGGCCGCGAGCAGCTCGGCGACGATCGCCGCGCACTCTGCCGGCGTCTTGCCCGGCCCGTAGACGGCCTCGGGCAGCCCTTGGCGGAGGGCTCTGTGATGATCGACCTTCGCAAAGCCGAGATCCGTGAAGGGCAGCTTCCTCAATTCCCTCACGGCGTCGTCCGGCGAGCACGCGCCCGATCGCAGGTCGTCGATCAGTCTTCGGATTGCGAGCTCGTCCATGGCGATTACTATCCTGCCCTCATGTGCAAACCGGTGCAGGCTTGGAAGCGGATCGCGTTTCTCGGACCCGAGGGCACCTTCAGCCAAGAGGCCCTCGGGTCGATCCCGTTTCTGGCAACGGCCGAGCTGGTCGCCATGTCGACGATCGCCGATGCGCTCGATGCCGCGAACCGGAGCGAGGTCGACGCGGCCTTCGTCCCGATCGAAAACTCGATCGACGGCACGGTCAGCGCGACCCTCGACCACCTCGTCTTCGACGCGGATCTTTTCATTCAGCTGGAGCACGTGCTCGACATCCATCTTGACCTTCTCGCACCCGCGGGTACGGGTCTGGCCGACATCCGCCGGGTTGTCTCGATCCCGGTCGCCCTGGCTCAATGTCGTCGGTTCCTGCACGAACGTCTGAATGGGGCGGAGTTGCTGCACGCGACCTCGACGGCACAGGCGGCCCGTCTTGTGGCTGAGGCCGAGCCGGACGGGACTGGCGCGATCGCCCCCGCAGTAGCGGGGCGCATCTACGGCCTGGAGACCGTTGTGCGGCAAGTGGAGGACCATGAGGGCAACCAGACCCGTTTCGTGCTTGTGGCGCGGGGGATGTTGTCACCGCCAACGGGCCATGACCGCACGAGCCTGGTCTGTTTTCAGCAGGCCGACCGGCCCGGAAACCTGCATCAGATCCTTGGGCAGTTCGCCGCCCGGAACCTGAACCTCACCAAGATCGAGTCGCGTCCCACCAAGCGTGGCCTCGGTGACTACTGCTTTGTCATCGAGCTGGAAGGTCACCTGAGCGACGAGGTCGTCGGCGACTGCTTGAAACAACTGCACAGCCAGCTCGTCTCCGTGAAGTTCCTCGGCTCCTACCCCGCCTTCGGCGAGCGTGGGCCCGAGCGACGCGAGCAGGTAGCAGCTGCGCGGGCGGAAGCGGACGCCTGGCTCAGAACGCTCCGGTCGCGTGTGCGGCCTGGGGAGGACTAGTCCGAGCGATGGAGCACGCGGAGCGCCCTGTCACATCAATAAGAGGGCAAGGAAACGGAGTAGAGCTGGGTGTAGTCATTAGCCTCCGTGGACCGCAGGGAGCCGGTCAGACGGCCCGACGTGAACTCCTTGGCATTCAGTCCGCCGATTCGTGCGGCTGCTGTGGTTTGGTCGCGCCAACGCAGTTGGTCAGCACGGAACGGTCGGCAGGGCCTCCGCCATCAGTGATGAGTTCATGACAGCTCGGGTGCGTGCGCTCTTCTGTGCTGAACGTCCCTGTGAGTAAGAGCCAGATAGGAGACGAGACATGCGATAACGGCCGTGAGCACAAGGGCTGTCCGCCCGTCACCCCAGCCGAGACCGCTCGCAACTTGGGGCTTTCCCACCCAGTCGGCGAACGATGCACCGAGCGGGCGGGTTATGACATAGGCGAACCAGAAGGAGAAGATCGGGTTCCAGTGGAACCGCCGGAAGCCGACGGCGGGAAGGACGATCACCACGGCGAACAGCACGATCGAAAGCCCGTACCCGAGATGGAATGTTGTCGCGGTCAGATCTCCTACGGCGGTGCCGCACGCAAAAGTGGCGGCAACCGCAGCCCAGTAGAACGCTTCTCGGCGCGCGGTGTCGATGGTGTGAAACGAGAGCGTCCTCTCCGTCCTCTGCCAGGTCACGAACACCGCGACGAGCACGACCGTGTACAGCATGCTGGACACGGCGTAGGGAACTCCGAAGCGGACGTGGAGCACATCAGCGGCCATTGTGCCGAAGACGCCGACCATCACGACCGCGAGCCAATAAGTCCACGCGAGGTAGCGGCGCATCGAAAACTGGAGCGCGAGCGCACCCACGAATCCGACGAACCCGAGTCCCACGGCAACAACGGGGTTCATCTCATGAACGAGATAGTTCGACGTCGCTTCCCCCATCGCGGTCGAGAGGCCCTTGATGATCCAGAAGTACGCCGTGATCTCCGGGACCCGGAGCGCGCCCCGCGACAGCAACCCTGAAGGCCGAGTGCGACGTGCCATGCAGAACAGCATGGCGCGTTGACCCACGGCGACCAAGTCGTGACACGCTCTACGCCTCGCCTACCGTCAGACCAGCTATTGCACACAGCGGCAGCGGACTCAACTTAGCTTGCCGTCCATTTCGTGCCCCGAACCGTCCTGCTGATCTGGCCGTAGCGGCCGGTGCGAGGATCCCGGCCGGTGGACACGGTGACCTTCCATACCGGGAGCGTGCTCACGTAACCTGGCCATGACCTGACAGGCCGCGACCGTGGAGGATGATGGTGGCAAGTTGGGTCGGACGGCGACAACTGGCTCGGAGGGATGGCAGAGCGGACGAATGCGACGGTCTTGAAAACCGTTGGGTCACAAGCCCCGGGGGTTCGAATCCCTCTCCCTCCGCCAAAATCAGCCAGATCGCTTCGTTTGTGGATCGCTCTCTTCGCAGATCGCAGCCCGTTGACGTTGTCGGCGATTCCAGACCGACCGTGAATTGTGCTCATTATGAGCAAGAGTGAGCAGATCAGCTCGCCTCACGGCGACGATTCGCCGCGGGGTTGTTGACTCCTTCACTGGGCATGTCATGACGATTTCGTTACCTTGTTTGCCTCAAGAATCTCGAGGTGGCGTAGCAAGAAGATCTGTCCTATAAATGAGGGGCAACGCTGATTTGCTGTCTTGCTGTTCGTCGGGGGTTTCGTAGGGTCCATGTAACATGCACGATTCTTCACCTACCGGAAGGACTGCTCATCATGAGCAATTTCGAGCATGAACTCGCGACGCAGCCGGAGATGTGGCGGCGCGCCGCGGAGATCGCCTCCACTTTGACGGTGTTTCCCGCGCCCGGGACTCGCGTTGCCTTCGTGGGCTGCGGCACTTCGCTTTATGTCGCCCAGGCGGCCGCCGCATACAGGAGCGAGCAGATGCTCGGCGAGAGCGACGCCTTCCCGGCCTCGGAGGTGCCCCCAGGTCGCAAGTACGACGCCGTTGTTGTGATCTCTCGCTCCGGCACGACCACCGAGGTCCTTGACGCGACGGCATCGCTTGTTCGGCGTACTCGGGTACTGGCGATCACGGCCGTGGATGACAGCCCGCTCACCCGTCTGGTTGCCGACCGTATCGTGCTCTCGTTCGCCGACGAGCAGTCGATCGTGCAGACGCGCTTCGCCACGAGCACGCTTTCTCTCCTGCTCGCCAGTTGCGGGTGGGATGTCGGGGCCTCTGCGGCCAGAGCAGAGGTGTTTCTCGGCGAGCCGTCGCCAGAAGAGGTCGACACGGCTGACCACTTCGTCTTCCTTGGCCGGGGCGTGGCTGCCGCGCTGGCGAACGAGGCCGCGCTCAAGTTCCGCGAGGTGCTCGGTGCCTGGACCGAGTCCTATCCCACGATGGAGTACCGCCACGGCCCGATCTCCGCCGCCAGCGAGCGGTCGCTCGTATGGATCCTCGACAAGGCCGAGCCGAGCATCGACGAGGAGATCGCGATCACCGGAGCACGTGTCGTGCGTAGCGGGACCGACCCGCTCGCAAGCCTCGTGCGGGTCCACCGCGCCGTCGAGCACCTCGCGACGAAGCGAGGTGTAGATCCCGATCACCCTCGCTTTCTCACCCGGTCGATCATGCTCGACCGCCACTGAGATGACCGATGGGGCAACGGGCGCCGTCGTCGCACTCGACATTGGCGGCACGAAGATCGCTTCGGCGATCGGCGATGCCGGTGGCGAACTGCGTCGTCGGCGGACGCTGCCGACCGAGGCCGAGCGTGGTGCCGAGCGCGTGCTCGAGTCGGCGCTCGCGCTCGCGAACGAGGTGCTCTGTGAGGAGCGGGCGAGCGGCGGTGACGTGCGCGCCATCGGCGTGTCCACGATGGGGCTGACCCGCGTTGACCGTGTCGATCTCGCGCCCAACGTCCCGGGCTGGGCAGGCCTCGCGATTCCCGCGGCGATAGGCGAGGCGTTTCCCGCGCTGCCGGCCGCGTTCGGCAACGACGTGAAGCTGGCCGCGCTTGCCGAGCTCACCTGGGGCGCGCTCGCCGGCGTTGCCTGTGGCGTATATCTCAACCTTGGGACCGGCGTCGCCGCGGCTCTTGTCGTCGGCGGTCAGGTTCTCGAGGGGGCCCATGGGGCGGCCGGCGAGATCGGCTACTGGCTAACTGACGGCTCTGCGACGCCACGGATGGCCGCGGACGGCGCCGTGCCGACCGAGGAGGCCCTCGGTGGCAGAGGTGTCGCGCGACAGAGTGCCGCGCTGTTCGGGCAACCGGTCGAGTTTGCCGAGCTGGTCGCACGGGCCGGGGACGACCAGCGCGCGCAGGCGCTGCTGCAGCGTGTGTGGGACGAGATCGGGACGCTCGTCGCCAATCTGGCGATTGTCTGCGACCCGGAGGTTCTCGCCCTCGGCGGTGGTTACGTGCGATCCGACCGCTTCCCAATCGATGCCATCGCGCGTCTTGTCGCCCGGGCGGTGCCTTACCCCCCCAAGGTCGTGCGCGCCCGCTTCGCGGGTGACGCGTCGCTCCACGGGGCGGTGGCTGTGGCGCTGCGGGACTGCCTTGGCGACGCGAGGCCCGGTTGGAGCTCGACGAACAGGGCAGCCGCTGGGCAATCAGCGGGCCCTTCTGAAGTGGTTCCAAATCAATTCTACCGCAGTCAGGCAATAAGTAAGTATGAGCAGCCAACACCCAAGGAAGGGGAACGATGAGTAAGAGGACATGGATACACAGCACAGCGTTCAAGGCGATTGCTACGGCGGTTGCCACGTCGTTGGTGCTTTTCGCGAGCGCCGCAGCCGCCTCACCATCCGCGCGGCACGCCGCCACGAGCAGCGTGACAATCAACGTGGCCATCGCCTACCCCGCCCCACCGAAGGCGATGCTCGCCAAGTTCACGAGCCAGACAGGCATCAAGGTCAACTGGTCGAACCTGCAGTGGGACGACCTGCAAACCAAGATCGCCGCCGCAGCGGAGGCCGACACCTACTTCGCAGACGTTACGGACGTGGACTGGTCCAAGGTGGGCGAGTACTACGTGACGAAGTGGTTCCTGCCGCTCAACAAGTACTTCTCAATCAGTTCTCTCGCGTCCCAGTACCCGCAGCTCAGCTCGTTCGTTCGCGACGGGACGCTTGTGGGGATGCCCATGGACGTGTCGCTGCTCGTCACGACGGTCAACGAGGCCGAGTTCCACAAGGCGGGGATCACCTCGATGCCGACGACGCTCGGCCAGTTCACGGCTGACCTGCAGACCCTGAAGTCAAAGGGAATCGTCAAGTACCCGCTGGACATCCCCTTTGCCGCTGCCGAAGGGCTCTCGACGTACTGGTACGAGCTCACTGCGGCGATGGGTGGCCAGGTGCTGAGCACGTCCTACAAGCCTTTGTTCACAAGCCCGTCCTCTCCCGGATACAAGGCAATGGCCTGGATGGTGAACGCCTACAAGAGTGGTCTAGTGGCCAAGGCGAACCTCGACTACACGGACTACCAGGGGATCACAACCGAGATGGCGCACGGTCTCGCCGCGAGCGTCTTCTCCGACTACTCAGGTGACGTCGGCACGACCTATGACGTCCCGAGCCAGTCGAGCGTCGTAGGTGACGTCGCTTACGTGCCGACACCGGGAATCTCGGGCGTCGCTCCCAACCTCGGCAACCCCGACGGGATCGGCATCCCAACCTCGGCCGAACATGTCCAAGCAGCCGTCGAGTTCATCAAGTGGATGGAGGAGCCCGCGAATCAGGCTGCATTCGCCGGAGCCGCCGGGCCCAAGAACGTCATCAGTACCTTCCCGTTGCCGTCCAACCGTGGCGGGCTCAGCCTCCTCGCGAAATCCGGCAAGGTCCCCGGGGCGGCCGCGCTCGTCAACCTCGTCGAGAACCATGGCCGTGCGGTATTTCCCGCCGGCGCACCGCCGTGGTACCCGAATTTCAGCAATGCCGTGTACACCAACCTGCACTCCGCCGCTGCCGGCCAGGAGAGCGTTGCCGCTGCAATCTCGGCGATCGCTTCCGAGGTGAACAGCCTCAACAGCTAGAAATGGTCGGACGTGGGTCCCGGCCGTGCCGTCACCGAGGCGCGCGGCCGGGACCTCGACCTCAGGCGGAAGGAGGAACGTGTCGCTGCCCGCGAACTCGAATCGGCGCCGATCACTGGCGACGGGGTCCGCTCACCGACGCTCGAGCCGGTCGGAGGTCATGGGTTACGCCATGGTCGCACCATTGCTCGTCTTCATCCTCGCCCTCGCGCTGTACCCGACAGTGCTCACGACGATCGACGCGTTCATGCACATCGACGCGCTCACGCCTCCGAATCACTTCGCAGGCTTTGGCAATTTCACGGCCATCTTCTCCAACCCCGAGATCCGCCAGAGCTTCGAGAACACCGGCTGGTACGTCGTCTTCGGCGTCGGGCTGACGCTCGTGCTCGGCACGGCCTTCGGGCTCCTGCTCCAGCGGCGCTTCCGCGGCCGGGGCATCGTCCTGGCGATCGTCATCCTCCCCTGGGCGCTGCCCGGAGTCGTTGAGGGTGTGATCTGGTCCTGGATCTACGACCCGACCTTCGGCGTGCTCAACTCGGTGCTGAAGAGCCTGCATCTAGTCTCCCAATACCAGCTCTTCATCGGCACCCGTCAGATCGAGAGCATCCTGCTCATCTCGCTTGTCCAGGTCTGGCAGATCACTCCGCTCGCGACGCTGCTCGTGCTCGCGTCATTGCAGAGCATCCCCGGCGATATCTACGAAGCGGCCCGCGTCGACGGTGCCGGTTGGTGGCAGGTGATCCGCCGGATCACGCTGCCGCTGATCCGGCCCGGGCTTGCGATCGCGGCTGTTGAGGCCCTCGTCCTGTCGCTGAACATCTTCGATCAGGTCTATGTGTTGAACGCGGGTGCAACGACGGCGTCGTCGGTGATGAGCATGACCTACTTCATCACATTTCAGGGCCTCAACTTCGGGCAGGGATATGCCCTTTCGCTGTTGGCGACCGTGGTGACGGTGGCGTTGTCCCTGGGTGCCTTGAAGCTCCTCTACCGGAAGGTCACATTCTGATGCGGCGCTGGATCGCTGTCTGGACCCGGCGGGCTGCTATCGGGCTCGTGATCGTATGGTCTTTGTTCCCCGTCTACTGGGCGCTCAACACGAGCCTCATGACGAATGCGCAAGCCCAGAGCACCTCCACGCATTTCTTTCCTATCCGGCCAATCTTCGCGAACTATCAGGCGATCTTCGGGGCCGGTCCGCAGTCCGCGGAAGCAGCCGGCGGGATCGGCCGTTCCCTTGTGAACATCGTCGTGGAGAGCGGCCTCGCGACGTTGCTGACGCTCGTGATCGCGATCCTCGGGGCCTACGCGTTCGCACGACTGCGATTTCGGTTGAAGAACCTGTTCTTCTACACGGTGCTGGCCACGCTCACCCTCCCGGTGTACGCGACGCTCATTCCGCTCTACCGGATCATGAGCGAGGTGGGACTCGTCAACACCTACCTCGGCATCATTCTCGTCTACGCGTCGGGGTTCATGCCTCTCGCCATGTGGATCATGTACAACGTCTTTCTCGCGCTCCCTCCGAGCATCGAGGAGGCGGCCGTTATCGACGGGGCTTCGATGCTCCAGACGTTCTACAGAGTGGCGCTCCCCATCGCGAAGCCGGGGATCGCTGCCACCGCGATCATCACGTTCCTTCTGGGCTGGGGGCAGTTCATTTTCCCCTTGGTACTCAGCAGCACAGGGTCGACCCAGCCGCTCACCGTCGTCCTCGCCGTGCTCGAAGGCCGCCACGTCGTGCCCTACACGATCATCAACGCGGCCGCCATCGTTGCAATCGCTATCCCTGCGGTCCTCGTGTTCTTGCTGAATAGGTGGATCGTGGAAGGCATCATCGCGGGCAGCGTCAAGTAATGGCGAGCCGTTCCCCGGGTCGCGCCGTAAGAGGCCGCGAGGAGAATCTTCCTTGTGTTGCTACCATTCCCGACCAGATGGTGCTTTCGGACCCACGTGGTGGTCGCCAGGAAACGCTCGGAGACGGGCGCCCACAGGGTCCCGGGCGCGCACAGGGTCCCGAGCGCTCCCAGGCGCTCGGCCGAGGTGTGCGGAACCTTCGTCCACAGATTCGAGTCAGCCGCCTGCGATCGATCGTCGACGTCGTCGACCTCAACGGCGCCGTCGGTGTCGACGACCTCGCGGAGCTGCTCGGAGTGTCGACGGCGACGATCCGCCGGGACCTCGCCCGCTTGGCCGACCAGGGGGTGATCACGCGATCCCACGGCGGGGCCATGAGGGCCGACGCTGGGCTCGAGGTGCCGATCAGCTATCGCCGCGGAACTGCTGTGGCCCAGAAGCGCCGGATTGCCGCCGCGGCAGCGACTTTGATCAACGAGGGCGCAATTGTCGGCATCACCGGTGGTACGACGACGATGGGGGTCGCGCGGGCGCTGACACCGGTGCGCAAGCTCACGGTCGTCACTAACGCCCTCAACGTGGGCATGCAGCTGGCGCGCCACCGGAATATCCGTCTCGTTCTCACCGGTGGCGTTTGCCGCACGGCGTCGTTCGAGCTGTCGGGGCCGATCGCAGAGAGCACCCTCTCCGGTTACAACCTCGACGTGGCCTTCGTCGGCGTTGACGGGATCGACGTTGACGCCGGCTGCACGACCCACGACGACGCCGAGGCGAGGGCGAACGCGGCGCTGGTCAAGATAGCGCGGCATACCGTCATCGTCGCCGACAGCTCCAAGATCGGCCGTATCACCTTCGCGAGCATCTGCCCACTCGACCTTGTCGACCAGCTCATCACCGACAGCGAGGCAGATCCACAAGCCGTGTCGCGACTCGAGGTGGCTGGGCTTAGGGTCGTTCTCGCGTGACTCGCCTGCTGGAGGAGCAGATGGGAGGGCATTTCAGTGAGGTCAGCCTCGGACCGCGGGTCGGCAGCATCTTGGTGCCCGACTCACGTCTTGCACTGTTGAGCATGGAGATTCCAACGATGGGAAGGTGCTGCACGAGACTTGGGTGCAGCTGATAACAGCTCGATCCCCGAGGATCTCGTGCTCCCAACCGCGCGCCGGCCGTGACAGCGCCTGGCCAGGCGGCGCGCAACTGGGTTGTCGAGAAGCGGCGTCGCCACGAGAATGGTCGATCCAAAGGAGGGGCCCGGTGAACACAGCGGCGCTGACACTCATGGCAGTCCATGCGCATCCCGATGACGAGGCGTCGAGCACGGGCGGCATTCTTGCTCGATACTCGGCAGAAGGGATCCGGACCGTCGTAGTGACTTGTACCAACGGCGAGCTCGGTGACGGCAACGAGGCCAGTAAGCCGGGCGATTCCAGCCACGACACGGCGTCGGTCGTTGCCATTCGCCGACGTGAGCTCGAGACAAGCTGTGAAATTCTCGGTGTCACGCACCTCGAGATGCTCGGTTATCGGGACTCGGGAATGATGGGCTGGCCACAGAACGACGCTGCCGGCTCGTTCTGGACGACACCGGTGGAGGCGGCGGCCGAGCGTCTTTCCAAGCTCATAGAGCATTACCGCCCACAAGTCGTCGTCACCTATGACGCGAGCGGGTTCTACGGCCATCCCGACCATATCCAGGCGCACCGGATAACGGTCGCGGCACTGAACGCGACGTCGATACCCGACAAGCTCTACTACCCCGGAATTCCCAAGTCGGCCATGGCGGAATTCCGCGAGACGCTTCGCGGTGCGGGGGTCCCGGACCCGGACGAAGCCGAGGAGGATTGGGACTTTGCCATCGCCGACGAGATGATCTCTGCCACCGTCGACTGCAGCAGCTACGCGGCGCAGCAGTATGCGGCTCTTGAGGCGCACGCGAGTCAGAGCGACGGGAACTTCTTCACCCGGCTCGGGGTCGATCTCTTCTCCAAGCTCATGAGCCACGAGATGTTCGTACGTGCCTTGGACCGGACAGGAGCACCTACGCCCGAGGACGACCTTTTCGCCGGCTTGCGCCGATAGCGCCAGCTCGCCGGAGCCGGGCGCGGACGGGCTTCTTCAAGGCGCGCGGCCGCGAGCAGCACGGACAAGCGGGGAACTACGTTGTCGAAGCGAACGTCGCCGGTCCCCGCAAGGTGGCCGACGCCCTGCTCGACGAGTCAATCGTCTGACAGCCCGGTCCGGCACGCCGAGCCGGCTTCTCGGACAAGGAGGATCCGGTCATGCTGATCCGAGGTGGAGTGGTGGTCGACGCCGGTGGTGAGCGATCTGTCGATGTGCGCACGGCAACTGACGGACGGATCGCCGAGGTCGCAGTTGGCCTTTTGCCGCTGCCAGGAGAGCAGGTGCACGAGGCGACCGGGAAGCTCGTGATCCCGGGGGGCATCGACGCCCACACCCACCTGCACATGCCCGTGGGCGCCGTACGGGTGTCGGACGATTTTGTGAGCGGGACACGGGCTGCCGCCATCGGCGGCACCACGACCATCATCGACTACGTGACAGTCGCCCGAGGTGAGGACCCGATGGCCACGGTCTCCACGTGGCGGTCGTGGGCCGAGCCGTCGGTCATAGACTGGGGCCTCCACCTCACCTTTACTGAGGCTGTGCCCGAGTCGGTCGTCGCGGCCGGGGTCGAGATGGGGATCACCTCCTTCAAGCTGTATCTCGCTTATCCCGATCGCCTGCAGGTCGACGATGGCACCATTGTGCGTTTGATGCGCGCTGCCCGCCGGTACGGGGCTCTCGTCACGCTGCACTGTGAGAACGGCGGTGCCATCGAGGAGCTGAGACGAGAGGCGCTCGCGGCGGGACGCACAGGCGTGATCGAGCACGCGCGGACACGACCGGCTGTCCTCGAGGGTGAGGCTGTTGGACGGGCAGCCGCCCTGGCGGAGATCACTCGTGCTTCCATCTACATCGTCCACGTGTCTTCGGCACCCGCGCTGGCGGCGGTGCGCTCTGCTCGAGAGCGCGGTGTCGATGTCAAAGCTGAGACCTGCCCGCAGTACCTTTACCTCGACTCGAGCCGCCTGGAGGGTCCCGACGCGATCGACTTCGTCTGCACGCCGCCATTGCGCGACCCCTGGCATGCCGAGGAGCTCTGGGAGGGACTGGCACGTGGTTACATCCATACGGTCGCGACTGATCACTGTCCGTTCTGGCGCGCCGACCGACGTGCGGGTGTGGCCGGACGGCCTGGTGGCGTGATCGATTTCACAGACATTCCAGGGGGCCTTCCCGGTATTGAGACGCGGCTCGCCCTTGTTTGGCAAGGTGTGCGGTCCGGCCGCATCACCACGGCCGACTGGGTGCGCCTGTGCGCCGAGGCCCCCGCCAGGACGTTCGGCCTGTGGCCTGGCAAGGGCTCGCTGGCAGTCGGCTCTGACGCCGACGTGGTCGTGTGGGACCCACAGCGTCGCCAGCCGCTCGGAGCCGCCGATCTCGACATGGCGGTAGACCAGTCCCCCTACGAGGGAACTGTTGCCATAGGTTGGCCCGAGCTCGTCCTGAGCCGGGGCCGGCCGGTTGCGGTGGACGGCCGTTTCACCGGAGAGTTGGGCTGGGGACGCTACACAGCCAGGGCACCGCTCGAGAGCGAGAGCGAGTAAGGCCGGCGCGTCCGAATCTCACTTCGGCCCACGCCGAGCACGCTGGTCCGGCGCGGCCAAGACGGATTCTGGCAGGCCGCGGACGGATTCGGGATGGAGCCCCCATCTGGTGTCGGACGTCTGGCCTCTGGGTCTCAAGACCCGCGCATTTCGACGACAGCGGAAGGTGTCTTCTCGCGCCGTACCTGGCCGCTGGGGCACCTGAAATACGACTAGGTAGTCAGAATTCATCCCACGGTCTTTTGGCAGGACCGTTGCATAGGCGAAGCGGGCGAAACAGCTCCGTTCGGACGAGGTGTTCTACCTCATGCGACTCTCCGACGGACCTTGGCTTGCACGGCCGGCTCGGTCGACCCGATCGTGCAGGCCCACCGAGCGGTTCGGTCCCCAAGCGCAACTGGCGGGGCGCGCATTTCCCTGTCGCCTAGGTCGACCCCGGCTCGGCGGTGGCCTTCATCCCAGCTGGCACCGCCAGAGCTCGTCTTTGGCGGTTGGCATCGACGCCAGCTCGACGGTGACTTCGTGGTCCGCGGATGGGCGCCTCGAACAGCCGGTGGCGTCTCTGAGGGACTCTCGAAAAGGCAGATTCCTGCCGCAACCACAGGCTCCGGAGATAGGGGACAAAGACCCTACCGGGCGCGCGGACCCCGCCCTAACGTCTAGATCAAAGGCGAAATAGTCACGGAGAAGCTCCACATAGGCATCGAGGCCGGGGCTCTATTTGGCTCATGCAGGCGGGCTTGACTCTCCGGGCAGGCTCGAAGTCGTCAAAGAGGAGATGGACACACCATGTTGCTTGAACCACCCACTGTGGTTTCTCAGAATGAGATCACTCTGAACGTGCGCGAGATCGAGCCGCTGCTGCAGGCGCCGCCGATGGACGTTCCGCACTGGCCCGGCGCCACCATCACCCTCAAGGACGGCCGCACGATGTACATCCGCGAGGCGACCCTCGAGGAAGCCCCGGCAATGATGGGCTACATGAAGCGCGTCATGGAGCAGGAGCATGACTTCTACGACGTTGTCGGGGCCCGAGTCCATGCAGAGATTGCCGGGTGGTACCGCAAACGGCTGAAGGATCCCTACACGCTCCTGGGCCTCATCGACGGCGAATGGGTCGGATTCGCGAACGGGCGGCTGATGAACGAGGACATCAACATCAGCCTGCACACGATGGCACTGGCCCGCGGCGGGCGAATCGGCGCAATCATGTACTACGTCAAGACCTACTACGCCTTCGAGATCCTCGGCAGCAAGGAGTTCTGGGCGACCTACGAGAGCTACAACGGGTGGCACCGTTGGGGGCTCGGGATGGCACAACCCTCCTACCCCTGGCCTGAGTACCAGCACGAGCTGGGAGGCGCACGGGTGTACTACGTCACGAAGAAGTACTGGGACGCCGTCGTCAAGGACTACGTCCGTCAGATGGTCGGCGCCGACCTCGTGTTCGACGTCCCAGCGGCCATCGTCAAGGCGAACGAGCAGCTGAAGATCCCTCAAGACGTGACTGTGTAATCATGGCCGTGCGGCAGCCTCCCGGGGGTGAGCCCAAGGACGCGACACAGCCGGACGTGACGATCGAACGTGAGATCGCCGAAGTGGTCCGCGGCAGCTACGCACGATCGACCGGCCAGCCGGTTAGGCGACGCATCGGTGCCCGCGAGCTCTTCTCGGAGGTCCTCGATCCGGACAGCTTCCGCAGCTGGGACAGTGAGCTTGTGACCGTACCCGCCGGGCCGGAGTACCTGGACCAGCTGACCGAGGCCCGTCAGGCCTCCGGTGAGGACGAGGCTGTCATCACCGGGGAAGGCAAGATCGTCGGCCGCCGTGTCTGCGTCGTTGCCTGCGAGTTCGCTTTCCTGGGCGGAACGATCGGAGTTGCGGCGGCCGAACGGCTCACCCTGGCAATCGAGCGCGCCACCGCGGAACGACTTCCGTTGGTGGCCTCGCCGGTGTCGGGCGGCACGCGTATGCAAGAGGGGACCGTCGCCTTCCTGCAGATGGTCAAGATTGTCCAGGCGCTCATGCATCATCGCAGGGCCGGCCTTCCCTATCTTGTGTACCTCCGCCATCCGACCACCGGCGGGGTGTTCGCTTCGTGGGGATCTCTCGGGCAACTGACCGGGGCGCAGCCGGGAGCGCTGATCGGTTTCCTCGGGCCTCGCGTTTACGAGGCGCTCTACGGCGACTCCTTCCCCCAGGGTGTCCAGGTGGCCGAGAACCTCTATCGCTTGGGCCTCGTCGACGCAGTGCTCGCACCGGCGGCCTTAGCGGAGATAGTGGCCAGGGCGCTCGATGTGATGTGCACTGTGCCGAGCGAGGTTCCCGCTGCTGAGGCACCGCCCGACGAGCCGATCGAGGACGTCCCCGCGTGGGTGTCGGTCGTGCACACCCGCCGGCCCGAGCGTCCCGGCGTGGAAGAGCTGCTTCGCGCCGCTTCGCACGCGGTCACGATCCTGAGTGGGACTCAGGAGGGTGAACGCAGTGGCGGCCTCATCTTGGCCATGGCCAAGTTTGGGGCGGCGCCGTGCGTGGTCGTGGGACAGGACCGTCTTTTCCCTCGAGAGGGCAGGCCGCTCGGGCCCGACAGCCTTCGCGAGGCGCGGCGGGGGATGAGCCTGGCCGCGGAGATCGGGCTCCCGCTGCTCACGATCATCGATACGCCCGGGGCCGCCCTGTCCAAAGAGGCTGAGGAAGGCGGGCTCGCCGGAGAGATCGCCCGATGCCTGGCCGACATGGTGACGCTGCCGGTGCCCACAATGTGCCTGCTGCTCGGAGAGGGGGCGGGCGGGGGAGCACTTGCCCTTCTGCCTGCTGACCGGGTCGTGGCTGCCCAGCACGGATGGGTGGCACCTCTGCCTCCGGAGGGTGCCTCCGAGATCCTCTACCGGACAGTCGACCGCGCCCCCGAGCTCGCCGCGGCTCAAGGCGTACGTTCGATTGACCTCGCCGCCGCGGGCATCGTCGACCGGATCGTGCCCGAGCGACCCGACGCTGCCGACGAGCCGCGGGAGTTCCTCAGCCGCCTCAGCAAGGCCCTCGAGTACGAGCTGACGTCCCTGATTCACCGGGAGAAGGCGGAGCGTCTCGGTGCCAGGTATCGGCGGTACCGAAGCTTGGGCCTCCATCCAGAGCCATAGACGAAAAGGAGTCTTGAACAAAATGTTGCAGCCCATCGAAGTCAGAAAGGTCATGCTTCATAAGGTGACCGACGCGTCGGGACTGGAGGAGCTGATCGACAAGGGCGTGTTCCGGGCCGATGACGTGGTCGGCGTCGTAGGCAAGACCGAGGGCAACGGGGGTGTCAACGACTACACGCGCCTCCTGGCCGATCGGGCCTTCCGGGAGGTCCTCGTGGCCAAGGGAACCAGGACCTGGGAACAGGTCAGGGAGATCCCACTCGCGTGGTCGGGCGGCACCGACGGGGTGCTCAGCCCTCACGCCACGATCTTCGCGAAAGTTCCCGCTGAGAGCGCGCCGGTTACCGACGAACCTCGCCTCTCGGTCGGCGTTGCCATGAGCGACCCGATACTGCCCGAGGAGATTGGCCGGACCGCGATGATCGAGAAGGTTGCCGCCGGAGTGCGCAAGGCCATGGAATCAGCCGGTATCACTGATCCGGCAGACGTGCACTACGTCCAGACCAAGACTCCACTGCTCGTTCTCGACACGATCAATGACGCCAAGCGGCGAGGGCACAAGGTGTGGACCGAGGACACCCTGGAATCGATGGATCTGTCCAACGGGACGGCGGGGCTGGGGATCGCCGTGGCGCTGGGCGAGATCGAGATGCCGACCGACGACCAGGTGATGAACGACCGCTCCCTCTACTCGTCGGTGGCGTCGTGCTCATCCGGGGTGGAATTGGACAGGGCCCAGATCGTCCTGGCCGGCAATGTCCGCGGGATCGGGGGCCGCTACCGGATCGGCCACACGATCATGGAGGATGCCCTTGACATGGACGGGGTGTGGCAGGCCATCCGCAACGCAGGCCTCGACGACCTCCCGGCCGATTGCCCGCACCCACGCCATTTGAAGGGGCGACTCGTCAACTTGTTCCTCAAGTGCGAGGCCGACCCCTCCGGTCAGGTTCGCGGCAAGCGCAACATCATGCTTGACGATTCCGACGTCCACTGGCACCGCCAGATCAAGGCATGCGTCGGTGGCGTAGCGGCTGCGGTGTGCGGAGACCCTGCGATCTTCGTGTCCGTGTCGGCTGCTCACCAGGGTCCGGCGGGCGGTGGTCCTGTGGTCGCGATCGTGGACCTGGGATAGACGCACTCGCCAAGACAGTCGGGCCCGGTGGGCCCGACTGTCTGTTTCGGAACTGGAGAAATGATGTCGCAGCCACAGGTATCGCCAGCTTGGGCGAGTACCGCAGTCGGCGAGCTGCTCTGTGGTCACCGACAGGATGCCACCGTTTTCGCCTCCGCCACGGTGGCGTCATATCTCAGCGTGCCCGAACCGGGCTCGAGCACACCGGTGATCGCTCTCTTGACCAAGGACGCCGTACGCCTGCCGATTGGCGTCAGCGTTGCAACCGAAAGGCTGCCAGAAGCCGGGAGCGTCGTTCGGATCGGCGACGGGTCGATCGTCGGCTCCGACCGTACTTGGCGGCCGGTGCGGTGGTGGGACCCGCGTCCTGGCCTGTCGACCGACGACCTGGTCCGGCACGGGTCGAAGCTTCTCGAAGTGCTCGAAGGGCAGCTCCCTTCCGCGTTTGGATTGCCACTCGCCGATGCGCTGGGCGTGGCGGGTTCCCTGGCGGCGGGGGACGTCGGGCCCGCGTTGGAAGTGATCGGGCTTGGCCCGGGCCTCACGCCTGCCGCGGACGACGTGGTTGCCGGGGCGCTGGCTGTGCTCGCGCTCTGTGGTCGTCTCCACCACCTGGTCACAGCTGCCGTCGACCTTCGTGCGTCCACGCACACCACTGCCCTGTCAGCCGCCTTGCTGGCCGCGGCGGGCAAAGGACAAGTGATACCGCAGGCAGCGGCCGTGCTTGCCGTCCTGGCGACCGGCGGGTCACCGGCTCGGCTCAGATCGGTCGCGGCAGAGCTGTTCAGCGTCGGGGCGACGTCCGGCCATGACCTGTGCGCCGGCATGGCGGGTATCCTCGCTGCATCCGCGTTGGGGGAGACGCTTTGTTCAACCGGCGAGGCCAGCATGAACACGAGGAGTCCGCGATGAGTACCCGGGTCGAGCTGAGACGGGGCATCTATCGCGACTCGGTGGTCCTGATGCAGGTGAGCCAGGCCGTTGCTGCGTGCAAAGGTGTCGCCGCCGCGCTAGTGGCCATGGCAACACCTCTCAATGTCGAGATCTACCAGCGGCTGGGGTTCGATCCGGCAGAGGTGGAGGGGGTCTCCCCCAATGACCTGCTCATCGCTATCCGGGCCGACGACGACGCGCTCGACGCGGCGGCAGCGGAACTGGAGCGCCAACTGGCGCCGGCCGCGACTTCGCAGACCGATGGGTTCGGATCATCCCCTGCCCCCCGGACTCTTACGTCCGCGCTTCGCCACGGCGGCTCGCTGGCACTGATCTCGGTACCGGGTCAACACGCCTTCGTGGAGGCGATGGATGCCATTCAGGCGGGTGTCTCGGTGATGCTGTTCTCCGACAACGTGCCAGTCGAGCAGGAGATTGCGCTCAAGGACGAGGCGGCGAGTCACGATGTGCTTGTCATGGGTCCCGACTGCGGGACAGCTGTGGTAGGCGGGCTCGGTCTTGGGTTCGCCAATGCGCTCCGCCCAGGCCCGGTCGGCATCGTGGCCGCCTCGGGGACCGGGGCGCAGGAGGTCACTTGCCTGCTCGACGCGGACGGCGTCGGCGTCACGGCCGTGCTCGGCGTGGGTGGGCGCGACCTCTCCGCCGCCGTCGGCGGTCGTTCGACGCTCGCTGCCATGAAGGCGCTCGATGAGCACCCAGCCACAAAGTTCGTCGTCGTGTTGTCGAAGCCGCCCGACCCGAAGGTTGCCGAACGCGTGCGCGCGGCGGCAGAGCAGCTGAGCACCCCGTCGCTCGTGGCGTTCGTCGGCATGGGACAGGGCGATCTCACCGCCGCCACAGCGCAGATCCTTATCGCGCTCGGCAGGACTCCGACGGCGCCGCCGGAGTGGTCCGCACCCTATGAGCGGACTCCCCGGTCCGGCTTCATCCGCGGCCTGTTCTCCGGAGGAACGCTCTGCGACGAGGCCATGGCGATCGCAGCAGGGCGCTTGGGGCCGATCGCGTCCAATACCCCTCTGCAAGCGGCGTGGGCGCTCGGTGCAGACTTGCAAGCGCCGGGCCATCTCATGATCGACTTCGGTGACGACCGCCTGACCGCAGGAAGGCCGCACCCGATGATCGACCAGTCGCTGCGCCTCGAACGGATCGCGCAAGAGGGTTCCGATCCCGCTTGTGCAGTGCTACTGCTCGACGTGGTCCTCGGGTATGGAGCTCACCCGGACCCGGCGACGCAGCTTGCTCCTGCCATCGCCGCGGCCCGCGAGAGCGCTCGGCGCAGCGGGCGCGACCTTGCCGTCGTCGTCTCGCTCGTTGGCTCGCGTTCGGATCCGCAGGGTCGCGACGCCACCGCCTCGGCACTGGCTGCAGCCGGCGCGAGCGTTCACTTGTCCAACGCCGCTGCCGCGCGGATAGCGGTGGATCTCGTTGAGGGAGCAGGCCGATGATCGAGCTCGACGAATCGCCGGGGATGGTCACAGTCGGCGCGTCCCTGTTCGCCGACGCGCTCACGGCGCAGGTTGCCACCCCGCGTCAGGTGCAGTGGTCGCCGCCCGTGCCGGGCAGCGAGACTGACCTGGTGGCCGTCGCGGCAGACGTGAGGACCCACGCGGCGACGTCCGAGTCGGTTCGGCGACTGACCGCCGCCAGTCCGCGTTGGGTGGACGTGCTCCCCGCCCGGGAGGCCCTGAGCCTCGGGCCCCTTGAGTTCCTGCACGCCGGCCCCCCAGTCGACTGGGCGAACGCCTCCGGTCCGATCCGTGGGGCGCTGGCCGGTGCCATGATCTACGAAGGGCTGGCCGAGAACTTCGAGGAGGCCGGGCGGATCGCAGCTCGAGGTGGCATCTCACTCGCGCCTTGCCACTCACGTTCGGCGGTCGGCCCCATGGCCGGTGTCGTGAGCGCCTCGATGCCGGTATCGGTGCTCGAGGACGAGGAGAGCGGTCGGCGGGCGTACTGCACCTTGAACGAGGGTCTCGGGAAGGTCCTACGGTACGGGGCATACTCGCCCGAGGTCATCGACCGCCTTCGGTGGTTGGAGCGGGTGCTCGGCCCTCTGCTGGCCGCAACACTCCACAAACGGGGGCCCGTCGACGTACGCAGCCTCATCGCCCAAGCCCTGCAGATGGGCGACGAGTGCCACAACCGCAACCGCGCCGCCACTTCGCTGTTGTTGCGGGAGATCACGCCCGACATGCTCGAGAGCGGAGCCCGCAGCGAGGACATCGTGGCAGCGTTCCGGTTCATCAACGGCAACGACCACTTCTTCCTCAACCTCTCCATGCCCGCTGGCAAGGTCGCCGCCGACGCCGGCCGTGACATCCCGGGATCCACCATGGTGGTGGCGATGGCCCGCAACGGGACCGAGTTCGGCATCCAGGTCTCCGGGACCGGCGACGAGTGGTTCACGGCCCCCGCGCCGCCGGTGAAAGGGCTGTATTTCGCAGGGTTCGGGCCCGATGATGCCGGCCTCGACATCGGTGACTCGACGATCACCGAGACGACCGGGACCGGTGGTTTCGCCATGGCCGCGGCTCCCGCGATCGTGCTCTTTGTGGGTGGAGAGGTGTCCGACGCTCTCGACAACACGCTGCGTATGTACGAGATCACCCTGGCCGAGCATCCCTTCTACAAGGTGCCGATACTCGCTTTCCGTGGCACACCGACAGGCATAGACGCGACGCTTGTCGTGCGAAGCGGCGTGCTGCCTGCCGTCAACACAGGGATCGCCGGTCGTGAGCCCGGCGTCGGCCAGGTCGGAGCCGGCCTTGTCGTCCCGCCAATGTCGGTGTTCGTCGATGCCGTACGCGCGCTCGCATTGCACGCCGAGCCGCGAGAAGTGCCTGGGACGTTCGCAATGGAAGGGGCGTCATGAACGACATCTTCAAGTATCGTGCCCCTACCTCACGCTCGGAGCTGTTCGGCCTGCTCGGCGCACATGGCGAGGGCGCGAAGATCCTGGCGGGTGGCACCGACCTGCTGGTCGACATACGCAGCGGGCTGGTCCGACCCGAGCTGGTGATCAACCTCAAGAGGGTCGAGGACTTCTCTCATCTCATCTGGAGCCAGTCTGAGGGTCTCATCATCGGCCCGGCGACGACGGTCAACGACGTTCTCCACGACGCCAAGGTCCGCGGCTCCTACCCGTTACTCGCCGACTGTGCCCTGACGATTGCCTCCCATCAGCTCCGCAACCGGGCAACCGTGATCGGCAACATCGTCCACGCCTCGCCCGGCGCTGACATGGCGCCCGGGCTCCTCTGCCTGGGCGCCCGGATCCAGATCGTGTCCCAGCGAGGTCGACGCGAAGTGCCCCTCAAGGACTTCTTCACCGGGGTGAAGAGGACGGTGTTGAACCACGACGAGATCGTCGAGGCCATTACCGTCCCCACAGGCGCGGCCGGGTCCCGCGGTTCGTACCGAAAGCTGAAGCGGATCGACGGCCACGACCTCGCCCTGGTCAGCGTCGCCGTCACGAACAAGGACGGCGAGGTGAGGGTGGGGATCGGCTCGGCCGCTCCCACGCCGCTGCTCGTAGAAGGGCTCACCGACGAAGACCCGGCAGATGCGGTGGTGGCCGCGGCGCGCGAGGTGGTCAGTCCCATCAGCGACCTGCGCTGCAGCAAGGAGTACCGGGAGTACATGATCGAGGTCTTCGTCCGCAGGTTGCTCGAGGAGGTGCGGTGATGTGGATGTCAGTTGAGGTCAACGGCCACATCTACGAGCGTGAGGTGGCCGAGCACTGGACACTGTTGCGCTTTCTCCGGGAGGACCTGCAGCTGACCGGGACCAAGGACGGCTGCTCGGCCGGCGAGTGCGGTGCCTGCACTGTGATGCTCAATGGGGAGGCCGTGAACGCGTGCATGGTCCTGGCAGCGGAGGTCGACGGCGCGACGATCGAGACGATTGAGGCGGAGGCCGTCAACGGCGAGCTGTCCGAGATCCAAGCGGCTTTTGCCCGCAATTTCGCGGTGCAGTGCGGTTATTGCACCGCCGGGATGGTCATGTCGGTCCGGGAGCTCCTGCGGCACAACCCCAAGCCGACAGTGGCCGAGATCAAAGAGGGCATCGAGGGCAACCTCTGCAGATGTACCGGTTACCAGCAGATCATCGAAGCCGTGCTCGACGTGTCGGGCCAGATGACCAACGAGACCAAGGGGGGACTGAGATATGTCTGAGAGCACCAATGCATCAGTAGCAACCCACGTGGGTGACAATGTCCAGCGGGCCGACGACACCGCAAAGCTGACGGGCGCGGCCGTCTACGCAAGCGACCTCGTATTTGCCGGCATGCTGCACGCCCAGGTGAAGAGGAGCCCGCATGCCCGGGCGAAGATCCTGGCGATCAACACCTCCAAGGCCGAGAACCTCCCAGGCGTGCACGCGGTGCTCACCGGCAAGGAGCTCGACTACCGGATCGGCCTGTATGTCGTGGACAAGGACATCCTGGCCAAGGATGCCGTGCGGCACTTCGGCGAGGCCGTCGTCGCTGTGGCGGCCGAGAGCCTGGACATCGCCAGCCGGGCCGTCGACCTGATAGACGTCGAGTACGAAGTCCTGCCGCCCGTGCTCAGCCAGATGGACGCGCTCGACGAGAACTCTCCGCTGGTCCATCCCGACCTCGGCAACTACGACTACGTCAAGGCTTCCTTCAGTCCGCAACCGGGCACCAACATCCCCAACCTCACCAAGATCCGCAAGGGCGACATCGACGCAGGCTTCGCTGAGGCGAAGTGGATCGTCGAGCGCGAGTACACCAACCCGTCCGTGCAGCACGTGCCGTTGGAGACCCACGTCGCCATCGTCGAGTGGAAGGCTGGGGACGAGGTGACCATCTGGTCGAGCGCGCAGTCCCCTTTCACCCTCAGGGACCTCTTCTGTCGCGCTCTCAACCTGCCGCACAACAAGGTAAGGGTGGTCATACCGCATGTCGGAGGGGCTTTCGGAGGCAAGGCGGGGATCCACATCGAGCCCTTGCTGGCCTGCCTTTCTCGCAAAGCCGGGGGAAGGCCGGTGAAGTTCCAGGCCACGCGGGAGGAGGAGTTCAGCCTCCTGCCTTGCCGGAGCGCGCTCACCTACCGGATCAAGACGGGCGTCGGTGCCGACGGCCGCATAACCGCGCAGAAGCTGCTCATGTACTGGGACGCCGGTGCGTACGCCGATTACGCCGTCAACGTCACCCGCGCCTCCGCGTACTCAGCGGCAGGTCCTTATGACATTCCCAATGCCTGGGTCGACGCCTACACGATTTACACCAACAAGCCATGGGGCACGGCCTACCGCGGTTTTGGTCACGTGGAGTTCTTCTGGGGCCTCGAGCGGCACATGGAGCTGGTCGCCCAAGTCATCGGGATGGACCCTCTCGAGTTCCGCAAGAAGAACCTCCTCAAGCCCGGCTCGACGACGCTGACGGGCGAGATGATCAACGAGCACACGGGCAACCCTCTCAAGTGCCTCGAGGCGGCGGCTGAGGCCATCAACTACGGCCGGCTCACCGCTGAGGAGGAAGAGCGCCAGGCGCGCACGGGCCGCAGGATCGGCAAAGGGATAGCGACGCTTCACAAGGCGCCGGCGATGCCCAGTTTCACCTCGACGGCCGCGGTCATCAAGATGAATTCGGACGGATCGGTGGTGATCAACATCGCGCTCACCGAGATCGGCCAAGGCACGGCAACTGTCGTCGCCCAGATGGCAGCAGAACGCCTGCGCTTCCCTGTCAGCCGCGTAAAGGTTGCCGTCGAGAGGGACACTGACAAGGACCCCTTCGACTGGCAGACAGTGGCGTCCAAGGGACTGCTTCTCACCGGCAATGCGGTCCTCGCCGCCTGTGACGACCTCCTGAGCCGGGCCTACGCGGATGCCGCCCAGGTGCTGCGCGCCCAAACGGCAGACCTCGACCACGACCACGAGAAGATCTTCATCAAGCAGCGCCCGGAGGAGTCGGTGAGCTTCGTCGCGTTGTCCATCGGGTACGTCTACCCCAACGGCAACGGGATCGGTGGCCCGCTGATCGGTCTCGGCCGATACATCGCGCAGGGCTTGACCAGCCTCGACAAGGAAACCGGGCAAGGACTCCCCGCCCTGGACTGGACCTACGGCGCACACGGGGTGATCGCGGAGGTCGACCCAGACACCGGCGAGTACAAGGTGATCAAGATTGCGTCGGCCTTCGACGTGGGAAAGGTCATCAATCCCGGCACCATGCGCGGCCAGTGCATCGGCGGCATGATCCAGGGTCTGGGAACTGCTGAGTGCGAGAGTTACATCTATGACGACCAAGGTCACCTGCTCAATCCGTCGCTCACCGACAACAAGATCCTCACAGCCAAGGACCTTCCTGAAGAGATCGAGTGCATCGCCGTGGAGACTCCCCAGCTCGATGGTCCTTTCGGCGCGCGCGGAGTTGGCGAGCACCCGATGATCTCGGTGGCACCAGCGCTTGCCAACGCCATCCACAACGCGACGGGCGCCGATCTGACGCACATGCCGGTCCGTTTCGAGGACGTGTGGCGAGCAATCCACGACAGCCGGCCAATCGACACCTGGGTCACCAAGGCGCCGCCCGTCTAGACGCGCGGTGTTCTGCGAGCGCCCAGTTCTCGTGATGGTGTGCACCCGCTTGTGAAGCGTTTCCCGAGAAGAAAGGAAGAGATCATGCCAGTGGACGAAGGCATCTACGGGGGACGCATGCCCACTCGAGCGGGAGACAGGTCCCTCGAGATGCGTGGCATGGCTCCCATACCTGTCGAGAACCGATACGGCAGTCTTCACCGCATCTTCACGGTTTGGTTCGGTCCTAATCTCGTGCCCGCGGCCTTTTTCATCGGGGTTGTGGCGATTAGCCTCGGGATCGGCTTCTGGCTCGGACTCGTAGCGATCGTTGTGGGCACAATTCTCGGGGCACAGTTGGTCTCCATTCTGTGCACATGGGGACCGCGCACGGGCGTGGCACAGCTGGCGCTGGCGCGGCTGCAATTCGGGAAGACGATCCCAGTGCCCGGATTGCTCATGTGGCTGTCGACTATCGCGTGGGATGCCCTTAATGGGATCTTTGGCGCTGAGGCGGTCCATCTCCTGATCCACGTACCGTTCTGGATCGGGCTGTTGATAGTGCTGGCCATGCAGGGAGTACTAGGTATTTTCGGCTATGAGTTCATGCATCAGTTCGAGAAGTGGGGATCGGTTGTCCTCGGGCTCATGTTCGTGGCGATCACAGTCAAGATCGCTCGGATTGGCAACTTCCATGCGGCGGCCACTGTCCACGGAGGCAGCAAGGTGGGCATGTTCATCCTAATGGTGACCATATCGGCGAGTTTCGTCATAGCGTGGGCTGCATACGCGTCGGAGTACAGCCGGTACATGAAACCGAGTACCTCTCGCTCCGGGATCTATTGGATGACACTCGCGGGCAACACTCTTGCCTCGGTGTGGCTCGAGATCCTCGGTCTCGCGGCTGCGTCCTTCTTCCTCAGTGGGAACGAGACTTCTGGCGGAATCCAGCATTTGCTCGGAGGCGGGGTCCTTGGGGGACTTGCGCTGGTGGCGATCTGGATCGGGACGGTGGCCGTCAATGCCATGAACGACTACTCGGGCTCCTTCGCTCTTCAAGCCGCAGGTTTCCGCATTCGACGGCCGATCGTCGCCGTTGTCGTCACTGTCGTCGCGTTCTTCTTGACGCTGTGGCTCAATACCGGCACCTTCGCCACCAAGTTTGAGAACGTGTTGTTGTTCATCACTTACTGGATTCCTCCGTTTGCGGCTATTCAGATGGTCGACTGGTGGCGTAAGCGGGGTCACATGAACGTGCAGGACGTCATTGGCGCGGCCCTGAAGCCCGGGTGGGACGCCTTGATAGCGCTGTTGGTGGGATTCGGGGCCGCCGTGCCGTTCATGGACACGAACCTGTACGTGGGGCCGGCTTCCTCCAACTGGCTCGACGGAGGCGACATCGCCTTTGCCGTTGGTTTCATTGTTGCTCTGGTCGTGTACGGCGGCATCCGGTGGGTGTCGACCGGTACCGTTCGCGACACCATTGGCGATGACCAGGGCGCCCGTGAGCCGAGTCGCGTGAGCGACTAATTGGGTCGGCAGGCTCCGTTGGTCGGATCGATCGTCGCAGGTGCTATCTATTTCGTGATCGGTCGCCCGAGCAGGTCCCAGCTGTTCTCGCCGACCTACAAGCCGGCTCCGAAGGAGGTTGCCGTCTGATGCAACTTGTTATTCGAAACGGCCAGTTGACCGCGCCCGGCGCTCTTCCCGAAGGGCTAGTCGACCTGCTGATCGATGAAGGTCGTTTTGCCGCGGTGGAGCGGGCTGGAGTCCGGGTCGACGACGTGGCCCAGGAAATTGACGTAAAAGGGGCCATGCTCAGCCCGCCTTACGTCGAGCCGCACGTGCACATGGACACCTGCCTGACCGCGGGTGAGCCGAGGTGGAACGAGAGCGGCACCTTGTGGGAGGGCATCGCGTGCTGGTCCGAGCGCAAGGCGATGCTCACCCACGATGACGTTGTCGGCCGGGTCAACGAGGTGTTGCGCTGGCAGGTCGCCAACGGAGTCCTGCACGTGCGCAGTCATGTCGATACCACCGACCCTTCGCTCGTCGCGCTGGATGCACTGATCGAGGTCCGAGAGCGCGTGCGTAACGTCGTCAACCTTCAACTCGTGGCGTTTCCTCAGGAAGGCATCGTCTCGTTCCCCGACGGCGACAAGCTGATCGCGGAGGCCGCCCGTCGGGGCGTCGACGCGATCGGGGCGATCCCGCATTTCGAGGACACCCGCGACGATGGGGTCCGCTCCCTCGAGATCGCTGTCTCGACCGCGCTGGAGGCAGGATTGCTCATCGACGTGCACTGTGACGAGATCGATGACGATCAGTCGCGGTTCGTCGAGGTGCTTGCCACGCACGCGATGCGCACCGGACTGCGGGGACGGGTCACGGCCAGTCACACCACCGCGATGGGCAGCTACAACGCCGCCTACAGCTACAAGTTGCAGCGGATCCTGTCCCGGGCCGGCATCAACCTGGTCTGCAACCCGATGGTGAACCTCCATCTCCAGGGCCGCTTCGACGCTTATCCAAAGCGGCGAGGGTTGACACAGGTGAAGGAGATGCTCGGGGCCGGAGTCAACGTGGCCTTCGGCCACGACGACGTGATGGACCCGTGGTTCCCCATGGGAACCGCCAATCCGCTCCAGGTTGCACACGTCGGTGCGCTGGCCACGCAGATGACCTCGCCTGCTCAGATCGCCGAGTGCTTTGCCATGGTCACCACGCGAGGAGCCGAGGCCCTTTCGCTGGGCGACTCCTACGGGATAGAGGTGGGTCGGCCTGCGAGCCTCATCGTGTTGCCGGCGACCGATCCGTTCGACGCCGTTCGACGCCAGGTGCGGCCGTGGTACGTCATTGCTCACGGCCGGGTCGTGGCTGAGACTCCTCCGGTGGCCGCCACCCTCACATGGCCGGGAGAAGCCGCAGCGAAGATCGACTTTGTGCGTGAACGCGACGCCAGCCAGGCGACCTGGCCGCGCTGAGTGACATGAGGCGCCGGGGGAGGCCCGAGTCGGCCCCTCCGGCGCCGATCACAGGTGTGCGCAGCGCTGCCGCGTCCCAAGGTCGAGTTTCGAGTTCCGGACGGACCACCCGAGCAGAGTTGGTGCAAAGCTCGGGATTCAGTCCGTGTTGGCAATCGCGATCCACCCTGCCCAACGGTTCGCTTCCGGTGCAAGGTTCGCGTTGTCCATGCCCATGCCGGTAAGCCAGAGGTCCGGCGCTTCGAAGCCGTACATGGCAAGATTGCACTCGACGGGGGGCTTCTTGAGCTTCTTCACGAGCACGATGCGCTCGACGCTTGCGGCGCCATATCCGTACAAGTGTCGCTCGGTGAAATCGGTGGTCCCGCCGCCGTCGACGAGATCGTCGAGCAGGACGACGTGACGTCTGGTCAGTTCCCTGTAGTCGGGAGGTAGGTCTGTGACCAGGTGTGGCTTTCCGGGTTCGCGGCTCGTTCCATAGCGGCTGACGATCATCGACTGGACATTCGGGTGAAAATTTGGGTCATGATGCTGGATCGCACGCATCAGCTTGGCGGTGAAGGGAAGGGCGCCGTTCAGCAAGGCGACAAAGAGCGTGTCGGTGCCTTTGTAGTCCCGCGTGACATCCACCGCCATCGCAGCAATTCGAGCGTCGACTTCAACTTCGGTGTAGAGGATCTCTTTGTACAAGGATTCTTGCGTCATGCCTGGTACTCGAGCTTCGGGCACATGGCTCCTTAGGTAACAAGCGTCGTTCCGGAGGCGGCTGTCAATCGAGCTTGCCTCGTTGATGTCTCCTTCCGGGCCCACGAACAGCCTTCTTAGGCGATACTACGCGGCAGTTCCTCCGACTGACTGCAACAGGCTTGGGCCGCGGGCACCGAAAGGATCCTTTGCTCGTTCTTGCCTTCTCTGGGACGCGCAGGTGCGGTGCTTTCCGGCGAGTCCCGGGCAAGCGCGTGGCACCTGACGTCCGCGAGGGTCCGGACGCGAAGCTGGCAGGCTGACACCGAACCGACGAACCCGCCGAGTATCTGGATATCCACGTGAACGACGGCCGCCGCGCGAGCGTGCGCGTTCAACGCTCGCGTCTGCGACCTCGGACCTGTTGTTCCCATAGGAGGGCCCTACGGCGCGTTTACCTGTGAGCATTCCGCAGGCCTATGGTCTAAGTGGTTGGGTCCGCTCACAGGGGAGCTGACGCAGGTCGATGCCCCGCAGGGGAAGGAGACACTGTGACCGTCGTTCTTGATGGAAGCTCGCTGACAATCGAGCGCCTGGTGCGCATTGCGCGTGGCGGCGAGAAGGTCGAGCTTGACGCGCGGGCGCTGGAGCGCATCCGCGTGTGCCGCGCCATGCTCGAAGGCAAGCTCGCCGCCCACGAGATCATGTACGGCACCAACACGGGGATAGGCGAGTTCTCCGAGGTGGTGCTGACCGACGAACAGGTCGAGCTGTTCCAACGGGCGCTGGTCTACAACCATGCAGCCGGCATCGGTGAGCCTGCGCCCCCGGAGGTCGTGCGTGCCGCGATGGCCGGCCGCGTCAACGTCCACGCTCACGGCAACTCGGGCATCCGGCCCGAGATCACCTTGACTCTCGTCTCGATGCTCAACCGCGGCGTGACTCCGGTCATCTGCCAGAAAGGCTCCGTGGGCGCCTGTGGAGACCTTGCCCCGATGGCCCAGCTCGCGCTCTCGCTGATGGGCGAAGGCGAGTCGTTCTACGAGGGCGAGCGCCTGCCCACGAGTGTCGCGATGGCGCGCGCCGACATCCCGGCCCCCGGCTTACAGGCTCGCGACGGTCTGGGCACCATCAACGGCGCCAACGTTCTCACCGCTATGAGCGCTTTGCTGCTGTACGACGCCGACCGCTGGCTTCGCCAGGCCGAGATCGCCTGTGCGATGTCACTCGAGGCTCTGCTGGCCAACCTGAAGCCCTACGACACGCGACTCCACGAGCTGCGCGGCTTTCCCGGGGCGGTGCGCAGTGCTGCCGCGATCAGGCGCTGCATGGAGGGCGGCGACCTGGCGACGGGCAAGATCAAGACCAAGGTCCAAGACGCGTACTCCATGCGTTCGTCGCCGCAGGTGATCGGCGCCGCCCACGACGCTGTCGCCTGGGCGGCCAGTCAGGTTGAGATCGAATTGAACGGGGTCGGCGACAACCCGATCTTCATCCCGGAGGAGAGCCTCACGCTCACGGGCGCGAACTTCCAGGGCACGCCGGTCTCGCTGCCCATGGAGATGGTCGGCCAGGCGATGGCCATGGTGAGCGTCCTTTCCGAGCGACGCATGAACCGGCTCGAGAACCCGGCCCTGAGCCAGGGACTGCCTGCCTTTCTCACCGCTGAGCCGGGCTTCTACAGCGGCCTCATGCTCAGCCAGTACACCGCGGACATGTTGATCACCGAGCAGCGCATCCTTGCTGCTCCGGCCTCCACGATGTCCATCCCGGCCGCGGCCGATCAGGAGGACTTCGTCTCGATGGGCATGAACACGGCGCTGAAGAACCACCAGATCCTGCAAAACGCCTGGGCCGTGCTGGGCATTGAGTTCATGGCCGCCGCCCAGGCGCTCGACTTTCGCGAGTTCACGCCCGGAAAGGGCGTGCGAGTCGCCCACGAGGTCGTCCGCCGCCACGTCGAGCATCTGGCCGAAGACCGACCGCTGTACGCCGACCACAACGCTATGGCAGCCCTCGTGGCATCGGGGGAGATCCTCGAGGCCGTCGAGGGCGTTGTCGGCCCACTGGAGTAGTCCAACGTTGCGTCCGCCCAATGGCGACGCGTTTCACATTTCCGGAGACCGGTCGCCTCGTTCCGAGTTGGAACAACGGGAGGCGCGCACAGTCAGAACGGGCAGGCCCAGCCCGGCCAGAGGCGGCGCGGAGACGTCCGCTGTCTGACCTCATGCTCAGGGAGTGGACACTCCGTGTCGAGGGGCTGTGCTGGCTGTCCTTTCTACGTGATCCCTGCCGTTCAGTCGATAGGTTCGGCAAAGTTGAGTGCAGCGCGATCTCCGGCTCGAGCGTTGATACAGGTAGGAGGGCCTATGACGCGGAGATGGCCGAGGAGGGCTCGAACAGTGTGATCGCTCGTCGCCAAACGCCCTCATCGATGGAGGATTCCGCGTCAAGGTGCTTTCCGATGTTACGGCGGACTTGCAATATCTCGAGGAAGACCGACCAAGGAGGAACCACCATGAGACTGACGCGACGTCGTACCAGACGGCTCGCCGTCGGTGCCGCTCTGGCATGCGGGGCGATTCTGCTCCCTGCAACTGCCATGGTCGCGTCGGCAACCTCCGGCGCGCCGGCCACGGCGCCGCGGTGTGCAGCTGCTTCGCTTGTGGTCTGGGTCGGGCCGATTCAGGGGGCCGCCGGATCCGTTGCCGCCGAGTTCGGATTCACCAACCACTCCTCCGGCACCTGCTCGCTCGACGGCTATCCGTTCGTCCAGATGCTCAACAAGTCCGGGAAGAACCTGTCGACGCATGACCAGAGGGCCCCGGAGGCCTTCAGCATCCAAGAGAAGACGGTCGTCCTGGCGCCGGGCAAGACGGCGTACTTCGGCCTCATATACGCCAGCCAGACCGGCTATGGGAACCTGACCTGCCCGACAGCAGTCGCGCTGAGGTTCACTGCGCCACAGGACATCCGAACACTCACTTTGTACGGCTCCCACGCGCACATCGCGCCCTACGGTGGCACGACCCCGCACCTGACGTGCGGGATCATCCACGTCACGCCGGTCACCGCCAAGTCTTTCCAGTAGCGTTGCCCACGCGGGCGGCACGCGGTCCGGCTGGCCGGGCGCAGTGGCGCAGATAGCGAATGGCGCCGTGTGCAAGGCTCTTGCTTGCATTGAAGAGCGGACGTCTTTCTGCGCCCTGTCACCTGTCTTCGTTTCGAGGCGGGGACAGGTGACAGTGAGGGGCCACAATCGTGAGAGGAAGCGACACGCTTGACCTCCTCGCCGAGCGGGCCGCCACTGAGTGTGAAGGCATCAGACATCCCTCTCGCTCGAGTCCTGGTCGTCCATCTCGCCGAGTTGGTGATTTCCGAGGCTCGTGGCCTGCCACGGCGCAGATCGACCACCGCTCCCAGAACCGTCTCGATCTGGCGCGGAGCGCCGCCCTAGCGAGGGCGTGTTTCGGTGCGTCGTTCTGTTCCTACACAAATGGCTTACCCAACCTTGCCCGAGCACCGGGGCAGGCAGCTGGGTACTCTTCTGTCAGCGAGGAGGACCAAATATGAAGAAGACCTTCATTACCATCATCGGTGCTCTGTGCATCGTCGCCACCTCAGCGACCATGGCCGTGGCGACCACAACAGCGCCGAAGTCAGCAGCGAGTTCCAACGTGACCGGTGCGTTGTCTGCTTCCTCGGGGTTCCCGTCGATCTGCCCACCCGCTAAGGCGGTGGGCACGGCGCTGGGGCTGCCTGTATCCAAGCCAACCGTTGTCATGTACGCGAAGGGGCTGGCTCTGGAGTGCAAGTACATGAGCAAAAAGGGCAAGACGACGCTCTCATACACGTCGGAGACCCGGAAGGCTTTTCTCGCGATGGAGAAGGCCCTGCCTAAGACAAGCATCGTCGTCTTGAACAATCTCGGTAGCGGGGTCGCGGCGTACCGGATGCCCCCGTATCTTCTTTCGGTTCAGTACGGAACGTTGGAGTGTGTCATCGAGACCCTGGTCAGCGTCGCTCATCAGGAGGCCTTGGCCAGGCAGCTTCTCAAGTCGTACTGGTGACGGCCCTTGCCGAGTTCGGGACGACAGGGCGAGCGAACAACTTGGAGAAATCCAGAGCTGCCCGTAAGTGAGGCGAGCCGAGGCTCAGAACACGACTTTGCCTTCCCGCTGGTTGACGCGAGCCCCGCGCCCGATTCGGCAGGGATCGCTTAGCCGTGCCCGTAGCAGTCGCTATGCCAGGTGCCTGTGAGGGTCCCCAAGGTTCAGGCCAGTGGTTGCAGAGTCGTGACGAAGATGTAGCTGCCGGACCAGGCGCCGTAAGAGAGGCTGGTGATGCCGTTCTTGGTCGAGCCGGTGTAGGAGCTGGCGCCGGGCTCGATCTCGATCGTGACGTAGCCGCCTTTGGCGAGGGTGATCAGCCCTTCCTGGACTGCGGCAGTGCAGACGGGGCTGTCGCTGGTGTAGGTGCCGGTGCCCCAAATGTCTTGGGGGCTTCCCTTGGGGGGGCAGATGTAGAGGTAGAGCTGTCCTCTCTTGGTGGGGAAGCTGCTGGGATAGGCGTCCCAGCCACGGCCGCCGTAGCCGACGTCGGCGTTGTGGATGGGTTGGCCGATGAAGACGAAGCTGCCGGACCACTTGCCGTAAGACCCGGTAGTTGTGCCGTTCCTCGTGGAGCCGGCGTAGGAGGCGAGACCCGGCTGGATCTCGATTGTCACGGTGCCTCCCGCCTCAATGGTGATCAGGCCGTAGTTGACAGCGGCGGCGCAGACCGAGCTGTCATCAGTGTAGGTGGTCGTTCCCCAAACGTTGCTGCCTGAGACGTTGTCGCCCTGCTCGGCCACCGGGCATACGTAAGTGAAACGCTGTCCGACCTGGCCCTCGAACTGGTGGGCCGTGGCCGTCCACCCACCCCCCCCGAACTTGGGTGCAACGACGACCTGGAGCGACTTGGCGCCGAGCACAACCTGGACAACCGCACCGCTGGCGCCGCTCTGCAACGTATGCGCGGTGATCGAGGGAGCCGCCAGCTCGTAAGAGAAATTGGTGGCGAGGTTCTCAGTAGTTATGAGGGCACTCTTGTACACGGTGTGCTCAAGAGTTGCTTCCACGAGGTCGGCGGCGCTCACCGAGTCCACCTGCATCGTCGCGGTCACCACGACCGGCGGCGTCGCACTTGCTGTGCTCGACGGTGTCGCCGATGCTCCCGAAACCGACAGCGAAAAGGCGGTCAGAACCTCGCTGGTCACCGTCCCGGCAGTCGTCGTCAGCGACAGCTCCGCAACTCCTTGGCTAGCGCCAGCGCCCTGCCCTGCTACCTGAGGCCTCACGGGTGCCTGGGAGAAGGCCGTCGGGCTCGTCACGGTCAGGCACACGCCCGCAACGAACAGGACAAACAGGAGGCTCGCCGGGACTCGATTAGCTCGACGGTACAGACAGTTCACCAGTGACGAGATCATGTGCACGCTCATATAGATTCCAGGCGCGGCTAAGCGCCTGGCAGAATGGAGGGCGACGTCGACCCCGCCGAAGGATAGTCAACCAAAAATGACTGATAGCTGAACGTAATCTGCACCGATGCGCTGGTCCCGGCTTCGTCCTGCAACAGGTAACTTGTGATGAGAACCTCACGGAACCAATAGAAGACGATCGGCTTTGTAGTGACCATTCTCGCCGCCGGATAGAACGCAACGCAGACGTCCTTTTCCTGTGCCTTCGTGAGAAACTCAGCCAGCAGTAAAGACGCCGATTCGTCATTGACAGGCATCGTTGCCGTCACGCTTCCAGTTCTCTCGGAGGATGGCAGCCCTCCTTGGGGTGACGGTGAGAAAGAAAAGGCGCCAAGCACCTCGTCGGGAACAGAACTGGACGGCTGGTCTGCGCCCCAGAACATTTCGACAGTGAAGTGTTGGGTCTGGGTGCTAGCAGCCACTGGCGGCGCCGCGACCACTAAGCCCAGTGCAACAGTGAGAGCGGCCAGGCCAGGCAGCAGTGCCCAGCGCGTGGTACGACCGCACCCTGGGAGGAAACTTCTTCGCGTTCTCATGCCGCGGAAATTAGCACTTGACATGTCGAATTACAGGGGTGGAGAGTGCCCGAGGAGTCGAGTCTGATCTAGGGTCGTCACTTGGTAGCTGCGTCTCAAAGGCGCCGCCCAGACAGCGGTCCGAATGAGCGGCCCACTCGACCGCGCTGGTGTCGTCCTGGGACGCCGTCGCGTCGGCGGTTGCTCGCGGCGTTCGACCAGGCTGGGCAAGCACTGTGTCAACGGCCGTCCACGCACTGACATGTCGTCAGGCTGGCCGCCGCCGGCCATGGCCGCAGAGGGTGCGGCGTCACTCGGCTCGCAGGACGAGCCCCGTCGGCGTGCGCGCTGCGCTGCGCCCGGGGAGTGCCGCCACGGCGTTAGCGAACACGAGAGCACCTAGACCCACCAGGAGCACCGACAAGACTGGCACGGTGGGGTCGGGCACCGCGTTGAGATTGTGGGCGAACAGTGTCCATAGTTGACGTCCTACCGCGACACCGAGCGGCAATCCCACGACGATGCCGAAGACTGAGGCAACCGTGGCCTGACACGCGATTGAGGCCGCCAGCTGTCGTTGCGTGAAACCTAAAGCCTTCAAGAGTGCGAGGTCGCGCCGTCGCCGACGGACCGACGCGGCAAGTGTCAGGCCTAGGGCGACGATCGCCCCGGTGGCGAGACCGGCGGCCAGGAGCGCGGGTGTCGTGCCCATGGCACGGAAGTTGACGATCGCGGCCGGGCGAAGGACCGAAACGACGCCACCGGCCGGGCCCCCATCGTTGGGAAGCGCATTGACCTTCGCGTTGATCTGTTCGAGAGAGCGGTAGGCGAGCGAGGGGCTGACACCGGCCCGGATGCGAACGAGAACGGCGTTCGGGCCCGGGATGGGACTTTGCTGCACGTTGAGCAGAGATGTTGGAAAGTCGCTGGTCGCGACCAGCGCCCCCGACCCCATGGCCGAACCGGAGGTGATCGACGGCATGGTGGCCGTGCCGACGATGAGGAGCTTCTTCGGACGGCCGGCCTTGTTGTCGAACGTGACTGTGTCGCCGACACGCTTGTGGAGCTGGGCCATGGTCGCGCCGCCAAGCACGATCTCGTTTGTCGTCTCGAGCCCATGGCCGGAGAGCAACGGCGGTGCCACGGGAGAGCCCGGGTTCTCCGTGATGGTCCCGACGCGGAGGCCGTCAAGCTCTACACTGGCGAAGTTGACGCCGGACCAGGCCGCGACGTCGGGATCGTTGTTCAAGAGTCCGGCGATCTGAGGACCGGGGAGATCCTCTTGGCCGGCGAAGCCCGAGAACATCACGTAGGTCCAGTTCCAACCATATAGCGGGGGGCGCGACACGAGATTGTCGAGACTGGACCCAAAGGTAAGCGTGGCCGCGAGTGCCGTCACGGCGATCGCCGTGCCCAATATGGCAGAGCGAACGGGCGCCGCGTTGCGGCCCCTTCCGGGCTCGAGAGCCAAACGAAGTCCGGTGACGGCCGATATGGGCAGTCCAGAGACCAACGCCGAGCGCACCCAGCGCGGTTCACGCCTCCAGGTTTCGGAGGGACGGTGGGATCTGATGCGGCTCACCTCGCGCCTTGCGAGCACCACCGCGAGGGAGCCGAGGACGACGACCAGGGCGAGCAGGCCGAGCCCGAGAACCGTCCAGTCGAAGCCGACCCCCGGGTCCGGGTACACCGGACGAACCGGTCCCAGGGGCGTGAGGGGGGACAGACCTACTGCCACCACTACCGCCAACAATGAGCCGACGAACACTGCCCCGAGCACGCCCGCTGTCTCGTCGACGAGCATTGTCGCCTCGTTGGCCCCCAATGCCCGCAACCGGTCCGTCTCGTCGGCTTCGGCTCGCACGACGCGGCCGATCAAGAGCCCGACGATCAGCAAGACTGCAAGCCCTGCGATGCCGCCGAACACTCCGAGAGCGATCGCCTCGGGCGCGATCGTCTGCTGGATGGTGGGCACCAAACCCGACGTGAGCTTTTCCGGGAAGTGGTCAGCCACAGGGTCTATCCGGTAGATCTCGGCCAGCACGCGTCTTGCGTTGTGGTCTCCCCCAACAATCTGCAGGTAGGTTTCGGTGCCGGTCGCGCATTTCAACTCCAGCAGCCGAGTAAGTCCCGGCGAGAATATGACCAAGCCAGATCCGAGCGCGTCGTAGTCGCTCTCGACAACCGTGTCGTCTTCAACTACCTCGCCAACCATCTTCACCTTGGCGATCAGGAAGGGCTTGCCAGGGTTGGCGGACTCGTTCTGGGCATCGGTGTAGAAGGGGACCCCGATGATCGATCCAATGTGAACACCCATCTCCTTGGCCGCTTGGCCGTTCATCACGGCCTCATCTGTGCTGTCCTGGTTCGGCAACCGACCCTCGACGAGGCTTACTCGATCCATGGAGGAGTACTCGCCGTCCGCGCTGCCGACCAACGTCGGGGGTGTCTCGCCGGCCGTAAGGTCCGGATGAAGTCCAGTCACCGCGTCCAGGTTGATGTTGCCGTCGAAGATGATCGCGGTGGTGGCGCGCTCAACCAGGGGAAGGTGTGCGATCGCTTTGGCAAGCCCCGGATCGTATCCAGTCGTGAGACCGAGGCCCGGGTCGTCATAGCGACTGAAGAGCCCGATCGTGGACGGATTGGTGCTGACGAAGTACACGGAGAAGGAGGACTCGGTGCGCCGCGCGCCCGCCACCGCACCCATTGCCAGACCGCCGATCAGCCCGATGAGCAGCACCATGCTCAGGTACCCACCCCAGCGGTATCCGAAGGTAGCCCGGAAGCGGTACCAGGCGACACGGAGAACCTGGCTCATGTCACCGATAACCTCCGAGGACCTGTAGTGATTGCGGCGTGCTTCTTGAAGTCTCGTTTTCGAGAGGGGAGCCGTCGAGGTGGGTGACCCCACCCGATCACCTCGTACTATCACCTCGGCCGGCTTTGCGAGCCGGGCGGCTGTCAGAGCGCGTCCCCGTACGAGGCAAGGGCCAAGGGGGTAGGCAACGCAACGGGTCGGATCAGCATGTCTCCTCGCGGAACCGATCGGGAGTCATTAGGCTCGCATCTCGGTGTCGCTGATCCGGGTCGTCCTGGCGGAGGACAACGCATTGTTGCGGGAGGGAATCTCGCGGCTGATCGAGGCTCAAGGCGACCTCGAGCTTGTCGGCGTCGCCTCCGATCTTCCCGAATTGTTGGAGATCGTCGCCAAACACGAGCCCGACGTCGTGGTGACAGACATACGCATGCCCCCGACCGGCACCGACGAAGGCATCCAGGCTGCAGCATGGCTGCGCGAGCGCCAGCCGACGGTCGGCGTCGTCGTCCTCAGCCAGTACACGGCTCCGGCCTACACGCTGGCCCTCCTGCAAGAAGGCTCGGCCGGCCGCGGCTACCTGTTGAAGGAGCGGGTCGCCGGAGCGAACGAGCTGGCCCAAGCCATCAGGGTGGTGGCCGGCGGGGGGTCTGTCATCGACCCTCTCGTGGTGGACGAACTGGTCCGGGCCCGGGCCAGCCGGCGCAAGTCGGACCTCGAATGGCTGACCCCGAGGGAGTCCGAGATCCTGGCCGAGATGGCCCAGGGCAAGTCGAACGGGGCGATCGCGGACACACTGGGCGTCTCGGAGCGGGCGGTCGAGAAGCACTCGAACGCGATCTTCTCCAAACTCGGGCTCTCCGAGGAGCGAGATGTCAATCGTCGCGTGAAGGCGGTGCTCGTCTACCTGAGCGCGCAATCGGGAGGCTAGCTACACCGAAGCTTCGGGTGGCACCTCCCGAGTCTTCTGATGCTGCTCATGGGAGAATGGACTCCTGATGAATGACCCCCTCTCAGTCATCGTCGTCGACGACCAGGCGCCATTCCGCCTGGCCGCGCGCGCTGTCCTTCGCCGCACGGAGGGCTTCGAACTGGTCGGCGAGGCCGCCAACGGTCTCGAGGCGATCTCGCTTGCGGACGCCCTGCACCCGGACCTGGTGTTGATGGACATCAACATGCCCGAGATGGGGGGCTTGGAGGCGACCCGGCGCATCGTGGCCGGACATCCCGCCACTGTCGTGTTCCTGTGCTCGACCTACGACGTGAACGACCTGCCCGAAGACGCCAGGACCAGCGGCGCCCGAGCCTACATGCACAAAGAGCAGCTCGGCTCGAAGACCCTTCGTCGGCTCTGGGATGAGCGCGACTCCAACGACTTTGCCAGCTGAGCCGCTGATCAGCTGAGCGGCACAGAGCCCCGTATCGAGGTACCGTGCCCGCGTTCGGATTCCCAGCGCACCGCACCGCCGATAGCACCCAGGCGGTCCATCATGTTGACGAAACCGTGCCCGTGCTGGGCTGCACGCACGTCGAAGCCTGGGCCGTCATCGGTAACCGAGAACAGCAACCCTCCCGACTCCTCCCAGATGCGTACCGTGACGCGCGCGCCCGGGGCGTGCTTGCCGGCATTCTGAAGCGCCTCGAGGCAGCAGAAGTAGACGGCGGCTTCGACGTCGCCGTCGTAGCGGCCGATCCCCTCGGCCGAAAGCTCGACGTCGAGCGGACTCCGGTTGACCACTGGGCGAAGTGCCCCGGCCAGGCCGCTGTCGATCAAGAGTGGTGGGTAGATCCCGTGTGCGAGCTCGCGCAGCTCCTGGATTGTGTCCTGGACTGCTGTTCCCAGCTCGTCGAGCATCTCGACCGCCGCCTCCGGGTCCTCCAAGACGACGTCCTTGGCTAGGCGCAAGTTGACTGCCAAGGCCACAAGGTGCTGCTGGGCACCATCGTGCAGGTTCCGCTCGACACGCCGCCGCTCTGCATCGCCACTGGCCACGATTCGGGCCCTCGACGCGCGCAGCTCGTCGGCTTGGCGCCTGAGCTCGTCGAGCGAGGTCTGCAGGGCGGTGTCCAGCTGGGCGTTGTGAAATGCCAACCCGACCTGGCGAACCAGCTCGGTGAGAACACGATCGTCCTCCTCGCTGAAGCCGACCGCGCCTTCGCCCCGTGCCACCACGATCGTTCCGAGGAGCTCGCCGGCGTGGCAGATCGGAGCCACCCTGATCGGGCCGGCAGCCCGCCCGTTCAACAACGTGGGCATCCAAACCGAGGCCCACGCGTTGCCCGACACTCCGGCGTGGGTGATCACCGGGCGTTCGCGTCCGGACACGACGAGCGAGCGCGGCCCCAAGTCGGGGACGGACACGGCGAGCTCAAGGACTTCGCCGGTGCCGGTGTAGATCTCTGCAGACTGGAGGGCGAAGGTCTTCCGGAGTGACTCGGCCAACTGCAAGAGCAGCTCGTCCATGGGTATCGCCCGGGTCAGTCGGCTCCCGAATGTGCGCACCACCTCGTCGGGGGCTTCGCGTGCACCGTAGACAAAGCCAGTCGCCATGCGCGCGAACCGATCTCGGGCGGGGACGTAACCAACGGCCGCGATGGCAGCGGCCAAGATCGACAAGCCGAGCACCTCGCGGTCTGTCGTCGCTGTCGGGGCCTTGCCGAAACCGCGGACCACGATGAGGTAGATGGCCGACACCACGACGGTGAAGCCGAGAATTGAGAGCAAGTTGACGAGCAGGCGGTCGGCATGCGGGGCAAGGCGCGCGCTCACGCCACAAAGCAGGCCCAGTGCCGCCAGCACGGTGGCGCCGGCGGCGGGGACCGCGATCTGGGCCGGCCACGCCACCAGCAGATTGAGCGTCACGGCGATGAGGATGACCTCGCTCCCGAGCACGGCTCCGACGGCGATCCACTGCATCCGCTGGCGGCCCGTAGCCGGCGCGTCGAGGTAGCGGGCATGCACTGTGGGAATCGTGGAGCACACGGCCACCAGCCATCCGAGCGCAGCGGGCCACGGGGCCAGCACATGATCCGTGGTCGTCAGCGTGATACCCACCACGAGAGTCGCCGCATACCAGAGCCCGGCACCCACCTGGCGCGATCTGCGCCCGAGCACACCGTCGGGTAACGACAGGAGGCCGTGGATCGACATGGCCATTGCCAGAAGGGCCGCAATCGTGGCGACCACATGAGGGGCGCTGTGGACGCGATCGGCGTGAGCGAGGGCGAGTCGCGACCCTGCGGCTGAGACAGCAGCAACCAGTGCACCAAGGCTCACGAGCCAGCCGAGCCGGGGCGCCCGGGCAAGTGCCACGAACCCTGCCGCCACGGTGCAGGCGATCGCGACCCCGATGGCCACCCCGAGGGCGCGATGGCCAGCGTGCGGCGACGCGACAAGCGAGACGACCACTAGTGCGACAGTGCCACAGAGCACCACCACGCCCGGCAGCAGCGTGCGTACCTGGACGCGCTCGACCGGCGGAGCACCCGCGGCGGCACCGGTGTCGGTGCCCCCGATACCGGCGACTGACTCCACCATCACCTGGGTCCTCGCATTCCTAGAGTGTCCCGATCGCGGTCACACTCTCAGCCGCGCTCCTAACTGGGTCGTCGTTGCCGATAATCCGCCCGTCGCGCATCTTGAGCACCGTGTCGGCCACGGCAGCTACGTCCGGGTCGTGAGTGACAAGGACGATGGTCTGGCCCCCCGAGTGAAGGCGGCTCAGCAATTCGATCACTTCTTGCCCCCCGGCGGAGTCGAGGGCGCCCGTCGGCTCGTCGGCCAACAACAGCGTGGGCTCGTTGGCGAGCGCCCTGGCGATTGCCAGGCGTTGACGCTGCCCGCCCGACAGCACGCCGGGCATCGCCGAGACCTTGTCGCCGATGCCGAGTAGGTCGAGCAGGTCGCGCGCCCGCGTCTCGGCCACCTTGCGCTTGCGTCCCGCGATGATGGCCGGCAGGGCCACGTTCTCCAGTACGGTCATCCCCTCCAGCAGGTTGAAGAATTGGAAGACGATTCCGATGTGGCGTCGTCGCATGCGCGCGAGCTCATCCTCAGTGCTCCCGGTCACTTCCTCTCCGGCGACCCTGATACTCCCTTCATCAGGCACGTCGAGGCCGGCCACGAGGTTCAACAGCGTCGACTTGCCACAGCCCGAAGGCCCCATCAGGGCGAGAAACGTGCCATGCTCGACTTTGAGGTCGACCCCCCTGAGGGCCCGCACGGGCGCGTTCTCGGCCTCGAAAGTCTTGCGCACACCGTGCACTTCGAGAGCGGGCGTGCGCTTGTCGGCCTGGATGGCGCCGGCAACCCCTGCCGTGTCGGTCATGTTGATCCCCCTTCTCGATTCATGTCCTAGCCGACGGTTGGGCGATGGCCGTGACCACGTCGCCGCCGGATGACGACTGGCCCGCTGACACGACCTTGTAGGCCACCACCGGAGTGTCGCGTCCTTTTACCAGCCGCGCTCCGAGCGCGACGGTAGCCACGTCGCAGCTCAGCGCGCGGACCGTAGCCTCAGAAAGTACCGTCTCGCCGGCCGCGGCCAGCTGTTGCAGGCGCTGAGACAGGTTCACGGTGTCGCCTACGAGGGTGTACTCGAGGCGCTCCTCTGAACCGAGCAGGGCGGCGGCCGCCTCGCCAGTCGACAGCCCGAGGCCGAGGCCGAAGGGGGGCAGGTTCTCTTTGATCCAGCGTGCGTTGATCTCGGCTTGACCGGCATGCATCGCAGCCGCGGCGGCGACCGCGCGGTCGGCATGGTCGGCCTGGGAGACAGGTGCGCCGAAGACTGCCATCACTGCGTCACCCACGAACTGCATCACGGTGCCGCCCTCGCCCAGGATGGCCTTGTTCATCGCGGCACGGTGCGTGTTGAGCTGACCGGCCAGCTGACTTGGGTCCGCGTGCTCTGCGATGGTCGAATACGACCGGATGTCGCTCATCACGACTGTCACCTCCACTCGCTCGGTCTCGCCGATACGTCGTCCCTCTAAGCGCAGCTTCTCCGCCAGGCCCCCGGGCAGAAGGCGAGAGAGCGTCTCTCCCTGCTCCTCGCGGTCCACGATGGCCTGGTGCAAGAGGCGTAGGCGCTGGAGCGCTCCCTGGTTGCCGGCGCTGACCCCCTGGGCCAGCTTCAAGAAGACGGCCTCCACCGCGGCGTCCACCGCTTGTGGTGGCAGCCCCCGCGCGGCGGCAATCGCCTTTATCGGCTTTCCCTCCGCCACGAGCGCCAGCAGCGACTCCTCAGACTCGTCGAGCTCGCCGCCCGAGGTGACCGGACGCACGAGGGCTTCGACGATGGCCGGGTCGAGCGCGGTCCCGCCCGTCGCTACCGCCCGGATGGCATCGACGAGCTGGTTGCCCTCTGCAATATGATCCTTCAGGAGGTAGCCGTAGCCGGCTGACCCCTCGGCCAGCAACGACACCGCGTACTCGGGATCGTCGTATTGCGACAAGATCACGACACCGGTGCCCGGGTGGCGTTTGCGCACCTCCTTGGCCGCGTCGATGCCTTCGCGGTGGAACGAAGGCGGCATGCGGATGTCGGTCACGAGCACGTGGGGCTCGGTCGCGCTCGCCCCCGCGACAGTCCCGTCGAAGTCCGAGGCCACGCCGACAACAGAGAGGTCCTTGTGACGTTCGATCAGGGCGCGCACGCCCTCGCGCACGATGAGGTTGTCATCGGCCAGAAAAACATTGATCGTCTTCGCGTGAGTATCGCCCATGCCGCTCATGCCACCCAAGTTGTCGCACATCGGGAACTGCGACACCAGGGGGCAGACCCCCAGACACGAGGGGGTGTTAGGACCACCCCCGGCATCCTGGCAACACCCTTCTCCCTGCTCGGCGACAGGCCGAACATGGGAACATGCGATACGAGAGTTGCATCACCTCGCTTTCATGGATCCCTTCTGAAGCCGTGTTGGGGAGCACCCGCTTGCCCTTTGATGCCGGGGTGGCCCACTACGATCAGCCGCCGCCCGATGTTCTCGGGGATCTCGACGAGCTGCGGGAAGCGGACCGCTTCCGTTTCGCCAACCATCTCGCGGCCTGGGTGGAGGTGGACAGGGCGGGAAGGATCACCAAGGCCGGCTACAGCGGGGGCGGCCGGATCG
This sequence comes from uncultured Acidimicrobiaceae bacterium, assembly GCA_963807575.1. Lineage (GTDB taxonomy): Bacteria > Actinomycetota > Acidimicrobiia > Acidimicrobiales > Bog-793 > Fen-455. The sequence goes on from CAWECD010000007.1 coordinate 223,978, forward strand.
GGAGCACCACGGTGCGCATCGGCGGCCTGAGCCACGTCTTCCAGGCGGTTGCCCTCCCCGACATCCAGCACAGGCCCGAGCGCGGCGACAGTTGGAGGCGCTTCACGCAGACCGCCGGCGGCCGCACCGGGATGCCCGCCCCCCGCCGGGTCCGGCGGGCACCGTTCATCCAGTGGCAGGCCCCGCTGGCCTGGACCACGCTCTCGCTCACCCTGCATGCCGACGGCCGGGCCGAGGGGGCGCTCGTCGGAGCCAGCCGGTTCCCGCGTCACTGGGTCTACGACCAGGAGGGCCATCTCACGAGCAAGTCGGGCCTCATCGACTTCAAGGACTGGTACCGCAAGTCCTTCGGCACCCACACGCCCTGGGGAGACCAGGAATCCGAGGCCCTCGTCACCGTCGTAGAGTCCGCCCTCGAGCGTTCGCTGTCCACCCGAGTGATGCGCGGGGCGGCCAAACCTAAGATCAAGAAAGTGAAAGCGGGCACCAACCTAGTACGCCAGGGTGACCAGAGCTCCGAGGTCTACTTGGTCCTCGACGGCGTGCTACGTGTCGAGGTAGGTGGCAGGCGCCTGGCCGAGTACGGCCCGGGAGCCCTCTTGGGTGAGCGTGCTCACCTGGAGAGCGGGGCCCGCACCTCCTCGCTCGTCGCGGTGACCGCCTGCCGTGTGGCCTCGGTCCCCGCCGAGTCACTGGACCGGCTGGCGCTCGAAGAGCTGTCCACCGGGCACCGCCGGGAAGACCTGGGAGCGGGCTGAAAAGGGTGCGTGCCCATTTCTTGGGTGTCCGAGGCTCGACGCCGGCGCCCGGCGAGAACTTCGTCCGCTACGGCGGGTACACCTCGTGTATAGCGCTCGCCCACGATGGCGATGCCGCGCCGACACTCGTCCTCGACGCCGGCACCGGGATCCGGCGCGTCAGCGCGGTGTCCGGCGGCGCTGCCTTCGCCGGCACGGTCCTGCTTACTCACCTCCACTGGGACCACGTCCACGGTCTGCCGTTCTTCACCGCGGGAGACCGCGATGACTCGCGGGTCGACTTGTTCCTGCCCGAGCAGCCCGACGGTGCCGGTGCGGTCGAGGTGCTGGCCCGCGGAATGTCGCCGCCGCACTTCCCGATCGGCCCCGAGGGCCTGCGCGGCAAGTGGAGCTTCTCCACTCTCGCGCCCGGGGTGATGCAGGCAGAGGGCTTCAGCATTGAGGCTGTCGAGATCCCGCACAAAGGGGGACGCACTTACGGCTACCGGGTCAGCGACGGGAATTCAGTGCTCACCTACATGCCCGACCACTGCCCCACAGTGCTCGGCACCGGGCCTGATGGCTGGGGCGACTACCACGCTCGGGCGTTACAGCTCGCGGAGGGAGCAGACGCCCTCGTCCACGACGCGCAGCTGACCGCCGACGAGCTGGTGACCGCAGCCTTCTTGGGCCATTCGGCGGTCGAGTACGCGGTCGAGCTCGGACGGCGCGCCGGTGCACGACGGGTCGTCTTGTTCCACCACATGCCGGACCGCACCGACAACGCCCTCGACGAGCTGCCCAAGCGCTTCGGCCCCGAGCCGAAGGTCATCGTCGCAGCGGAGTCTTTCGTGCTCGAGCTATGAGGATCAGCCGCGCTGGTCACGCCTGACGCCGTCGTCGTCGGATCCGGCCCGAATGGTTTGGCGGCCGCACTGGTGCTGGCGCGCGCCGGCCTGGGTGTAGAGGTGTTCGAGGGGTCGACCAGCCCTGGCGGAGGTTGTCGAACCGAGGAGCTCACCTTGCCGGGGTTCCGCCACGACGTCTGCTCGACCGTCCAGTCCATGGTGCCGCTGTCGCCGTTCTTCCTCGAGCTCGACCTCGAGCGACTCGGAGTCGAGCTTTGCAGACCCGAGGTGGCGTTCGCCCACCCGCTCAATCGGGACCGTGCCGGGGCGGTCTTCGGCACGGTCGGCGACACCGCTGCCGCACTAGGCGCGGACGGCGCCGAATACACCCGGCTGTTCTCTCCACTGGTCGAGGCGGCGGCGACGATCGTTCCGACTGTGCTCGCGCCCCTTCGGTCTCCGCCGCATGATCCGATCGCCATGGCCCGATTCGCACTGGCTGGAGTGCCGCCGGTCGCCCACCTCATCCGGCGGTTCTCCACCGAAGAGGCCAAGGGCCTCCTGGCCGGGGTCGGCGCACACGCCATGCTCCCTCTCGACGCACCGCTCACCGCTGCCTTCGGCATCTTCCTCACGATCGTGGCTCACGTCGGGGGGTGGCCTCTCGTGAGAGGAGGGAGTGCACGGCTTGTCGACGCACTCTTGAGCGAGCTCACCAGCGCCGGAGGAACCGTGCACACCGGAAGCTGGGTGAAAGACGTCGCCGAGCTCCCAGCCGCCCGCGCGGTGCTGTTCGATACCTCCTTGGAGACCCTTCTCGCTGTTGCCGGGCGACGGCTCCCCGCCCGCTACCGCGACGCAGCCGGACGATTCCACCCCGGCCCGGGCATCTGCAAGGTCGACTGGGCCTTGTCGGGTCCGGTGCCATGGATGGCGTCAGTGTGCCGACGGGCCGGAACCGTGCACGTAGGGGGAAGTTTTGACGAGGTTGCGGCCAGCGAGTCGGAGGTCGCGGCGGGTCGTCACGCCGTTCGCCCGTACTGCCTCGTCGTCCAGTCGGGCGTCGTGGACCCGACCCGCGCGCCGGCCGGGCACGAAACTCTGTGGGCCTACTGCCACGTGCCCCGGGGTTCGAATGTCGACATGACAGAACGCATCGAGGCTCAGATCGAGCGGTTCGCGCCGGGCTTCAAGGACCTCGTTCTCGCGCGCTCGACCATGACAGCCGTGGATGCTGAAGCTCACAACCCCAACTATGTCGGCGGCGACATCAGCGGCGGCGCGGGCACACTCCGCCAGACGATCTTCCGGCCCACCATGCGGTGGAACCCGTACAGAACAGGCGCGCAGGGGCTGTACCTCTGCTCCGCCTCCACCCCACCCGGTGGCGGCGTGCACGGGATGTGCGGGGTGGGAGCTGCTCGTGCCGTGCTCGCCGACTTGAAGCGCGAACGGAGGCCATGGGGGCGGTGAGGCTTGCCTTTCAGGCCGGGGTTGCGGAGCACCCTCCGACCGAAGGGGTGCTGGCGCGGTGGAAGTACGCAGGCTAGCCACCTTGGCAATCCAGCCACCGACGATCAGAAGATAGGGTCCGAGGCATTGAGGTGAGGGGGACTCATTGGGAGCCATTGGTCTGCTGTTTCGCGCCGAGCTGCGCCGTCGATGGCGTTCATGGTTGGCCGTTGCGCTCCTGGTCAGCGTCGTCGGCGGGCTTGTGCTCGCTGCCGCCGCCTCAGGTCGTCGCACGGAGTCTGCGTTTCCCCGGTTTGTCGATGCCCATGGATTCGACGCGGTCGCGTACTCCGTCCGACCCGTGCCGCAGCTGGCAAAGCTTCCCGAGGTTGCCTCCTTCACAGAGCTGATCACACCCACCAGTGGTCAACCAACCTGCGAGTGCAGTCGCCCGATCAATCCGAGCGACCTCAGCGTGGGAGTCTTGTCGACCAAGGGTCGGTCCCTGTGGAAGCTTGTCTCTGGTCGCTTGCCTGACCCGTCCGCGCCCGACCAAGTGCTGGCATCGTTCAACCTTCAACAAGACGACGGAGTGCAGCTGGGGACCGTGATTCACGTCCCGTTCTACGCTCGGTCGCAACTCTCGGCGATAAACAACGCCACCGGGATACCACCGAGACCCTTGGGCCCGGCGATCGCCTTGCACGTGGTCGGGATCGAAGCGTCCCTCGTTGAGTTCCCTTCCGGGTCGAGTCCTTCATACGACTTGTACGCCACGCCCGCGTTCCTCCGCACCGTGATCCCACACACCGCCGACTTCTATGAGTACCTCGTTCGCCTGCGTCACGGTGCAGCTGGCCTTTCACGCTTTGCCTCCGACATGCACAGCCTCAGCACGGCCGGCGTGGAGGGCTACGAGAGTGCCGATGAGCTGACCGCATTCGTCGAACGGTCGATTCATCCCCAAGCCGTTGGCTGGTGGATCTTGGCGGCGTTAGCCGCTCTCGTCGGTCTCGTGGTCATCGGCCAGGCAGTTGCCCGCCAGAGCATTACCGAGAGCCGGGACTATCACACGATGGCAGCCCTCGGTGCCGATCGGCGCCAGCTGGTCGCGCTCGGTATGACGCGAAACCTGGCTGTGGCGCTCGTTGGTGCGAGCGGCGCGGTCGTCCTCGCCACTGCGTTGTCACCACTGGCTCCGGTTGGCGAGGCTCGCATCGCCGAACCCGCTACGGGCTTGGCCTTTGACACCCCCGTCCTGCTGCTCGGCGCGCTCGCCACGGTGGCGGTCGTCCTCGCTCTTGGATTCTGGACGGCAAGGCGGGCCGCGCGTGTTTTGAGGCCTGACGACCGGCCGGCCGCCTCCCACCCCTCTGCGGTGGCAGCTCGACTGGCCACGATGGGTGTATCGCCGAGCGCGCTTATCGGTGTTCGTCACGCCATCCAGCGAACGTCCTCCGCGACGTCAGTGCCGGTGGGCAGCGCTCTTGTCGGCATGGTGATGGCGGTTATCGCGCTGTGCGGGACGGGGGTATTCGGTGCCAGCCTTTCGCATCTCACGGCCACGCCCGAGCTGTACGGCGCCGCGTTCCAGCTCAACTTCACTGACGTGACTCCCGCGCCCGACCCCGCCCTACTCCGAAGCCTCGAGCATGACGGTGCCGTCACCGGTATCACCCACGGCATTGTCACCGAGATCTCCGTCAACAACCTTGCTTTGCCGGCCGTTGCGGCAACTTCTATCCGTGGTCGACCTGTCTTCGCGCTGGTCGGTGGGCATTTTCCGAGCGGTGATGGCCAGATCGGCCTCGGCGAAACGACCATGCGCCAAGTCGGCGCCCATTTGGGCTCGGTCGTCCACGTCACCGTGTCGTTGCCGTCGGGTGGCAGGCGAACTCTGCCGTTCCAGGTGGTCTCCCAGGTCTCCTTTCCAGTGCTCGGTGGTGTCGTGGGCCTGGGGATTGGCGCGGTGCTCACCATTGCCGGCTACCAAGACGCCATGTGCCCTCCGGGTCCCAAGCAAGCGACGTGCAGACAGGAGGCGCTGGAGGAAACAGGTGGCGGTGGGCTCCTGGTTAGCGTCATGTCCGGTCCACGCGGACTGGCGGCAATCCGCCACTATCTCGACACGTACCAATCGATCACCGCACTTCCGAGCGCGCCGGTATCTCTGGTCAACTTCGGCGAGGCGGTCAACTTCCCACTCATCTTCGGCGCAATGCTGGCTTTGTTCGGTGCGGCGACGCTGCTTCATCTGCTCGTGGTGAGCGTGTCGCGCCGCAGACGCGAAACCGGGCTCTTGAAGGCACTAGGCTTCGTGAAAGGCCAGATTGCCTCCGCCGTAGCCTGGCAGGCCACCACGTTGGCGCTCATCGGGATCGTCATCGGCGTTCCGGTGGGAATAGTGGCCGGTCGCCTGGTGTGGAAGGCGTTCGCCACCAACCTGGGGGTTGTCCCTGTCCCGGTGGTACCGATCTGGCTGGTTGTGGGACTGGTCGCATGCGTCATCGTGGTGGCAAACCTCCTCGCTGTCGCACCGGCGCTGGCGGCAGCGCGAACCAGTCCGGCACAACTACTGCGGGCGCCGTAGTACAGGGTCTCCGCGGATCTACCGACCAAGGGAGCCCTTGCGAGTAGCGCAGGTGCAGATGTGCCGGGAGATCTTGCGATCCCAGGCCGGGAGGCGTGACTGGCTCACTCCGCTCGGAGGATGAGGGCCGTAGGCGTCCGGGCCGCCATCTGTCCCGGGACGGCGGCCACCAAGTTGGCCAGGACGAGGGCACCGAGTGTCACGAAGGCGACCTCCAGTGCCGGCACCGCGGGCAGCGGGACAGCGTAGATGGAGCGGGCGAACAAGTCCCAGAGCCATCGTCCGAGGGCGATACCGACCGGCACGCCCAGGATGATCCCGACGATGGCGGCTACAGACGCTTGCCAGGCGACGACCACCGCCAGTTGACGACTGGTGAAGCCAAGGGCCTTGAGCAACGCAATGTCCCGTCGTCGCCGACGGACCGAAGCGCCGAGAGTGAGACCGATGACGTGACACCGCTACGAACCCGCACCACATCGATCGCCGGGCTATTGAGGTTGGGATCGGCATGGATGAGCGCCCCAGCAAGGGCGGGGACAAAGATGGCCTCCGAGAGCAGCACCCCGGTGCCCATGGGGGGGGTGGAGAGTCCCTGCGGTCCCGATGGCTGGCATCGTGGCCGTGCCCACGATGACAAGGTGAGTCAACGGCTGGTAGATCGGCGCCTCCCTTTGGGACCCGTAGCTGACGACAACCGATTGCCTGATCGTCTTGCCCAGGGCGGCGAGTGTCGCAGCGCCGAGGACGATCTGGTTTCCCGCTTGGATCGCATGTCCCGAGAGAATGGGCGGGCTGAGAGCGGCGTGTGTGGTGTCGACGAGCGCCGGGATAGTTTGGCCGTCGATCTGGACGTCTGCGTAGCCGAATCCGGTCCACGCGGCGACGTCGGGATCGTGCTCGAGAAGGCGGCCTACCAGGGGCGGACGTTGTCACCCCCCTCCGGTTCAATGGCGAAGTTCCAGTTCCACCCGTACAGCGCGGGGTGGGACACGAGCGTGTTGAGCCCGCTGGCGAAGGTGACGGTGGCCACCACGACAGTCACCGTCAGCACTGACCCGACCAGCACCGAGCGGACCGGCACGGCAGACCGGCCATGACCGGCCTCGAGGGAGAATCGGAGCCCGCGACCGCCGGGGCGGGAAGACCGTAACGCGCTGCAGCGTTGACCACGGCCGATCCCTGCTGCACGGGCTCGGACCCCTGTCCGATGCGCCGGCGCGCCGCCCTGCGTTGAGCCAGGACCACGGTCAGGGCGCTGAGACCGACAGCCAATATGGCGAATCCGGCCCCGAGCACGGTCCAATCAAAGGCGAACCTCGGTGTCCGGTCGACCTGGCGCGCCGGACCGAGCGGCGCCAACGGCGAGAGAGCCACGGCGAGGGCGATCGCCTCGGGTTCGCTCGGCCGCTCGACCCGACCCTCGGTCACCGAGGTCACAAGGAAGGCGTACGGGGTACCTTTGGGGACGAGCCGAGTTGTCTCCTGTTCAACTCCAGCCACGGCGCGACTGTTGCCTCGGAGGCGGAGCCCGTAGTCCGGGTACGTCGCGCCAGCGTGGAGCCTCTCGGTGAGCGCCGGGGTCAACAGTTGATGGGTCGAGTAACGATCGATGTCGTCGCTGGCGACCTGATTGGAGAACACAACGAGACCTACCAGTTGGACCGAGAACTTCAATGCGGGCTTGGCCGTAGCCGGATTGACCCCCGAGTTGATCTGGGCCACTGTGAAGTCTCCCATTTCCACGGTCTCACCGAGACGCCAGCCCGCCAGCTTCGCCGTCTCCGCCGTTGTCACCATCTCGTGTGTGCTCTTGGGATTCGCTATCCGACGAGCCATCACAGCCACCTGATCCTGGGTGAAGTACTCCCCACTCACGCTGCCGATGGTCGTGATTTCACTGTCATTGACGCTGGTCGGGAGCGACTTTCCGTTCGCTCCGAGCAGGATGACGAACAAGGTTGGGGCGATCGCCACTCGGGTTACCTGGGTAGTTGCTCGAGCTCCTTGGTCAGGTACTCCAACGAGGCGACGGACTGGGAGCTATAAACCTGGAATTGGAGGTCCGACGCGTGGGAGGCGGCCAGATAGGCAGGAAACGCTGCCTGCGTGCGCCGAACGGCGGCTGCCGCGCCCATGGCCACACCACCCACCAACCCGATCAGGATGATCAGGGTGAGGTAGCCGCTCCAGTGCTGGTGAAAGGCAGCCCTGAAGTGGTGCCGCGAGACTCGAATTGCCCGAGCGCTCACCGCGACGCGACTGTCGGTCGCCGAACTCCGACGGTTTCAGCCTTTGCGCGCCATTCGAACCCTCCGGCACGGATTATTGCCCCGGCCAGACTCGAATTGAGGGTGGTCAGACTGTGGAGCCCACCTCGTGGTAGCAGCACCTTTGCGACCCTCAGGGCTCGGCCGTCAACTCCGACCAGACGCCTTAGGCGAACCCGGGAGACTCGGATTCAGATTTGCCCGACGCTGGGCCCGCTTCGCAGACTGTTCGTACAGACGAGAGGCGACCAGGTCGAGATCGCCCATCGAGAACGCTTTCAGGGCTTGTTCGAACTCGGTGACGAACTCAGGACTCTGGCGAAATGAGTTCAACGCGCGCTCCAAGAGCTCCGAGGCGACTGTGGCGGACCTGTCAACCTCGGCGGCCTGCGCGCCCTACCCGCCCGCTACCTGGCCTACCACCCGCTCCTACGCTGCCACGGGAGCGAACGCGGGCGACTTTGTGCCGCGTCCCCCCGCTTCCTGTCACGAGTACGAGCCCGGTGCGTGAGCCGTCGATGAGTAATGTGGACCCGTGCGACGTGTGCTAGCGCTAATCCTGGTCATCGTCGGAATTGCCGCCGTCGTGGCTGGTGTGCTGTACCTCACGCAGCCGGCACACTCGCTGCCGACGTTCTTCCCCGGGTACGCGGCTCACGTGGTCAGCAAGCACACGAAGCGTGGTTACGCGGGTATCGCGCTCGGCGCCGTGCTCATCATCGTCGCATTCGTGGTGGCGTTGACCGGTCCGCGGCGGCGAGCCCTTTCCTGAGATCCTGACGTCGGCGCCGGCCGACCTGGTTCGGGTGATCTGCCTTCCGCTCGTTACGGGATCGGCGCCTTCAAGCAGTGAGGGTGTCAACAGAGGCCATAACGGTGTCCCTGCCCCGTCGTTTGCCGGCGAGAAGTCGCTCGTCCGCGGCGGTGAGCGCAGCCTGCCAGCCCTTTGCCGGGCCGCAAGCAACCCCGAAGCTCATCGTGACCTGAAGGCCGGGCGCTACGGTCATCCAGTCAAGACTCGAGACCGCGAGCCGTATCCGCTCGGCGAATCCATAGGCAGTTGCCAGGTCGACGCCCGACAGCGCCACCACGAACTCGTCGCCACCGTAGCGGATGGCCAGCTGCCCGCTTCGTGTCTTGTTCAAGAAGAGCTGGCCGACCTGCCGCAGGACCGCGTCGCCAGCGTCGTGGCCGAACGTGTCGTTGATCTCCTTGAACGAGTCGATGTCGGCGATGATGCAGGCCACTTCGGTTTGCCGCACCGCCTCTTCACAAAGGAAGCGCTCGAGCAGCCTCCTGTTGCCGATGCCAGTGAGGATGTCCTCCTCCGCCGACCGTGTGGCCTCCGCTGCCTTGGCTTGGAGATTGGTGCGCTCCATCTCGATGTCCGCGCGTGCCCAGACTTGTTGCACAAGCTGTCTTGTCTGGCCCTCGTGTATCGCTCGGATGTGTCTGTTGACTTCCTGGGTGTCCGCCAGTGCGTTCTCGAAGTCACCGGCAGCCTCCTCGCAAGCGGCCAGCTCCTCGAGCGCAAGCATCAACTCGTGCTCGTCGTGGCTCGTCTCGCCGATCCCCATGCCGCGGTGGGCGGCAGCCAAGGCTTCCTCCACCCGGCCTGCCAGGCGGAGACATCGGGCCTCTACCAGCGCCGTGGCGGCGCGCTGAGCTGCCTGCATGATGACGTTCACCTCGCCCGGGAACTCTGTCATGACCTGCAGCGCTTCCTCCGCGCGGCCTAAGTCGCAGAGGACCTCTGCCAGCAGGCGGTGGCTGCCGAACCGGCGGTTGAGCTCTGCCGACCCCTCGAGGCGCAATCTTCGTACGGTCGCCTCAGCGCGTTCGAGCTTGTCGGCGCCGGTCCCCAAGTGGGACCTTTGCTGCTGGCGGGAGGCAAGAAGCAACGCGTCAGCGATGTTCTGCAGCTGACGGCAGACCTTCTCTTCGTCACCCAAGCGCTCAGCGGCGGCGAGTGAGACCTCGAACATCTCCACTGCCCGGTCGTAGTCAAACAGTGAGTAGCAGAAGATACCGAGCCGGTTGGTGATCTCCCACCGGAGACGGTTGTCGCTGACCGAGTCCAGGCCCAGGATGCTCCTGGTCGCCAGGTCCGAGGCGAGCGCAACCTCGCCAAGGCGGGAAGCGTGAGCCGCACCGAGACTCGCCGCGGCGATGGCAAGCTCATCGTCGCCGGCCATTTCGAAGAGAGTCATCGCCGCGACGGCGTCCTCACAGACCTCGCGGGTCAGCCACTGGTTCGATCTCACTCGCGCTCGGCACATGAGCAGCTGGGCCTGGTCGGCAGGAGTGGTTGCCGACTCGAGCGCCCGCGCGATTTCGACCAAGCACGTCTCACAAGCCTCCGGCGTCGCCGCCAGACGTGCACGTTCGAACAACGCCTCGTAGTCGACGGCCGCACGGACAATCGCGTTCACCTCTCTGATGTATCGGCCGGGATGGGGCGGATCATGAGGGACCGGGGTCTGCTGGGTGATACCGCCGGTCACCGCTTAGGGCTGTGAACTGGGCTACTGCTGGTCCGTGTGGCACTTATGCCATCGGGAGCCCGAGATGGGATTCGAACCCATGACCTGCGCATTACGAGTGCGCTGCTCTACCACTGAGCTACCCGGGCGGGTTGTGTCCATGGCCTAGCACCGGGGCCGACCGGTATCGCGCCGGCCCTGGCCTGGTCATCGTAGGCGACAGGTCGCCGGGCTGGACACTTGCTCTGTCAGCGTGGGCCCACAGGCCGGTGTGCGTGGTCAGAGCGCTCGGCGCCGGTAGCGGCGGACCGAAACCGGTGCCAGGACGGCGAGGATTCCCAGCGACCACACGACCGCCCAGAAGACCGTAGAGCTCGTGCGGCCGGTGCTGACGATGGTCGTGAAGGGTGGGAAGACCAGGTCCGGCTTGGGTGCTCCCGACATGAGATCGCGCGCGGCGTTCACGAGGATGGTCACCGGTTGATGTTGGGCAAACGCCTGCAACCAGCCTGGCATCGACTGCAAGGGCACGAACGCCGAAGATGCAAACGTCAGCGGGAACAGGAGCGGGAACGACATCAGCTGTGCAGTCTCGCTGTTGGGTGCGGAAAGCCCGATGAAGGCGAAGCCCCAGCTGAGTGCGTACGCGAAGAGCAGGAGGAGGACGATCCCTAAGAGGTACTCTCCTACGTTTGTCCCGATGCGAAAGCCTACGGCGTATCCCACTGCGGTCATCAGGGCCATCACGAACAGATTGCGGCACAAGTCGGCTGTCGTCCGGCCGGCGAGCACGGCCCAGCGTGACATCGGGAGGGCGCGGAACCGCTCGATCAGGCCCTTGTGAAGGTCCTCGGCGAGGCCGATGGAGGTGCCGATCGACCCGAAGGCGACGGTCTGGACGAATATGCCCGGGAGCAGGAACTGCACGTAATGGTAACCGGGCGTCGGGATCGCACCCCCGAACACGTACCGGAACAATAGGACGAACATGATCGGCTGCACACTGGAGAAAAAGATGGCTTCGGGTACACGCGTGTAGCCGATGAGATTGCGTTTGGTCACCGTCAGCATGTCGGCGATTGCCCAGTAGAGCCGACCGCCAGACGGTGGCAGACCCTCGGCAGGGGCGTGCGGCGCCGGGACCGTAGTCGTGGTCATGTTCATCAGCTTCGGCCTCCCCGGTGCTTTTGCCGGCGTCCATTCGGGCTCGGGAGACTCGCCCCTCCTTCAGCCAGTTCGGCTTCGGCACGATGTCCGGTGAGAGAAAGGAACACATCGTCGAGACTTGGCTCGCGGAGAGCGAGGGTTGTCGGCGCGATGCCTTCCACCTCGAGAATCCTCAGCGCTTCGGTGACGATGCGAGGGCCGTCGTTCACATTGACCTCCACTGTGCGGCCGTAGACGACGGGGGCCTTTTCGTTCACCGTCTTGAGCACTTCGGCAGCACGCAGCGCGGTCCTCTCGTCAACAAGACCGAGGTCCAGAACGGTGACGCCCATGTTCGCCTTCAAGGTGGCCGGAGTTCCAGCTGCGATGACCCTGCCGTGGTTGATGACAACCAAGTGCTCGGCGAGCCGATCTGCCTCCTCCAGGTACTGAGTCGTCAGGAGCACTGTCGTGCCCTCGGCGACGAGACCTTCGATCATGGTCCACACATCCGCGCGGCTCGCCGGGTCCAGGCCGGTGGTCGGCTCGTCGAGAAAGAGCACTCTCGGGTGCGCGACGAGGGAGGCGGCGACGTCAAGGCGTCTGCGCATCCCCCCGGAGTATGTCTTCGTTGGCCGGTTCGCCGCTTCGGCCAGGCCGAACTGCTCGAGAAGCGAGGACGAGCGCTCCCTGAGCGGTGCCCTGGACATGTGGTTGAGCCTTCCGACCATCCAGAGGTTCTCGGCACCGGTGAGGTTCTCGTCGACTGCCGCGAACTGACCGGCGAGCCCGATCAGCCTGCGCACGACGTCAGGCTCGGCCGCGACGTCGTGACCCAGCACGCGGGCCACACCGCTGTCGGGCTGGAGCACCGTCGTAAGAATCCGCACGGCAGTGGTCTTCCCAGCTCCGTTCGGGCCGAGCAGCCCGAAGATCGTGCCCTGCTCCACTCCGAAGCTGACTCCATCGAGGGCCCGCACAGTATGTCCGAAGGTCTTGTGCAGATCTTCCAGCTGGATTGCCAGGGTCATGGGTGATCTCCTCGTGGGCGAGCCAACCGCCGTCGAACAGTCAGGGAGCGAGGGGGCCGTTCAATAATTAGTGCTAAATATCTTGGCAAAGAAGAGATGTTGCATGCCGAACAGCGCAAGCGCAGTGTAGGAGCTGTCCCGCCCACTTCGTTCGTGCTTCGCGATCAGGAGTTGAGCGGCCGGCCGGCTGCGAGGTTCGCGAGCAGGGCGACGAGCTCGGCACGGGAGACCTTGCCGAGCACTTCACCCAGGATGTCGCCGCGCGCGTTGACGAAGACAGTGGCCGGCAGGTCGCCGACCCCGAATCGGGTCGCCAAGGAGATGCTCGCGATACCGGGTGCTTGCGCAACGGGATATTCCGCCCCGGACCGACGCACCATGGCCAGGGCCGCCGCAGGCGACGGGTCGTTGACGTCGACCCCGAGGAAGTTGATCCTCGTGTGCTCTTTGTCGGCCACGGATGCGAACGTGCCGAGCTCGGCCTGGCAGGCGACGCAGGTCGACTGGAACCAGTTCACTGCGGCCGGGCCGCCGGCGAGTATCGCCGAGGTGAGCTTCGCGCCACTCCCGAGACGTGCGAGATCGAAGCCGGGAACCTTGGCCGGAGACGCGTAGAGGACGAGATTCGCGTACTTCGACGTCGGGACCTCCCGGGAGATCACCATTGCGTATGCGACGAACCCGGCCCCGGCCAGCACCAACGCGGCGATACCGACTGCGGTGACATGTCTCCGCCGCGGGGCGACATCTGTGGGCCGGCCTCGAGCTGATCGGCCCGCTGCCCTGTCGCCGGGCGTTTGCGCACCTGCGGGTCGACTCTGACGCCCCATCGTCGCATGGTACTGCCGCGGCTGACAACGCCGGCATTCGGTATCTGGGTCCCGCCACCTCTTATTGTGGCGTTGTCGCCGTTGAGACAGGCGGACGGGGTGCCGGAGGGAGGAGGCAAGCGATGAGCGTATTGGCTGTCGACGTAGGGACGAGTGGCGTTCGTGCTGCCGTCGTGCGGCCCGACTCCGCCGTCGAGCACGTTCATCAGCTCCAGGTGTTGCCCAGCTCCCCCTCACAGGGCTTCGTCGAGTTCGACGCGGCCGAGATCGCCCGGGCCGTTCTCGAGGTGTCGATGGCTGCACTTGCAGAATGCGGAAGCGTCGACGCGGTGGGCATCAGCAGCCAGCGGGCGTCGACGGTTGTCTGGGATCGCGCGACAGGCGACCCGGTAGGGCCGGGCATCGGGTGGCAGGACCTCCGCACCGTGGGATACTGCCTGGCGCTCCAGGAACAGGGGATTCGCCTCGCACCGAACCAGAGCGCGACCAAGCTAGCCGTGCTTCTCGACATCGCCGATCCAGACCGGTCGCACGACCTATGTGCCGGGACCGTGGACAGCTGGGTTGCCTGGACGCTGTCGCGAGGCAGCCTGCACGTATCGGACCGGAGCAACCTCGCAGTCACCGGCCTGCTTGACGGCAACGCCGCGGAGTGGGACGAGGCCGTGCTCGAGGCACTGCGCATCCCGCACGGGGTTCTCCCGCGTCCGGTGGACTCCCTCGGCGCGCTCGGCGAAGCCAGCGCGCTGCCAGGCGCGCCGCCGATTGCCGGCCTGGTCGGCGACCAGCAGGCCTCGCTTGTCGGTCAGGGCTGTGTCCGGCCCGGACTTGCCAAGGCGACCTTTGGCACCGGAGCGATGCTCGACCTGTGTGTCGGAGACCAGCGGCCGGCCTTCCCGCGACGAGGGCCGGGCGGTACCTTCCCGATCGTGGCCTGGAGTCAGGGCGGCAGGATCACTTGGGGGATTGAGGCCATCATGATGTCGGCCGGCAGCTGCGTCGAGTGGTTGCGGGACGACCTCGGCATCTTGTCGTCGGTCGCCGAGTCGGATGCCTTGGCGTCCTCGTGCGCCGACTCGGGTGGAGTCTGGTTCGTGCCGTCGCTGCTGGGTCTGGGCACTCCGCTTTGGGACTACGGTGCCCGTGGCACGTTGCTGGGACTCACCCGGGGGTCAGGCAGAGCCGAAGTCGTGCGCGCCGTGCTGGAAGGGATCGCCCACCGCGGCGCCGACCTCCTCGAGGCGGCAGAGACCGACTCGGGCCTTTCAATCGGGTCCCTTCGCGTCGACGGAGGCATGAGCGCGAACCGGACGTTCACCCAAGCGCTCGCGAACGTCATCGGCCGTCCGGTCGAGACCTCCGCCATCATCGAGGCGACAACGCTCGGTGCCGCATACTTGGCCGGAGTCGCGGTCGGCACCTGGGCGAACCTCGAGGAGGCGGCGGCCAAGCTTCGGCCCAGGGCCGTCATCGAGCCCAACAGGCGCGTCGACCGCCTGCGCTGGCTCGAGGCTCGCGCCAGAGCGCTCCGGACAGTTCCGGAGCTTTCCGACCTCGACTTCTGAACAACGGGGCCACAGGCTGATCCGAGGGAGCCGCCCGCCGCGGCCGAATTAATTGAGGACGGTCTTCGGCCCTGCTCCGGCGTCGTCGGGCCGGGCTCCGACCCGTCGTGTCGTGTTGCTGCTTGGCAAAGCACCGTTTCCTGACGCAACCCCGAGCTCCGTGGTGGTCCCAATCCCCGGCGCTGCCCGCACCCGCGCTGCGGCTCGGGTCTTGGCTTTGGTGCGCGCCGCGCCCCCACGCCTTTTCCGGTCGTTGCGCAGGCCAGGGCGGAACCAGGTGAACAGCAGCAGGCCCAAGATGATCGCAACGAACGGGATAATGCCGTTGGACTCCCGCGTGAACAGCGGGAACAACACGAAACCGGACAGTGCTGCGGTCCAGGTCCACAAGATCACAACCGTCCGGCGAGGCCCGTGCCCCAGGCGCACGAGTCGGTGGTGAACATGATCGTTGTCCGGGGTGTCGATACTGGTGCCCTTGGCCATTCGCCGGACATATGCGAAGGCCATGTCAGCGATCGGGACTCCGAGGATGAACAGCGGGAGGAACAGCGGTGCGTAGAAGAAGTACGTCTGTCCGCTCACTCCCTCCGTCCGGCCTCCGATCTCCATCGTGGCGGCAGCCATCAGCAGTCCGAGGAACAACGCACCGGCATCACCCATGAACACCCTTGCCGGGTTGAAGTTGTGCGGGAGGAAGCCGATGCAGACCCCACAGGTGATCACGGCGATCAGTGGCCCGAGGTTGGAGGACTGCAGCACGCCGAGCTCCACCAGCCGAACGCCGTAGACGGAGAGCGCGCCCGAGGCGATCGCGACGATGCCGGCTGCCAGCCCGTCGAGGCCGTCGATGAGGTTGATCGCGTTCGTGATGCCGATCACCCAGAGGGCGGTGATCAGCGGGGTGAGGTCAGGGGAGAGCACCACGGTGCCTGCGAGAGGGATCTTCAGCCAGAACATCGTGGCACCGAGGAACACGAGGAACATCGCCGCTAGCACTTGGCCTGCCACCTTCGCCGGAGCGGAGATCTCACGGGCATCGTCGAGCAGCCCTACGCCGAGGATGACCGCAGCACCGAGCACGACACCGAGAGGCTCGGAGGAACCCTGGAAGATCCCGCTCAGGTGTCCGACGTGGTCGGCGACGATCATCGCGGCGAGAAAGGCGAGGAACATCGCGGGACCGCCACCGTAGGGGATCGCATGATGGTGGAGGTGGCGTTCGTCCGGCTCGGCGACGAAGGACATACGAGCAGCGAGGCGCCGGAACACGAATGTCAGCAAGTAGCTGCAAACTGCGGCGATCCCGCCGATGAGCGCATAGTCGCCGATTGGCGGCACGACGAGACCCTGGTTCAGACCACGACCGGTTGGGTCGTCGTCGTCGTGGTCTTGAGGATGGCGGCGAGCGGTACCGAGGAGGCCGGAGGGACGACGTGAACGGCTTCTCCCCATTTGCTCACAACGAGGTTCTCCACAAAACGGGTGGCGCTTGCCGTTGCAGGCATCGCACCGTTGAACGCGACCGGGAGTGACGCGACCACATCGGTCACCTCGAGCTCACCTGTCGCGTGATCCTTGGCGGTGATCCCCTCGCCCACCCAGGCGCCGGATATCTTGACGACCCTACGGCCGTCGAGATCGGCCTTTTTCTCTCCGGTGAGGGGCGGCGAGAGGGCGAGCTCCGACATCACCGAGCCGACTGTGAGGGCGGCGGCGGTGCTCTGGTAAACCAGGTCGGCCGGCACGACCGAGACCCACTGGCCGGCGGCGGCGGCGGACTGAAGCGCCGTCAAGTTGATGAGCACTTCGATGGCCGCGGCGTCCCCGCGGAAATACGCCTCGTGGCCTACTAGCTCGATGACCATCGTGGCTTTGGTCCCTCGATACGAGACGACGATCGTTTGGGTTCCCGAGGTCTGGGTGACGTCGCCAACGATGGTGGTGGTCAGCCCGTTGCCGACCGAGGTGCTGACATAGTGCAGCGAGGACCGCGATTCACCGTGGCGGAGTGCCGTCTTCATCTCCTGAGCAGCTGCCCTGCCGCTTGCGGTGACGGGCACGGCAAGGAGGGTCGTCGTGGATGATGCGGTGCTCCGGGTGCTCGACGACGTCGGCGTCGTGGCCGACGGCGTGGTCGAGCAAGCCGATACCCCGACGCCAACGGCGACAGCACCGAGGGCGGCAAGCAGCTTGCGCACCCTGAGAGGCTACCCCCGGGAGCAGCCAGGAGCTCCTGCGCCCGTGGCTGCCAGGTGGCCATGCGGCCGCCGCAGATGGGCGTGGGTCCGGTCCGGCTCAGCTCAACCCGGCCCTCTTGCAGATGTGGTCGGCAATCGCGAGCGACGCTGTCGCGGCTGGCGAAGGAGCATTGCGCACGTCCAGGATGCTGCCCCGGGAGTCGAGCCAGAAATCGTCGACCAGTGACCCGTCACGAAGCATCGCCTGGGCTCGGATACCTGCCACGGCCGGCTCCAAGTCGTCAGCGGTCAGCTCCGGGACGTAACGGCGAACCGCGGAGGCGAAGCCTCGCCGGCTCATCGCGTGAGAGATCTCTCGCATGCCCGCTTGCCAATTTAACCTTGCAAAACGGGGAAACCCCGGCCACGTGAGTGTCTCCCGAACGTCCTGCCAGTCGAAGGCCCAGCTCGCATAGTTGTCGCGCGAGAAGCCGAGAAATGCGTTCGGCCCGACGAGCACCTCGCCGTGCACCGTCCTCGTCAGGTGAATTCCGAGAAACGGGTATCTGGGATCGGGCACCGGGTAGACGAGCCCTCGCACCAGACGTTGGGCCGCAGGCTTCAAGCGATAGTACGACCCGCGGAACGGCACGATCCGAGGCTCTGCGTTAGCCCCCGACCGGAGGGCCAATCGGTCCGATTGAATGCCCGCGCAGACGATCGCGAAGTCGCAGTCGAAGTACCCGCCGTGGTCGCCGGCAAGTTCCAGGTGCACAAGGCCGTCGGACCGAGGGAGAACGGACATCACCTCTGTTCCGAACCAGAGCTGCCCTGAAGCGGCGACCTCCTCCGCGAGGGCGTTGGTGACGGCGTTGAAGTCGACCACGGCTGTCGAAGGTGAGTGGATGGCTCGTAGGCCGACCACGTGCGGCTCCAGCTCGCGCAACGCCGACCCCTCCACGAGGCGGAGCCCGGGCACGTCGTTGCGCACACCGCGTTCGAACAGGTCCTGGAGCCTCACCAGCTCGGAATCGTCAACGGCGACGACGACCTTTCCGCAGGCATCGACTGGAATGGAGTGTTCCTCGCAGTATTTCTTCAACAGCTGGCCGCCCGAGACGCAGAGCTCCGCCTTCAACGAGCCGGGCTGGTAGTAGAGGCCCGAGTGGATCACTCCGCTGTTGTGGCCACTTTGGTGGGAGCCGACCTTGTTCTCTCGCTCGATCACCACGACGCTTGCCGTCGGGTTCGTGCGCAACAGCTGCCGGGCTACGGCCAAGCCGACGATCCCGGCACCGACGACCGCCAGCCGTCTCACCTTGTCAGGCCTCTGGCATCGTCACACATCACGCACAGGTCAGGGCCCTTGTCTACCCTCGGTTGTCCTTGTTCCCCATTTGCCTCGGTGATCCCATGATTATGTCCTGGCTGTGCGGTGGGGCGTTTCTTCTCTTGGAGTTCTCATCGAAATTGGCCATGACAGAACTGTGTGGGGCGCCCTTTTCGGCCACTGGGCGCGGTGTGGTTACAGTTGGGTCGTGGATGACGTCGACCCCGGCGGCCTCTTGCGGCAGGCCGCAGAGGGAGACGGGCAAGCCTGGGACGCGTTGGTTGACCGTTTCGCGGGCCTGGTCTGGGCGGTCGCGCGTGGTCACGGGCTCAGCCGGGCAGACTCCGCAGAGATAAGCCGCGCGACCTGGCTACGGCTCGCGGAAAGCCTCAGCTCCATCAAGGACCCTGAACG
Source organism: uncultured Acidimicrobiaceae bacterium (assembly GCA_963807575.1). Classification (GTDB taxonomy): domain Bacteria; phylum Actinomycetota; class Acidimicrobiia; order Acidimicrobiales; family Bog-793; genus Fen-455. The sequence goes on from CAWECD010000007.1 coordinate 242,854, forward strand.
GCTCGGGGCATGGCTCGCCGCGACCGCGCGGCGCGAGTGCCTCGACACACTGCAACGGCAGGAGCGTTACATCACAGCCGAACAGTGCTCCGCGCCGGTGAGCGGAGAACGTGCGCTCGAAATGATCGACGATCTGGTCGGCCACGGACGGGGCACAGCGCTCTGGACTGCTCTCGAAGCCCTGGCCCCCGAGTGCCGGGTCCTGCTACGCGTGCTGCTGAGCGATCCTTCTCTGAGCTATGCGGAGCTGAGCGAGGTGTTCGAGATGCCGATTGGCAGCATCGGCCCGGTTCGCGCCCGCTGTCTCGACCGGCTGGGTGCCGGAACTGCGCTTCACCCACTCCAGTCTCAGAGCTGTCGCGCGGTTGCGGCCACGACCAAAGGGAGAGTCTCATGAACGCAGACGACCAAGAAGCGGACAAGGCCGCCCGCATTGACGGGACCGCTGTCCACCTTGAATGGCCGGACGCCGCACAAACTGCCCGCGAGGCGACCTTCAGAAGGCTCCACTCGTTGGTGCTCGAGAAGGACCCGGTGCCTGAAGACGTGCTTGCCGACGCGAAGTCGAGCTTCGCTCTGCGTTCCATCGACGACGAGCTGGCCGCGCTTGTCTACGACTCGATGATCGACGGAGAGCTTCTCGGGAGTGTTCGTTCCGGCGGACGGGCAGTCCGGCAGCTGACTTTCGAGGCGCGCGACCTTGTGCTCGAGCTAGAGGTATCCGGCACCAGGTACCTGGTGGGGCAGGTCGTGCCGCCGCAGGCCGCCGTCGTCGAGATGCGACATCGAGCCGGTTCCATGCCGGTGGACACCGATGAGCTTGGCTGCTTCCACATCCCGGCTGTGCCCGACGGGCCCGTGAGCTTTCGCTGTCGTCCCGTGAGCTCTGCTGCCAGTCCGGTCGCCACGAGCTGGATCAGGCTCTGAGCGCTCCGGGGGGTGTGCCCTCGGGCCTGATCTGATGAAGAGCCAAACTGTGAACGCGTCACTCGACGCGGCCGAACGAGCCCTTGCGGCGGTTGCCAACGACCCGCTCTGGGCCGAGGAAGCCGCGTTGGCAGTGATATCTGATCCTCGTGCTGACGCGGAGGCAGCGTCGGTGGCTCATCGCACGGTCGGTCTCGTGGCTCGCGAGACTGGCCGGCTCGGAGTCGCGCGTTACCGACTACGGCGGGCGATTGCCGTCGCCGAGGCGGGAAACTTCGATCTTCGTGCGGTTGAGGCGCGCTTGAGCTTGGTCTTGGCCCTGTTGCAGGCTGGGTACCCGGACGCGGCGTTGACCGAGCTCGATCGCGCGGCCGAGCGGGCGCCCCGGGAGCTGCGCGGGCAGGTCCTTGTGCAACGTGCGCTCATTCACATTCGTGTCGGTCGATTCGAAGAGGCACTCGACGACAGCCGCCGAGCGCTGCCGCTGCTGCGCCGCGCCGGTGACCACCTGAACGAGGCGAGGCTCCTTTCCAACCGAGGGGTCCTCCACGCCTACCGCAGCGAGCTCGCTCTTGCAGAGACGGACCTCAACAAGGCGTTGCACCTCTACGGCCTGCTAGAAAGTGAGATCGCGGCAGCCCAGGTCCTGCACAACCTCGGGTATGTGTCCGCTCTCAAAGGCGACGTCCCTGCCGCGCTACGCCGTTATGACCAAGCCGCGCACCACTTTGCCAAGCGCGGGCTGGGCGCTGCGACGTTGTCGATCGATCGTGCCGAGCTGCTGTTGTCCGCGAGGTTGCTCCCTGAAGCTCGGCGGCAGATCGAGGTCGGCGTGGCCACGTTGGAGGCGGAGGGCACTTCGCTCGACCTGGCTGAGGCCAGACTGCTGCTGAGCCAGATAGCTCTCGCCGAGGGAGATTTGGTGGTCTCGGGCTCGGCGGCCCGTACGGCGCATCGTCAGCTTGTCCGCCAGGGGCGGTCCCGGTGGGCGGCACTGGCGCGATTTGTCGAGGCACAGTCCCGGTGGGCCGCGAGCACGGTGCAAACCCGCATTCCGGCGGAGGCTGGCACGCTCGCGGAGGTTCTCCGCGAACAAGGGTGGTTGCTGCCGAGCCTCGAGTGCCGCTTGATGGGCGCACGTGCCGCGTTGCGTACGGGGGACATGGACACCGTGGGATCACTCGCAGCCGGTATCGACAGGCGCACACGCTCGGGACCGGCTGCACAACGCGTGCGCGGCTGGTATGGCGAGGCGCTGGGCCGTCTTGCAGCCGGCAGTCGCTCCGGCGCCCTGTCAGCACTCAGGTCCGGGCTCAAAGTCGCAGACGATCACCGAGCGACGCTTGGGGCCACCGAATTACGCGTGCGAACTGCCACCACAGTCTCGGAGCTCGCCAATCTCGGCTTGGACCTCGCTTTCGAGTCGAAACGCGCCGTGGAGGTGCTGCGCTGGTCGGAACGGTGGCGTGCGGGTGCGCTGCGGGCCCCGCGGGCGACGCCTCCGACCGACGAGAGGCTCGTCTGGATGCTGGCAACGCTTCGGGACACCGTCGCCCGCCTCGAGCGCGCCTCACTCGAAGGCGATGACGTCCGGTCGCTCGTCGGCCAGCAGCGAAGAATCGAGGCTGCGATCCGAGAGCGCAGCCGCTCTGCGGAGGGAGACTTCGCCAAGGCTCCAGATCTTCCCGATCCTGCTGAGCTGCGAGAGGCAATCGGCGAGCGAGCCCTTGTGGAGTACATAGAGCACGACGGTCGACTCCATGCTGTGACCGGTACCCGGAGACGGTTCAGCCTGCGGTGTCTCGGCAGCGCGGCGGAGGTGGCGACTGAGCGTTCCATGCTGCAGTTCGCCCTTGGTCGCCTCGTGCTCCGCCGAAGCTCTCAGCCCAGCCTCTATGCGGCAGCTGCCCTTCTCGAGCGGTCTTGCAACCGCCTGGCTGATCTCCTCCTCAAGCCATTGGAACGCGACCTGGATGGTCGTGACCTCGTTGTGATACCCACCGGGGAGCTTCACGCCCTTGCCTGGGCGCTGCTGCCGTCGTTGCGAGGCCGGTCTCTGACGGTGTCGCCATCGGCTTCGCTGTGGTACTCGCGGCAGTGCGAGGACCCCCGCGAGCCACTGCTCGCAGCCAGGGGCGCTGGTGAGGTCGTGCTCGTAGCCGGGCCAAGGGTTGCCCATGCAGCCGAGGAGATCAACCGGATCCGCTCGGCTTTCTACCCGAGGGCGCGGACCTTGCGAGGCTCCGCCGCCACCGCCCAGGCCGCCACACGCGCGTTCGAAGGACGACGCCTCGCCCACGTGGCAGCCCACGGGACCTTTCGTGCCGACAACCCTCAGTTCTCGGCGCTCGAGCTGGCTGACGGGCCGCTCACTGTCTACGACCTCGAACGCATCGTGCGACCACCTGAGTGGATGGTTCTCTCGGCCTGCGACGCAGGACGCTGCGAGATCCATCCCGGCAACGAGCTCATGGGGACCAGCGCAGCGCTTCTTTCGCTCGGGACGCGCGCCATCGTCTCGAGCGCGGCTCCTGTGCCGGACGACGGGGTGATCCCGGTCATGATCGCCCTCCACGAGGCGCTTGCTCGTGGGCACGGCCTGGCACGGGCGCTCGCGACTGCTCAGGCGCGCGCGCTGGACGAGCCGGTGTCGTTCGGAGATCTCGCCTCGGGCGATCAAAGTGCCCGGGAGGCGCTGGCAGCAGGAGCCTTCGTGTGCTTGGGCGCTGGTTAAGCTGGGCATGGAGAGGGGCTGGACCGGCGCGCCGACCGGCCGCGGACAGACGTGACCGAACTGCTGGGATGATCTTGTATGGCGGCGTCTCTCGAGCTCGGAGGTGAGGTGGCGAGGATGGATCTCGGTACCCGAACCGGGCTTGGCCCTGACGGTGCCGTACAAGTTGGCGAGCACCCGGTCCTTGCCGACGCGTGCGAGGCATCCCGTTTGTTCGAGCGGATCGTCCACAACATCGCTCAGGTGGTTCAGGGCAATGACGAGGCGATTCGTCTCTCGGTGATCTGCCTGGTCGCCGGTGGTCACCTCCTTGTCGAAGATGTTCCCGGCGTCGGCAAGACAAGCCTTGGCAAGGCGCTGTCAGCCTCTGTGTCGTGCCGTCACCGCCGGATCCAGTTCACTTCCGACCTGTTGCCCTCGGACGTGACAGGGGTGAGCGTGTTCGACGCCACGAAGACCAGTTTCGAGTTCCGTCCCGGACCGATCTTCGCCAACATCGTCCTCGGCGACGAGATCAACCGGACGCCTCCGAAGACACAGTCCGCCTTGCTCGAGTCGATGGAGGAGAGGCAGGTCACCGTTGACGGGAACACCTACAAACTGCCCGATCCGTTCATGGTGATAGCCACGCAGAACCCGATCGAGCACGAGGGAACGTTCCCGCTCCCCGTCAGCCAGCTCGACCGCTTCCTGATGCGGATCCAGATCGGATATCCCGACGTCGAGTCCGAGGTTCTGATGCTCGAGACTCATGGCGTGTGTGAGCCCCTCGAAACTCTCAAGCCGGTTGCCACCCCTGAGGATGTGATCGCGCTCGCCGCCCGGGCGCGGGCAGTCCACGTCTCGCCGTTGATCCGGCGCTACGTCGTGCAGATCGCGAACGCGACCCGCGTGCACCCGTCGGTCGTGTTGGGCATGTCGCCACGAGCCGCCCTGGCCCTGCAGCGGGCAGCAAGGGCCCGGGCGGTGTTTGAGGGACGGGAGTTCGTTGCACCTGACGACGTCAAGACCATGGCGCCCTCGGTCATCAGCCACCGTCTAGAGCTGCGAGCCGCAGTAGGCCGGAGCCGCAGCCAAGTGAAGGCCGTGCTGGACGACGTGCTTGGTCAGGTGCCCGTGCCCGATCTACCCACTGGGCGCCGATAGCGGACAGGATGCTGACCGCCCGAGGCCGCCGGACGATCACGCTGGGGCTGATCGCGGCCGCCCTGGGCCGGATCCTGGGTGTTCCGGAGCTGTTCGGACTGGCCACCGCTGTCGTGGTCGTGGCCCTGGCGGCTCTCGTCCGGGTGCGTCTGGTCAAGGGAACTGTCACAGTTAGCGCACGTGCGATGCCACCTGTCGTGACCGCAGGCGAACCCGCTGTGCTCGAGCTCACGATCGAAGCCTCCAGCGCCGGCGGATCGCTCTCGAGTCCGGTCACCCTCGTCACCGACAACTTGCAGGGCCCGGGTTTTTGCCAGCCGGCCAAGATCATCGTGAGACGGCTCCCGCGCGGCGACCGGGCACGGGCGAGTTTCGGTCTCTTCACCGAACGGCGCGGTCCCGTTGATGCTGGAGCCTACGAAGCGGTGATCTGCGACCCGTTCGGTCTGGCTCGGCGGCGTCTGGCTGTCAGCCGGTCCGCTAGATGCCTCGTGCGCCCTCGCGTCGAGCCACTCGCAACGGCCCTGCCCAAAGGGCTCAGCGCCATAGGGTCCCATGGCACCCTCTCGGCTGTGGAGAGGCGCGTCAGCGAAAGCTCGATGCTCCGCCGTTACGCCCAGGGCGACGACCTGCGGCGGGTTCACTGGCGCACGACAGCGCGCGTCGGCGATCTCATGGTTCGCGACGGCGGGACCCGGGACGAACCGGACCGGATCGCGATCACAGTGCTGCTCGACGTGGGCGACAATGCGACGTCGGCGGCCGAGCTGGACCGGGCTGTCGAGGTTGCCGCGAGCGTGCTGTCCGCCGCAGCCGACGAGTCGAGCGCCGGAGTCTCCGGCGCCTACCGCCTCTTGACGACAGCTGGCCTGGACACCGGCGGCCAGTGGGGGCACGAGAACCTCCAGAACGTGCTCCTTGCTCTTGCCGGCGTCGCTGCCGTGCGCACATCGTCGGCCGGGCGGTTCAGCACCGCTGTCGAGCAGCTCGGCCGGCCCGACGATGACGAGGCGCTTCTCATCGTCGGCGCCTTCGGGGAGCGCCCACCCGATCCGGCGGTTCTCGCGGATCTCGCTTGGGCGTACTCGGCGGTGGTGCTCGTTCTCGTGGGCGCCGCGTGTTCACCGACGCGAGACGAGCTTGAAGCCAGACTGCAGGCGGATGCCCGCGGTCCAGGGTCGCGCAGCCTACTGGGGACCGGCTTCTTCGCACCGCAGGACCTTGGCGGCAGGTCCGGAGCCCGGGTACTGACCGTGCCGCTGCCTCTTGGGGCGTCGCTCGCTGCTGCCTGGAGCCTCGGTGCCGAGGGACCCGACTTGGTTGGCGATGGCTCGAGCCGTCCCGGCGGAGCGAGGTAGCCCGATGAGTGCGTGGCTTGCGCTCGTGCTCACCGACGTGATCGCAGTTGCGACGTTCGCGCGCTGCTTCAGTGGCCCGGGGGAGCTCACCGCTGCGCTTTCCAGCCTTCTCCTCGTGCACCTTGCGGGCCTTGCGGCGCGGGGCGGGCTGTCCGGCGTCCGCGCGACCGTACGCACCGAATCCGGGAGGAATAGAGGCGGTGCCGGAGGAACCGGCGAGAAGGATCGCGGTCGCGATGAGCGCCGCCGGCGTCGCCTGCAGGGCGGTTGGTGGGCGCTTGGCCTCGTCGTGGCCGCGTTCTTGCCGATCGGGGTCGTGCTCGGGCCCACATTCTTTTGGGCAGTGCCCGGCCACGCCACTTGCCACACCATTGTCGAGGATCTCCGAACCGCCTGGGCCGCGTTCTCGCTCAGGGCCGCGCCGGTTCCCGAGCTACCGGGCCTCGTTCTGGTGACGGCGTGGGCGGCGGGCGCCGCAGGACTGCTCGCCGAGCTGATCTCGTCCAAGGCGAGGGTCCCGGCTGTCTTCGCACTCATGCCGGCACTGGGTCTCTATCTCTTTGCCGCTGCCCTGGGCACCGACAGCTGGCGCGTGCTTGGTCTCGCCTGCATCGCCGCCTCGGCTTGCTGGTACCTCGTCGCCGTCGTCGGTGAGCGCGAGCGGGCCAAAGGAGTCGTCATTGCTTCGTCGGATACCGGACCCAGTCCCGGCGTTCGCACCGAACCCGATGGCGCCGCCGCGGTGATGTTGCGCATGGCGCTCCTGGCTGCCCTTGCCGCAGCGGTCATCGGCCCGAACCTCCCCGGGGCGCGCAGCGCGGCTCTTGTCGCCTGGCATGGCACCGCAGGGTTCGGGAGTGGTCCCGCCACATTGGCTCCAGGCGGAAGCCTGCCGCAGGGCATCCAGGTCAACACGCTCGTGCAGGTCGCCCAGGAGGAAGTGAACGATTCCTCCGTCGCCCTGTTCACCGTGCACAGCAGCATGCCCACCCGGGAGCTGATTGCGGCGCTGGATGAGTTCAACGGCAACATCTGGAGCGCGACCGCAACCGGGTCCCCGAGGGAGCTCGGGTCGTTCTCGCCGCCCCTGAGTGCCGACGAGCGTCGGCCGCCGCCGGCGACGCCGGAAGGGTACGGCCGCGAGCAGTTGATTCAGGTCTTCGACGTGTCAGGGCTCGGCGGTCGCGACATTCCGAGCTGGGGCTCTCCGCTCGCAGTCGCCGACGCGGCCCAGCTTCGCGTGGTCGCGCCGGACGGACCGATAGTTTCGAGCATCCCGCTGCGACGCGGATCGGTTTACGCCATCGACTCGATCGGGGCCGATCCGTCGTCGGCGCAGCTCGAGGCGGACCCTGCGGTTACCTCCGACGTTCAGGACCTGCAACTCCCTCAGCCGGTGCCATCACGGCTCGCCCAGCTTGCCAACAGTCTCGTGGCGGGCGCGACCACTGCCTACGGCAAGGCGCTCGACCTTGAGGCCTACTTGACTTCTCCGAAGTTCCATTACCACCTTCCCGAGCGCACGAAGTCAGGTGTCGTCACGCCGTCTCCTGGTTACCGCGGCCTGCTGAGCTTCCTGTTCAAGTCCCAGTCTGGCTACTGCCAGCAGTTCGCCACCGCGTTCGCCGTGCTTGCGCGCATCGACGGGCTCCCTACCCGCGTCGCGATCGGGTTCCTCCCCGGCGCCCCGGTCGCACATGATCAGTGGCAGGTTGACGGGATCGACACCCATGCATGGCCCCAGGTGCAGTTTAAAAACTATGGCTGGATCGACTTCGAGCCCACTCCCGGCACGAGCGTGAGAGGTTCGTCGGCTCCGGTCTTGCCGCCGGCAGCCACAACGACGACGTTTCCGCTCGTAAGCCCGACCAGCTCGGGCAGCGCCCACAACCTGCGACCTTCGCCCGCCGGCGCAGGCGGCGAGCCCAAGACGGGTCGTCGCTGGTATCAGGCCCGTATGTCCGGTAGCTTGCCGGCGCTCTGGCTTCTGGTCCTTCCCGCCGGCCTGCTCTGTTGGGCTGGGGGCCTTCTGTTGTGGAGACGGCTGCGGTTGCGACGCTCGCGGCGCGAATCGCGCACGGCGACTCTCGCGGCGTGGGGTGTGGCCCTCAAGACGCTCGATCTTGCCGGCATACGTCGCCGTCGGCACGAGACCTACCTCGAGCTCGCGACGCGTGTCAGCTCGACCGGAGTGTTGTCCGACGAGGCAGGGCTTGCCTTCGACGACCTCGCTCGGCTCGCGACGACTGCCTCCTACGCCGGATCGCCGCCTGGGGACTTCGGAGCTCGTCAGGCGACGTGTGATGCCAAGACGGTTGTTCGCAGTGCCCGGCGGAGGATTGCCCGTTGGCAGCGAATTGCGGTGGCGCTCGACCCGAGAAGCCTTATGACCTGAACGGAGTGCCTCCCGACCGTGACGGCTGGGCGCTAGGGTGCGCTCGTGGCTGACCAGGCGACCTTCGCGGAGGACACCACCGGTTTCATGGACTCGCTCTACACGGCGGCGCTCCGGATGACCCGCAACCCGTCGGATGCTCAGGACTTGGTTCAGGAGACTTACCTAAAGGCCTATCGCGGCTACGCAGGCTTCGAAGCAGGCACGAATCTGAAGGCCTGGCTCTACCGCATCCTCACGAACACGTTCATCAACTCCTACAGGTCGCGCATGCGCCATCCCGAGGAGACAGAGCTCGACGATGTCGAGGAGCTTTACCTGTTCCGCCGCATGAACGGCCGCGACGGCGCCATCGGCCGGAGCGCCGAGGAAGAAGCGTTGAGCTGGATCACTGACGACGAAGTCAAGGTCGCGCTGGAGTCGTTGCCGGAGAGCTTCCGGATGACCGTCCTGTTGGCCGATGTGGAGGGATTCTCCTACAAGGAGATCGCGGACATCATGGATGTTCCGATCGGAACGGTCATGAGTCGCCTCCATCGCGGAAGAAGGGCGCTCGAGAAGACGTTGCACGACTTCGGAGTGGCGCGGGGTTTCGTCGCGGCTCAGTAGTGCTGACATATCGGATGGAGCTTGCATGACGGGCGAGAAGTACAACACGAAGATCAAGTGTCGGGAAGTGCTTCGCGGCGTCTACGACTTCCTCGACGGTGAGATGACGCCCGAACGACGCGAGCAGATCTCTCGCCACCTTGACAAGTGCGCTCCATGTCTCAAGGCGTTCGGCTTCGAGACCGAGATCCGAAAACTGGTCGCCGACCGGTGCCGCGACAGCGTGCCTGAAGAGCTCAGGGTCCGCATCGCTGCTGTGATCGATAGCGAGATCAAGCAGAGGCAAGCTGCTGGCGGAGTCTCCGACGGTGCGGAGCACTGACCGTTTCGGAGCTTGCGGCCGGACCGCCACACCATGCTGAGATGACGCCACCCAATGAGCCGGTGGCGTGGGATGTTGCCGAGCGCGTTGCCGAGCGGGTGGCGCGGCGTCTTGACACCCGGGTCGACTGGGCGACGCTTCGCTCTCTCGTGATCGACTTTGGGGAGGTCACCGCCCAGGCGGAGGCGCTCGTCGAGGAGTCGACGGGCCTGCGTTCGCTGGCCGGGCCCGCGCGGGCGCAGGTCGCCACGCGGGAGGAATGGATCCACGCCAACGTCTCTTCGTTTCGGCGGTTGCTCGGTCCGGTGCTCGCGCGTGCGGGCAAGAACGGCGGAAGCCTTCCAGGCTTCCTCGGCCCGGTCGGAAGGGCGGCCGCGGGAGCCGAGATGGGCGCAGTACTGGGGTGGATGTCCGGGCGAGTACTCGGCCAGTACGACTTGTTGTTCGGGGACAGCGACTCCCCGCAGGACGCCGTGTATTACGTCGGGCCGAACATCGTCGGGCTGGAACGTCGGCACGGGTTCGACCCTCGTGAGTTCCGGCTCTGGATCGCGCTGCACGAGCTGACTCACCGTGCCCAGTTCACCGGCGTGCCCTGGCTACGTGCCCACTTTCTTGACCTGGTCGAGCGCAGCGTCGCCATCGCGTCGCCGGACCCGCGCCAGGTTGTGGAGGCAATCGGACGCGTGGCGGTCGACATCCGAGCGGGCAGGAACCCGCTTGCCGAGTCCGGGCTCGTCGGTGCCCTCGCCTCGCCGGCGCAGTTGGAAACGCTCCGCTCGATCCAGGGGATGATGAGCCTCCTGGAGGGTCACGGTGACGTCACAATGGACCGTGCCGCCCAGGACCTGATCCCGAACGCTGCTCACTTCTCGCAGGTCCTCCGCGCGCGGCGCGAGTCCGCCAGCGGGCTGACCAAGCTATTCCAGCAGCTGATCGGGCTCGATGCGAAGCTGCGTCAGTACGCGGACGGGGCGCGTTTTGTGCGGGAGGTCGAGAGTGCCGGCGGTCCCGAGCTCCTGGCCCTCGCCTGGCAGGGCCCCGGGAACCTGCCGAACGCAGCGGAGATCCAGACGCCTGAGCGCTGGGTGTCACGCCTGCGGGGTCTGGCACTCGAGCCAGCGTGACGCGCCCGCTGAGGGCACGGGCGCACGAGGCCGCTGCTGCGCTGATGGGGCGGTGCACGTTCCCCGATGAAGGAGCGCCACTTGCATGCGCCGTGTCCGGAGGAGCTGACTCCCTCGCGCTGGTGGTGCTCGCTGTTGTCGCTGGCTGTGATGTCGTCGCCCATCACGTGGACCACGGCTTGCGTGAGGGCTCCGACCAGGACGTCAATGTCGTGAACGAAGTCGCCAAGAGGCTCGGTATCGAGGTCGTCGTTCACCGGGTGAACGTCAGCGCAGGGCCGAACCTCGAGGCCCGGGCGCGCTCGGCTCGGCTCGGCGCCCTGCCCGTGGGCGCCGCCACCGGTCACACGGCCGACGATCAGGCAGAGACCGTCTTGCTCAACCTGCTCCGTGGCGCCGCCACCGACGGCCTCGCGGCCATGCGCTGCGGGCCACATCACCCGATCCTCGCCTTGCGCCGGGCCGAGACCCACCATCTGTGCTCTCGGCTCGGTCTGCACCCAGTGGAGGACCCGACTAACAGTGACCCGGCGTACCTGCGCAACCGGATCCGGCACGAGCTGATCCCCATGCTGTGCGAGCTCGCGGACCGTGACATCGTCCCGGTCCTCGGCCGGCAGGCGAGGTTGTTGGCTGACGACGCAGCCCTCCTGGGCGAGCTTGCCGCAGCGCTCGACCCGACCGACGCCAGAGCGATCGTGCGCGCTCCTGCTCCCCTTGGGCGCCGGGCGCTACGCGAGTGGCTGCGGTGCGGTCACCCACCTGACTTGGCGACCGTGGACAGGGTGCTGGCAGTCGCGGCTGGAGAGACGCTTGCCGCCGATATCGGCGCGGGAAGAAGCGTGCGCCGGTCACGGGGGCGATTGCGTTTCGAGCGGGCATCCGAGCCGGAGCCAGGACAACCGCTGGAACCGCAGGATCCCGACCTGCTTTCGCGCATGCCTGGCGTACCCGACTAGTGTCGGCGGCAGTGGGCGATCTCGTTGGCCGGGGAGCTTCTGGGGAGGAACTGGGCGTTTCGTCGGTATCGCCCAGTTCCTTGAGCATGTGGGACGCCGACCCGGCCCTCGGGAGGGTCGTACTCACGGTCGAGCAGATCGCCGAGCGGGTTGCCGAGCTTGGCGAGATGATCACGGCCGACTACGCCGACCGGCCTCCCTTGCTGGTTGGGGTGCTCAAGGGCGCCTTCATGTTCCTTGCCGACATCGCCCGGGAGATCCAGCTGCCGCTGGAGCTCGACTTCATGGCCGTGTCATCCTACGGCAGGTCGACCAAGACCAGTGGTGTGGTGAGGATTTTGAAGGACCTCGACATCGATCTCACGGATCGTCACGTCCTCATAGTCGAGGACATCCTCGACAGCGGCCTCACGCTCTCCTACCTCCGCAAGAGCCTTCTGGCCCGCGGTCCGAAGAGCCTCGCCGTCTGTTCGCTGCTCGTCAAGCGGAGCATCGAGCCGCGGCCGGATCTCGAGGTCGCCTATGTCGGATTCGAGATCGAGCCCGAGTTCGTGGTGGGATATGGCCTCGACGTCGCCGAGCGCTACCGCAATCTTCCGGACATTCGCGTGTACGTGGCCGGAGAGCCCACGTGACCCCATTGGCGGCTGAGGCGTCTTCCCGCCACCGATCCCGTCCATGAGCTCAGCGGGCGATGCGTCCGTGCCCGAGGCTCACGCCCGTGGGTCGGTCGACCGGGAGCGGGTCCGGCGCGCGGTGCGCGAGCTCCTTTCGGCCATAGGCGAGGATCCCGACCGGGAGGGCCTCGTGCGCACGCCGTCGCGGGTGGCGGACATGTACGGCGAGCTCTTCGACGAGGCCGGTGAAGACCCCGCAAGGTACCTGACGGTCACCTTTGGCGCTGAGCACGACGAGATGGTCATGGTCCGTGATATTCCCTTCGCGTCGTTGTGTGAGCACCACCTGGTCCCGTTTCTCGGCAAGGCTCACGTTGCCTACATCCCGAACAAAGATGGGCGGATCACCGGCCTGTCGAAGTTGGCCCGCGTCGTCGATGCGGTTGCGGGCCACCTCCAGGTGCAAGAGCGCATGACGACGCAGATCGCCGAGGCGATCGAGACGGCGCTTGTCCCGCGAGGCGTGCTGGTCGTGATCGAGGCCGAACACCTGTGCATGTCGATGCGCGGAGTCCGCAAGCCAGGAGCCATCACGGTCACCTCGACAGTACGAGGACTGTTCCGGACCGACCCTAGGACTCGGGCAGAGGCCATGGGCCACGTGCGAGGTAGAGGCGGCTGAGCCTCTACTCTTGAGGTGTGGTTCCCCTCGTGATGGGCGTGTTGAACGTCACATCCGACTCGTTTTCCGACGGTGGTCTCTACCTTGACTGCGAGGCGGCCGTTCGTCGCGGGCGCCAGATGATCACGGAAGGTGCCGATGTGGTCGACGTCGGGGGTGAATCGACGCGACCGGGCGCCTCAGCGGTCGCGCCCGAAGAGGAGCTGCGCCGCGTCCTACCCGTAGTCGAGGCGCTCGTAGGTGAAGTTCGAGTGTCGATCGACACGGCCAAAGCGGCAGTCGCCCGCGCCGCGCTTGGCGCGGGGGCGACCTTGCTGAACGACGTCTCGTCGAGCCTGGCGGCGGTTGCCGCCGAGCATGGTGCCGGCTTTGTCGCGATGCATCGCAAGGGAACCCCCGCGGACATGCAGCGCGATCCGCGCTACGACGACGTTGTCGGAGAGGTTAGGGAATTCCTGGAGCGATGCGTCGGGGACGCTCGCGCCGCCGGTGTCACGGAGGTCTACATAGACCCTGGGATCGGGTTCGGCAAGTCGGTCCGTCATAATCTTCAGCTCCTGGCCGCGCTCCCGGATCTCGTGGCAACCGGTGTCCCTGTGCTGGTCGGGACCAGCCGAAAGAGCTTCATCGGGCATCTCGGCGCCGGCGGTTCTCCCGAAGGGCGCGTTGGGGACGTCCAGCCTCTCCAGGCCCATGACCGGTTGGAGGGCTCCCTAGCCTCGGCCGTGTGGGCGATGGCCTGCGGGGCCGCCATGGTGCGCGTCCATGATGTTGCCGCCACCATGCAGGCGGCTCGATTGTTCGGTGAGGTGACGGCATGAGGGGACGATGGGCGGCCGGGATCGTCCCGAGGAACTTCTGCTGGATCATCAAGGATCACCTGGCGGTCAGCGAGCGACCTGGCGGCCAAGCTCCCAACCACCGCAAGGTTCGCCGGCACGAGGAGCTGTTGTGGCTCCGCGCCCAAGGCTTCACCAGGGTGGTGTCGCTGCTCGCTTCGACTCACAATCTCCACGCCTACGACGAGCTCCACCTCGAATGGTCGCGCTTTGCCATGCCGGCCGCAGCGGACACCCATGACGTCCTCGCCGAGCTGTATCCCGCCTTGCACGGGTGGCTGCGCAGCGGTGAGCGCGTACTGCTCCACCAGGAGGAGCTCGGTGACTGTGTGATGGGCGTGGTCGCCGGCTATCTGCTTTGGAGCGAGATCCTTCCTGACGGGCCGCGGGCCATCACGGCCATGGAGCAGCTGCTCCGCCGTCAGATGGGCACCGTCGGGCGCATGATCGTGAGCGTCGTGGAGGAGGTTCCTTCCCTGGATAGCCTCGCCTCTGTCGACGACGCAACCGCGGAGGCGAACGGCGAAGCGGGATTGCCGGAGGGCGCCCGCGTCACGGCTGAGGTGGCGTTGACCGATGACCTCGGGACTGGCCAGGCCGTGCCCGCCCGGGCCGACCAGGCTGAGGGCCCGGCCGCCGGCCTGCCGTAGATGACCGACCTGATCGAATTGCGGGGGCTTCGGGTGCTCGGACGCCACGGTGCCCTCGAGGGCGAGCAGGACACGGCACAGCCCTTCGAGATCGATCTGGAGGTCGAGGCCGATATTGCTGAGGCAGCTGATGACGACGATCTGGCCAAGACGGTCGACTACTCGCTGGTCGTGGACAAGGCCACCGAGATCGTCCACCAGCGCCAGTACCGCCTGTTGGAGGCACTCGCCGCGGCGATCGCGACGGGGATCCTCGAGATCCCTGCGGTTAGCGCGGTCACGGTGACGGTTCGCAAGCTCCGACCTCCGGTCGCGGCGGACATGACGTCGGCGGGGGTGCGCCTACGACGGGAGCGGGTCGAGGGACCGGTGTGAGCGTGGAGACGTTCCTGGGTCTCGGCTCGAACATGGGCAATCGACTGCGCTATCTCGAGCTGGCCGCGCAGGTGCTCCGGGGCATCGATCCTGACCTGGAGGTCTCGCCCGTCTACGAGACGGCTCCACTCGGCGGCCCAGAACAACAAGGCAGGTACCTCAACTGCGTCGTGCGGCTCGAGACCGACCTGAGTGCCCGCCAGATCCTCGAGGTCGCGCATGGGCTCGAGGAGCTGGCGGGGCGGATCCGCACCGTGAGGAACGGGCCTCGCCAGCTCGACATCGACATTCTTCTGGTCGGAGACCTCCAGGTCTCCGAGCCCGATCTCATCGTTCCGCACCCGAGGATCTACGACCGGGGCTTTGTGTTGGCGCCACTCGAAGACCTCGATGCGTCGCGCGTTCCCGTGCACTGGCGCACCCGGCTGGCCGAGACCGACCCGGCGTCACTCGAACTGCGCCTGGTTGGTAGGCTCCGATGACACTGAGACACGAACGGCACCTGGAACAGGGCCGGAACGAAGAGAGCTCACCATGACCACGGTTCGCATCATCGGGCCCGGGCGTGCCGGTCGGTCCTTTGCGTTGGCGTTCACAGCCGCTGGTGTCGAGGTCCGGGATCTTCTCGGGCGCGCCGATGACGTCTCTTCAGCCGCTGTCGGTACCGACGTGTTGATGCTCACGGTTCCCGACCAGGAAATCGCGGGTGTTGCCTCGGTTGTGAGGCCGGTGCCGTCCACCGTTGTGGTCCATTGCGCAGGAGCACTCGGGCCCGAAGTGCTCCTGCCTCACGAGCGCGTCGCCACGCTCCACCCGCTGGTTACCCTCCCCGACCCGGCCGTCGGAGCCGCGCGCCTTGGCGCCGGAGGCTACTTCGCGGTGAGCGGAGACCAAGCCGTCACCGACCTCGTCCTGGCGCTCGGGGGCCGCACGCTCGTGATCCCGGAGGGCTCGAGGGCCGGGTACCACGCTGCCGCCTGCATATCGTCCAACCACCTTGTCGCGCTCCTCGGCCAAGCTCAACGAGTAGCCGCATCCGTCGGGCTTCCCCTGGAAGCCTTCCTGCCCCTGGCCCAAGGCGCGCTTGATGACGTCAGCTGGTTCGGACCGGCCGCGGCGCTCACAGGTCCGGCCGCACGCGGGGACCTGACGACCATCGAGCGTCATCGCCGGGGGTTGGACCCGGCAGAGCTGAGCGGCTACGACGCCGGGGTTGAGCTGGTGCGCCGGCTTGTGACCGCGGGCCGACAAGAATGACCCGGCCCGCGCGGCCGTCCCCGGGCTCAGCACACCACGGGCTCGGCAAGGCTTGCGGTCGAGTGGGAAACGCCGGGACCGGGTCGTGGACGTAGTCACCACACGCGACGAGCTCCGAAAGGCGACGTCGGCCGCGCGTTCAGCAGGTTCCCGGTTTGGCTTCGTGCCGACAATGGGCGCGTTGCACTCCGGGCACCTGTCGCTCATGCAGACCGCGGCATCGAGCTGTGACGTCGTGGTCGTGAGCATCTTCGTGAACCCGCTCCAGTTCTCCTCCGCTTCGGACTTGGCGCGATACCCGGCCAACTTGGAGCGCGACCTGGCGATGGCGCACCAAGCCGGTGCCGGGATCGTGTTCGCGCCTTCGGTGGGCGAGATGTACCCGCGGGGAGAGCCAATGACAAGGGTCGACCCTGGACCGCTCGCCGCTTGCCTCGAGGGCGCTTCCCGTCCTGGCCATTTCACCGGTGTAGCGACGGTCGTCACCAAGTTGCTGTCGCTTTGTGGGCATTGCCGTGCTTTTTTCGGAGAGAAGGACTTCCAACAGCTGGTCATCGTGCGTCACCTGGTCGCGGACCTCGATCTCGATGTCGAGGTCGTCGGTTGCCCAACGGTGCGCGAGCCCGATGGCCTTGCATGCTCGAGCCGCAACCGCCGGCTCGGGACCGACGACCGGCGTGCGGCAGCTGTGCTCTTCAAGGCTCTCGAGGCGGGGAGTGCCGCGATAGTCACAGGCGCAACCCACGGTGCTGAGGTGGAAGCGACGATGGCGGCGGTGGTTGCGGCTGAGCCGCGGGCCAGGTTGGATTATGCAGTTGTGGTGGATCCCGTCACGTTCGAGTCACCGCCCTCGCTTGCCGGCGAGCTTCGGCTTCTCATAGCGGCTGAAGTGGGAGCCGTCCGCCTGATAGACAACTTGGGGGTGGAGACATGACACCGAGACCGCTCTTGCATTCTTGGCGAGCTGGCCTGTGCATTTGGACGTGAGCGCGCTCGAACGGCTCGACGTGCTCGTGATCGGGAGCGGGGTTGCCGGCCTGTCCGCGGCGGTTCGTCTTGCCGAGCTAGGTGGGGCCAGGGTCGGTGTTCTCACCAAGGGCGAGTTGGAGCAGTCGACGACTCGCTGGGCGCAGGGAGGTATCGCTGCGGTGCTCCCAGGCGACGAGGACTCGACCGACCTCCACCTGGCGGACACGCTGCGCGCCGGAGCCGGATTGTGCGACCAAGCTGCAGTTCGCGTCCTCGTGGACGAGGGCTCCGAGCGGGTCTACGAGCTCATTGCCCTCGGCGCCGTCTTCGACAGGGGTCCTGGCGGTGGGCTGTCGAGAGCAAGAGAAGGTGGCCACTCGACAGCGCGCGTCCTGCATGCGGGTGGCACCGCCACAGGTGCGGAAGTAGAGCGGGCCCTTGTCGCGGCGGTGCGCGAAAGTGCTGCAGCGATCCTCGAGGATTGGTTCGCCCTCGATCTTGTCCTCGAAGGCCCCCGATGCACGGGCGTCGTCGCGCTCGACCCGACCGGCGAGCTGCGGCGCGTCGAGGCCTCCCATGTGGTCCTCGCATGCGGTGGGGCGGGACAGATGTACGCGGTCACGACCAACCCCATCGAGGCAACCGGTGACGGCATAGCGATGGCGCTTCGCGCCGGAGTTCCGGTTGCCGATGTGGAGTTCGTCCAGTTTCACCCGACGGCACTTCACCATGCGGCCATGCCGCGCCCGCTCATCTCCGAGGCGCTCCGCGGTCATGGGGCGGTGCTGCGCGATGGCGCGGGCAATCGTTTCGTGGACGAGCTTCTGCCACGCGACCTCGTGAGCCGCGCGATCGCGGTCAAGTTGGCCGAGGAGGGAAGCGAGCACGTGTGGCTGGACGCAACGGCTCTCGAGGACTTCGGGCGAAGATTCCCGACGATCGCGGAATCACTGGAGGAGGCCGGGTTCGATCCGGTCCACGACTGGCTGCCGGTTGCGCCGGCCGCGCACTACTTGTCCGGAGGCGTTCTTGTGGACCTAGACGGCGCGACGGCACTCCCGGGGCTTTGGGCTGCAGGCGAGGTCGCCTGCAGCGGGGTTCACGGAGCCAACCGGCTTGCCTCGAACTCGCTCCTGGAGGGCATGGTCTTCGGTGCTCGCTGCGTGGACGCCATCCTGTCAGGTCGCGACGCACCCGAGCCCACGGGCGCGCTCGCCGGTCTGGACACCGAGACGGCCCGGGCGCGATCGAGCAACGACCGGTCTGGGCCGGTCACCGTCCGGCCGGTCACCGGTTGCCGCTGTGGAGGAGACCAGGTGGGAGGTTCGCCCAGGAAGATCGGTGTCTCGCCGGACACGGAGGCGAGCGCCGCCGCACAGCGGGCTGCCCTGCAGACAGCGATGACCAACTGGGCCGGCGTCGTCCGTGATGCTTCCTCGCTTTCGCGGGCATCTGAAGCCGTCAGCGCTGTTGTGGGAGGGCTTGCGCCGACCCTTGACCATGCCACAGCCGAAGTGCGGAACCTCGCCGAGGTTGCCAAGGCGCTGCTGGAGGCCGCGACCGAGCGCGAGGAGACGCGCGGGTCACAGGCGCGTTCGGATTTCCCAGAGATGTCACCACGCTTCCGTTGCAGGCTTTCGCACGGGGCGTCCCATGGTGCACAGTCCAGAGACCGGCGTCGGCAGGGTTCAGCCGTCCTCGACTCATGACGAGGCCAGGCCCGATGTACCGCGACGACGTTCACCCACCGACTATGGCGATCCGCGAGGCCGTGGCGATCGCGCTCGCCGAGGATCTGCTCCCGCTCGGCGACCTGTCCGCAGCGCTGATACCCGAGGGGTCCCGTGGCCAGGCCGCGTTCGTCGCGCGCTCGCCGGGGGTCGTCGCCGGGACTCGTTGTGCCGAACAGGCCTGCATCCAGGTCGATCCCGACGTCGAGGTGACCTGGCTCGTAGGGGACGGCTGCGAGATCGGTTCGGGGGGTGTGATCGGGCGGGTCGAGGGCCAGTTGCGCTCCTTGCTCACCGCCGAGCGGACCGCGCTGAATTTTCTCTGTCATCTCTCGGGTGTGGCAACGGCCGCGCGGCGCTACGTCGAAGCCGCGCAGGCGGCCAGCCCGACGGCGAGGATCTGGGACACGCGCAAGACCACACCTGGGCTGCGATCGCTCGAGAAGGCCGCCGTGAGAGCAGGCGGCGCGGCCAACCATCGAGGCAGCCTCTCCGAGGGCGTGCTGATCAAGGACAACCACCTCGGCGGACTTTCGATCAGCGAGGCGGTCAGCAAGGCCCTCGGGCGGTGGCCGGGCCGCATGGTTGAGGTCGAGTGCGAGCGCCCCGGTCAGGTGACAGAAGCTCTTGATGCCGGGGCGACGCTCGTCATGTGCGACAACATGACTCCGGACGAGGTGCGGGTGTGTGTGCGGCTCGTGCGCGCTCACCCTCGCGGGGCTGCCGGCTCAGTCCTGGTCGAGGCCTCCGGTGGTGTCAACCTCGAGAATGTCGCGGCGTTCGCGAGCGCCGGCGCAGACGTGATCTCGGTCGGTGCCCTGACCCACTCGGCTGTGGCGCTTGACATCGGGCTCGATCTCGAGAGCGTGACCTTCGGCGCCAGCTGACGCGCCGTTGTGGGTGACGCCTGGCGCCGACCGGGCGATCCCGACCGTCAGTTCAGCCCACGTGGCCTGTGACGTAAGCCTTTGTGCGCGGATCGTTGGGAGCGTCGAACACCTGGCCCGTGGGGCCGACCTCAACCAGCTCGCCGACACGGTCATCATCGAGGAGGAAGACGGCAACATTGTCCGACACACGGGCAGCTTGGAACATGTTGTGCGTGACGAGGGCGATCGCCACCTCATCGGAGAGGTGTCTGATGAGGTCCTCTATCTTTGCCGTCGCCACCGGATCGAGTGCGGAGCAGGGCTCGTCCATGAGGAGCACTTCCGGCTCGATAGCGAGAGCGCGCGCGATGCACAGGCGTTGCTGTTGTCCACCCGACAAGCGCACGGCGGGTTGGTCGAGGCGATCCTTGACGATGTCCCACAGGGCGGCATTGTGAAGCGCGGCCACGCCCATGTCGCGGAGAAGACGCTTGTTCCGGACGCCGTTGAAGCGGAGCCCGGAGATCACGTTGTCGAAGATGCTCATTGTCGGGAAGGGATTCGGCCGTTGGAAAACCATCCCGATCCGGCTGCGCAGTACCTCCGGCAGAACATCGGGCCCGTAGACGTCGAGGCTTCCGAGCCGGACGGTGCCTCGAACGACACCTCCCATGTGGTCGTGGAGCCGGTTGATGGCTCGCAGCACACTCGTCTTGCCACACCCGGACGGACCGACGAGCGCGGTCACCTGGCGAGCAGGTATCTGGAGGGTGACGTTGTGGACGGCGAGGCGATCGCCGAAGGTGACGCTCACGTTGTCCAGCGTCACCGCAGCGCCGTGTGCTCCGGGACCTGGTCTATCCACTGGCACCTTCACTTCTCTGGCGAGCCGCCCGGGCCGGTCGTCGACATGGGCCCGCGGATCAGTCGCTTGGTTCGACGCCGAAGTTGCGATCTCGTCTGGTCGCTTCATCGTGTCTTGCGGTTGAGTGTCCAGGCGACCGTCCGTGCGGTCACGCTCAGCACCGCCACGAGGGCGAGGAGCACGAGTGCAGTTCCCCACGCGGTCTGTTGCGCGTCCGGGAACGGCTGTGTTGCGTCGTTGAAGATGAGCAGGGTCATGGCGAATGTCGGCGAAGCCACCGTGAACAGGAGCGGTGCCGTCTCGCCTATGCCGCGGGCCACTGCCAACAAGTTACCGGTGACCAGGCCCGGCAGCGCCCCCCGCAGCACGACTGAGCGGGCCACGCGCGATCGGCGCGCACCGAGGGAGACTCCCGCCTCCCATAGGTCAACCGAGACGGTCCGCATCGCCTCCTCGTTGGCCCGCACCATGATGGGCAGCATCAATACTCCGAGCGCGAAGCCGGCCGCTACGTTCGAGAAATGGTGGAAGCGCTCCACAAAGACCGCGTACGCGAAGATGCCGATGATGATGGAGGGAACGCCGGACAGCACGTCGGCGCTGAAGCGGACGGCCGTTGCGATGCTTCCCGGACGCTCGAACAGGAACAGGGCTATGAACAGCCCCAGGGGCACGGCCAAGGCGATTGCGTAGGCGACGATCTCACCAGAACCGACTATCGCGGTCGAGATGCCCCCACCGGGTACTCCTGACGGTGTGGGGGCATGCACCAGAAAGCCGATGCTCAGGGCCCCGGCCCCCTTGGAGATGGTGGCAATGACAAGGGCCAGCAAGGGTGCCACGCCAATTGGCACAGCTATCAGGCAGATCACCTGCATGGCGCGCCCTGTCATCCGGCGCCGACGAATTGATCGACGGGCCGAGTCCCGCACCACTGCCCGTCGCCGGGCGACCTCGACGAGTCCCATGTCGGGCATTGAACCGTGCCGCGCCACCTGCGCCGACGGGAGCGTGCTCATACGACCGCACCTCGGACACCGAGCAAGCGACGGCCGCCCCTGGCGCGGATGAGCAGTTGTCCCACGACGTTGACCAGGATCGTGAGCATAAGGAGAACACCCGCGAGTGCGATCACCGAGCTTGTGCCGAGACCGGGGGAGGCCTCGGCGAACTCGTTGACGATCGCCGACCCCAGTGTCGCCCCAGGCGCCAGGAGCGAATGGGGGATCGCCGGGCGGTTGCCGATCACCAGCGCCACGGCGATGCTCTCGCCGAGCGCACGCCCAATGGCCAGCGTGACAGCCGCGGCGATTCCCGACCGTGCGCCGGGCAAAACCGTGCGCCGGACCACCTGCCAGTGGGTGGCACCGAGCGCCATTGCCGCTTCGCGGTCGGCAATTGGGACCCCGCTGAGCGCGGTCCGGCTCAAGGCGACGACAGTTGGCAGTGTCATGATGGCGAGCACTACCGAGGCAAGCAGTACGCTCGGTCCGTAAGCGGGTCCGTGAAAGAGCCAACCGAGGACCGGAAGGCCCTCGAGCGCGGGCTCGACGTCGGTGGCGAACACGGGGGAGAGCACGAGCAGGGCCCAAAGGCCCACGACGATGCTCGGGACAGCGGCGAGGAATTCGATCGAAGCGGAAAGCGGTCCCGCCAACCACCGCGGAGTCAGCTCGGAGAGGGACACAGAAATGCCGAGGCCGACGGGCACGACGATGATCATGGCCACCAAAGTTGTGAGCACGGTCCCGACGACAAGTGTCCCGCCCGCATAATCGCCGGCGTCGGGGTTCCAGGTCCCGGACCAAAGAAACGAGATCCCCGAGTGGGCGAACGCCTGGCTCGACTGCGAGACGATGCTGACGACCAAACCGACCACCAGGGCTGCGAAGAGCCCGGTCGCTCCCCAACGGACGATCGCGTACAGCGGGCTCGACGGGAGAAGCCGACGTTTGCGCCACGGGCGCAACCCGGCAGGTCCGTCTCCGCCCTCACCTGGCGCGGGTGACCCGGTGGCAGATGAGGGCGGCGAGGCGGCAACCAGGTCGTTCACAGTTTGAACAGCGCTAGTCCTGCCGACGACCGCAATTCGACCAGAGTGGTCTTGGCGAGGCGGGCGACGTTCGCCGGGAGCGGCGAGTAGCCGAGTGCTTTGGCTTGCTCCTGGCCGGTAGTCACCACGTAGTAGAGGAGCTGCGCGAGTGTGGCGCCCTTGGCAGCGTCGGCCTGCTTCTTGTACAGCAGCGCCCAGCTGAAGTTAGCCAACGGGTAGGTCGATGGACCAGGCTCGTCGATGATCGAGAAATGGCTCGCGCTCAGGTCGGCCGCCCGGGCTCCGGCCTGGCCGATGGTGTAGGACGACGGCGCCACGAAGGAGCCGGAGGCGCTCTTCACAGCGGCGTTCGCGAAGTTAGCTTGCGAGGCGTATCCGAACGAGACGTAGCCGATCGCACCCGGTGTGCTCTTGATGAACGTGGCGACACCGGTGTTGAGCTGCTCACCCTCGCCTAGGTCCGGCAGGGGCCAAGAGGTGGAGGCCTTCGACGTGCCGATCTTGGCGACCCAGGCGGGTGAGGTCGAGATCAGGTACTGGTCGAGATCCCAACCGGGTCCGGAGGAATCGGCACGGTGGACGGGCACGATCGGGAGGTTGGGAAGCTTCGATACGCCGGAGACCTTGGCGATCGCCGGACTGTCCCAGTTGGTGATCCTGCCGTCGAAGATCGAGGCGAGCGTGGGCCCGTCGAGGTGCAGTCCCCTTGGCGCGCCGGGCACGTTGTAGCTGATCGCCACGCCACCCAGCTCGACGGGCACCTGCAGGACAGGGCCACCGGTGGCCGCAGCCTGGGCAGATGACGACATGGGGATCTCCGAGTCGCCGAAGTCAACGGTGTTCTCCTGGATGTCCTTGATGCCGACGCTGCTGCCGGCGGGCGAGTAGTTGACGGTGACTTTCGAATGGAGCCGCCCGTAGTCGTAGAACACCTTCTCGAAGAACGGCGCGATGGAGTTGGCACCAGCGCCGTCGAGCGTGATGGCGCTTGGCGCCGTGGAGCTTGCCAGTCGGCCGAGTCCCGGTCGCGCTTGTGGGTACGAACCGGACACCGCAGGACTCGCAGTTGCGCTCGACAAGCTTGACCAGCATGCCGAGACCAGGACGGCGGCCAGTACGAGTGCGGCAGGTGCGACGAGGTGCCTTTTCACTGGTGTTCCCCCCGGGGACGTAGGATTTCGATTGACTTATTGAACGCTAATTCTACGCGCTCGCTAGAGATACTAGCACATGTTCGGCTCAGGAGCGTCTCTCAAGATCTGCCGGCTACTCAGCTCGTCACGATCACCAAGACCTGACAGGCGGCCGTAGCGACGCTTGTTGGTTTCGGGCACGTCGACTGGGCAGCCGCGACACCGCTTGCTCTCGGGTCGCTAGGACTCGAAGAGAGTCCTTGGTGGCTGGCCTGTCACGAGCCGGCACTCGAGCTTTGTCTGTCCAAGCAGGCACCGACTGCTTCCCGCTGAGTTGACGTGGGCTCGCTGCAACAGAACCACGGCTCGCTGAGCCGCGGCCGCGGCCCCGCCGGCCCCGTCGACTGGCTCCCGTGGCCCGGCGCGGCCGTGGCAGACCCCATGGCATGCCCCGACATGTACGCACGGACACGGGCGTTCACTTGCGCGAACGTGTCCTCTGCCGCGATCACTACAGGCTCGGTGCCGGCCGTCTCGACGAAGGTCGCCAGCTCTTCCTGTAGGTCATCGAGTCCGGCGTCTTCAGCTCGCCAGACCCAGCTGAGGCGAGCGGCGTCATAGTGCTCGAGCCGTGCCTTGACCTCCGGAGCCGAAAGCAGCAGAGAGCCCTCGGGGAGCAGCAGCCGGATCGTATACTGAACCGCGTCGACGTTCCCCACGAGATCATGTGCAACAACAAAGTCGAGCATGGCTCCGACGTCGGTAGCCTTCGCCCACGGTGTGAAAGGCAGCCAAGAGGGTCGGACCTCGATCCCGTGGCCTCGCAGCAGGATCACCGCCGCGCTCTCGTCAGCGGCCGTGTGGCCCTTGTCCAAGATGCGAAGGGTCCTGTCGTCGACTGACTCGAACGCCGACACGACAAACAAGCAGCCGATCTTCGCCAAGCCGGCCCACAGGTCCTCGTGCGCCAAGATGTGCTCGACCTTGGTCGTGCAGTCGAAGCTCAGATCCGGGAAGCAGGAGTGGACTGCCTGTGCGACCCGTACCGAATGTCTTGGCCCGTTGAGGAAGTCGGGGTCGGCAAAGGTCACATGCCTCGCGCCCATGGCCACGAGCTGGGACACGTCGCTCACGACGACCTCTTCTGGCACGACGCGTAGGCGCCCTTCGTACACGACCGGCAGCGGGCAGTGGCGGCAACGGTGCGAGCAGCCGTGGCTCGCCTCCACAGCGCCGGCGAGCCGCTCTTCGTCGCCCAGAACGAGCCGGGCGTAACGATCCAGGGGTGGCAACAGATCGCGTGCCGGAGTGGTGAACCTGCTGCGGCCGAGGTGCATCACAACGTCTCCGGCCGCTCCGGCACCGCCGGCAGCGCCGGTTCCACCCACCCAGCTGAGCAGGGCCGGCTCGTACTCCCCGATGATCACGCGGTCGGCTATCGCTGCTGCTGTCGAGCCGTGGCCCATCCCGGCGTACAGGCCATACAGGCAGATCGGGAGGTCGGGGCGCTGAGCCCGTACCGAAACCGCGAGGGGCACGGCCATCCGCATCGCAGTGTGCATCGGAACCGAGAAGGCGATGCGGTCGGCCCACTCCACAAGAGCTCGGTCCCAAGGCTCGACCGACACGTCGACCGCCCGCACGTCGTGGCCGTCGGCCCGCAGGGCTGCGGCCGGGGAGGTCACGTGTACCGGTTGATGCCCGAGCTCGTAGGTGGAGACCAGCAGGACGCGCACGCTGGCACGCTATAGCGTCCGGGCCAGCGAGCTGTCCAGCGGCGGCTTGTCCGAGCGATGGCCTTAACATGGCTCCACCCACCTTCTCTTGAGGACATCTGATGAGCGACAGAGGTAACAGCGGCAGCGACGGCGTCCCGGTCCTTCGCCTGACGCCGCCGGCCTTCGCCGAGATCCGCGAGTTGCGTGCCGGTGAAGCCGCCCCCGAATCGCTTGCCCTGTGCGTGGAGATCAGTGGCGCGCACGACGACGTGTACACCTACGACATGTACTTCCAAGCCATGTCCGACGCGGCGCCAGGCGACTGGATCGACCACCTCGACGGCCTCGCGCTGATCGTGCCAGGCCACAGCGTCGAGCGGATACGTGGTTCGGTCCTCGACCTGAGCCCGGAGGCAGACGGCGGTGGGATGGTGATCCGGAACCCGAACCGGCCTCCTCCTGCTCGGCGGAGCCCCGCGATGACCGGTCCGCCGCCGGACCTGAGCGGGGACGTGGCTCAGCGGCTGCTCCAAGTGCTCGATGAGCAGATCAACCCCGCGATAGCGGCCCACGGCGGCCGGGCGGACCTGGTGGCGGTTGAGGAGGGCACCGCCTACTTGCGTCTCTCCGGTGGGTGCGCCGGCTGCGGCATGGCGGCGGTGACGCTCAGCCAGGGCATCGAGGTGGCCATCCGAGACAGCGTGCCGGAGATCGTGAACATTGTCGACGTGACCGATCACGCGTCAGGCACCAACCCCTATTACGAGGCAGCGAAGAAGTAGGAGGCGGCCGGCTGCCGCTGCCGGCGCTCAGCTCATGTCCCGGCGACGTGTGCCCGTCTGATCGGTATGCCCAGCCTTTCGGGACCGACGCGTGCTATGCCTGAGCGCACTGGGATCGCGCCCACCGGCCGGGAGTGGGTTGCACTGGCCAAGGCGCTGAGCAGAGGACGTGGCATGTCGGAGCTATCTCCACTTCTGGTTCCCACTGTCGACGACATTCGGGCCAACAGGGCTCGGTTGGGCGATCTGGTGATCACGACGCCGGTCCGGCTCGTCATCGACGAAGCCCTCGGTGCCGCTATCGGCGAATCGACACGTGTCTGGTTGAAGGAGGAGCTGTTTCAGCGCACGGGGAGCTTCAAGCCCCGTGGTGCGCTCTCTGTGATGCTGGATCTGGATGCCGCCGCCCTCGCAAGAGGAGTGACCGGGGTGTCGGCAGGTAATCACGCCATCTCGCTTGCCTACTCGGCGCGAATCTTGGGAACAACTGCCAAGGTCGTAATGCCGGTGACCGCTGATCCCTTCCGTGTCAAGCTTTGTGAGGACTATGGCGGTCTCATCGAGTTCGTCGGGAACCTTCACGAAGCTTTCGATCGTGCGTCCGAGATCGCCGAGATCGAAGGTCGGAGCTTCGTCCACCCCTTTGAAGGCCCGAAGACGGCACTCGGGACGGCCTCGGTCGGCATGGAGCTCGTCGAGCAGGTGCGAAGCGCCGGAGGCTCTCTTGACGCTGTGATCGTCGCTGTGGGTGGTGGCGGGTTGTCAGGCGGAGTGGCGTGTGCCGTCAAGCAGATGGTTCCGACGACGTACGTCTATGCGGTCGAGCCCGAGGGAGCCGACAGCCTGAACCGGAGCTTCAGGGCCGGTTCACCCGAGGCCATCGAGGCTGTGCGAACCATCGCCGACTCCCTCGGCGCGCCCCGATGCGAGCCGTACTCGTTCGGACTGAACATCCGTTTCGTCGATGAGGTCGTCCTGGTCACAGATGAGCAGATCCGTGAGGCCATGCGTGTGCTCTTCCGCTCGGCAAAGCTGGCCAGCGAACCCGCCGGTGCCACCGCCCTCGCCGCCTTGATGTACCCACTGCGTGAACGGCTCGAGTCGATGAGCGTGGGCATCGTCGTATGTGGTGCCAACATTGATCCTGAGAGCTTCGCCAGGTACATCCTCCCCGGATAGGTCCTCGCGCGAACAACGACCCCAGCTGCTGACCGATCCGCGATCAGCGCCACGCGACAGCGGATGGCTGCCCGAGAAGCGCCCGTATGCCGGCGACATTCACGTGTGGGCGGGCCCTCGCTCGACCTTGGCCCTCACATTGGGGAAACGCTGGCGGATCTTCCCAGCAGCATTGCTGGCGAGTGCAAACGCGGCACCACTTTCGGCGCGCTCTTCTGCACCGCTCTCGGTGACCCAGTAGACGAGCTGTACGACCGCGCTGGACCCTTGGGGCGACAGCCTTTCCGGCGGCAGGTCGTATACAACCTTGAGCCCTTCACTCTCGAGGATCTGAGCGAACACTCCCGCGCGTTCGGCCGGAGCCTCGATGACGACTTTGATCACGTGATAATCCTAGTTCCGAGGGATCCGGGAGACTCGCCCGCGGCGGCCGGTCCTCATCCCCACCAGAACGATGTGGCGATGACTACGTAGAGACCCACGAGGCAGGCCCCCTCGAGCCAGGTCGACTCCCCGTCCAGCACGACAAAAGCCGCGATCAAAGTCGTGAGCGCGAGAACGACGCCGAGCAGGGGCGAAAGCACCAAGGTGAGCTGGGCGCCGCCTATGACACCAGAGATGAGTACCAGTGCGGGAATGAGCACAAGGGCGATCTGCACAGGGCTCTGCAGGATGACCGAGAGCGCGTAGTCGCTTCGGTTGCGCGCGGCGAGCTGGACCCCGACGACGTTCTCGACCGCATTGCCAGCGATTGCTACGACCACGAGACCTGCGAAAGCCTCGGACATATGCAGCGCCGAGAGCGCCGGGGTGAGAGCAGCGACGAACCAGTCCGACACGAAGGCCGCGGCGACGCTGGAGGCGAGCAGCACCACGACCACAAGCGAGACAGACCAGACGGCAACCGTGGCGCCGGCTTCGTCGCTTTGCTCAATGGGGCCCTTGTGTCCGCTTGACCCGTCAGCTCCGGGCTCGTTCCGGGCTTGGACATCTTCTGGTGACGGCCGCAGCTCGCGGCGGACCGATCCGGGGGTGGAGAGCACGAAGACGATCAACAGGACTACCGCGGCGACGTCGGAAAGGGCAACCTCGTGATGCCGGACGGCGAGGTCCAGGTGCACTCCGAGGGTTGGGACCATGAGGACGGAGACGGCCAGCACGAGCAGGACCACAATGACGCGGGCGTTCTCAGCCGGGAAGTGTTGTGTTCCATGCCTCAGGCCCCCGACGATGAAGGCAAGGCCCAAGACGAGCAGCACGTTGGCGAGGATCGAGCCGATGAGCGCGGCTTGCACGACACCGACCAGGCCCGCCCGGAGCGCGAATATCCCGAAGAAGAGCTCAGGGAGGTTGCCCAGGGCGGACTGGACGACGCCGGTCATCCCCGATCCGAGACGATCCCCGAGCCGGTCGACGCTCTTGCCGACGATGGCAGCGAGGAAACCGAGCGCCAACGCGGACACGATGAACGGGACCACCCGACCCGCGTGGACATAGCGTGTGGCCGCCGACCCGGCGGTTCCGAGTGCCCCGGCGACGAGGAGCCGGACGTCGCTTCGTGAGAGCTTGGAGCGCACGCTGGCTGTCTAGCCTGAGAGGCAGGCGTTGTCGGCACGGGTCATGGTCCCCACTCCCATACAACCATACGGCGTCCGGCTGCGGCCGGTCTTGACATGGTCGTTGAGATGGCCGGCCCCGTGGTGAGGTAGACAGAGGCCTGATGCTGCTTGCTCTGGACGTGGGAAACACACAGACCGTGATCGGGCTGTTCATGTCGGCTGACGCTCCAGGACCGAACCCGCCTGAAGATGGCGACGACGAGCGAGTGATCGCGACTGCCGACGGCGTTTCGACCTCAGGCGGCCCCGGTGAACTGGCGGGCCTGCTTCACCATTGGCGTCTTGCGACCGTCGCCGAGCGCACGGCCGACGAGTGGGCCCTGCTCATCACCGAACTGCTCAGGTTGGTCGGGCTCGAGTTCACCGGATCACCGGCCACCGGTGGAGTCGGCGGAATGGTCGTGTCGTCCTCGGTACCGGAGGTGACCTCCGCGATCAGGGAGATGACACACGCCTGGTTCGACGTCCCGCTCGTCGTAGTCGAGCCCGGGATCCGTACCGGGATGCCGATTCTCTACGACAACCCGAGGGACGTCGGAGCGGACCGTGTCGCCAACTCTGTAGGAGCCATCGACTTGTACGGAGGGCCGGCGATCGTCGTGGACATGGGCACGGCGACCACGTTTGACGCCATCTCGGCTGCGGGCGAGTACCTGGGCGGCGCCATCGCGCCCGGGATCGCGATCAGCATGGATGCGCTCTTCGAGCACGCCGCCGCTCTGCGACGCGTCGAGCTTGTTGAGCCCCGCAACGTCATTGGCAAGTCGACCGTCGAGTCGATTCAGTCCGGTGCCATTTACGGCTACACGGGTCTCGTAGACGCCATGTGCCGTCGCATTGCCGACGAGCTCGGGCCGTCCACGATCATCGCGACCGGCGGGCTAGCCGGGCTCATCACGCCCCTGTCGGAGATGATCCAGCACCATGAGCCGTGGCTCACCTTGCACGGGCTCCGCCTTGTCTTCGACCGCAATGTGGCTCGCGACGAGAGTGGGAGACAGATGTGAGGGAGATCGGATACCGTTTCGAGACTACGTCGGGAGCAGGCGATGTGGCCCGTTCGTTCGCCCACCTCGAAGCGGGCGAGGAGTCCGGCGTCACGGTAGCCATTGCCGGGCGCCTGATGCGGTCTCGGCCTCAAGGACGACTTGCGTTCGCTGAGCTGCGGGACTGGACGGGAGGCATTCAGCTGTTCGCTCTGGCGGCTCACACGCCCGATTTCGAGGAGTTCTGCCGTTTGTCGCTCGGTGACTGGATCGGTGTCTCCGGTGAGGTGGTCAGTACGAGGCGCGGCGAGCTGTCGGTCAAGGTGGCTTCCTGGGAACTGCTCGCGCGGGCCCGGCGTGGCTTTGGCGACAAGTGGCACGGCGTCGCCGACCCCGACATCCGCTACCGCCAGCGCGAGCTTGACCTGTGGGCCAACGACGGTGTGCGCGACATATTCCTGTTGCGGTCCAAAGTGATCGCCTCGATCCGCCGCCGGCTTGGAGCCGCCGGCTTCGTCGAGGTCGAGACGCCGGTACTGCACCCGATCCCCGGCGGTGCGACGGCGCGGCCGTTCGTCACGCACTACAACGCGCTCCACGCCGACGTGTACCTCCGCATCGCCACAGAGCTCTACCTGAAACGGTGCGTGGTCGGTGGTCTGGAGCGGGTGTTCGAGATCGGGCGGACGTTCCGCAACGAAGGGTTGTCGCCGCGTCACAACCCGGAATTCACGATGCTCGAGCTCTACCAGGCCTATGGCGACTACACAGACATGATGTTGATCTTCGAGGACATCGTGGGAGGAACGGCAGAGGAGCTCTTTGGCACGACTGTGATCTCTTATCAGGGCAGGGAGCTCGATCTGACGCCGCCTTGGCGGCGGGCGACCCTCGTCGAGCTCATCGCGGAGCATTCCGGAGTCGAGGTGGACCTGTCGATGGGAACCGAGCACCTTCGGCGCGTGGCGTCGGGTCTTGGCGTGCCCTTCGAGCCTTGGTATGGCCCGGGCAAGCTCATGTTGGAGATCTATGAGAAGACGACCGAGGCCGAGCTCTGGGGCCCCGTGTTCGTGTGCGACTACCCACAAGAAGTCTCGCCGCTTGCCCGCGCACACCGCTCGAAGCCGGGCTACGTGGAGCGTTTCGAGCCGATCATCGCGGGCCGGGAGCTCGGCAACGCCTTCAGTGAGCTGACCGATCCCGACGACCAGCGGGCCCGGTTCGAGGATCAGGAGCGTGAGAGGGCCCAGGGTGACGAAGAGGCGATGGTCGTCGACCGGGACTATCTGCGGGCTCTTGAGCTCGGGTTGCCGCCGACTGGTGGTCTCGGGCTCGGCATCGACCGGCTCGTGATGCTTTACGCGGACGTCGCGAACATCAGGGAGGTGCTGCTGTTCCCCGCCCTTCGTTCCGAAGACGGTTCGCCGGACACGCGAGCCGACTCAACAGAGCCAAGAGAGCCTGAGGTCTGAGCCGGCGCCGTTGCTCAGCTCGGGGCGAGAACTCTCGTCGTGGATCCCTCGAGGTCGTCGACGACGTTGTAACCGAACTCGACGAGCGCCTTGGGGATGAGGCCCTCACCGAGCCGAGCCGCTGCCGCAGCAGCTCTCCTGGCGTAGTCCCGGGCAATCTCGTGGGCAGCTGAGATGCCCGGTGACGCCGCCACGAGCGCGCGAGCCTCCTCGCGCTCAGCCTCATCGAGCTGGTGGCCGAGAAGACGGCGAAGTCTCGGGCCGACGGCCCGGTCAACAAGCGCGCGCTGGACCGGCAGTGTGTAGATCCCCTCAGCGAGGTCCTGCCCGGGCGGCTTGCCCAGCTCGGCTTCGGTGGCGACGACGTCGAGAACGTCGTCGCGGATCTGAAAGACCATGCCGAAAGCCTCGCCGAACGCCGACAGGTCCTCGATCTGGGACCGGTTGAGACCGGCGGTCAGTGCACCGATCTTGCAAGCGGTCGACATCAGCGCTGCAGTCTTGTCGGAGATGCAGCGGAGGTAGTCGTCCTCGTCCCGCTCGATCTGGAACGCGGCACGCACCTCGGCCACTTGCCCCTGGCAGAGCCGGGCGAGAGTCGCCGCGAGCAGTCCAGCGACTTCGGTGCCGAGCCCCGCAGCGATCTCCGCTGCCCGGGCGAGCAGGAAGTCACCGGCCACGATTGCGACGAGATTGCCCCAGCGGGCGTTCACGCTTTCCACGCTTCGCCGGCGGGTCGCCTCATCCATGACGTCGTCGTGATAGAGCGACGCGAGGTGGACAAGTTCGACCGAAACGCCCCCGAGCAGGATCTCATCAGTGACATCGTCACTTTGAAGGTAGGAGGCGGCGATCGCGAGCGACGGCCGAAGGCGTTTGCCGCCTGCTTGGATGAGGTGGCTTGCCACCTCGTTCAAGAACGCGTCGTCACCAACAACCGACTCCCGCAGGCACAACTCGAGCCGAGCGAGATCCTCCTCGCGGATCGGGAGGGCGAAAGGGTCCGGGCTGCTCACCAAGTCCGCCACCTTACGCCAAAGGAGCACCGAACCGACAACCAGGCGTCCACCCCATCAATCGCCGGCACTGTAATCTTCCCCTCTCAAGGTGTTCAGTTCGGGTCGACCGTTCTTCCGGTTCCGGTCAGGTTGCCGGCCGGCCCGGATCGGCCCAGATCGCACCACTAAGGATTGGGGGGCCGCAGTCCGATGTTAAGAGGGGGAGCTAGCTTCCGTGGCGGCGGGTTTCCGCGCACCGGACCGGTAGACTTCGTGCACACCGAAGACCACAAGGGAGTCTGAGTTGTTCGAGCGATTCACCGATCGGGCACGCAGGGTGCTGGTCCTGGCCCAGGAGGAAGCGCGCCTCCTGAACCACAGCTTCATCGGGACCGAGCACATCCTGCTAGGCCTCATTCACGAGGGCGAGGGGGTCGCGGCCAAAGCGCTCGAGTCCCTCGGCATCTCGCTCGAGGCCGTGCGCGAGAAAGTCGAGGAGACGATCGGGCCCGCGGGGTCAGCCCCGACAGGGTCCCCGCCGTTCACGCCACGTGCGAAGAAGGTCCTCGAGCTGTCCCTCCGGGAGGCGCTGCAACTCGGCCACAACTACATCGGGACCGAGCACATGCTGCTCGGCCTCGTGCGCGAGGGCGAGGGGGTCGCGGCCCAAGTCCTCGTCAGCCTCGGCGCTGACCTGACCCGTGTGCGCCAACAGGTCATCCAACTGCTCTCGGGCTATCAAGGACGTGAAGGTGCGGCAACCGCGCCCGGCGTCTCGAGCTCTGAAGGCCCGGCTGGGTCGCCCCTGCTCGACCAGTTCGGCCGGAACCTGACCCAACTGGCGCGTGAGCACAAGCTCGATCCCGTTATCGGCCGTGACCGAGAGATCGAGCGAGTCATGCAGGTGCTCTCGCGGCGCACGAAGAACAACCCTGTCCTCATCGGCGAGCCGGGTGTCGGCAAGACCGCCATCGTCGAAGGGCTGTCCCAGCAGATCGTGGACGACGACGTCCCAGACACGCTGAAAGGCAAGCAGCTCTACACCCTCGACCTGGGCGCGCTCGTAGCCGGCAGCCGCTACCGGGGCGACTTCGAGGAGCGGCTCAAGAAGGTCCTGAAAGAGATCCGGACCCGCGGAGACATCATCTTGTTCATCGATGAGCTCCACACTCTCGTTGGTGCCGGCGCGGCAGAAGGTGCCATTGACGCCGCCTCGATTCTCAAGCCGATGCTTGCCCGCGGCGAGCTCCAGACCATTGGTGCGACGACGCTCGACGAGTACCGCAAACACCTCGAGAAGGACGCCGCCCTCGAACGGCGCTTCCAGCCGATCAAGGTCGAGGAGCCGACCTTGGCGCACACGATCGAGATCTTGAGAGGACTGCGCGACAGGTACGAGAAGCACCACCAGGTGACAATCACCGACCAGGCCCTGATTGCCGCCGCGAACCTCGCCGACCGCTACATCTCGGACCGTTTCCTGCCGGACAAGGCGATCGACCTCATCGACGAGGCGGGGTCGCGTCTGCGGATCCGCCGGATGTCCACTCCGCCCGAGCACCGCAAGATCGACGAGGAGCTGTCCAAGATCCGTCACGACAAGGATGCCGCCATCGGGCGGTCGAACTTCGAGGAGGCGAAGAAGCTCGCCGACAAGGAGAGCGACGCACTCGAACGGAAGGCGGCACTTAGCCTTTCCTGGCGTTCCACCGGAGAGGAGCTTTTCGACGTCGTCGACGAGGACGTGATCGCCGAGGTGCTCGCGAACTGGACGGGGATCCCTGTTTACAAGCTCACCGAGGAGGAGACGGCTCGGCTCCTGCGCTTGGAGGATGACCTGCACAAGCGTGTCATCGGCCAGGACGACGCGATCAACGCGCTGTCGCGCGCGATTCGCCGCACCCGTGCCGGCCTCAAGGACCCCAAGCGCCCGAGCGGATCGTTCATCTTCCTCGGCCCGACCGGAGTGGGCAAGACCGAGCTCGCCA
The DNA here is from genome assembly GCA_963807575.1 of uncultured Acidimicrobiaceae bacterium. GTDB lineage: Bacteria > Actinomycetota > Acidimicrobiia > Acidimicrobiales > Bog-793 > Fen-455. The sequence goes on from CAWECD010000007.1 coordinate 277,212, forward strand.
AGACGCTCGCCGAGCTGCTCTTCGGTGACGAGTCCTCGCTTATCCAGCTCGACATGAGCGAGTACATGGAGAAGCACACCGTGAGCCGGCTCGTCGGGTCACCTCCTGGCTACGTGGGCTACGAGGAGGGCGGCCAGCTCACCGAAGCCGTCCGGCGCAAGCCCTTCGCGGTCGTGCTTTTCGACGAGATCGAAAAGGCGCATCCCGACATCTTCAACACGCTCCTTCAGATCTTGGAGGACGGTCGCCTCACCGACGCCCAGGGACGCACGGTCGACTTCAAGAACACCGTGCTGATCATGACCTCGAACCTCGGAACGTCGGACCTGCGCAAGTTGTCGCTCGGCTTCCAGAAGTCGAGCGAGTCGGTGAACTATGAGCGGATGAAGCAGCGCGTGCAAGAGGCGCTCAAGAACCACTTCCGTCCCGAGTTCCTGAACCGGATCGACGAGGTCATCGTGTTCCACGAGCTCACCATGGACGAGGTCGTTGAGATAGTGGAGCTCCTCATCCGTCGGGTGCGCGACCAGCTGGAGGCCCAGGGCATCGGCTTGGAGCTAACGCTCGCTGCCAAGAGGTTCGTCGCCACGAGAGGTTACGCTCCCGAGTTGGGCGCGAGACCCTTGCGTCGTTCCATCCAGCAGCTGGTCGAGGACCCGCTCTCGGAGAAGATCCTCTGGAAAGAGTTCCGGGTGGGCGAGACGGTGATCGTCGACGAGGAGGACGGAGTGCTCGTCTTCCGCGCCGTCGAGGGCTTCCAGCCGCCGGCTGTCGAGTTCGCCGGAGCCGGCGCCGACTCCTGAGCATTTCCGCCGGCCCTGGTCCGGCGGCCGCAGGTCTGGTCCAGGACGAGACATCCTTCCGGAGTGAGACACCCGGCTCGTAACGTCGAAACGTGACGCGACAGAAGTTGATCCACCGCTGTCAGGCATGCGGTCATGGCTCGTTTCGCTGGTCCGGACGTTGCCCGGCCTGTGGCGAGTGGAACACCCTCGTCGAAGAGGTGGTGACGCCATTCGACTCGGACGTGGTCGCCAGCGGGATCGCCGACTCCGCGCTCTCGTTGGCTTGCGGGCTCAACGCGACGCCGCTGCCCCTAGCTTCGATCAGCGCTGAAGGCGCCATCGCCATGCCGACCGGGATTGGCGAGCTCGACAGAGTTCTCGGAGGTGGGCTGGTCGCCGGCTCGGTGACGGTTCTCGGCGGCGAGCCAGGCATCGGCAAGTCCACGCTCGTTCTCCAGGTGCTCGCGAGCCTCGCGGCCCAGGGACGGACCTCGCTGCTCATCGCGGCAGAGGAATCTGGCGAACAGGTCCGGCGCCGCGCCGAACGGCTCGGCGTCGCCGTCGACGGCTGCTTCGTGCTGGCGACGACGGACCTCGACGCGGTCCTCAGTGCCGCTGGCCAGCTCAAGGCCTCCACCCTCGTAGTCGACTCGATCCAAGCCGTGTCCGACCGGGCGTGCGGGTCCCAGGCCGGGTCACCGAGCCAGGTGCGCGAGTGCGCCGGCCGCCTGGTGCGCTACGCGAAGTCGCAGGGAGTCGCCACCTTGTTGGTCGGTCATGTGACCAAGGACGGCGCGCTCGCGGGGCCGCGCACCCTCGAGCACCTGGTCGACACCGTGCTGTCGTTCGACGGCGACCGGCACCAGTCCCTCCGCCTGCTGTCGGCTTCCAAGCACCGTTACGGTCCCACGGGCGAGCTCGGGCTGTTCGAGATGACCGAGATCGGGCTCCGGGGGTTGGCGGACCCGAGTGTTCTGCTGCTCGGGGACCGTCGTCGCGGCGTGCCGGGCAGTACCGCAGTGCCCGTGATCGAAGGGCGGAGGCCACTCATCATCGAAATCCAGGGACTCGTCGGGCCACCGACGTCCGGAGTCCCGAGGAGGGTCGCGCAAGGTGTCGTCGGTGGTCGGCTCGCTCTTTTGCTCGCAGTGCTCGAACGGAGGTGCCACTTGGCTCTTGCCACCTCGGACGTGTTCGTCTCCACCGTGGGGGGCCTTCGAGTGAGCGAGCCCGCCGCCGATCTTGGAATCGCGTTGGCCCTGGTCTCGGCGGTGACAAGCATCGCGATCGGAGAAGAGGTCGTGGCCTGCGGTGAGGTCGGGCTGGCCGGCGAGCTGCGCCAGGTGCAGGCGACCGATCGACGCCTGGCCGAAGCGGCGAGGCTCGGATTTCGCCGCGCGGTGGTGCCGCAATCTGCCCCTGAGGGACCCGGGGAACTGGAGCTGCTCAGAGCAGGTACCCTGCTAGAGGCAGTCCGGCTGTTGCTTGGTGTGGTTCCTGCCGCCAGATCGCGTCCTCGGGCCGAGACGGGCGGCAGTTCTGAGTTGAGCGGCGGCCGCGACGTCCGTACCCTGGTGAGGACCCCACCTTCCCTCGTTTCGTGAGGAGTTCCATTGTTTGATGTCGGGGACAAAGTTGTCTACCCCCATCACGGTGCCGCCGTTGTAGAGCGGCGAGAAATGCGAGAAGCCTTCGGCGAGAAACGCGAGTACCTCGTACTCCGGCTCGCGTACGGCGATCTCACGCTCATGGTGCCGTCTGACAACACAGCCGAGGTCGGGCTTCGAGAGGTAATCAACGACGAGGAGGTGGAGGAGGTTTTCGCGGTCCTGGGCAAGAAGGAAGCGCGGATGCCCACCAACTGGTCTCGTCGCTACAAGAACCACGTCGAGAAGCTCAAGTCGGGCGACATTTATCAGGTCGCGGAAGTGGTTCGCAACCTTTCGATCCGCGACAAGGACCGCGGGCTGTCCGCAGGTGAGAAGAGGATGCTGACGCGGGCGCGCCAGATCCTGGTTTCTGAGCTGACTTTCGCGATCGGCGTGAGTGAAGCCGAGGCGGAGGAGCGCCTCAACGCCGCCCTGCCCTAGTGCAGGGCAGGCAACCGGCGCGTGGGCGTCGAGGTCTGGGTGATCGTCGTCGCCGCCGGGCAAGGGCGGCGATTCGGTCAACCCAAGCAGTTCGCCGCTCTTGGTGGCCGGCCCGTCATCGAGTGGAGCCTTGAAGCGTCGCGTTCGGTGGCCCGCGGCGTGGTAGCCGTTGTCCCGGAATCGTTTCTGGGGAGCCCCGGAATCGGCACGGGTGCCGACCGCGTCATCTCTGGCGGTCCGACCCGGGCCTCCTCGGTCCGCCGGGGCCTGGCCGCGGTCCCGGAGAACGCCGACGTCGTCGTCGTCCACGACGCCGCCCGGCCACTCGCCTCACGTGAGCTGTTCCGTGCCGTGGTCGAAGCGGTGGTCGCCGGCGCCGACGGAGCCATTCCTGGTCTTGCAGTTGCGGACACCGTCAAGCGTGTCCGTGGCGGTCGCGTCGTGGAGACACTTGACAGGAGCGAGCTGGTAGCGGTGCAGACGCCACAGGCTTTCCGTGCCGAGGCGCTACGGCGTGCGCACGCCGGCACGCCGGAAGCGACTGACGACGCGGGTCTCCTCGAGGCTCTCGGCTTGAATGTCGTGGTTGTCCAGGGCGAGTACCACAATCTGAAGCTGACATCGCCCGACGACCTCGCGACCGCGGAGAAGTGGAGCAATCTGTGACCAAGCTACGAGTAGGGATCGGATTTGATCAGCACCCCTTCGCGAGCGGGCCGGCGCGCGAGAAGGCACTCATGTTGGGAGGGGTCCGTTTTGAGGCGGACCGTTGTCTGCAAGGTCACAGCGATGCCGATGTCGTGGCACACGCAGTGGCAGACGCAATGCTCGGCGCCGCCGCGCTCGGCGATCTCGGCGCCCACTTTCCGGACACTGACCAGCGCTGGGCGGGAGCAGACAGCCTCGTGATCCTGGCGCAGGTGGCAGCCCTGGTCATGGCGGCCGGTCTTCGGCTGACGAACGCCGACTGTACCGTGATCTGTGAGATTCCACGGATCGGCGATGCACGTGAGATCATGATGGAACGGCTCAGCGCGGCGGCTGGAGGCCCCGTGCACGTAAAGGCGACCCGGCCGGAAGGCCTCGGGAGCCTTGGGCGCGCCGAGGGGATTGCCTGTCTAGCCACGGCGCTGCTCGAGGAGATCGGTTTGTGATGCCAGCAAGCAACAGAGGAGACGGCGCGTCCCGCGGCCCCCGCAGTCCCAATGGCCGCGCTGCGGGCGATCGTCGGGCTGGTACCGGTCGCGCCGGAGGGCGGGAACCCGGTGGGGCGCGAACCGGAGGGCGGGAACCCGGTGGGGCGCGATCTGGTGGGGCGCGAACCGGTGGGGCGCGAAGCGGTGCGGAACGGGCCGGTCTTCCCGGCTCGGGCGGCGCTGGCGACCGGTTCGGCGGCCCTGCGAGGGCAAGCGGCGCCGGTTACGGCGGCGATCGCGGCAGACCGGGTGGCGGCGGTGGGCGCAGTGCTTCCAGCACTGGTTACCGTGGCTCAGGGGCCGGCCGCAGCAGCTCCACTGCCGCCGGCTCATACCGTGACGCCGGCAGCTCGACCTCGTTTGCGGCCCGGAAGGATGTTGACTCCGGGGGCTCTCGGCACCGGGGTGCCGGGCCAAAACTTGACAGGAGCGCGGTTCCAAGTCGCAAGCCCCGGGCATTCAAGTCCTCGTCGCAGCGAGACGGTGGTCACAGCCCGTCGAAAGGTGGGTGGGACCGACCGGCGCCCCGACGTGACGGCCCAGTGGTTTCGAGGCGGGACGGCCCCGGATCCCGCCGCGAGAACCAAGCTGAAGACCTCTCCGATTCCGGACCCGTTCCGAGCTCGATTGGCCGCGCAGCCACGGCCGGTCACAACCTCTGGCCAAGAGCGCCTCGGGCACCGCGTCCGGAGCCGCCCAGTGGTCCTCGGGTGGACTCAGGTGGCGGGAGCCGGGGATTCTTGGGGCCTCCGGGCGCTTCGCGTCCGTCCGCCAGTCGCGGGTCGCCCCCAGTCGGCCGCTACCAACGGCCGGGGCCGGCCAGGAGAAGCCCCGGTGGCCCGAGCAAGCCTTTCGGTCGCGGTGGACGTCCGTCCGAGCCCGCGAGCGGGCGTGGTTCTGCAAACGCCCGACGTGAGCTCGGGGGCGACCAGGTCGAGGGCCGCCAGGCCGTCCGGGAACTGCTTGCCGCGCACCTGAGGACAGTGCACGAAGTCTGGATGATGGAGGGCTCGGATCCCGCCGTGATCCTGCGCGAGATCCAGTCGCTCGCTCGAGCGCGCCATATCCCGCTGAGGCTTGTGAGTCAGCGCCAAATCCAACAGGTGCAAGGCTCTGAAGCGCCGCAGGGCGTGATCGCCTTTGCCGAGCCCTTGACCGAAGCCGATCTTCCCGACCTGGTCGGCTTGCGGTCCGACGACGGCGAAGTCGGGGACTTCGAACCAGAGGAACGCGAACCTGCAGGTACCGATCTCCGGTCCGGGGACGGCGGACCCGAGGCACCGACAGAACGTGCCGGGCACGAGAAGGTGGGGCGCGGAACCAAGGCGGGAAAGATGGCGTTTCTCGTCGTGGTCGATGGAGTCACCGATCCGCAGAACCTGGGCGCCTTGTTGCGCAGCGCCGAGTGTGCGGGCGTCACCGGAGTCGTGCTGCCTCGCCACCGGAGCGCGCACGTGACCCCGACGGTCTCCAAGGTCGCAGCGGGTGCGATCGAGCATGTCGGCATCGCCGTTGTCCCAGGCGTACCAGGGGCGCTTCAGGAGTTGGAGCGTCTCGGGGTCTGGACGGTCGGCCTCGATGAGCGTGGGTCCGAGCCGGTGTTCAACCTCGATCTCGGAGACCGGCCGATCGCACTCGTGATCGGAGCCGAGGGACGCGGCCTGGCGCCGCTGTCACGTCAACGGTGCGATGTGCTTGCGCGCATCCCCCTGCACGGTTCCATCGACTCGCTCAACGTGTCGGCGGCCGGAGCTATCGCGATGTTCGAGGTCGCACGCCAGCGAGCCGCGCAAAGCGGCTAGCCGGTTTTCGCCGGACCACATCGGTGGAGCTCCGGCGCTGCTGCCGCCAGGGCGGGCCTTCCTTCGCCGCTGCCCTCAGGTCGGTCTGACCGTGTGCAGCTGCCTACCGGGCCGCCTGACCCTGTGCGTGCTGGCTACCGGGCCGACATCGGCACGTAGTCGCGGCCCCGCTGGCCGATATAGAGCTGCCTTGGTCGCGAGATCTTCGTGTTGTGCTCGAGCATCTCGACCCAGTGCGCCACCCACCCTGCAACGCGCGGAACTGCAAACAGCACCGGGAACATTTCGACCGGGAAGCCCATGGCCTGGTAGATGAGCCCGGAGTAGAAGTCGACGTTCGGGTACAGCTTGCGGGAGATGAAGTAGTCGTCGGCGAGCGCGACCTCTTCGAGCCCCAGCGCGATGTCGAGGAGCGGGTTCTTGCCTGTGACCTCGAAGACGTTGTAGGCGATGTCTCGGATGATCTTGGCCCGGGGGTCGTAGTTCTTGTAGACGCGATGGCCGAAGCCCTGCAGGCGGCCGTGGCCTTCCTTCACGGCGCGGATGAAGTCCGGAATGGCCTCGAGCGAGCCGATCTCGGTGAGCATCCGGATGACGGCTTCGTTCGCACCACCGTGGAGCGGTCCGTACAGGGCAGCACAGGCGGCCGCACAGGCAGAGTACGGGTCGACTTGTGACGAGGCGACGACGCGCAGCGCAGCCGTCGAGCAGTTCTGCTCATGGTCCGCATGCAAGATGAAGAGCGCGTCCATCGCCCGCACCAGCACGGGGTTTGCGTCAAAACGGGACTCCGGGGTCTTCAGCACCATCGACAAGAAGTTGGACGGGAAGTCGTGTGTGTTGTCGGGATAGACAAACGGCATGCCGACGCTATAGCGGTGTGCCGCGGCGGCGAGGGTCGGCATCTTCGCAATGAGCCGGATGATCTGCTTGTGGCGGACCTTCGGGTCGAAGATGTTCTTCGCGTCCGGGTAGTACGTCGAAAGCGCCGCGATCGCCGAGACGAGGATCCCCATGGGGTGCGCGTCGTAGTGGAAGCCTTCGAGGAACCTCTTGCGCATGCTCTCGTGTATGAACGTGTGGTACGTGATCTCCTGGACCCACTCATAGGCCTGCTCGGCGGTCGGCAGCTCGCCATGGAGCAGGAGATATGCGACCTCGAGGTAGGTCGATTGCTTTGTGAGCTGCTCGATCGGATAGCCGCGGTACTCGAGGATCCCGTTCTCGCCGTCCACGAAGGTGATCGCACTCTCGGCCGAGGCTGTGGTCATGAACGCAGGGTCGTAGAACCAAACGCCGGGAAGGAGCTTGCTCCACTGGTCCGCCGCGATCCCGCCGTCGACGATCGGGATCTCGATCGACTGACCGTTGCGGTTATCGGTGATCGTCACGCTCTCCACCACGACCTCCACCTCCACTCGGCTCGGTGCCAGGCTGACGTCGTTGGAGCCCGGTCTTGCTGTTGACGTTCTTGTCCTAGTCGTCACATCCTATGGCAGCACCGCTTGGCGTCGACTGCGGGCCCGCGGCCTACCGCCGACGTGCCGCTCACCGCCGGCCTGCCGTTCGTCAAGGCGGTCGCGCCGTAGCGGCCGCGCGACGATATCTGCGCCGTGCCCTGCAAGTAGCATGCCGTGCGCCCCTCGAGGGCGATGAGAGCCGACAGGTGGCCCCAGACCTCCGTTGGAGGAGTGCGTTGACTGCAGCGAGAACGCGACGGCGGTGCGAGGCGTGACCGGCGCTGCGCCGATTACGACGACCCTGTCGACAGCTACCGACCTGTAGGCCGGTGGCCATGACCGAGCGCTCGCTTCAACGGCTCTATGACGACCCCGGAACCCCGCTCAGCTCGGGGTTGGAGCGGGCTCAGCTGCAGGCCGCGTTGCTTGCCGAGATCGCCGCATCGTCACCTCGACCGATTGTGGCAGTCGACGTCGGATGTGGTGACGGCATGGCCACCGTTGTCGCAGCGACCCGTTGTGAACAGACGCCGGGAGCGGAGGTCACTATCATCGGCCTCGACTGGTCGTGCGCCGCGCTCGATCGTGCCCGGCGGCGCGGCATCCCGGTGGTTCGCGCAGCCATAGACGGCTTGGGCCTGCCCCTGGCCCGCGGCAGCGTGGACGTGGTCATCATGAGCGAGCTGATCGAGCACCTGGTGGACACGGATGCTGCGCTCGCCGAAGCAGGACGAGTGCTCGTCCCCGGTGGGAGGTTGCTGTTGTCGACGCCAAATCTGGCCGCCTGGTACAACCGGGTACTGCTCGCGTTCGGGGTTCAGCCGCTCTTCACAGAAGTCAGCCTGCGCGCCATCTACGGCCGGCCGGGTCGCCAGGTGGTCGGGCATCTGCGTATCTTCACCCGCCGAGCGCTCGAGGAGATCCTCAGGGCAGCCGGGTTCGTCGAGATCAACATCACAGGTGCCCCCTATCACGACGTGCCCCGGCCGTTTCGTCGGCTCGACCGCTTGGCTTGCCGCACTCCCAGCCTGGCGTCCATTCTTCTTGTGTCCGCCCGACGGCCGACATGAGCCTGGACCCCCACACCTCAGCCGGGATCGCCATGGCGGCGATATCGGCGTTGCTGACCGGCACCGGCACGGTCGTGGAGAAGGTCGCCCTCCAACGGCTGCCCGAGATTCATGCCCGGCACTTCTGGGCGATGCTTCGCACCTTGTGCGCCTCGCCGCAGTGGCTGTGGGGTTGCGCCTGTTTGCTGGGGGGTCTTGTGTGCCAGGGCCTCGCCCTGTCACTCGCGCCGATTTCGGTGGCTCAGCCGATCTTCGCTTCCGGGATCGTCCTCTTGCTTGTGCTGTCGCATTTCGTGCTGCACGACCGCCTTCGGCGAGTGGAGTGGGCCGCTCTGGCGACCATCGTGGTCGCGCTGGTGCTGCTCGGTATGTCGATCGACGCGCGCGTGGACCACGCCGGCGGCCCTGCGCGCTTGGCATACTTCCTGGCCGCCGCAATTCCAACGTCCGCGGTCGGTCTGGCGGTTTTCATGGTGGCGGACCGGGCCCACAATTCCCAGCGCCGGCTCAGGCAGTTGCGAGGCCCCCTGTTCGGGGTGGCCGCCGGTCTTCTCTACGGCGTGGCCGGGCTCGGCCTGAAGTCGGCGGCGACTTACGTTCAACGCTGGGGGCTCGTCGGCTCGATACCTCACCTCGTAGTCTCGCCTGACCTCTACGTGCTCGCCGTCACCATGGCGACGGGCCTCGTTCTGTTCCAAACCGGTCTGCAACGCTGCTCGGCGTCGGTCGTGTCACCGGTGAACATCGTCACGTCCACCGCTTACGTCATCGCTGTCGGGACCATCCTGTTCAACGAGCATCTGCCCACTTCCGCCGTTCCCCTGGGACTGCGGACAGCGGGCTTTGCCGGCGTCGTTGTCGGCCTTGTCACCCTTGCGGTCGCAGGCGGGATGGACGACAAGAGCGTGGACGACGCCGAGGGCGCCGACGAGGTTGGTCACACCGTCACATCAGGCGATGGAGTCGATCAGGTCAAGTTCAGCCGGTAGACGTTCGTGTCTCTTCGCACGAAACCAGCCCTCGTGTACAAACGGTTTGCTGCCTCTCTCGAGGACCGCGACGTCAAGTTTACGTGCAGGGCACCGCGCTCGCGTGAGAGCCGGACGGCTTCTGAGACCAACGCCGCGCCCACACCATGACCCCGGGCTGACTCGTCGACGACGACGTCTTCGATGACGGCGTGCAGGCCGGACGGGATTCGGTAGACGATCAGCGTGGTCACGCCGACGATCACGTTGTCGCGCGAGGCCAAACGAGCGACCAGCAGCGTGCTGGCCGGTGAGGCCACGATCTCTTCGAGGCCGACGCGACCGAGTGCCGCCGCGGTCGAGGACAGTTGCGGCAGCAGGCGAGCCATGACCTCGACGAGATCGTCGGTCACCGCCGAGACGCGTTCCACGAGGATGGTGTTGGCCTCCATGGGGGCGAGTGTACCCAGACGAGAACCCTGCTCGAGGCCGATCCTCGAGCACGCGGGACGTCCTACTTGCTTGTTTCGCGTCGCCAAACCGGTCCCCTGGGCCAGTCGAAGAGAATTTCGACCGGGTCACCCCGTATTGCGGCGAATGCGTGCTCGCTCCACACGCCGGCATTGGCCAGCGGGGCAGGCAGAGAGTCCTCGCCGAACCATCCGACGTCGGCACACTCGAGCGGGTGTGCCTTGAGCCTGCCCCCCACGGGCCGAAGGTGGAACACCAGCGAGTAGAGGGGCACCTGGGTGAAACCGAGCCGGAGACCGTCGAGGACCATTACCAGGCGCACCGGCTCGACGTCGATGCCGGTCTCCTCGAGGACTTCCTTCACAGCGACCTCGGCAGCCGAGTAGCCCACGTCGGCCCAACCGGTTGGATAGAGCCAAGCCCCCGAGTCCGCCCGCTGCACGAGGAGGATCTGGTCGTCGTCGTTGCCGACGATTGCCCCGACCGCGATCTTCGGCGTCACGTAACCGGCAGTCCCCTGGCGCACGTCCTCCATCCACTCCGCGACGAGGCCGTCCGCCTCGATCGTCGCCACCGGTTGGCCGTCGCGGGCGAGAGCCGAAGCGGCCGCAGCGCGGATGTCGCCGGCGACCTTCAGGATCTCCTCGTACCGTTCCTGCTCGTAAAGGTTCTTGGTGAACGCGAGACCGGTCCTGGCAATGGCGGCGAGCGTCTCTCCCCAACGAACAAGGTCTCGAGTCGACGCCGGCACGTCACTCACGCGTCCGACCCTAATGCCCACCGCCAGGGTCGGGAGCACTGCGTTGTTGGTCAGCTCTCCAGGACGTCGCCCAGCCGGTCGACGCTGACGCCGATCTCCTGGAGCCATGCCACGGCGCCTTCGACCGCTGCCGGATCGCCGGTGAGCTCGCAGATGATCCAGCCTTGGTGAGCCTCCACGCTCGCTCTGCGGATGTTCGGCTCGACATCGAAGCGACGGACCAGCTGGGCCACGACCGGCTCGCGGACAAGCTCCTCCGGGAAGGTGAGCCGCAGTGGCGTGTTCATCGGCGGACGTCGGCCGAAGCTATGGCCGCACGAGAAAGATTGCCCGAACGCAGACCTTCGAGATCGAGGGTGACATAGCGGTACCCGGCACCTCGGACCGCTTCGACCATTTCGCGCCGGATGTCGATTGCACGGTCGAGATCCTCCAAAGGGAGCTCGATCCGGGCGAGATCTCCGTAATGGCGGACACGCAGAGCATCGAAGCCGAGCCGCCGCAGGGCCGATTCTGCAGCCGACACCTGGCCGAGGACCCCCAGGCTGACCGGCGTGCCGTGCGGCACCCTCGAAGCCAGGCACGCAGCCGCTGGACGGTCCCACGTGCTCAGGCCGAACGCCTGGGACACCTTACGGACCATTGCCTTATCCAGCCCTGCCTGGACGAGAGGGAAGACGGCACCCCGCTCGGCGGCCGCCTTCTGCCCGGGCCGCAGGTCGCTGAGATCGTCGAGGTTGACGCCCAGCACGACCGTCGCCTTCTCGGGCCCGGCCAGAGGAGTCAGGACGTCCATCAGCTCGCGTTTGCAGTAGTAACAACGATCGAGATCATTGCGCACATAGGCAGGGTCGTCGAGCTCGTGTGTCGTGACGGCCATCCAGCGTAAGCCCCACTCGTCTGCGATCGCGGCACAGTGCGCCAGGTCTTCTGGTGCGAGAGACGGAGAGACGGCGGTCGCGCAGAGCACGTGTTCGGCTCCGAGGAGCCTCGTCGCGACTGCCGCGACCAGTGCGGAGTCAGCGCCGCCGGAGAAAGCCACGATCACACGGCCGAGGCGGGCCAGAACGGCGCGCAGCCGGACGAGCGCTTCCCTGGTCGGCTCGGCGGGATCGTCCCCGGCCACCGCTTCAGCGTAGGCCGACGCCACTTAGGACTTCCGCCGGCTCTCCGACAATGCCGGTGTAGAAGGGCCCGAACTCGCCATAGCGCGTCGAGGCCTCATCGAAGCGCATGGCGTACACGCACTCCTTCAGGTCGTCAGGGTGAACTCCGAACAGGGTGACCCCCCACTCCCAGTCGTCCAGCCCAGCGGAGCCGGTCACGAGCTGAAGCACCCGGCCCCGGAAGTCACGGCCTGCGCTGCCGTGGCCTCGCATGAGCTCCATACGGTCCTCGAAGCTCAGCGCGTACCAGTTCTCGCCACCTGGGGCACGGCGCTTGGACATCGGGTAGAAGCACATCGCCGCCATGCCGTCGGGTGGGAGTGTCGGGTACAGCCGAGCTCGTCGCATCTCTTCAGGTGCGCCGGCGGCGTACTCGGACACTTCTGTCAAAGAGACATAGGAATCGACGACGTCCAGACCACCGGTCTGCAACTCGGTTTGCAGGCGCCGGAGCACTCGCAGGTCCGGACCGAGCGCGAGAACGCAAACGTCGGCCTTGTGCCCCAGCATGGCCGCCGTCACAACCTGGCAGCCGTCCTTGCGTGCGGCGTCGATCGCACCGAGGAGCGAGCGGACCTCGGCCCCCGGCCTTGGCTTGCAGAACAGATGTAGCACGCCCCACCCGGTCCTCGGGCTCAGCGGTGAGTCGTCAGGGGTAGGGGGTTCGGAAGTCACGGCTTGGAGTTTACGGACGGTCCGAACGTGGCCCGGACGCGCCGCCAGGGACGCTCTTGCGCGTCCCTGGCGGTCGTTGCACTCAATGACCCGATGATCTCGGGATCAGTAGTCCTCCATCCCGCCGCCCGGAGGCATCGCGGGAGCCTTCTCCTCGGGCTTGTCCACGACGACCGCCTCGGTCGTCAGGAACAGGGCCGCGATCGAGGCCGCGTTCTGAAGTGCGGACCGGGTCACCTTGGCGGCGTCGATCACACCAGCCTTGAACAGGTCCTCGTATACGCCGGTCTGTGCGTTGAGGCCGTGGGCACCCTTGAGGCTCTTGACCTTCTCGACCACGACGCCACCCTCAAGCCCGGCGTTGACGGCGATCTGCTTCAGTGGCTCTTCGACCGAACGGGCTACGATCCTGGCACCTGTCGCCTCGTCGTCGTCCAGCTTCTCGGCTGCGTCCAGGATGGCCTGCTGGGAGCGGAGCAGCGCTACGCCCCCACCAGGGACGACGCCCTCTTCGATGGCTGCTTTGGTGGTGGACACGGCGTCCTCGATGCGGTGCTTCTTCTCCTTGAGCTCTACCTCTGTCGCAGCCCCGACCTTGATGACCGCGACTCCGCCGGAGAGCTTTGCCAAGCGCTCCTGCAGCTTCTCCCGGTCGTAGTCCGAGTCGGTGTTCTCGATCTCGGTCTTGATCTGGCTGATTCGGCCCTTGATGTCGGCGTCGTCACCGGCGCCCTCCACCACGGTCGTCTCGTCCTTGGTGACGACGATCTTGCGGGCCCGGCCGAGCAGGTCCAAAGCGACGTTCTCGAGCTTGAGCCCGACCTCTTCGGTGATGACCTGGGCGCCAGTCAGGATCGCGATGTCCTGGAGCATCGCCTTGCGGCGCTCCCCAAAGCCCGGAGCCTTGACGGCGGTGCTGCGGAACGTGCCCCGGATCTTGTTCACGACAAGGGTGGCAAGCGCCTCGCCCTCGACGTCCTCGGCCACGATCATGAGCGGCTTGCCGGTCTGCATGACCTTCTCGAGCACCGGGAGCAGATCGCGGACGGCCGAGATCTTCGATCCCACGAGCAGGATGTACGGGTCCTCGAGCACCGCCTCCATACGGTCGGGGTCGGTGACGAAGTACGGCGAGATGTAGCCCTTGTCGAAGCGCATGCCTTCGACCAGCTCCATCTCCATGCCGAAGGTCTGCGACTCCTCGACTGTTATGACCCCGTCCTTGCCCACCTTGTCGATGGCCTCGGCGATCATGGAGCCGATCTCGTCGTCCGCGGAGGAGATGGACGCCACCTGAGCGATCTGGTCCTTTGCGTCGATCTCCTTGGAGAGCTGCTTCAACCGGGCGACGGCGGTCTCGACGCCAACCTCGATGCCGCGCTTGAGCGACATCGGGTTCGCGCCGGCAGCGACATTGCGCAGGCCCTCACGGACCATGGCGCCGGCGAGCACAGTTGCAGTCGTCGTTCCGTCTCCTGCGACGTCGTCGGTCTTCTTCGCCACTTCCTTGACGAGGTCAGCTCCGACCTTCTCCCACGGGTCTTCGAGCTCGATCTCTTTTGCGATGGAGACGCCGTCGTTCGTGATCGTCGGAGCGCCCCACTTCTTCTCCAGCACGACGTTGCGACCCTTCGGGCCAAGCGTGACCTTCACGGCGTCTACGAGCTGGTTCATGCCACTCTCGAGGGCCCTGCGGGCCTGCTCGTCGAAGGCGATCAACTTCGGCATTTTGGGGATGTCCTCCTTGGCTGCACGGATCCGTAACCGTTAGCACTCTCATGGTGCGAGTGCTAATAGCAAACCACGCCAGACGCTCAAGCGCAACTGCGCCCCGGAGTTTCCAGGCCGGGGACCGTCCAACCACGTGGTTCCGGGCCGCCCAACCACTTCGTTCCCGGTCGCAAGGCCGGCCTCAGCCTCCTGCGACCGCCGGGATGATCGACAAGGTCGTCCCGGCCGCCAGGCCGGTGTCGAGCCCATGGAGGAAACGAACGTCCTCGTCAGCGACGAACAGGTTCACGAAACGCCGCAGCGCGCCCTGTTCGTCCAGCAGACGCGCCTTCATCCCCGGGTGGTCGCGATCGAGCAGGTCTATGGCCTCGCGCACGGTCAGGGCTTCCACTTCGACTTCACCCGCGCCCGCGGTCAGCGACCGGAGCTGGGTCGGGATGCGAACAGTGACGCTCATCGCCGCGCCGCCCTCAGAGTCCCGTCGCGATCGAGCAGCTCGGCGACGGCGTCGAGCGTCGGCGGAATAGTTGCAGACGGCCCGACTGCACCGGCGAGTGCCTCGACGGTCTTGAGGCCGTTGCCCGTGATGTAGATGACGACGCGCTCATTGGGACGGACAATACCGGCCCCAGCCAGCTTGACGAGCGTCGCCACGGTGACGCCTCCAGCGGTCTCGGCGAAGATCCCCTCGGTGCGGGCCAGCAAACGGATACCCTCGATGATCTCCTCGTCGGTGACCGCCGCGATCGCACCTCCGCTGCGACGAACCACCTCGAGGGCGTACCAGCCGTCCGCCGGGTTGCCGATCGCGAGCGACTTCGCGATCGTCGCGGGCTTGACTGGCCGCACATGGTCGGCCCCGTCTGCGAATGCAGCCGCCACGGGCGAGCAGCCCTGTGCCTGCGCGCCGGAGATCCGGACCTCTCGTTCGGCATCGACGAGGCCGAGCTCGGTGAGCTCACGGAACCCCTTGTCAATCTTGGTGAGCTGGCTTCCCGACGCGATCGGGACCACGACATGGTCGGGCAGCTGCCACCCGAGCTGTTCGGCGACCTCGAAGGCCAGTGTCTTGGAACCTTCGGCGTAGTAGGGCCGGATGTTGACGTTGACGAAGGCCCAGGAGACGAACTCGCTCGCCAGCTCCGCGCAAAGCCGGTTCACGTCGTCGTAGCTGCCGTCGACCGCGATCAGGTGGCCACCGAAGACGGCGGTCGTGATCAGCTTCACGGCCTCGAGATCATGCGGCACGAACACGTACGACTCCATCCCGGCCCGGGCGGCGTGGGCGGCGACCGAGTTCGCCAAATTGCCGGTCGATGCACACGCGGCGGTGTGGAACCCGAGCTCGCGGGCCTTGGTGAGCGCCACGCCGACAACTCGGTCCTTGAACGAGCCCGTCGGGTTGCGGGTGTCGTCCTTCACCCAGACCTCGCCGAGGCCGACCTCGGCGGCGAGCCGCTCCGCGAGGACCAGTGGCGTGAGCCCGGTCCCCAGGTTGACCGGCGATTCGCCGGACACCGGAAGGAGGTCTGCGTACCGCCACATGTCGGCAGGCCCGGCCGCGATCGTTTCGCGCGTGACTGCCCGCTGCTGCGCGTCGTGGTCGTACGCGACCTCGAGTGGCCCGAAACAGAACTCGCACACGTGGATCGCCTCGTCTGCGTACATGTGCGCGCACTCCCGACAGCGAAGCCCTACGACGTGACCCACGAGACCCTCCTCATCGTTCGGGCATTGGCACCTGGCACGGCCCAAGTGGCTCGTACTGGTTGTCGCGGCTGTCGTTAGGCCCGATCCCTCGGCCGCTCTGGATGATTGGCCTCAAGTGTGGACGACGGCGGGGCACGCGTCAAAGCCGAAGCAGAGCCACGCTCGTTCGGAGACCTCGCCGAGAAGCTCGAAAGCAAGAGATTCTACGGTCGTCAGCCTGTGAACCTCGTGGGCTTCAGTTGCCTCAACGCGGTCGGCGTTCGAGCCTGGGGCCACCTTCGAAACGGTCTCGGCGGCGACGGACAAGCCGGCTCTTGACCCGGTGGACCACGAGCGGGTCATAGGCGAAGGCTTCGGGTGAGTCGGCCAATCTCCTCAACACTCCGTAGTACGCGCCCGGGGAAAGCCCAAGCCTTTCCTGGATCGCCTGGCGTTTCGACGGGGAGGACAGCCACCAGTCGCGTTCCACATCGAGCACATTGCGTTCCCGATCCGTCAGCGTCATCTCACCCGACAATGCCAATTCCGGCCCCGCGAAGCAAGGATCCTCGCCTGAGGTGCCCTACAGCAGCGTCTTTCGGGCAGACTTCAGGGCCAAGGTGACCAACACGGTGAGCTATCTCGCGGCCTTCGGCGGTGGCGTCGCGTCCTTCGTGTCGCCCTGCGTGCTGCCGATCGTCCCGGGCTATCTCTCGATCGTTACCGGACTGGACCTCACTGATGCGGTGCAGGGATCGTTCCACCATCTCTTGCGTATCGCCCGTGACACGGCCTTGTTCGTGCTCGGGTTCGCCGCTGTGTTCGTGCTCTTGGGCGTCACGGCCACGACGATCGGGAGCGCGGTCTTCCGAGACAAGGAGCTGTTGTTGCGGATCTCGGGGGCGCTCGTGGTGGCGATGGCGTTGTTCCTGGCGGGATCGCTCGTGCTGAAACGACCAGGTTGGTACCGGGAAATCAGGTTTCACCCGAGACTCGAGCGTTACGGGCCGTTCGCGGCGCCGGTCGCAGGTGCGGCGTTCGGCCTTGGCTGGCAACCCTGCCTCGGGCCGATCCTCGCCTCGGTCAGCGCAGTCGCGGCGAGCTCGGGCTCTTCCGGCCAAGGAGCGACGTTACTGGGCGTCTACTCGTTGGGCTTGGGGATACCGTTTCTTGTCGTCGGCTTGGCGCTCGGGCGGTTGTCGGGCACGATCTCGTTGGTGCGCCGGCATTCCCGGCTCATCACGATCGTGTCAGCTGTCGTGATGGGCGCGTTCGGCGTCCTTCTGTTCACGGACAAGTTGACCTACGTGACGAGCGAGCTGGAGACGCTCATGCGCGTCATCGGTCTCGGCCGGCTGACAACCGTCGGCTGAAGCATCGGGTCACGCCTTCGCGAGCGTCCTCACGACAAAGGGCAGGATGCCTCCATGCCATAGGTATGAAGCCTCGCTCGGCGTGTCGACGCGCAGCACCACTTTGAAGGCGCGGCCGTCAGCCGTGACGGTGAGCTCGCGTCCGACCAGCTCGCCGATCGACACACCGCAAAGGCCCGTCACACCGATCGTCTCATGGCCAGTGAGCCCGAGCGATTCGGCGTTCTCGCCCGGCGCGAACTGCAGGGGGAGCACGCCCATGCCGATCAGGTTCGACCGGTGGATCCGTTCGAAGCTCTCGGCGATCACCGCACGGACACCTAACAGTGCGGGGCCCTTTGCTGCCCAGTCGCGTGACGAGCCGGAGCCGTATTCCTTGCCGGCGACTACGACGAGTGGTACGCCCTCGGAGCGGTAGCGGACGGCTGCTTCGAAGATCGTCATGTGATCGCCGCTGGGCATGTGCACAGTCACTCCGCCCTCGGTCCCGGGCACGAGGCGGTTGCGGATGCGGGGATTGGCGAAGGTGCCGCGGATCATGACCTCGTGGTTGCCCCGCCGGGCGCCGTACGAGTTGAACTGCGCCACAGCCACGCCCTGGCTCTGCAGCCAGAGCCCGGCCTGGCTCGAGGGCCTGATCGATCCCGCGGGTGAGATGTGGTCGGTCGTGACGCTGTCTCCGAGGACGGCCAGCACCCTGGCGCCGGTGACATCGGTGACAGGCTCCGGCTCAGCTCGCATTCGTTCGAGAAACGGCGGCCTTTGCACATAGGTCGACTGCTCGTCCCACGCGTAGCGCTGTCCCGTGGGGACCTGCAAAGAGCGCCAATTCTCGTCGCCGATGGTGGCCCTGGAGTACTCATTGCGGAACATCTCGGTGCTCACGGCCCGCTCGAGCACCTCCGCGACCTCCTGCGACGAGGGCCAGATGTCGGCCAGCAGCACGGCTCTGCCATCATGACCGACGCCGAGTGCCTCGGTGACGAGGTCGATGTCCATCGTGCCGGCGAGCGCGTAGGCGACCACGAGAGGCGGCGACGCCAGGTAGTTCATCCGGACATCGGGATGGATCCTCCCCTCGAAGTTGCGATTCCCCGACAGCACAGCCGCGCATGCCAGGCCGTGGGCGCTTATCGCCTGGGAGATCTCCCCGGCCAGCGGGCCCGAGTTGCCTATGCAGGTCGTGCAGCCGAAGCCGACGAGGTCGAATCCGAGCTTCTCGAGATAGGGGACCAGGCCGGCCCGCTCCAGGTAGTCCATGACGACCCGCGAGCCCGGTGCGAGGCTCGTCTTGACCCAGGGTTTGGAGCTGAGGCCGAGCTCGACGGCCTTCTTCGCGACAAGCCCTGCGCCTATCATCACCTGCGGGTTCGAGGTATTGGTGCAACTGGTGATCGCAGCGATCACGACGTGGCCGTGGCGGAGGTCGAACTCAGTCCCGTCGGCGAGGCGCACGGGCGCCCGGGCGGCACCGGCAAGAGCGTCGGGTCCCGGGGCGGTCGCGACCGGATCGGGAAGTGAGCGCGCGAGAGCGTTGGTGAACATCGCCTTGGACCGGCGCAGAGGAACTCGGTCCTGGGGGCGCGATGGTCCGGCGAGACTCGGCTCGATGGACGAAAGGTCGAGCTCGATCCGTTCGCAGTAGGCGGGCCCGGCCGTCTCGTCATGCCACAGTCCCTGCTGTTTGGCGTACGCCTCCACGAGCATGCAGCGTTCCTCGCTCCGGCCGGTGAGCCTCAGATAGCGGAGCGTCTCGGAGTCGATGGGGAAGATCGTGGCCGTCGAGCCGTACTCCGGCGACATGTTGCCGATGGTCGCCCGGTTCTCGAGCGGCACTTTCGCCACGCCCGGGCCGTAGCACTCGACGAACTTGCCGACGACGTTGTGACTACGAAGCAGCTCGGCAACGGTGAGGACGAGGTCGGTTGCCGTGGTGCCTTCCGCAAGCTCGCCGGTGAGGCGCAGGCCCACTACCCGCGGCACGAGCATCGAGATCGGCTGGCCGAGCATGGCCGCCTCCGCCTCGATTCCCCCGACGCCCCAGGCGAGCACGCCGAGGCCGTTGACCATCGGCGTGTGCGAGTCGGTGCCGACGACGGTGTCGGGGTAGGCGGCTCCCTCGGCGTCGGTAAAGACGACACTGCTCAGGTACTCGAGGTTGAGCTGGTGGCAGATGCCGGCGCCGGGCGGCACCACCCGCAGGTTCGAGAAGGCCTGTTGGCCCCAGCGCAGGAACCGGTAGCGCTCGGCGTTGCGCTCGTACTCGCGGGTTGTGTTCACTTCGAGGGCGTCGCGACGGCCATAGGCATCAACCACCACGGAATGGTCGATCACGAGGTCGACGGGCACGAGGGGGTTGATCCGGTTCGCACTGCCGCCGAGAGCCTCGACGGCGTCGCGCATGGCGGCGAGGTCGACGATGCACGGCACGCCGGTGAAGTCCTGGAGGAGGATGCGTGCCGGGGAGAACGCGATCTCCCGGGCAGCGCCACCGGTCTCGTAGCTGGCCAAGGCCACCACGTCGCCGGCGTTCACGCTGACGCCGTCTTCGTGGCGCAGCAGGTTCTCGAGGAGGAGCTTGATCGAATAGGGGAGCCGCCCAAGGTCGGCGACGCCCTCGAGGGCCGACAAACGGTGTATGTGGTAGCTCCGATCACCGACCTTCAAGGTGCCCTCGGCACCGAAACTTCCTCGTCCGGTCATTTCTGTCCTCGCCTCCAAGGATGCACTCTAGGCAGTGAAGGCGGAGGCCTCAGGGTTGACCCGATCGCGAAGCTTGTGTAGTGCCGCCACCAAGGCAAGCTCCTCGTCAGGCTCGAGGGCTCCGTCGACGAGCTGGGCGAGGTGCGTACGGTGGACCTCGAGCGCCTTGTGCATTCGTGCCTCGCCGGCATCGGTCAGCGCGGCGAAAGCCCCCCGACGATCCTCGGGACAGGCCTGGCGGTTCACGAGGCCGGCTTCGGAAAGGCGGTCGACTGCTCGGGTGAGGCCGCTCGGCGTGAGAGCTGTCTGGGCGGCGAGGTCGCTCATCCGGAGCCGGCTGCCCGGTGTCCGGGCCAGCCTGAGCAGGATCTCGAAGTCCTGGCCGGCAAGTTCGCACTGGCGCTCCAGTGGCGGGCCGACGGCTCGACGCAGCCCTGAAGCCGTCTCGAAGACGAGCCCGACGAGCGTGATCCGGTCGACCTCGCTCGCAGGTCCGGGCGTGCTTTTTGGTTCCACGACGACAGCATAACGGGATCCCCGGGAATAGTTGCGCAAGCAATTAGTTGATATAGTTAGTTGCGCAAGCAAATGAACTGTAAACCCCTCAGCACAAGGAGCCTCTCTATGACCACCTCCACGAACACCAACACGAGCTTGACCAGGGACGTCAACGGCGTGACGCTGCCGACAACAGGCACGTTCGTGCTCGACAAGTCACACACCGAGGTCGGCTTCTTCGTTCGGCACCTCATGGTCTCCAAGGTTCGGGGCCGCTTCACCGACTACGAGGGCGAGATCGTCGTAGCCGACGATCCGGCGCAGTCGTCGGTCGAGGTGACAATCCAGGCAGCCAGCATCACCACCAACGACGAGGCCCGGGACAACCATGTCCGGACCAACGACTTCCTCGCGGTCGAGGAGTTCCCGACTCTCGGCTTCAAGAGCACCAAGGTGGAGCTGAGCTCCGGCGGCGACTGGAAGGTGAATGGAGACCTCACCGTTCGGGGCGTGACGCGCCCGATCGTGCTCGACGTCGAATTCGAGGGCGTGATCCAGGACCCCTGGGGCAACCAGCGCCTTGGCTTCACCGCCTCCGGCGAGATCGACCGCAACGACTTCGGTGTCAGCTTCAATGCTGCTCTCGAGACCGGCGGCTTCGTCGTGTCCCCGAAGGTCAGGCTCGAGATCGAGGCCGAAGCGGTACGCCAGGCTTGACCTGCTTGCGAGCAGTCCCGCCGGTCCGTTCCGGGCCGGCGGGACGCAGCGTCCTGTGGCCCGTTGCCGTGGTCCACGTGCGCCAATCGGTCCTTGTCTACTCTGTGGGTAGTGACCGTTTCGGCAGTTAGATTGCAACCGTGAGCGCGCCGATCGAGACAGCACCGGACGTTCTCGGAATTCATGCGCACCTTCTCGCATCGATCCCCGGCGTGCTGGTCCTTCTTGACGCTCATGGCATCGTGCGTTTTGCGTCCGGCCAGGTCGAGCACCTCGGTGGCCAGCCGGTGGACGTTCTCGTCGGATCGGAGCTGAGCAGCCATCTCGATGCGAAGGACCGCCCTCTTCTGACCTGGTTGCTCGCGGCGTCCGCAGCAAAGTCGCCCGAGCAGCTGACCGGGCCCGTGCGGCTGCCCTACCTTCACGCCGACGGGAAGCCGCGGCTTGCCGAAGCCTGGGCGCTCAACCGGTTGGCTGATCCCTCCCTTGCCGGCTTCGTCGTGCTCTTGCTTCTCGAGAACGCGTACGACCACTTCGATCGGGTTCTCGCCTCGGCCCAGGCCGGGGCCGGTCTCGATGACAATCTGTCGGCACTTGCGGCGGCCCTGGCGCTCCCGCCGGTGCTCGGGGAGTGCTTCTTCGTCGTCGCCTCGCCCGACGGGCGCAAGATCAGCTGTTTCCCGTCGCACCCGTCGGTTCCCGCCCCGCCTGCCGCGGGGCCCTGGGACCAGGCGATGGGCTTGGACTCGGCCACCTTGTACACCGAGCTGGCGGACTTGCCCGAGCCCACTCGAGCAGCCGTCAGAGGGTTCCGTTCCGTTTCCTGCTTCCCGATCCTGAGCCGCTCTGAGAGCACACCGTCGGCTTGCCTGGTCGTGTGGAGCCGCGAGCTCGGGCCACTTGGGACCACAGAGCGCACGGCGGTAGAGCGGGCGCTGATCCTCGCGTCGCTCATGATGTCGCACAGTGTCGTGGGAGAACGGTCGCTGGAGGAGGCCTCTCAGGACTTGTTGACCGGTCTCGGCAACCGCAGGAGTTACTTCCAGGCGCTCGACTCACGCGTCGAGGCCGGGGATCGGCCGGCCGTGCTGTACATCGACATCGACGGCTTCAAGGACGTGAACGACCGGCTGGGTCGCCTCGCGGGAGATTCGGCGTTGCGCGTGATCGCCCGCCGGCTGTCGTCTGTAGTTCGCCCGACCGACGAGCTCGCTCGCATCGGAGGCGACGAGTTCGCAATATTGTGCGCCAGCGAGGTCACCGAGATTCAGGTCGTCGCCATCGCCGACCGGGTAGTCGAGCGACTGGCGGAGCCGATCTCGATCGGCGACGCTCCGGCGTTGAGACTTGGGGCAAGCATCGGGATCGTGCTCGACTTTCCGCCGGGCACGGCCTCCGACACCCTGCTCGAGCGTGCTGACGAGGCGCTGTGCGAGGCCAAAGCAGCCGGGCGGAGCTGTTGGAGGGTCGCGATTTCTCCTGAGCGGCCAAGAGCCTGAGGCCACCGGCCGCGCCGCGGGGCTCGTCAGCTCGTGAAGATGTCGGGAATTGGCATCGGGCCGAAATATTCTCGCAAGAAAGGACTTTCGGCCTAGGATATCGAGGTGCGCGCTCCTTACGCTGACGCGATGGTGCCGCCGAGGGATTGCCGCCGTTCTATCCGCGGTCCGGTCAGGAATTCCGTCAGGAACCCGTCTTGAGTCGTGTCTCTGTGGCGGCTGCGGCCGCTTGGCAGGACCGGCGGCGCTTCCTGCTGAGCTGGTTTGCGCTCCCATTTTCTCTAGTGGCTGCGCTGCTGCTCGGCGCGGCGATGATGCTGGCCCTCGGGGCCAACCCGATCACCGGCTACAACGCCCTCATCGTCGGAGCCTTCGATGGCAGCTACGCGCTCGGTTCGACAGCGGTCAAGGCCGCCCCGCTTCTTCTCGTGGCCGTCGGGATCTGCGTGGCGTTCCGCGCCAACGTCTTCAACATCGGCGGCGAGGGCCAGCTGGCTATGGGCGGCTTGGCGAGCTCGGCGACAGCGCTCGCTCTGCCGAACCTGCCGAGCATCGAGCTCATCCCGCTCGTACTGCTCGCCGGCGCCGCCGGGGGCGCGTTCTGGGGGGCGATCCCCGGAGCATTCAAGGCCTATTTCAACGTCAACGAGATCCTGAGCACGATCATGCTCAACCTTGTCGCCGTCCAGGTGATGAACTGGCTGCTGGCCGGGCCTATGGTCGACAAGACGCAGAACTCGACCTATGGGCTGATCCCGGAGACCAAGCTCCTCCCGCGGGCCTCCTGGATGCCCATCCTCATCCCGAACACGCAGCTCCACCTGGGTGTGCTGATCGCGGTGATCGTGGCAGGGGGGGTGTGGGTCCTGCTCTACCGAACGAGCTTCGGCTTTCGCATCCAGGCGGTGGGGCTGTCGCGTGACGCCTCCAGGTACGCCGGGATGCCGGTTAAGCGCACGATGACGCTTGCCATGACCATAAGCGGTGCGATGTGCGGCCTTGCAGGGGCGCTGCTCGTGTTCGGCAGCATCTCACACCGGATGGTGACCGACGGGAGCCTCACAGGGTTCACAGGCTCGGACGGGTTCAACGGGATCGTGGTGGCGCTGTTCGGGGCGCTCAACCCGCTATGGACGATCATCTCGGCCTTCCTCTTCGGCGGGCTGCTCGTGGGCGGTGACGCCTTGCAGGTTGCAACCGGCGTGCCGGCCGACATGGTGACGGCGCTCGAGGGGCTCGTCGTCGTGTTCGTCGTCTCGCTCGAGTACATGCGCCGGCGCAGCCGTGCCACCTCCATCGGTCCTCCAGGGCGTTCCAGGGCCCGGCCGACCGAGCTGGGCGAGCCGAGCGCTCCCCTCGTCACAGCCCAAGCGCAGAGTGACCCATGAGCCAGTTCTTCACCTACGCCATCCTCACCGCGACGGTGGCCTCGGCGCTCGGCGTGGCCGCCCCATTCCTCTTGGCCGCGCTCGGCGAGACCATGGGACAGCGCAGCGGGGTCATCAACCTCGGCGTCGACGGGATCATGCTCCTGTCGGCGTTCACCACCTACTTCACAGCGCTCAAGACCAACAACCTGCTCTTCGCCATCCTCGTCGGGATGGCAACCGGGGCGGTGATGGGTGTCGTGACCGCGTTCATCAGCGTCACCTTGAAGGCAGAACAGGGCATCAGCGGGATCGGCGTTTACCTGTTCGGGCTCGGGTTCAGCGACCTGCTGTTCATCAAGCTCGTCGGCACGCCCTTGCCGATCAACACGCTCAACCCGATCAACATCCCGCTGCTCGACAAGATACCGGCGGTGGGTGGGATGTTCTTCAAAGAGACGATCCTCGTCTACGTGGCCTTCCTGCTGGTGCCGGTCGTGACCTTCGTCCTCAACCGGACGACTTTCGGGATGAAGGTCCGCGCCTCGGGGGAGAACCCGGCCGCGGCCGATAGCGTGGGCGTCAACGTCGCGCGCATCCGCTGGTCGACTGTGCTCATCGGCTGCACCCTGGCCGGCTTGGCTGGCGCCGCCCTACTGCTTTACGACGGCATCTTCCAGGAGAACCTCACCCAGAGCGAGGGCTTCATCGCCGTCGCGCTCGTCTACTTCGGAGCCTGGCGCCCCACCGGTGTCATGGGGGGCTCGGTGCTTTACGGGCTGGCCATCGCGGTTGTCCTCGAATGGAAGTCCCTTGGGATCATCCCGCTCAGCGCCTCCGACCTCGCGGCGACCGCGCCGGCGGTGATCACGATCCTGGCTCTGCTGACCGTCGCCCGCCGGTTCAGGCAACCGGCCGCCCTTGGGAAGCCTTACGAGAGAGGGGGGTGATGCAACCCGATGGCTCTTGATGTCAGGTTACAATTGTGTTACGCGGGACTTCATGAGGGAAGGGTGGTGCAACGAGGTAGATCCTGCTGCAGCACCAGGCAGTTCCAGAGTTCGAAATCTGCAAGAAGTGCAGTCATCAACAAGGGAGAGAGACAACAATGCATATGAACCCAGCCAGAAGAGGCGCCTTGGTGCTTGCCGCAGTCGGCATCGCGCTCGGCACCGCTGCTTTTGCCAGCGGCGCTTCCGCGACCACGACCGTGGCGAGCTCACATGCGGTTACAACCGCTGTCACGCCGCTGAAGGTGGCCCTGATCGCGCCTAGCGCGACGAACGACCTCGCCTTCACGCAGTCGATGTACAGCGCCCTCGAGAGCCTGAAGAAGTCCGAGAACCTGACGATCTCGGTCTCGGCGAACGAGTACGTCGTGTCCGACGCAGCGAGCATCATCCGCGAGTACGCGTCCGAGGGCTACAACCTCGTCATCGCCCATGGCTCCCAGTACGGGTCGACGATCGAGCAACTGGCACCCCAGTTCCCGAAGGTCGCGTTCGCGTGGGGAACCGCAGGAGCGACGTTCGGTCTGAAGAACGTCTTTGCTTACGAGGCATCCTCGAATGAGGGCGGCTACGTCCAGGGCTACATGGCCGCGATGATAAGCAAGTCGAAGGTGCTCGGGATCTGCGGGCCGATCGCGACCGGCGACGCCAAGCTGTATGTCGACGGCTTTGCCGCGGGCGCAGCGGCCGCTGCCAAGGCCAACAAGTTCAAGGTGACAGCACACGAGGTGTACACCGGCTCGTTCAGCGATGACAGCCTCATGGCCACCTGTGCGAAGACATTCGTGCAAGGTGACAAGGCGGACGTGCTCACCGGTAGCTCCCAGTCGGTTGTCGGGGCGATCGGTGTCGCGAGGTCGGACCATCTGGCGTGGTTCGGCACGCAGTGGAACCAGTCGACCCTCGCGCCGCAGAACGTTGTTTCCTCACAGGTCTACAACTGGGACCCGATCTTGGAGCAGATGTTCACGGCGATCCGCGGTGGAACGCTCGGCGGGGCTACCTACGTGATCGGGCTCGGCAACAACGGTGAGAGGATCCAGTTCAACTCGGGTTACAAGCTCTCCCCCGCGATCAAGGCCGAAGGCGAGAAGCTGATCGGCGAGATCACCGACGGGGACATCACCGTTCCCCAGTAGTCGGCTCTGACAAGGCGGACAGGAAAGGACGACCGTGGTGACCACCCCGGCAGCGGGCCCAGCTCAGGAGAGCGCTCCGCTCCTCCAGATGACTGGCATCACCAAGCGCTTCCCCGGGGTGGTAGCCAACGATCACGTCGATTTCGATGTCCTAAGCGGCGAGATCCACACCCTCTTCGGGGAGAACGGCGCAGGCAAGAGCACCCTGATGCGCGTGCTCTACGGCCTGTACCGCCCCGACGAGGGTGAGATCCGGATCAAAGGGGTCAAAGCCGCGATCGCCTCGCCGGCCGACGCGATCAGGCGCGGCATAGGGATGATCCACCAGCACTTCATGCTCGTGGACACCTTGACTGTGGCCGAGAACGTCGCGTTGGGGGAGAAGTCGCAACGCGGTCCGCTGACCGACCTGGGCCGGGTGTCGGCGAGGATCCGCGAGCTCGCCGAGACCTACGGGCTCAATGTCGACCCGCAGGCCATCATCTGGCAGCTTTCGGTCGGCGAGCGCCAGCGCGTGGAGATCATCAAGGCGCTGTACCGCAACGTCTCGTTGTTGGTCCTCGACGAGCCGACAGCTGTCCTGACGCCGCGCGAGGTGGACGAGCTGTTCATCGTCCTGCGGCAGATGGCCGAGGGCGGCCAGGGCCTCGTGTTCATCTCGCACAAGATCCACGAGGTGCTCGACATCTCCGACCGCATCACCGTGCTACGGGGCGGCCGCAACGTCGGCACGATCCCGGCGGCCGAAGCGTCCCGGGCCCGACTGGTGGAGCTGATGGTCGGCCGCAGCGTCGCCTTGGAGAGCCAGCCTGCGAAGGGCTCCGGTCGTGGCGTGCGGCTCGCGGTCACAGACCTCCGGGTCAAGGGAGATCGCGGGATCGAGGCCGTCCGGGGGCTGTCGCTCGAGGTCTCCGCCGGTGAGATCGTCGGTATCGCCGGGGTCTCGGGGAACGGGCAGCGGGAGCTCTCCGAGGCCATTGCGGGACTTCGCGCACCGTTGAGCGGCTCTATCCGACTCGACGGCGCCGAACTTGCGGGGGCGAACCCGGCCCACGCGCGCTCGGCTGGGCTCGCCTATGTCCCGGAGGAACGCATGCGCGACGGCGTGGTCCCGGCGTTCACAGTCGCCCAGAACCTTCTGCTCGTCGAGAACCGGAATCGCAGCTACTCTCGCCTCGGGTTCCTGCGCGCCCGTTCCATCCGTCGGCATTGCCAGGAGCTGATCTCAGCCTTTGACGTGCGGACCCCTTCGCTGGACACGCCGGCCAGTAACCTCTCCGGTGGGAACATCCAAAAGCTGATCATGGCCCGCGAGCTGTCGGGCAGCCCTCGCGTCCTGCTCGTCGCTCAGCCCACTCGAGGTATTGACGTGGGTGCGACCCGCTACATCCACGAGCGGCTCGTCGCCCAGCGCGACAACGGAACGGCCGTCCTGATCATCTCCGAGGACCTGGACGAGATCATGACCATCTGCGACCGAGTCCTTGTGATGTACGAGGGCACGATCATCGGGTCGGCGGACCCGAGGGTCAACACGCGTGAGGAGATAGGCATGTTGATGGCCGGCGTGCGGTCCGCCACGCCCGCCCCTTCGTTCGCCGGCGAGACGGCCGAGGCCTCCACTCAGCCATCTTGAGGTCGCGGGCGCCCCCTTTGGCACTGCACTAGCGGACCCGGGGAGCAGGCCGACATCATCGCTGTGGGACGAAGGAGCTCAAGACCGATCACCTTTCATGTGAAGGCTCTCAGATAGCCTTTCCTGGTGAGCCAGCCCAGTGGTGCAGAACCGGAGCTTGACACGAAAGTTCCCTTACTAGTATCACGCTGATCTGAGCCGGCCTTCGACCAATATCAGCTTGATGGCCATCAAGGAGACTCCATGGCGACTGTGAACCTGGAAAAGGTGAGCAAGGTCTACCCCAACGGCCTGCCGGCGGTGTCCGACCTGGACCTCGACGTCGCCGAGGGGGAGCTGATGGTGCTGGTGGGCCCGTCCGGCTCGGGAAAGACAACGGCTCTTCGCATGGTGGCGGGGCTCGAGGACATCACCTCGGGGACGCTTCGCATGGGCGGCAAGGAGGTCAACGACCTGCCCCCCAAGGACCGCAACGTGGCCATGGTGTTCCAGAACTACGCCCTGTACCCGCACATGACAGTGGCTCAGAACATCGGCTTCGCCCTGAAGCTGCGCAAGTTCCCCAAGTCCGTGATCAACACCAAGGTCCGCGAGGCCGCCCAGCTGCTGGGCCTCACCGAGTACCTGAACTCCAAGCCCGGACAGCTCTCGGGTGGCCAGCGCCAGCGCGTCGCCATGGGACGCGCCATCGTCCGCGAGCCCTCGGTGTTCTTGATGGACGAGCCCCTGTCCAACCTCGACGCCAAGCTGCGCGTGCAGATGCGCGCCGAGATCTCCCGCATCCAAAGGCGCGTCGGGGTGGCGACGCTGTATGTCACCCACGACCAGACCGAGGCCATGACCATGGGCGACAGGGTGGCCGTCTTGCACATGGGCCGGCTCCAGCAGTGCGACTCGCCCCAGGCGCTCTACGAGCACCCGGACAACCTGTTCGTGGCCGCCTTCATCGGATCTCCCGCCATGAACCTGTACGAGGGGCTCGTCTCCTCCGACGCCACCGGGATCAAGGTGGGCTCGCAGTCGCTCAACTTGTCCGAGGCCCTGCTGAACTCCCGCCCGGGCCTTAGGGGCTACAAGGACCGCAAGGTGGTCTTAGGCATCCGCCCCGAGCACCTCACAGATGCCGCCCTGGCACCGGTGACCGCACCGGGCACCACCCTCAGCGCCGATGTGGAGCTGATCGAGGCCCTCGGGAACGAATTGCAGGTGCACTTCATCTTGGACGCCACGCGCGTCCAATCAGAAGAGGCCCAGGCCGCCGCCGAGACCCGTGAGCTCGAAGGGCTCCAGACACTTCAGACCGGAGGGGTGCGGGCTGCCGGCGTCGCCCGGGTCTCGCCCCGCAGTGAGCTCAAGGCCGGCTCACGCGCCACCTTCGCCGTCGACACCGAGCGGCTCAACTTCTTCGACTACGAGACCGGAGCAGCCATCTGGGCCTGACGGCTCGGTCATCTGGGTCTGACGGCCGGCGGGCGCCCGGGCGATAGTTGGCGACTCGGCCAGTGTTGCGATGGCCTGAGCTGCTCCTCTTGCCTGAGTGGTGCTCGCGGGACTGACGCCGGCCGGTTCGAGGACCCGGGACGTGCAAGGCTCGTCTCTGAGCAACCTGCAGCAATGTTACGAAAGGACTTGTCAAAGATGGAATACCGCACGCTCGGTCCGAGTGGGTGCGCCGTGTCGAGCTTGGCATTGGGGACGATGACCTTCGGCAGTGAGACTGACGAGGCCACCGCTTGGGCTCAGCTCGACCGCTTCGTCGAGACGGGAGGCAATCTGGTCGACACTGCCGATGTGTACAGCGGCGGGGTGTCAGAAGAGATCATCGGGCGCTGGTTCGTCGCGCGTCCGAAGGATGTCCGCCGCCAAGTAGTGCTCGCCAGCAAGGGGCGGTTCCCCATGGGTACTGGGCCGAACGATCTCGGCCTGTCGCGCCGGCATCTCGCGTGCGCGCTCGAGGACTCACTCCGCCGCTTGAACCTCGAGACGATCGACCTCTACCAGGTTCATGCCCATGATCCCTACACGCCGATCGAGGAGACCCTGCGGTTCCTCGACGATGCCGTACGCGCAGGCAAGATCCACTACGTCGGGCTCTCCAATTTCACTGCCTGGCAGCTGCAAAAGGCCGTCGACGTTGCCGATGCCAGGAGCTTGACCCGACCGATCACGCTGCAGCCGCAGTACAACCTCCTGGTGCGAGAGGTCGAGTGGGAGATCATCCCGGCCTGCAGCGCCGAAGGCCTCGGCTTGTTGCCGTGGTCGCCCCTCGGCGGAGGCTGGCTCACCGGCAAGTACCGCCGGGACGAGCGCCCGAAGGGCGCCACGCGGTTGGGCGAGGACCCCAACAGGGGAGTCGAGGCTTACGACCGCAGGAGCCGGGTGGAGCGCACTTGGGACGTGATCGCAGCTCTGCACGAGATCGCCGAAGCCCGGGGAGCCTCCATGGCGCAAGTGGCGCTGGCATGGCTGGTCGACCGTCCCACCGTCACTTCGGTGATCCTCGGGGCGCGCACGCTCGACCAGCTCGAGGACAATCTCGGTGCGGCGGGCCTCCACCTCTCGCTGGCGGAGACCGAACGCCTAAACGTGGCCTCCGACCCTGGTGCCGCTGACTACCCCTACGGCCAACCGGGTATCGAGCAGCGCAGCCGGAAGATCGCCGGCGACCGCTGAGAAGCGCCGGAACGCCGGTGGGGCCGAGATCCCGTCAGGACCAGCGCCCTCGGCAGGATTCGAACCTGCGCACCCGGCTCCGGAGGCCGATGCTCTATCCCCTGAGCTACGAGGGCTCACTTGAGCGCAGGTTGCATGCTAGCGGGACTTCGGCCATCCTCGGACTCCAATGACCACGGAACAACGTCTGGCCGACGGGATCGTGGCGGCTCTCGCGAGCCTTCGCATCCCAATCGGGGCCCACGAGGTCCAGCTCGTCCGCCCGGCCCGCCCCGAGCACGGCGACTGGTCCACGAATGTCGCGCTGGTCGTTGCGAAGTCGGCAGGTCGAGCGCCCCGCGACATTGCCAACGACCTTGCCATCACGCTCCAGGCCGCGTCGATCGACGATCTGGTCGCTGTTGAGGTCGCCGGGCCCGGGTTCGTCAATTTCAGGCTTGCGAGCTCGTGGTTGCACCGCGCGTTGACCGAGGTCATAGAAGCCGGCACGGAGAACTACGCCACTCCCGATCTCGGACGGGGCGAGCGCGTGCAGATCGAGTTCGTGTCCGCGAACCCCACGGGACCGCTGCATGTCGGCAACGGCTGGCTCGGTTCGTACGGCGATGCTCTCGGGCGGGTGATGAGCCGTTGTGGCTGGGACGTGCAGCGGGAGTTCTACGTGAACGACACCGGCGGCCAGATCCGCCTCCTTGGAGAGAGCCTGCTCGCGCGGCGCCGTGGCGACGTCTTGCCGGAGGAGGGCTATCAGGGCGAGTACGTCTCCCAGCTCGCGCAGGTGTACGAGGGTCCCGAGGACATCGTCGAGGCCGGCCGGTTCGCGAGCGAGGCAATCCTCGAGAACATACGGGCGACTCTCGACCGGCTCGACATCCATTTCGACGAGTGGTACTCGCAGGCTTCGATCGAGGAGAGCGGGCAGGTTGCCGAGACGATCGAGATTTTTCGGGAACGGGGGCTCGTGTACGAGGCGGACGGGGCGATCTGGCTCCGCTCCGCCGAGCTCGGCGACAGCCGCGACCGCGTTCTGATCAGGAGCAACGGCGATCTCACCTATCTCGCAGGCGACCTCGCGTACCACCGTGACAAGTTCCTGGTCCGCAGGTTCGATCGGGTGATCGACATATTCGGAGCCGACCACCACGGTCAGGTTGCCAGCTTGATGGCCGGTGTCGCGGCTCTGGGCGTCGAGCGCGACAGGTTGGAGATAAGGCTCGGCCAGCTCGTAAACCTCGTCGGTGCCCGCATGTCCAAGCGCGCCGGAAACTTCATCAAGCTCGACTCTGTCATCGACGAGATGGGAGCCGACGCGACTCGGCTGCTGTCGCTCCTCAACTCGATCGATCAGGCCACGACGCTCGACCTCGACCTCATGAAACGCCGGTCGATGGACAATCCCGTCTTCTATGTGCAGTACGCACATGCCCGCATCGCCTCGATCGGCCGCAGGCGCGCCGAGCGCGGGATCGCGCGCGTCCCCATCTCGGAGGCCAACTTGTCGCTGCTCGTTCACGACCGCGAGCTCGAGCTGATTCGCTGCCTGGTCGACCTGCCTCATGTGGTCGGCGAGGCCGCCAAGGACCGCGCGCCGCACAAGGTGACGAACTGGGCCCGCCTGCTGGCCGGCGAATTCCACGGCTTCTACCACGACTGCCGCGTCCTTTCCGAAGAAGTCCCGCCCGAGCTCACCCAGGCGCGGCTCTGGTTGGTCGAAGGAGTCCAGATCGGTCTCGCAATCGCGCTCGAGCTCCTCGGGGCCGGGGCGCCTGAGGCGATGTGACCAGTGCCCAGCGTGCCGGCGGAACGCCCGTGCCCGGCTCGCCGCCGCGGTCGCGGATGATGGCCGGTCCACTGCTGGTGTCACCGCCCGACGGGCCTATCCAACGGGGCCTGCTGCCCGACACGTCCGCAGTCACCGGTGACGGTCACCTGAGCGTTGGCGGGGTCGACCTCCTGGAGCTCGCGGAGGAGGTCGGTACACCGGTCTTCGTCTACGACGAGGACCACATGCGCTCTCGGTGTCGCGAGGCCGTTGCGGGTTTCGGGGATGGCGTCGCCTACGCGACCAAGGCCTTCTTGTGCAAGGCGATGGCCGCGTTGGCCATTGAGGAGAAGATGGCGCTCGACGTCTCGACCGGTGGGGAGATGACTGTCGCGCTCGCGGGAGGGGCGAGCGGTGAGAACCTCGTCTTCCACGGCAACAACAAGTCATCAGAGGAGATCACAGCCGCGCTCGGTGTCGGAGTGGGCCGGATCGTCGTCGACTCGTTCGACGAGATCAGCCGGCTGCGTGCCCTCAGCGCTGCGGGTGTGGTGCTCGGCTCGGCCGGTCATCGCACGCGCCTCTTGCTCCGCGTCACGCCCGGCATCGAGGCGCACACCCACGAGTACGTGAAGACCGGGCAGGAGGACACGAAGTTTGGTTTCTCGCTGGCTTCGGGGGCGGCGGCCGAAGCGGCTGACGCGCTCAGGGGCTTGGCGGACTTCGAGCTCGTCGGCGTGCACGCGCACATTGGCAGCCAGATCTTCGAGGTCTCCGCCTTCGTCGAGGAGATCGCCGCCCTCGTCCCGTTCGTGGTGGAGAACCGGTTCTCGGAGTGCTGCATCGGCGGGGGTCTCGGCGTGGCCTATGTCGAAGGGGAGGTGGCACCTTCCATCACCGAATGGGCACAGGCCGTGCACGCGGCGGCCAAGGCGGCAGGCCTTCCCGCGACGGTGCGCCTCACGGCCGAGCCAGGACGCGCCATAGTCGCGAGCGCGGCCGTGACGCTTTACCGGGTTGGTACGATCAAGCGGCTTGTGGGCTTGCGCTGCTACGTCGCGGTCGACGGTGGGATGTCAGACAACCCGCGGCCGGTTCTCTACGGCAGCGGGTACGAGGCCTTCTTGCCCCGTGCACCGCTGGCACCTCGGCCGCTGGCCGCCCGCGTGGTGGGCAAGCATTGCGAGTCCGGTGACGTCATAGTCGACGACGCACGTCTTCCTTCCGACCTTGTCGTCGGTGACGTGCTTGCCACACCTGTGACCGGGGCGTACGGGTTCGCCATGTCTTCCAACTACAACCGGGTGCTGCGCCCGCCTGTCGTGTTCGTCTCCGGGGGTCGATACCGCGTCGTCGTTCGACGCGAGACCATCGCCGACCTGCTTGCCTGCGAAGCCTGATCCTGCCCGTCTTGTAGGTTGTGAACGTGGACGAGCCTCAGTCGAATCAAAAGCGCGTCGTCGACGTCGTGCACGTCGGGCTGCTCGGCTACGGCAACGTCGGTGTCGCCTTCACCAGGCTCATCGACTCGGAGGCCGAGGCCATCGCGCTCCGCATAGGTCATGAGCTGCGCGTGACGCGCATCGCCGTCAGGGACCCGGCCAAGCAGAGGCCTGGCTCGGCCTTTTCCGACGCCGGAGGGCGACTTTCCGGCGACGCCGCCTCGCTGGTGGACGACCCGTCGATCGATGTCATCGTGGAGCTCATCGGTGGTATCGAGCCGGCGCGCAGCTTGCTGCTCGCGGCCTTGGCGGCCGGCAAGCCGGTCGTCACGGCCAACAAGGAGCTCCTCGCCACCTTCGGGGCCGAACTCCTGTCTGCGGCCGAGCACGGGGGTGTCGACCTGTTCTACGAGGCCTCGGTCGCCGGCGCCATCCCTCTGGTCCGGCTTCTCAACGAGTCTCTGGCAGGTGAGCGGATCGTCCGCGTGATGGGAATCGTGAACGGCACGACGAACTACATGCTCACCTCGATGAGCGAGGAAGGGTGCGACTACGCCTTGGCACTCGCGCAGGCACAGGCACTCGGTTATGCCGAGCCCGATCCCACCGCGGACGTTGAGGGCTTCGACGCCCAAGCCAAGGCCGCCATACTGGCCGGCATCGCGTTCGACGCGGATGTGGTGGCGAGCGACGTTTACACCGAGGGGATCACCGCCATCGGTGCTTCCGACATAGCCTTTGCCCGCAAGCTCGGCTACGTGGTCAAGCTGTTGGCGGTGGCCGAGCGCATGAGCGACGGGCCCACGCCCGCGGTGGCTGTGCGAGTCCATCCCGCCATGGTTCCCCGCGAGCATCCTCTGGCGAGTGTTCGCGGAGCCTTCAATGCTGTCTTCGTCGAAGGCGACACAGCTGGCGAGCTCATGGTCTACGGCCGTGGCGCCGGCGGCATGGCGACGGCGAGCGCGGTGCTCGGTGATGTGGTGGCGGCCGCGCACCACCTACGCGAGGAAACGAGAGGCCGCGCTGTCCGCCGCCAGCGAGTCGAGGTCCACCCGATCTCGGAGCTGCGAACTCAGTACTACCTGACTTTGGACGTGAAGGATCAACCCGGTGTGCTGGCGACGGTGGCCCAGGTGTTCGGCGATCACAATGTCTCGATCCGGTCCATGGAGCAGATAGGCCTTGGCGGTGGGGCCCGCCTGGTGTTCATCACCCACACCGCCCGCGAGGCCGACGTCCAGGCGACGCTGGCGTCACTGGCCGAACTGGACGTTGTCGCGCGAGTCGGCGTGCTGTTGCGAGTCATCGGGCCGGAGCACTGATGGGGATGATCTCCTGGCGCGGAGTGATCGAGGAATATCGCAACTTCCTCCCGGTCTCGGAGTCGACACCCGTGGTGACCCTGTTGGAGGGCGGGACGCCCTTGCTCGCGGCCCCGCGGCTGTCGGAGAGGGTGTGCGCCAACGTGCTGCTCAAGCTCGAGGGCGCGAACCCGACCGGCTCGTTCAAGGACCGTGGCATGACGATGGCCATCTCCAGGGCCGCCGAGGATGGGGTCAAGGCAGTCGTCTGCGCTTCGACCGGCAACACCTCCGCGTCCGCGGCGGCCTACGCGGCCCGGGCCGCGATGACCTGCTCGGTGCTCATCCCCGAGGGCCACATTGCCCTCGGCAAGCTGGCCCAGGCACTGGTGCACGGCGCGCAGGTCCTGCAGGTGAGGGGCAACTTCGACGTTGCCCTAGAGATAGTGAGGGAGCTGCCCGCACGCGCGCCTGTAGTGGTCGTGAATTCGGTGAACCCGTTTCGCATTGAGGGTCAGAAGACCGGCGCTTTCGAGATTGTGGACAGCTTGGGCGATGCCCCCGAGGTCCACTGCATCCCTGTGGGCAACGCCGGGAACATCACGGCCTACTGGCGTGGCTACTGCGAGTACCGTAACGCCGGGCGCTCGACCAGGCTTCCCAGGATGTTCGGATTCCAGGCCGCCGGGGCCGCCCCGATCGTCGCCGGTCATCCGATCGCCGAGCCTGAGACCATCGCCACGGCGATCCGTATCGGGAACCCGGCCTCCTGGTACGGAGCGACAGCGGCAGCGTCGGAGTCCGGTGGCGGGATCTACGCGGTGACAGACGAGGAGATCTTGGAGGCGTACCGTTTCCTGGCCACCGAGGAGTCGGTCTTCTGCGAGGCGGCCTCGGCGGCGTCGGTCGCGGGCTTGCTGAAGACGCCGGTGCCCAAAGGCGCGACAGTCGTGTGCGTGCTGACCGGCCACGGGCTGAAGGACCCGGACCTGGCGATCAGCCAAGTGTCTGTGCCTGCGGTCGTCGATGCCGACCTCAAGTCGGTGCTCGGCGCGCTCGGGCTTTGACCGCGCCAGGCACTCGGTTCCACCACCGGTGTTTGCCGGCGGTCGAACGTCCCGCTAGTATGCGGGTGCCCTGGTTCGTCATTGCGGACGCCAGCTCGCCCTTTGGGGCGGGTGACCCGAATGGGGCGGCGGGAATCGCACAGGCCCTTTCCCTGTTGTTGCCTATACCGGCGTTTCCTCCCGTGCAGACGCATCAGCCACCGTGGGCACCCACTGTTTGGGCTGTGCGATCCGGTGAAGTCGACCACTTGTCCTGTTCGGGAGCTCCCAACCAAGGATCGCAGGCTCGGGTCGACCGCATGGCCCGACCGGTCCGGGTAACCGCCCGGGAGGGTATGTCGTGAGAACAACGGGGGAACACCGACATCGCGGAATCCCGGAAGGTCCGGGGACCACCTCCAAGAAGCACCTCAAGCAACAGAAGATCCAGAGAGGAAGCTGATGAGCGAAGAACAGCTCGAGCGTTCGATCCTCGAGCGCAAAGCGAGCGACGAGCTTCGGGCGATCGCGACCGCCATGTCCCTCGAGCCCGTGGCGCGTTTGCGCAAGGCGGAGCTGGTGAACCAGATCCTGCGTGCCGCCGGCGTCGAGGTCGAGGGCACCTCACCATTGCAACCGAGTGGCGCGGCATCGCTGCAATCACCGATTTCCAACGGTGACGCCGCCGACACCGGCCCAGCGGCCGGGACTGGCGCATCCGATCCGAAGCCGGCGCGAGGTCGCACCTCGAGGGCGCGGTCTGCAGTCAAGACGCGCTCTGGGGACTCGCTGTCGGCCCACGGCGAAGTAAACGGCAGTGGTGGGGGGCAGGCCCATGAGCTTGGTGAGGGTCATGACGACTCGTCGCCGACAGGCTCGGCACTCCTGAACGGGAGCGACCCGGCAGGCTCGACCGAGGTCGGGGACGCGGTCGCGGAGGGCGCAGCTGCGGTTCTGGCGGGATCCGGCTTCGACCGGAGCAGTCGGTCGCCAGCTCCAAGGCCTGGTGCGGGCCTTGCCTCAGGCGAGCCCAGGCTTGGTGAGCCTACGTCCAATGTGGCCGGCGGAGGCGCTTTGGGTGCTGAGATGCCCGATCGGATCTCCGGGGACATGTCGACAGCGACGCGCCCTCAGCGACAGCCCCAGCAGCACTCCCAGCCCGGGCGGGGGAATCAGAGTGCTCAGACGTCCCAAGGTGGACAGGGTGGCCAGGTCGAGACGGGCAACCGCCGCGGGCGCCGCCGCCGTGGGCGTGACCGCGAGCGTGGAGGCCAAGAGCCGCAGGGTGGCACCCAGGAAGTTGCCTGGCAGGGAGAGCTCGTGCCGGTGCGCGGCCTGCTCGACCTTCGCGACGAGGGCTACGGCTTCTTGCGTACGAGCGGTTACCTGCCCAGCGGCAAGGACGTGTACATCTCGGTCTCGCAGGCCAGGAGATTCGCGCTGCGCCGTGGCGACGCCATCGAGGGTGCATGCCGTCCGGCGGGGCCGAGCGAGAAGTACCCGGCGTTGCTGCGGATCGACACGGTTTGTGGGATGACGCCCGACGAGGCCCGGGAACGGCCGCGCTTTGAGGACCTGACACCGCTGTTCCCCGATCAGCGGATGAGACTCGAGCTGAAGGACGATCCGCTCAACACGACCGCACGTATCGTCGACCTGATCTCGCCCATCGGCAAAGGGCAGCGGAGCATGATCGTGTCGCCGCCGAAGGCGGGCAAGACGACGATCCTCAAGCAGATAGCCCATTCGATAGAGCAGAACGATCCGAGCGTCCATCTCATGGTCCTGCTCGTGGACGAGCGCCCCGAAGAGGCCACCGACTGGCGCCGATCCGTGAAGGGCGAGGTGATCGCCTCGACCTTCGACCGTCCTGCCGACGAGCACACCACCGTCGCCGAGCTCGCGATAGAACGGGCCAAGCGACTTGTCGAGCTCGGCAGGGACGTCGTGATCATCCTGGACGGGATCACCCGTCTAGCCCGCGCCTACAACCTTGCCCAGCCGGCAACCGGCCGCATCATGTCCGGTGGTGTGGACTCCGGTGCCCTCTACCCGCCGAAGAAGTTCTTCGGTGCCGCTCGCAACATCGAGGAGGGTGGTTCGCTCACGATCCTCGCGACGGCCCTTGTGGAGACGGGCTCGAAGATGGATGAGGTGATCTTCGAGGAGTTCAAGGGCACCGGCAACATGGAGCTTCGCCTGGACCGCAAGCTGGCCGAGCGGCGGATCTACCCGGCGATCGATGTCAACGCGAGCTCGACTCGCCACGAGGAGCTGCTCTTCGAACGCTCCCAGCTCCAACAGGTGTGGAAGCTCCGTCGGGTGCTGAACGCCCTCGGCAGCGATGGAGGTGGCGGGGCCGGGCTCGAGCTGCTCATGGACAAGATCCGCACCACTCGCTCCAACGATGAGTTCCTCGCCGAGATCGCCAAGGCGCCGATGCCAGGCGGTTGAGGCCCCCGGAGCGGCCCTGGCCCAGCTCCGTCCGACCCGGCTTACAATGGAGAGATCATGAAGACAGCCATCCACCCCACCTACGTGACCGCGTCGGTCCGCTGCTCGTGCGGGAATACCTTCATCACGCGATCGACCAAGTCCGACCTGCATGTCGAGCTCTGCAACGAATGCCATCCCTTCTACACAGGCAAGCAGAAGCTCGTGGACACCGGTGGGCGTGTGGAGCGCTTCGAGCGCCGCTACGGCCAGCGCAAGACCAAGCGCTGACTCGGCTTTACCTCCCCGGCGCAGCCCCGGTGCCACCTCGCCCGGGCCGGCACTAGCCTGAACCCGTGCTCGATCGCCTTGAGGCGCTTGAGGCCGAGTACTCACAGGTCCTCACCCGCCTCTCTGACCCCACGCTCTCGAAGGACCGCAATGAGCTGCGGGTGCTGTCGCGCCGTCACAAGGAGCTCGAGACCGTCGTGCGGAAGATGCACGAGCTCAAGTCCGCGCAGGAGGACGTCGCCATCGCCCGCGAGCTCGCGGCCGACGCCGTCGGAGCAGAGCGCGAGCTCGGCCGTGACGAGCAGAGTGCCGCAGAGGCAAGGGTCGTGGCCATCGAGACGGAGCTGCGCGACCTGCTCATGCCCCGTGACCCCCACGAAGGGCGCAACGTCATCGTCGAGATCCGGGGAGCCGAGGGTGGTGAGGAGGCGAACCTGTTCGCCAAGGACCTCTTCGACATGTACCTGCGTTATGCGGAACGGCGAGCTTGGCGCCCGGAAGTCCTGGACCTTCGCGAGTCGGAGCTCGGGGGTGTCGACGGGGTCACGTTCCTTGTCAAGGGCGAGGACGCCTGGCAGCGAATGCACCAGGAGGCCGGCACTCACCGGGTGCAGCGAATCCCGGTCACCGAGTCCCAGGGACGCGTCCACACCTCCTCGGCGACGGTGAACGTGCTGCCCGAGGCCGACGAGGTCGAGGTCGAGATCGAGCCCGGCGACATCCGCATCGACGTCTACCGCTCGACCGGCCCCGGGGGGCAATCGGTCAATACCACGGACTCGGCTGTCCGGATCACCCATCTGCCGACCGGGCTCGTCGTGGCGATGCAGGACGAGAAGAGCCAGATCCAAAACCGCGCCGCTGCGATGAAGGTGCTGCGTGCACGCCTGTACGAGCTCGAGCTACAGAGAAACGCGGCCGCTCTCGCCCAAGAACGGCGCGCCCAAGTGGGCGGCGGCGGCCGCTCTGAGAAGATCCGCACGTACAACTTCAAGGACAACCGGGTCACCGATCACCGCATTGGGCTCACCTTGAAGAAGCTCGACCGCATTCTGATGGGCGACCTCGACGAGCTCGTCGACGCGCTGCTGGCAGACGAGCGGGGCCGCCAGCTGCTCGAGGGATGAAAAGACGGGCCGGGGCGGCCGAGGTCACCTGGCGGCAACTGCGCAGCGAGACGGCAAAGGCGATCGCAGACCCGGTTCAGACGAGGTGGCTGCTTGAAGAGGTCAGTGGCTTGGATGCCGCCCGGTTGTTACGCGAGCTCGACTCTGAAGCTCCACCGGGGGCCGCGGCACGGCTCAAGTCGCTCGTGCAGCGACGGCTTGGTGGTGAGCCGCTCCAGCACGTGCTCGGCCACTGGGCGTTCCGGGCCCTCGACGTCGTCGTCGACTCGCGCGTGCTCATCCCGCGTCCGGAGACCGAGGTCGTCGTCGCCGTCGCCCTGTCCCAGCTCGACCGTCTTTGCGCTCAGCAGCCCGGCGAGGGCGTACCCGCGCTCGGTGCGGAGATGCTCGTGGTCGATCTCGGCACGGGCTCAGGTGTGATCGCGCTCTCGCTGGTGGCCGAGCGGCCCAGCGTGCGCGTCATCGCGACCGACCGGGACCCAGCCGCGCTGGAGGTCGCCTCCGTCAACTTGTCGGCGGTCGCCGCGACGGCCGCGGCACGGGTGCGCTTGTGCGAGGGGGACTGGTACGAGGCCTTGCCCGGCGAGCTTGCGGGAAATGTCGCGCTGATCGTCGCCAACCCGCCCTACCTTTCCGAGCGCGAATGGGCGGGCCTGGACCCGATGGTGAGGGGCTTCGACCCGTTCGGGGCGCTGGTGGCGGGACCGAGGGGGATCGAGGCCATCGAGACAATCGTGGCCGGTGCGCCGGCCTGGCTCGGCCGGCTCGGCGCCCTTGTGGTCGAGATCGCGCCCGACCAAGCCGGGCCGGTGATCGAGATGGCGCGCGAGGCCGGATTCCCCACGGCAAGTGTCGAAAACGACCTGGCGGGGAGACCGCGCGTGCTCGTGGCGGGACCATGAGCCCGTCGGAGCTCGACGCGCTCAAAGAGGCGCTGGCGGCCGGGAAGGTCGTGGCGGTCCCGACCGATACCGTCTACGGCCTTGCCGTCGATCCCCGCCTGCCAGACGCGGTCGACCGGGTGTTCGCGTTGAAACAGCGACCCGAGCAGTTCCAGCTGCCCGTCCTGATCGCGGATCCGGACGGGGTCGTGGACCTTGCGGAGGCGACTACGGCTGCACAAAGGCTCATCTTGCGCTACTGGCCCGGGCCGCTCACCCTGGTGCTGCCACGGCGCTCGTCCGTCGAGCTCGACCTCGGCGGCGATCATGCGACGATCGGGCTGCGTTGCCCGGCGCATTCGCTCCTGAGAGAGCTGCTGCGAAGCACGGGACCGCTGGCGGTGACGAGTGCGAACCGCCACGGCGAGGCGCCTCTTCGCACCGCCGACGAGGTTCGCGAGCACTTCGGGTCCGGCGTCACGGGCGTGCTCGACGGCGGCAGGTGCGACGGCAGGCCGTCGACGGTGGTCTCGCTCACGGGCACCGATGCAAGATGCCTGCGGGAGGGGGCGCTCTCGTTTGCGGAGATCGCCGCTGCCGCTGCCGGCTCTGAAGCCTCCGGCGGACCGGGCACCGGCGAAGCTCGTGGCTGCGACGATGTCACCCAGTAGACTCGCCCCGTGCGCGTTTCTATAGCCTCAGATCACGCCGGGCTCGAGCTGAAGAGGCTGTTGATCGAGCACCTCAGGTTCCTGGGGCACGAGGTCGTGGACCTCGGCACGAACTCGCCGGAGCCCGTCGACTACCCGGACTTTGCTGAGGCGGTCGGCCGAAGTGTCGCGTCGGGCGACGCCGATCTGGGAGTCTGCACGTGCGGCACGGGGACGGGCATGGCGATCGCGGCGAACAAGATCCTTGGTGTACGTGCGGTGGCTGTGCACGACGTGACCTCGGCGCGCCTTGCCCGGGAGCACGACGACGCGAACGTGGTCTGCTTCGGCGAGCGCATCATGGGCCCTGTGGTCGTGACGGACGCACTGGACGTGTTCTTGCGCAGCGAATTCGAAGGGGGCCGGCACCTTCGCAGGATCGAGAAGATCACCGCTCTCGAGCAACGGCAGGCCTCGGGCCGCTGACCTGGCCCGACATGTCCCCAAGGAGCCAGCAAGTGACAACACCGACCGTCGAGACACCGAGTGCGAGCGCCTTCTTGCCGGGCGCGCTCGCCGGGGACCCCGAGATGCACGCACTGTTAGAGCGCGAGATCGAGCGGCAGAGAACGAACCTTCAGTTGATCGCGTCGGAGAACTTCACGTCTCCCGCCGTGCTCGCGGCCTCCGCCTCGGTGCTGACGAACAAGTACTCCGAGGGTTACCCCGGTCGGCGCTACTACGGCGGTAACGCCGTCGCTGACCAGGTGGAGGACCTTGCCCGCACGCGGGCGATGGAGCTGTTCGGTGCGGAGCATGCCAACGTCCAGCCGCACGCAGGCGCGAACGCGAACCTGGCGGCCTATCTCGCGCTTGTCGAGCCCGGCGACACCATCATGGCGATGCGCCTCGATCAGGGCGGGCACCTGACACACGGCTCTCCTGTCTCCATCACCGGCAAGCTGTACCGGTTCGTCGCGTATGGGGTCACACCTGCGGCCGCCGACGGTTCGGGCGAGCGGATCGACCTGGATTTCGTCCGCGACCTTGCCATCCGGGAGAGGCCTCGGCTGATCGTCGCAGGTGCCACCGCCTATTCCCGTGTGATCGACCCGCAGCCGTTCCGGGAGATCGCCGACGAGGTCGGGGCCCGTTTCATGTTCGACGCGGCGCACCCGGCCGGCCTCATCGCCGGCAAGGTCCACCCGAACCCGGTAGGAATCGCAGACGTTGTGACGCTCACCACCCACAAGACCCTTCGCGGCCCACGAGGCGGTGCGATCCTGTGCGGCGCCGACCTCGCGAAATCTGTCGACTCGGCCGTCTTCCCCGGCCTGCAGGGCGGACCGCTCGAGCACGTGATCGCGGCCAAAGCCGTGGCGTTCGGGGAGGCGCTCAGGCCCGAGTTCCGCGACTACGCGTCCAAGGTGGTGCGCAACGCGGCGGCGCTCGCGCAAGCACTCAC
Source organism: uncultured Acidimicrobiaceae bacterium (assembly GCA_963807575.1). Taxonomy (GTDB): domain Bacteria; phylum Actinomycetota; class Acidimicrobiia; order Acidimicrobiales; family Bog-793; genus Fen-455. Next base: position 320,088 of record CAWECD010000007.1, read on the forward strand.
CGAACAAGGGTTCCGGCTCGTCGCGGGAGGGACCGACAATCACCTCGTGCTCGTCGACCTGCGAAGCTTCGAGGCCGACCTCACCGGCAAGGTCGCTCAGGAGGTCCTGGACCGCACGGGGATCACTTGTAACCGCAACACGATCCCGAACGACCCGCGACCTCCCTTCGTGGCAAGTGGGCTGCGGCTGGGCTCGGCGGCCGAGACAACCGCCGGGCTCGGCGAGGCGGAGATGGCCCAGGTTGCGTCGCTTATCGCCCGGGCGCTGCGCGCTCGAGACGACGAAGGCGAGCTGGCTCGCGTTCGCGGCGAGGTCAGGGAGCTGTGCCGTCGCTTCGACCCCTACCCGGGCGGTGTCGCGTCGACCGGGTGACGGGTGTGCTTGTCACTTGCGGGGACCGGTACGGGACGGGGACCGGGGTGAACAGGACTATTGTCTTGTCGGCTCGGTGGCGGAAGTGGGACGATTGGCTACCAGAGTGAGCAGCAAGCCCTCGCCGAGCTTCAGCACACTGATCGGTATGGGTGTCGCAACGGCCTTGTGTGTCGCCGTCGGAGTGGGCGGCGGGTACTGGCTGGACAGGACGTTCCACACCGGTGAGCTACTCACGTTTGTTGGTCTGGCACTCGGTGTGATCGCCGCGGTTGCAGTGGTCTACTCCGATGTCAAGAATTTTCTCTGAGAGCCAGCAGCGTGGCCGGCCCCAACGGGTCGCACGCCGCCGACCTCGAGCCGATCAAGAAGAGGGCATGGAGCGACTCGCAGCGGTACTGGAGCAGCTTGACCTGCCGGAGATCTCGAGAATGCTCCGGCGTACGGTGTTCGGCGCCATCGGCGTCGGCATCGTCGCGCTCGTCGTGCTGTCGATCGTGGGCTACCCGCTCGCCGGCCTGGGCGCCTGCATCGGCCTTGGCCTCGGGATCGTGAACATCCGCCTGGTGATGTCGACCGCGTCGCGGCTGAACTCTCTGGGTACGACCAAGATCAAGCGTCCGATGGCGATGAACACCCTGATGCGTCTCGCTCTCACGACGGTGATCGCGATCGTCCTGGTCGTTGTCAACCTGCCCCTGGGCATGGGCGTGCTCGGTGGTGTCGCGGTGTTCTACTTCCTCTTCGTCGTGAGCCTCGTAGTGACGCTGCTGCGGCAGGGAGCCGTCACATGAGTGGTCTCGGAATGCTGGCCAACGCGGGTTCCATCACGGTCGGCAACTCCCCCACGATCAAGCTGCTCGGCCTGACCGTGAACAAGTACGACGTCATTTCTTCTCTCGTGGCGGGAGTGCTCGTGATCGGGATCGGGCTCGCCGTGAGGGTGAACATCACAGCCGGCGTGCCCGGCAGGATGCAGCTCGCGTTCGAGGCCCTGTCGAATGCGGTCTCCGGTCAGGTCGAGTCGTCGATCGGCTCCAAGGGGCGCCGGGTAGTGCCACTAGCGATGACGTTGTTCCTCTACATCCTTTTCTGCAACTGGCTGGAGATGATCCCCACGGGTCATGCCCCGCAGTTCCTGCCGGCCCCGACCGGCGACGTGAACATGACCTACGCGATGGCGCTGACCGTGATCATCCTCGTGCATGCGACATGGATCCGGACCCAGGGCCTCGGCCACTACCTCGGCCACTACTTCCGGCCCTACAAGCTGCTCTTCCCGATCAATGTGATCGAGGAGATCGCGAAGCCACTCACCCTGGCCCTCCGTCTTTTCGGCAACATCTTCTCCGGTGGGATCATGCTGCTGTTGATCTGGGCGCTGTTCCCCTGGTTCATCGTCCCGATCCCGGACTTGATCTGGAAGATCTTCGACGGCCTGTTCGTCGCGCCGATACAGGCGTTCATCTTCTCGTTGCTCACGATCCTCTATTTCCAGACCGCGATGTCAGGAGAGCATTGAGCACTCATGGCGTCACAGACCTCCAACCCGTTCAGGAAGGGAGTAGGTAAACCCAATGGCAAATGACCTCAACCAGGCGATCGAACTTGCCGGCGCCATGGTCGGCGGCGGACTTGCCCTCGGCGGAGGCGCCATCGGCGCCGCGATCGGCGACGGCTTGGCCGGTAGCCAGACGATCGCCGGAGTCGCCCGCCAGCCCGAGGCTCAGGGCCGTCTGTTCACGATCATGTTCATCATCGTTGGCCTCGTCGAGGCCATGTACTTCATCAACCTTGTGTTCATGGTCCTGTTCGTCTTCGTCCTCGCCAAGAAGTAGCAACGGAGGTCTTGCTGGATGCTGTTTGCAAGCGCCGGGTCGGCCAGCTCCGGCAACGGTGGGAACTTCCTTATCCCAAACGGCACCTTTGTCGTCGAGCTGGTCATTTTCCTGATCGTGCTCGGGGTCGTGGCGAAATGGATCCTCCCGCCGCTCAAGGAAGTTTCCGAGACGCGACAGGCCCGCGTCAGCTCCGCCTCCCAGAAGGCGGAGGAGGCGCGCGCCGAGAGCCAGAGCGTGCTCGCCGAGCGCGACCGGGTGCTGACTGCGGCCAGGGCGCAAGCCCGTGTGCTTGTCGATCGCGCCAACCAGGGTGCGGACCAGGCGGTCCAAGACGGACGTCAGCGGGGCCAGAAGGAGTACGACCGGTTGGTCAATGCCTCTCGGGCCACGACGGCTGACGAGGGTCGCCGAGCCCGCGAGGAGCTCATCGGGCGGCTGGACACGCTCGTGGCCGCCGCCTCCGAGCGGGTGCTCGGCAGTCGTGTCGATGTCGACCAGCACCGTGAGCTGATCGACGAGGCGATTGCGGCGGCCGCGGGCGGGGGAGCGGGTTAGCCGTGGCGTCGTATCTGGCAGAGGTCCTCGGGTTCCTGCTGTTGGTCCTGTTCATCTACCGCTATGTGAAGCCGCCCCTCAAGAGGCTGATGGACCGCCAAGCCGAGTCGATCCGACTGTCGCTGTCCTCGGCAGATTCCGGGCTGGAGAGCAGCCGGCAGATGCTTGCGGACGCACGTGCGGCACTCGAGGCTGCACACTCGGAAGCGACAGCCATACTCGAGCGGGCTCACGAGACCTCGGCCCAGCTCCTCCTCGAGGGCGAGCGCAACGGGCGCGGGGAGTACGACAGGCTCGTGGCAAGTGCCGTCGCCGAGGTGGACTTCGAGCGCCAGCGCGCCCGGGAGGAAGTCACGCGGCAGGTCGGCACCATCGTGATGGCCGCGACCGAGCTCGTCGTGGCTGCCGAGATCGACACTTCGCTGCAGCGGGTGTTCATCGGCGAGACGATCGACGCGGCAGAGGCGATGGCATGAGGGACCTGCTGCGAGGCTACGCAACCGCGATCTTGGAGTCGGCGGCGGTGTCAGGTCACGCACGCCAGGTCGCGAACGATCTGGGCGCCTTCTCGCGGGCCCTCACCGAATCTGACCCGCTCCGCAATGTGCTCACGGATGTGGCCATCCCGGCCCGGGCGCGCCGTGGTGTCGTGCACGACCTCCTGGACGCCAAGGCCGCAGCCGAGTCTCAGGCTCTGCTTTCCTGGGCGGCTCTTGTAGAGCCCGCCGCCGAGCTCCCGGTCGCGGTGCTGGCGTTGGTCCAGCTCGCTTCAGAGACGGCCGACGCGGCCGAGGCAGGCCGGGTCCGCCCCGTCCCGGCCGAGGAGCTTCTCGGCGGGCGCACCGCGGTGCGAGAGCGGATCCGCGGGTACGCCGACCGCTTGTTCCAGGAGGTCGACCGGCTCGAGACCATCGACGACATCGAGGCTGAATTGGTCCGTTTTGCGAGGATCGTCGATGCGAACCGCGCGTTGCGCCAAGCGCTCGGCGACGCGTCGACCGCGGTCGCGCAACGGGTTGCCCTAGTCGGCGATCTCCTGGAAGCCAAGGTGCTTCCCGCGACCGCACGGCTCGCCACCTACGTGCTGAAGGCCGGCCACAGCAGGGATCTCGTCGGGACACTCGAGTGGGTCGCAGGGCTCGCTGCCGAGGAGCGAGGGCGACGCGTCGCCGAGGTGCGCTCGGCTGTCGAGCTTGACGCTGACGAGTACCTACGGCTTGTCGAGGCGCTCGAGCGCACGGCGGGTCGCCCAGTCGAGGTCCGCGTGCAGATCGAGCCCTCCCTGTTGGGCGGGATGGCCGTCGAGATCGGCGACACCGTGATCGACGGTTCCGTACGGCACCGTCTCGACCAGCTCCGCGATGCCCTCGCCCCTTCGACGGGCCTGAAAGACCTGTCGACTGCCGAGCATGACCGTTCCTGAGAAGACGAAGAGGACAAAGGACCCCATCGATGCCTGAGCTCACGATCAATGCCGACGATATTGCCGCGGCGCTGGCGCGCAACGTCAGTGACTTCACCGCAGGCACCGAGGCCGAGCAGGTCGGCCGAATCGCCGAGGTCGGTGACGGCATTGCCCGCGTCACCGGGTTGCCCGGGGCAACCGTCAACGAATTGCTCGAGTTCGAGAACGGGACCGTGGGCCTCGCCCTCAACCTCGACGAGGAGTCGATCGGCGCGGTCGTGCTCGGCACGATGGAGGGCCTCGACGAGGGGCAGGTGGTTCGCTCGACCGGCAGGATCCTGTCGGTGCCGGTGGGCGACGCGCTGCTGGGCCGCGTCGTGAATCCCCTCGGTGAGCCGATCGACGGGAAGGGCCCGCTCGGTGTCACCATTGAACGTCGCCTCGAGATCCAGGCGCCGGGCATCGTGTCGCGCCAACCGGTCTTTCAACCATTGCAGACCGGCATCAAGGTGATCGACGCGATGACACCTATCGGCCGCGGCCAACGCGAGCTCATCATCGGCGACCGCAAGACGGGCAAGACGACGCTTGCGACCGACACGATCATCAACCAGCGCGGCGCCGGGGTGAAGTGCATCTATGTCGCGATCGGCCAAAAGGGATCGACGATCTCACAGACGGTCGCGACCTTCGCCGAGCACGGTGCCATGGACTACACGGTCGTGGTCGCGGCACCGGCTTCCGAGCCCGCGCCGTTCAAGTACCTCGCTCCGTATGCAGGTTGTGCGATGGGCCAGCACTGGATGGAGAACGGCGAGCACGCCCTGGTCGTCTACGACGACCTCTCCAAACAAGCCGAGGCTTACCGCCAGATCTCGCTCCTGCTTCGCCGTCCGCCGGGACGGGAGGCCTATCCCGGTGACGTCTTCTACCTCCACAGCCGTCTGCTCGAACGGGCGGCGAAGCTCTCGGACAAGATGGGCGGCGGGTCTCTCACGGCTCTGCCGATAATCGAAACCAAGGCGGGTGACATCTCCGCTTACATCCCGACCAACGTCATCTCCATCACCGACGGTCAGATCTTCTTGGAGAGCGAGCTCTTCTACTCGGGTGTGCGCCCGGCGTTCAACGTCGGGAACTCGGTGTCACGAGTCGGGGGCGCAGCGCAGATCAAGGCGATGAAGGCCGTCGTGGGCACACTCAAGATCGACCTGGCGCAGTTCAGAGAGCTGGAGGCGTTCGCCACGTTCGGCTCCGAGCTCGACAAGGCGTCGCAGGCGCAGCTGGACCGTGGCTATCGCCTGACCGAGCTCTTGAAACAGGGCCTGAACGTCCCCATGCCGGTGCAGGAGCAGGTCGTCGTCATCTACGCGGGCGTGCGCGGGCACATCGACGACATAGCCGTCGAAGACGTGCAGCGTTTCGAGGCCGAGCTGCGGACGTTCATGCGGGCGCGCCACGCCGACATCCTCGAGCAGATCGCCTCGACGGGAGACTTGCCCGGCGAGAGCGATCTAGAGGCGGCGATCGTGGAGTTCAAACGCGGCTTCGGTCCGTCGGATGTCTCACCGGCTGTCGGGGCCGCTGAGCCGAGCGCTGCTGGGACTTCGGGCGCAACCGAGGCGACCGTCTCGGTCGTAGGCGAGACCGAGGTCAAGTAGTCAAATGGCGGGCGGTCAGGAGCGGATCCTTCGTCGACGCATCCGCACCATCGAGTCGACGAAGAAGATCACCAGGTCCTTCGAGCTCATCGCGGCGTCACAGATCAGCCGCGCCCAGGGGCGCATCGCCGGTTCGCGCCCCTATGTCGCTGCGATCTCGGACATCCTCGCCGAGACCGCCCGCGAAGGCGGCAGCTCGACGCGCCTGGTTGGGATTCCCGAGTCACCGCAGAACGTCCTCGTGCTCGTGATCGTGGCAGACCGGGGCTTGGCGGGCGCCTACAACTCGAGCGTGCTGCGCGTCGCCGAGCGCCTGCTCCGTTCCGGGTCGCAAACGGGTCAGAGCCACAGGGTCATGGCGATTGGCAAGAAGGCGCAGACTTATTTCCGGTTTCGTCACCAGAGCGTCGAGAGGCAGTTCGTGGGCATGTCCGACCGACCCACCTACGAGGATGCCCGGCAGGTAGCCGCCGTGATCGTGCCGCCGTTCCTCGACGGCACATTCGACCTCGTGCAGATTGTCTCGACCAGGATCCGTTCCGCGAGCCGCCAGGTCGTCGAGACCCGCCAGCTGCTCCCGGTTCTGCCGAATCCGAGATCGGCCGGTCAACAGCCCTCCGGCGCATCGCTCGAGGTGCAAGGGACCGGTCCCGAGGGCACCACAGGCGCCGTCGTAGAAGCCGGCTCGCCGTCACCGGAGAGGAAGCTCGGCTACTTCGAGTTCGAGCCGGACGTCGAGCACCTGCTGGCTCAGCTCATTCCTCAGTACTCGGAGGCCGCCATATACGCCGCGCTGTTGGAGGCGTCCGCTTCGGAGCACGCTTCGCGCCAACGGGCCATGTCGGCAGCCACTGAGAATGCCGAAGAGCTGCTGAAGACGCTCACGCGGGTGATGAACCGTGCCCGCCAGGACTCGATCACGACCGAGATCATGGAGATCGTCGGAGGCTCCGAGGCTCTGCGCTCGGCCGGCGGCATCCCCCAGGACCTCACTCATCCGCAAGCAACCGAGGAGCAGAGCCCATGACCACCGTTGCCCCTGACGTCCCCGAGGCCCGCCATCTTGAGGACGGCCGCATCGTCGCGATCGCAGGCCCGGTCATCGACGTAGAGTTCCCGCCCCACGCACTGCCCGAGATCAACACGGCCGTCGAGGTGAAGCTCGTCGTCGACGGAAACGAGGTTCTCATCACTGCGGAGGTCGCCCAGCAGATAGGCGAGGGCCGGGCGCGCTGCATCTGCCTGAAGCCGACCGACGGGCTCGCCCGTGGGGCGACGGTCGTCAACACCGGTCGCGGTATCACCGTTCCCGTTGGCGATGCCGTGCTCGGTCACGTCTTCAACGTGATAGGCGAGAGGCTGGATGCCGGCGAGATGGACGAGCCTGACGCGTGGTGGGAGATCCATCGCCCGGCTCCTGAGTTCGACACTCTCGAGCCGAGGCGACAGATGTTCGAGACAGGCATAAAGGTCATCGACCTCTTGGAGCCCTACGTGCAGGGCGGCAAGATCGGGCTTTTCGGGGGCGCCGGCGTGGGCAAGACCGTGCTCATTCAGGAGATGATCCACCGCGTCGCCCAGGAGCACGGGGGAGTGTCGGTTTTCGCGGGCGTCGGTGAGCGCACCCGCGAGGGCAACGACCTCTGGCTCGAGATGCAGGAGTCCGGCGTCATCAAGAAGGCGGCCCTGGTCTACGGCCAGATGGACGAACCACCTGGCGTGAGGCTGCGCGTGGGGCTTTCGGCACTCACGATGGCCGAGTACTTCCGGGACGTGAAGAACCAGGACGTGCTGCTGTTCATAGACAACATCTTCCGTTTTGTGCAGGCGGGATCGGAGGTGTCGACGCTCCTCGGCCGTATGCCTTCGGCCGTCGGCTACCAGCCGACGCTCGCAGACGAGATGGGAGAGCTGCAGGAGCGGATCACTTCCACGAGGGGTCACTCCATCACCTCGTTGCAGGCGGTCTACGTCCCGGCCGACGACTACACAGATCCGGCGCCGTTCACGACCTTCACACACCTTGACGCCACGACAGAGCTGTCCCGCCAGACAGCTGCGCTCGGCATCTACCCGGCGGTCGACCCTCTCGCCTCGACGAGCAACATCCTGGCCCCCGAGGTGGTCGGCGATCGCCATTACCAGTGTGCGCGGAGAGTGCAAGAAGTGCTGCAGCGCGCTCGCGAGCTCCAGGACATCATTGCCATCCTCGGTCTCGACGAGCTTTCTGAGGAGGACCGCCTGAGCGTGACCAGGGCCCGCAAGATCCAGCGGTTCTTGTCGCAGCCTTTCTTCGTCGGGGAGGTCTTCACGAGCTTGCCCGGCGTCTACGTCTCGACCGAGGAGACCGTGCGCAGCTTCGAAGCACTCGTCGGCGGCGATCTTGACGACGTTCCTGAACAAGCGTTCTTGAACGTGGGCGGCGTGGACGACGTGATCGAGAAGGCCAAGACCGTCGGACAGGGCTGAGCAGATCTCATGGCAAACCTGACCCACGTGGACCTCGTCACCCCAGAACGCGTCCTGTTCTCGGGCGAGGCCGAAGCGGTCGTACTGCGCGCCGACGGAGCCGACACGACCTTTCTTGCGAACCACATGGACTACATCGGTGCTGTCGACATCTGCGTCCTACGGCTCGAGGGTGTGCAAGCAGCCGGGGCGCCAGGCAGCGGTGCTAAGGCGAGCGCCGCCGGGGCGAGCGCCGCCGGGGCGCGCGTCGCCGGGGCATCAAGCGAGCCGACGCCTATTGGCGAGGTGCTGGCGGCGGTGCACGGTGGCTTCGTCAAGGTGGCCGACAACAAGGTGACCATCGTTGCCGGGGTCGCCGAGCTCGCCGAGGAGATCGACGTCACGCGTGCGCAGCGCGCGCTGGAAGTCGCCGAAGGCCGGCTCTCGGCTGGCGAGGTGGCTGAAGCTGAAGCTGAAGCTGCCGCGGCCCGGGCGCGTGTGCGGATAGCGGCTGCTGTCAAGCTCAGGGCCGACCTGGGTCGTTTGTAAGAACGGCGCGTGCGGCTCAGGCGCTACGGCGTAAATTCCCGGCATGCGCTTCGCCTTCAAGACCTCACCACAGAACACCAACTGGGAAGACATGCTCGCGGTCTGGCGCGCAGCTGACGACATCGAGCTGTTCGAGTCCGGCTGGGTTTTCGACCACTTCTACCCGATCTACTCCGATCCCACCGGGCCCTGCCTCGAGGGATGGGTCACTCTCACGGCTCTGGCCCAGGCGACGAGGCGACTACGCCTCGGGACGCTCGTGACCGGGATCCACTACCGGCACCCGGCTGTGCTCGCCAACATGGCGGCGACGCTCGACATAGTGTCTGGAGGTCGCCTCGAGCTTGGCATCGGGGCCGGCTGGAACGAAGAGGAGTCGGGTGCATACGGCATCGCGCTCGGCACCGCGAGACAGCGCAGCGACCGCTTCGAAGAGGCGTGTGAGGTCATCGTCGGCCTTCTCTCGGAGGACACGACCTCGTTCAAGGGGTCGTATTATGAGCTGACGGATGCTCGTTGCAATCCCAAGGCGATCCAACGGCCTCACCCGCCGATCTGCATCGGTGGCAACGGCGAGAAGCGCACGCTGCGCACTGCGGCCCGCTTCGCCGAGCACTGGAACTTCCTGGGCGGCTCTGCCGAGGAGTTCGCCCACAAGCGAGACGTGCTCTTTGAGCACTGTGCGGACTTCGGGCGGGACCCGCAAGAGATACTGCTGTCCAGCCACGTGCATTTCGGCGGTGACACGGGCGCGACAGTGGCGGAGGCAGCGGCGCTTGCCGAGGCCGGTGCAGGGCTGGCCATCGTCTATCTCCGGCCGCCCCTCACGCCCGTCGTGCTCGAGCCGCTGGCGGAGGCCCTGAAGACTCTGGGCTGAGACCTGACGCGCCGGCGGGCTGCGACACAGGAACCGACCGGTGTCGCACCACGCCAGGTGGCGTGCTTGGAGCCACGGCGGGCCCTACATCCGGCCACGGCGGGCCCTAACCTCGCGCCGTGCCCCAAAGACGCCGACTGACGGTCGCCCTCGTGGTTACCGGTGCACTGGCCGACGAGATCGACGGCATGCGCCGTGCCCTTGGTGCCAAGGCTCTGGAGCGGATCGCTCCGCATTGCACCCTCATCCCTCCTGTGAACGTCCGGGAGGACAGCCTCGAGGCGGTTCTCGCAAATGTCCGCGTGGCCGCCGCCAAGAGCGCGCCGATCGCGGCAGACCTCGGGCCGCCGGACACGTTCTGGCCGCGCACGCCCGTGCTCTACCTCGCGGTAAGCGGGGACCTCGACGCCATGACGGTGCTGCGCAACGACCTCGGCACCGGTCCGCTCGCCCCACCCTCCGGGCGACCCGTGCGCCAGTTCGTGCCCCATCTCACCTTGGACCAACGGATCGACCCCGGTCGGCTGCCCCACGCGCTGGAGGCGCTGGCCGACTACCGGGCGTCGTACTGCTTCGAACGGGTCACAGTTCTCGAGCAGGACTCCAACCATCGTTGGCAGCCGCTGGCCGATATCCCGCTGGGCAAGCCCGCCGTGGCCGGGAGAGGCAGTCTCGACCTGGAGCTCTCCGTGGTCGAGCGCCCAGATCCCGTGGTCACTGCCTGGGTGGACGAGCAGCGGGCCAGCTGCTCGAGAGAGCTTTACGGCGAGGCGGTCCGCCCCATCGAGCGATATGGGCTCGTCGCGAGGGCCGGCGGCCGTCTCGTCGGGTTCGTGGACGGCGAGGTTTGCGGCCCGGTGCTCAGGATCGAGCGGCTGATCGTCGGCCCTGAATGGCGGGGCCTCGGAATCGGCTCGCACCTGCTGGGCGCAGTGGAGCGGCTCGGCCTCGAGCGAGGGTGCGACCGGGTCCGGCTCGAGATTCCTCTTGGCGCCGACGCGGAGCAGTTCTACGCCGGGCGAGGCTATGTCGCCACCACGACCCTGCCGAGGTGGCGCGAGGAACGCGACTTCGCTGTCATGGAGCGCGACCTTGTCATCACGGTCGGAGGATCGCCGGGTTGGGGCCGACCCAGGATCGACCGGGGAAACCCGCCCGCAGTCGCCGGCGATCGCGTCAACTAAGCGGCGTCCCCGGCCCGTCGGGGAGCGTCGCCGGCTCGTTCGCGAGATCACGCGCGACCTGTTCGACGAGCCGGGCGGCCGCTTGGCCGGGGTCAATCTGCTTTTCTCTCAGTGCTGTCAGCAGCCCGGCGTTGGCGGGACCACCGACCGCAGAAGCAAGTGCCCTGTCGAGGCACCCCCTCGCGATCCTGAGCGCTTCATTGCTCGCACGCTCGGCGCGCCTGACCTCAAGCTCCCCACGCTGCTCGAGGTGCGCGCGATGCGAGGCGATGGCATCCCACAAATCGGCGACGCCTTCCCCGGTCGACGCCACGGTCTTGACGATGGGCGGTGTCCACTGGAGTGCTCCCGAGAGCTGGAGCATGAGGCGCAGGTCGCGTGCCGTCTCCTGGACGCCGGGCCGGTCGGCCTTGTTGATGACCAGGACATCGGCGATCTCGAGAAGCCCCGCCTTGTTGGCCTGAACGGCGTCTCCCCAACCGGGGTTCACCACGACAACGACGGTGTCGCACGCGGCGGCGACCTCGACTTCCACTTGCCCCACCCCGACGGTCTCGATGATCACGATCGGCCAGCCCGTTGCGTCGAGCAGGCGGACCGCCTCGGGCACGGCGGCTGCCAGGCCACCGAGGTGGCCGCGCGTCGCCATCGAACGGATGAAGACGGCGTCGTCGAGAGCGTGACGCTGCATGCGGACCCGGTCGCCGAGGATGGCCCCTCCCGTCACGGGCGAGGACGGGTCGATAGCGAGCACGGCAACCGGACAGTCGAGGCGCTCGCGGATGTCGGTGAGCACGGCGCTCGCCAGGGTCGACTTCCCGGAGCCCGGTGCGCCGGTGAAACCTATGGCATAGGCGCTCCCGGCTCGCCGGAAGGTCAGCCCGGCAAGCTCGCGGGAGTCGTTCCCGCCTCGCTCGACCATGGAGAGCAGGCGGGCGAGGGCACCGCGGTCACCTCCGGCCGCGGCTTGGAACAGCTCCGATGTGCTCGTGCCTGTCCGGCCGCGCTTCACGGCGATGAGACGCGCTCGATGTTCGCACCGAGTGAAGCAAGGCGCTCGTCGAGGCTCTCATAACCTCGGTCGATGTGCTCGGCTCCGCTCACCTCTGTGACGCCGTCGGCTACGAGGCCCGCCAGCACGAGAGCCGCTCCGGCGCGAATGTCCAATGCCCGGACCCGGGCGCCCGACAACCTCGGGACGCCGCGCACTATCGCGTGGTGCCCCTCGGTCTTGATCTTCGCCCCCATCCGCCTCAGCTCGTCGATGTAGCGGAAGCGACCGGCGAACAAATTCTCGCTCACGATCGCGACGCCGTCCGCCACCGAGAGCATCGTCACAAGAAGCGGCTTGTAGTCCGTTGCGACGCCCGGATAAGGAAGAGTGGCGACGTCGACCGACCGCCGGTGCCCTTCTGCGGAGGCGAGAAGGCCCCCGGCGGTCGGCTTGCAGTCCATGCCCATCTGGCGAAGCTTCTCGAGGAGCATCTCCATGTGCTCGTGCCGCGCCCCTTTGACGAAGACCTCCCCGCCGGCAAGGCCCACCGCGGCGATGAAAGTGGCCGCCTCCACGCGGTCGGGGATCGCACGGTGGTCCGCCGGGCGCAGCTCGTCCACTCCCTCGACTTCGATCCTGGAGGTCCCAGCACCCTGGACACGGGCGCCCATCTCAGTCAACATCGACGCGAGGTCGGCGATTTCAGGCTCGCGCGCCGCGTTCTCGATCACCGTCGTTCCTTGAGCGAGCACCGCAGCCATCAATATGTTGTCGGTCGCGGTGTGGCTCGGGAACTGGAGCACGATTCTTGCCCCGACAAGGCGGTCGCAGTGCCCGTCCACATAGCCATGCTCGGCCACGAAACTGGCTCCGAGTTCCTCGAACGCGCTCAGGTGGAAGTCGATCGGACGGTACCCGAAGTCGTCACCGCCGGGCATCGAGACCCTGGCCGTGCCGTAGCGGGCGAGCAGCGGACCGAGCACAACGATCGAAGCCCGCATCTTCTCGACCAGCTCGTAGGGGGCGATGGGCGTCACATCTTTCGGGACCGTGATCTCGAGGTGTCCCTGTGGGCCCCGGCCTTCGTGGACGACCTTGGCGCCCATGGCACGGAGAACGTCCGACATGATCGCGACGTCGTTGATGACCGGGACGTTGTCGAGGCGGTGGACGCCCGGGGCGAGAAGGCAGGCAGCCATGAGCTTCAGCACCGAGTTCTTGGCCCCGTTCACGCACACGGTGCCTTGCAGTGGGCCGGATGGGTGCACGACGAAGCGGTCCACGGCGAGACAGTACTGCCGGGAACGCTTCGCCACTCAACTGCAGCCTGCAAGCGGCAAGAGGACCCGCCGTTCGCCAGCGCCCACCAGTTCTCCGAACCGGGCAGGTTCCCCACCGTCGAGCTTGGCTGAACGAGGGTGCGGGAGCGTACGACGCGTATGCGTCAGGACGCTGCGGAGACGCCCGCGTTCGAGGAGTCCAGCTCCATGCGGCTCAGCGCCCCTCGGATGTCCTCGGCGGCCTTCTCTGGTCCGACCACGTTGATCATGACCCCGGTGCCCAGTTCGAAGCCCGCGCGGGTCGTCAGGCAGGGCAGGATGTGAACGTGCCAGTGGTACTCGCCGGTCGAGCTGTACGGGGCGGAATGGAACACGACGTTGTAGGCCACGTCCCCGATAGCGTCGTTGAGCGCACGGAGCGCGCTGCGAACGGCCTGCCCGACACCCACGATGCCCTCGGTGGAAGCCCGGTGGAGGTGAGAGCCGTGGTGGCGAGGTACGACGAGGATCTCGTAGGGCGTTCCACTCCAGTACGGGCAGAATGTCACGGCGTGCTCGCTGGCCTGGACCATCCGGGACTCGAAGCTCTGTTCGGCGGCGGCTGCCGCGCAGACCAGGCACCCTCCGGCGAACCGGTCGAAACTGGCCAGTTCGTCCGCGAGCTCCCTCGGCACGAACGGGATCCCGAGCAGCTGGCCGTGGGGGTGGGCGATGGAGGCGCCGGCCTGGCGACCGTGGTTGATGATCACTTGGCTGTAGCGCAAGCCGGGAGTGTGCTCGTGCTGCTCGACGCGGTCGCGGATGGCCAGCATCACGAGCGACACCTGTTCATCGGGCAGCGAAGCCATGGTTGCGTCGTGGTCAGGCGAGATGACGAGCACTTCGTGGATTCCACTCGCCGGAGCCTCGGTGAACACCGGTCCCCGATTCTCGATCACGAAAGGCGCGTCGCCCTCAAAAGCCGGGTAGCGGTTCGGAAGCACACGCACGAGCCAGGCGCCGGAGGTCCCATAGATCTCGAGGGCTGGGGGCGCCGAAGTCTCCATACCTGGGCAGAACGGGCACGGGATTCCCTCGAGGGAGTCGAGCGTGAGTTGCCGTGGCACGAAGAGGGCCTGTCGCTGGGCGCGACCGGTGGCCACCGTTACCCAACGTCCCGAAAGTGGATCAATGCGAAGCTGGTTCACGCTGGGACCAGGACCTCCTTAGAGACGGAACTCCGACAGATCAGTGTCATCTCTTTTCACGCTATCGCCGCAACGGGCTGCTCGAGTCGGCTTTTGAGATGACGGGGCCAAGTTACGACCTGCTGGTGGGACTTCACGCTCTGAGCGCGGTGGTCGGCTTCGGCGCGGTCGGGGTTTCCGGTACTTATGCGGCCCGGGCCCGCTCAGCTGCCGAGCCGCAAGCGCAGGAAGGGCTCAAGCGGTACTTCCAACCGAGCACGAACTGGGCGGAGCGCTCCCTGTTCGTGACTCCTGTGCTTGGCGCAATCGTGCTGTGGGCGGGGGACAGCTCCGCCGTCTCGCAGGCATGGCCTTGGATCGGGCTGGGATGCTGGGTCCTGGCCGTGGGGATCGCCACCGGCCTGTGCTGGCCGGCAGAGCGGAAGATCCAGATGTGGCTTGCTGATGCGCCCGTCCATAGGGAGGCGCCCGGGGCAGGGCTTGTCGAGTTCCGGGACGCGTGCAGAGCCTTGCAGTGGGGTGCCTCGGCGACTTCGTTGTGCTTCGTGGTGGCAGTCGTTGCGATGATCTGGCAGCCCCGATGACCTCGCAACGCCTTTGCCGGCGGCTTGAGGGTGGGTCGGTTCTCAGCCGACCGGAGCGCCGGTAGATTTGCCAGCGGTGGAGGCCCAGGCAACCCGGCGGGATCGTGCGCTGGGCCGCAACGCAGCAACGGCGCGGGGCGCTCTTGTGGTTCTGCTCGCCGCCGGGGTCCTGGCGGCCTGCGCGCCGGCAGCCGGTGTCGCCCACGCCGGCGCTGCCGACTCGCCGGCGGGCCTCGCAAGCCACGCTCGGATCCGGGCCGAGCACCCAGCTGCTTTCGGCGTCGGCCTGAGGACCGTGACGTGGACGGAGGAGCAGGGCTCGACGGAGAACTTCTACGAAGGCACGAGCCGGTCCGGACGGATCATGCAAGTCGAGATCCTGTACCCGACGCTCGCAGTCAAGCCGCCGGCGGTGAGGGCCCGGGCGGCTCCCGCCTATCGTTACGGCCCGTACCCGGTGATCGTGTTCGCCCACGGCTTCGACGTGGACCCCAACACCTATCGCGCGCTGCTCGTGCCCTGGGTCGAGGCCGGCTACGTCGTCGTCGCGCCGTTCTTTCCCGACACGAGCCTTCCGGCCGTCCAAGCCCAGCACGGGGTCGACACCGAGTCCGACATGTTCAACCAGCCGGGTGACGTCGCTTTCGTGGTGTCACGGGTTGCCGGGGCAGCTGACGGATCGCCGCCGTCAGATGCCGCCTACCTGGTCGGCTTGATGGACCCTGCCCGCCTGATCCTCGCTGGCCAGTCCGACGGCGCCGACACCGTTGCCGCGCTGATGTACGACCACGAGTACGCGGGAGCTCGCGCCTCGATTGCTGTTCAGCCGGCAGCCGTGGCTCTGCTCTCAGGCGCGGAATGGACCCGCGCCGAAGACGCCTATTCGGTTCGCAGTGGCGGTGGGCCGCCGGTGATGGTCGTGCAGAGCTTGACGGACTCCTGCAACGACCCCGCCGACAGCTCGGCGCTGTAC
The DNA here is from genome assembly GCA_963807575.1 of uncultured Acidimicrobiaceae bacterium. GTDB lineage: Bacteria > Actinomycetota > Acidimicrobiia > Acidimicrobiales > Bog-793 > Fen-455. The sequence continues at coordinate 335,999 of CAWECD010000007.1, forward strand.
AACATGGTGACGGGCCCCAAGTGGTTCCTCGCTCTCGAGGACGCCACGCACCTCGGTCCCTACGTCGGCGACGGCGCAGCGGCGGAGGTGGTGGCGCGGGTCACGGTGGAGTTCTTCGATCTCGAAGTTGGTCGGGGCAAGGTGACGGCCGCGGCCCTCGAGCGAGAAGGCGACCAGACCGGCGTGAGCACCATCACGAGCGCGCCCAGCGTCCCGCTGTATCCGACGCCAGCCTGGGTGCCGGGTGCCTGTTCGCCACCGCCGGGAGCTGACACAGATTGACCGGCGCACAGCGCGACGAGATCACCTATCTCGACCACGCCGCTACCACGCCGATGTGCGCGGAGGCGCTTACGGCGATGCTTCCTTTTCTTGCTGACAGCTATGGCAACGCGTCCGGGGGCCACCGCGTCGCCAGGGCGGCCCGACGGGCTCTCGACGACGCACGTGAGGTGCTCGCCGGGCTGCTCGGAGCGAGCCCTGGCGAGGTCGTTTTCACCAGTGGCGGCACCGAGGCGGACAACCTTGCGGTTCTCGGCGTGGCCGCGGGCCCAGGCACGGCACTGTGCAGCGCTGTGGAGCACCCCGCCGTGCTCGAGGCGTGCCTGGCCGTCGGTGGCAGTGCCGTCGTTGTCGACGGTCGCGGTGTCATCGACCTCGACGCGCTCGCCGACCTACTGAGCCCGAGAGTGCGCCTGGTCTCGGTGATGCTCGTCAACAACGAGACGGGAGTGCGCCAGCCACTCGAGTCGGTCGTCGCGCTGGTGCGCGAGCGCGCTCCCGGGGCCCTCGTGCACACCGATGCCGTGCAGGCGTTCGGCTGGCTCGACGTCGCCGCGCTGACGGCTGGTGTGGACCTGGTGAGCGTGAGCGCTCACAAGTTCGGCGGGCCGAAGGGGGTGGGTGTGCTCGTCGCCCGGGACCGGGCGGTCTTGCGACCCATCCTGTACGGCGGCCCGCAGGAGCGCGAACGCCGGGCTGGCACGCAGAATGTCGCCGGCATAGTCGCGATGGCAGCGGCGGCCGAGGCCACCGCCCGCGATCGCGGGGAAGCTTGCCGGCGAGTCGGTGGGCTCTCGGCGCGATTGGTCGGAGGGATCCTGGAGGAGGTTCCGGGGGTATATGAGGCCGTGCCACGACAAGACCGCATCGACGCGATCTGCAATCTCGGCGTTGAGGGCGTGGAAGCGGAGGAGCTGCTCATGGTTCTCGACGAGCTCGGGGTCTGCGCCTCGGCGGGATCGGCGTGCGTGAGTGGCGCCATCGAGCCGAGCCACGTCCTGGTCGCGATGGGCCGGACACTCGAGGAGGCGAAACGCCACGTGCGGCTTTCCCTGGGTCATGCGACGACCGCCTCGGACATCGACGCGGCACTTTTCGCCTTCCCCGAGGCAGTGGAGCGACTGCGCGGCTGACAGGCTGTGGCCGGCCTGCTGCCCCGGTCTTCGGGGCTCTGCGACAATTGGGGCATGCGGGTGCTCGTCGGGCTCTCAGGTGGGGTGGACTCGTCAGTGGCTGCCGCACTGCTGCTCGAAGAGGGCTATGACGTTGTCGCGGCCACCATGAAGCTCTGGGGCGGCGCAGGCGACTCGGGATGCTGCTCGGTGGGCGACGTGGACGACGCGCGGCGGGTCGCGGCACGGCTGGGGATCGACCATCACGTCTTCAACTTCGCCGAGGAGTTCGAGAGCAAGGTCGTGGCGCCTTATGTCGAGGCGCATGCCCTCGGGCGGACCCCCAACCCCTGCATGGAGTGCAACCGGCACTTGAAGTTCCGCCGGTTTCTCGACCGTGCCGTTCGCCTCGGCTTCGAGGCGGTGGCGACTGGGCATCACGCCCGCATCGTCAACGACGGACCGGAGGGTCGACCGAGGCTGCTCCGTGGGCGCGACGGGGCCAAGGACCAGTCCTACGTGTTGTCGATGCTCACCGTCGGGGAGCTCACGCGAGTTTTGCTTCCGGTCGGTGAGCTCACCAAGCACGAGGTGCGTGAGCGTGCCGCGGCGCTGGGCCTGCCGACGGCGTCCAAGCCCGACAGCCAGGAGGTGTGCTTTGTCGCCGCAGGGCCGGGACAGGGCCCGCGACGGCGCTTTCTCGGGGAGCGGATCGAGCTGCATCCGGGGCGGTTGGTCGATCGCGCGTCCGGATCAGTCGTCGGCACTGTTGCGGCCGTCGAGCTTGTCACCGTCGGCCAGCGCCGTGGCCTTGGGTTCTCACCGTCCGGGCGGCGTTACGCGCTTGAGATCGACCCGGCTACGGCGACGGTGACGGTCGGCTCGGAGGAGGACCTTCTCACCGACGAGGTGGAGCTGACCGCACGGACATGGGTGGCGGGCCCGCTGCCGGTAGGCACAGTCGTTCTCGCCCAGGCGAGCGCGCACGGTCGCGCGCGGACTGTCAGGCTCACCGAGACCGGCCTGCGTTACCTCGAGGGGCCCGGTCGTCGTGTGGCGCCGGGCCAGACGGTCGCTCTCTATGCAGGCGACGAGGTCGTTGGGTCGGGCATCGCGGCGTGAGCCGTCCTGTCTTTCCACGGTCGGCGCGCGCTCTGCCATCCGACCCGGCTGCTTCGCGCAGGGTGCGGAGCTCCTGTGTCAGGGCCGCTCGGGTTTACGGCCCCGGACGGACGCGCTCATCACTGAGCCGCCCAGCTCATCCAAGAGCTCGTCGCGTTCGATCCCCTCGAGTTGCTCGGCGTCGACAGAGAGCTCGGCCGCGAGGCCGACGATGTCGTCGTTGTCGAAGACGCGGGTCGGCTCGATGGGTACGTCCTCGAATCCGGCAGCCCGCAATCTCGCCTCGTAGTCCTCGACGACCAGGGCACCGGCCACGCATCCGGTCCACAGTCCGACAAGGGCCCTGGTCGACTCGGACAGGGCGCGGCGCAGCACGATGTCCGCAATGGCCAGGCGCCCGCCGGGCTTGAGCACCCGAAACGCCTCCCGCAAGACGGCCTCCTTGTCCGGTGAAAGGTTGACCACACAGTTCGAGATCACGACGTTGACCGTGTCATAGGGCAGAGGGATGTCCTCGATCGTGCCCTGGAGGAACTCGACATTGGTCAACCCGGCTTCGGCCTGGTTCTTCCGGGCGAGCTCAAGCATCTCCGGAGTCATGTCCAGCCCGTATGCCATTCCGCCAGGACCGACCCGGCGCGCGGACAGCAACACGTCGATCCCTCCGCCTGATCCGAGGTCCAAGACGACCTCGCCCGGCTTCAGATCGGCGAGCATGGTGGGGTTCCCACACCCGAGCGACGCCGTCACGGCATCGGACGGGAGGGCGTCGGTCTCGTCCTTCTCATAGAGATTGCTGGTGACGACGCCGGTCGTGATGTCGCTCGGACCGCAGCATGTACTTTTCGTCGCCGCACGGGCAGCACTGGCGTAGCGGTCGCGTACGGCGGCGTAGATCTGTTCAGAGTCACTCGTGGTCATGTCTTGCTCCTTTGAATGTCACGGAATTGAAGGCTGTGCGCCGTCTACTCGCTGGGCTGAAGGGCTGTGCGAAGCTCGGCGAGCCGATCACGGTTGAGCGAGTACCACACCCACTTGCCGCGCCTATCTCCGCTCACGAGGCCGGCCTCGCTCAGGATCTTGACGTGGTGGGAGATCGTGGGCTGGCTCTTGCCCAGCAGTCTGACGAACTCACACACGCAGGCCTCACCGTCCGGTGAGGCGCGAGGATGTTCAACACCCGGAGCCGGGCAAGTGTCGGTCGGGCGTCGGCCGACTGTCGGCCAGGCGTCGGCGAGTCATCGGCGAGTCGTCGGCCAAGTGTCGGCCAGGCCGCGGTCAGAACGTGGCGGTGTCGATCACAAAGCGGTAGCGGACGTCGCTGTTGACGACCCGGTCGTAGGCGGCGTCGATCTGCTCGCCGCTTATGACCTCGATCTCGGCCCCCAAGCCGTGCTCGGCGCAGAAGTTGAGCATTTCCTGGGTCTCGCGGATACCGCCGATCGACGATCCAGCCAAGCTGTGCCGGTTCGGCATCAGTGAGGAAGCCAGCACCGAAAGAGGCTCGGGCGGTGCGCCGACGTTGACCAACGTTCCGTCGAGCCGCAGCAACGACACGTACGAGTCCATCGGAAGGGTCGCCGACACGGTGTTGACCATGAGGTCGAAATGGTTCTTGAGCTGCTTGAAGACGGCGCCGTCGCCAGTGGCGTAATAGTGGTCGGCGCCGAACCGCTTGCCGTCCTCCTGCTTCGACAGGCTCTGGGAGAGCACGGAGACCTCGGCCCCCAGCGCGTGGGCGATCTTGACGCCCATGTGGCCGAGCCCGCCGAGACCGACGATCGCGACCGATTTGCCGGGGCCGGCACCCCAGTGTCTGAGCGGCGAGTACAGCGTGATACCCGCGCAGAGAAGCGGTGCTGCCACGTCGAGGCCGATGCCATCGGGGATGGACAGCACGAAGTCCTGGTCGACGACAATGTGGGTGGAGTAGCCACCTTCGGTGGGGCGGCCGTCCTTGCCGATGGCGTTGTAGGTGTAGACGGCCCCGTTCAGGCAGTACTGCTGCTCACCGGCAAGGCAGTTCTCGCACTCGCGGCAGGAGTCGACCATGCAGCCGACGCCGACGCGGTCGCCGATGGCGTGCTTGGTGACCCCGGCGCCTGTCTCCTCGACGATGCCGGCGATCTCATGCCCGGGCACCAGCGGGAAGATGACATCGCCCCATTCCCCCCGTGCGGTGTGGATGTCGGAGTGGCAGATCCCGGCGTAGGCGATCTTGATCAGGACGTCGCCTGGGCCAAGGTCGCGACGCTGGATCGTGGTCTTGTAGAAGGGGGCCTTACGGTCCGCGGTGGCGTAGGCGGTGACAGAACGCATGTGCTGCTGTCTCCTCATGTGGTCCGAAGCTTGTTTGGGGTTTACCCGGCATGTCGTGCGGCCTGGTCGCGGTCACTTTGGGCTGCTTGGTCCTGCCCTTCACGCACTTGGCGGCCGGCGTCATGCAGTTGTGCGCGGAGCATAGGCTGTTGCGATTGTAGAGGGCCTGATGGGCACGCCATAGCCGACCGTCCATCCGCCCGGTGCTCACGAGTCCCGTCCTACCATCCTTGGCGTGAGCAACGACTTCAACGGCGCGCCCGACGCCGTGAGAGCCCAGGCCGACGAGTTGCGCGCGCTCATAAAGCGCTATGACGCGCAGTACTACCTCGAGGACGCCTCGGACATACCCGATGCCGAATACGACGCGCTGAAAGACGAGCTGTTTGCGCTCGAGGAGAAGTACCCCGAGCTGGCGGAGGCAAGCTCACCGACCCAGACGGTGGGGATCGCGCCCTCGGCGCTGTTCGCGCCCGTCACGCACAGCACACCCATGATGAGCCTCGACAAGGTCACCACTCTCGAGGAGATCCTCGCCTGGGGCTCTCGGCTGGAGAAGTTGCTGGCGCCTGAGGACGGATCGCCGTTCGTCTGTGAACCGAAGATCGACGGCTTGTCGATCTCGCTCACCTACGAGCGTGGCCTCCTGGTGCGCGGTGCAACCCGTGGTGACGGACGGGTCGGCGAGGACGTGACACCCAACGTGCGCACCGTCGCCGTGATCCCGGACGAGCTCGCCCTTCAGGCGGGCGAGGTCCCCAAGACCGTCGAGATAAGGGGCGAGGTCTACTTCCCGGTGGCCGCGTTCGAGGAGCTGAACCGCCGTCAGGCCGCGGCAGGCCTGCGACCGTTCTCCAACCCACGAAACGCGGCAGCGGGCTCGCTTCGCCAGAAGGACCCGGCCGTCACTGCCGGCCGGGCGCTTGGCGCGTTCTTCTACCAGGTGGACGGGATGCCGGACCTTGTAACGCAGTCGAGCGCGTTGGAGCTGCTTGGGCGCGCAGGCCTGCCCGTCAACCCGGAGACGACCGTCGTGCCGGACCTCGAGGCGGTGTTCGCGTACTGCCGGGACCTTGAGTCGCGGCGACATGGTCTCGGCTACGAGATCGACGGGGTGGTCGTGAAAGTGGAGGATCGGGCTCTTCACCCCCGGCTCGGGGCGACGTCTCACGCGCCCCGGTGGGCCGTCGCGTACAAGTTCCCGCCCGAGGAGCAGTCCACGCTGCTCGAAGACATCCTCGTGTCGATCGGGCGCACCGGCCGGGCGACACCGTTCGCGAAGCTCCGGCCTGTCCGGATCGCCGGCTCGGTGGTCGAGCTGGCCACGTTGCACAACGAGGACCAGGTCCGCCTGAAAGACGTGCGTCCCGGTGACACCGTCGTGGTGCGCAAGGCAGGAGATGTCATCCCCGAAGTGGTGGGCCCGGTGCTCGGCGCACGACCGGCCGGCTCGGAGCCGTGGAGCTTTCCGAAGAGCTGCCCCAGTTGCGCAAGTCCGCTTGTCCGTCTGGCCGGCGAGAGCGACACCTACTGCATCAACGCCGATTGCCCCGCACAACTGGTGCAGCGGATAGTGCATTTCGTTTCCCGCTCTGCCATGGACATCGAAGGACTCGGTGAGCAACGGGTCGTGCAGTTGGTCGCGGCGGGCTTGTTGTCCGATGCAGCCGACTGCTATCGGCTCCAGGTATCGGACCTCGCCGGCCTCGAAGGCTTCGGCGAGCTCTCGGCGATGAACCTGGTGGCGGCCATTGACGCTTCGCGCTCGAGGCCGCTCGCCAACCTGTTGACAGCTTTCGGCATCCGTCACGTGGGTGGAACCGTCGCCGCGGCTCTGGCTTCAAGGTTCGGCGACCTCGATAGGCTCATGTCAGCGTCCGAGGAGGCGCTCGCGTCCGTCGAGGGCATCGGAGCCGTGATAGCCGCCAGCCTGGTCCGCTACTTCGCTTCGGAGGCCAATCGGGCGATGATCGAGCGCCTTCGGGCAGGAGGCGTCCAGTTCGGTGCGGCTGCAGGCCCCCAACTGCCTCAGACGCTCGCCGGCAAGTCCGTCGTCGTCACGGGCAGTTTGAACGGTTTCAGTCGTGACCAAGCAGAGGCAGCCATCATCGGCCGGGGTGGGAAGGCACCCGGGTCGGTGTCCGCGAAGACGACGGCCGTCGTCCTCGGCGACAACCCCGGTGCTGCCAAGTTGACCAAGGCCGAGGCACTCGGGGTCCCGATCCTCGACGAGCAGGGTTTCGTCAAGCTCCTGGAGACCGGCGAGCTGTCATAGATAACCTGCTGGTGCCCTCCACCGGTCGCGGGCCAACAACCGTTACCCTTTTTGTGATCCCCATGTCGAGCGCTGTGGAACAGGTCGGCCGGGTCATTGGCGGCCGCTACCGACTTCTTGCCGTGGTCGGCGCCGGTGCTTCGGCCCAAGTCTTCGCCGCCGATGACACGCGGCTCGGCCGACGCGTCGCAGTCAAGCTTCTTCACCCGGCGTTGGCCGGCGACGCCACCTTCTTGCGGAAGTTCCAGGCCGAGGCCCGATTGGCAGCATCACTCAACCACCGCAACGTCCTGCACGTCTACGACTGGGGCGACGAGAACGGCATCCCATACCTCGTGCTCGAGTACCTCGGCGGAGGCAGCCTGAGGTCCTTGCTGGACACCGGGCGCCTGCTCAGCCCGCAACAGGCAACCGCGATCGGTGCCGAAGCCGCCCATGGCCTCGCGTACGCTCACCGACGCGGCCTCGTCCACCGTGACGTCAAGCCAGCCAACCTCCTCTTCGACGATGACGGACGCCTTCTCGTGGCTGACTTCGGACTCGCACGCGCACTCGCCGAGGCGGCCATAACCGAACCGCTCGGAGCCGTCATGGGGACTGCCCGGTATGCCTCGCCCGAGCAGGTCGAGGGTCGCCCCGTCGATGACCGCACCGACGTGTACTCGCTCGCGCTCACGTTGTACGAGTCAGTCACAGGGCGTGTGCCCTTCGCCGGAGACACGACGGTCGCGACCTTGATGGCGCGCGTGGGAGCCGTGCTCCCGGCGGCCCGGGAGCTCGGGCCCCTCGCGCCGGTGCTGGCGCAGGCTGCGATCTCCGAACCCCTGGCCCGTCTGGACGCGGCGGCACTCGCGCTCGAGCTCGAGACGCTGCTGCAGGAGCTTGATCCTCCTGAGCCGCTACCGCTCAACAGGACCGATCTCGCGTTGCCCAGACTGTCGCTCGCTCTCGATCAGGACCCGACCGAGCGCTTCGGGCTTGCGGGCCCGTCAGCGGCGTCGGAGCCGGAGGTCCGAGCCTCCCGGTCACCCTCCGCAGAGCTGGTCCAGGTCTCGCCGTCTCCGTCGTCCCTGCAGGCCCGTGAGCCCCGGGCGGCGAGTCAGGCGGCCCCATCGTTCACGACGCATACGCTGGTGACCCCATCTCCCACGACGCCTACGCCGGTGTCGCTGCCAGGAGTGCGCCGGGTCCTGCCCGCGTCCGAGGTGTCGTCGGCCCACACGCCCCCGAACAGGCGCAGGCACCGGTGGCTGCCTTGGCTTCTGGTCCTGCTGCTGCTCGAGCTGGTGGCGGGCGCCGGCGTTGTCGCGGCGTCGCGCCTTGTGTGGAATCACGACACGGTTCCGCGCGTTGTCGGGTTGCCGGCCGCCGCTGCCGAAGCAGCTCTTCGCAAGATCGGGCTGACGCCGGAGGTCTCCGGCGCGCTCTACAGCGGGAGTGTCGCCCCCGGCCTGGTCATCTCCCAGCTTCCTCGCAGCGGTACGCGCGAGGAGTCGGCGTCGATTGTGAAGCTCGTCATCTCGCAGGGACGGCACCCGACGTCGTTGCCGAGCCTTGCAGGGATGAACGCGGAGAAGGCCGGAGCGGCGATCCGCCGCGCGCACCTCGTGCCCCGGTTCGTCGAGCAGTACAACGAGACCGTCGCCCTCGGAACAGTCGTGAGCTCGAACGCACCGGCAGGCACGAGGATGTTCTACGGCGACGCGGTTGAAGTGGTGATCTCCAAGGGCCCGGCGCCCCAGTTGATCCCAGCCGATCTGAGCGGCGGCGTCCTCACCTCCACGCAGGCGGACTCCGTGCTGGAGGACTTGCACCTGACGCCAGTAGATGAGCAGGAGTACTCGACCTCGGTCCCCGACGGTTACGTCGTGGGCACGAGGCCTGCACCCGGCCAGATCGTCCCGGGCCACTCGACAGTGCGGGTCCTGGTGTCGGCGGGACCGCCGTATGTGACGATCCCGCCCCTGAACGCCGATTTGGTGGCCGTCGCGGAGCAGACCCTGAGCTCCCTCGGTCTCCAGTGGGCTCTCTACGGACCGCCGAACGCCGATTTCGTGCTGAGTCAGCTCCCGGCTCCAGGGACCTCGGTGAGGGTCGGGACGACAGTCAGCCTCTACCTTTACCCCTGATCACCTGCAGGGACCGGTCGGCTGTCCGACAGGCAGACGTCGGCTGCACCCGGGCTCCGCTGACACGGCGCGGCGTCCGGTCGGCTGCCCTGACGCATCCCGTTTGACCACGGGTGGCGCGTGCTGCCAACGTGGCGGTGCGCGCTGCAACTAGGGCGGTGCGTGCTACGAACACGGCGGTGTGCGCCGCGAACTCGGCGCCGATGCCGGCAGGGTCACACGCCCCGGTCGACGGGGCCATCGCAGGTTGACGAACCAAGGAAGGGCACGGCCATGGGTGCACTCGAAGGCAGGGTGGCGATCATCACCGGTGCGGGCCGCGGGATTGGCCGGGAACACGCGCTCTTGTTCGCTGGCGAGGGCGCCAAGGTCGTTGTCAACGACCTCGGATGCGCGGTCAGCGGCTCGGGCGACGACCGGGCGGCGGCTCAGCGGGTCGTGGAGGAGATCAAGCAGATGGGCGGCGAGGCGATCGCCAACACCGACGACGTGTCGGACTGGGACGGTGGCCACCGGTTGGTGAACGCCGCGATCGAGGCGTTCGGGGACCTCCACATACTCGTGAACAACGCCGGCATCATCCGGGACCGGGTCCTCGTGAACATGACCGAGGAGGACTGGGACCTCGTGATGCACGTCGACGTCAACGGCCATTTCGTCCCGACCCGCTGGGCAGCGACTTATTGGCGGGAGCAGTCCAAGGCGGGCCGTGCCGTCAGCGCGGCGGTCGTGAACACCTCGTCGACTTCCGGATTGCTGGGCAATCCGGGGCAGTCGAACTACGGGACGGCCAAGGCGGGAATTGCGGCGTTCACCGTGATAGCCGCTCAGGAGCTCTCGCGTTACGGCGTGCGGGTCAACGCGATCGTGCCGGCTGCCAGGACACGGATCACCGAGTCAACCCCCGGCCTGTGCGACATCGTGCAGGCGCCGGCAGACTCGGGAGCGTTCGATTCCTGGGACCCGGCCAACGTGTCGCCGATCGCCGCCTACCTCTCCAGCGATCTCTGTCCCTTCACAGGGAAGGTCTTCTTCGTCCAAGGTGGCAAGGTGCAGTACTTCCAGCCCTGGACCCTCGCAGCAGAGATCGACAAGGGTGCTCGTTGGACAGTGGACGAGCTTGCTGCCGAGGTGCCCAAGATCGTCGGTCCGCTCAGCGCGCTCCCGAGGACGCCGTCGACGAGGTAGCGCCCTTGAACCTGGTGCGCCGGCCGGCCTTTACTCGGTGATCTCCCGGACGCGCGCCGCGAGCTCCTGGTGGCCAGGGTCGACAGGTGTGCTCTGCAGGGCGAGCAGCAGTGACATGTCCCCATCGACCTTGATCCGTCCCGACATGAAGGCCTGCATCGCCGCTTGGGCGTCACCGTCGACGAGGATCGCCTTGGCCGTCTCGTAGTCCAAGGTGACCTTCAAGTCGGGGGAGTCGAGGTGGCCGGTGTCAACCATCACTTCCCCGGAGCTGGTGTCCACGTGGGCTTCGAGCGTGCCGTCACCGAACGGGGCCTGCGTGAGCACAAGGTTCATGCGCACACTTTGGGCCGCGGGCGCGGGCTCTGTGACGACTTCGCTGTGCAGCCGCTTGACCTCGGCGGTCCATTCATCACTCAGAAACGGCAATTTCTCCACGTCAGCTCCTCGTTTCCGGCCCGTCGGTTCCCAGAGCGGACACTATCTGTTCGAGGGCCTCCCCAGAGGGCCGGGTACGATGCTCTCGTGATGCCAAGTCCGATACTCGCCGGCGCCGCGCCCTTCTCTGCCAGGGGCGGTCCGATCGGCGTTGTGGTCCTCCACGGTTTCACCGGCAGCCCCCAGTCGATGCGCCCCCTCGCGCAAGAGTTCGCAACGGCCGGGTTCTCAGTCGAGCTCCCGCTGCTGCCCGGACATGGCACGAGCGTGGAGGACATGGTCCCGACACGTTGGCCCGACTGGTCCACAGCTGCCGATGCGACTTACGCCGAGCTTGCCGGGCGCTGTGATTGCGTCTTTGTCGCTGGTCTGTCGATGGGCGGCTCGCTGGCGATCTGGCTTGCCGAACGTCATCGTGAGATCGCCGGCATCATCGTGGTCAACCCACTGGTCGACCCGCCGGCTTCGAGCTTCAGGGACATGTTGTCGGGCATGATCGAAGAAGGCGGCGTCTCGGTCCCGGCCATCGGTTCCGACATCGCGATACAGGGCGTCACCGAGTCTTCCTATGACGCCTCGCCGCTCGAACCGATGCTCTCGATGTTCGAGGGCGTCGACGAGGTCGCGGCCCGGCTGGGTGAGCTCAGCTGTCCTGTGCTGCTCTTCTCGAGCCGGACCGACCACGTCGTGCCGTCCGAGTCGGGCGACCTGCTCGTCGCGAGGGCAGGCGGTCCGGTCGAGCGCGTCTGGCTGGAGCGCAGCTTCCACGTGGCCACCCTTGACCACGACGCCCCGGAGATCCAAGCGCGTGCCATCGAGTTCGTGAACAAGCTGGGAACACTGAAGTGAGCGAAACTGAACGGCTCATCTCGCCCGAGGAAGTACGGCACGTGGCTCGCCTTGCCAGGCTCGCCCTCGACGACGAGGAGGTTGGGCGTTATGTCGTGCAGCTGTCCGCGATTCTTGATCACGTGGACGCCGTGCGCCGTCTTGACACTGCCGACGTCCCGCCGACGGCGCACCCGTTCCCGGTCGAGAATGTGCTGCGTGCCGACTCGGTGACGGTGAGCCTGGACCGGGAGACGGTTCTTGCGCAGGCCCCGCTGGCCGAGGATGACCGCTTCCGGGTCCCACGGATCCTGGGCGAGGCACCGTGACGGCGAGCCGGGCCCCCGAGTTCGCGTCCCTGGTCGAGATCGCAGCCTCGGTCCGTTCCGGCGAGCGCAGCGCCCGGGCGGTCCTGGCGCAGTCGCTCGGTCGCGTCCGCGAGCTCGAGGGTGATCTGCACTGCTTCAACGAGGTGACGGTCGAGGTGGCCGAGGCCGATGCCGACGCGGTCGATCGGATGGTGAGATCGGGCCTGGACCCGGGACCGCTCGCGGGGGTGCCGGTAGCGCTGAAGGACAACCTCTGCACCGTCGGTGTCCCCACGACTTGTTCGTCGAAGATCCTGGCGGGGTGGCTGCCCCCCTACGACGCGACGGTCGTGAGCAGGCTTCGACGCGCAGGCGCACTGATTGTTGGCAAGACCAATCTCGACGAGTTCGCCATGGGCTCCTCGACGGAGAACTCTGCGTTCGGACCGAGCCGCAACCCTTGGGACATCACGCGGGTCCCCGGGGGTTCGTCAGGCGGAAGTGCCGCGGCGGTCGCCTCGGGCATGGTCCCGCTCGCCTTCGGCTCCGATACCGGCGGGTCGATCCGCCAACCCGCGGCGCTGTGCGGGATCGTCGGGGTGAAGCCGACCTACGGACTCGTTTCCCGTTACGGGTTGATCGCGTTCGCTAGCTCGCTCGACCAGATCGGCCCGTTCGCGACAACCGTCGCGGATGCCGCACTCGGGCTCGAGGTCGTCGCCGGCCATGACCCGATGGACTCGACGTCACTCGAGCGGCCGGCGCCGAGCCTGCTCGGCTCGCTCGGCGATGGCGTGGCGGGGCTGCGTGTCGGGATCGTCGAGGATTTCCTGGCGGACGTCTCGCCCGAGTGCAGCGAGGCGGTAGTTGCCGCCGGCGAGGCGTTAGTGGCCGCCGGGGCAGAACTGAAGCACGTCACGCTCCCTGAGCTGCTGCTAGGGCTGCCTGCTTACTACGTCATAGCGCCCGCCGAGGCGTCCTCGAACCTGTCGCGTTATGACGGGGTCCGGTACGGCCTTCGAGTCGATGGGCCGGACGCGGAGACGATGAACGCCCGCACACGCGGCCAGGGTTTCGGACCTGAAGTGAAACGCCGCATCATGATCGGGACCTACGCCTTGTCGGCCGGCTATTACGACGCTTACTACGGCCAGGCCCAGAAGGCCCGCACGATCGTCATCCGGGCATTCGAGGCCGCGTACAAGACCTGCGACGTGCTGTTGACACCGACGACCCCGTCGGTGGCCTTCCCGTTCGGGTCCAAGGTCGACGACCCGATCCAGATGTACATGTGCGATCTCTGTTCCATCCCCTCCAGCCTGGCCGGCCATCCGGCTGCGAGCGTGCCGTTCGCGTTGAGCCCCGAGGGGCTGCCAGTCGGCGTGCAGGTCCTCGCCCCGGCTCTCGGCGAGGTCCTCATGATGCGCGTGGCCACGAGCCTCGAAGCGGCCGCGCCGCCCGCAGCGAGGGGACCGGTGACGCCGTGACCGATTACGAAACGGTGGTGGGCCTCGAGGTCCACTGTGAGCTCTTGACAACGACGAAGCTCTTTTGCGGGTGCCGCAACGCCTTCGGAGAGGCGCCTAACACGAACATCTGCCCGGTGTGCCTCGGGCTGCCCGGCTCGCTCCCGGTGCTCAACCGTCGAGCCGTCGAGCTCGCGCTCCGGATCGGCACAGCGCTCAACTGCAAGGCGCGGCGATCGATCTTCCACCGCAAGAACTACTTCTACCCCGACATGCCCAAGGACTACCAGATCAGCCAGTACGACGAGCCGATCAACCTCGACGGCTTCTTGGAGCTGCCCGACGGGTCCCGCGTCGGCATCGAACGGGCGCACATGGAGGAGGACACGGGCAAGACGACTCATGTCGGCGGCGGCGGGCGCATTCACGAGGCGGACCACTCGCTTGTGGACTACAACCGCGCCGGCGTCCCGCTCGTGGAGATCGTCTCCCGTCCCGACATCCGCTCGGCGGCGCAGGCGCGGGCCTATGTCAACGAGCTGCGCTCGATCCTGGTGGCGACGGGGGCTTCCGACGGCCGGATGGAGGAAGGGTCGCTGCGGGTTGATGCGAACGTCTCGGTGCGCCCCGTAGGTGCAACGGAGTACGGGACTCGTTGCGAGGTCAAGAACCTGAACTCGCTGCGATCGCTCGAGCGGGCCATCGACTACGAGGTCGCACGCCAGATCGCGCTGCTCGAGTCCGGCGAGCGAGTGGCCCAAGAGACCCGTCACTTCGACGAAGGCGACGGCAGCACCCATGCGCTGCGCTCCAAGGAGGAAGCGAACGACTATCGCTACTTCCCCGAGCCGGACCTCGCACCGCTCGTGCCGGACGCCCGCCTGCTCGCAGCGGCCGCGGAGGGTGTCGGTGCGATGCCGGCAGAGCGCCGCCACCGGCTCTCAGAGCTCGTCGGTGGCAGTGCGGGCCAAGCCACGCGGCGAGATGGTTCGACTGACCAGGTCGTCACCGTCGTCGACCTCGGACTCGACGAGCTAGTTGTCGGCGCCGTGAGTGCGGGAGCTGATCCACGGCTGGCCCTAGCCCGGGCCGCGAACGAGGCCGCGGCCAACGCGGACGCAGCCAGGCTCCTCGACCCGGTCGCGTTCGCTGCGCTGTGCAAGATGGAGTCGTCCGGTCAGCTCTCCGCGACCCAGTCCAAAGAGGTGCTGGTCGAGCTCATGACCAGCGGCGGGGATCCGGGACAGATTGCTGCCCGCCTCGGGTACGAGGCGATGGACTCGACTGCTCTCGACTCGATGGTCGACGAAGCGATCGCGTCCAACCCTGAAGCATGGCAGCGCTACTGCGGCGGTGACGAGAAGGTGGCACAGTTCCTTCTCGGCCAAGTGATGCGTGCCTCCAAGGGGCGGGCGAACGGCAAGCTCGTCGCGGCCGCGTTCGCCGCCCGGCGCAACGCCTAGCACGTCGCCGCCCGGAGCAATGCCCAGCACGTCGCCGGACAGGTACCTGCCCGGCGCAACGGGCGGAGCGACAGCTAGTTTAAGGCGATGACCGACAAGATCCGCTCGCTCAAGATCCACAGCCAGGACGTGACCGAGGGCTTCCGGCGCGCACCATCAAGGGCGATGCTCCGTGCGGTCGGCATGACCGATGGGGACTTCGACAAGCCTCAAGTCGGCGTCGCCTCCACGTGGAACGAGGTGACGCCGTGCAACCTGCCGCTTGCCCGGCTTGCTCAGCGGGCAAAGGACGGTGTGCGGGCTGCCGGCGGGTTCCCGTTCGAGTTCGTGTCGATCGCCGTCTCTGACGGCATCGCGATGGGCCACGAGGGGATGCACGCATCCCTCGTGAGCCGGGAGATCATCGCGGACTCGGTCGAAGCCATGATGCACGCGGAGCGCTTCGACGCTTTCGTCGGCCTGGCAGGGTGCGACAAGTCGCTTCCCGGGATGCTCATGGCTGCCGGTCGGCTCGACCTCCCGATGGTCTTCGTCTACGGCGGCACCATCCTGCCGGGGCACCTGGGCGATCGCGCGCTGGACGTCGTCTCGGTGTTCGAGGCCGTTGGCGCGGTTTCGGCGGGGACGATCGACCTCGCAGAGCTGGAAGCGATCGAACGCAACGCGTGCCCGACCGAAGGCTCCTGTGCGGGCATGTTCACCGCCAACACCATGGCATCTGTGGCCGAGGCGCTCGGCATGGCGCTGCCGGCCGGGGCTGCGGCGCCGGCGGTCGACCGCCGACGCGACGATCTCGCCTACGCGAGTGGCAAGGCCGTGATCGCCTTGCTCGAAAAGGGCATCCGGCCCCGCCAGATCTTGACCAAGGAGGCTTTCGAGAACGCGATCTCCACTGTGATGGCTCTCGGAGGCTCGACCAACGCCGTGCTTCATCTGCTGGCGATCGCGAACGAAGCCCGCGTCGAGTTGCATCTCGACGACTTCTCCCGAATCGGCCGGCGAGTGCCGCACCTCGCGGACATGAAGCCGCACGGGCGATACCACATGACCGATCTTGACCGGATCGGCGGCCTTCCTGTCGTTCTGCGCGAACTGTTCGAGGAGGGCTTGCTCCACGGCGATTGCCTTACCGTCACCGGCAAGACGATGGCCGAGAACCTGGCCGATCTCGACCCACCCGCTCCCGACGGGTCGGTCGTCCGCCTGTTCAGCGAACCGATCCATGCCGACGGCGGGATCTCCATCCTCCATGGGTCGCTCGCGCCCGAGGGTGCAGTCGTGAAGATTGCAGGTATCGACGGCGACCTCGCGTTCGCGGGTCGGGCGCGGGTATTCGACGGTGAGGGCGCCGCAATGGAGGCCATCCTCGCCGGGACAGTCACACCTGGGACAGTCGTGGTCATCCGCTACGAAGGACCGAAGGGAGGCCCCGGGATGCGCGAGATGCTTGCTGTTACCGGGGCCATGGCCGGTGTCGGGAGAGGTGGGGACTGCGCGCTTGTCACCGACGGGCGTTTCTCGGGCGGCACACAAGGCTTCTGCGTGGGCCACGTGGCTCCGGAGGCGGCCGTAGGCGGCCCGATCGGGTTGGTCGAAGATGGCGATCAGATCGTTCTCGATGCGCACGAAGGCCGTTTGGACGTGGTCGTCGAGCCGGCCGAGCTCGAGCGTCGCCGCGAACTGTGGAACCCCCCGGTTCCGCGCTATGCGACAGGAGTCATGGCCAAGTACGCCCGGCTTGTCGTCGGGGCCGAGCGGGGCGCCGTCACCGAGCCGTAGCTGCCACACGCAGTTCGCTTCTGTTCTTGGCCTCTGGGCCGCGCCTCTTGCAGCTTCTCGCCGCTCGATCCGCCTCGTTGGTCCGCCTCGGCGTCACCACAGAAGGTTGCGTCCGGCGGGCCGCTCTGCAACACTTGTTCTCGATGTCCGCGAACGACTGCCTCGTACTTATCACCTAGAGCGCGGCACCGTTTGCGGTCCTGCGCCTGCGACCTCCCCAAAGGGGAGGTCGTTTCGTTTTCCGGCACCGGCGCACCGGGGCACCGACAGAGGCGATCAGTCCGGCACCACACAGCCACGACAGACCCGACGAACGAGAGTGAGAGGTAGCACCGATGGAGTTCACCGGAGCGCAAGCGCTTGTGAAAAGCCTAGAGATGCAACAGGTCGAAGTCGTCTTCGGCCTCCCCGGAGGTGCGATCCTGCCCGTATACGACCCCATCATCGACTCGCCGATCCGCCACATCCTGGTTCGTCACGAGCAGGGAGCCGGGCACATGGCCGAAGGGTACGCGCAGGCGACCGGCAGGCCAGGCGTGGCAATGGTCACGAGTGGTCCCGGCGCGACCAACATCGTGACCCCGCTCGCCGACGCCTATATGGACTCGATCCCGCTCGTGTGCATCAGCGGCCAGGTCGCCACGAGCGCGATCGGGACCGATGCCTTCCAAGAGAGCGACACGACCGGCATCACACTCGGTGTCACGAAGCACAACTGGCTCGTCACCGATGCCGCCGACATCCCGCAGATCGTGCGCGAGGCATTTCACGTCGCCACGACCGGCCGTCCGGGGCCGGTTCTGATCGACTTCCCCAAGGACGTCGCGAACGCCACCATGGAGTGGTACTGGCCCGACAGCGTCGACCTGCCCGGGTACCATCCGCCGTCGCACCCCGACCCAGCTGCGATCCAGGCCGCAGTCGCGCTCGTGCTCGCGGCAGAGCAACCTGTGATCTATGCCGGCGGCGGTGTCCTGAAGTCGAGGGCCTGGGAGGCCTTGCGCGAGCTGGTCGACCTGACGGGCATTCCCGTCGTGACTACCCTCATGGCTCGAGGCGCGTTCCGCGACAGTCACCCGCTGTGTCTCGGGATGCCAGGCATGCACGGCAACTACACCGCGGTCACCGCCATGCAGAAGGCGGATCTGCTGCTTGCTCTCGGCAGCCGTTTCGACGATCGTGTGACGGGCAAGGTCTCGGCCTTCGCACCGGGGGCGAAGGTAGTGCACGTCGACATCGACAAGGCCGAGATCGGCAAAGTCCGGCGACCCGAAGTCGGGATCCTCGCGGACTGCCGTTTGGCGGTCGAGGCGCTCGTGGAGGTGATCAAGGCGTCCGGACCTGTCGAGCACAGCCGGCTCGCCCCCTGGATAGCGACGCTTCGTCGTTGGCAGGTGGAGTTCCCCTGCAACTACGACCGCTCCGAACCCGGGAGCACCGTGGCCGCGAGACCTGGGGCAAGCCGCCGTCCGACGCTCAAGCCCCAGTTCGTCGTCGAGAGATTGAGGGCCTTGACGCCTCCGGACACGATCCTGGTCTCCGGTGTGGGCCAGCACCAGATGTGGGCTTCCCAGTACTGGGCCTTCGAGTACCCGAACACTTGGATCAGCTCCGGGGGCCTCGGGACCATGGGCTTCGCCGTGCCGGCGGCCATCGGGGCCAAGGTCGGGCGGCCTGACCGGATGGTGTGGGCGGTCGACGGTGACGGATGCTTCCAGATGACGGCGCAGGAGCTTGCCACGGCGACTGCCGAGCGCATCCCGGTCAAGATCGCGATCTTGAACAACGCCTACCTCGGGATGGTGCGACAGTGGCAGCACATGTTCTACGAGGAGCGCTACTCCGAGGTCTACCTTTCGCCGGACCTGCCCGACTACGTCAAGTGGGCCGAGGCGATGGGCTGCATCGGTCTCCGCGTGGAAAGTCCGGAGGAGGTCACACCGGCGATCGAGAAGGCAAACGAAATCGACGACCGGCCGGTGGTGATCGACTTTCGGACCGACTCGATGGAACAGGTCTTTCCGATGGTGACCGCCGGGGCATCCAACGACGACATCATCGTCTACCAGTCCCAGTCCGCTACCAACCCCGAGGAGCTGCAATGAGCCCGGACAATAGGCCATACGGCCCTCGCCACCGCCTTCTCTCGGTTCTCGTGGAGAACAAGGCCGGTGTGCTCGCACGCGTCGCGGGGCTGTTCTCGCGACGCGGGTACAATATCTACTCGCTCGCCGTCGCACCGACCGACGACGAGCGCTTCTCGCGGATCTCGATCGTTGTGGACGTCGAGTCCTCACCGCTAGAGCAGGTTGTGGCGCAGCTCGACAAGCTCATCAACGTGGTCGAGATTGGCGAGCTTCACCCCGACATGGCACGCGAAGCCGAGCTGTTGCTCGTGAGCGTCTCGGCGGACGCCGGGCAACGTTCACAGGTGATCCAGCTCGTCGGTGTCTTTGCCGGTCGGATCGTCGACGTGGGCCACGACGCCATCACGGTCATGGTCGCGGGAACGCCCGAGGTCATTGACGATTTCGAGAGCCTCATGAGGCCCTATGGGATCGTGGAGCTCCAACGGACCGGTCGGATCGCTCTTCCCAAGCTGGACGAGAGGTCCTCGGCGTCGGCGGCTGCTGCTACGGCCGCCGACATCGCCTAGAGGCTCCACTCAAGGCCCGTAGCGACGGTCGGGCATCGGTCGCAAACACCCAAGGCAGCATTCCCCACGACTACAAGGACAGGAACGGCATGGCCAAGCTCTACTACGAGAAAGATGCGGACTCCTCCCTGATCCGGACGCGCAAGGTGGCCATCATCGGCTACGGCTCCCAAGGCCACGCACACGCGTTGAACCTCCACGACTCCGGTGTCGACGTTCGAGTAGGGCTGAGGCCCGGGTCGTCCTCGCGCGTCAAGGCCGAGGCGGCGGGCCTGCGGGTCGTCACAGTGGCCGAGGCCGCGGCCGATGCGGACCTCGTCATGATCCTGCTGCCCGACACCGAGCAGGCGGCCGTGTACGAGGCCGAGATTGCCCCGCACCTCTCCGGCGGCGATGCGGTGTTCTTCGCGCACGGGTTCAACATCCGTTTCGAGCTGATCACGCCACCGACGGGCGTCGACGTCGCGATGGTCGCACCCAAGGGCCCAGGTCACCTTGTGCGCCGCACCTACACCGAAGGCGGCGGCGTGCCGTCGCTCATCGCCGTGTCGGCCGACGCCTCAGGCAAGGCGATGGCTCTCGCGCTCTCCTACGCTGATGCTCTCGGCGCGACCCGGGCCGGGGTGCTCGAGACGACGTTCGCGGAGGAGACCGAGACCGACCTCTTCGGCGAGCAGGTCGTGCTCTGCGGTGGGTTGACGGCACTTGCGATGGCGGGCTTCGAGACACTTGTGGAGGCCGGTTACCAGCCCGAGTCCGCCTACTTCGAATGCCTGCACGAGCTGAAGCTGATAGTCGACCTCATGTACGAGCAAGGCGTCGCGGGCATGCGCTTCTCGGTCTCGGACACCGCTGAGTACGGGGACCTGACCCGCGGGCCGCGGATCATCGACGACAGGGTCCGCGCCGAGATGCGGCGGATACTCGAGGAGATCAAGGACGGGACCTTCGCCAGGGAGTGGGTAGCGGAGGACCGCGCCGGCAGGCCGCGTTTCAACGAGCTGCGGGCCGCCGGGCGCAGCCACCAGATCGAGTCCGTTGGTGCCGAGCTGCGAGCGATGATGCCGTTCGTCACTGCCGGGCGCCAGCGCCTGGAAGATATCTCGGGCGGCTAGCCGTTTCCGGTCGCCCTATGCCCATTACGCCGGGATCGGGGCCGGGCGGTCTTGTCCGGGCCGCCTACCCGATTCTCGAGTTCGACCCGGAGCGCGAAGCGCTCATAGAACCGTCAGTTCATCTGTGCGCCCCGTCGCGTCAAGACGTCGACGTGCCGTCGCGCGCGGTCCTGTGCTTTTTCGGCGATGTCGTCAGTCAGGTCGCGTCCGAGCGGGGGGCCCGGCAAGTGGCCAGCCTGCATTCCGAGCACGGCGTCCACCCGATCTTCGAGCTCAGACATCGCGGTGAGCGCGTCGCCTTCTTCCAGCCCGGCGTCGGCGCGCCACTGGCGGCGTTGTTCCTGGAGGAAGCGATCGACTATGGCTGCCGGGTCCTTGTCGCTTGCGGAGGCGCCGGGGCGCTGGATGCCGCCCTCGCCCTGGGCCACCCGGTCGTCGTGTCGGCGGCGGTCCGCGACGAGGGCACCTCCTACCACTATCTGCCCCTGTCCCGGCTCATTGAGGCCGATCCGGCGGTGGTGTCGGCGATTGAGGGGGTCCTCAGTCGCTCGGGCGTGCCGTTCACGACCGGCATCACATGGTCTACCGACGCCGTCTATCGGGAGACCAGGGAGAAGGTTTCGCTGCGGCGGGCCGAGGGGTGCATCACCGTCGAGATGGAGGCGGCCGCGCTGTTGGCGGTGGCGCGTTTCCGCGGCGTTGTACTGGGTCAACTCCTCTACGCGGGTGACAGCCTTGCCGGCGATTCCTGGGATCACCGGGACTGGGTGCATGCCCATGATGTGCGCGAGGCGCTGTTCTGGTTGGCCATGGACGCGGTCGTGGAGCTCCCGCTCGCGTCTTGAGCGTCAAGTACCCAGGCCGCGCGGCCGATGTGACCGTCCTCGGCCCTAACATCACAGCACGCAGACTGACAACAATCGGGGGCAGGGTGCGTCACGGTTCCGATCGGTCTTCGGTCACACCCCTGGCAACCTCAAGCAAGGAGCAGCGATGATGAGCATCTCCAGCGCCGGCGAATCGCATCGCGACGTGACGACCTCTATCCGGCACCGGGCTCGGGCGCGGTGGTTTGCCGTTTCACTTCTCGCGGCGAGCAGCTGTGCGGCGTCTCTGGTCCTCCTTCCAGCCACCGCGAAGGCACAGTAACACGGCACCGCAACGCTGAGCGCTTCGTCCGCACGGCCCGCACGGAGCTCGGCCCCGAGCTTGACCATTGCGGCTTTCTGCGCCCACTTCCCGGTCTCGACTGTCTCTTCCATGGTCGGGGCAAAGGAAACGCTCTTGGAGGCCGTCATTTCGAAAGGCTCGTACGAATGCATCTTCATGCCCACGACCGCGAGCGGGTGGGAGGTCATCATCTCGATGAAGCCCGGCATCCCAGCGGCCGAGCTTGCCACGCTGGCCGCGGCCGAGGCGAGAGTCGCCGCTGAGTCGGGCAAAGGAGCCAAGCTCATCTTCACGGCGCTGCCCTCCATCGGCAAGACGGCGTTCAGCTGGACTTACGCGCACTCGGTGAACGGGGGCCAGATCGTCGGCGTCGCGGACAACAAGGGGACCACCGGGTACGGCACAGCCATGGGCCGCGGGGCGACGACCTTTGGTACCGCGGCGGCGCACGTACCCGTCCTCGAACGCCTGTTGAAGATGGACATGGCCGCCTGAGCACCGGGCCCGGGCACGCCGACCGCGCTGCTTTGTGAGGAGCGGTCGGCGCACACTGGGCGGTTACGCTGAATCGGAGCCGGCGTTCGGCACCCTTCCGCGACATTGGGAGACAGTTCGATGCAACCGGGGGGCCAGCTCGATCTGACAGTGGTCGTCCCGTACTACAACCCGGGTCCGAACCTGGCCGGTCACGTCGCACAGGTGATCAAGCTGCTGCGTGACCGCGGGGTCAGCTTCGAGGTCATAGCGGTTTCTGACGGCTCGACTGACGGCAGTGATGTCGGCCTCGCAGAGCTCGGCCCGGAGGTTCAGGTCGTCTACCTGCCGGTCAACCAAGGCAAGGGCCATGCGTTGCGTGTGGGCCTCGGGCTTGGCCGAGGCGCCTATCTCGGCTTCATCGACGGCGATGGGGACATCCCGGCTCCGGTGCTGGGTGCGTTCGTCAGTTGCGTCCAGACCGAGCGGCCGGACTTCGCGATCGGGAGCAAGCGACATCCCGGGTCCGTGGTCGTCTACCCGCGGCTCCGGCACTTCTACTCCTGGGGCTACCAAGTTCTCACTCGGCTGCTGTTCGGCTTGGACGTCACCGACACCCAGAGCGGGATCAAGCTGGTCCGGCGGGAGATCGTCACCGAACTGCTCCCGATCCTCGAGGAGGACGGTTTCACCTTCGACCTCGAGCTGTTGGCCGTCGCCCGGCGGCTCGGCTACACACGCGTCATCGAGCTGCCTGTCGAGATCCGGGAACGTTTCTCGTCCACGGTCTCTCCGAGGGCGGCTTGGCACATGCTCGTCGATACCGTGCGCCTGACGTGGCGGATCCGGGTCGCGCACCATTACGACCGGGCCCTTGCCGCCCGGCGGCGTGCCGGGCGGTCGCCTGGGCCCCCTGGAACGTCCGCCACCGACGTCGCTTAGCGGACCTCTCTTCAGGCCACGGGCCCGAGCTTTTCCACGACCCAGTCGATGCAAGCGGTCAAGGCTTCGACGTCGGAGGGCTCGATTGCAGGGAACAGCGCGATGCGCAGCTGGTTGCGCCCCAACTTGCGGTAGGGCTCGGTGTCGACGATGCCGTTGGCGCGCAGGACCGAAGCCACCTCGAGGGCGTTGACGGGACTGTCGAAGTCGATGGTCGCAGTGACATGGCTCCGCTCGGCCCGATCGCTCACGAAGGGCTGCGCGAAGCTCGACCGCTCGGCCCAGCCGTAGATGATCTCGGCGGAGCGGTCCGCACGCGAAGCGGCCCACTTGAGGCCACCGTTGCCCAAGAACCAGTCCACCTGCTCGGCGAGAAGGAGCAAGGTGGCCAGAGCCGGTGTGTTGTAGGTCTGTTGCAGGCGCGAGTTCCCGATTGCGATCTTCAAGTCCAAGAAGGCAGGCACGAACCGGCCTGTTGCCGATACGAGCTCCACGCGTTCGATCGCGGCTGGGGACAACAGGGCGAGCCAGAGCCCGCCTTCGGACCCGAAGCACTTTTGCGGAGCGAAGTAGTACCCGTCGAATTCGCCGGCCTCCACTCGAAGCCCGCCCGCAGCTGAGGTCGCGTCGACAAGCACGAGGCCCTCCGCCACGGCGCCGTCGGTTCGCCGAGGTCGCTGCACGGCTGCCTGCACCCCGGTCGAGGTCTCGTTGTGGGTCAGGCAGTACGTGTCCACGGCCGGGTTGGGGACCGGCCGTGGGTAGGTGCCGGCCTCGGAGACGAGGACCTCGGGGTTCTCGAGGAACGGTGCTGATCGCGTGCACTCGGCGAACTTCGAGGAGAACTCACCGAAAGACAGGTGTTGGCTCTTGGCTTCGACGAGACAGAACGTGGCGGCGTCCCAGAAGGCTGTCGTCCCGCCGTTGCCCAGCACCACCTCGTAACCTTCCGGCAGAGCGAATAGCTCCGCCAGACCGGAGCGGACCCGCGCCACAACGTCTCGGACCCGCGCCTGCCGGTGGCTCGTCCCGAGGTAGGTCGGTGCTTGCGCCTCGAGCACTCCGACCGACTCGGTCCGGACCTTTGACGGTCCTGACCCGAAACGGCCATCTGCCGGCAGTAGCTGCTCGGGAATCACGAGTGCGGTCAAGTGAACCTCCAGGCAAGTAGCTGGGTCGGTGGACCCGGGGAATGGCACCGACTGCCACGGCGCCGAGCGGGGCACCTCCGAAATGGCAGTGCAACAACTGTGTGAAAGCATATGCAGATGGCGACGACACCTCCATTTGATTCTTTGTCGACCCCGCGCCGCGTGTCACGTCGTATCGGTGGCGTGGCGCCGTCTGCCACTTTGGCCATAGATGCAAAGGCCAAACAGCTGAAGTTGCAGGGCGTCGACGTCGTCGGCTTCGGGGCCGGAGAGCCGGACTTTCCCACACCGGCGGCGATCGTCGAGGCGGCTGTCGACGCGTGCAGAGACCCTCGCAACCATCGCTACACCCCGACCGGAGGCCTGCCAGAGCTCAAGGAGGCGATCGTGTTCAAGACGGCCCGCGACTCCGGCTACGAGATCGAGCCCAAGCAAGTACTCGTCACCAACGGTGGAAAGCACGCTATTTACAATGCCTTTGCGGCCTTGCTCGACCCTGGCGACGAAGTGCTCGTGCCGGCTCCGTACTGGACGACCTACCCCGAGGCGATCCGTCTTGCTGGTGGCGTCCCTGTGGAGGTCCCGACGAGCTCGGCGAGCGACTTCAAGGTGACCGTCGATCAGCTCGAGGACGCCGCCACGGACCGGACCAAGGTGCTGTTGTTCGTCTCTCCTTCCAACCCGACCGGTGCGGTCTACAGCAGGGACCAGATCGCCGAGATCGGCCGCCTCGCTGTCGAGCGCGCCTGGTGGGTTCTCACCGACGAGATCTACGAGCACCTCGTCTACGGGGGCCGCGTCCACCATTCGATGCCGGTCGTGGTGCCTGAGCTCGCCGACCGTTGCGTTGTCGTCAATGGCGTGGCAAAGACGTACGCCATGACCGGCTGGCGCGTCGGATGGCTCATCGGCCCGGCCGACGTCGCCGAGGCCGCCACGAACCTCCAGTCCCACGCGACCTCCAACGTGAACAATGTCGCACAGCGCGCCGCGATCGCAGCTCTCCTGGGGGACCTGACCGCGGTCGGCGAGATGAGGGAGGCATTCGACCGGCGCCGCCGGACCATCTTCGCGATGTTGTCCGAGATCAAAGGGGTTTCGTGCATGGAGCCCGAAGGAGCCTTCTACGCGTTCCCGTCGTTCGAGGGCGTCCTTGGGCGTGAGCTCAGGGGTGCAAGGCCCGGGTCAACTCTCGAGCTGGCCGAGCTCGTGCTGGAGGAGTCGCGCGTAGCGTTCGTCCCCGGCGAGGCCTTCGGCGCTCCCGGCTATGGTCGTTTTTCGTACGCTCTGTCGGACTCGGACCTCGCACGCGGCATCGAGCGTCTGGCGGAGCTCCTGTCGGAAGTGGGTGACTAGGCGATGGCAAGGATCCTTGTCACCGAGGCGCTTTCGCCTCGCGGGCTCGAGTTGATGGCGGCCGAAGGCCACCAAGTCGACGTGCAGTTGTCGCTCACTCCTGCCGAGCTCGTCGACGCCGTGGCGGGGGCGGCGGCCCTGGTCATCCGCTCGGCGACCCGCGTGACAGCCGAGGTGCTCGACGCCGGACGCGACCTTGTTGCGGTCGGGCGCGCCGGTGTGGGGCTCGACAACGTTGACATCGCCGCCGCCACGCGTCGCGGCGTGATGGTCGTGAACGCCCCCGAGTCGAACATCGTGTCGGCTGCAGAGCACGCGGTCGCGCTGATGCTCGCGCAGGCCCGCAACATCCCCCAGTCCCACGCCGCCCTCGTCAAGGGACGGTGGGAGCGATCCAAGTGGGAGGGCGTCGAGCTGCACGGCAAGACGCTCGGGATCCTCGGGTTGGGCCACGTGGGCACCCTGGTGGCCCAACGTGCCGCCGCTTTCGGGATGCGGCTGGTCGGATATGACCCGTACGTGACCGCTGATCGGGCGCGCGCGATCGGGGTCGAGCTTCTCGGCCTCGAGGAGCTCTTTTCCACTGCTGATTTCGTGAGCATCCACCTGCCGAAGTCGCCCGAGACCATCGGCCTTGTCGGCAAGGAGATGCTCGCCAAGGCCAAGCCAGGCATCCGCATCGTCAATGCCGCCCGCGGCGCCATCCTGGACGAGGAGGCGCTCGCCGATGCCATCGCGTCGGGGCTGGTCGCCGGCGCCGCGCTCGACGTGTTCTCCACCGAGCCATGCACGTCCTCGCCCCTGTTCGAGCTCGACCACGTCGTCGTCACGCCGCACCTCGGTGCCAGCACGGTCGAGGCGCAGGACAAGGCGGGCGAGCAGATCGCCGAGCAGATCGTGCTCGCGTTGCGGGGCGCGTTCGTGCCCTACGCCGTCAATGTCGCCGCCACCGGGGCCAGTGAGGCCGTGCGGCTGTTCGTCGGGGTCGCGGAGAGACTGGGCCGGCTGCTGGCCGGGTTGTGCGAGGCGGTGCCGAGCCACCTCGAAGTCGAGTACCAGGGCGAGCTCGCAGGTGAGGACACGAGGCTCCTCACGCTCTGCGTGCTGAAGGGGATATTCGCAGCCGCCATCGAGGAGCCCGTCTCGTACGTGAACGTCCCGCACTTCGCCAAGGACCGAGGCTTGGAGGTGCGCGAGTCCTCGACGACGGCTGCCGGCGACTACCTGAGCCAGGTGACGCTTCACGGTGGCGGGCACACGGTCTCAGGGACCTTGGGGTCGACGGGCACGGAGAGGATCGTCATGGTCGACGAGCATGGCGTCGACCTCCCGTTCGACGCGAACCTGCTGGTCGTGCGCAATGACGATCGCCCGGGGATGATCGGACTCGTCGGCTCGGCTCTGGGTGACGTCGGGGTCTCCATCACGAACATGGCCGTCGGCCAGACAGCAGGCGGCGGCACGGCCCTGATGGTGCTCTCGACTGATCGTCCGGTCCCCTACGAGGTGATCGGACGCGTCAAAGCCGCGGCGGGAATCCTCGAGATCCACAGCGTCGCCGGCGTGTAGCCGCGGTGGCAGACCTCGACGCGGAGCACTTCCGCCAGGTGATGGCACACGTGCCGACGAGCGTCACGGTCGTCGCCGGGGTGGTGGACGGCCGGCCGAAGGGCCTGTCGGTGGCTACGTTCGTTCCCGTCTCACTCGACCCCCTGCTCGTGGGGTTCTTCGTCGCTACCATGTCGAAGAGCTGGCCGCTCATCAGCACCTCAGGGTCGTTCTGCGTAAGCGTGCTCGGTCGCGACCAGGCCGAGATCTCGTCGCGCTTCGCGCTGAGCCGGGCCGACAAGTTCGAGGGCGTCCGTTGGCGCCCGGCACCGTCCGGAAACCCGGTTCTCATGGGAGCTGTGGCGTTCTTCGACTGCGACATTGAAAGAGTCGTCGAGACCGGTGACCACTTGCTCGTGCTCGGCAGAGTGCTCGAGATGGGTGTCGAGCCGGACCGGACCCCGTTGCTGCACTATCGCAGCAGCTACCGCGGCGTCGCCGAGAGCACCGAGAGCACCCGGAGCGCCGCCGGCGAGAACTAAGGCAGTCGCCCGCGGGCACGCCGGGCTTGACGGATCCGGGCCTGTCCACCACAATCACTGGTGACATGACCAACGAGCGGTTCGTCCGGGTCCTCCTCCTTACCTGACGGCGAGCGCCCTTTCGCGCTCGCCAACGCCTCCTGCGCCTTAGGCCAGGAGGTTTTTTGTTGGCCGGGCGCGGTTGTGGGGCAACGACGCCAGACGGCGGGAGGAAGTCTTGGGTGCGCCTCGACTATGGAGCGAGCGATGAGCGACAAGGTGATCATCTTCGACACGACACTGCGGGACGGCGAGCAGTCGCCGGGGATCTCCCTCGATCCCGGCGAGAAGCTCGAGATCGCCGAGCAACTGGCGCGCCTTGGCGTGGACTACATCGAGGCCGGCTTCCCGGTTTCGAGCGAGGGTGAGTTCGAAGCCGTCCAGGCAATTGCCCGCACCGTCCAAGGCCCCGGAATCGCCGGGCTTTCGCGGACCCAGCTTGCCGATGTGGACCGGTGCTACGAGGCTTTGCGTGACGCGGAGCGCTCCCGTATCCACATCTTCATCTCGACGAGCCCGAGCCACATGGAGCACATGTTGAAGATGAGCGAGGATCAAGTGCTCGAGGCCGTGCGCATGGGGGTTTCGAGGGCTCGTGAGCACTGCGGCGACATCGAGTTCTCACCCCAGGACGCGACCCGAACACCGCTCGACTTCATGCTCGAGGTGCTTGCCGCCGCGGTCGAGTCCGGGGCCACCACCTTGAACATCCCCGACACCGTCGGCTACGGCATTCCCTGGGACTACGGCGATCTCATCGCGCACGTACGCGGCCAGGTCGCCGGCGAGTACGTGATCTCAACCCACTGCCATGACGACCTCGGCCTCGCCGTGGCCAACAGCCTGTCGGGGGTGCGCGCAGGTGCGCGCCAGGTCGAGGTTTGCGTCAACGGCCTCGGCGAGCGCGCCGGGAACGCCGCGCTCGAGGAGGTGGTCATGGCGCTCAAGATCCGCGAGGACCAGTTCCCCGGGCTCGAGACGAACGTGAGAACCAAGGAGCTGGCCCGGACGAGCCGGATGGTGGCACGCCTGACGGGCTACCAGGTCCAGTGGAACAAGGCGGTCGTGGGCAAGAACGCCTTTACCCACGAGTCGGGCATTCACCAGCACGGTGTGCTCAAGGAGCGCTCGACCTACGAGATCATCGAGGCGGCTTCGGTGGGCCAGGAGGGCGGCCAGATCGTCCTCGGGAAGCACACCGGGCGGCACGCGTTTGTGGACACGCTTTCCAAGCTCGGCATCATGGTCCAGGGAGACGCCCTGAACTCGGCGTTCGCCCGTTTCAAGGAGTTGGCGGACCGTAAGGTGCAGCTGACCGACGCCGACCTAGAGGCGATCGTCGCCGAGGAGCTCGGCACCGCGCTCGAGGAGGGCTTCGTCCTCGACGTGCTCGACGTCCAGGGCGGCACCACCGGGACGCCGCGGGCCAGGGTCGTGGTCAGCCGTGACGGCCACAAGTCCGAGGCGACCGCTGAAGGCGACGGGATGATCGACGCGACCTGCAAGGCGATCAAGCAGGCGACCGGCATCGAGGCCAAGCTCATGGACTTCAACGTCTCGTCGGTGACCGGCGGCATCGACGCCCTCGGGGACGTCGTCATCCAGCTCGACTCAGACGGCGTGCGCGCCTCGGGTCGTGGGCTGTCGACTGACGTGGTCGAAGCGGCTGCTCGCGCCTATGTCGCTGCCACCAACCGTGTGGTTCGCGCCAAGGCCAGGGCGGCCGGCGGCTCGAACGCCGTCCAACGGGGCGAGGTGATGCCGTAGAGCCGGTTGTCGCACGTCAAATCCTCCGGCAATGGGGTATGCCAGAAGCCGGCGCGTAGGTACAGCTGTAGTGCGCCAGGCTCTGGTTCAGGTGACGGTCGGGAGCCACGCGGGCCGCCGCGCCTCGTAGGCGTCGATCTCCGCCGCGTGCTGGGCCGTGACGTCAATGTCGTCCAGGCCCCTCAGCAGCCGGTCACGGGCGTCGTCATCCAAGCGGAACGACAGCGAGATCCCTGCGGCAGGTGCCTCGATGAGCCTACGCTCGACGTCCACGACCATCTCGAGCGACGGGTCGGCACGGACCGCCTCCAGGATCGCACGGCCGTCCTGGTCGGACACCTCGGCGGGCACCAGGCCGGAACGGGTGGCGTTGTTACGGAAGATATCGCCGAAGCGGGGGCTGACGACCACACGGAACCCGAAGTCGACCAGGGCCCATACGGCGTGCTCCCGGGACGAGCCCGTGCCGAAGTTCGCTCCCGCGACCAGGATCGTTGCCCCGGCGTGGTCGGGGTTGTTCAGGACAAAGGCCGGGTCGTCGCGCCACTCCGCGAACAGTCCGGCGCCGAACCCGGTCCGTTCGATGCGCTTGAGCCACTGGCTCGGAATGATCTGGTCGGTGTCGACGTCGGAGCGGTCCAGCGGGATCGCCCGCCCCGCTACGATCCGCACGGGTTCCATCCTCAGGACCCGAGGTCGGCCGGGGTCGCGAACCGCCCCGCCACTGAGGTTGCCGCGGCGACTGCCGGCGACACGAGATGTGTGCGGCCGCCGCGTCCCTGGCGGCCCTCGAAATTGCGGTTCGAGGTGGAGGCGCAGCGCTCGCCAGGCGAGAGCTGGTCGGGATTCATGCCAAGGCACATGGAACACCCGCTCTCACGCCACTCGAACCCCGCTTCGAGGAAGACCCGGTCCAGTCCTTCAGCTTCGGCCTGGCGCTTGACCTGGCGCGAGCCCGGCACGACGAGCGCACGCAAGCCTGGCCGGACCCGGCGCCCCTCGAGGACCGCGGCCGCGGTCCTCAGGTCCTCGATCCTCGAGTTGGTGCACGAGCCTATGAACACCGTGTCCACCTCGATCGCGCGCATCGCAGTGCCGGCCTCGAGGCCCATGTAGGCGAGCGCACGGGCGGCGGCCTCCCGTTCGGCCGGTGTTGCCAGGTCGTCCGGGCTCGGCACCTCGCCGTCGATGGCCACTACCTGGGCAGGGTTCGTGCCCCAGGTCACATGCGGCCGGATCTTGGCTGCGTCCAGGGCCACCTCGGCGTCGAACCGGGCACCGTCGTCGGTCGTCAGCGCCCGCCACGCCTCGACAGCCCGGTCCCAGTCGGCACCTTTCGGCGCGTGGCGCCGTCCCTCCAGGTACTCGAAGGTGACCTCGTCCGGAGCGATCATCCCCGCACGGGCACCGGCCTCGATGGACATGTTGCAGACCGTCATGCGGCCCTCCATCGACAGCGAGGCGATCGCGGAGCCTCGGTACTCGACCACATGGCCGGCCCCGCCGGTCGTGCCGAGCCGGCCGACGATCGCGAGCACCACGTCCTTGGCGCCCACCCCGAGCGGAAGATCGCCCTCGACGGTGACGCTCATCGTGTGCGGCCGGCGTTGGGGAAGGGTCTGGGTGGCGAGGACATGCTCGACCTCAGAGGTCCCGATGCCGAAGGCCAGTGCCCCGAAGGCACCGTGGGTAGAGGTATGGCTGTCTCCGCAGACGATCGTCATGCCGGGCTGGGTGAGGCCTTGCTCGGGCCCGATCACGTGCACGATGCCTTGGCTCTCGTCTCCCATGGGATAGCAGGTCACGCCGAACTGCGAACAGTTGGCGTCGAGCGCCTCGAGCTGGCGGCGCGAGACAGGGTCATCGACGCGCCCGCTCGCGGTCGTGGTGGGCACGTTGTGGTCTGCGGTCGCGATCGTGAGATCGGGTCGTCTCACGCGTCGGCCTGCCAGTCGCAGCCCTTCGAAGGCCTGCGGCGAGGTCACCTCGTGGACGAGGTGCAGGTCGATGTAGAGCAGATCGGGCTCAGCGGCACCGTCGCCGGGGCGAACGACGTGGCGGTCCCAGACCTTGTCGGCGAGAGTCTCGGGCATCGGCGCGTGTTCAGCGGCTTATCGAGACGATCTCGACAGTGAACGCGCGCCCGTTCGGGCCCTCGTACACGACGGTCTCGCCGACGGCCCGCCCGACGAGCGCCTGACCCAGGGGTGAAGCGGGCGACAAGACCGATACTCCTTCACCCTTCTCCTCTATCGAGCCGACCAGGAACGTCTCGGTCTCCTCGTCCCCCTCGTAGCGGAGCTCCACCATTACGCCGGTGGTCACCACATCGACCTCGAGTGTCGAGCTGTCGACGATCACGGCGTATTCCAGCATCCGCTGAAGCTGGCGCACGCGCGATTCCATCTTGCCCTGGGCGTCCTTGGCGGCGTGGTAGTCGCCGTTTTCGGACAGGTCCCCGAGAGCCCGGGCGGCTTCAATCTGGCGCGCGATCTCCACGCGTCCGCGCGTCGTGAGGTCCTCGAGCTCGGCGACCAGCCGAGCGTGGGTTTCGGGCGTGAGATGAGTTTCTGTCACCGACGCGAGGCTACCGGTTTGGAGACGTCGTCTTGCTCGTGCAGGCGAACCGAGGAACCCGCAGCGCGGTGGGTCGCCTAGGCTCCGGGGCCAAGAGGCAGGGGAGGCGTGAGCAGTGGCGATGCACGCCGGCACGACATCCGGCACGTCCGACGCGGGTGGTCAGCGTCCGCAGACGGTGATATCGGTTCGCGGTCTGACCAAGCGTTACGGGGACGTTGAGGCTGTGCGAGGGATCGACTTCGAGGTGACCCTCGGAGAGACGTTCGGGTTCCTCGGGCCGAACGGGGCCGGCAAGACGACAACCATCAAGATCCTCTGCACGCTTGCCAGTGCGACCTCGGGCACCGCGGAGGTGGCCGGTCACGACACGAGCACCGAGCAGGACGACGTCCGTCGCAACATCGGCCTCGTCTTCCAGGACACAACGTTGGACACCTACCTGACGGCCGAGCAGAACCTCCGGTTTCACGCCGCGCTCTACGCCGTGCCCAAGGCCGCAATTGGTCCGAGGACGCGGCAGGTACTGGACATGGTGGGCCTTTGGGAACGCCGGGGCAGCCTGGTCAGCACCTTCTCGGGTGGCATGCAGCGCAGGCTCGAGATCGCTCGCGGCCTGTTGCATGCGCCTCATGTGCTGTTCCTCGACGAGCCCACCGTCGGCCTGGACCCGCAGACCCGCTCTTCGATCTGGAGCTACATCAATGACCTCAAGGGGCGCGAGGACATCACGATCTTCCTCACCACGCACTACATGGACGAGGCCGAGAACTGCGACAGGATCGCCATCATCGACCACGGCAGGATCGTGGCCATCGATACTCCCGAGGCGCTGAAGGCGAGCATCGGCAAGGACAGGGTTCAGATCCAGACGGCCGACGACCCTGCGGCGATTGCCGCTCTTGCGGACCATTTCGGCATCAAAGCGGCGGTGCACGACGACGCAGTCACCTTCTCGGTGGCCTCCGGGGAGGAGTTCGTCCCGAAGCTGTTTGCCGGACTGGCCGTGCCCATCCGTTCGGTCAGCGTCTCACGTCCGTCGCTGGACGACGTCTTCATGTCCTACACCGGGAGCACTATCCGCGATGCGGAGGCGTCAGGCATCGATGTGGCGCGCCAAAGGGCCGCACGCTGGCGAGGGGGGAGACGCTGAGAATGGTCACACAGGTCCAAAGGCCCGTCACGGATGCGGTGGCAGAGGCCGCGCTGGTTGCCGAGATCCGGGTCGCAGTGCCCGAGCACAGCCTGTGGCACAACGTCGGCGCGGTGAACATCGTCTGGCGGCGCGAGCTGATCCGGTTTCGCACCGACCGACTGCGTGCCATCACCTCGCTCATCCAGCCGTTCCTGTTCCTGTTCGTGCTCGGCACCGGCTTGTCGACGCTGGCCAAGCACGGCATGCCACCCGGGGTGGAATTCAAGACCTTCATCTACCCGGGCGTGCTGGCAATGTCGGTGCTGTTCACCTCGGTCTTCTCGGCAGGCTCGATCGTGTGGGACCGGGAGTTCGGTTTCCTTCGCGAGATGCTCGTGGCGCCGGTCAGCCGCGCCTCGCTCGTGGTCGGCAAGTGCCTCGGAGGGACCACGATCGCGACGTTCCAGGGCCTCGTCTTCCTGGTCCTGGCGGGATTCGCACACGTGTCGTACAACCTGCTGCTGCTGACGACCCTTGTCGGTGAACTGCTCCTGTTGTCTTTCACCCTGACAGCGTTTGGCCTGATGATGGCCGCCAGGATCAAGCAGTTCCAGTCGTTCATGGCGCTGACCCAGATGCTCGTCATGCCGTTGTTCTTCCTGTCCGGCGCGCTCTACCCACTTGATGGGCTGCCCGCCTGGCTGAGCGTGCTGACCAGGATCGACCCGCTGACCTACATTGTCGGCCCGATGCGGCACGCCGTCTTCAGCCACTTGAGCATTCCCACGGCCTATGTCCACCAGCTGGCACCAGGCATCACCTGGGGCAGCTGGGTCGTCCCAGCCGGGGCCGCGTTGGGCCTGGTCGCGGTCATGGGTCTGGTCATGATGGCCGTTGCCATCGCCGAGTTCCGCAAGACCGAGTGACCGCCGGTGGCCCAGGACATCCAGCGAGGACGTGGCTGAGGTTGGACAGGTCGCGCCGGGCGATGGCGGGGTTCCCTCGAGCGATGAAAGCGGCATCCGCGTCCCGGGTGAGCCGAGCCGCCATGGCCGCGGTGGCGGTGGCGGCGATCACCGTCGTGGGCAGCGGCATGCAGGCCGGTGCCGCCGGTACTGCCCGGACACCGTCGCAGAGCAGCGTCCTGCCTCGCAGTCAGGTCGTGTCGCGCAGCCGAGCAGCGTCGCAGAGCCGGGTCCTCCCGCATGACCGGGCCGTGCCGCATTCTGGGATCTTGCCGCCCAGGAACCCGCCGAAGAACCTCCCACCGGACCCGAACTTCTACGCGTACTGCGCGCCCGGGGCGCTTGACGACACGGTGGCTTGCAACTCGAAGGCTCTGCAGGCCGTCAACCGGGCACGTGCGAGCGAGCGGATCGGTTCGCTGAGGTTCAACCTGGCGAAGTTCCTGAAGCTGAGCGTCGCGGACCAGCTCTTCGTGATCGCCGACCTGGAGCGGGTGTCGCGCGGGGAGCCGCCTATGACGGCACTCACGATCGGGCTGGACAAGGTGGCGCAGGCCGGCGCCAGTGCCGGCACTGACCCCATCTCCTCGGCTCGGAAGTTGCCGGGGGGAGCCGAGGTGCGCGCCTGGGGATCGAACTGGGCCGGCGGCAGCGAGAACGCGCTCGGGTCCGACGACGGCTGGATGTACGACGACGGCTTCGGGAGCGACAATGGCGCCTGCCCATACCGAAGTGCGGAGGGATGCTGGGGGCACCGGGACAACGTCCTTCGGCTCTGGACGAGCGATCTCGCCGGCTGCCCGACGGCCAGCTCTCAGCTCGTCATGGGCGCGGCGTACGCAAAGTCGTCGAAGTGGGCCACGTCCTTCGCCGAGATCTTCCTTGCCGCCTGTGGGCCCGAACCGAACGGTGAGGTCTACACCTGGACCGAGGCACAGGCCGCGATCGGGATTTAGCGTCTCTGACCGCAACGCGAGCACCCCGGCTAATGTGACCGGCACATGGAACCCAGGGTTGGCGCGCACAGAATTGCAGTGATCAGGGGCGACGGGATTGGCCCTGAAGTCGTCGCGGAGGCGCTCAAGGTCGTCGCCGCCGCCGGGGTGGAGATAGAGGAGCTCGACTACGACCTCGGCGCCGGCCGCTACGAGCGCACCGGCGAGGTTCTGCCCGACTCGGTCCTCGACGAGCTCAGAGACGCCGACGCCATCCTTCTCGGAGCCGTCGGCCCGCCGATCGGGTCGAGCGCGGTGCCGCCGGGAGTGATAGAGCGCGGGCTCTTGCTGAGACTGCGTTTTGAACTGGACCTGTACATCAACCTCCGCCCGTTCAACGGGGTCGCGGGTTCAATCGCCCCCGGCGCCGACTTCGTCGTGGTGCGCGAGAACACCGAGGGCCCTTATGCAGGCGAAGGCGGTGCGCTCAGGCGCGGAACGCCTTTCGAGGTCGCCACGCAAGGGTCGGTCAACACCCGCCACGGTGTCGAGCGCTGTGTCCGGTACGCGTTCGGGCTCGCCGAGCGCCGCGCACGCCACCACGTGACGCTCGTGCACAAGACCAACGTGCTCACCTATGCGGGCGATCTCTGGAAGCGGACGTTCGACTTGGTGGCGTCCGAGCACCCCGGCGTCGCCACGGGGTACAACCACGTCGACGCAGCCTGCATCGTCCTTGTTGAGAACCCCGCGCGCTACGACGTCGTGGTGACCGACAACCTGTTCGGCGACATCCTTGCCGACCTCGCGGGCGCCGTCACCGGTGGCATCGGGCTCGCGGCGTCGGCCAACCTCAACCCGGCGCGCACCGGACCGTCCCTCTTCGAGCCGGTGCACGGTTCTGCGTACGACATCGTGGGCACCGGGAAGGCCAATCCACTTGCGGCGATCCGTTCCGCGGCGATGATGCTCGAGCACCTCGGCGAGGTCGCCGCCGCCGAGCGCGTCACGAAAGCTGTGCTTGAGTTGCAGACTGAGATGGCCGGTTCCTCCGAACCCTGGAGCACAGCCGGCGTTGGCGATGCAGTCATAAGGAGGTTGTGACGGTGCCCCTCACCCCGACAACGAAGATCTGGATGGACGGCGAGCTGGTCGACTGGGACAAGGCCACCGTGCATGTCCTCACGCACAGCCTGCACTACGGACTGGGTGTCTTCGAGGGCATTCGTGCCTATGCGACGGCCAATGGGCCGGCGATCTTCCGGTTGCGCGACCACGCGAAGAGGTTGCTCAGGGGAACCCGCATCCTCCAGATGGACCTGCCCTATACCGAGGACGAGATCTTCGATGCCATCAAGCTGACCGTGCGGGAGAACGGGCTCGACAGCTGCTACATCAGGCCGCTCGCCTACCTCGGCTACGGCGAGATGGGCATGAACCCCGCGGCGTGCAAGACGCGACTTGCGATCGCGTTGTGGCCCTGGGGCTCCTACCTCGGTGAGGAGGCCATCAACAATGGCATCCGCCTCAAGGTGAGCTCGTGGGCTCGCAACGACCCACGCTCTGTCCCGACAGCCGCAAAGTGCACCGGGCTGTACGTCAACTCCTCCCTCGCGAAGCTGGAGGCGACGCGCGCCGGTTACGACGAGGCGCTCATGTGCACCACGAGCGGGCTCATCTCGGAAGGCACAGGTGAGAACGTCTTCATAGTCCGTCACGGCAACCTCTACACCCCGGCACCTTCGGCGGCAGGCTCGCTCGAGGGCATCACCGCGGACACCATCGCCACCATCGCCCGTGACCTTGGCCACACCGTGATCGAACGCGACCTGCGGCGGACGGACCTCTACATGGCCGACGAGGCGTTTCTCACTGGCACTGCCGCGGAGGTCGTCCCGATCGGCTCGGTCGACGACCGCGTGGTCGGCGCGGGCGGGCCCGGACCGGTCACAAAGGAGCTCCAGCAGATCTACTTCACGACCGTCCGGGGCACAGTGGACCGCTACAAGGACTGGCTCGAATATGCCACCTGAGCACAAGCTCCCGGCTGCGGTCGACATCTACGACACGACGCTGCGGGACGGGTCGCAACAAGAGGGCATCTCACTCACCGTCGACGACAAGCTGCGCGTTGCTGAGCAGCTCGACCATCTGGGCGTCTCTTATGTCGAGGGTGGCTGGCCCGGTGCGAACCCGAAGGACGAGGAGTTCTTCAAGAGAGCCGTAAAGGAGCTGCGACTCAAGACAGCGACGCTCGTCGCCTTCGGCTCGACGCGCCGTCCCGGTGCACAAGCAAGCAGGGACGAGACGCTCCGCCACCTCGTCGAAGCGGGCACGGACGTGGTCTGCATCGTCGCGAAGGCCTCTGACCTGCACGTCACTGAGGCGTTGCGAACCACGCTCGACGAGGCGGTCGCGATGGCGGCTGATTCGGTGGCGTACCTGCGCCAATCGGGCCTCCGCGTCTTCTTCGACGCCGAGCACTTCTTCGACGGCTACCGCCGGGACGCGAAGTTCGCGCTCTCGGTCCTCGCGGCGGCCGAGGAAGCTGGAGCCGAGGCGCTCGTGCTCTGTGACACCAACGGCGGCACGCTTCCCGAAGTGGTCGAACAGACCGTGGCCGAAGTGAGGCGGCGCTCGTCCGCGACGATCGGTGGGCACTTCCACAACGACGGTGGTTGCTCGGTGGCCAATTCCCTCGCGGCTGTACGCCAAGGCGCCACCCATGTTCAGGGGTGCATCAACGGCTACGGCGAGCGCACGGGGAACGCAGACCTCTCGGCGGTCATCGCGAACCTAAGTCTCAAGATGGGCGTGAAGACCATCCCGGCCGACCGGCTCGAACGCCTCACCTCGGTGGCGCACCACATCGCGGAGATCGTCAACCTGAGCCTCGATCCGCAACGGCCCTATGTCGGGACCGCAGCGTTCGCGCACAAGGCAGGTCTGCACACGAGCGCTCTCGTCCGCAGGTCCGACGCGTACGAGCACATACAGCCTGACGTTGTGGGCAACGGCACTCGGATCGTCGTGAGCGAGCTGGCGGGGCGCTCGACCCTTCAGCTGAAGGCCGCCGAGCTGGGTCTCGAGCTCGACTCGCCGGCGCTCGGCCGAGTTCTCGACGCTTTGAAGCACCTGGAGCACAACGGCTATCACTTCGAGGCGGCCGACGGGTCGCTCGAGCTGTTGATGCGGGCAGCGGCCGGCGCGCTGGGCGGACGGCTCGGCGACTTGTTCACGATCGAGTCATTCCGTGTCATCGCGGATTGGCGCGCCCGGGACGCGGTCGGCGCCGACGGGCTCGCAAGCGACGGTGGTCCTGTTCTGGTCCACCCGTGGTCCTCCCCGGGTGAGCTCACCACCGAGGCGACGGTCAAGGTCCACATGGGAGACGAGCGCGTGGTGGCCACAGCTGAGGGTAACGGCCCCGTCAATGCTCTCGACGCCGCGCTCCGTCTCGCCATCGAGCCCCGCTTCCGCCAGCTGCGCAACGTGCACCTCACCGACTACCGCGTGCGCGTCCTCGACACGGCCAAGGGGACCGGGGCGATCACGCGGGTGCTCCTGGACACCGCCGACGCCGAGGGCAGCTGGTCCACGATCGGGGTTTCGGAGAACATAATCGAAGCCTCTTGGGAGGCGCTCGTGGACTCCGTGGTCTTCGGCCTGATCCGCGCCGCGGCGGGTGAGGTCGTGCCATTCGATGCTGTGGCAGGCGAGACACCCGACCAGGCCGCGCAATGACCCAGCCCAAGTTCGCTCCCATCATGGAGCAGCACGAGGTCCGCGAGGTTCAGCGGATCGCTGCTCCGGCGCCGTGGACGGCACATCGCCCGGGCGAGGGCCGTCCCACTCCTCAACTCCAAAGGCAGGCCGGCCTGGGCATTCCCGGACCGGACCAGGGCTACGCCCTCGCGCTGGCGACCAGGTTCGAGGGCCGTCTCTTGCTCGAGCCCGACGAGCGCGCCGAGGACGTCCTGGCCGGTGCGGTCGCCATCGCGCTACGCCGGGCCGCGGTCTTCGGTCGCGCTCCGATTGTCGCCGATGTCGAGCTCGCGCTCGAGCTTTTCAAGTACCTCGTGGGTGACGAAAGGACCTGGCCGTCGAGCGACCTCATCGCGCTGCGTCGGGAACGGTTCACTGCTGCAGCCCACGACTACTGGTGTCGTCGGTCGCTCGTCGAGGCCGTTCCCGAGGCAACCATCCGGCTCAGCCCCCAGGAGCTTTCCAAGCGGCTCGAGAGCGAGCCCGGCTGCTGGCGAGAGCTCACCGGCGCTTGACAACCGAGAGCCGGAGCTCACGGCGCAGGGCGTGACCGAAGGTCTTGTGGTCCCAAAGCCGACCGAGTAGTCGCGGCAGCCGACCGCAGGGCCGCGTCGACGTCGCGCAAGTGGTGCTCTCCCTCATGGACGGCATGGCGCCCGAGCCAGAGCACGGTGCGTTCCCTGGCCTCAGGGAAGTTGCACATGCAGCGGCGCTGCCACTGCGCCTGGTCGAGACCCTCGAACGCCCTGGCGAGCAGCTCGGCAGCCATCTTGAGCTCGCGGCCGACCTCGGCGGGTGCCCCGGTCGCGTAACGTGCCAGGCTCGCTCGCTCCTCGTGGTGCATGGGAGCGAAGCCCGGGCAGTCCTCCACAAGGGTCAGGTACACGCGTTCGCGCTGGGTGAGGAAGACGTCGCGAATGTGGCACGAGTATTCGAGAGCCGACCAGACTCTCGGTCCGGGCCGGGTCCGGATGGTCAGCTCGATGGCCGGGTCGGCGCGCTCGTTCGACACCCGCATCGCAAAGCGGCCTCCCAGCGATCGCAACGCCCCGGCCACGGCCCCAGGGCCGAGCGCGTCGTAGTCGAATTGGCATTCTTCGCAGCGATCCACGACTACATCGTTGCCGATCGGAGCCCGGGGCGTGGTGGCAGCGACTTTCAGGCGGTAGCGTCGTGTCCTTAAGGGGCAGGCTCGGCCGAGAGCGGCCACGATGTCATCGGAGGCAGGGGCCATGGGTTTCATGGACAAGGTAAAGGCACAGGCGACGGTGCTGGCCGAAAAGGCCCAGGAGGGAGCCAAAGCGGGACAGGCCAAGCTTTCGGACATGCAGGCGAAGAAGCACGCGGACGCGCTCTTGCTCGAGCTCGGCGGCATTGTGTACACCCAGCAAGCGGGTCGCGCTGCTCCTGACGCCGACGCGAAGATTTCCGATCTAGTTGGCCAGCTCCGCCAGTTCGAGTCCGAGCATGGACCGATCGCGGTGACTTCTGCGACCGTGGTGGCTCCAGCGGCGCCAGACGGCTCATTTGTCCCGACCGGGACGGCAGCCGGAGACACGCCTGCGCAGCCCTCGACGCCTGCGCCGACCACCGTGACTGGCGGCGGTGGCATCCCCGGAACGGGCGGCATCCCTCAGTCGGTCGGGGGCATCCCGACGGGCACCTACTCCTCTGACACCGAGGAGACTTCATAGCTCACCGCGCCGGGTGAACAGCACCCGGCGTGCAGCCATAGCCGGTAGCTGATGCGGTAGTTGTCCCGGCGACCATCGTCGGTATGGCCCGCTGTCTTCGTCGCCGTGGCACCCGTCCTCTCAGTCCCGGTCGCTGTCGCTCCCGCGTCGGCCCTGGCGGGTTGTTCTCGCGGGCGGCTTCCTGCGCGGCAGCGGGAGCCCTCGTGCTTGCCACCGGCACGTGCAATTCTTCAGCCGTCCGGGCTGCTCGAGACACCGCGCCCGTCCGTGCCGTCCGTGTCGTCAGGGGAGTCCATGCCGTCCGTGTCGTTCGGGGGCGCGGGGCGCCTCCATGGCCGTCGCTGCTGTGCTCTCCGCCTGGAAGGGGGAGATGGAGGCGTTCTACACCGCGAGCGCGCTCGGTGACCCGTCTTATCGGCCCCTGAGCTTGGGCGTCGTCCCGGGGAGCCCGGGAGATGATCAGATGATCTCGTACCTTGCGGCTCAGGCCGCCTCCGGCGTGGTCGGGCCATCGACCTGGCGCATCGGTGACGCGCGCGTCGCATTGCTCAGTCGATCGCGCGCCGTGGTCTCGGCGTGTTCTTACGACGGAGGCAGTCACTTCCGTTCCGATGGCCTTGCCGCACCGGCTGCGCTCGGTGGCGGCGCCGGCCTGACCTCGTACACGACCGACATGACCGAGGTTAAGGGCTCCTGGAAGGTTGAAAAGTCCGCGACGTCGGCGCAGCCGACCACCTCTTCAGGGGGTCCGTGCCACCGGTTCGGGTCCCGACCCCTGGTGAGCTACGTCGCCGGCGCGACCACGGTCCCTGCCGCCACGCCCGCCGCCGCCAGGCCCGCCGCCGCCAGGCCCGCTGCCGCCACGCCCGCCGGGAACGGAGGCGGCGCGGGCTCGACTGGCTCGTCCATCTGGTCCTGGGTGTGGTGGCTCGGCAGTCCGCTGGGCCCGGGACCCTACACGGGCGGTGACGCAGGTGGTCTCGCGATGTGCGTCTGGCACGACGTGGGTCCTTCGCTGAGCACCCTCAGCAACGCGCTGGCCAACGCCGGGCTTCCGGCCAGCTTCTGGACGGCACCACGAGACGGCGGATATCCCGGTATCTGGGCAGTCGACATCTGGGGCGCCGCGCTCTTGAAACGGGCCGGATCGTCGGATCACTTCGACCTTGTGGCCTGCCCGACAGCCGGCCAGGTGCCTCCGAACGGGTATTACGTTGAGTCCGAGCTGCCGCCCGCCAGCACAACTACCGGCAAGGTGATGTACCTGTGGATCTTCTGGGACACGGTGCCGGACCCGCCTGTCTCGGGCCTCCCACCGCTAATCTACGAGGCGCTCGCCAGAGCGGACCTGCCGTCCCCGGGCATCTCCACATCTCCGTCGTCGATCGACGAGGTCACGGACGCGACCATCGTGAACTTCCCGACGTGGTTGTGGATCGACGCCTCGGACTGGAGGACGGTCATTGCGGTCGCCTCCGGCGGCGGGCTCGTTGCCACTGTGTGGGCGACCCCGATCGACGTGACCTGGCGCTCAGAGTGGGATTTTCCCGAGCCGAGTGACGACCCGCAAGGTGGGATCACGTTCTTCCCCGAGAGCCTGGACCTCGTATGTGCCGGGCCTGGCGCGCCATATGACGGGTCAGTCTCGCCAACGGCACAGGTCACGGCCTGTGACTCCATCTTCACGCAGTCCACCTTCGGCACCTATCAGCCGCTCGAGGCATCGATCGCCTGGCAGGTCAACTGGGCGCTGTCCGATGACGCCGGCGTTGTCGGAGGTGAAGGGCTCCTCGCGGACTCTGTGACCAGCGCGACGCGGCCGTTGCGGGTACTGCAGGTCGAGTCGGTCATAACCCAGGGATGATGCCGAAGTGCGAACCGCGCCGGCCCGTTGCTGCTGCCTGTGCATCGCCACGCGCCGATACTCGACATGCCCACTTACAGGTGGGCCGGACAAGCCCCACTACAGCCGGCTCGCGCGACACCACGAGGGCGCGCGGCGACAACCTGTTCACGCGGGCCCGCCCGGAAGACCGCGGCCGGTTCAGGAGTGAGAGACTTCTTACGCGAAACGGGGAGGCGGCTAGCCATGGCCATCGAGACATCACTCAGTTACCCAGACATCAGTGCCCAGGGATTCGCCCATCCCGCAGACCGGGCGGCCGCGGCGGCGCTTCACACCGTGCCCATGCTGGACCGTGTGATCAAGAAGCTCAGCGAGGTCGGCTACGAACGCAAGCTCCGCCAGCTGATGCTCGGCACCGCCGTCCACCTCGGTGAGGAGCAGTTGCCCGCGGTATGGGCCATGCAACGCCGCTGTGCCCACACCTTCGACATCGCCACGTGTCCTCATCTCTATGTGACCCAGTATCCGGTCGGCAACACGCTCACGATCGGCGCGAATGAGCCTGTGACCCTGGTCTCGTCGGGGCTGGCAACGTCGT
Source organism: uncultured Acidimicrobiaceae bacterium (assembly GCA_963807575.1). GTDB lineage: Bacteria > Actinomycetota > Acidimicrobiia > Acidimicrobiales > Bog-793 > Fen-455. Next base: position 378,983 of record CAWECD010000007.1, read on the forward strand.
TCGAGTCCGACGAGCTGCACGCCGTGCTCGCGCACGAGATGGGCCACGTGCTGGCCGACCACGTGACCTTCATGACGACCTTCGAGCTCGTGCAACTCGTCATGAACGGGGTGTTGCGCGGGGCGCCGCTCGCCGGTCTGCCGTTGAAGGCCCTCTACTACGCGCTGCTCGAATGGTCGAGGGCCGCCGAGCTGACCGCCGATCGGGCCAGTGCCCTCGGCACCGGCGATCCGCTCCTGACCTGCCGGACGCTGATGCGCTTGGCGGGCGGCCCGGTCCCGGGCCTCGATCTCGACGCGTTCATCCACCAGGCCACCGAGTACGAGGGAGAGGCCGATCCGTTCGCGCGGTACTCACGTTTCTGGTCCGAGATCGGCACGACCCATCCCTTCCCGGTACGCCGGGTCAAAGAGCTCGTCGCTTGGGTGTCCTCGGGGGAGTTCGACCGGCAGCGTTCCGGCGGCTATCTCCGGCGGGGCCAGGAGCCACCGCCGTCGGCCGAGTTCGACGTGGCGCTCAAGCACTACAGGCAACGCTTCTCGAAGATCGTCGAGCGCGCGGGTGGAGGTGTGCAGCAGGTCGTGAGCCGCTTTGCCACCTGGCTCGACACCGACGACGGCGGTGCCGACGACGAAGGGCTGAACGACTGAGAAGTCCGGCTCAGGCCAGGAATGAGCGGGGGAGGGCCTCGAACATCTCGGCGGAAAGTGCCAGCGACTCGACGTCGACGCGTTCGTCGTCCCCGTGGAACATCGACAGGAACTGCCCGAAGCTAAGCCTGTCCGAGAACATGCCGAAGCCGTACGCGACCGCCCCACGCCGGCGGAAGAAGCGCCCGTCGGTGGCACCCGCCGAGAAGAAGGGCACACTTTCGGCGCCGGGGTGGAACCGTTTCACCATGGCGTCGAGCTCGTCCCACAGCGGGGTGCCGATCGGCGACTCGCTGGCAGGGTCGTGATGGGCCCACAGGATCTCCACCTTGTCGCCCAGGTCCCCGATCGCCTCGGCCAGGAGCGACCGCACGTCGGCTTCGGTCTGGCCCGGCAGGGTCCGCACATCGAGGTCCACTTCGACCTGATCGGGGATCACGTTAAGCTTCGTGCCCCCGTGGACGACCGTCGGGGCGATGGTCATGTGCGTCAGGGCGTGCGCCTGGCGGGCGAGCCCGATATCGGGGAAGGACTCGCACAGATCGTCGAGAGCTGCCGGGTTGACGAGCATCGCGCCGAGATCGGCGGGGAACGCCATGCCACCAACGAAACGGCGCCATGCGTCATGAACCCTTGCCGGCGGCCTGAAAGCAGCAAGGCGCCCCACGGCCGCAGCTGCGGTGACCAGTGCGTTGTCGGTGCGCAACGGCGCCGAGGCGTGGCCCGCCGTTCCACGAACCCTGAGGCGGCACCAGCAGCTTCCCTTCTCACCTACGGTGATCGGGAGCCGCCGGCCGCCGGCCGTCTCGATGGGGACGCCCCCCTCTTCGGTGATGACGTAGTCGGCTTCCACAGACGACGAGGCATGCTCGCTCAGCCATCCTGCGCCGTGGGCGCCGAGGGCCTCCTCGTCTGCGACCGCGGCCAGTATCAACGTGCCCCGGGGCCGGAACCCGCTTCGGGTAAGGCGCTTGAAGGCGACGGCCATCGAGGCTGTGATGTTCAACATGTCGACAGCACCCCTGCCCCAGACCTCGCCGTCAACGAGCTCGCCACCGAATGGGTCTCGGCTCCAGGTGTCGGGGTTCACCGGCACGACATCGGTGTGGCCGAGGTAGCACAGAGCGGGCGCGGCGGGGTCGCTCCCCTCGATACGCGCCACGAGCGAGACCCGGTCCGGGAGCGGCTCGTAGCTCTCCAGGTCGCAGCCCGACCCTTCGAGGCTGGAACGCAACACGTCCGCGTTGGCGTCCTCGTGACCGGACTCGTCGGTGCCGTCGTTGACACAGGCGTTGCGGATCAACTGCTGGACGAGATCGACTACTTCGAGGTCGCGCACCTTCGCGCCGTCGCTCATGGTGCTCAGCCCACCGCTATCGGCCGCCACATCACCACGTGCGGTCCAATGTCAGGTATCACCCATTCGTCGCCCCAGGTGCTGAAGCCTGCCCGCTCGTAGAACCCGATGGCGCTGACCCGTGCGTTGCACCAGAGGAGATCTCCGCCTTTGGCAGCCACGTGGTCCAGTGCGGCGTTGAGGACCATAGAACCGATACCCCGGCCTTGGACATCGCGACGGGTGGCCATCCAGCGAAGGCGCCAGGTCGTGGCCGGGTCGCCGGCGCCGGCGGGGACGCCCGCCTGGGCCGGGTCGAAAGGTGCCGGTTCGCGCAACACCGTCCCCACGCCGAGGAGGGTTCCATTCGCGCGGTCGGTAGCCCCAAAGGTTGCCGTGCCGGGCTCGTTGTCCACCCTGTCGCCCACCTCGTCGACGCTCTGGTGTGGCCGGAGTACAGCTTGGCGCAAGGGGTAGCTCGCAGCCGCTGGGATCAGCCCGACGTCGATGTCCACACAGCCGAGCGTACCGACTGACCACCGGCACAAACTAGCTCTGGGTACGGCGTCAACGCCCGCTCGCGGGTTGTGGCACGACAGGGCAGCACTCAGTCCGCGAGCGCGACGACTGCCTCCGCTGACAGTGGTCTAGCGAAGAGGAAGCCCTGACCTTGGTCGCAGTCCAAGCCGGTGAGGGCGGCGAGCTGCTGGTTTGTCTCGATGCACTTACCGACTACGGAAATGCCAAGCACGTGGGACATCGCCGTTATTGCGGCGACGATCTCGCGGTCAAGGGGGCTCTTGCTGATCTGAGCCACGAAGCTCCGGTCGATCTTCAATATGTCAACCTTCAGGCGTTGCAGGTGGGCAAGCGTCGAGTAGCCGGTTCCGAAGTCGTCCAGGGCGAGGCGCACGCCGAGCTTTGACAGCGCCGTCAGTGTTTCTTGGACGTTGCCGAAGTCGTCGATGAGTGTGCTCTCGGTTATCTCGAGGCAGAGCAGCGCCGCGTCTATGCCGTGGCGGCCGATCACCTCGGCGACATGCCCGGCGAACCCGGGGTCCGACAGTTCGGTGCCCGACACATTGACGGCCATGGTGAATTTGCTGGACCAGCCGTCGAGGGATGCCCACGCGGCGAGTTGGCGGCAGGCCTCGTCCAAGACGAACGAGTCGATCTTGCCGATGAGCCCGTGCTGCTCGGCGAAGGGGATGAAATCGTGGGGTGGTACGACACCGCGCTCGGGATGACGCCAGCGCACGAGCGCCTCGACGCCGACCAACGACTGGTCGTCCAGGGAGAAGAGTGGCTGGTAGAGGAGGAACAGTTCCGTTTCCTCGATCGCACGGCTCAGCTCGGCGTGGAGGAGGCTCGTCCCGGAAGAAACACCCTGAGCGGAGTCGTAGACCCGATAGCGGTTCCGCCCGGCTTCCTTCACACCGTACATCGCCTCGTCCGCTTCGCGGATCAGCCGGTCGGGTTCGGTCACGGGATCGCGGGTGACTGCGATGCCGACGCTGCAGGTGACCGAGAGGTCGCGCCCGTCCGCGATGTAGGGGACGCGGATCCCCTGGACGACGCGGTCGCCGATGAGACTGACGTCGTCGTCATCACGCAGGGCCCCACACAGCAATACGAACTCGTCCCCGCCGAGCCGGGCGACGGTGTCGACATGCCGAGACAGGAGCGAGAGCCTGCGCCCGACCTCAGCGAGCACCTGGTCGCCGGCGGCATGACCGAACGAGTCGTTGATCTCTTTGAAGTGGTCCAAGTCGACGTAGAGGACCGCCAGCCGGCCCGGCTGACGGTCCAGGGAGGCAAGAGCCTGGGACATCCGGTCCATCAGGGCGGCCCGGTTCGCGAGACCCGTGACCGGGTCGTGCAGGGCCTGGTAGGCCATGGCGCTCTCCGCCCTGACTTGCGCCGTCACGTCGCGGGAAATGCCGAATGTGCCGATGATCCGGCCTTCACCGTCGCGAAGAGGCATCTTCGTGGTTGAAACCCAGGGACTGGTTCCGTCCAGGAATGTCTCCCGCTCCAGTTTCCCGACGATCGGCTCGCCGGTGCGGATGATCTGCTGCTCGTCCGCAAAGGCAGCAGCGGCGTGTTCCTCGCTGAAGACGTCGAAGTCGGTCTTCCCGATTATCTCCTCCGCGCTGCAGTCCGGAGCGATCGCGGTGATCCAGCCTGCACTCACCAGGAGGAACCGGCTGTGCAGGTCCTTGAAGTACACGCGCTCCTCAGTGCTGTTCAGCAGGTTGTGCATGCAGGTGTGCTCGAGTTCGCGGAGCAGTTCGTTCTCCTGCAACTCCTCCGGGTGAGGCCCCTTCTTGACCATCGCGACTCCTGCTCAGGGATCGATGATTACTGTCCATCGGCTCGTCGAGGATGTCTCGCGAAAAGTTGCTGACTCGTTCGCCGACAGAGCGGAGTTCCTAATCTGATCAAGCTTAAGGTTTCTGCGCCTCCGTAACCTCCTGGAACGTTCGCTCCGAGGACGAATCCGCGGTGTACAAGCAGCAGCGGTCCCAGAAGTCATGGTGATCAGCTTCGAGTCAGCGATGCCCCGGCGGCAGCCCATCGGACGGCCATAGTCTGCATCCGTGGCGCTGCTACTGAGACGCGGCGGCGGGAAGTTCCACCCGCTCTCCGTCCTTGAACTGCAGACGGGTGCCGTCGCGGTCGATCCGCCACACCGACTTCGCCCCGCGGACGGTGTAACCGGTGTCGTTGCAGATGAGCGCCGTCTCCTCCTCGATGCCGACGAGCACGGCGTCGGGCGGAGTCCGGGCCAGCAAGCGGTCGGCCAGATCGGGCATCCAACTCTCGAAGCGGTCGAAGTGCGGCAGCACGACGAGCTGTTCTACGACTGCGAGGCCTTTGCCGCTGTAGCGCCCCTGCTCGCGGAAGTCGTCCGCGATCCGGCTCAGTGCACAGGCTCCGGCCGAGCAGCCTGCGAGGGCGGCACCCGAGCGCCAAGCCTCCAGGATCGCCTGCCAGACGGCGGTGCCCGCGAGCGTGTGCGCGAGGTACCCGGGGTTGCCGCCGGAGAGGTACACCAAGCCGGCCCCGGCCACCTTCGCGGCCAGATCGGGACGCCCGGCATCCTCCCGGTCGAGCACTTCGAGCGCCACGGGCTCGACGCCCATGGCGGCGAAGTGCGCGGTGCCGAGGTCGATCCAGTACCGGACCCGTTCCGGGCCCTCCTCAGCGGAGGCCGTCGGGAGGAAGACCGCGCGCTGCGGGCGCCCCGCGAGCAGTTCGGCGTCGATGGGGACGATCACCTCGAGAAACTCGCCGCTTCCCACCAACGCCACTGGCCCCGCCTCATCGTCGCGGCTCACGGCCCTGGTCCTGACCGGTTCGGCATCCGGTTTACGCTAGTGGTCCGGTAGTTCGGGACTAGCGCTGTGCGCCGAGCCTAAAAGGCCAGGTCGCTGACCAGGGGCGCTAAGCGCTGTGGGCGAAGTTATAGCCAGCTCGCCAACGCCCAGCGCTTAGCCCGAGCCCCTTCTCCGTCCCGCCCCCTCGCGCCGCCCACCTCGGCGATCCGGGCCGGCCCGCTTCTCGGCACAACCGCCGTCGTGGGTGCATTCGACAGCGGCAGCGGCGGTCGGGCGTACTCGACGGGCCGGCAGCTACTCGGCCTAGAGTCGCCATCAGCGGTCAGGCGATAGGAGGTACTGCCAAATGATCGGGACCATCGAGCCAAGATGGAGCGTCCCGTGGCGCCAGCCGGCTCACCTACCTACTCGCCTCCCGCCGGGCTGACTCGACGATGCCCTCTTTGGCTCGGTCGCAGAACGCCTACGACCGCTTCTCGGCGGCCGTCGAACTACCCCTCACCGTCCTTGCTCTCCTATGGCTGCCCGTTCTCGTGGTACCGCTCGTCGTGCACCTCCGGGCCGAGATTGCCGACACGTTTCTCGGTATCGACTACTTCGTATGGGCGGCGTTCGCCGTCGAGTACCTAGTCAAGCTCTACCTTGCTCCCTCGCGTCGCCACTTCTTCACCCACCATCTCGTCGAGCTGGCGGTGGTGGCGGTACCCGTACTCCGCCCCCTGCGCGTTCTTCGGCTGTTGCGGCTTCTCAGCTTTGCCCGAGCCGGGGTAGTTCTCGTCAACGCGCTGAAGCGCGCTAGGGCAATCCTCACTCATAATGGGTTGCACTTCGTCCTCCTGGCAGTGCTCGGTGTTGTCTTCGTTTGCTCTGCCCTTGAGCTGGCATTCGAGCGGAGCGCACATGGGTCAAACATTCACGACTACGGAGAGGCCCTCTGGTGGGCGATCGTGACTGTTACAACCGTTGGATACGGCGATACCTATCCGGTCACGGCAGGCGGCCGAGGTGTCGCTGTGGTGCTCATGCTCGTCGCGATAGGGCTCATTGGCGTGCTCACTGCAACCGTGGCGAGCTTCTTCGTCGGGGAGAAGGCCGACGAGGAGCAGGCTGCACTAAACCAGCGGCTCGATCGCATCGAAGCGATGCTGGCCCAGGCTTTGACTCCACGACCCGGCGAGTCAGACGAGGCGACGGCTCTCGACAAGAGCGATTTGGCCCCGCAGAGGACGACCGAGGGATGAGCGGTACAACGGGCAAGTATCGCGACCGAGCTTATGCAGCCCGTCGTCGTCGACCATCGACCGCCCTTGTCCTGAGGGGCGACCAGGCTCGAAGTCCTACGCCAGCCACCTTCGGGCGGAGAAGTTCACGCCGCACGCGGCGATGTGGTTGGCCCGGGTGACGGACGTGGATGTTGCGTCCGCCGCTCAAGATGTCGATTCACGTACCGAGACCATGAGCCGTGGCTTAGAGTTGGTCAGCCTTCAAGTCTTGGAGGATCGAATGCCAGGCAATGAGCAGAAGTGGCAAGCAGCACGTCTTATTCCGGTGACCGGGATCACCGGAGCAGACGAGCAGGAGAGGCGTGGAACCTCCGTACTACTGGCCGTGCTCGGATCAGTCCGAGAGTTTGGCCGAGCAGTTACGGCCCTCATGGATGCGCCGGCCGGGAAGATCGAGACCTTCGTCGAGGTGGAGTTCCCGCTTGGCGACGGGAAGGTTCGCCCTGACGGTCTGATCCAGGTTCGTCGCGGCAACCGCACCTGGTCCGCGCTCGTCGAGGTCAAGACCGGAAGGAACGGGTTACAGGTACCGCAAGTCGAGTGCTACCTCGATGTCGCCCGAGAGAACGGCTTCGACGCTGTAATCACGATCAGTACCGAGCTCCCCGACACGCCGGGCGGTCACCCTCTGACCGTCGATAAACGAAAGTTGAAGAAGGTCAGTCTGCACCATCTGTCTTGGAGCGAGATCCACACTGAGGCGATCATCGAGAAGGTCAACAACGCGATCTCGGACCCCGTCCAAGCCTGGATACTGGCCGAACTGATCCGATACCTGGAGGAGCCCAAGTCCGGTGCCCTGGAGTTCGAGGACATGGGAGCTTCGTGGGTTTCTGTCCGGGAGGCCGTGGCCAGCAACACGCTCAGACCAACCGACAAAGGTGCGCTCGAGGTAGCTGGTCGGTTCGCACAGCTGGTTTCGTTTGCCGCAATGCACCTGTCACAGCGGCTTGGCGTCGAAGTGAGACCGGCCGTTACCCGACGGGACCGGGATCAAGCAGCCGCCCACTGGCAGGCACAGGCGGCGGCGCTGGCAAGCGCTGGTCGGCTCAGCGGAGCGCTCATCGTGCCCCACGCCATAGCTCCGATCGTCCTCGAGGCCGACCTCAAAGCAAGTCGGATCGCGTGCTCCGTCAGCGTGCCTGCGCCAAGAAGCGCGCACGCTCTTACTCGCATCAATTGGCTACTTCGGCAGATCAAAGATGCGCCACACGATCTCCTGATTCAAGCCATCCCCTTGCACGCGAGGACCGCCGGTCCCAGCCGTCGAATCGGGAACGTCCAGGAGAAGCCGTTGGTCCTCGTGGCGAATTCCAAAGTCGATATTCGGGAATTCATCATCACTCTCAACCGGCCCGCTGGGACCAAGCGTGGGCGTGGGCGTGGATCGTTTATCGAGTCAGCGCTCGATCTTGTCGAGGCGTTCTATACCTCTGTCGTGCAGCCTCTGAAGCCGATCGTCCAGCCGGCGCCGAAGGTCAAGGTGGCGCCAGCCGAAGAGTCAGAAAGCGACACAACTTCCGACGCGCGGGCTGTAATGCCTGAAGCTTCGACGATCGTGCAGGACGCTGGTCAACAGGGCGATGATGCATCGTCCCGGCAGGATTGGAACGAAGGTCCGGCGCTCCTGACAGCTGCGGGAACAACGTCGCAATCCGACAGTGGCGCCTCGAAGACTCCGCCGACAACATGGCCGCTCGGAAGCTCGACGCCGGTCTGATCTGCGTGGAGGCGATTAGAGAGGACCGCATCATCGGTCGATAAGCGAAATGGAACCGCGAGTCAGGAGCCGTGGCAAATCTCCTCACCGACCGAGTCCAGCGTGGCTTTCCGTGCACCTGTGGCGGCCTCTGCCGCCTCTCGTAACCTCGACTTAGCGCCTGCTCGCGCCGTTCCGCGGGCCGGACGCCAGTAGCAAACTCGACAGCGATCGTCGCACCTTCAAGCCGCGCAGCACCGCTCGCGCGCTCGGCGTCGCGGCCCCAGCTCGCCGGCCTCAACGAGCGTCAGCAGTCGCCGGAGCATGGTTGCCGCCTCGGCAGGGTCATCGGGTCCTAGAGCGGAAGCGTCAGTCCGGGAGCTTTCGAAGTCAACGCGTCATCGATCATCCGTCCTCCCTGCACGCCGCGGCCTCAGCGCGCTCCGATCACATGCAACCGGACCCATGTTCGTTCGCTCCGGGAGCGCTACGGGCAGGCGCATCGCCGGAGGCGCTTGGCGATCTCCTCCGGTGTCGGGAGCACCGAGAACGCGTTTGCAAAGCGACTACGATCCATCCATGAGACGACGACGCATCGCTTCTATCGGAGCAGCAGCGGTTGCCTTCGCCGCCGTCAGTCTGGTGCTCCCTGCGACAGCGTTCGCCGCCACCGCCCATTTTCGCTACTCGCATGGCGAGCCCCTGAACGATCTTCGCGTGACGCCAGGCGTGACGTTTCATGTCGGGGTTGCGACGATCTGCCGGTCTGGTTATGCGACCAGTGTGCGGAACGTTCCCGAGTCTGAGAAGAACCAGGTCTACGTTGAATACGGCATCACCCATCACACGACAAACCAATACGAAGTCGACCACCTGATCTCTCTCGAACTCGGTGGCAGCAACGCGATCGGCAATCTGTGGCCCGAGCTGAATGACCACCCAAAGGGATACTTGAACAGCAAGGACATTCTCGAAAACCGCTTGCACGACCTCGTGTGTGAGGGAAAGGTCGGACTCCCGAGCGCGCAGAAGGCCATCGCCACCGATTGGGTGTCCGCGTATCATCAGTATCTCGGCGCATGGCCGAAAGCAACTGCGGCACAGTCCACGGTGACGACGACTACGAGTGTTGCGACGACGCCTCCGTCCGGCGCTGTGACGATCACCTCACTAATCGGCTCGATTGCCCCCGGCGGGCATGAGTCGCTCACCGTGCATTCGAGCAAGTCGGGCGATTCCTGCACGCTCGCGGTAACGCTACCGAGCGGTCGACTGAGCACCACAAGCGGTCTTGGCACGACAACTGCCAATGCGAGCGGAGTCGCGACCTGGACGTGGCTGATCGGTTCAACCACTCGCGCAGGGACCGCTCGGGTATCGGTCAGTTGCAGCGCCGGAACGGTCGCGGGCAGCTTCACGATCACCTAACGGTCGGATGGATTTCGGGCCGTGGGGGAAGGCGCGCGTTTTCGCTCCGCAGAGCCTTGGTGTCATCCCACAACCGCGTTGGCGGGATTGTCGTGGTCGGTGTCCCAGCCGTTGGAAGTTGCCGTACCTCCTCGAGACGGCACTGTCGACCTGCGCCGATCGTCGAGCGCGGCGGCACGTTCGGCGGCGATGGCCTCGGCTACCTCGGCACGAGGCGCCAGTCCTCGAGCTCGGCACGGAAGGGCGTCGAGCAAAGCCGGCCGGCGGAGGTTTCCACCCGAGCGGGCCTCGTCGGTGAAGGTGGCGACCAGCTCCCAGCCGCGAGCAGCGATAGCGGCGGTGACGGTGGCGGCCTGAGCGTCAAGTCCATTGCCGGTGGCGACTCGCTCGTCAGTGCTCACCCGGTAGTAAGCGATTGCCTAGCGGGCGCTTTCGCTATCCGGCTCCCTCCTCGTCACGAGTGTTTTCCTCGATCTCTATAAGGAGGTCGAGCATGTATCCAAAGAAGGCAAGCACGCTCGCCAAGAACACAGCGCCCAAAGCAACCGCGAGCGCGTAACCAATCGATCGAGTAGTCGACTCGACCAGATGCTGGCGGACATAGAGGCCAACCCAAACCGCACCAACGATCCCTAGCCCGAGCACCACGACGGCAACGGTTTGAAATACGGCCGCCACCGCAGTGGCCCCTCGGTGTGCCGGATAGCTGAAACGTCCCTTAGTGCTGAGAGAATTCACGTCAACAATCGTCGCGCCCCTGCCCGTGGCTCGCGCTGCGATCCTCGCTCGCGCGTAGGGGCCTTCTGCTTTAGCCGGCTAAAGGCATCGGCGGGTACGGTCTTACCCTCGCTCGGTGTTTGCGAGGCTCCTGCGGCGTCCCGTGTTGGCTCTAACGGGCGTGTGGGTTGGTGGACGAGAGCCCTGGGCGCCTCAGCGGGGGATGCTCACATAGCCTGAGGGAGCACCGTAGGAGCGCTGCAAACGGTCAACGACTAGCCAAAGCGTCTTCGCCCCGTCATGCCGCTGCCTCAGCAGCCAAAGCGACGTAGCGGACGGTTGCCGGATACCAGCACCGGCCTCCTTGCGCCGTTGGCACGCCCTCGTCATTCAATTCGGCGGCGATTGCAGTCCACGTGGCACCGTCGCCTCGTGAAGCGACGATCCTCGCCACGATCGCCTGCGAAAGGGCCTGCGGGCGACCAAGGCGAACGCCCTGCGACCGACGCACCGCGAGCGCGGCCTTCGTCCGCTCGCCGATCAGTCGGCGCTCCAGTTCGGCGAACACCGCGAGGACTTGCGCCATAGCGGCGCCCTGCGGGGTCGTGGTGTCCACAGGGGCGTCGAGGGCGACGAGTCCCCAGCCTCCGCTCTCAGCGGTCGCCATGAGGCCCGTCGCGTCATGTACGGACCGAGTAAGCCGGTCGAGCTTCGCGGACATCAGGACCGACCCATTGCCGGCATTGAGCTGGTCGAGCGCGGCGGTGAGCGCGGGGCGAGCGAGCGTCTTCCCGGATACGCCGGCATCGGTGTGAATGGCCACCAGTGGCATCCCTCGACGCTCGCACTCGCGGCGGATGGCCGTTTCTTGAGCAGCGAGCCCGAGTCCTGAAATGGCCTGCTCCTCGGTGCTCACGCGACAGTAAGCGACGACGCCGGACGTCCGGGACGTTCTACGAGCGGTTCTGGTCATGGGTCTATTATAGCAAACGGTCGTTTGCTTTACTAGTCCTTGCCCATCGATCCACGTTGGGACCTATGATCGGCACGACCTGGAGGTGCACATGACCATTCCCGACGAGCCAGGGCCACCCGCGTCACCGCCTTTTCCAAACGAGCCGGCGGTGCCCTTTCCGCTCGATAACAGTTTGCAGCCGACTCCTGTCGTCCCAGTCTCTGCTCCCGTGACTCCGGTGCAAGCGGCCGCAGCGTCGAGAGTGGTAGGGAAAACACGTAACCCGTGGGGTGTCTGGCTGCTCGGACTGACGATCATCTATCCCTTGATTTGGTACTTCAAGATCAACAGAGAGCTACGAGATTTCGACCCGACCATCGATGTACAACCTGGGCTCGCCGTTCTCGCAATCACACTCGGCGCTCTACCCTTGGTGCTCTTTATCCCGGCCATTCTGTCCTACGTCCATACTTCCAGTCGGATCCAAAAGGCGCAGAAGCTGGCCGGCAGCGTGAAGCGATGCTCGGCACTCTTAGCGTTCCTCTGCGTCGGCTTCGCTCCCGTCTACATCCAAAGTCAACTCAACAAGGTGTGGGACCAGTTCGGGAATCCGGCGGAGGGCACGCCCATCGCCGCGTAGGTCGAGATCACCCTGCCATGACCGCTATTCCCGAAACGCTCGAACGTCTCTAAGTTTGAGGATGAGGCGGAAGCTTGAACGCGAGGCGGGCTGAGCGACCCAGAGCAACCTCCAAGACGGCCAGGGCTCCCTCGATCCGGTATCGCGTGGCAGCACTGGCGTCGACCTCGCCGTCCTCGATGGCGGCCAGCATCTCTCTGAAGTCGTCGGCGAGCGCGGCCACCTCGACGCGGCTAAGCGGCTTACTCATCAGTGTCCTCGGGGCAACAGGCCCACCTCGACCAATCGATCATCCGTCCTCTCGGCGTGGTGATTCCGCGCCCTCAGCGCGATCCCTCCCCGCCGGACCAACATCTACACGCTCGGGCAGCGCCAGAGGCGGCCTCGAAGCGAGCAGCAGTTGCGCGATCTCCTCGGGCGTCGGGAGCACGCTCAGGTCCACGCCCATCGCCGTCAGCGTCGCCTCGAGCTGCTCGCGCTCCTCGGCCAGGGCCTCTTCCGAAACGTAGTTAAGCCGGATGATCTGCCGCGCCGGCGCCTCGTCGCCCAGCAGGCGCGCCTTACGGGCGATCGCGCTTATGAGCTGCTCAGCCGCCCGGATCACTGTGCTGTCCTTCGCGTCCCGGCTCGTCAGGATCGCATTCATCCGCAGGATCACCCGGTCTAGCTGGGCCGCAGCATGCGCTCGGCGCTCCTCGCTCGTTTCGGTGCCTTCGCGGCGCTCCGCCCACTTCACGCGCTCATAGGCCGTCGAGGTCGCGCATCCCTGCTCACGCGCTATGGCTGGGTAGCTCACGCCTTCTCGTCGCATGAGTAGCGCCCTTTCGGCCAGCTCAGAGCGAACCGGCTCCAGGTCACCGCCCAACTCGTCGTCCACAACACCCGAAAGTACCGAAAGCGTCACGGCACCCTCGGCTCGGTCATGGCTGGTCATGCCTCGTCATGGTGCTCACCCTAGGTGACTTGACGTGAAGCTACGTGCCTGCTTCATCTTCACGACAAACCGTCCAAGAGGCTCGAAACCTGGCTGGCGGCGGCACTCAACGCCTGGCGCATCTCTCCTTCGCGGCTAACGGCCGCAGTCCAAAGGTCAGAATCGCGGCAAGCCTCGATTTCGGAACGGACGAGATCGACCAGCACTGATGGCTCGAGGGCGTCAAGCTCCCACGACTGGCGACCGAACTCGGCGACGTAGCCATTCGCCCGGACGTCCGTGAGCTTGACCGGATTAGGTGGCGGGTTGTAGAGCTCGATCTGATCCATGTTGAGCGCGATGCGCTTGACCTCGAGGTCGTTGACAGCGCTATTCCACAAGTCCTCCCGGATGAACAGTTCGAGTCGCTCGCGAACATCTCGGGTCATGTCGATGCCGGATGGATCGTGGTCACCCAGATGCAAGACCAGGACTGCTTGCTTCGCGATGATGTAGCGCTCGATGCGCTGCGCGGCTGCCCACATCTCTGACTGGCTCACGTAGCCGCGGCAAGCGAAGAAGTCGACGTCCTCGGATGGACAAACGGACTCGAGCACTCCGACGAGTGCGTCCTTCTCCACCCACACCTCGACACGGGTCGGTTGGTTGCTCCACTTGTCGGTATGGAACCTCCGAGCGGCGTCGCGGATGAGGTCGGCCGGGCTGTCGTGGTGGCTAATGCCCATGAGGTTGCGCGTCCGGTCGACGATGAACTCCCAGTCGAGATCGCCGGCAAGTCGGGCATCGTTCACGATGGAACCGAGGCGGTCGTACTCGCTCTGCTTGTTGGCGATGAGGCCGCGAGCGACGAACTGGTAGTAGAGCTGTCGGAGGGTCAGGTCGAGACCTTGGGCGGCGTACTCCTCACAGATCGCGTTCGCCTGGTCGACCACCGCGCGCGCCTTTGTGTAGAAGCTCCGCTCGATGTAGCAGATGCGGCTCACAAGAGATCCTCTTCGGCGAACCAGAGCGTCTCGTCTTCCTGAGATGTCCCGTATTTGACGGAATTCACGGAATCACGGAATCTTTCCTGGTAGAGAGACCTTTTCGTGCTTTCCGTGCTCACGGAATTCCCAGAATTCTCGGAATCCGAAGTTGCGCCCTCTGACGTGGTGCTTTCCGTTCTTTCCGTGCTTACCGTCAAATACGGGCCTTCTTTGGAAGACAGCGGGATAATCGTCCAGCAGATCGTGTGACCCTTGTCACCAGTGACCTTCCAACCCGCCCGGCGCATGATGGGAGCTTGGCGGTGAAGGCGCTGGGTGACGCGGCGAGCATCGGTGGGCCAGTACTTCGGTGGGCGTTCCGGAACTTTGACCAGGGAGAGCAATTCGGCCGAGGTCCCCTTGAACGTGCCGGTCAGGTCCCTTTGCATAGCCATGATGAACGGGTCGCCGGTGAGCGATTCCGAGGCGAGGGAACTCTGTCCGTCGACGTATCGCTCCAGCCCGTGAGTGCCGAACACCTTGTCTACGGCGGCGAGCACCCGACCGAAGTCGGCCATTCTCGGTTTCGATTCAAGACGGACAGAGGGAAGTACGGCTCTGACGGAAACCACGGCATCGAGAAGCGCTCCGAGGAGACGTGGATGCGCCTTTTGCCAGCCAGGCCAGAGTTCGCCCTCCTCGCGTCGCTTGTCAGGGTCGATGAGGTCGAGATGAACCGGGAGCAGGCGGTCGGTGAGATCACCATTGACTGCCCCGAGATCAATGCCAGTGAGGATGATGCAGCGACGGAAGGCGAACACGATGAGGTCGCTATCCATGTAGAGCTTGCGACGAACATCGCCCTCCCCGGTGACGGCACGGCACAGGCAGTCCGAAAGCCAGTCGGGGATCATGCTTAGGTTGTCCAGTCCCACGATCCACGATCCTGAGGCCGCCGTCACCCACGACTCCGCATCGCGTGGCGGTTTACGTGTTGGGACGGGGCTGGGGTCGATGATCGAGACGAGCACCTTCTGAGCCGTCGTCTTCCCCGATCCCTGCTCGCCTGACAGGTCGAGGATCGGGTGGGGCAGGTCGGGTCGGATCGCGAGGACCAGCCAGGCCAATATCAGCGGGTGATCTTCCTTGGTGATGTTCAACCAAGTCCAGAGTTCGTCGAGGGATCCACCACGCCGGGGTTCAGGCAGTGGTGAGTTCAGGGACGACCGGCGAAACAGGATCGGCGACGATGGCTCCACAGTCCAGCCTGTGCTCGTGATCCTCACGGCGCGACCGGTGCTGTCGCCGAGGTCGAGCCACAGGTCGCCATCGTGTTCGGCCACCCGCATTTCCAACTTGGACTCCTTCTTATCCTGCGCGAACCCTTCGATTACGAGCAGAGCGTCGGCGAGGGCCTGCTGAGGCGCGGCGCGGCCGGTCCGCGCGAAGTACTCGCGAGCCAGCCCGCTTCGGAGCGAGGTCTTCCCGCCGCGGAGCATGCGGACGACCTTCGGCCCCGACTTGGGCACGGCGAAGGTATCGCCGGCGTCGCTCACACCGAAGTGGAAGTGTTCTTGAGCGAGTTCGAACAGGACGGTCGAGGCGGATTTCCTGGGCGCCTTGATGTCGTCGTCGTCATGCTCGGGAGCTGTCTGCCTGTCATCTTGGGCAAGTTCGGCCTGGTACTGCTCCCAGTCCTCGACGTCCTCGTCTGGAGTCCAGTCAAGATCGGTCATAGCTCGCCCCGATCTCGTCTCGCGAGGACCTCGCGAACGACCCGGCGGACGATCCAGGGACCGAGACGGCCTGCGTTGTATACGGTGGCCGCGCGGAACAATCCGGCATCGCTCCAGCCCTCCCAGGCCAGATATGACATCGCCGCTCCGAGCACCTCGGGCAACAGTGGCGGAAGTGGCACCCTCGGATCGCACAACGGCGGCCCAGCCCACAGCGCCAACCACTGGTTGCGTCGGCGCTTGTCGCGCAGATCACAGAGCGAAGCCAGTTCCCGGAGATCCCGCCCGGTGAAGGCCTCGAGCATCCAGGCAACGTCACGGGCACGCCGCCGCTCGAGCACACCTATGCGACTGGTCGCGCTGGTAACCTTGTCCTCGGTTGTCCGTCGCGGGAGGACCTGGGGAGCGGTCTTCGGGCCGCTTTCCGCATTCACGACGACGACTCCGTGTCATCGGTCCCGGTGAATGCAAGCTCGGCGTCTGCGTCATCGGCGTCGTGCTCAAACTGCTCAACAGCGGACCTTGCCTCGACGGCCCTACGGCGGCTTACCGACGAGCGAAGCGCCAGCCGCGTGAAATAGGCCTTGCGGGCGGATTCCGCGCGGCGGGCTCGTTCCTTGGGGTCGAGCGTCCCATCGGGGTCAACTTGGGTCTCGAACCGGTGCTCGAACGCCTGACGGGCTGGAGCGGTCCGAGCGGGTGCGTCTGCCGTTCGCGCCCACGACTCATGTGCGGCGAGACGAGATCGAAGAGAACGTTCCTCGGGTGTCACTGCGGGTATACCTCACTTAGGGTGAGGTCCCGCTGAGAACCTGCTCTGAGAGCGTACGAACGGTGGTACCCGTAGCCGTCGGCGGACTTGCCTTGCGCTCAAAATGATAGCGCACCGCTTACGCGAAGAGGCGGATGTGGGTTTTTCCCTTTTGCAGCGCGGCCGCGTAAAGAGAGAGCAGATCACCTTGAGTCCACACGCCGTCGTAGGGGCACCTTGGGCACTTGAACCGAACTCGGTTCTGTCTGATGCTCTCGGCGGCGCTAACGCTGCCGAGTCCGAGGCTCTCCCATCCGTTGGTCACGACGCCGTTGTCCTCACGGGAAGTCGCCACAAGGTACGGGTTCCGATCCTGGTCCATATCGAGTGTCACCTCGAACAAGCTGTGCCGCTTCGGACATTGGATCATCATGTCGGGTGCCCTCTTGAGGTCACTGAGCACCGCAAGGAAGCGCGGCATCTGCAACAGCCGTTTCGCGATCTCTTCGAGTCGATCGTACGAGGCGTCTGCCACGGCCTCCCAGGGTTCGGCGCTCGGTTGGTCGGGCCGATTCGCCGCCATCGCCATGCGGGCGACCCTGTGAGCACCGGGAGCGCTCGCGGCGTCTGCCACGGCCTCCCGCCGTTCGTCGGTCACAGCCGGTCACCGTGGCCGCCGAGCTGACGGAACGCAGCCTCAGCCCTGTTCGCAGCCTCAGCAGCACCGTAGCGCCGGAGCATCGCCGGAGAGCGCCAGCCCATCAGCATCATGACGTTACCCTCGCTCATGCCCTCAGCGAGGTTGTCGTGGGCAGCGCTGTGGCGAAGCTGGTGCGGGTGCACGTCGCCGAGGCCAGCAGCGCGGGCACGCTCACGGATCACGCGGTAGATCGCCGAGCTGGTGGCGTAGCCCTGGCGCGTGATCCACAGATGATCCAATCGGGCATGGGTCTGGTTGCGTCGTAGGCGCATGTAGCGGTCGATAGCGGTGGCTGTCTTGGCACCGTACGGGCACACACGGGGGCGCCGGCCCTTGCCCATGACGTAGGCCGTCTGGTGATCGCGGTCGATGTCCTCGAGCTTGAGCCCGGCCATCTCGCCAAGCCTCATGCCCGTGTCAACGAACAGCCTCATGATCGCCATGTCCCTAACGTCCAAGAAGCTCTTTGTCGATGCTGTAGCGAGCAGCTTGCGTAGGGCGTCGTCGTCGAGCACGGGCACAAGCTCCTCAGGTATGCGAGGCCTTTTCATTCGCGCCATAGGCGTGTCCGTGATCTCGCCTTCGTCGACCAGCCACTTGAACAGTTGCGCCAACGCGTTGTATCGCTGGCAAGCTGTCGCTGGCTTGTGGTCGGCAAGCTGGCGCTCGATGAATGTCTCGACGTGGTCCCTCGTGATCTTGGCTGCCTCGGTCGGGAAACCGGACTCGAGAAGGAACTCGACGAACAGCCGAGAGCCGTCGCCGTAGATGCCCACGGTCCGGGGCGAGAGGTTGCGCGCCCGGAGG
The DNA here is from genome assembly GCA_963807575.1 of uncultured Acidimicrobiaceae bacterium. GTDB lineage: Bacteria > Actinomycetota > Acidimicrobiia > Acidimicrobiales > Bog-793 > Fen-455. Next base: position 396,925 of record CAWECD010000007.1, read on the forward strand.
CCGCGCACGAAGTCGGGGATCAGCACGCGCAGGTCACCAGGGGCCAGTGTGCGCGGTTCGACAAGTCGATCCTCTAGGGTGATATCGGTTCGAGTGGTCATGGGCGCTGAGTCCTTTCGTGGCTGCTCGAGCCACTGTCATTGGCGCTGCCTCCCACGGCACCACCCGCAAAGTTATCATGCGCTGGAGCGTTGTACAAGTCAGTTCCGGCACTAAGTATCGTCTACTTGGCAGGTCAAGCCCCTAGAGTCCCACCCAACGAGATTACGATAGTGGTCCGGTAGTCCGCGCCGGCCTGCTCGAGGTCGCGCGGGCCGCGGCGTCACCTGTTGCTGGCGCACCGCTATCGCTCCAAACCAAGACTGCCCTGATGATCACGGCCACCGACGTCGAGCTCACAGCCGGAGGTCGCCAGCTCCTCGAGCCGGTGACCTTCCAGGTCGCGCCCGGGGACAGGATCGGTCTCGTCGGACGCAACGGGGCGGGCAAGACCACCCTCGCCAGAGTGCTCGCCGGGGAGGCTCTCCCAGCGGGGGGCTCGGTTCGCCGTTCGGTGCCGGTGGCATACCTTCCCCAAGACCCTCGTACCGGTGACCTGAACGTTGTCGCGCGCGACCGGATCCTCGGGGCGAGAGGCCTCGATCGTGTCGTCCGCGAGCTCCAGCTCGCGCGTACCGACATGGGGCACGGAGATGCCGAGCACCAGAGTCGGGTCCTCAGGCGCTACTCCCGGCTCGAAGAGCAGTTCCATCTCCTCGGTGGATGGGCGGCCGAAGCCGAAGCCGGTTCGATCGCCTCCAGTCTGGGACTTCCCGAAAGGGTGCTCACCCAACCACTCGGGACTCTCTCGGGTGGCCAGCGGCGCAGAGTTGAGCTGGCTCGGGTGCTGTTCTCAGGCGCTCCTACGCTCATCTTGGACGAGCCGACAAACCATCTCGACGCCGATTCGATCGCGTGGCTCCGTAACTTCCTTCGCGCTCACGACGGCGGGCTCATGGTGATCAGCCACGATGGCGACCTCCTCGACTCGGTGGTCAACAAGGTGTTCCATCTCGACGCCACGCGAACCCAACTCGACGTGTACCGCCTCGGGTGGAAGGCCTACCTCGAGCAGCTGGCCACCGACGAGCGCCGGCGACGGCGCGAACGGACCAACGCCGAGCGCAAGGTCGTCGAGCTGAGGGCTCAGGCCGACCGCATGCGTGCGAAGGCAACCAAGGCCCGCATGGCCCACAACCTCGACCGGCACGCGGCGCGCCTAACCGAAGGCCTTGAGGATGTCCGCCGGACAGACAAGGTGGCCCGGCTGCGCTTCCCTGCTCCCTCACCGTGCGGCAAGATGCCACTCAGCGCTACCGGGCTCACGAAGTCCTATGGGTCTCTCGAGGTGTTCTCGGGCATCGACCTCGCGATCGACCGCGGCAGCCGAGTGGTCATCCTCGGGCTGAACGGCGCGGGCAAGACCACACTGTTGCGTGTGCTGTCGGGAATCGAGCGGCCTGACGCGGGCGAAGTCGTCCAAGGGCACGGCCTCCAGCTGGGTTACTACGCCCAGGAGCACGAGACGTTGGACCCCTCGCTCAGCGTCTACGAGAACGTGCGGCACAACGCACCGCCGACGGTGAGCGACGCGGAGCTTCGGCGCATCCTGGGGTCGTTCCTGTTCGGTGGTGGGCGCATCGACCAGTTGGCGGGCACCTTGTCGGGTGGGGAGAAGACTCGCCTCGCGCTCGCGACCCTCGTCGTATCGGCGGCGAACGTTCTCCTGTTGGACGAGCCCACCAACAACCTCGATCCCGCCAGCCGCGGCGAGGTGCTGAAGGCTTTGCGCACTTACGCCGGCGCGATCGTGCTCGTCACCCATGACCCGGGTGCCGTACAGGCTCTCTGTCCCGAGCACGTCGTGCTCATGCCCGAAGGCGTGGAGGACAACTGGAGCGACGATCTCGGCGATTTGGTGGCGCTTGCCTGAACGAACTGAAACCCGGCTTGAATGGTGCGGGTGAAGCGCCACCTGCGTAGCTTTGTGAAAGGCGCTACAGGCGGGAGGGCCCTCATGGGCAGTGAGCTGGTACCCACGCCGGCCGAGGTCATGGCCAAGGCGACCAAGATGTTGCAGCGGGTCATGTTGTTGCAGGTCTTATGGTTCGCGTGCTTCATGGCAGGCGGCTTGCTGACGATCTGGACCGCATGGAAGAACACGCACCTGCCCGCCGCCTGTGCTGCGCATTTGGTGCCGGGCGTCACGTCGGGCGCGATCGCGGGCTGTGGCCATCACTCGTACCACTGGCCGGTGCTCTTGGTCCTGGTCGGGATCGTCGGGCTGTTCGTCACGGGGTACGTGGCGACGCGTCTCGCGGTCAAGTACCTCGGCGCCGGGGCGGCGGCCTTCTTGCGGAGCGGACGCCGCTTCGTGGGACCGATGGGCCCGCGTGCGGGTGACCAGGACATGGGTGGGGGGTTCCCGGGCGCGACCGGAGGCATACCGCCTGGCCTTGGTGCCGGCCGTCCACCCGGCACGCCGGAGTTGCCGTCGGGTCCCCCGCGTAGGTGACAGCGGTTGGGACTGTCGTTACGGTCGGGTGCTTCAATGAAGGGCGCGGCGGTAGCGCACCTCCGGGTAGCGCTCGCCGGCCAGTTCGTAGATCTTGCGGGCACCGTCGGCCAGCCAGCCGTGATGCTCGTAGAACGCCCGCGCACGAACATTGTCGGCCAGCACCCACAACGCGGCCTGTGAGTACCCGGCTTGGGCGAGGCGCTCGAGAGCGCAAGCCATGAGCGCGCTCCCGACGCCCTGGCGCCAGTGTGCGGGATCGACGTAGCAGGCGTACACCTCGCCGGGTGGTGGCTCGCCGGCGTCCGTGCCGCGGTAGGCCCCACCGCTCAGGTGGCCTGCCACCTCGCCGTCGACCTCGCCAACGAGCATGAAACGACCCTCTGCTTCGCCGCCGAGGATCAGCGTCTGCCAGTGCAGCGTGTGCTGGGGGAGGCTCCTGCTCAGATCCCGCAGGAAGTCGGCCGAGATCACATCCGCGTAGCCGGCCTGCCAGGACCGTACGTGTGAGGACGCGATCGCGGCAGCATCGGCCAGTTCCGCGCTGCGCACAAGAGAGGCCACAGCTGATTCTCCCATCGCCGTGTCCCACGAGTATGCCCGGGGGTTCCCGACGGTCCTGGCCTCTTTGCGTATCGAACATATGTTCGTATACTTCAGCAATGGCCACGTATGCTCTTGCCGGGACGTCGTCACCGTCTGGTGACCGACCGGCTACCGGCATCGCTGTCCCCGGTCCTCGTCCACGCCCTGCTCCGGGCCCGTTGCCGGCCGAGCGGATCCTGCCGGTTCTTCCGGAGCTGGCCGGGCTGTTCCCCACCGGAGGGCTCCCGAGGGGAGGCACCGTCCTGCTCGGGCCGGCCTCGACGCCGGACACGCGCCTCAGCCCTGCTCCAGGCACGTCCGGCCCCAGCTCAGCGGGCCCCAGCTCAGCGGGACCAAACCGGACGACGGGATTGACGAGCCTGCTGCTCTTGCTGCTAGCGGGCCCATCATCTCTGGGGTACTGGTGCGCAGTGGCCGGTTTGCCGGAGCTTGGGTTAGCAGCGGCGGCCGAGCTGGGGGCCGATCTCGACCGTCTTGTCATCGTTCCTCGCCCTGGCTCGGAAGGTCGCTGGCAAAGCGTCGTTGCGACACTGCTCGAGACCGTCGATCTCGTGTGTCTCGCCCCGGACGCTCCCGTGCGGCCGGTCGACGCCAGGAGGCTTGCCGCCCGTGCGCGGGAGCGTTGTTCGATCTTGCTCGTACTCGACGCGAGCACTCCTAACGGTGTTGCGAGGGGGTTTGGCTCCGGTGGACCTGCGCGACCGGGACGTGTCATGGCACGTTGGCCCGGCCCATCGGACCTGAGTTGTGCTGTGAGAGAGTCGAGCTGGTCCGGGCTCGAGCGTGGCCACGGTCTGCTCAGCTCTCGGCAGCTCGAGGCTGAAGTCGGCGGCCGGGGCGCGGCCAGCCGACCGAAGCGAGGCCTGTTGCGGCTCCCGGCTTGAGGTCAGTGGTGACCCCGGTTCGCACCCTCGTCGTCTGGTGCCCTGATTGGCCTCTCCTTGCTGCCGGGCTCGCCGACCGACCGGCTGTTGTCCTCGCCGCCAACCGGGTGATCGCCTCCTCCGCTCCTGCCCGGGCGGAGGGTGTGCGTCTCGGGCAGCGACGCAGGGAAGCCCAGGCATGCTGCCCGGAGCTCGTTGTGGTAGGGGAGGAGCCGGCTCGGGACGCGCGCAGCTTTGAGCATGTCGTCATAGCGGTTGCCGGCTTCACACCCCGAGTGGAGATCACCAGGCCCGGGGTCTGTGCCCTACCTGTCCGGGCCCCCGCCCGCTACTTCGGCGGGGAGGTCTCGCTTGCCGAGCAGGTCTGTAGCGCCGCGGCGGCGGCTGTTAGGGCCGTTGCCGGTGCGACCGGCACTGCAGCCCCTGAGCCACCGTGCCGGGTGGGGATCGCCGACGGTCCTTTTGCTGCACGGCTGGCTGCCCGTGAAGGCGTGATCGTGCCCCGCTCTGCGACGCCGGAGTGGCTCGCTCACTTCGCGGTGGAGGTTCTCGGCCTGCCCATGCTCGCTGAGGTGCTCCGGCGTCTCGGGATCCGCACGCTGGGTGAGTTCGCCGAGCTGGACGAGGGTGCGGTGCTGGCCCGATTTGGTGCCGAAGGAGGTTTTGCTCACCGGCTTGCCCGGGGTCTCGACGAGCGATCGCTTGCTCTCGGGGACCCTCCGGCGGACCTCACGGCTTACCGGGAGATCGACCCGCCTGCCGACCGGGCTGACGCCTTGGCCTTTGTCGCAGTAGGGCTTGCCGATGAGCTTGTTGGACGCCTTGCCCCATATGGGCTCGCCGCTACCCAGTTGCTCGTCGAGGCAGAGACCGAACATGGCGAGTCACTGCAGCGCTGGTGGAGAGGGGACCGTCCTTTCACCGCCCGCGCCATGGTGGACCGGGTCCGGTGGCAGCTCGAAGGGTGGCTGCAGGGACCAGTGATCACCGCCCCTACTGCCGGGGTCACCATGCTGCGGCTCACGGTCACCGGTGCAGTGCCCGATGACGGACGCCAGATGGACTTCGAAGGTGGCGCAGCCGGGACAAGCCGGCAAGTCGAACGGGGTTTGGCACGAGTCCAGGGCCTCCTTGGTCACGAGGCGGTCCTGATTGCGGTGCGCACGGGCGGGAGAGGGCCGGGCGAGCAGATCAGCCTCGTAGCTTGGGGAGAGGAACCTGCGCAGGACCGTGGTGCCAGAGCCACCGGCACCACGGCGGCTCGCCTGAGGAGTGGCGCAAGACGAACATCTGGACGGGCCCGCCCGGGGCGCCGGACCACCGTGGTCACCGCAGATACCCAGGACGTGGCACCTTGGCCAGGCCGCCTCCCGCCTCCGTCGCCAGCGCTTGTCCATCCAGCGCCTATGCCTGTCGAGCTCCTTGGCCCTGATGGGACAGCGATCGGGGTGACCGGACGTGGGCGGTGCACGGCCGTCCCTTCCCGCCTGGTCCTGCCGATCGCCGGTAGCTTGTCCGTCGGGATCTTGGGCTGGGCAGGGCCGTGGCCGGCTGACGAGCGGTGGTGGGACCCCGCGGCTGCCCGGCGGCGGGCGCGTTTGCAGGTGCTGCTAGACGATGGGACAGCGCATCTGCTCGTCCTCGAGCAAGGGCGGTGGTGCCTCGAGGCCACCTACGACTGACGCGGCTTGGGCCTCAGTTGCTTGGAGAGATGCGTCGGCAGGCTGGAAATACTCTCAGCAGGTTCACAGTTCCCATGCAGGCAGCACTGAGCAGCGGGTCGCATGATTCAGGTATCGATACTCGAGCCGCGCCAAGCGAGCTCGGGATCAAGGGGACTTGCCCCTGGCGCTCGAGCGAGCGCTTGACCAAAGGTGAGTGTGATGGACGAACGCAGCGACGAGCACCAAGAGCCGACCCAACCGACAGAGCCCCTGTCGCCTTGGACGCAGCCCGAGGTGAGAGGAACCATGTCGCCGGAGCCCCCGAGTACGCCCGGTGCCTACCCGCCCGGTGGTTACGGCCCTGCCGGCTACCCACCCGGTGCCTACCCGCCCGGCAGCTACGGCGGCGGTGCTTACCCGCCCGGCAGCTACGGCCCGACCGGCAATCAGCCAACCGAGCCGCAACGTCCGAAGCGCAGCCGGAAGGCCAAAGCCATTCTCGCGGCGGCACTCGTACTGGTCGGCGCCGGTGGCGGCATCGGGATCGCCTACGCATCCCGGCCGAGTCAGAGCTCGGCAGCGGGACTGGCCGCTTCGCCGGCCGGGCACTCGCTCTCCACAGCCCAGATCGCGGCTGCGGTCGATCCCACCGTCGTCGACATCAACACGAACCTCGGCGAGGGGACGGGCATGATCGCAAGCTCCAACGGCGAGATCATCACCAACAATCATGTGATCGACGGCGCGACCAGCATCAACGTCGTGATCGAAGACCGCGGCACCTACACCGCAACCGTTGTCGGGACCGATGCGACAGCCGATGTGGCAGTCCTGAAGCTGAGCGGTGTGAGCGGCTTGCCGACGGTGAAGTTCGGAAGCTCCTCTACCGTCAAAATCGGGAATTCCGTTGTGGCGATCGGCAACGCCGGTGGTCAAGGCTTCCCGTCAACGGTGACCGCAGGGGCTGTCACGGCCGTCGGTCGGGCGATCACGGCGAGCGACGAGAACGGGCTGAGCGAGTCCCTGACGGGCATGATCCAAATGGACGCCCTCATCGAGCCGGGAAACTCCGGTGGACCGTTGGTCGACTCGTCGGGGGACGTCATAGGGATGGACACCGCCGCCGCCAGCGTGGACGGGGCGACACCGATAGGTTTCGCCCTGCCGATCAACCGGGTGCTGCAGGTTGCAAATGAAATCGAACAGGGCAAGAGCGGCCGAGGGATCGTCATAGGGGCAGGGGCCTTCCTGGGCATCGAGGGCGAGACGGTCTCCATTCAGGGTTCGACATCAGCGACCGGGGCGGGCCTGGAATATGTCGAGCCGGGAACCCCCGCCTACCTGGCCGGTCTGCAAGGCGGTGACGTCATCATCGCCTTCGACGGCCACGCGACCCCAACGATGACCGAGTTGGCGACCCTCATCCACAACAAGCGCCCCGGGGATCGTGTAAAGGTCACCTTCGAGAACCCCTACGGCGGTACCCAGACAGTTACCGTCACCCTCGGCACCGCGCCGCCTGTGTAGCTCGTTCGTCACTCTCCTCGGGCGAGCGCCGTTCGGCCGTCTCGACGCCAAGCCCCTACGCGTCGAGACGGCCGAGGCGCGTCCGAGCGAGGGCCGCCTTCACGGCCTGTGCGGACTTGAGCGCCACGCGATGGCCGAGCACGCCGCCCCGTAGTCGGCGAGGGCGTTGACGACCACAGCGGCGCGCGGGGCGACCGTGTTCAAGCCCGTCCGAGCTGGTGCAACGTCTCGACGATCTCGGAGGTCAAGAGATAGGAGTCGAGCGAATCGGTTGCATCGAAGCGATGAAACCCAAGTCGTTCCCACCACGTCACCGCGGTCTCGGTGAGCGCAGTCACTACCACGGCCCGACATGCAGAAGATTCGTTGAGCTCGACGGCCGTAGCGAGCACGTGTGCGACGAGGGCCGTCCCCACTCCGAGATTCGAATACCGACGGTCGACAGCCAGACGGCCGAGCAGCAACGCGGGAACGGGATTCGGCGCTCGTCGGCCGACCGCAGCGGGGGCCGCCGAGATGTCGATACCGGTCATCGACAAGGTTGCGTACGCGATGACCAAGCCTTTTGTGTCGGCGATCACCCACGTGGCAGCGGTGTTGCCTCGACGATTCTGGCCCGCATAGCGACAAAGCCATTCGTCCAGAATTGGCTCTCCGCAATCGAAGTCGTCTCTGTGATGGCGCTTGGGATCGAGCGGCTCCGGCCGCCGGAGATCAGTCAACCCACGAGAACTCGAGCGGCCGTCCGAGCGCGGCGGCGAGCCGCTCGTTCACAGCGGCTGGCCTCTGGAGTGCTCGAGAGAAGGCAATGGCGGCACTTTGCGGCAGTTCGATGAGCTGACGGTCGACCATCATCTCCGCGGCGCGTGACCCAGCTGCCTGGACGACGAAAGCCGACACCGACAGGTGCGAGGCAACAGCTGCCGCCTCGAGGCGACGCTTCGACTCGGGGTCGATCCGGATCTGGAGTCGCTCGTCCTTCATGTACTTACAATGGCAGTACAACCGAGCCCTGTCAAGTGAGAAGCACGTCGGGGCTCGGCTGTCTGCTCATCTTCTCGAGGCGCCATCACTGCGACCCATGGCAAACGGGCGCCTTCAGAGGGGGCGGCGCTGAACAGTAACCGGAGCTGCTTGTACCGACGTGGCGCTGCCAGTGGAGGCCGTATCAGCACCCCAGGGGCTTGACTCCGGTTCCGGCTGGGTGGGCAGATCGACAGCGAAGGTGGCGCCGCCGCCGGGAGTCTCCGTGAGCAGGACGTGTCCACCGTGAGCGTCGGCGATGGCCGCCACGATCGACAGCCCCAGTCCGGCGCCGCCGTGGGCACGGACCCGGGCGGGGTCAGACCGCCAGAAACGTTCGAATACGTGAGCAGCGGCGTCTGGTGCTATCCCGGCGCCGTGGTCGACCACAGAGATCTTGGCTCGGGAGGCAGTGAGACCTCGAGACGGCTCGAGGACGGTGATGACCTCCAAGGGGCTGCCGGCCGGTGTGTAAGCGAGGGCGTTCGAAACCAGGTTCCCGAGAAGCTGGCGGAGTCGTCCCTCGTCCCCGATGATCGGGCACGACGGCGGCGCCAGGCATGTAACCGTGCGGGAGGGGTCGATGGCGCGGGCGTCCTGAGCAGCGTCCGCGGCAAGCGTCGTCAGGTCGACAGGCGCCTGTTCGAGCGGGCGTCCCTGGTCCAGTCGGGCGAGCAGCAACAAGTCGTCGACCAGTCCGGCCATTCGGGTCGACTCGCTGTCGATCCGGCGCATCGCCGTGTCGAGGTCGGCGGGGCGGTCGGCCAGTCCATGCTGGAACAGCTCCGCGTAGCCGCGGATAGAGGTGAGCGGCGTCCTCAGCTCGTGCGACGCGTCCGCCACGAAACGTCTGAGCCGCGCCTCGGACGCCTCCCGCTCCCTGAAGGCCGTCTCGATGCGACCCAACATGACGTTGAGCGCTCGACCGAGCCGCCCGACCTCGGTGTGGTCGTCAATCTCCTCGACTCGCTGGCTCAGGTTGCCGGCCGCGATCTCGCCTGCGGTGTCGGCCATCTTCTGGAGAGGGCGCAGGCTGAGCCGGATAATGAGCCAGGCCGCGGCCGCAAGAGCGATCAGGACGGCGACGCTGACCAGGAGCTCGAGCGCGAGAAGGTGGTGCAGCGCGGCGTCGGTCCCGGTGAGCGGTATCGCCTCTGCGAGCACGTTGCCGTTGTTCAAGTTGGCCTCGAGGACGCGGTAGGAAGAAACGTTCCCGTTGCTCGGGACGGTCCTGTAGACAGGCGCGCCACCCTGAGCATCGGCGGCCAAGCTCGCGAGCGACGCGGGAAGTATCGGGGACGACTGGGCCGTGCCACTGAACGACATCCAGGGCAAGAGCCGTTGGCCGCTCGGGCTCAGCTCCGTGGCCATCGTGCCCGGTGTCACGACTTGGTTGGCGACGTCGAACCGCTGACCACCGAACGGGTTGGAAAAGCCGAGGTTCTGGGCCACCAGGTTTGCCGACCTGAAGAGCTGTTGGTCGAGCTGGCCGACGGCGTAACTCCGGAACGACGTGTAGGTGATGGCATCGGTCGCCGCCAGGGCGAAGACCACGAACGCGCACAGGACGGCGATGAGCCGGACCTTCAACGACACGAGCAGCCCCAGATGCTGTCGCCGACCTCGGAGAGCCACACTTGAGAGGACATTCTCGTCAGTTGCGGGGCGGGCGGAGCACGTAGCCGACGCCGCGCACGGTGTGGATCAGATGCGGCTCGGTGAAGTCGACCTTCTTGCGTAGGTAGCTGACGTAGGTCTCGAGCACGCCGGCGTCGCCGCCGAAGTCGTAATTCCAGACGTGGTCGAGGAGCTGGGACCTTGTGAGCACCCGTCGCGGGTTCGAGAGGAGGTAGCGAAGCAGCCGGTACTCGGTTGCCGTGAGGTCGACGAGCTCGCCGGCTCGCCGCACTTCGTGGGCGTCGTCGTCCATCTCGAGGTCCGCGAGCTGGAGCACTTCGCGGGTGGGCCCCCCCTTGCCGACGCGGCGGAGGATGGCCTGGGTGCGGGCGACGAGCTCGGCCACACTGAACGGCTTGGTCACGTAGTCGTCACCGCCGATCGTGAGGCCCCGGACCTTGTCCTCGGTGGCATCGCGCGCGGTGAGGAAGAGCACCGGGATGTCGCGCCGGTCGCGACGGAGGCGCTCGGCGATGTTGAACCCATCGATGTCGGGCAGCATCACGTCGAGCAGGATGAGGTCGGGCCGGAACGCATCGATCTGCTCGAGCGCCCCGTACCCGCTGGAAGCAGTCTGGACGTCGAAGCCTTCGTAGCGAAGTGCCATCGAGACGAGCTCGGTGATGGACTCCTCGTCGTCGACGACGAGGACGCGAGGACCAGCTTTGCCTTCTTCCACCTCCACATTGTGGTCGATATTGCTGGGAGTTTGCTGAGAATCCAGCGTGGGGACCACCCAACTGCTCATCTACCGGGCCGCGGCCGTGAGAGGCGCACTACGAACATATGTTCGATAAACGTCACTATCCTGGACCCGTGGTCGGGTACGCAGAGCTCCATTGCCATTCGAATTTCAGTTTTCTCGACGGCGCCTCTTACCCCGAGGAACTTGTCGCGCAAGCCGCCCGGCTCGAGCTCGGGGCACTGGCACTGACCGATCACGATGGGCTCTACGGCGTGGTCCGCTTTGCCGAGGCGGCAAAGGAGGTGGGAGTGCCCACCGTCTTCGGTGCCGAGCTCACCCTTGCCGGCCGCGGCCCAGGCTTGGCCGGTACCCCGGTCGTCCCGGCGTCGCCGCGTACCGGGATCCCTGACCCGCCCGGGTCCCACCTGGTCGTCCTCGCCCGCGACCCGGAGGGATACTCCCGTCTTGCCCGCGCCATCAGCGAGGGCAATCTCGCCGGGGGCGAGAAGGACCGTCCTCGCCATGACGCCGACCGACTGGCCGAGCTCGCGGGAGGCCACTTCCTCATCTTGACGGGCTGTCGCAAGGGGGCGGTGCCTGCCGCGCTCGTGCAAGCCGGTCCTGTCGCGGCGGCCAGGGAGCTCGACCGGCTCGTCGGCCTGTTCGGTCCCGAGAGCGTCGCAGTCGAGCTGTTCGACCACGATGACCCGCTCGACTCGGCGCGCAACGACGCCCTTGCCGCCCTCGCCGCGCGCAGGAACCTCGGCATCGTCGCGACGAACGTCGTCCACTACGCCCGACCCGCGGGGCACCACCTCGCCTCGGTGCTCTCCTCGATCCGCTCAGGACGCGCACTCGACGAGCTCGACGGCTGGCTGCCCGCTGCAGGGGCGGCCTACCTGCGTTCGGGGGCCGAGCAGGCCAGGCGCTTCAACCGCTACCCAGGAGCCGTCGAGCTTGCCGCCGAGCTCGGGCGCGCGTGCGCTTTCGACCTTCACCTCGTTGCCCCCAAGCTTCCCGAGTTCCCCGTGCCTGCGGGTCACAGCGAGATGACGTTCCTGCGCCAGCTCGTCTCAGAGGGGGCGACCCGCCGCTACGGCCCAGCGCAAGCTGAGCGGGTGCCCGGCGCGTGGCGACAGTTGGAGCACGAATTGGCGATGATCGAGGAGCTGGGCTTCGCCGGCTACTTCCTTGTCGTCTGGGACATCGTCGAGTTCTGCCGGCGCTCGGGGATCTACTGCCAGGGCCGGGGCTCCGCGGCGAGCTCGGCGGTGTGTTACGTGCTCGGGATCACCAACGCGGACGCCGTAGCTCTCGGTCTGTTGTTCGAGAGGTTCCTGTCACCTGAGCGCGACGGGCCGCCCGACATCGACGTGGACATCGAAAGCGGGCGGCGCGAGGAGGTCATCCAGTACGTCTACGAGCGCTACGGCCGTGAGCGGGCCGCGCTCGTCGCGGTAGTCGTGAGCTACCGGGCGCGCTCGACCGTGCGGGATGCCGCCAAGGCGCTCGGCCACTCACCCGGGCAGGTCGACGCCTGGGTGCGCCGCATCGAGCGGTGGGGGTCACTTGGTGGCGGGCACCACTCGACCGCGCCGCATCGCAAGGATCGCTGGGCGTGGTGGAGCGCTGCCGCGGACGCTGAGGCGGCCCGGCGCGACGCCGTGAAGAACGGGACCGGTGACAGCCGACCCGGTCGTGACGACGTCGCTTCAGAGCCCGGCGCTGAGCAGGCAGGAAATGAGCTCGGGATCCCGGCCCGGGTGTTGGCGGTGGCCACCGAGCTGGAGGGTTTTCCCCGCCACCTCGGCATCCACCCCGGCGGCATGGTGATCTGCGACCGGCCGGTCTCGGAGGTCTGCCCGGTCGAGTGGGCCCGCATGGAGAACCGGACCGTGCTCCAGTGGGACAAGGACGACTGCGCAGCAGTCGGCCTCGTGAAGTTCGACCTCTTAGGTCTCGGGATGCTCGAGGCGATCCACCGGGCGGTCGACACCATCGGTGCCTACCACCACGACGAGATCGACCTCGCGATGATCCCCCAGGAAGAGGCCGTCTACGACATGTTGTGCCGTGGCGACTCGGTGGGGATCTTCCAGGTGGAGAGCCGGGCTCAGATGGCCACGCTGCCCCGGTTACGGCCGCGCTGCTTTTATGACCTCGTCGTCGAGGTCGCCCTCATCCGCCCCGGCCCCATCCAGGGGGGGTCGGTTCATCCCTACCTGCGCCGGCGTAACGGGGCAGAGGCGGTGACGTACCTTCATCCGTGTTTCGAGGCCAGCTTGGCGAAGACACTTGGGGTGCGCTCGACCTACACCTCGTTGCCCCCAAGCTTCCCGAGTTCCCCGTGCCTGCGGGTCACAGCGAGATGACGTTCCTGCGCCAGCTCGTCTCAGAGGGGGCGACCCGCCGCTACGGCCCAGCGCAAGCTGAGCGGGTGCCCGGCGCGTGGCGACAGTTGGAGCACGAATTGGCGATGATCGAGGAGCTGGGCTTCGCCGGCTACTTCCTTGTCGTCTGGGACATCGTCGAGTTCTGCCGGCGCTCGGGGATCTACTGCCAGGGCCGGGGCTCCGCGGCGAGCTCGGCGGTGTGTTACGTGCTCGGGATCACCAACGCGGACGCCGTAGCTCTCGGTCTGTTGTTCGAGAGGTTCCTGTCACCTGAGCGCGACGGGCCGCCCGACATCGACGTGGACATCGAAAGCGGGCGGCGCGAGGAGGTCATCCAGTACGTCTACGAGCGCTACGGCCGTGAGCGGGCCGCGCTCGTCGCGGTAGTCGTGAGCTACCGGGCGCGCTCGACCGTGCGGGATGCCGCCAAGGCGCTCGGCCACTCACCCGGGCAGGTCGACGCCTGGGTGCGCCGCATCGAGCGGTGGGGGTCACTTGGTGGCGGGCACCACTCGACCGCGCCGCATCGCAAGGATCGCTGGGCGTGGTGGAGCGCTGCCGCGGACGCTGAGGCGGCCCGGCGCGACGCCGTGAAGAACGGGACCGGTGACAGCCGACCCGGTCGTGACGACGTCGCTTCAGAGCCCGGCGCTGAGCAGGCAGGAAATGAGCTCGGGATCCCGGCCCGGGTGTTGGCGGTGGCCACCGAGCTGGAGGGTTTTCCCCGCCACCTCGGCATCCACCCCGGCGGCATGGTGATCTGCGACCGGCCGGTCTCGGAGGTCTGCCCGGTCGAGTGGGCCCGCATGGAGAACCGGACCGTGCTCCAGTGGGACAAGGACGACTGCGCAGCAGTCGGCCTCGTGAAGTTCGACCTCTTAGGTCTCGGGATGCTCGAGGCGATCCACCGGGCGGTCGACACCATCGGTGCCTACCACCACGACGAGATCGACCTCGCGATGATCCCCCAGGAAGAGGCCGTCTACGACATGTTGTGCCGTGGCGACTCGGTGGGGATCTTCCAGGTGGAGAGCCGGGCTCAGATGGCCACGCTGCCCCGGTTACGGCCGCGCTGCTTTTATGACCTCGTCGTCGAGGTCGCCCTCATCCGCCCCGGCCCCATCCAGGGGGGGTCGGTTCATCCCTACCTGCGCCGGCGTAACGGGGCAGAGGCGGTGACGTACCTTCATCCGTGTTTCGAGGCCAGCTTGGCGAAGACACTTGGGGTGCCGCTGTTCCAAGAGCAGCTCATGCAGATGGCGATCGATGCCGCCGGGTTCTCGGCTGCCGAGGCCGATCAGCTCCGCCAGGCCATGGGCGCAAAGCGTTCCGCCTCGCGTATGGAACGTCTCCGCTCCCGCCTGTATGCGGGGATGGCCGAGCGGGGGATCACCGGTCAGGTCGCGGACACGATCTGGGAGCAGCTGGCGGCCTTCGCCAATTTCGGCTTTCCCGAGAGCCACTCGGTGTCCTTCGCCTACCTCGTATATGTGAGCGCGTGGCTGAAGCTGCACTACCCGGCCGCGTTGCTCGCAGCACTGCTCAACTCCCAGCCGATGGGCTTCTGGGCGCCGCATACCCTTGTCGCTGATGCCCGGCGTCACGGGGTCGTCGTCCTCGGCCCGGACGTGAACAAGAGCGGGGCATCCGCCTCGCTCGAGCCGGCAGTCACGCTCGAGCCGGCTGTTGCGCGTAAGGCGGGGGCTTCGCTCGAGGCCCGAGCAAGACCCGACCCGCTGGTACGGCTCGGGCTCGCCTCGGTGAAGGGGGTCGGGGCCGGTCTTGCCGAGGTGATCGCGGCCGGCCGGCCGTATGCGGACATGGAGGATCTCGTGCGCCGCAGCGGCATCGGCCGCCCCGGCCTTGAGGCCCTCGCCACTTCGGGAGCACTCGCTTCACTCGGCGGCGCCTCAGTCTGCACTGGTCGCAACGGAGATGCGGCCAGCGACGGTGGAGGCGGAGCCCGTCCGCTCACACGTCGCGAGGCGCTCTGGGCGGCGGGTGCAGCCGCCGAGGCGCGCCCTGACCGTCTTCCCGGCACCGTGGTCGGGACGAAGGCCCCACAGCTCCCCGAGATGGACGAGATCGAGGAGATGTCCGCCGATCTGCAGACACTTGGGCTGTCACCGGGCGCTTCCCCGATGGTCTTCACCCGGGCGAAGCTCACCGGCCGAGGGGTGATCCCCAACGCCGAGCTCGTGAGGGTGAGCGATGGAGCCAAGGTAGTCGTTGCCGGCGTGGTGACCCATCGGCAAAGGCCGGCCACGGCGGGGGGGACGACGTTTCTCAATTTGGAAGACGAGACAGGGCTCGTGAACGTCATCTGTTCGCCGGGATGCTGGACCCGATATCGCAAGGCGGCGCGTTCGGCGGTGGTGCTGCTCGTACGTGGGCGGCTCGAGCGGGGAGAGGGGGCCGACCCAACCGCAGCGTCGTCCTCGAACGTAGTGGCGGAGTACCTGGAGGAGATCGACCTCGCGATGGAGGTTAGCCCGTCGAGGGACTTCCACTGACCGAAAGTTGTCCCAAGCGCTCCTTCAGGAATCACACCACGGTGGAGAGCGTGATCGCGACACGTGCTTGCGAGAGGCTAGGTTTCCTACCCGTCACGGCTTACCGGCGTACCTTGCAGGACGGAGCGTGCTTCACAAGTGCCCTCCCGGGCCGCGACGCAAGACCGAAAGCGGCCTGAACGCCGCCAAGCCTCGAGACGGAGACCCCGGACGGATGAGTGTGTTCTTCAATGGCCTCGGACGCTTCACCGTTCGTTTTCGCTGGTTCATCGTCGTCGTATGGGTTGTCGGGACGGTCACCTCGGTGCACTTCCTGCCCTCGCTGGGAAGCCAGGTCAACAACGACAACTCGGCATTCCTGCCCGCGAGCGCGCCGAGCACGATCGCGGGCAACCTCGCTGAGCCACTGGTCGGCAAGGCATCGCTGGTACCGGTCATCATCATCGGCGTCAACCAGAGTGGCCCTATCACCGCGGCAGACACCCGGGCGATCACCCGCCTCGCCGTCGACGCCAAGAAGGTCCCCAACGTCGAGTCGGTGCAGTACGTCGGCACCTCCGAGGACGGGCGTGCGGTGCAGCTCCTCGTCGAGGCGAACATCGCCGGCTACAGCCCCGGGCCCTCGGCCGCGGTGATAGACGGGCTGACCGCCGAGTTCACGAAAGTTGGCGCGCCCCCCGGCATCCAGTTCCATCTGGCCGGTGTGGTGGCTACCAACGTCGCGCAGCAGAAGCAGTCCGCCACCACAGGCAACAAGACGCAGCTTCTGTCGATCCTGTTCATCATCGTGCTGCTGCTGTTCGTCTTCCGCTCGCTGTTGGCGCCTCTGGTCACCTTGTTGCCGGCGGCCGTCGTTCTGCAGCTGTCGGGCTCGCTCATCGGCGAGCTCGGCTCTCATGGGCTCAAGATCTCCCAGATCACCCAGCTGCTCCTGATCGTCCTCATCCTCGGCGCAGGGACCGACTACGGGTTGTTCCTCGTGTTCCGCGTCCGGGAAGGCCTGCGATCGGGCCTGGCGGCCAACGAGGCGGTGGCCCGCGCGGTCACCCGGGTCGGTGAGTCGATCAGCGCATCGGCCGGGACCGTGATCCTGGCGCTGCTGACCCTGTTGTTCGCGAGCTTCGGGATCTACCACGACCTCGGCGTCCCGCTCGCGATCGGTATCGCCGTGATGCTCGTCGCCGGACTCACGCTGCTGCCCGCCCTCTTGGCGATCCTCGGGCGCGCCGTGTTCTGGCCGGCCAAGATCGTCGCAGGCGAAGCGAACGAGAGCTGGTGGGGCAAGGTCGCCCAGCGCGTCATCGCCCGCCCGGCGCACACCCTCGCCGTCGGGATCCTGGTCTTCGGGGCGCTCGCGTTCGCGTCGCTGCTCTACTCCCCGGCGGGGTTCGGCGGAGCCATGGCGGCTCCGAACGGGAGCGACGCGGCAGCCGGCAATGCGGCGTTGATGAAGTACTTCCCCCAGGCGAGCTCGAACCCGACCAACCTCATCCTGGAGCTTGCCGCGCCTGTGTGGCAGGACCCCGGCGCGGTCGTGAAAGCCGAGCGGGAGCTGCAGGTGACGGGCCTCTTCAGCACCTTGCCGGGCCCGCTCGATCCCGCCGGCACACCGATCTCGCCGGCGGCATACGTGCGCCTGCACGCGGCGCTCGGGAATCCCGCGTTGCTCCCGGCGCTGCCGGCTGCCGGCTCGCCCGGAGCGAAGGTGCCGACACTGACATACGACCTGTACCGCGCAACGGCACGTTTCGTGAGCCCGGATGGGCACACGATCCAGTTCGAGGCAGGGCTCACGGCCGGTGACGCCGCCTCGACACCGGCGCTGAACGCAGTCCCCGCCGTCCGCAACGCCTTGACGACGGTCCAGCACAGCGTCGGCGCGGTCGCGAGCGGCGTGGCCGGTGAGGCCCCGGCGCTCTACGACGTGAGCTCGATCTCCGACGGCGACCTCATCCACATCGTCCCGATCGCGATCATCGCCATCGGGCTCCTGCTCGCACTGGTGCTCAGGAGCCTTGTGGCTCCCCTGTACCTGATCGCGAGTGTGATGTTGTCCTACCTGGCGGCACTCGGCCTGGCGTCAATCATCTTCATCAAGTTCGCGGGGAGCGGTGGCCTCACCTTCCTCTTACCCTTCTTGATGTTCATCTTCCTCTTAGCCCTGGGCGAGGACTACAACATCCTCGTCATGACGCGCATCCGGGAGGAGGCACACCAGCGCCGTCTCCGCGACGCCGTCGTGACCGCGGTCGGCGCGTCGGGCCCGACCATCACCTCGGCAGGACTTGTTCTCGCGGGGACGTTCCTCGTGCTCGCGGTCACCGCGGGGGGCGAGCCGGGCGGGAGTCAGGTCCGCGACATCGGCATCGGGCTGGCGCTCGGCATCTTGATGGATACGTTTCTCGTGCGGAGCCTGCTCGTCCCCTCGACGGTGTCGTTGCTCGGCCGTTGGAACTGGTGGCCGGGCAAGCTGGCGGAGATGGACCTGGCCGTTCCCGCGGCTTTGGACGCGGGGGACCCCGGCAAACCTGTTCTTGACGAGCCGTCAAAGGCTTCGCCAATACCCGACTAGCCGACTGGCCGACTAGCCGACTGGCGGAGGAAAGCTCTGATCCGGCCGCGTCACTCCCGGTGGAAGCTGTTGTGATGCTGGTCGTGTGTCACCGGTCCACCTGCTGCCGTCCCACCACCGGAGGGTGGCTGCACCGGCGGCATCCGGGTACCAACCGGGCGGAGGAAGAGGAGCAGCCTGACCGGGGAAGTACGCGAGCGCGGCAGCTTGTTGGTAACCCGGCACCGGTATGCCTTGGTCGCCTGTGGAAGCCCGCCAGAGCTCGAACGCGCGGTGCCTGCGGGAGGCTTCGACGCAAGCCCAGACGATAGAGACGATCCAGGCCACGATCCAGACGAGCCGGGCCACCGTCGAGCCGATCCCGAAGGTGAAGTAGCCGCCGAGTGCCGCCAGGATCAGGACCAGAGCCGGGACCACCTTCACATAGAGCAGGCCGAGCGGGCCGAACAGGAAGGTGAGAAAGAAGGCGAACACCGGCGACTTGTCGACGCGAATGCGATTGGACTCGGGCCCGGGCGGAGGAGTCCCCATGCGAGGAGTTTCTCAGGTTCCTCGTTGCTCATCTACTGGAGCCCTCGCGGGCCCGAGGGGCGATACGCCGTCAGTGATGATCGCGGTCAGCCTCGTGGGCTTCTTGCCCGGTCACGACGACGTGCCCTGGGGCGAGGTCTTCGAACCGGACAAATTCCACGTGCTCCCTGAGAATGACAGTGGCCGGCATGTGGCCGGCGTTCAGCCTCGTCTTTGCAGCTTCTCTCTGCTCGACGAACGCTCGAGAGTCGATGATGTCGAGCACTCTTTCCAGGGGGACGACGACCGATATACCGGTGTTCAAAGGCTCCTGTGCCCACTCGCCGATTCTGTCGGGGTCGTTCGCGGACGTGGGAAAGAACCCGTGGACGAGGCCCATGAGGAAGGTCTTCCCGGTCGCGCCGATCTCTCCCGAGGTGGTCCCGACGTTGCGGTTGCCATGGTCACGAATCGACAGAAGGTGAACGAAGGCGGGCGAGCCGCTGAGACCGCCGAGCGATCGCACCTCGACCAGGTAAGCGGAGTCCTGACCTGTCAGGAGGTTGATCGGGTCCTCCGGGAAGGCCGCGATGTTGCCCACTCGCATGATCGGCAGCACTCGGGATTTGCCCGGGTGCGAAATCAGCAGTCCCGTGATGAACACATCTTCACCTGGGGTGACGCTGTGCCGCTTGATGAACTCTGCCGTGGCACCGTTGCGGACCGGATAGTAGAGGTAGTCGAAGGTGTTCATGTTCAAGGCGAGCGGGAGCACCGCTACGTCCGCGGTTGGGTGACAGACCCACATCTCAGGTGGTATCTCGAGGTGCATGGAGCCTGCGTGGCGCATGTTGACCCTCAACCAGGTCATGTTGAAGGGTCCGTTCTCCTCATGGTCGAACGGCTGAACGCAGTGCTTGGCGGTGACCACGTAGACGGCAGCTGCCTCATGCACGCCGAGCAGGTCACCGACGAAGAACGCGGCACCGACTCCGCGCACATGGCCCCGCTGACCGCCCACGAAGCACACGCACTTGCGTAGCTCGTGTGGGACTTCCACCAATTGCCAATTATCCCATTTTTCGGGCCACAAATCCGGTCGGGTTGGGCCAGGCGACGAGGCTCCAAGGCTCTGGCGCCGGTCGGGTCCGAGTCGTCCCAGGTGCAGGTGACGAGGACTCAGCGCCTCGGGTGCGCGACGTGGTGCCTCCGTGCGCAACCCGGCGCCTCGGGTGCGCAACGTGGCGCCTCGACAGTGTGGGAGCGATCGTCCCTGTCAGGTTCAAGTGGTCCCGGTCGCCGCCAAGATGGCGGCGACCGAGCGGTCGACATCGGCCTCGGTGGTGCGCCAGTTCGACACCGCTATGCGCATGAGACGCCGGCCGTGCCAGGTGGTGGCGCCCATCCAGCACTCGCCCGAGCGTTGGACCTTCTCGATGATCCGGTCGGTCCGCTCGTCTTCGCCGAAGCTGACGAGAACCTGGTTGAGCACGACGTCGTTGGCGATGGTGACGTTGTCGATCGCGCTGAGCTGCTCGGCAAAGCGGCGGGCCAGGGCGCAGCACCGTTCGACAAGCTCCGCGACGCCGGTGCGCCCGAGTTGGCGCAGGGCGGCCCAGGTGGCAAATCCGCGGGCTCGGCGCGACGACTCGAGCACGTAATCACCCGGCGCCCGTAGACCACCCTGGCCCTGGCCGGTCAAGTAAGCGGCGGTATAGGACATGGCGGCTGCGTGCGCACCGGGATGGGCGCAGAAGGCGTAGCCGACGTCGTAGGGGACGTTGAGCCACTTGTGCCCGTCGGTCGCCCACGAATCGGCCGCCTCGATCCCGGTGGTCAGGTAGCGGGTGGCCGGGTTGGCTGCCGCCCACAGCCCGAAGGCACCGTCGACGTGGACCCAGGCCCCGTGGTCATGAGCTGCGGCGATCGCCGCGCCGAAATCGTCGAAGGCGCCACTGTTCACGTTGCCGGCCTGGAGGCAGACGATCGTGGGACCGTGGGGACCGTCGGGACTGCCAGCGCCGCCGGGCCCGCCGGCGAGGACTTCTGTGAGGTCGCCGACGTCGATCGCTCCTTGGGCGTTGGTGCGCACCGGCTCGAGCGCCCCGGCGCCTAGCCCCAGGAGACGCAGGGCCCTGTCGATCGTAGCGTGGCGCTCGCCGTTGGCGACCACCCGCACCGGCGGACCGCCGAGGAGCCCGCGCTGCTCGACGTCCCAACCGGCCTCGGTCAGCACATGATGACGGGCCGCGGCGAGTGACACGGTGTTGGCGCCCTGCCCGCCGGTCACGAAGCCGAATGACGCGCCGGCCGGCAGGCCGAGCAGCTCGATCAGCCAGCGGCCGGCCACGTCCTCGACTACTGCGGCACCCGGTGAGGTGAACGCGTTGAAGGCCGGCTGGTCCCATCCGCTGGTCAGCACGTCCGCCGCTGTCGCCGCGTCGAGCGCGCCGCCGACCACGAACCCGAAGTAGCGCGGACCGGTCGTGGCCACCAGGGCCGGCTCGACTGCGTCGACCAGCTCGTCAATGACCACGGAGGCAGGGGTGGGTCCGTCGGGCAACGGACCCAGAGCTGTCCGTATGGCATCGAGGTCGACATTGCTCGGGAAAACAGGCTGTTCGGCCACCTTCTCACGATGGTCGGCAGCCCGCGCCGCGACATAGGTCAACAGGTCGAGAAGAGAATCCATCTGTTGATTATGGTCGCGGCGAGGCCGGCTGCTCAGATCGAGTGCTCGCGGGCACCGCGGTCAAGCTCGCGGCTGTGGACAAGGGCCTTCACGTGTCGAGGATCCTCTCAGGGTCGTGGGACCGGCGGGTTACTCGAGCGACGCCGGGTCCACACCAGTGCCGCCGGCAGCGTGGCTCGCGTATGTGGCCAGTGCAAAACGCAGCACGTCGACGGCTTCTTCGCCACTCCACAGCATCGGTCCCTCACCCGTATGGAGCCAACGTAGCCAGTGGTGGCCGCAATCCCTGAAGCTACTGGCCCAATCGTCATCGAGCGCGTGATAGGAGCGCATCTCTCCGTCGACGTAGACCTCCAGGCTCGGCTGCTGGATGCCGCGGCCCGTGCACCGGTTGACCCGCGCGTAGCCACGGCGGCCGGTGACTTCCCAGCGTTCGTCGTTGGTGTAGTAGTCGGAGCGCAGGTACATGTCGACAGCAAGAGTGATGTCCCAAACACCGCGGATCCCACTGCGGTGTTCCCACACCAGGGTCGTGGGTGCGTCGACATCGACGCCGGGAATGACTTCGGTGGTGCCCACCCACGCCCGCACCTCCTTGATGGGACCGAAGAGCCAGATCGCCGTCGAGAGCTTGTGCCAGCCGTCGTCAAAAACCAGAGTTCCGCGGGCACGTCGCATCTGCTGGAACTGCCACTCGTAGGTGCTCCCCGGGACGTCCCAGCCACCGCGGCCGCTGGCCACCATCTTCATGTGGTACCCGCTCACCTCGCCCAGCTCACCAGAAGCCACGATTTCCTTGAGCTTTATGAGAGGCTCGTAAAAGAGGTAGTTGTCCATGACCCGCAGCATCCGACCGCTGGCCGCCGCTGCGTCGAGCATGCGGTTCGCGTCGGCAAGGTCGTTGCAGATCGGCTTTTGCAGGTTCACGTGCCAGCCGTAGCCGAGGAGCTCTGCAACTCCGTCGGCATGCAACGGAATCGGCAGTAGCACCTCGACGGTGTCGATCTCGAGACCACTGGCCGCCAGTTCGCCGGCAGAGGCGAAGGTCCGGGCGGTCGGCCAGTCTGGCTGGCGTTGGGCGCAGCGCTCCTCGCTCGGGTCGACAAGCGCGACCACCTCGACATCGGGATTGTCGAGATAGGCGCGCACATTGAGGTCGTAAATGCGTCCCAAGCCCACGAAAGCGGCACGTACGGGCCGCTCATAGGGCGTAAAGCTCATGTGCGGCCCATTTCCGAGCATCGCCCAATCCTAAGCGCGGAAAGAACGGGCACCCACGTTCGTGGAGACGCCGAAGGCTTCTTGGTCTTGACGTGGTGTGCCCGGCGAGGACCGTCGACAAGAAGGTCAGGTCCGAAGATAGCGTTGGGCAATGCCCGCGACCGGACATGTCACAGCCTTCGCCCTGACCGCCCTTGTTATCATCGTCATCCCAGGCCCAAGCGTCACATTCATCGTCGCGCGTGCGCTGGCTTATGGGCGCAAAGCTGCCGTGCTCACCGTTGTGGGCAACACGATCGGTGAGTACATGCAAGTCATTGCCGTGGCGTTCGGAATCGGTGCGGTGGCCGAGCGCTCAGTGACGGTGCTGACCGGCCTGAAGCTGTTCGGTGCTGTCTACCTTGTCTTCTTGGGCGTCAAGACGATTCGCGACCGCCGGTCGCTGCTGACGTTGCTGGACCCAGCAAAAGCTCCCTCGGGGCGTCGCTTCTTGTCGCAGGGCTTCATAGTCGGGGCCACCAATCCTAAGACGGTCGTATTCCTCGTCGCCATCCTCCCGCTGTTCGTCGATCGAGCCGACGGGAGCCTTTCGGGTCAGATCTTGGTGTTGGGGATCGTGTTTTCCGTCATCGCTCTGATTTGCGACAACGCCTGGGGCTTGTTCGCAGGGACAGTCCGAGCGTGGTTCGCAAGTTCACCGAGGCGACTGGAGCTCATCGGTGGCATCGGCGGCTTGGCCATCATCGCTGTGGGTGTCCGACTTGCGCTGACCGGGCGCAAGGACTGAGCCGAGGCAGGTTGCCTTACTGCGGTCTCAGGAGCCGGAGCATCTCCCGCCGCCAGGCAGACCGGGCACGGGCGGCCTCGACGGTATCAGGGTGGACCAAGCGGGTGATCTTCGGTTGGTCGGGTCCCTCGTGGAACGCGAAGGCTCGCGCCTCGACATCCCGGTCCGCCTTGGTGTAGTGATCGCGCTGGAGCAAGTAGCCGTTCCAGGAAGGCACGAGGAAGGTCTCGAAGAACTTGCCCGGTGTGGTCACGTCCTGGTAGACGCCCCAACGAGTCCCACCGAGGCGCCGCCTCACGATGCGCAGCTCGACCATGGAGACCAGGAAGTCGTCGACGTCCTCCCCGTCGACGCGGTACTCGATGAGGATCAGGACCGGGCCGTCGTCAGGGTGGATGTGTTCTCCGATGGCGAGCGATTGGCTCGCGACGAGCTGCAATGAGGCCCGGTCCACGACCGGCAGGCGGTACCGGGGGATCAGGAGGACGCCCGGCATGAGGGCGCAGGCCGCGACAAGCAGCGTTTCGCGCAGCGGAAGGAACGTGTCTATGACGCCGAAGCCCAGCCCGCCCAGGACAAAGGGCCCTTGGAGCACGACGTAGAAGAACGACAGCGAACGGGTCTGCACCCACTGCGGAGTCACCTGGCGTGCGGCTATGACGAAGGCCACCGTCGCCCACACCCACGATGCGCCGGTGACGACGAGCACGGGCGCGGTCGTCCAGCGCGTGGGCCAGATGACCAGTATCACCAAAGCAAGTGCGTTGGCGAGCGTCGCGGCGGCGACGATGGCGTCGAGGTGGAGGTGGCCCTGCAGTCGGGGAAGAGTGAGGGCCGCGCACATGGCGCCCACTCCGCTGAGCGCCAGGAAGAGTCCATAGTCGAAGGCTGAGGCGTGCAGATAGTGAGCGGCGAAGAGCGGAAGCAGCGCTCCGAGCGCCGCCGCCGGAGTAACATAGAGAGCCGTACGGGCGGCGATGGCGCGAAGGCCTGGAGTGTTCGAGAAGTACCGCCACCCTGACGAAATAGCACCGAGGAAACTTTCGGCCGCCGACCCGCCCGGCGAGGACAGGCGCAGGTCGTCCCTCCCGCGCCACAGCAGGAGGAAGCCGATCAGGGGAACCATGACTGCACCGCAAAGGGCGAAGAACACCGTGGTGCCCGCGCCCCGCAGGACCGCACCGCCGAGCACTGGTCCGACAACCTGGCCGATATTCCACTGGAAGCTGTCCAAGCTGAGCGCGACGGGCACGACCTCGGGTGGAACGAGGCTGCCGATCGTCGTCCACCACGACGGTGAGGACGTTCCGCCGGCTATCCCCATGCCGGCGAGCCCGACCAGGAGCGTCGTCGGCGTCAGCAGCTGTGAGGATGACATCACAACGAGGAACGCCACCGACGTGATGAGCAAGACCTTCGCCAGGAGCAGCACGGCACGGGGGTCGCGCGTGTCCGCCGCGGCACCGGAGAACATGACGGCGCAGATGCCGGCGAGCGGGCCGATCGCCGCAGCGAGGGTAACCAGGACCGGCGAAGTCGTCAGGCGCTCCATGATGAACCCGCCGACGAGAGTGACCATCCAGACACCGGCGTTGGCAAACAGTGCCGTTCCCTCGAGCCACCGGAATGCCCGGCTCCGCAGCGGGGCGGAGAGTCTTGTCACCTGTGCTCCGGACAGCAGACGAACCGCACGAGTCAGCTCACGTGTGGATTGGCGCGGGCCGCATGGAGACCCGGCCGTTTGGGATCTGACCAGCCGGACTGGCCCTGCCTGGCACCAGTAGCCGGCCTCGAGACCTGCAGACGGGACCTCGCCGGAGCATCACTGCGGCAGCATGGAGCTAGGCAGGGGCGAGTCGCCGCCAGTCACTTCTACCTCGACCACGTGGGCGATGTCGGCAGACGAGCGTCCGATGCAGAGCTTGTAGGTGCCGGAGTCGACGTACCAGCCCGGCTGGGAGCGGTGCAGCGAAGGCGGCACCCGGCCGTGGTGGAAGACCGTGGCAGGCATCCGGGGACGGAGCGATGGCCAATCGGTGTCGTCGATGTCGTAGTAGGCGAACGATCGCTCGTTGAGCTCGAGCGACACCACCGTCGTCTCGCCCGGGTCGAGCCATACCTTGGCGAAGGCCCGCAGTTCCTTGACAGGGCGGAAGCGACCACCTGGCCGGGAGCGTCCTTCGTCGGGTGGTGCGACATAGAGCTGGACGACCTCGGCGCCGCGGCGCTGACCGATGTTGGTCACGGGAACCTCGATGCTCATGTTGCCACCCGGCTCCAGCGTCGAAGCGGACAAGCTCGGTGCGCCGATCTCGAAGCTCGTGTACGACAGTCCGTGGCCGAACGCGAATCGCACCGGCAGCCGGCGCGTCTCGTACCAGCGATAACCGACGAGCAGGCTCTCGCTGTAGCGGACCGTGCTCGACTCCCCGGGAAAGCTCCCGAATGCCGGCGTGTGCTCGATGCAGATCGGCAGCGTCGTTGGCAGTCGCCCACCCGGCTCGCTGTCGCCGAGCAGCACGTCGACGATCGCGTTCGCCAGTTCCTGACCACCGAACCAGGTCTGTAGGACCGCAGCAGCGCGGTCCGCCCAGCTGAGGTCGATGGGGGAGCCGGAGTTGACGACCACGACGCCGCGAGGACTTGCCGAGAGCACACGCCTTACCAGTTCGTCCTGATTGCGCGGGAGCTCCATCGACTTGCGGTCGTAGCCTTCGCTCTCCCACACCTCGTCGGTTCCGACGATGAGGACGACGGCATCGGCTCCCTCGACGGCGCTGACCGCCGCCTCGATGCTTGCCTCGTCAGCGACACCGTCGCTCGCGACCCCAGGCGCATAGACGATCTCGGCTGCGCCTGCCAGTCGCTCGCGAAGCACGGTCAAAGGCGACAACACGTAGTGGGGAAGGACGGTTGCGCTGCCTCCGCCCATGATCGCGAGCCGCTCTGCGTTCGGTCCGACGACCGCGACGCGGCCAAGACGGGGAACCTGAAAAGGGAGCAGGCCGTCATTTGTGAGCAGGACTATCCCGTCGGCCGCGGCCCGGCGAACAAAGGCCCGGTCCTCCTCTCGGTCCTCGGGATGTTCGCCCACGGGCACGTCGTCGAGTGCGCCGATCGCGTCAAAGACCGTGAGCATGCGGTGAACCATCTCGTCCAGTCGCGTCTCGTCCAGCTGGCCCGAACGCACGGCGTCGACAAGTGCCGGCCCGAACGCGCGCGCCGGGGCCGGCATCTCCAGGTCGAGTCCCGCAGTGGCTGCCTCTATGGTTCCCGCGATACCGCACCAGTCGGTCATGACGAATCCAGCAAATCCCCATTCCTTGCGGAGGATGCCATCGAGAAGACGGAAATCGTCGGGGACGAAGCATCCATTGACGCGGTTGTAGGAGGTCATGACGGCCAGCACGCCGGCAATTCGGACCCCGTACTCGAAAGGCAGGAGGTACAGCTCTCTCAGGGCCCGCTCGTCGATCTCAGACGAGGAGGTGTTGCGCTCATGTTCGACCTCGTTGCCGACGAAGTGCTTGATCGTGGCTGCGACGCCGCTGTTCTGAACACCACCGATGTAAGCAACGGCCAGCTTTCCGGTCAGTACCGGGTCCTCCGAGAAGCACTCGAAGTTCCGTCCCCAGAGGGGGTGGCGGTGCAGGTTCACCGTTGGCGCGAGGAGGACTCGGCAGCCCTTCTCGAGAGCTTGCCGAGCCACGATCGCGCTCGCCCGTGCAACGACCGCCGGGTCCCAGGTCGCGCCGAGCGAGCTTGCCGAGGGGATGCAGACAGAAGGCGTGATGCTCACGTGGCCGACGGTGTCCCCACGAGCGCCGTTCGGGCCGTCGGTCACCCTTACCGACGGTATGCCAAGTCGAGGAAAGCCCGCGGTGCGCCAGTTGTCGATCCCTACGGTGAGAGAGGCTTTCTCTTCGAGGCTGAGTGCGCTCGTCAGCCTTGCGATATCACGCGACGGGCTGGCTCCAGCGCTCCGATCAGGTGCTGGCATGACAGATGCTCCTTTGTCCTGAAGGAAACTAGCCTCCGCGGCTCACGAATCGGTGGTGGGGGACGAGCCCACCGGTGTCGGGATCGACGGCCGCCTCAAGGCGCCGGAGTAATTGGCCTCGAAACCCGAAACACCTGCACGGCCGTGCGCTTGGCGCGTCCGGGGTCTCACCGATCTGGGCTTGCCGACGTGCTCGGGCCGGGTGCCGACCTGCTCCTCACGCGACAGCACCCCGGGGGGGGATCCGGGGTGCTGGTGTTAGGGGACACGACCACTCAGGAAACCCCCGAGTACCGGCGGCCCAATTCATGATCGCTGTCGACCCACACGAAGTATGTACCCCGCAAGCCGGGCCACCTAGGGCCGAATGGCACATTCTTGTCCGGGCCAAGGAGGTCATCCTCCTGTCGTCGCGGCGGTTGTCGTAGCCTCAGAGGAGTCCCGTGCACCGCTTGCCTGAGCTTCGAGCCTTTCGATTGATGCCACAGCCCTGTAACGGAATCGCCATTGCAGTGCCTCGCGGGGTCGAACCAAAATTGTTCATCGGTTCAATGTCAAGCGCGAGCCGGGGGATTCTTCGGTCGTCGGTGGCGCCGACCGAAGAATGGCCGACAGCGAAGATACGTCCGAGGCCGGGGGAGGATGATGCCCGAAAGCCAGGGCGAGTCCCGATGGTGTCGCCCAAGCCGGGACATGCCGTTCTTGATGCCGGAAGCGTCCTCTTCTCGCGCCAGCCCGGTAGGTGGACGACGCCGCAACCGAGATCGATGCGCGAAGCATCCTGAAGAGAGAAAGGGCCTGTCCTCATGATCGAATCGGACTTTCGCCCCCAAAGAACCCGATACAACCTCCGTATTCCCACGGTCGCTCACGTGCCGAACGAGCTTGGCGGCAAGTACGCCGGCTACCTCTACCTGTTGGCCAGCGCGGAGGGCCCGGTCTTGAGCGTCCCGGGCATCATCGGGGGCGTCGACGATTCGGAGCCTGACAGCTCCAGCGTCGAGGCCTTGATCGGTCGCCCGATCGGACCCTGGGAGCTGCGCACAGATGGGTGGTATGCCGACATCCAATGTTTTCCTTCGCACCGACAGGCTGGCGAGGGTCCTTCCACTCCCAATCTGAAACGAGCTCACGGTACTAGGCCGCACACGGGCAGCTTGGGTGCTGGGGTCGCTTCCTGTTTGGCCTTAGTGGCAGCCAGAGCCGTGAGGTGCCGGGAGATAATGGAACGGGTGCACGGCTCATTGCTTCCCTCGCAAGGCAACAGGGGTCGTGCACCCACTAGTTTCATCGGTGTACGGCGCCGTCGACTTGAGCACCGGGAGTAGTCACCCAGACCCGGATGAACATTTCGGCGAGCTGCTGACGGCGCCGCTTTCGGCCGGTGCCCAGGTGAACGGCGAGACGAGTGGGCCCAAGGGCAGGTCCCGCCAGAGTGCGGACGCGTTGGCTGAACAGTGAGGGTCCGTTCTTCGTCCCCGGGAACGTGGTCGTAATGGTTGTCTCGCCCGTGCTTGGGACATCATGTGGAGGTGCGGGACTACCTCGAGGTCAACAGGGCCAACTGGGATGAGCGGGCTCCTGCACATGCAGCCTCGCCTGACTACGCCGTCGAGCGTTTCATCTCTGATCCTTCTTTTCTCTCCTCGGTGGTCCGTTTCGACCGACCCAGGCTCGGCGAGCTCACCGGTGTCCGGGGCGTGCATCTTCAGTGCCACATCGGGACCGACACGATCTCGCTCGCGCGCCTCGGCGCCCAGATGACCGGCCTCGATTTCTCCCCTGCATCGCTCGCCGAGGCGCGCAGTCTCGCACAGCGGGCTGGGGCGTCGATCGAGTATGTCCAGGCCGATGTCTATCGTGCCCTCGAGGTGCTCGAGCCGGCCGCGTTCGACCTTGTCTACACGGGCGTCGGAGCTCTCTGCTGGTTGCCCGACATCACGCGTTGGGCTGGGGTCGTTGCCGGGTTGCTCCGGCCCGGTGGGCGGCTGTTCATCCGGGAATGTCATCCGATGCTCTCTTCCATCGATGAGACCCATCTCGACCGTCTCGTTGTCGACTACCCCTATTTCCAACGGGATGAGCCGCTCATCTTCGAAGACGGTACCTATGTCGAGACCAAGGTGCAGTTTTCCCACAACGTCACTTACGAATGGAACCACGGCCTCGGCGAGACAGTCACCGCCCTCCTCGAGGTGGGCATGGACCTCACCGGTCTGGTCGAGCACGACAGCGTCCCATGGGAGGCGATCCCCGGTCAGATGAGCATGGATGCAACCGGGGAGTGGCGGCTCCACGATCGACCTTGGCGCCTCGCCGCGAGCTACACGCTCCAAGCGCGCAAACGCTGAGTCATCGGGACTTCCGCGCCGGACGCTCCATCTGGCCGGGGGCTGAGGCCGCGCCGAATGCCATTCCGACGCTGCCGGTCGAAGCCATAGTCGACTCGGCTTGGCTCAGGTCGCAGAACACGAAACCGTCTCGTTCGACGATCTGGCCGATCTCAATGTGAGAATGACGGCGCCAGCCGAGTCGCTCGCAGACCGAGCGATGTGTTGTTCGTCCTGCGCGGGCCATACTTGTCTTGCAACTGATGTGTCAATCTCCAAGGGGGCGCCATGGGTGCTCTGGACGTGAGGGGACGGCCTATCGGGCGTGGAGGACGGGCGTTCCTCGGCGGGCTGGCTGTTCTCGTAATCGGCCTCGGGGGGATCGTCGCCCCCTCAGTTTCAGGCGCAGTCGGGTCGTCAAGCGAGTCAAGTCTCGGCCCGGGTAGCGAGAGCACCCTCAACGCTGTGTCTTGTGTCTCGGCCAGCTCGTGCACAGCAGTCGGCTACTCCGGTGACAACACACTCGTCGAGTCCTGGAACGGCTCCGCGTGGTCGGTCGTGCGCAGTCCTGATCGCGGGACGAACAGCACCCTTGAGGCAGTGTCCTGCGTCGCCGCCGGCTCGTGTGAGGCCGTGGGCAACTACACCAACCGCGGCCTCAGTCGCAGTCTCGTCGAGTCCTGGAACGGCTCCGCCTGGTCGGTAGTGCGCAGTCCTGATCGCGGGACGAACAGCACCCTTGAGGCAGTGTCCTGCGTCGCCGCCGGCTCGTGTGAGGCCGTGGGCAACTACAGCAGCAACAACCTCAGTCAGGCCTTGGTCGAGTCCTGGAACGGCACGGTCTGGTCGGTCGTGGTGAGCCCGCGCCTGGTCCCGAAGCAAAGCGCCCTCAACAGTGTGTACTGCGTTTCTGGTCAGTCGTGTGTCGCCGTGGGCAACTATGGCAGTCGCACGCTGATCGAGTCCTGGAACGGCACCGCCTGGTCGGTTGTGGCGAGCCCGACCCCAGGGAACTACGGCGGCCTCTCCGGTGTGTCGTGTACCTCAGCCAGGTCGTGTGTCGCCGTGGGCGATTACAGCAACGGCACCGGCAGCGCCGCCAGCATCCTCCCTCGGACCCTGGTCGAGTCCTGGAACGGTGCGGCGTGGTCGGTCGTGCCGGGTCCGAGCCCCTCCGTGGCCTATCTCTACGGCGTGTCCTGTGCCTCGGCGAGGTCGTGCAAGGCCGTCGGCGACTACGCCAGCAGCATTGGCGTCTTCTGGACGCTGGTCGAGTCCTGGAACGGCACCGCGTGGTCGCTCGTGCCGGCCCGGAGTCCCTCTGCGGCCCATCTTTACGGCGTGTCCTGTGCTTTGGCGAAGTCGTGCAGGGCCGTTGGCGAGTACACCGACGAAAACGGCGTCGTCCAGGCTCTCGTCGAGTCCTGGGACGGTACCGACTGGTCGATCTGAGCTCTGCTGGACCTGAGCACCGAGCTGAACTGACGCGCGGCTGACGTGGCTTTCAGATCCCACTGCGGCTCGGGAACCCGGTTGTCGCGGTGCCTGGGATCAAGCGTCCGAGCACCCCGACCAGCGGACTGCGATGCGTGGCGCGATGGAAAGTTGTCACGACCCCCGAACCCCGGTCGCGCCCGTCGCGTGCTCGGGATGCACTGTGGTCATCGGCCGACGCCGGTTTGCCGCGGTTTCTTCCAGTGGTGGCTCCTCGGGTTCGGGCGAGTCACCGCGTAGGGGCCTCGAGCCGTTCCCGATGCAAGTCGCTCAGTAGCAGGCGCCTGCCGCGAAGGTCGGGTATGCCCACCCGTTGTACTGGAAGTTAGTGGTCGAGAGCGAGGCTTGGTCCTTGGTTAGGCTCCAACCAAGTACACGAGTGCCGTTGGCCCACTCCTTGTACGTCGGGGCCCGGTAGAGCTTGCCGTTTTGCATCGCGGTGCTCAGCACTCCCGAACCCTTCCATTGCCCGGGCGAGAGCACCCAGGTCTGATCGCCACCGACGACCTCGCCATTGCTCTTGACGGTGGGCGGCAAGGAGTCGTCGTACACGAAGACCGCCGGGCCACCTGACGTCGCTTCGACAAGTGAGACGGCTAGCCCGCCGAGCTCGCTACCCGAGCCTCCGAGCTCTGCGAGGACCTGGGCGATGCTCGGGGCGTTGTCGACCATCGTTGCCAACTCCTTGCCTGCGTCGCTCGACGCGCCGGCGCCCTTGAGGGCGGAGAGCGCCGCAAAGAACCCCTGGTAACTGACGGTCCCGGGCGCCTTGACATCCAGGGTCTGGTAGTCCGTGGCGGTGCTGCTCAGTTCGCCGGTCCACGCATTCGTGGCCACCGCCCGCAGCTCCCATGGACCGGGGACGGTGCCGACCGTCAGGGTGAAGTCGTACGTGCCGTCCTGGGCCGTCGCTACGTCGATCGACCTGCCGCTGGGCGTGGACAACGAGCCGATCGGCCACATCCTCGCTCCCGAACTGCAGATTGCGACCCGCGCGCCCGTCGTAACCGCGGCGTTGTAACTCATGCTTGGTTGTGGCTCCAGGAGGACGTGCGCGTCGGGGACGGCTTTGCCGTACTCGGTCACGGCCAGTGTCCCACTCACGACCGTCATGCCGTCGGCCGGCACCGAAGACTGCGTCAGCTTCAGCTTGACCTTCATGCCCGTGTCGAGCGTGAAGTCTGCCCGTGCGTTCCCACCGTCCGGCATCGACACGCTGGCGCTGCGAGGCTTGTACTGGGCGTCACCCGCCCCCTTCGGCACTCCTGAGGGGACGACCTTGTAGTCGCCCGCCTTTACGTCGATCGCGTAGAAGCCGCTACCGGCCTGCACCGCGCTCGTGCCACCCGAGGGGCCGCTAACAGTCACTGACGCCCCAGGCACACCCTGGTGGTCCTCGTCCTGCACGTGGCCGCTGATCGTGCCGCCCGGCTGGTCGGAGTTCCAAAGCAGGAAGATCAAGGGCGCCTCGTTGTTCTGGCGGTTCATGACGCCCACCCAGCCTTTCCCTCGAGACGCGACCTTCACATCGCAGGTGGTGGTGTTGGCCCCACAGCCGGAAACCACCTCGCCGCTCATGACTGACCAGTCCAAGTGGTTGTAGACGCAGGCCGTGCTGCCGCAGGCCACCGACTTTGAGGTTTGCAGCGGTTCCGGGCCGGTCAGGCGGAACACGCCCTCCTTGTCGGGGTGGGTGAACAGCATGACGGTGCCACCTCCGGGGATCGCCATGTCCTCCGAGCCGGTGTACCAGTAGCTCGGTACCGGCGGGGGCTTCGGGGTCGTGTCCCAGGGGAAGGGCGCCGCCGCAGCACCTCCCACGAGGACTGACGGGACGCTCAAGCCCATCCCGAGAGCGACAGCGCCGGCCAAGAGGCCGAACCTCCGACGGACGCTTGCCCTTGCCGTACTCGATCCGAAAGAACCTCGCTGAACAGCAGTCATGGCTGCCTCCCATACGAAGGGCCCACGGGGCAAGGTGCAATTTTGGAACCTCGGTCGGATCTGGGAATAGGGCCGAAGGTCCCAAAGCCTTTCACGCTCAGTCGTTCAACCCGTGGCTCCTCCTGGCAAGTCGTCCACCACTTCAGCCCGCCCACTCCCGGGGAGTCGGGGGAACCTAGCGCCGAGGTAGGCACAGGAACCTTTCTTGCGAAGCATCTGCAAACCCGATCGTGACGGGACGCTTGGGAATTACGCCGGCTTCCGACGCGTACCGAACAACACACCGAATGTCGGCTCGCTCAAGCAACCGCCACCGCGGCGTTTGACGACGATTGGCTGCAGGTAGTACCTGCTTCGGCCGCTCGGGTCAATGTCCTCGAGTAGCCGCGTGACCTCTTCGCGTCCCCAGCGGTATCCGCGCCGATAACTCGCCACGTAGAACTCACCGGTTAGGTTCCGGACCAGTTCGGGTCGCAATTCCGAGGCGATATCGGACGTGCCTGTCACAGCCTGAGACTATCGAAGTCCCCCCCCCCCCCCCCAGCCGCACCACTCCCGATCACCGTCTCGGCTGGCAGGCCCCCCTCCCCCACCGCCGTCCCTGGCAGGCTGGCTCGCTCACGCCCCGGCTGGCTCCCGCTCACACTCCTGGCCGGCCTGGCTCGCTCACTCTCTAGCTCGCCAGCTGTCTCGGTCGGGCCGTTCTCCCAGCTTGTCCGCCGTTTGTACCCGTCTGCGTACCCCTCTCTCCTATCCCCTGGCCATTTGTCG